>JAJDED010000039.1 GCA_029259915.1 Planctomycetota bacterium | reverse complement strand
ACTTCCGTCACGATGTTTGGTGACCTGTTGGGTGTGATGCCAGACAGTCTCGATGACTAGTTTGGCTGCATCAGGAGTGAAGCGTAGTTTGATTTTATAGGATTGTTCTCCCCGATAGACGGCCCAGGCATTTCCAAAATACTCCCGCAGATCAAAACTGTCCGGCACATTCGCCGGTTCATCCAACATCCGGAGAGTTGTAAAACGGGCAATCCGGAATGTTTTGGGAGCAGTTTCCCCTTCGAGATGTCCCACGAGATACCAGGCATTCTTGATGAGACAGAGCCGATAGGGATGGAACACCAATCGTTGTGGCTGTTCTTCGTAGGGACTCTCGTACGTGCCGGTGAGTTTGCGGCCCTGAAGTAACGCAAACTGGGCCGTTTTGATCGTTTCGTGGTGGCTGCTGTGATTGGCCAACTTGAGGTCAAAGACCTCGATCAATTGCATCGCATCGGCCAGCACCTCTTGTTTTTCTTCCTGAGAGTTTGCAGCCAACTTGCGGGTGGTCGAGTTGGCCCCACCCGCTGCACTGAGCCCCGCCGCCTGGGTGAGTACGGTCGCCACCGCTTGGCCGATGGTTTCTTCTTCAGTGAGCCCCAGTGTCGGAAACCAAAAATCAGGTCGTACCCGATAACACTTCTCAGTTTCATCGAAGTACCAGGGTACCCCAATAAACTCCAACACTTCCAAATCACGGTAGACAGTACGTTCCGAACATTCGAGTTCTTGAGAGATGGCCTTTACGTTCCAACGTCCACGAGACTGGATTAAGTTGAGTGTCTTCAGGACCCTGGCGATTCTTAAATGCTGTCGTACACGACGATCACGATCGGCCCGGCCAGGGACAGGGGTTGTTTGTCCTGGTGGGATCGATGGGTCGGACTTCTTGCTCTGCGATTTCTTGTTGCGTCGGGATTTCTTGGCCATCTGAGTGTCCCTTAGATGTTGCGAGTAGGAAGATTCAAGACACCGAAGAAGAAATCGAACGTGTTGTTGATTACCTGAAGAAGGGGCTTGCTAAAAAGTACAAGCAGACCGAAACCGCTGAAGCCTATTTTGGACACTCTGTGGTTGAAAATGATGAGAATGACTCTGGCGAAAATGAAAAGTCAGATAGCGATATCGCACAAGGCGAGGAGTCTGGCAATAAGGATCGAAACGAAGAGAAGCCCAGGACAATCTCCGTCCGGCTTCAGTTCCCGAAAGAACTCATGCGAAAGTAGAATGCTAAGTACACTACGGCTGACTTTTCCTCCAGGTATGGTACCAGCGTTTTGGTCGTAGGTGGTCTTGTCCAGCTTTTGCATATTTACCGACACTGCCATTCGGAAGGTGGGAGCACTGCTTCCAGGAAGCAGAAACATTGGCAGTTTTAGATCGGTTGGTAGCTGTTTCCGACTACGCCCAATACGTCCTTGGTATCCGTTCTCAGGACCGCTTTTTCTGGGGCACGTCAATCCACCGCTCTGCCATAAGTGGGTGGAATTCTACCTGGTAATCGACTCCGGCAGGTTGATCGTTTTCCCAGTGGTAGCTGGACAGCAGGAATCCTTATGCAGCCTTGGCAGGAAGTTTCGGATTATGCCCAATTTTTTAATAATCCTTTTCATCAATGCAGTGAAAGCAATTTTCCTTAGCTGAAAAACAATAGTTATTTCGATATATCCGTAAGGTTGAATGACCGTCGACCGTCAACTCTTCATCGAGAAAAACAGTCCACTTTCAACAAATAACAGCGATGCTTTTTGACGGTCGAGAAATACTGCAAGAAAGAAATGTCGTGACGCGTTTTCAAATTCTTACCCTGGACGGCGGGGGTGTTCGCGGTAGCTTCGCACTCGGTGTAATTGCAGAGTTGGAAGGCGCTTTGGGTCATTCAATCACTGAATGCTTTGATATGCTCGCCGGAACTTCGACAGGAGCTATTGCCGCGGCTGGATTGTCTCTGGGGCTGAGTGGTGAAGACCTCATCAGATTCTATCGCGAGCATATTGAAAGGATCTTTCAGCCGCGAGAACCCTATCGTGCGAAGGGCTGGACCAGACCGATATTTCCTCTAGTACAATGGACTTTTCGCCGTCGTACGGGCAGTAAATTTGAGGATTTATTACGTGCCAAATACTGCCCCCATGCTTTGGAGCAGGCGTTTTCCAACGTTTTCGCTGAGCGGACTCTCGGCGACATTCACTCGCATCGACTTGTCGTGCCCGTTGTCGATCTGACGCTTGGGCAGACACGAGTCTTTAGAACACCACATTTGCCACGGGGGGTGTCCGACGCCGGTGAGCGATTGATTGACGTGCTGATGGCAGCGACCGCAGCACCTACATACTTCCCGCATCGAGTGTTGCCTGATGGTCACGCGTACAATGACGGAGGACTTTGGGCGGTAAGCCCAAGTATTCTGGCACTCGCCGAGGCTCTAAGAATTCGACAGCTATGCGTAGGTGATCATTGCGCTCCACCGTTCGACATATCAGACATTCATCTCCTGAATCTTGGCACAGGTCGGTACACGTACTCTTTGACACCTCCGGGAGAGGACGCAGGCTCGTTATACTGGTCGAACCATGTGGCTGATGTGATGAGCATATCGCAGATGCAGGGAATTCAAGAACCGTTATTCTTCTTGCTTGCCGACCGCTACCGGACGATTAATTTTGACTTACCAGATGCCTCATGGGGGCTCGACAGCGTAGAGCATGTCGAGGAAATGATCGCCCTTGGCCGACGTTTTGCGCGAGAGCAATTGTCGGGCCTTGGTGAAGAATTTCTGGCACATCGCGCACCACCTTACGAGGCAATGGCGGAAGATCCCGTCATGTAGTGATCGGGCGTAATTCAACAGGCTTGCCGGCAGAAATCAGAACGGCATGGTTTGCTGGTACTTCGTACCACTGGTCGACTTCGCTAAGTGGTTCCGAGGCAATAATCGTTGCCTTTTGTTCTCCACCTTCGGTGCCAGCCACGCGGCAACGGCCATTGACACACTCGAAGGCAGTGCCGCTCGTGTAGTATAGGCTCTCTGGCTTGGTCGGAGGAGTTGCATATCGAGTCACCACACTGTGCTGTCCGTCCGTGATCGCCAGGTTGAACACGGAATCAGATTCGTCGCCCGCATCGCAGAGAGACTCGACACTACGGATGCATCTGTTAACAGCTTGATAGAGAGCTTCCAGGGGATCGTCTTGATTCAATTGCGGAAGAATGTCCAGCAAAAGACCGAACAGGACCTCCGAATCGGTTGTTCCTCGAACCGCATCGAAGGAGCTATCGGAGAGGGATTGCAGTAGATGGCGACGGATATTCGGAAAGCACGACACACTGCCGTTGTGCATGAACGCATAGTTGCCGTGAACAAACGGATGACAATTGAGCTGCGTCACCGCAAGACCGGGAGTCGCGGCCCTGACGTGAGCCAGCACGCATCGGCTCCGCACAACTCGCGCAAGCTCACGCAGGTTCTCGTTACTCCAGGCTGGTGAAACGTCTCGGAAGACCGCGGGACTGTCGGAGCTGTCAGCAAACCATGCCACTCCAAACCCGTCACCATTAAGCGGTTCGGATCGAAGTTTGCTCTCATAGCTTTGGTGGATAATGGAATGCTCCGGCTCGGTGATCAGGGAGCTTAGCGTGATTTCTTCGCCGAGATACATAACAAAGCGGCACATAGTCGTTCCATTGCAAATGCACTTACGAGTCAATTCAGACGTATTTTTTCATTGCGAATTGTACACGAATCGCAAGAAGCTAACCGCCTTGGACAAACGTCGCTGGGATTAAAGCAACCTTGATTCGTAGCCAGTTCCACTCTTCGATCAAAGCCTTAAGCTGTAGAGCTGAAGAACTTCGCGCGAAATGTAGTGCAAACACCACTTCCTCAGCGGATAGTATGAACGCCTGACAGACTGAACTGAAACTTGAACCACGTCGAAGCAGTTTGATCGCATCTCTACCAAGCCATAAATAATATTCGGCGTCAGTGATCAAATCTATTTTTTCGTTGCGTTGGATGCCACGCTCGCTGAGGTTTACAATGTTCCGTCCTCGCTTGCTATTGTAAGACATTTCTACGTTCTCCTCGGGTCTCACATTGTTTTTATTCTGATTGAGGTGTCATACAAACACTCAAGACGAGCTTCGCTCCACGACTTCAAGTTCCTGTAATTTAAAGTTATTGTGAGGTTGATATCGGCTCCAATTCCGTGCTTGTTACGACCGTGCAAGGCTGTTTCGAGTCTAAAGGTGCATTGAAAAGCCATCCGTTATCCCGAACCCACCTACGGCACAGTGCGCCCAGAATTACTCCGTAGGCCAAGTGCGCCAGCGTCACTGTTATTGGCATCCGAGGCATCTCGGTACCCATAAATCCGATGCCAAGTGAGTCGACGGCCGGACTGATCAGAAAACCGATGCCAATCAGTACGCCGTAGCCCACGGCCCAGAGTGTCGACTTTCGACCAAATAGGACGGCGAAGATGATTCCGAACGCTGCGCCGTTCCAGAAGTGGTAGGTCCAACCGACGAAATCCGAAAGGAGCGACGGTCCTTGCATAAAACGGTCTGTCAACAGTACACCGAGAAGCCGAGGCAAATCGCCGGGCATCCCTTCAAAAACGTGAAAGCTCGTAGCCCTCACGGCTTCCAAACCAAAGGTTGCTACGAAACCTGCCGAGGCGCCAGCCAAGATTCGATTACTTAGGCGTCGATGCCGTCGCCAAGCCGCTACGCTGATCACGACTATCAGCGAAATCACAGAGGGAAGCAGCACCCAAAGGCCCAGCACGGTCATCGACCCGAAACCGGCCTGCGCGACCGGAAAGACGTTCGGAGAAACGCCGGCAAGCAGCATCGCAAGTCCTGACAAAACCAATTCTTCCTTGCAGATCTTACGCATCGGGAATACCTTTCGATGCGGTGGCCCACGAGGAACCACCGCACCACGGTGGAAGGTGAAATGCTGTTCATTTAGGCAACATCGCTGCCATGTTCGCGAGCTTGCCGTCTAGCATCATTGCGATCTTGTCTACTTTGGCATTTCCAAATCCGTTAAGCTGTTGCGATGGAGGGATGTAACGCACATGGGTCTGGCCTTGCTGGTCTGCGTAAATGTTGATGCGAATCGGGACGACCAAGCCAACTCCACGTTCTTCGGAGAATAGCTGCTTGCCAACATTCGGATTGCCGACGAAAAGGGTTTCAGACTTTACCTTGATACCGGTCATCTCTAGCACTTTACCCTGATGGATTTCGCCCATGACCATCATGCCGTTCTTAGCCACCATTTGTTTCAGTCGGTTAACCGTCTCGTCAACAGAACCTTTGGTCTTCAATTCCACTCCCAGGGTTGCGGGCCCGCCATTCGTTTTGCTTTGCGCGGCGGCAGGCGCGGTGAGTGCCCCAACGAGCCCTCCTGTGACCAACGCAGTTTTCAGAACAGTTGTGAACATTCTCACATCTCCTTTTCTTTCAAGTTCGCCCTTGGATACAATGACGCCTCGCTACGCTGCGAGTGCCTTTTCAGACTAACCGATGCGACGCGGGGCGGCCGCAATCGCAAGTGTCTTTTCATAAGGGCGACGAGTAGAGTGCTCGATGCCTTACATAAAAGATGCCATGAATCTTTCTTTTCACTTTGCAGGACATCATCATGCGAATCTTCCTCTGCAAATCGGACGAAAGAAGCCAATCAGAACAGTTGTGTGAGACAGAACACATTCAGGTTCTGCAGGAAGCTAATTTCCTTAGCGTTGATGTTGCTCGCATCTCGTGGCCGATCACACGTGACATTCAAAAAATCGCCAACGTTTTGTATTCACTCGACAAGGGTTGGTTGTTACTTTGATCTGCTCGAACCAACGGCCGGGTGAATCTGGGCCAAGCCTTCCTCGCCAAATTCTTTTAATGGTTTTAGGCTGGCTGTGTGAATTTTTTTCTTTCAGACTTCGCGACTCACTATTTTCGATCGTATTCGCTCTCTTTTCACGGTTGTCTGTTTGGGGTAACAGAGAACCTAGCAATGACATGCACTTTCCAAATATTGTTTCGACAAATAAAGTGTTAATCGCAGAATACGGATTATCGCAATCCATGACGATGAGGTGATGGATGGTACGCAAGATCTTTTTCACGTCCGCGACTGTTGTACTGCTGGCGGTTGGCTTGACGGCCGTTTGGTGGCCCTCTGCACTGTGGCTTCTCGTGCTGGTGGGGCCGGTGATTTTGCTGGGACTACACGACGTGATTCAACGCAAGCATGCTTTGTTGCGAATTTATCCGGGAATAGGACACGGTCGGAATCTCATGGAGGAAGTGAGGCCCGAGATGCAGCAATACTTTGTGGAATCGGATATCGATGGCACTCCATTCAGCCGTGAATTTCGTTCCATCATCTATCAGCGGTCGAAGGGCGATTTGGACACCCGGGCGTTCGGCACGCAGCGCGACGTGAACCACATTGGCTATGAATGGATGCAGCACTCATTGGCTCCACTACCGGTCGCGGACAGCGAACCCCGCGTTTCCGTTGGCGGCGCGACATGCACCCGACCCTACGCAGCATCCCATCTCAATATTTCGGCAATGAGTTTTGGCTCGCTCAGTCGTACTGCTATTCTGGCGCTAAACGAGGGTGCGCGGATCGGCGGTTTTGCGCATAACACGGGCGAGGGCGGTCTCAGTCGCTATCATCTTGAACCTGGCGGTGATCTCACCTGGCAAATCTGCACTGGATACTTTGGCTGCCGTGATGATGACGGCCATTTCGATCCCGATCGGTTTGAAGAGCGATCGCACACGATCACATTAAGATGATCGAGATCAAGCCTTCTCAGGGCGCCAAACCGGCTCACGGAGGCATTCTTCCCAAAGAAAAGGTGACGGCAGAAATCGCTGAGATTCGCGGCGTGCCGCTTGGCCGCGATGTAATTTCTCCACCGGCCCATTCAGCCTTCTCGACGCCACTTGGATTGTTGGGATATGTTGCGCGTCTGCGCGAACTTTCGGGTGGCAAACCGGTCGGCTTCAAGTTGTGTGTCGGTTTTCGTACAGAGTTCCTTACCATTTGCAAAGCGATGGTTGAAACGCAAATCCTCCCCGACTTTATCACGGTCGACGGGGCCGAGGGGGGGACCGGTGCTGCACCGCTGGAACTGACCAACTCGGTCGGTATGCCAATGCGCGACGGATTGCGTTTCGCACACAATGCCCTGTGAGGTGCTGGCGTGCTCGATAATATTCGCCTCATCGCAGCGGAGAAGATCGTTACAGCGTTTCATGTGTTACGTACGATTGCGCTCGGCGCAGACCTATGCAACATGGCACGCCCAATGATGATGGCGCTCGGTTGTATTCAGGCCCGGCGTTGCAATACTAACACTTGTCGGGTTGGGATCGCAACCCAGAACCCATCCCTCTCCAAGGGCATCGACGTGAAAGACAAGGCAGCCCGCGTTGCATAATATCATCGCGCGACGATTCATGCGTCTTTGGAACTACTGGCTGGTTCGGGTTTAAGAAGCGCTAGCGAAATCCATCCAAGTCAGGTGCTCCGTCGCGTCGACCCTTTCACAATCAAGCAATTCGATGAAATCTATCCAACTCTGGATAGCGGTATGTTGCTAGACAGCTCTAGTATTCCCCAACAATGGCGTAACGACTGGAACGCAGCGAGCGCCAAAAGCTGGTGAAAGTGGCAGATTCCGGCGTTTGGCCAGTTCACTGGGATGTCGAGGCATTATCTGTTTAGTTGAGACTCGCTTTTAACCGGCCTGGGTTTTCCATTTTGATCTGTGGCCACATAGGTAAAAACAGCTTCAGTGACACAATACCGCTCTTCATTTGACTCTTTCAGGACCGGCTTGACCCATACCTACAACTTGATGGTCATTGATGTGTTGCCAACCTTAATGCATCGTCCGTAGCAACAAACCACCTGTCCGACTTTCACAGGCCGGTGAAAACTCATCGCCTCAACGGCCACAGTAACGACCCGACCACCAGCGATTTCTTTAGCCAGAATTCCGCCACCGATGTCCATCTGCGACATAATCCAGCCGCCAAAAATTACGCCATGCGCATTTGTATCTGCGGGCATCGCCAGCGTGCGCAACAAGAGATCGCCGTCCGGCACCTTATCGTTTTCACTCATTCATTTTCTTCCAAAGTATCGGGCGCGTTAGTGCTATGTCCAAGAAATTCGACAGGGTAACCTCTAATTCTTTTCCGATTTCCCCCGTCTCGTTTCGAAACTCAGGCTGAAATTTTAGCATGCAATTGTCGTTTTCACGTCACAGCCATACGGGATCTTCTCAAGATACTGGAGAATTCTTCTTGAAAGGAATTCGCCAGTGGTGCGTCTACCTCTTGGGAGGTGCCAGGCGGGACGACTTTTTTCCTTAGTTACTGAAAAAGGCTGGGAACAAATGGCAGCCATCACCACCAGTCCGGGAACGAACTGCCCGGCATGATATTCAAGGGAACGACGAAAAATAATGAGAGGGAAACAATGACCAATCTACTTCACAATAATGCTGCTTTTGGCCGCCCTGGTATCGAACCGCGTTGGACTCGCAGTGACAAGGATGGCGTGGGCACCGCGTACTCCGCGTCGAGCCCTATTTGGTTCACCGTTTCCGCCGGAATTCTTAATGAAGTCTACTATCCGACGATCGATAAGCCACAAACACGTGACTTGCAGTTCCTGGTGAGCGACGGAGAATCTTTTTTTCACGACGAACGTCGGAATACGAGAACTACGACTAAGCGATTGTGCGAGGCCTCGCTTGGTTATCATATCGTCAATGAAGACGAAGAAGGCCGATACCGCATCGAAAAGGAGATCATCTGCGCGCCACATGCGGCATGCATTCTTATGCACACTCGGTTTGTTCCTGTAAAGCTGTGGCGGGGGAAGCTAAAGCTCTATGTACTGCTAGCTCCGCATCTTGGTGTCGGCGGCTGGGGAAACAATGGAAATGTCGTCCAGTTGGCAGACCGCGAAGTTCTTGTGGCGCATAAGGACAAACTTTGCCTTGCGATGGGTTGCACACATCCATTTATCGCTACTTCATGTGGTTACGTAGGATGCTCAGACGGATGGCAAGACTTGCAGCAAAACTACCGCCTAGACTGGAATTTCGAGGCCGCTGAAGACGGCAATATTGCTATGGTGGCGCAAGTCGATACCAGCAGCAATGAAGCTTTTACGTTGGGGCTCGCCTTGAGTGACCATCAGCATGGCGCCATAACGACACTCATGCAGTCGTTGGCCATTCCGTTCAGTGAACAAGTCAACAAGTTTCAAATACAGTGGGAACGCGCCTCCACGAGTCTGCTGAAATTAGGCGAGGTGTCGTGTGACAAAGGCAAACTTTACCACATCAGCCAAAGTCTGCTCCTGTCTCACGAAGACAAAACATATCAGGGAGCGATGATCGCTTCGATGAGCATCCCTTGGGGGGAGGCAAAAAGCGATGAGGACATTGGCGGTTATCATCTCGTTTGGACACGTGACATGGTTAATAGCGCTACTGGGTTGTTGGCTACAGGTAATACAGCAACGCCGTTTCGTGCCTTGGTGTATCTCGCTTCTTCACAGCTTCCAGACGGTGGTTTTCACCAAAATTTCTGGGTTGACGGCGATCCTTATTGGACCGGTATACAGCTCGACGAAGTTGCCTTCCCGATTCTGCTCGCTTGGAAGCTTCATAAAGCCAACGCACTTCATGAATTCGATCCGTATCCCATGGTCAAGCGAGCTGCCGGCTATCTGATTCGTCAAGGCCCGGCGACTCCCCAGGAACGTTGGGAAGAGAATAGCGGTTATTCGCCCTCGACTCTAGCTTCCAACATTGCAGCGCTAACGTGTGCTGCAATGTTCGCGAAAGAGCGCGGAGACGATGCGCTCAGCGAGTACCTCCACCAATACGCTGATTTTCTCGAATGTCATATCGAACAATGGACAGTCACGACCGAAGGAACTCTAGTTGAAGACATCCCGAGGCACTTCATTCGCATTCATCCCGTGGATGTTGGAAATCCCCATCCAGATGAAAACCCCAACCAAGGTACCATCGAGATCAAGAACCGAGCTCCTGGGCAACAACGAGAATTTCCCGCAGTACAGATCGTTGACGCCGGTTTTTTGGAACTGGTGCGTTACGGGATCCGCATAGCTGGCGATCCGTTGATTGAAGACTCATTACGGGTTGTTGACTCGGTTCTGAAGGTGGACTCGCCGGGCGGGCCTTGCTGGCGACGATACAACAACGACGGTTACGGCCAACGTGCCGACGGAGGTCCCTTTGTCGGATGGGGACAAGGGCGAGCATGGCCACTCTTGACTGGTGAGCGAGCTCACTACGAATTGGCAGCTGGTCGCGACGTGACGCCATACATCCGTGCAATCGAATACTTCGCCAACAGCACGGGACTTCTGCCAGAACAAGTTTGGGATGAAGAGGATCGTCCCCAAATACGAATGTTCAACGGCCGCCCTACGGGTTCGGCTATGCCATTGATGTGGGCTCATGCCGAGTACATCAAACTGCTACGTTCTGTAATAGATGGCCAGGTGTTCGACCTTATTCCAGAAGTTGCCGCTCGTTATCGGAATCGAAGTCGATGCTGTAAGCTAGAAATTTGGAAACCCAATCGCCAGATCTCCACTATTGCTCGCGATCATAAGCTGCGTCTTCAAGCTCCCGAGCCATTCCGCCTCCGAGTTTCGTTCGACAGTTGGCAGTCCCACAAAGATCGTGATTCGATGAACACAACAATCGGCGTCCACTACTGCGACATCGAGGCTCGTGAATTGGGCGAGGGACCGATGGACTTCACTTTTTTTTGGCCTAATGAAGTTCGTTGGGAAAATCACAACTATCAAATTGAGATTAGAGAGCACGCTGAAAACCTCGTTTTTAGCTCGGCACCCACTACAAATTGAATCCAGGACTTTGCCAGCCATGTCCCTCAAAGGGTTGGATGAAGTCGGGATTTTAGGGAGGCAATTAACCCAGAAAACTCGCTGTACTTTGCTAACAGAAAATTTTTGTGACCTTGATGCCAATGTGTTGTGGCCAACAGATCAGCAATTTGCATTCCGCTAGGATAGGCATACCGTGGTCAATAACTGACGGTTTGCCGCTGGCGATCGTCCGTGTGAAAGTTTGTTGAAGAGGATTATCTATGGAAGGAGCGTGTCAAGATGACGAGCGTAGACAGAAAACGGAAGGCACAGGACATGGCAGACACGGATATGATGGAGGTTCTGCGAAAAGAGTTGCTCGAAACGAATGAGGAGTTGTTTGAATTGAGACAACAGATTCAGCAGCAACATCAGGTTGCGGCGCAAGTGCATCGGAGCTTGCTACCTCGCGCCTTGCGTCATCTTCACATTGATGTCGACGTACGGTTCCTCCCTGCTGAACCATTGGGCAGCGACTACTTTCAGGTCCGGGTTCCGCTGGAAGATCCTTGCGCCTGCTACATAACGATGTGCCATGTCAACGGTCAGGGCTTAGCCTCCGCTTTGTTAGCATCTCGGATTAGCAGTGAGGCAAGGCATTTTATTGAAGAAGCTTTTTCTCCTGCAGACATGGTCCATTCACTGAACAGATTTGTTTACGAACATTTCCATGAAGTAAACACCTTAGTCACCTTCATGGCAGCTCGTATCGATCTGAACCGACGATTTGTTACCTACAGTGCTGCCGGTCATCCCGGTGCGATGGTGCTTCGCCCCGGCAAGGGACTCATGCACCGTCTGCCGAGTCAGCACAGGTCGATCGGTGTCGGCCCTGAAATCTTGAAAGATAATTCAGAGAGCACGCTCGAATTATTGGCTGGTGACCGGTTGTTCTTCTTTGCCGATGGCATTACCCGGAGCACCGGAGGGGATGGGCAACTGTTAGGCCAATCGGGACTGGCACAAGTCGCCAGCGATGCAATGTCTTGCGACCTATTCGAGATGCTTGATGAGGTCCTTGCTGAAGTTCGGCGGTTTCGTGATGCTCCGGCCAAGGAAGACATGTCACTAGTCGTCGCTGAAATTAAGTAATGCCAGCGAATTGCAACGGTAGTGGTGCTCGAAAGTGGTCGCACAAACTCTTTATCTACACGCTTCCAATTATTCGACAGATGGCAACGGTTGAACAGCCACTTGCGTGGGATACGCTGTGCGCAATATACCGGCTAGGCGATTCGGCGGCATATAGCCTGGTGACTGGCTAATAATCATGCCTTCGGGAGTGAACAATATTGTCGTAGGATATAGTCGCACACCTAGTGAAGCGACAAGTTGGCGGTGTTGCGAGACATGGATCTTTACAGGAACAAACCCCGTTTCCGCTTGGGCGATAATTCGCGGATTGATCCAGACTTCACGCTCCATCTTGCGACAGAACTTACAGTTTTCAGAAGTGATAAATGCCAAAATGGGCAAACGTGAATCGCGTGCCAGCGACATCGCCATTTCTGGTGAATGTGCCCAATGAATTCGATCTGGTTGCTTTGCTATTTGAGCCTCAGCCTGGGAAGATATGGTTAGGCAAGCAACGGTCAGCGCGATTGTAACTAAAGCTTTGCGATTCATCAGATTTCTCCAATCTATTTCAGAAACGGGTTGTGGTGCCCTTGTCTCTGCTAGCATCGAAAGTTGGTGAGGAAACGAACTGTGAAACCGATCACAGTTGAATGTCGCACGAATTTTTTCGGTACGCTCTGTGCTGGTCTTGCCGGTTTCCCCAATCGCCAGGAGCACTGACTAGATCGTGACTGCCTTTTCTGCGGATTTTTCTGATAAGGCATTGTGGCAAATTGCGTCACCATAGTATTACAACCACCGACTGCAGGGAATTTCTCGTTTCACGGATGAACGCTCGTCGAGCGTCCCAAATGCAAGTGCCCTATCAGTCCCTTATCTTTCGAAAGGAATCACAGATGGACGTCAAGTACACACTCACCACATTGGGATTAGCATTGATTGGCATGACCTTCACGTCCGCAGCGTTGGCCGGTCCGAAAGTAACCGTCGGACGAGCAATTGCCGCAAACCAGCAAATATCTTTCGACCAGATTAACCATACGGCCTGGGACAAGCTTCTCAGGAAGTATGTCGATGTTCAGGGACGCGTTGCTTATCAGGCTTGGAAGAATTCTTCCTCGGACGTGCAAGCCCTGGACGCTTATATCAATTCCTTGTCACGTGCAAATACTTCGACGCCAGCTACTCGCGAGGCAAAGTTAGCGTTCTGGATCAATGCCTACAATGCGGTCACCGTGAAAGGCATTCTGCGCGAGTATCCCACAACGAGCATTCGCAATCATACGGCGAAGGCCTTCGGCTACAATATCTGGAAAGACTTGTTGCTAACCGTCGGCAAGAACACCTATTCCCTGGAAGACATGGAGCACAAGATTCTCCGCAAGATGGATGAGCCGCGCGTTCATTTTGCGATCGTCTGTGCGTCGCACAGTTGTCCTCGTCTGCTGTATGAAGCGTATGTCTCGGAACAACTGGAAGAACAACTTACCCTCAATACCCGAGAGTTTTTCGCAAACGAAGAAAACTTTCGTTACGAAGTTCAGAGTCGGCGATTCTATCTCTCTTCGATCCTGAGCTGGTTTGATGAGGACTTTGGCAGCGATCAGGCGGCTCAGTTGAAAACGATCGCTTCGTATCTGCCATCCCAGGCGGCAAGCGAGGCTGCGAATGCTAACTCCGTCAGTGTTACCTACTTGGACTACGATTGGAGCTTGAATGATCGGGTCGATGTGGCGGAAGAAACGCTCAACCCGGAAGGTTCGTCAAATCAGAATGCCCAAGAATCGGATGGCGAATTGGCAATTGGAAAATCTGGCTCTGATGAATCGTTGCAGCTTTTTCGACAAGCATGTGCGAACAGCCAAAATGGCGAGCACCATGCCGCCGCTCGTCAGATTCGGCGTGGAGTGGAATTCCTCACACGTGAATCCAAACATGCCACAGCAAAGGGAAAAGAGGCCCTGGACCGTTCCATTCACGAACTCTCAGCGTTGGCCGACTCCGTAGAAAGTGGCGCAACAAATTCTGTAGACGATCTGAAGGGGGCGTTCGCACGTGCCCATCATGCCCTTGCTTATCACTACCAACAACGGGCGTCGGAATCGTGGTTGCGACGACGCTTCAAAGCAGCAGGCCAAGATCTCAAGGCGGCATCCTATGAAGTCGAATATGGAATTTCTTGGGTTGGAGAAGGCGTCGAGAACAAGACCCGCGATACTCTTACCGCAACCCGCGAACTTGGAGATAGCATGATTCGCGGGGCGAAGGTAGGCGCTGAGCATGTGAACTCACAGGCAAAAAATCTAGGACAGCAAATCATGAGTTTTGGCCGACGGGTCGCCCAGCCTGTGCGGCGCTAGAAAGAGGTCCATCAATGATGAGTCCTCTGACCTGCCAGCTTGTCCCATTGATTCGGATTGTCGTCGCCACCGTTGTCGCTACGGTTGGCTGCACACATTCCCGACCACACGCAAACATGGGCCAAATATACAACGATGCGGCACAGGCACCAGATTACTTACGAAATCCGGTTATTGTGATCCCGGGCATACTTGGCTCGCGATTGGTCGATGACGAAACCGATCGCGTAGTATGGGGCGATTTCGACCGCTCGTCGGCCAACCCCAAAGAGCCCGAGGGAATTCGTCTGGTCTCTCTGCCCATGGCGGAAGGGACGCCACTCCATGAGTTGCGCGATGCGGTTCGCTCTGACGGCGCGCTTGACCAGATGAATGTGCACATCTTAGGTGTGCCTATTCACGTCAGTGCGTATGCGCAGATCTTATCGAGTCTTGGTGTGGGTGGGTATCAGGATAGTCAGACGCGAAGCGATCTTTCCGTTGCTTATACAGACGAGCACTTCACCTGTTTTCAATTTGATTACGATTGGCGAAGGGACATCAGCGAGACCGCTCAACAGTTCGACAAGTTCGTTCTCGCGCGGGAAAAGTACGTTATTGAAGAAATGCGTCGTCGCTATGGGATTGTTGTGAAGGACGTTAAGTTTGATATCGTTGCGCACTCTATGGGCGGCCTACTGGCTCGATACTACTTGCGTTACGGCGGCCAACCGCTTCCTGAGGATGGTTCACTTCCGCAATTGACCTGGGCAGGAAGTCGCCACGTCAAACATGCGGTTCTCGTAGGAACGCCTAATGCCGGATCGGTGACTACATTTCGCGAGCTGCTTGAAGGCAGTCGCATGTCCAAAGTTCTACCTAAATATCCGCCCGCTATAGTAGGAACGTTTCCAGCCGCTTATCAACTGTTGCCTCAGTCAGATCGACGATCGATCGTTGATGCGACCGATACAACTCAACCGGTGAATATCTATGACCCGGATCTCTGGAAGCAAATGCAATGGGGCCTTGCTTCTCCAGAACAAGACAAAGTATTGCGATCCATGCTTCCCGATGTGGCCGACCGAGAAAGCCGCCTGAGCATAGCATTGGACCACCAACGTAAGTGCCTTGTCAGGGCGGAGCAGTTTCATGCGGCCCTTGATATACCAACTGAGCCGCCCGGAGAAGTCTCACTGCACTTATTTGCCGGCGACGCAGACGAAACAGATTCGGTGATGGGCGTGGACTTCACGACCGGAGACATCGAGGTGATTTCCACGAGTGCCGGTGATGGGATTGTGACACGTGCAAGTGCAGTAGGCAGGGGACATCGTGGAGAAACGTCCCGTGTTACACCTGTCTCGCAAGTGCAGTGGACGAGCAAAGTGTTCCTGCCGTCCGACCATCTTGAGCTGACACGTAACGCAGTGTTTGTTGACAACGTATTGTCGTTGCTCCTGGAGTCTTCACCAGTTGATTATCGCCAAACATCCGCGAACCGAAAGGCACTTGCGGAACGAGATTCAACACAAGGATTGTCGCGTCTGCCCCTTCCATGAGTGCGATGCACCCTATTTGCAAAAATACCAGCGACTAACCCACAAGAGATGATAGCCCCATGCTTTCGCGTCGAGAACTCCTTGCAATGACGGCTGTTGGCTTCGCAACCTTTGGCTTGGAAAAAACAGCTTCCGCAAAGCGGTTGGATAAAGGGCCGTCCAAAGCTTCTTACCGGGTCAAGGTTGGTCAAGGTAGACAATTGGGCGTGGTCGAGTATGGAGATCCGCTCGGATTCCCCGTTTTTTACTTTCATGGGTTGCCAGCGTGTCGCTTGGAAGCAACCATCCTCAATGACCATGCCAGCCGATCTCATTGTCGACTTATCGCAGTCGATCGCCCTGGGATCGGTCTCTCTTCTCCTCAACCTGGTCGCACGATTCTAAGTTGGGTCGATGACGTCCGCAGATTGGCCAACTCAGTGATCGAGGACAATGGGGCATTTTCCATCCTTGGCTTTTCGTCTGGCAGCCCTTACGCAATCGCATGTGCACATCGACTTCGCAGCGTTGGACTGAAGCGAGTGACAATCGTGTCGGGCGTAAAATCGCCTGAATTTTCGCATGTTCCTGACGGCAACGGTGGCCGTTTGCTGGCACTTATGAGACGTCGTCCAAAGTTAGCGCGTAAGCTGCTTACCGTTTTCGAAAATCGTTGTCGACGGTGGCCTGCAAAAGCGGTTAACCGCATGACAAAGAAGATGGCTTGTGCCGATCAGCATCTGCTCCACAACCCCGCCTACCGTGACGCGTTTCTGCAGGCGGTGCACCAGTCGATGCGCCAAGGACCATGCGGCATTCTCGAAGACGCTTTGTTGTTGACTTCTTGCTGGAATATTCCCCTTGGCGAGATAAATCTTCCCGTATCGATTTGGCATGGCGCGTGCGATCAAACAATACCCGTTGCTGCGAGTCTTAAACTCGCCGAGCATATCCCTGAAAGTCATTTGACGATCGTCGCCAACCAGGGGCACGTCTCACTTCTGCGTACCTCCGGACATGAAATGCTCTCTTTGCTCAGTTCGGGCATGTCCGGCTCTCATGTTTCCTAGCGATTTGGCTGTCGTTTATTGAGGCTTCCGGCTAGATCGCGGAATCATTCCTAGGGCGGCAACTCCCAATAGAAGCACAACAGACTCAGGCTCGGGAACAGTGGCAATTGCCGACAGAGGCGCCCCTCCGAACTGGTTTTCCCATACGGACAAGTCCTTGGCGTCGACCATGTTGTCTCCATTGGCATCGCCATCGGCGAGTGTGCTTCCCACGCCAAAGCCCCGTTGCCACGTGAGAAAGTCAGCCCCGTCCACGTCACCATCCTGATCGAAATCGGCATCCTCGATGACGAGTGAGTTCGCCGCTATCGTGTCGGCAATCCAGTCGATGAACTGCGAGACTCGCGTGTATGAGCCACGGTCGCCATAGTCGCTGTCAATTATGCCATCGATTGTTGAGCCAAACGAAGTTACCCCGGCGACTTGCATCTCGCCGTTGACATCCACAAAAAGTGCTCCGCCACTGTCGCCTGGAGCAGTGAGATATTCGAGCGGCAACGGGATGGACGAACCGAGTGTCGATTCCGAAGCAACATTCGGACGGTCGAAGTCGACCGCCAGTGTGCGGTTGTGTCCAAAAGCAAAAGAGGGATTGCTACCCGGTGTCTGAGTGTTACCAACAACGTCGATTACGTTTTTCCCTGCGCGCCGCGTTCCTGCAGAGCCGGCCTGGGCACCGGTCAACCCGGTACCGGTTTGACCAAAGCCAACGAGAGTGCCCGTCAGGCCAAGCTCATTCGACCCTGAAAACAGGCTCGCTGGAGCAACATCTGTCACGGCATCACTTAGCCTTACCAGGCCGATGTCCCAGCCCGAGAAGAGGTTATTTTCGCCGCCTGCAGCAAACCAATTTGGATGTGCGATCCATTGGTCGGTTGCGTGGAGCATCGTCCCGAGTTGGAACTGCAAATTACTAATGCCTGCTCCCGCCCCGTTCGAGCCGTCAACATTATGACCGGCAGTCAGTATCCACCGATCCTCGATCAATGTGCCGGAACCAAGAAAACTACCAGGGGATTCATTCCATGTGAGTTTGCCGACGGCGGCAAACGCCGGATCTGAGGCAGACAGATTAAGATACTGCGAGTCGGCAACATCGTCGCGACGCGTACCGGCCCAAGTCTCTTGCCAAATGCTGCTAGTGACCGTGGCGACTAGCAGTAGGCGCAAGAGATCGCTGAAAAACTGAGAGTGGTCGTGAGGCATATTAGTAGCCAAGGTAGCGGCGGCGTCCATTAAGTAAACGAAAGACAAACCGCAGGCTGTATTGGGGCATCGTCGCAGCCTGCGGTCGGGCAAGAATCCAACTTACGTCAGACATTGCTCACACCTACCCCGGGAGTCGTCGTCTACTGAAATTATCTTCGACATCTCCTGCAGCGTCGAGAATGGCCACGGGACCTGTGTCTGTGATGTGTACGATGTGTCCGTGTGCAACAAGCTCCTGTGGAATTGACAATCACCGGTGCCGAGCCATCAACAACGACACCATCCGCAGGGCCTGATTCATTGGTCACGGTTCCATCATCTGCCGACACGGCCCCAGCGTTTTGAGCCTGATTGTTCTGTTGTGCTGGTGCCGACTGATAGGATCGCGAAGGCGCTCGCCCCGTAGATCTGCCACGGCCGCCCCGCCTACCGCTCTGAGCATCCACGCTGGCAGTTAACAGTGAAACCAGTAAAAGTACTGCAAAAATTCTCATCACTCACTCCTAAAAAAAGTAACAGTCCGTTTTCGCCATGGGTACTGCCTTCAGGTTGTTTCTCTTGGATGTGTAACAATCCCCATGGTCGCCTGTCCAACACGATAATCGCGTGGCATGAGAGCTTCTGTGTGGAAGCATACATCTGGAGCATATTTGATGAGCAATAGTATTCCGCGAATGTGAATCGTCACACCGACACGTGTGCGTTCCGAGTCTAGGATCGGAATAGAGCAAAACATGAACCGCCTCTTGCGGTTGCCCCAAACCTCTGGAAAGGAGGTGGCCCCGATGAGTTGCAGAAATTCGTTCGACACAGCAGCTTGGACCTCGTGCGATCCAGGCACTTTGCAGGAACTTGCAGGACGGCTTCGTACTACTCGACATCGAGAGAGGGTGCGCCGGACTGTTGCTCCGTCAATCATACTTCTTGCCCTGATGGTCGGGACGTGGACCGCGTCGCAAGCGATGTGGCACTTCGACTCTCATTATGGCGGCATCTCATGTTTGGAAGTCCAGGCAAGCTTGAATCTGTTCGAATCAGGACGACTACCCGATGCGTTGAACAAAAAGATGGCGGCGCACTTGCGTGAGTGTCCTCGGTGCCAGTCACAGTTGCGCGACGTGAGTCAGCAGCCAGATGAAGTCGGAACGGCTCCGCTCTTCAACTACTCCATGCTTGCTAGCATGAGGTCGGTTAGATAGAAGACTGTTTCAACGTCTCATGCTTCACAGAGCCCGATCTGATTCTGGAGTAGATTGGAGCTTACTAACCACGAGTTGTTGTTTTCGTGGTTCACGGTTCCTGCACGGAGGAGTTGCAATGTTAATTCTGGCTCGAAAACTTGGCGAACGCGTCGTCGTGTGTTTGAATGGAGAAACAGTCACGATCGAAATCTTAAAGATTCGAGGCGCTCAGGTGAGCGTTGGCTTCAAGGCGCCAACGCAGGTCGCTGTGCATCGCGAGGAAATTTGGGACAAGATTGTCGACGAACAGGTAGAGCAGCAGAGAATGCCAGTCGCATGTTGATGTTCGGTTCGTTTTTTCTGCAGTCGTGTGATGTGATCCCATAATTTCCTTATGGCGATAACAAGTTGGTGGATCGGAAAGCCAACCAACCACGAAAGTGCCCGATTGTATCTCACAAAAACATGGAGGAGTTTATGTCCACGGCGTTGATAAGCAAAACAAAGTGTTCCAAAGCGGCTCATGCTTTCGCTGATGGAATAGTTGCCCGTGTTCGTGAAGAGCTAAGACGATCAAGCTATGCGGCTGTTCGCACGTTCACGTGCGAATGCCACTGCGGCGTCTTGCGAATTACAGGGCAATCTCCCAGCTTCTACCTCAAGCAAAAGGCTGTCAGTCTTGTCGTGCGTTGTCTCCAGAGTAACGGGGCAGAGATATTTGGCATAGATGTGAACGGCATTTCTGTAAAGGGACCGTGTAATGCAACTCTCTAATGGAACTATGTCCGCTACCGCGCATCCAAACACGATCGCTTCTTTGAACGCCGTTGTCTTACAGCGACAAGAGGTTTCACCCGGCCTGATTATTCTACGAATCGCGCCTGACAACTGGGAATTCGGCGAGTTTGAACCCGGACAATTCGGTGTGTTGGCTTTGCCGGGCAGTGCAAGTCGATGCGCGAATTCTGATCTTGATGAAGAACCGATCGAGGATCCCCATAAATTGCTCAAGCGGGCCTATTCTATAGCATCATCATCCGTCTACCGCGAGTACATCGAGTTCTATATTGTGCTTGTCCCATCGGGCGCACTGACACCACGGCTGTTCGCCCTCGCGCCAGGCGACCGGCTTTGGTTAGGCCATAAGTTCAGCGGAATATTCACGCTCGATCAAGTGCCAGATGATCAGCACGTAGTGCTCGTGTCCACGGGGACGGGGTTGGCACCCTATATCAGTATGGTACGTTCCAAGTTGACTTGTGGCGGCCCACGGCGATTCGCCATCTTGCACGGTGCACGGCACTCTTGGGACCTGGGGTATCGTAGCGAACTAGAAACGCTGGATCGCATGTGCTCCAACTTTTCCTACATTCCAAGCATCAGTCGACCCGCTGAAGAGCCGCTGCCGTGGAAGGGTGAAAGCGGCTACATCCAGGATGTCTGGAAACGCATGCCGGTAAGCACTGCCTGGGGCTTCACACCGAGCCCTGACGACACGCATGCCTTTGTTTGCGGCAATCCTGAAATGATTGAAAGCATGGTAGAAATACTCACAGAACAAGGTTTTACCGAGCATACGAAGCAATCACCCGGACAAATCCACGTAGAGCGGTATTGGTGAATGTCTGGCTGCTGCAGAATCGGTGTGGTGGCGTTTCCTGCGAGCATTACTGTTCGAGAGAATTCGAATTGCCGCGTTGGATGACGCAAAAAAGACTCAGGTCAGGCGTCGTTGCCTGAAAAGTAACGACCCGTCCCGCCAGCGCTAATCGCCTCGCCAATTCTACGCAGCGCCAACGCATAGGCAGCAGTGCGCATGTCGATCTGTTGCTCATTCATCAACTCGTAAACATTGTCGAACTCGCGAACCATGATCGTGTGCAATTTGGCATGAACTTCTTCCAGCGGCCAATAGTAGCCGGCCTTGTTCTGTACCCACTCGAAGTAGCTGACCGTAACACCGCCAGCGTTTGCTAGAATGTCGGGAACGATCAATGTGCCTTTTCCGTTCAGGATTTCATCTGCCTCGCTGGTCGTAGGACCATTGGCCACTTCGACAACCACGGGTGCCTTGATCCGATGGGCATTCTCAGCAGTAATCTGATTCTCCATGGCGGCAGGAATCAGCAAATCGACATCCAACTCTAGTAATTCGCCATTGGAAAGTCTTTCCGCATTGACCGACTCACAGACTGAGCCATCACAATAAACTGCTTCGAGTCGGCGACTCTCGTTTTTCATGTAAGCCAGGCTGGGCACATCAAATCCGTCCGGATGGTAAATAGCCCCTTGCGAATCACTGACTGCCACAATCTTGTACCCGTCTGCATGCAGTAACCTCGCAACATGTTGTCCAGCGTTTCCGAAGCCTTGCACAGCGACGCGCATCTCTCTCGGCTGCCAGTCACGACGCGATTCCAGTTCCTTGATGCAATAGTAGGCGCCACGACCGGTCGCGTCGTCCCGACCGAGACTACCTCCCAAGGGGATGGGCTTTCCCGTGATGACTGCCGGCATGCGTTGGCGACGGAGTTTGGAGTACTCGTCCATCATCCAACCCATGATCATGGCATTGGTGTAGACATCCGGCGCGGGCACGTCCGTCTCCGGGCCGATGAAATCTGCAATCTGCTGAACGAACCCTCGGCTGAGCCTTTCTAACTCAAGCCGCGAAAGCTCTTTGGGATTTACGGTGATGCCACCCTTTGCGCCACCAAACGGGATGCCGACGACGGCGCATTTGCAAGTCATCCAGAATGCCAGTGCCTTCACTTCTGGAAGCGACACTTGAGGATGAAAGCGAATACCGCCCTTTCCGGGTCCACGACTATCGTCGTATCGCACGCGGTACCCCTCGAACACTCTCAACGTCCCATCGTCCATCCGCACTGGAATAGACACCTGAATTGAGGTGCGTGGATACTTCAACCGCTCCAGTACCTCAGGATCCATTTGCGCGTACTCGAAGGCCCGATCCAGTCGTAGGATCGCGTCAGAGAATATGTTTTCTGCTTCTATGGCACTCAAAGTCGATTCCTTTCACAGAAAGACGTCGTGATAGTTGGGGTTCATGGTTGCATAGTATTGGTTGCGAAAAAAACGTGGTCACTGCATCACGACAACGATGTTGGTTTTACCGAGATGATTTTTATCTGGTGCGCCTCTAGCCGGTGCCGAACGCTGGCAAGAGGCGCGGATTAGGGTGGGCATTGCGAGAAGGCTGACGGTTGACGCTACGAGCCAGGCGAGCAGGATTGGTGAGCACGATTTTGCGACGCCCATAATCGATGACCCCTTCAGACCTCAACTGGCTCAAAATGACTGTTACCGACTCCCGCGTACTTCCGATAAGACTCGCCAAGTCTTGATGCGAAAGTTTGACACGTAGATGAATTCCATCGTTGTCTTCCCGTCCAAACTGTTGGGCCAAGTCGAGCAATAAATGTACGATTCGTTCTCGATTGGACATAAACAGCAAATTCTTGACCCGCCGCTCAATGCGTTGGCGCCGCAACCCGATCATTTTAGTGATTCCCATCGCGACATCGGTACGTTCGCTCATGAGCAAGTCTATCTCCTTTGCGGGAATCATCACCACGGTCGATTGGCTCACCGCCTCCACATATTCGTCTCGTGCTTGCCCGATGAAAATTGCCAATTCACCAAATAATTCTCCTGGTTCTACAAACATCAGGATCGACTCCTTTCCTTCAGAAGTCAGGTGGCATACCTTGACCATACCGCTCGTCAAAAGAAACACGGAGTCAGCCGTCGAAGTTGGGAGATAGACAGGGCTGCGCGCTGAAAAAGAGCGGGTGCGGCTCCGTGATTCGATGCGTTGCATCTGGACTGGCGTGAGCTGTGCAAAGAGATCACAGCGTTTGAGGCACCACATCTTTTCGGTCATAGCTACGCTCCGAATGTTCTGAAATGGTTTTTCGACATGACTGCCTATTTATGTGAGGCAGAATACATACCAGTTGACAGTCTGGGAGACGGTAGCGGAGCCAAGCTCCTTACAGTTTCATTTGAAAAACTCAGAAATAGACGTTCGACTCCTTCGTCTCTGCCAAGAAAAACGCTGGTAGTGTTAAAACTTGGCTTCAGAAGTCACACCGATTGAGGTAGACTATCAGGTAGTTTGACGTGGTCGATCGTGTTTACAGAATTTCCGCAAGCTGAGCGCATGCGATGGAACGAATGAACGGAGCGGTCTGTGGATCAAATTTCAATTCCCAAAGAAAAAACCATCGATCCAGAACTTTGGGTCGACTCTTACGGCGACTACTTATATCGCTACGCTTTTTCGAGATTGCGCGATGCGAACGCTGTGGAGGAAGTCGTCCAGGAAACTTTTCTGGCGGGTATTCGATATCGAAATCAGTTCTCAGGGCGAGGGTCTGAGTGCGCTTGGCTGTTGGGAATTCTAAAACGCAAGATTGTAGATTACATTCGCCTTCGTACTAAATTCGATCGTGCTGCTTCCTACGAAGATGAACACGATCCCAGCAATCAATTGTTCGATGAAAAGGGCAATTGGCGGAAAGACGCGGTGCCCTGGTCATCAACAGCGGATCAGAACGTTGCATCTCGCGAGCTTTGGGAAGTTGTTCGGAACTGCCTCGGTCGCCTTCCATCTAGTCAGGCGGACGTTTTCGTCTTAAGTGTTATGGAAGAGATGGGCACCGACCAGATTTGCCACGCATTGGAGATCACACCGGCAAGCCTCTGGACGCGTATGCATCGTGCCCGACTTGGTCTATCCAAGTGCGTGGGCAGCCGGTGGTTCAGTGATGGCGAGGGGCCACAACATGCTAAATGATCGTAAAGCATCGGAACTTATCTCGCAGTCGCTTGCGCGCGAACTGACGCAAGAAGAAGCGGAAGAAGTCGACAAGCATCTAGCTGAGGATGCCAACTCCCGCACGTTCGCTAGGATATCTCGTGTCATTCAGAGTTCGCTTTCCGATATTGCCGTAATGGCAGAATCGGGAGATGCTTCCGTTGCGCCCGGCATGCCCAACGAGGTGAAGCAACGTCTTCGTGAGTCGACGCGTCTAGCGGCGGAGCGTCAGGAGTCCGAAAGTCGTGGAGGAAAAGACTCCGATGCATTGCCCCGATCGCCAAAGGATAGCGTGACGGGCGAGAACATACCGCTCCTTGATGATTCATCGGACTCTTGCGACCTCACTCCGTTGAGCGTGCTGCTAGATGATACGAATCCCAGTCGACATCCTGCAACTGAATCACGACAGCTCGTGTCGCGATTCACTCTCACCCGGAAACTGGCTCAAGGTGGACTTGGTTCCGTTTGGTTGGCTCGTGACGAAAAATTGAAGCGGACCGTGGCTATCAAAGAAATGAATGTCGATGCCAGCGAATCGACTGAGGCTTGGCAGAGGTTTCATCGCGAAGCAGAAATCACGGGACACCTCGAGCACCCCAACATCGTGCCTTTGTATCAATTTGGCAGCGACCCAAAGACAGGACAACCATTCTACTCCATGCGCTTCGTGGGGAAACGTACGTTGGCGGACGCCATCGTCGAATACCACGAACGACGGCAGTCTGGAGAGGAGGACGCTCTTGAAGTACATCGTTTACTGACCGCTTTTATCGGTGTTTGCCAAGCCATTGGCTATGCTCATTCTCGTGGCATCATTCATCGGGACCTCAAACCGGAAAATGTAGCCCTCGACAACTTTGGCCAGGTCATCGTCCTCGACTGGGGTCTCGCAAAGTGTTCCGACGACGCCGAGTTGACGACGCAATTCACGATCGAACAATGCTCCGACGACAGCACGCTTGCCTGCACGATGGACGGTGACGTTATTGGCACACCGCTATACATGTCTCCGGAACAAGCGGCTGGCGATCTAAACAGCGTTGATGAAAGAACAGATATCTACGGACTTGGGGCAATTCTATTCGCGATCCTCACTGGCTGTACTCCGCACGAAAAGAGCAATACTTCTCGAGATGGCAAGCTACGAGTCAAGGAGCTATTAAAGGCTATCGCAGAAGGTGATACTCCAATACCACGTGATTTTAACGCCAGTGTGCCTGCGGACCTGGAATCTATTTGCATAAAAGCCATGTCTCGGAAGCCTTACGCGCGCCACGCTTCAGCGTCCAGCCTTGCTGACGAGGTGCAACGTTGGATGGCTGGCCAGCACGAGAAGCGACAACAGTACAACAGCATGCGGATAGAGGGTCGGGAGCTGCGGGCCAACTTGCAATCGCTAATCCGTGATTTTGGTACGAACGCCCGATTCATAGCGGGCCTGCCTCCGATTCAGGAAATTATTGATGCTCGTTCAGGAACCAGCAAAGATAAAGAAAATGTTTGGCGAGAGCGACTAGCAACAATCCTCAAAGGACTTCTCCAAGCAAATACCGATTACACAGCCATTGCCTTCTGCAATGTCGACGATAAGGATTTTGAGGAAATCGTGCGTGTCGAGCGGCACAGCACCGAACGTGCCAGCGTACGCTCGGTTCCACTGAGTCGATTGATAAAGTCGAAAATCGATGAATTTGTTCAAGCCGTCGAGCAACAGAAGCCGGACGAGGTGTTTGTCGCGTTGCCAGCCGTTGCGGAAACTGAGGGGAATCTACCGAATCTTCCACATCGGCGCCAACTCTCGGCTGGCGTACCTGTTTTCGACGAACGGACAGAAGAGCCTTTCGGTTTCGTCATGATCGAATGCGACTTGCAACGAGTTCTTGAAAGAGAGACAAGAGATCGCGTTCGCACGGCCCAGCAGGTTATCGTTCTTGATCCGAACTGCTCAATTTGGGTTCATGCTTCTCATACGCACGGCCCTATCGAAGAGTCTGTAGGTAAGAGAGCTGCCGACGTGATTTCTAAAATTGACGCAGTCACTGAAGCTGTCTCAAGACAGGCTGAGTTTATCGATGACACAGACCGGGATATCTATGCCACTCGTCTTGACCTAGTTGCTAACGAGCCGGGACTAGTATTCATACTTCTGCGAAAGCCGTTCCAGGGCTAGCGCGAGCCATGACAACGTGAGATGTGCATTGGAGTGAAGGTGGTGTTCTCGTAGCCCACACGCCGGATTGACTATCACGAGAACGATGCATCGGTGGTTACATCTAGGGACTGTTGTGCAGTTGCGTAGGCCTTAGCGAGCATAAGTGGGGATGCAAGGTGTGCGGTTAGACCGTACAGGGCGGTCTGGTCTTCCTGGGTGAGTTCCTCGTCAGCTTGAACTTCTATATCTTTTACGGTTTCACGGACGTCGGATAGGAACTCGGCGTATTGGCGTTGGAACTGTTGGTAGTTGGATGCCAGTGGGTCGGGATGGTTGTCGGACCAGTGGCAGAGACCGGGGATGTTTTTCTTTTTGCAGGCTTGGACGATGCAGGCACCCGCAAGGTCACGAATTTCTTCCAGTTGTTCGATGTAATCTTCTTGGAAGAAGGTGGAGTGATCAATCATAGTACTGAGGATAGTTTCTGAGATTCGAAGATCATCCAGGTCGATTTCCAGCTGGTCGATGGTTTTGAGGAACTGGATTGTGGAATTGAGTACGTCGATGGCAGAGTGCTGTCGGTGTGGGGTCGGGAGCATGATTGGCTTTCTGGTGTGGAATATGTGTTGTGGTTGGACTGTGGTTGTGGCACTTTGGTGAATGGCAGAGGAACGTTTATTGGTTTGTGATTCGGGATCTGTTCTCTGCGGCGTCTTTATGAATCTGTTCGATACTCGTGAATGCTTTGCCGCACTTTGTGCAGATGTAATCTTTGCTCCTTTGGCCGAATAGAGTTTCGCACTTGGTTTCGTAGTCGGGGTGGTCGCAGTGCTGGGAGTTTACTTGGGTATTCATAGGATTTCTCATTTGGTTAGGGGGTAGTTGCTGTGTCGGTTGGATACAGGTTCTGCTGCGGAGTTCTGGCTTTGCCAGTGTGATCGGTCATGGCTTAGGAATGTTCTTGGGGTGGGTGCTTATCTTGTGAGAGCTCGGGGAAGGAGAAACCAGTTGTTTGTTGGGTACTACTTGCAGTGAATTCACTCCCACCCCATGAGCCCCGTCGAA
Organism: Planctomycetota bacterium; assembly: GCA_029259915.1. Classification (GTDB taxonomy): domain Bacteria; phylum Planctomycetota; class Planctomycetia; order Pirellulales; family Lacipirellulaceae; genus Bythopirellula. The sequence goes on along the minus strand of JAJDED010000039.1, from coordinate 191,563 downwards.
CTGCTCTCGGTAGTGACCATTGTTGGCAGAGTCGGGAAAGGACTCTTTGACTGTTTCAAGTTTCTTGCTGTGGGTGCGAATCGAGTTTTCCATGTCGGTCAGAATCTGGTCTATCTGTTCCTTGTCGTTTTCCTGCTGAGGCTTCGTTCGGAACCCTCCTGATTTACTGAGCAGTGCATAGGCGGCGTCTTCCAGCAACTTGAACAGTTCTAGGGCATTCTCCAAGAAGCACCCGTAGAGGCATGCCAGGGTCTTTGTTTTTGCTTCGTTATTGGGAACGGTTGCTTGGTCTAACGATATTGTGTCCCACTCCGTGCAGTTGGTGAGGGTCAAGACGCAAGCAGAGTGCAGGGTCAACTGTAGCTGTGGCAGGTATTCTTCTGAGATGAAGTCAGGACAAGCTAATGAGAGTGGCATCATCTTGGCTTCGAGGATGTCCAGGTCGAGCTGTCGAGCTTTCAGTTGATTCAGGAATTCGGTAATGCTTTGAAATAACTCTGAGCGGGAGAATGTCTCGTCCTGAATGTCGCATTGAAATTTTACGGCCAGTGTCATCACTTGCTCCTTACAGGTTTGTTCAACTTGTGTTCTGTATCGGAAAGTCCGAGGAGCTTCATGTTCTGTGCCAGTCTTTTATGTTTGTGGCCCTGGTCAGTCTGGCATGAGAACTTCTCTGACATTTCCTCTCTTATGAGGAACCGATTTATTTGCTGACTTGGGGGAATTTTTGGTATTGCAGGGTTGGATTGCTCACGGCAATGCCTCCGTTTCAGCTTGTGATCGGGCCATTGGTGGGGAGGAATAAAGTCGCCGTTCAGGAACAAGACACCAATGAAACAGACGGCTCTGTCCCAGTAGCGGGCTTCATGGCATGGATATCCTTTCCAACTCACCCAGTCCTTGACCGATCGTAGTGCTTGCCTGCCGAAAATGGCTTTGTACTGCTGGCACCATTTGGCTTGGAGCTTACGGGTGGTACGGAAAAACTCCGGTGTAGCCGCGTCACAGGTAACGGTGGCGATCGGGTTCAGGAAAACGCAGGACGGAAGTTGTCCGGCAATCAACTCAATCCGTTTCCAAACTTCGGACCCAGGATCTTCGTGGTTGGGTTCGTGGCGCTCTACTCTCACCAGTGGCTTAGGTTTGGCTCCAAATTTACGTGATTGCATGAGGTTGCTGGTTTCGTTCACTGGATTACTTATTGTGGGTGCGTTGGCCGGAACCGAAATGTCGTTCACTAGCCCAGCAGCATCCAGCCGCTGAGTTTAGCGCTGGGATTACTTGGCTGAAGTTGCAGGGCCAATCTGCTCGACCAGGGTGCCACCCCTTCTCGGGTCTGCCTCCTTTAGGAGCTCCACCACGAAATAGGGCCATTCGACGCCAAGCAGGAGGGCCTTGGCCTTGGCTGCATTGAAAATCTCCTCTGGGACCGTGACGTGGAGCACGCGGTGGCCCGGGGGTAGGTGTCGGGTTTTTCGTTCGGGTGTTTTTGTGATCGGGTGTGTTTTGATATTGGTTGTCATTGGTTTCTCTTTTCATCTTTGGGTTGGGGTTTCGTAATTCGAATCTACCGATTCAACAGACCATGTTCATATCACTTTCGTTTCACGTGATATTTGCAGTTATGGTTTGCTTGTCTACACCTTGTTTTCACTATCTATTATTCTCGTACGAGCACCTTGTTCTTGACCTGAGTTATTTTTATTTTGACCTTTACTTGGACATCTAAACCTTTTTGTTCTCTTGTTTCACTCTTACCTGCATCAGTAATTTCACTTTGTTCTAATACTTATACTTGGAAACAATTTTCTTCCACTACTTCTACTAGTTGTTCTTTGTCTCAAAAATCTTTTGTTGAACTGCGAGTGTGGGACATCGAGGTGCCCACGCACGGTCTCTTGGTGACCGGCACTAGGAATCAAACAAATTGATCTTTGGGGGATCGATTGTGTTTTCTTCACTCTTATCCTTACCGGAGATTGGATGAAGTTCTTGCTCGGAGTACTCGCTGTGAATGACGTGGCTTGCAGCATGGACTCCGTAACCTAATTGCTACGGGGTGAAGTCGGCGCCAATCATAACCCTAGTCAACGATTACTAGTTGCGAAGTTACTCATCCGTACCTGCGTTGAATATTTGACCGTCATCAAAATCGAAAACATGTTGATCCAAAATCTTCCTGGTCAAGGTCTTGTCACGTTTCTTAGACACTTTGTCGACGACTTGCTGAGCCAGACCAGGGATCCTATCGCTCCGTTGGGCAATCAGTCCAAGGGTCGTCCTTGGATCTTCAACAGTAACGCCAAGCCTCTCGCAACGCTCCGCAAGCCAAATCACCAATTCATCAACACTCGGTTTTTGGGTGGTGAGCCGGTGAGTGAAACGGTTAAGAAGCATTTTTTCCAGAGGCTTACGGTTGCTGCCATCACTCCGATCGGCGTATGCAGATGAGGCAATCCAGATCGCTTCGTAACTCTCCATCGGAATAAGTAGTTGTTCATCCATGTTGCGCGAAGTAAGCCGGTGTATTTCATCCAGGTAAACAATGTTCAGGGAATCCTCATTCGCTTCGAGATCAAAGACAAGCCTGGCTAACTTGTCTTTGTCAAGTGTGGTGCAATCGACTGGGGCATAGTGATATTCAATAGGTGTCGGTGCATCTTCGGGAGAGAGGATGCTACACCAGTTTTCCCAGCCACGGTTCCCAGATCGATATTGCTTTGTCTTGCAGCTCATGCACCTTCCGCATGGCACTAAAGTTTCGAAATTCAAGTCAAAACACCCTATACACTTCATCGTAAATCTTATGCACATACTTTTTCCCGTGCGCGATAGGCCTGAAATGATGGCGTTAAAATCCTTGAGGCCGGTGCGAACTCCTTTTACACGAACCGCCCAGACCAAGTCCTTACAAAACTCTATCAGCGCTACGTTGCCTAAGATCTGTTCCCAGCGATTGATGTCTAAAGAATCAAGGCTCTGGGGGAGGTCTTTCTTCATTTTTTACTCCTTCCGGTGCAGCAATTCTTTTGAAGATCTCGCCGACGGCACCGTCTATAGCGTCAGCGGAATCTAAACGTTGATTACGAACAGCATTAGGTGCGTGACGCTCTTGTGACGCTGTTTTCTTCTCCGCGTCACCAGGATCGATTTTCCAGAGTTTGATAGAACGTTTTGGACCAGTTCTTGGCGGCTTATCGATTCCAATCCCACCCCGTTGTAAAAGTTTTTTCGCTTTCCATAGCCGGTGGCTGAGTTGGGCAGCACCTTTGGGCCAGCTAGGGACTTTCATATAGATGCCATTAGAATTGGCTATGTGGAGTAGTTCGTTAAGCAGTTTTGTGCAGGTTCCTTCAAAACTTCCGCTAACACTTGGCTGGTTGATATAGATGTAGACTGCCTCGAGCATTGGGTCAGAGTCGATCGCTTCAACGAGCTCAGGGGTTGTATTGTTTTTTCTCCAGGCTTTGCCTTCTAAGATAGTGAGAATACGGTTGATCTCAGACTGATGGGGCACTAGCTGAGTCATGCTGCAAATGTAGTAAGCCAGTTCTGCCTTCAATCGAGCGCTGTGAATGGGGTACTCAGTTTTCTTGGCAGACTTAGGTGCGAAAGGCAACATGATGGATGGAACTCCTAACGGATTAACAAAAAGTTTCGGCTTGGCATTGCGAACTGTTTCTAGGATGAGCTGATCACGCCTTCCGAATTCAGATTCAGTTTTATCTTCGCTCACTTGAGGTATCTGCAGGTCGAATGCGTCCATTCAAACAGAGCTACGACGGTCCGTCGGTAGCCATTTATGGCAGCACTCAAATCTATGTGTGAGTGCGTAAGGTAGAGAGTTACCGTTTCTGGCTGCCCCAGGTGGGGTCGCCAGCGCAGGACATAGTTGGCCAGGTGTTCACAAATAACTACGGTTTTCCTCCAGGCATGATTTTCTCCTGTAAATGATGGTGGGAAATTTTTATGCCGGAATTCCTGATACTGATTAGTGGACGTTATGGCCGCTTTCTTTTGTTGCGTCATTCGTTCCTACAATTGATACAAATGGCTACTAACGCGGCACGAACTTCCGCTGAGAGGTTGGCCCATGTTGCGATAACGTGACCGAGGTCCGTGTCTATTTGTGCCAAGAGGTGGCACTTTGAGACGCACGATTGCAGACATAGTGCAGACGGCTGAGGAGATGAATCCGTAACTTCATCTGTAGTAGAGACTTGCGAGTTGGGAATCTCGGGTTCGATTCCCGCCGCCTCCACTTTTACCACTAGAAGTACTATCAATGTCAGGAAGTGCCACGCTGCGTCGTGTAATGCCAGAACCTTCTTCCACGCAAGGGTTTTCGCTTTTAATATTTCCTTGCTTCGGTGTCATCTTAGAGTCAGTCGATGACACAGATTGTCCGTTAAGGCGTCTTGTTCCGCTGTCAGGCCGCTGTCAGGTATCATCTTCCTTTGGAGCTGGCTCTTCCCTACCCTGTTTCCCAGAAGCCAAAATCATAAGTCTTCAAGGGAGGTGTTTTCATTCATCCAACTCCACTCAATTTCCGTCATGAACCACATATAAGCGTCATGATCGGTGACACCCCAAGGTTTGAAATTCTTAAGACTTTGGAACAAGTTATCGGCTTTTTCTGAGGTGGGTTCTTTCAATAGAGATCGAATGTTGTTCATAAAATTGACTGGTTTTTCAGGACTCTTTTCGAGAGATTGAAGAAACCATTTATGGTAGGGGAAAAGGATACGATTATAAGCAAGAATCAGACGGCCCGCGTACAAAGCAAGTTGGGAAGCCGCGCGCGTTTTTGTGTAAATATTGCCATGTCGCATGGCCTCCCCCATCAGCCAATTCTGAATGAAAGCCATCGAATAAAATGATTTCATTCGAGTTTCTCGTTCCTTTTCAGGATACACAGGAATTCGGTTTAACATCTCGTCCAAACCCTGCAAACGAGAATAAGCAATCAATGCTTGTTCAAAAGCAGCTCTCGAGGGTTCATTGCCATGATTTGCGACCTCACTAAGGAATGTCATGTTAATTACTTTTCCATCAACGAAACCGCCTGAGTAATTACAAAGATCCGTACGGTTAATAAATAAATCCCGCTTGGATTTTCTTTTTTCGAATTCTTCGTCGCTGGCAACTATGATGAAATCAACATCCGAGTCATCTCTGGCACATTTTTTTGCGACAGAACCACTGATGATCAGAGCGGGAAATCGGTTGTCGTTCTCATATTCTTTTACGAGATTTTCGATTGCCGTCTTATGATGTCTTTTGATTCCGGATTCCATAGATTTTTTCTAGGCACGATTTGTGCAGATTACGTAAATCCCGTGTACGAGAGTCGCGTCGCCGAACAAGACGTGTTAACTGCACATGATAATTCCCCAAAACGGTGGAATTGATTGAACACCTTGTTCGGCAGATTCTACGGACGCAGTATCGCCATTTCAAGTAAAAATAATTCGAGCAAGATACCACCTTGCCTAATTTTCCTTGAAACCCTCGCCTACTTGCCCGCAGGCCGCCGCCTGCTGCGTTTGCGTACGCTGCCTGCGGTGACTGCGCCGGCTGGTTTGGCTTTTTTGCGGGTGGGGGTGCTGGTTGGTCCGCCGTAGCCGCGTGATTTTCCGGTCGATCGGTTCTTGGCGCCGTTGCGGTTGCCGCCTTGGTTGCCGTTGCGGTTGCCACCGAATGGTCGGCGGCGGTTGGAACCGTGGCTGATGGGGTCGGTTGGCTCGAAGCCATTGATGGTGGGTTCGACCGTGATCGCGCGTTTGGTCAGCCGTTCGATTTGTTTTAGCAATCCCCGTTCGTCGCCGGCACAAAACGACACGGCTGCGCCCTCGGCACCCGCCCGGGCGGTTCGGCCGATGCGGTGGACGTATGTTTCGGGCGATTCGGGCAGATCGAAATTCAGAACGTGCGATACGTTGTTGATATCCAAACCGCGGGCGGCGATGTCGGTGGCCACCAGTACCGGCGGGTTTTTGCTTTTGAACTGCGCCAACGCGCGGCTGCGGGCACCCTGGCTTTTATTGCCGTGAATTGCCGCGGCGTGCAAGCCATCTTTTTGTAGGCGTTTGACGATCTTGTCCGCGCCATGCTTGGTGCGGCTGAAAACGAGCGTCCGACCCCGCGGTGTTTGTTTTAAGAACCGTGTGAGCAGGTCGGGCTTACGTTTTTTGTCGACCAAATGGACCGACTGCGTGACCCGCTCCACTGGCATGGCGACGGGGCCCGCTTCGATGGCGGCTGGTTTGCTCAACCACTGTTGGGCGAGCTGGCGGATTTCGCTGGGCATCGTGGCGGAAAACATCAGCGTCTGTCGCTCTGCGGGAACTGCGGCGACGATGCGTTTCAGGTCGGGTAGGAATCCCATGTCAAGCATTTGGTCCGCCTCGTCGAAAACCAAAACCTCGATCTTCGACAAGTTGATAAAACCTTGGTTCATCAGGTCGAGCAGACGACCAGGCGTTGCGACCAAAGCATCGACACCGTGGCGCAGCGCCTTCACTTGGTTGTGCTGCGAGACACCACCGAAGATCACTGTTTGCCGCAGCGGCGTGAACTTGCCGTAGCGACCAAGGCTATCGCCAATCTGTGCGGCCAATTCGCGCGTGGGCGAAAGGACCAAAGCTCGCAAAGGGCGCGGCTTCGGCTTGGCACCTTTTGCACGTTTGTGACCGTTGCTCAGTTTGTTTTTTGGTTGCGGCGACGTTTTTTCCGGAAGCGTTTGCATCAGCCGGTCGAGCATTGGCAGCGTGAAGGCGGCCGTTTTGCCGGTGCCGGTTTGGGCGCAGCCAATCAGGTCGCGGCCGGAGAGGACCACGGGGATAGCCTTGGCCTGGATCGGCGTGGCGAATTTGTAATCGAGCGCTGCGGTGGCGCGGAGGAAGGGCTCGGTAAGTCCGAGTTCGGAGAATTTCATCTTGTGTGCATAACTTTCTAATGTTGCCACAACGGTGGCGCAGTGCGAGTCCGCAAAGCGAACCGCGTGCGCAAACAATGCGGCGGGGCCCCGATGGATAGGAGCGATTGCCTAGTTGTCGGCCTGCGTTCCCGGTTACATATGGGAATCGACGCCCATCGCGGTTACGCGTGGCGGAGGCCGCAAGGGGCAAGAGAATCAATCGCGGTCGAGAGCAGAAAACCGACCAGATGGCCGCTTTCATCGAGTTTGAATGAACCAAACGACTGCTTGCCGAAAGGTCTCACACCTTGTTGTTAGCCCCTAAGCATAGCAGGTGGGACATGGCCTGGCTAGCCAGTTTCTACGTCCGGCCGTTTTTATGTCAGGTTTGACATTATGTCGAATATGACATATAATGGATTGGATGAATGGCGACGATAAACCGCTTGTCTGGTTGGAAGGCGAAATCAAGACGCCGCCATTTACGCTGGAAGCACGGATCGAGGCCGGAACATTGTTGCGGCGGTTGCAACGTGGCGAGAGTATCGGATTGCCGCATAGTCGCCCGATGCGTTCGATCGGCCGTCGGTGCCACGAGCTGCGTATCCCCGATGAAAATGTAAGTTGGCGAATTGTTTATCGAATCGATTCCGATGCGATAGTCATTGGCGAAGTATTCACGAAGAAATCAGGCAAGACCCCTAATAAGGTAATCGATACCTGCAAACGGCGATATAAACGATACGATGAGGCGACAAAATGAAAGCATCTAAGCAAAAAAAAATTGAGGCGGCTGGTTGGAAGGTGGGTTCCGCATCTGAATTCCTTGAACTTAGCGATGCGGAAGAGATGCTCGTCAATATGAAACTGTCGCTTGCTGCGAACGTTAAAACAATGCGTCAGCAAGTGAAGATGACGCAGCAGGAACTAGCAAAGCGAATCGGATCGAGTCAGTCGCGTGTTGCAAAAATGGAAGTCGCCGATGGGTCGGTGTCGATGGAATTATTCGTCCGATCACTGGCATCGCTTGGAGTATCACGGTCGCAAATCGGCAAGATTGTTGGTGCGAGGGTTGTCAAACGAAACCGAGCAACAACCGGTTTGTGAATGCGGAATGGAGGGGAACTTTCTGTCAACGGACTTTCCGCGAAATCCGCGTAATCTGTGGTTAATAAGCATGTCGGGTGAGAAACTTTTATCGTTGGCAGGGGTTGAATCCAATGGCCCTCAAAATGGTAGGATACCTTGGCTGTGCCGTGTCGCTATCCAAATTGCGTTTCAGGAGTTGTCATTGATGACATATCGATTTGTTTTTTCCGCTTGTTGCGCACTGTGGATAATGGTGTGCGCATGTGAGATGTTTGCGGCGCAGCCAGCGCCTGCGAAAATTGCCCACCGGCTCGATAAATTAATCGCCCAAGAACTGTTTGACGAGAAAACGGATCTCGCTGGGCGATCGAGCGACGATGTATTCCTGCGCCGTGTGTGGCTTGATCTGGTGGGAGATATTCCGACTCCCGAGCAAGTAATCGGCTTTGTGCTCGACCCGAACGAAAAAAAACGCGCGCGGACAGTGCGCACATTGCTTGCCGATGAGCACTACGGACAAAACTGGGCCCGCTATTGGCGGGACGTGGTTTTTTCGCGCGCGTTGGACGAGCGTTCGAAAATGGCCATGGTCGCCATGGAAGCCGATCTTACGCGGCAATTCAATGACAACGAACCTTGGAACCGAATTGCCGCCGGATTTACCACTGCCGTCGGAGACGTGCAGAAAAACGGCGCCGCGGCAATCGTGATGGCGCAAGATGGCCGCACAGAAGAAACAGCCGCGGAGATTTCGCGCGTTTTCCTTGGCATTCAAATCCAATGCGCCCAATGCCACGATCATCCCTACGACCGCTGGAAGCGCGAACAGTTCCACGAGCTGGCCGCGTTTTTCCCTCGTGTTGGCGTGAAACCGGTGCGGCAGTTGACGCGGCGCAGCTTTGAGGTGTTTGCCAACGATCGGCCCAGCAGACGTCGCCCGAACAACAACGACAATCGTCCGCACGCCGAACATACCATGCCCAACTTGGACGATCCCAGCGCACCAGGAACCCCCATGGAACCCAAGTTCTTTCTCACACATGCGCAGGTCCCTGTGGGAACCACCGATGCCGACCGTCGGCAGCAGCTTGCCGAATGGCTGACGGAAAACCAATGGTTTTCGATTGCGGTGGTGAATCGCATCTGGTCGGAACTGGTGGGCGAGGGTTTCTATGAACCGGTGGACGACATTGGCCCCGACCGCACCGCATCGGCACCTTCGGCCGCGAAATTCCTGGCCAAGCAATTCGTGAAGAGTGGCTACGATCTGAAGTGGTTATTTCGAGTGATTTGCCAAACCAAGGCATATCAGCGCCAGTCGCGTCCCCGACGTGGGCCCGAGGAACTTCCGTTTACGGCCAACGTGCCGCAGCGTTTGCGCAGCGATCAATTGATCAATGTTTTGTACTCTGCCCTGGAAGTGGACGAGGGCGCAGGGGCGACTTCGCAGCAGGTTTCGTTTTTCAATCCACGTGCGCGGCTGCGCGTGCGAATGCAGTTTGCCGAGATATTTGGCTACGACCCAAGTGTCATCCGCGAAGAAATCAGCATGTCGATTCCCCAGGTGCTGGCGTTGATGAATGCCCCGCAAGTGAACCATTTGTTGACATCGCGGGAATCGACGTTGCTGGGGCGTTTGCTCAGCGAAGTGGATGACGATGAGTCGTTAGTCGTCGAATTGTACTTACGCACGCTGAGTCGACAGCCAACAGCCGAGGAGTTGGAGAGCGCACTTGCTTATCGCGAACAAGTGGAAAATCGGAACCAGGCGTTTGAAGATTTGTTATGGGTTTTGGTAAATTCGGTGGAGTTTCAATATCGTCGGTAGAATGGTAGGCTCGGACGGCACCCGCCACGGCAGGTAAACTGCGGCACGTTCCCTACAGTTGTCGATTTGCAATCGGGAGAAGTTAGATGACTTCGCAACTACAACACCACGCAGCGCTGACCATGCGGCGAGGTGAACTTGTCGGTCGACGACATTTTCTCAGGCAGATGTCTGCGCTAGGACTTGGCGCTGGTGCGATACCTTGGACCGAGGTTCTCAGCGCTTCGGCCGACGATTTGCGATCGCGGGGGAAAGCTTGCATCTTGTTGTGGATGCAAGGGGGGCCTTCGCAGTTTGAAACTTTCAGCCCGAAGCCGGATCATGCAAATGGGGGCGAGACCAAAGCGATCGGCACCAGTGTACCCGGGATCCAAATTTCCGAAACGATGCCGTATTGCGCAAAGGCGATGCAGGATCTGGCGATCATTCGCTCAATGACCAGCAAGGAGGGAAATCATCAGCGGGCGACCTACTTGCTCCATCACGGGTATCTGCCGATGGGCAGTGTGAAGTTTCCAAATCTTGGCGCCAACGTGGGCCAACAAATTGGCGAGGCGTCGAACCAATTGCCCAGCTATGTGCGGATTGGTGGACGTTTGGCCAATGCGGGCGGAGGAGGTTTCCTGGGTGTGCAGTACGACCCGCTTGTGCTGCGCACCGCTACGCGTCCTCCAGACAATACCCTGTTGCGAACCGCTGCCGAGCGGCATCAGCGTCGATTGCATCTGTTGGGAACTCTGGAAAACAGTTTTGCCAAGGGGGCTGGCCAGCAAATTGTGGCCGATCATCGAAAGATGGTCGAGCAAGCCTCAGACATGATACTCAGCCCGCAAATGAAGGCGTTTGATCTTGAAAGCGAGCCGCAGCAGCTGCGCACTTCGTACGGCAAGGGCGACTTCGCTTCGGGATGCTTGCTGGCGCGTCGTTTGGTTGAACAGGGAGTCACATTTGTGGAAGTCGTTTCGAACGGTTGGGATACGCACCAAGACAATTTCCAGCGCAGCAGCGAACTGACCGCGCAAGTCGATCAGCCGATGGCCGCGCTCATTGCCGATCTCAAGCAGCGGGGAATGTTAGAAAATACCCTCGTGGTCTGGATGGGCGAATTCGGACGCAGCCCGCGGATCAATCCGCAAGCAGGCCGGGACCATTTCCCCCGAGCATTCAACGTAGCTTTAGCCGGCGGCGGCGTGCGCGGCGGGCAGGTTGTCGGCGAAACCAACTCTGCCGGCACGGAAGTGAGCGAACGCCCAGTGACGGTGAACGATTTATTCCGCACGATCTACCATACGCTCGGTATCGATGCCGACCAAGAAAATCTTAGCCGCATCGGACGACCCATCAAACTGGTCGACGGCGGCGAAGTCGTCCACGAACTATTGGGGGCTTAGTTAATAAAAAAACCACAAAGGCACGAAGACACGAAGAAAATGAATTGAGGAATGAAGGAATGGGGAGAAATTCAGGAATTTTGTATTCCTTTCATTCCTTAGAGTCTTCGTGCCTTTGTGGTGAAAAAACATTGGAAACTTTGCTACACATTAAATAAGAAGTGGCAAACGTCGCTGTCTTGCATGACGTAAGTTTTGCCTTCGATGCGCATTTTGCCGGCGTCGCGAATCGCTTTTTCACTGGTATATTCGTCCAGGTCGTCGACCGAGTAGGTTTCGCAGCGGATAAAACCGCGCTGAAAATCGGTGTGAATCGCTCCCGCAGCTTCTGGGGCAGTCGCCCCAGCGGGGATGGTCCAAGCGCGGATTTCTTTTTCGCCCGCGGTGAAAAAACTTTGCAATCCCAGCAATTGGTACGCCGCCCGCGCCAGTACCGCCAGCGCCGGCTCCGCAAGACCCAAGCTCGAAAGCATTTCGTTGCGTTCTTCCGCATCCAGTTCGGCAAGCTCGGCTTCAAGCCGGGCACAAACGGGTACCACCGCACCATTTTCTGCTTGAGCACGCTCGCGCAAGATTTTTACATGGCTGCCCTCCCCTGCCAAATCGTCTTCTTCGACGTTGGCCACGTACAGCACTTTTTTTGCGGTTAGCAATTGCAATTCGTTCAGCGCTTTGGTGGCTGCTGGGTCGTCGTAGGTGAGACCGCGCACCGGGTTGCCGTCGGCCAGCCGTTGCTGGCACACTTCGAGGACGATCAGTTTTTGTTTCGCCTCTTTGTCGCCAGCTCGCGCGGTGCGTTGGGCTTTGTCGGTCATCGCTTCGACCGATTGCAGGTCGGCTAGCATCAGCTCCGTATCGATGGTTTCTACGTCGCGCACCGGGTCGACGGTGCCGTCGACGTGGGTTACGTCGGCGTCTTCAAAACAGCGGACGACATGCAAAATCGCGTCGACGGTGCGGATGTGTGATAGAAATTGGTTTCCCAATCCCTCGCCCTCCGAAGCTCCACGCACGATGCCAGCAATGTCCACCAACCGCAGCATCGCCGGGATGATCTTTTCCGTGGTGATATGCCCGGCGATACGCTGCAGCCGCGAATCGGGTACCGGCACGGTTCCCACATTGGGCTCAATCGTGCAAAAGGGGTAATTCTCGCTGGCAATGCCCGCAGAAGTGAGTGCGTTGAACAGCGTCGATTTACCGACGTTCGGCAGGCCGACAATTCCGGCTTCCATAGATTTTTCTCCGAGCCAACGGGAATTGGCCTGCTTGGGGTAAGAGCTGCGAGGGCACAGATTCTAGCTCAGCCAGCCGCGATCCGACACCCTCCGGGTTCCACCGAATTCTGAAGTTTGTCCGACTCACGTAGTCAAATCCAGAGCGACCGGTAATAATGAAATGTCTGCGAACGCAGAACCTGGATAAACAGCTTTTTTCACCGGATAGCCGGTTTAATTTGAGGAATAGAATCGCATGTCAAAAGGGCAACTTTGGATAATCGTATCCCTCGTGCTGGGACTTTTCTGGGTGTTCCCTGGCAATGTTGGAATCGGTCAGCGGATTGAAGCGGAACAGCCCGGTCTGGCCGACCTCGACGATGCGATGCGATCGAAAGTCAACGCCCAGGGACTGCAAGATCTCAATCGGGTGATCGAGCTGTTGCAGTCGGCGTTGGACAAGGGACTCGATGCCGAGGATACCACTTTTGCCAAACAGATGATGTCCGATTCGCTGATGGAACGGGCCTCGACGTTAGTGCGCGTGATCAACACGCGATCGATTCTCGACAAGCGAGTTCAGCAAATTCAGCGGCTTGTGGTTTCCGATTTGCGCCGTGTGCTGGCGTACGACGATCCGCCTCCGGAGGCAAGTTTCCTGTTGGGCAAACTCATGGCGTTGCCAGGCGGCGATCCTCACGAAGCTCGACGAGTGCTTACCACGTTTTTGAAAACCGAAGAAGTACCTAACGAGCAGCTTGCCGAAGCTTTTGTTTTGCGGGCCCGTGTGCAAACCGATGAAGAGAAAGCGCTGGGTGACTTCGAGAAGGCGATCGAGCTGGAGCCGGGAAATGCGAATTACCGATTGCTAAGAGCCGTATTTCTGCGATCCAGAAAAAAACTTGAAGACGCCCTGGCCGAGGTCGAACGGGTGATCGCGCGGAGCCCCGAGGATGCCAACGCATTGATTTTACAGGGAGAAGTGCTTCGCGATTTGGGACAAGTCGACAAAGCTTTAAAAAGTTTCGATCATGCCACGGAGCTTTCCCCGCAAACGCCGGGTCCTTATCAAAGTCGGGGCGAAATCTTCCGCGACCAGGGCGAGTTTGAAAAAGCAGCGGAAGAATTCAGCAAAGTACTCGAGTTGCAGCCCGGGCAGGTGCTCTCGCTCATACATCGAGCTGAAGCCTATTTACGCAGCAACCGGTTGGACGAAGCCCTGGCAGACATCGAAGTCGTTCTCGAAAAACAGCCGTTGGTTGCTGCGCACCGACTTCGTGCAGAGATCTTGGCCAATATGGATCGCATCGGTGAAGCGATTGTCGAAATGGAACGTATTTCGACAGCACGACCCGATCAGGTCGATTTGAAGATACGGTTAGCTCTTTATTACCAGGTAGACCAACAGCCGCAAAAAGCAATCCAGGTATACAACGAAATTCTGTCTCGAGATGACGATCACATCGAGGCATTTCGGGGCCGTGGCGATGCCTACTTGAGTGTTGGCGAACACGCCGCAGCCATCAGCGATTTCGAGCAGGCTCTGAAGCTCCAACCTGACGATTCTGCGTTGCTCAATAACCTTGCCTGGGTACTGGCAACTTCTCCCGAGGAGAAAGTTCGCAATGGCAAACGGGCCGTCGAATTGGCAACCAAAGCCTGCGAACTTACCGAATATGGCCAACCGCATATCCTGAGCACACTGGCTGCCGCCTTTGCCGAGTCGGGCGATTTCCAAACCGCTATCCAGTGGTCTCAGAAGGCGGTCGACATGAACGATTCTGAACAAGGGGAACAATTGGCAAAGGAATTGGACAGCTATCGTGGCGGCCAACCTTGGCGGGAAAAGCAATCGGTAGCGGAGCAAGAGACGTCGCAAACCGAATTACCAGCCAACTCGAAGGATAACTCGGATACTCCTTTAGATTTCTGAATAGAAACTCATGGTTCGTGACGCCAAAATTTGTGCCTCAAGTTAGCCGCGATCTAACAGATCGCCGGTGCCAGCGATCTGTTAGATCGCGGCTAAAACAAATTAAATGTGTTACGGACCTCTAAGCAACCGCCCCAATGGATTGCAAGCATGACGCGACTCGCCCTGCACTGGCAAATTCTGATCATGATGGTCGCTGGAGCAGGTTTGGGCGTTGTGCTCAATGCCAAGCTGGGAACCTCGCAGACCGATCCGCTGATCGAACATTCTTCCGAGTCGGTGCAAGTGCTTGGAATGTCTCGTGCGATAAAAGTGCTCGCCGGGCGACTGTGGGTCAGCGATTCTCCGGAACGCATTCTGTTGCAGGTTGAAGACCTGGCTGCGGACGGCAGCTATTCGCCCCGGCGTATTGTTGTCGGGGAACAGGCGTCCATAGAGCGCCAGTTGCGCGAACTCGGCGAGCCTTGGCCCAAGCAAGAGACAGTTTCGCGCATCGTTGTGCCCACGCTCAGCGTTTTGGAAGATAAAGATCCGGTTGCCTACGCGATGTTCCAGCAGTACGGACGCTCGTCGGCCCGCCGCGTGGGAGATATTGCCAAAGCCTTGGGCGATTTGTTTCTGCGTTTGTTGAAAATGGTTTCCGTGCCATTGATTATCACCTCGCTAATCACGGGAATCGTCGGGCTGGGGCATGTCGAGCGGCTGGGGAAAATGTTTGGCCGGACGTTGCTCTACTATCTTTCGACTAGCATGCTGGCCATTGTTGTCGGTTTGGCGATGGTCAATCTCATTCAGCCGGGAGACAACGGCGGTGCCCCTGAAGAAGCGGCCGTGGAAGTTCAGGATGCGCGGCAAAGCAAAAGCTTGGGCATAGTGTTGTTCGAGCAATTGCAGAACATGATCCCCCCCAACCCGATTGCTGCCGTGTCGACTGGCAAGTTTTTGTCGATCATCGCTTTTAGCCTGGCATTTGGCGTTTGCACGATTTTGGTTGGCGGCGCGCCCGCCCGGCACATTGGTGAACTGTTCGAAGCCATGTTTCAGGTGATGATGAAACTGACGATGGCGATCATCAGCCTTGCGCCGATCGGTGTGTTCTTCCTGATGCTTTCCGCCACCGCTTCGCAAGGTGCCGGGGTGTTCAGCACGCTCGGTTGGTACATGCTCACTGTGGCCTGCGCATTGGCAATTCACGCGGGAATCATTCTGCCATTGATTCTTCATTTTCTGGCTCGCCGCAATCCGGCAGAGTTTGCCAAAGCCATGAGCCCCGCACTGTTGACGGCGTTTAGTTCTGCTTCGAGCAATGGAACGCTGCCATTGACGCTCACCTGTGTGGAACAGCGGGCGAAGATTAGCAATCGGGTCGGCTCCTTTGTGCTGCCTTTGGGTGCGACGATCAACATGGATGGCACCGCCCTTTACGAGGTGGTGGCGGTACTGTTTATCGCGCAATTCAGTGGGGTGGAACTCACGTTGGCCCAACAAATTGTTGTGGCTCTAACCGCTTTGCTGGCAAGCATCGGCGCGGCAGGGATTCCACACGCGGGGTTGGTGATGATGGTTATCATTCTGCAGGCGGTCGGTTTGCCGACCGAAAGCCAGGGAATGATCATCGCCGTGGACCGCGTGTTGGACATGCTACGCACCGCGGTAAACGTCTGGAGCGATTCATGCGGCTGTGCAGTGGTGAGCCGATTCGAGAGCAGCGGTTCCGCTTGATTACCACAATATGCGAATCGGGTGGCATGCCCTCGTCTGCGTGGGCATGGGCTTGTCACACTGTATCGCCACAAACATGGCCACGTCGGCAGACCTCCGAGGCCATGCCACCCAAGAGGATTTTCACCAAACGGATAAGCACTTCCGTAAATCGGGCAACCTTGACGACGACCGTTCAAATAGTAGACTCGATAGTCTGCCAAGGCGGTTTTCTTGGCAACACTAGGGCCCGTGGCGGAATAGGCAGACGCGCATGCTTGAGGGGCATGTGCCCGCAAGGGCGTGCTGGTTCGACTCCAGTCGGGCCCACTTTTATAGCCGACATAGCGTACCAGGAGTTTTTTCGATGCTCAGTCAGGTGATGCAAGAAGCGATCAACGCCCAGATCAACAACGAGTTGTATTCGTCGTACAGCTATTTGTCGATGTCTGCCTGGTGCGAGTCCCACCAATTCGTCGGCTGCGCCCATTGGCTCCGTTTGCAGAGCGAAGAGGAACGCAACCACGCCATGCGGTTGCACGATTTTCTGATTGCCCGCGAGGGCCGGGTGATCCTCGAAACGATTGCCCAACCAGAGGTCGAATTTGAGACCGTGGTCGAAGTATTCGAAAAGGCATTGGCCCAAGAGCAAGTTGTGACAAGCCAGATCGACGGACTTTACGAATTGGCTTTCAACGAAAAAGCCTTCGCGGCATTGGTGGAACTCGAGTGGTTTATTACCGAGCAAGTCGAGGAAGAAAAAACGGCCCGCGAAGTCGTCCACAAGTTCAGGATGGTGGCAGACGACCCGGCCTCGCTTTTGGACATGGATCGCGAATTGAACCAACGCCAACCTGAAGCCGGCGGCGAATAGTTGATGGACATTCGATGGAAGGCTAGCCTCTCGGCTAGCTGTCTGCATGCGGCTGCGTGTTTCCACGAAGGCTTGCCGATCGCGGATGCCAGTATTTCTGCCGCGTTGGAACCGGCTGTTGAGCAGTTGCTTATTGGTTTGGACGGTTTTGGATCCGACGCCTCCATTCTTCTGCCGCAGTTGGTGGCGCTCTCCTCAGAAATAGAAAACAATCGGCAATTGGTCGAGCTAGCGGTCATTCGCGTTTGGGGCAAAGACGCCGTGAACGAGTCGGCAGTGTCGCAATTGACCGGATGTATCGCGGGTTTGGAAGCAGCCGTGCTTCGCGAGCGTCCTGGGCTAGTCGACGAGCTGGCGGTGCGAAGCCGCCCGCTTCGCGAGCAATGGGAAGCCCGCGGGCCGGGGCTGTTGCGACAGATTCAAATGCTCAGCGACGAGGCATTCTTAGTTTCCGCTGCCGAAGTGGTTTTGGTTGCACCCATCGTAGGCGGGCACGGTCGGGCGCACCTGTCGCACAATCGGATCCTGTTCGAGGCGGTGTTGGCCAACCCGCATCCGCAACTTCCAGAAACATTGCGGCTTGGCTGGTTGTTGTCGCAATTGAACATCGATGTGCCGCGCTATTCGGATTCGATTTCCGCGGAGCGTGTTTCGCTGGTAGCCAGTTTGGCCACGTTGCCTTTGGTGCTTTCGGCGGCAGAAACCGTGGAATTGGCGCGACTTGATGCCGAGACGTTGCAAGCCGCCCTGCAATGCTGGCATTTACCCGAGGAATTCTCCGAACGGCTGCAAACGTGGTGGGACACTTATCAGCAGAGCACCACGCGTTGGCCCGTGGCATTGGCGGCATTGGACGCGATGCTAGGTTAAATCCCGAGCGGTAGGGCGATTCGCGTGGCTTGCTATTCCCACCGCTGGTCATGCCGTATAATTCGGAACAGCGCGTTCGACCAACTAATTCACTCCCCGTATCGAGCAGAGCATGGACTGTTGCCGAAGGAAATATGGCTCAATTGGCAAATCGCTGGCGAGCGTTTTTTTGGCTTTAGCGGGGAGTGTTTGCACGGCCTTGCCCGCCGATGCTGCTAGCGATCCCAAAGCACCGGCTGGGGCTGCCAAAAAGGCTTCCGTGCCCGTGGCGTTGGTGCGCGTCCACCTGCCGCTGACCGGTAATGCCGACCAGGCCCTGCAAGCATCGCTCAGGCGGATACGTGATTCGTTGCTGGCCGCGGCTCGGGCGGAGGATGTGCCGACGCGACCGTTGCTCGTCTTGGAGTTCGCGCCGCAGGCAACTCCTGAAGAGCCCGGCGCAGGGAGTCAATTTGAACGGGCCCTTTCCTTGTCGCGATTTTTATGCAGCCGTCAGATGGCGTCGGTGAAGACACTCGCATTTTTGCCGAAGTCGGTCCACGGCCACGGCGTACTGCTGGCCATGGCGTGCGAAGAAATCGTGATGGCTCCCGATGCCCTTCTGGGCAAGGCCGGGTTGGAAGAAGCCGACGAGGGGACCATCCGCCAGACGGTTGTCGCTGCGTATCGCGAAATCGCTGAAGTACGGCGCACCATTCCGGTAGCGCTCGCGGTCGGGATGGTCGATCCCGAGACAGAAATCATCCAAATCGAAACCGAAGAGGGCATCAGTTTCGTGCTGAGCAGCGACCGAGAGGAGTTTGCCCGAGGCCGCGAAATTGTTGAAGAGAAAACGCTGGTGCCTCGGGGGACCATGGCGGAATTCGACGGCCGCGAGGGTCGGCAATTTGGCTTCGTGAAGTATCTGGCCGCCACCCGCGAAGGGTTGGCCAAAGCGTTTGCCTTGCCGGCGGAATCGCTGGTGGAAGACGAGTCGCTTGCGACCGAATGGAAGCCGGTGATGCTCGAACTGGAGGGAGAACTGACACCGCGAAAGGCTAGCCAATTGGAGTCGCTCTTGGGTGTCGCGATCGAGCAATCCGGGGTCAACTGGATTGGCATTCGCATCGATAGCGCCGGCGGCGACTTGGAAGCAAGCGTCCGACTGGCGTCGACTTTGGCTCGACTCGATGCCAATTCCGTGCGAACCGTCGCCTATGTGCCCGTAGAAGCGTCCGGCGGGGCGGCACTGGTGGCGCTGGCTTGCGATCAGCTGGTGATGCATTCCACAGCGCGGCTCCGTTCCGGGCCGAGTACGAATCGCCCTGCTGAAATCGAGGCCGCAAAGTTGGCGTTGCGCGAAGCGCTGGCCCCACAAACCGTGCATAGCTGGTCGTTGTTGATGGCCATGGTGGACCAGGGAGTCGAACTATTTCAGGTCCAACACAAAACTACTGGGGCAATCCGCATCATGAGCGGCGCCGAAGCGGCCGAACCACGACATGCGGGCGTTTGGCAACGCCGAAAGCCAGTTACAAAGGTTGGCGAAGTGTTAGAATTCACCGGACCGCAGGCATTGGAACTCGGCCTGGCATGGCAGAATGTGGAAAGTTACGACCAACTCAAGCGTATTTACACGTTGGACAAAGATCCGGTTGTCGCGAAGCCGAATTGGGCTCTCGAACTGATCGAAGCGCTTGCCTCGCCAGAATTTGCCATCTTGTTGTTGATGGCAGGTTTTGCGGGCATCTATATCGAACTGCGCACTCCCGGCTTGGGGGTCGGTGCATTCGTGGGTGCCGTGGCCCTGCTTTTGTTTTTCTGGAGCAAGTACCTTCACGGCACGGCAGGCTGGCTGGAGGTGTTGTTGTTCGTGGCGGGAGTGAGTTCAATCCTTTTGGAAATCTTCGTGTTGCCCGGCTTTGGGATATTTGGCTTGGGTGGCGGCGCTTTGGTGATTGCCTCGCTGGTGTTGGCCAGCCTTACCTTTGTGCAACCGCACAGCCCCGCCGACATGGAGGAATTGGTTCGTTCGATGGGAATGGTGGCGTTTGCCGGGGTGGGAGTGATCGTGATTGCGATCGCTTCGAGCCGCTACTTGCCGCAAGCGCCCCTGCTGCGCAAGATGGTTCTCGCCCCCCCGCCACCCGAAGAACGCATTCTGCTCGACCATCGCGAAGCGGTCGCCGACTACGAACATCTGATCGGAGCGCCGGGTGTGACCACAACTTCGCTTCGCCCCTCGGGCAAGGCGGAGATCGACCATCAGTTGATCGACGTCATCGCTGAAAGCGAACCCCTCGACCCAGGCACGCCGATCCAAGTGGTCGATGCCCACGGAAATCGGGTTGTTGTGCGTCGCGCCAAAGACGCGGATAGCTAGGGGAAATTGATGATTGCTGATTGATGATTTATGAATCGCATTGTGCCGTAACCTTGGTTCATCACTCATCAATCAGCACTCATCAATCCAAACTCCGTGCCTCCGTGGTGAAAATCCTGCCTAACGCTTTGCACGATTTGCAAACAAAATGCTAGAATATCAGCAGGAGCACTGAAGAATCACACTCGGAAGATAGGACTTAAACATGCCTGGTCTCGACCCGTTATCCTGGGCGATCTTGCTGCTGCTTATCGGCTGCGGATTGGTGGTGATGGAAATTTTTGTCCCCTCGGGGGGCATTCTAGGTTTTCTCTCGACCGTGGCGATTCTCGGCAGCTTGTTCAAGGCATTTGAGCACAGCTCGACGACGGGATTTGGATTTATCGCTATCACGTTGCTTGCCGTTCCGACAGCAATTGTCCTGGCTTTTAAGTATTGGCCCATGACGCCGATGGGCAAATCCTTTTTGGGCGAACTCCCCGACGCGGCCGACGTGAAGCCCTTCGATCCGCGCCGCGAGTTGGTGGGACGCATTGGCATCGCGAAATCGAAAATGTTGCCCTCGGGCAGTATTTCGATTGACGATCATTTGTTCGATGCGGTGAGCCAAGGCCCTGCGATCGACGAAGGGCAAGCGGTAATCGTGGTCGAAGTCCGCGCCAACCGCGTGATCGTTCGACCAGCCGACGACGACGAGATCCGTCATTCGGGCGAAGATCCCCGGAACCTGCTTTCCACGCCTGTCGAAGAGTTGGGATTCGACTCGCTGGAAGATCCGCTGGCATAAATTAGCTGTTAGCTATTAGCCAGATTTCTTGGATGAAAAGCTAACTGCTAACAGCTAATGGCTAACAGCTTTTTACTGTCATTCGACTTGCTGCAACACAAGTTTTGCGACGTGAACACCGGTGACGCGCGACAGCGCCTGCCAGCCGGGTACCGCGTTGACTTCGAGCGCATAGAGCTGGCCATCTTTGCCGGGTAGCAAATCGACGCCAGCCACGGGTGCGCCCACCGCGACCGCGGCCCGCTGTGCCAGTTCAGCCAGTTCGGCGGTCACCTCCAGCGGTTCAGTCACTGCACCGCGACTGACGTTTGTCCGCCAGTCGGAAAGATTCCGGCGACGCATGCCAATCACCTGGTTGCCAATCACCAGCAGCCGTAGGTCGCAACCTTCGTGGTCGATAAATTTCTGCACGTAAAGCACCGAGCCGATTTGTTCCAAAGCCTTGAATATCCGCAGCGCGACCGCTTCGTCGTTGGCACGGGTCATCCCTCGCCCTTCGGAGCCGAACAAAGGTTTTATTACTACGTCGCCGCCAAGTACAGAAAAGGCATCCATGGCCTGCTCGACCGTTTGGCAGGCCACGGTTGCTGGGACCAACAGACCCGCGTCGCGCAATCGCGACGTCGCCAGATATTTGTCGACTGCAACTTCAATCGCCCGCGGCGGATTGACAACCTGCACGCCTGCCGCGGCCAAATTGGCAAGGGCGTCCATGCGAAACACAATCTGCTCCAAACTCCCCGGCGGCATCGATCGCACCAACACCGCGTCGAATTTGTGCAAGTCAAGAGTTCCCGACGAAAGCATCGTTCCGCGCGCGTCGACACACGACGAGAGCTGCCGATACGCCACCGGCACAATTTCGTGCCGATCGCCCGCAGCGCGGCGAAGATCCTCGACGTGCCAACTATTTTTCGAACCTAAAACGGCGATTTGCATAATTTCCAAATGATGAATTGCAGTCGTTTCAAGTTAGGATAATAAACAATTGAATCTACCCCGAAGGGGTTTCACACCAAAGCCCAGGGTTTCCCGACTTGTCGGGGTACCCTGGGTTAGTGACGCCCGAGAACAGCTACCCTGAAAGGGTTATACACCGACAGCAAGTAGATTGTGGTACCCCGTTGGGGTACGAATGTTAGTATAACCGTGTCCCAGGGTAGCTCGCTAACGCTCGCAACCCTGGGCTTTGGTGTGTAACCCCTTCGGGGTACATATCTACCAGGGTTGAATGAGAGTTTGAAACTACTGAATGATGCATCAAGAGGAGTGGCTTCAGAAAGTCCTCATTCATAAATTCCTACTCCTAAGAATTCAGAAAAGACTGTTTCAAGTTGTCCGAATTTATTTCGCCGTAGCGAGTTGTTCGTCCGGTGTCGAGGTATTTGAAGGTGATTGCTGCGGCACTGAACAGAAGCGGGTCGACCTGATAAAAATCGTTTTGATATCGGGCAAGAATTTCGACAAACGGTTTGCCATAGTCGGGCGATGCGGAGCTGGGTGTTTGCGGGCCAATTTTGTCGAACAAGCGATCGTCGCCACGCACGGCGAGGGTGACTTCCCCGCCGTAGAGGATGGCATCATTCGTGCGGCCAATGGCAGCAAGATCATTTTCCGCCACCGACGGCAGCGGTGCCGAGCCGCTCGCTTTTTCGATGCACCGTAAGTCAAACCCTAGCGTGTGCAGTTTGTGAAGCACGGCCTCGACGCTCCGAGCAACCACCTGCAATGTTCCCGCCTGGCTGCTGGTTGGTGCAACCAACAGCGTTAGCCGTTGCGGTTTGATGCCACACTTTTGTGCGACGTCTCGACAGGCCGTCTCCGGGGGCAACGCGCTGGATTCCAGTACGCCAACGCAAGCTTCGGGATTTTCGCGATGGCCGATCTCGTCGAACAGCGGCTCACGCCCGTAGGCAGCACGCATGGGCCCCGACCCCATCGCAAAGTAGTTTTCGCCTTTAACTTCCCAACCCGCGTATTGCGAAGCCATACAGGCAGCAATTGGTTGGTCGGTAGTGACAGCCACCTTCGGCCAAGGGATTTCTTTTGTGGCAGGGACGACCGAGACGGTTGCCAAATCGGCCAGGCAAATCCTCGCAAGCAAAATTCCCGCTTCCTGGCAACCGGTCACTTCAACGCCAAAATCGAAAATCGTCGCACCACTCGCGCACCGATGCTTGGCAACCCGCAAAAACTCGACACGATCGTCAATTGTCTCGCAAAGAGTCACCGCCCGCTGGTTAAGTTCGAAACGGGCTAATAATTCACGTCGACCCATTGCTTCTCTTGGTTGCTTTTGAGAACCGCGTCGCAGATGGCGATTTCGTTGTGCCCGTCGACAAACGTGGCAAAGTCGCCGCCGGGGCGTTCGCCGGCTATAAAACCATAAACGTTGCGGAACAAGTTTTTCGGTCCGTCGGGATAAGCTTCGTTGTGCCCGCCGGGGTAATGGGCGTACTCGCTCGCTTCGGCGTACAGCAAACTGGGATCCTTCATGATGGTCTGATTAGGACCGTCACGCCGGCCAACCCACAATTCGTTGGGACGTTCTTGATTCCACGCCAAGGCCGCGTTGCTGCCGTTGATCTCAAACGAAAGCCGATTTTTGCGTCCCGCGGCACATTGATTCACCGTCAACACACCGTGCATGCCGGAATCGAACTCGACGAGAATCGAAGCATAATCCTCGGTATCGATGGCGACCTCTTCCAAATCACTGAGGTCAAGAACTTTGCCGGCATAGGTTTCCACTTCGACCTTGGGCCGCTTGCGCACCGGATGGATGGTTACCAGATCGGCCATCACCCGGACGATTTTTAGCCCCGTGACAAATTGCACGATATCGCACAAATGCGACCCGATGTCGGCCACAGCACGCGACTCGCCGCTAAATTCCGGCACGAGCCGCCAATTCCAATCGGTATCTTTGTGCAACCAATCTTGAAAGTAAGTCCCATGCACGGCCAGCACGCGCCCCACGTCGTCGGTTGCCTGGCACATAATCCGGGCCTGCTGCACCAAGGGCATGTAGCGGTAATTAAAATCGATCGCGTGAACCACTCCCGCCGCCTCAGCCAATCGCACTAATTCGCGCGACTCGGTACTGTTCATCGCCAACGGCTTCTCCGAGATGATGTGCTTCCCCGCAGCAAGAATGTTGCGGTTGACCTCGAAGTGCAGATGATTGGGCGTGCAGTTATGCACGACTTGGATTTCGGGGTCGGCCAGCAATTGACGGTAATCGCCGTACGCTTTGGGGATCGAAAGCTCGTCGGCTTTGGCTTGCGCCAAATCGACGTCGCGCTCAGCCACCGCGACGACTTTCACGTAGCCCAATCGCCGCAACGCTTCGACATGCACAGGCCCAATAAACCCTGTCCCGACAATTCCTGCTTTGATCGCTTGCATCAGACTTCCATGGAGTGAAAGGAAGAATAACCAAAGGGACCAGCCTACCAAATTGCCTGGGGAGTTGCTATGCAGTCGTTTGCGGAAGATTCTTGTTTAGCCGCGATCTAACAGATCGCAGGCTCCGGCGATCTGTTAGATCGCGGCTAAAAGCTATGAAAAGAACAGGGGCATGTTACTGCGACGAAAAGGCGTCGCGCAACTCTTCCCACAAGCCGATGCCGCTGATTGTCGAAGCGATCAACAAAATGCCAGCCGAAACGATTCCCCCGACGAGCATCCACCAGCGCGTCCGATAACGGGGTGGCAAATAAAAATTCAGAAACAGCGCCGCCACCATCGCCAGGGCAACGCCCAAATTCGTGGCCAGAAACGCCACAATGTGCGTTAGCGTATCGAAACGCAGATTGCTCCAGATCACTGTGCCGGCTGAAATAAAAACATAAATCGACACACCATATTGCACACGTCGCCGCGACCATTTTCGGTCGGGAAAAATGGCTTTTCCAAAATCGAGGATCACACGCGAATAGATTTCCGGATACGCCTGCAGCGTGCCCCATAGCGCAATTAGCACGCAAACATAGTAAACCCAAATCAGCGATTCGTGCACGTTGCGCCAGATGTAGGCTTGATCGGTTAGCAGACTCCAATTGCTAAACACGGTTTCCATTTGTCCCGATGCGAGCAAAGGATAAAGCACTGCTGCGCCGGCAACCATGAACGAAGCGCTCACACTCCACAGCACAAACGCCCCCAGGCCAACATCCCACTTCAGGGGTGCAATCGAGCGAAGAATCTTGGCGGCCGATTCGGGATCGTCTGGGAGATAATCGCGTGGACTTCCCGCCGCAGCACGGTGGCGAATTTCTTCGATCTCCGGGTGGTTGGTCTGTCCCCAGCCATGGAGCGAAATCCAATCGGCATACACCACATAAGTCAGTACGCTGCCGCCGACGTAACCAAACGTCGTCACCATGGCCAAGGTAGTTTGGTCGCGGATACTCTCGGGTGTCCACGGAGGGAATTCAGGGATATGCCCAAAATTCAAACTCCCCTTTACGATCGCCCAGAAGTCGGGCCGGACTAGCGCGGTCCCAATGATTGTTCCCAGAATCAACGTGCCGCAGATGAGTACTTGTTGCTTTTCCAATTTGTCGTACGTAAGGAACAAACTTACGATCAGCGCCAGTGCAATGAACAAAGTGGTGATGATCCGTTCGGACAACAGTTCGGGCGCCGAAGATTCGGTGCCTGCAAATAGGTAAAACAGTAAATCACCGCAGGGCCGAGCAACAGCTGCCCACAGTGGTCCCGCGGCAGCCATTTCCAGGATGATTAACGTCAACAACAACCAGCCACGCGGACCGGGTAGCAGCGCAAGACGTTGGCAGAGCGGTTCGCCGCAGACCGCCGTGTAGCGTCCTAAGAGATAGGTGACAAACACCCCTTTGACGATGACGCTCAACAGCACAAGCCAGAGCAGATCGTAGGCAAACCAAGAGCCGCCGCGAACAACGACAATGGTTTCCCCCGCCCCGATGGCTACCGATGCGACAATTGCAGCCGGACCGAACAGCGTAAACAGTCGCCCGATTTTTCCAGCCGACCAAGGCTCGGCATGCACTCCCCCCGTTTCGGTTGGCACAATTGCCTTGGCGGTTTTCATTTTATTTTTAATGAGAGTCTATTTACTACTTCGCCAAGTTAATTTTACCACAACGGCACAACGAGCACGACGTGATAGCTGACTAGCAGGTCAAAACAACACCAGGTGTGTCTCCAATAAGCCGATCAACTCCGTGAAATAACCACTTGGCCTTCGGACAGGCTTCGAACCGTCAAAACCTTTACACAACACTTCCTTCCCGTTGTGTCCGTTGTGTCGTTGTGGTTAAACAAAACACAGTCGTTCTATTTAACAAGCAAATCTTCGTCGCCCGGCGACTGTGCGAGGGGTTCGCCCAGCAATCGGCGAAGTTCCCGAGCTAGTTGCCCGCCGCGCGCTTCCATGTGGACCACGTTCCCTTTTTGATCGACAAGAATGGCGCGCGGAATGCCCGAAATCCCATAGTAGACTGCCAAAGGATGTTCCCAGCCGCGCTGCTCTTTGTCTTCGCTAAAAACGGTAGCCCAAGGGAGTTGCATTTGTTGGATATAAGCCTCTGCGTCGCTCCGTTGTGTGTCGAGGCTGATGCCAAGGACTTCAAATCCTTTTTCGTGATATGCTTGATAAAGTTGAAGTACGTTTGGCACTTCTGCCCGGCAAGGTCCACACCAGGTGGCCCAAAAATCGACGAGCACCACTTTGCCCCGATACGATTCCCAATCCAGAGGCGACCCGTCGAGCAACGTGCCGGTGAGTTCCATTTGGTTGCCGGGCAAATTGAGCCGACGTCCGATGCCCTTTACCCGCTCCAACATTCCCAAAACAATTTCATCTTTGCTATTGCTGAAGTGCGGCGTAAGCTCGTCAAGCATACGTTTGGCGATCTGTTCGTCTTGCCTGGTGGTCAAGAAATCGACCATCGTGAGCATCAACTGCAGGTGTTCGGGGCCGGCTTCGCCTTGTTTAATAAAACCGACGATAGCCTTGGCCATTCCCAACTTTTCACTCTCGCCCCAAGTGGACCATTTTCGAAAACCGGTTTCAACAAAAAACTTCATCCCCACCGCGGCGACGTCGGATCGTTCGTCGTTGCGGGCGATATCGACCGCTTTGGCAAACAGCGAATCCGCACCCGGTTCGTCGATTTCCACAAGTAGCCGCAGCGCCTGAAGCTTGAAATAGGTGGCTTGCATTGCCTCTTCCACGCTCGAGTCGAGCTCCAAAACTTTGTCTCCTACCAGAACCACCGTTCGCGCGAGCTTACGCTGATGGGCGATCATCGCGTCTTCGCTCGTCTCCTCGGGTTCGGTGTTGGCAACTTCTTCGATGAATTGGAAAAGCTGCTCGGGAGTTTGCAACTCGTCGGAAATGGGAAACGTGTCGCCCAATAACTTTTCTGCCGCTGGTGCTGAAGTCTGTGCTTGCACGGCATGGCACGCACCCATCAAGAAAATACAGAACGCGCCGCGTGTGAAAACTGAAACGAGTGTTTGTGTGCGCTTTGATAACCAGAGCATGGATGAATTCCTAAAATCGATTGGCAGGAGGGGTGAGGTTAGGGAGGGCAATTGATGTGCAGTGCCGCTAGCATAGGCAGTCGCCTGCTGACACCTGCCGCTATTATGCGGGCCTTGGTCCGCGGGTCAATGACATTTGGCCGTGCCATTATTGATGAAAAAGCGTTACGACACGTGGTGAAAGTCGGAAATAATGCTCCACGCCTCTTCCGGCGATTCTGCAAAGTGCAACAGATCCATGTGGTCGTCGGCTATGACACCTTCGTCGGCCAGCGCCTGGAAGTTGATGATGTTCGTCCAATAGTCGCGACCATAAAGAATGATGGGAATCTCCTGCATACGACCCGTTTGCCGCAAAGTGAGCGTATTGAACAACTCGTCAAGCGTACCAAACCCACCAGGGAATACCACCAGCGCGGCCGCACGCAAAATGAAATGAAACTTCCGCAACGCGAAATAACTGAACTGAAAGCAGAGCTCGGGAGTGATATACGGATTCGGTTCTTGTTCGTGAGGTAGCTCGATATTAAAGCCGATACTTTTTGCGTCGACCTCGTACGCCCCTCGATTGGCCGCTTCCATAATCCCGGGACCTCCACCGGTGGCGATTACAAATTCGCACGTGCCATCGGTTTGGCACGTGGAAGAGACCAGCCGACCGAACTGGCGGGCGTCGTCGTAATAGCGGCTTTTCGCCAAAACACTTTCCGCGCGCTCCACGGAACGCGCCACCCGTGGGTCGCTCGGATGTTGTGCCACTAAACGCTTGGCGATTGCTAAGCGGGACTTGGCATCTTCTTCCGGCACGATTTGCGTTCCGCCAAAGACGACCACCGTCGAACGGATATTATTCTCGCGGAGCAGCGTTTCCGCTTTTTGCAACTCAAGTTGCATCCGCACTGGACGCTGCTCGCCGCGACCCAAAAATTCGATATCGAGTTCGGCCAACATGTAACTACTAGAGTCAAGAATCGCCCGGCGATTCTTTTCTACGTCTTGGGGAATTGTCATTTCGTGAACCTTGCGTTATTTGAAAGTTGTTTCAGTGTGTACTGGTTAATCATTTAGGATTGAACCACAAAGACACGAAGACACAAAGAAATAAAAGTATTGAACAGGAGGAAACAGAGATAACAGAGTTATTATTCTAATTTTTCTGTTTCTTTGTGCCTTCGTGTCTTCGTGGTTAGTTTCTTTTCTGCAGATAAATATAAGTCAAGTAAGTTCATGGCTCTCACCCAAGTCGGGCACATGGACATCCCAGCCGCGCGACGTGCGTAGTGTTTCCGCCAGTGCTTCGGAACTGTCGGGTTCGCCGTGCGTAAGGAATGTTCGACGCGGTTTTGACAGCGGCTCGAGCCAACGCAACAGCCCACTACGGTCGGCATGTCCGCTTAGCCCCGGGATCGATTCCACTGCCGCCCGGACCGGTATTTCCATGCCGTGCATGCGAATAGTTTCGGCACCCTCTTGAATCCGCCGCCCCCGCGTTCCCACGGCCATGTAACCTCCCAATACGATCGTATTGTCGGGGTTTGGCAATCGTTGTTTGAGGTGATGGACAATGCGCCCGCCGGTCATCATGCCGCTGCTGGAGATGATGATTGCCGGCCCCCGCACGTGGTTGAGCGCTTTGGATTCGTCCGTCTTGCGAACCAAAAAAACCCGTGGCCCGGCCAGGATGGGATGCTGGGAATCGAGTTCACCTTCGCTCAGGTCGTGGTCTTCGTTGTGTTCTTTATAAATCTTCGTTGCGTCACACGACATGGGGCTGTCCAGATAAATCGGCAGATCGGGAATTCGATCGTCTTTCTTCAAAAGCTGCAACAAGTAAATCAACTGCTGCGCCCGACCGATCGCAAACGACGCGAGCAACATCACTCCCCCCCGCTTTGCAGAGCGGTTTACCACCTCTTCCAACGAAGCGAGCAAGTCACCCTTCGGATGATCGCGATTGCCGTAGGTGCTTTCGCAAATCAAATAGTCGCAATCGGGTGCAGAACTTGGGTCGTGGTACAGGGGACCGTCGTAGCGACCGACGTCGCCAGAAAACACGATCCGCAGCGGAGGGTCCTGATCGCGGATTTCGACTTCAATGATGTTCGATCCCAGGAGATGTCCCGCGTCGTGAAACCGCATCCAAATCGGTTCGGCAGGAGAAAACCATTTGCCGCGCGGCGTTTCTCGCAGCTGTTTGACCGTTTGTTCCACGTCGCGCCCTTCGTAAAGCGGCAAGGCAGGCTTATGTTTGCTAAAGCCTTTTTTGTTGGCGTACTTGGCGTCGTATTCCTGAATGCGTGCCGAGTCGAGCATAATCAGTTCCGCCAGTTCCGCGGTTGCCGGCGTGCAATACACCTTGCGATGAAACCCTTCCTTGACCACACGCGGCAGGAAGCCGGTATGATCCAAATGGGCATGCGTAAGCACAACCGCGTCGAGCGATTTCACATCAAATGGCGTGGGCTCCCAGTTCCGTAGCCGCAGCTTCTTCAGGCCCTGAAACATCCCGCAATCGATCAACACCCGCGCGTCGCCGGCCTCCAGCAGATACTTAGAACCAGTAACAGTCCGGGCCGCCCCGTGAAACGTAATTTTTGCCATCGATGAATCTCAAATTAGGGAAAGGAAACTAAACGCATGTTCTGTTGAAAGAATTAACCACGAAGACACCAAGACACGAAGAAGAGGCCAGAGAAGGATTTGTTTTGCACTAAATATTCTTTTATTTCTTTGTGCCTTTGTGTCTTTGTGGTTAATCTCCTCCGCGATAATCTGCGTTTAGAGTATTTGAACCACCACAAACATACCTGGAATCGCCCTTCCGCTAAACAGTGGTTCCTGAAAGCAAATGGGTACCACTCACTCAAAGGATGCCGTGCAGGGGTCCGCCGGGGGCGCCTAGGGCGTCGACCCGCTTTGCGATTTCAGGGTCTTCTTCCAATAGTGGGGCATGATGCGGCTTGACCCGGGCATCGAGAACCAGCGGGCCGCGGCAGCCCCAATGTTTTTCGTGCGTGAACGAATCGATACCGTAAATGTCGCTTGCTGGGTCAGTGCGAGTAAAAGTCGCCCAAAGAAAATTCCGCAGCGATTCAGCTACAAACTGCGAGTCGTCGGCTACCACCACCCATCGAAACGCTTTGATGGATTTCGACTTAGTGAAGCCACTGCAAAATCGCTCCATCGCCGCGGCGACTTCTTGCCGTGATGCTGCACGCGACTCGGGCGAAACGTCAAAGTCAAATCCCGGCTGGGGACAACGGGGACCCTCGATTGCCAGCACACCCGGCATCACGATTCGCGGATTCCGAAAACCGTCGGGCAGCGACAGCTCGCTCGGCAGCTCTCCCGGCAGCTTGAATTTTGGCGGTCCCACCGCAGCGATGACCAGCTTCGATCCGGCGTTGAGTCCCCCGCCAGAATAGTCGAGCGTGTCGACCGTCGTTTGTGTGTGGAAGTGCAAGTCGCGCGTCCAGTCGGCACGTGTGAGCAGATGCTTGAAAAAAGCGGCAACGTCGTTCAGATCGAGTTTAGGATCATCTTGCTTGGCAGCGATCAACAAAAACTTGGCCAGCGACAACTGCCCTTGTCCCAGAATCGCGTGCGCTTGCGTCAGCAATTCCTGAGGACGTCCCGCGTCGACAAACGGCATGTAACGCTCGCTTCCCAACGCCAACAGCAGCGGATGCACCCCTGCCGCATCGACCGCGTGGATGCCATGGATGCCCGGCAACACTTCGGGAATCAACGGCCCGGTGATTTCATGGATCAGTTGACCCAGGAGCGTGTCTTCCTGCGGAGGACGGCCAACTACAGTAAAAGGCCAAATCGCTCCCTCGCGATGGAACACTTCTTCGACTTTCAGCACGGGAAACGGATGCGCGAGGCTGTAATATCCCAGGTGGTCGCCAAAAGGTCCTTCGGGAAGCAGCCGCTCGGGATCGACTACGCCTGTGATGCAAAAATCGACGTCAGCAAGAATGGGCAGTGCGCCCGGTCTGCGAATCATACGCACTCGCCGCCGCCCCAACGCACCGGCAAAAGTGAGTTCGCTCATTCCCTCCGGCAACGGCATCACTGCTGCGATCGACAATGCCGGCGGCCCGCCCACGAAGATGTTCACGCGAAACGGCTTTCCCGATTCTATCGCCGCGGCATGATGCACGCCGATCGAGCGGTGGATTTGATAATGCAAACCGATCTCTTCGTCTGTCACATAATCGTTGCCCGCGAGTTGTACGCGGTACATTCCCAAATTCGAACGTTGCCAACCCGGCTTGCGCACATCCTCGGTATAAACTTGCGGCAAGGTGATAAACGGCCCGCCATCGCGGGGCCAACTTTGTAATTGTGGCAACGCGCTGATCTGGGTGCAGTTGGCAAATACGGGGCCATTTTTCATAAACCGGGGGAGCATTGTGATCGCGCTGCGGGACACACCGAGAGCCTTCCACGGTTGCCGGACGAAACTTTTCGGATCGGCCTTGGCTTCGATCAGTTGTTGTACTGCCGCGAGACCGTCGCGAAACATCAGCCGCATTCGTTCCATTGTTCCGAAGAGATTGCTGACCATCGGAAAGCGGCAACCTTCGATATTCTCAAAGAAAATCGCAGGGCCACCAGCAGCGACCACGCGGCGATGAATCGCGGCCGCCTCGAGCCGCGCATCGACCCTCTGGTGGATCCGCACCAGTTGCCCGTGGCGCTGCAGGTGTTCCACGCATTGTTGTAAGCTTCGATATCCCATGGATTTATCCAAAACGGCAATGGCGTTAAATCGGCAGACGCAAAAGTCGTTAGAACCCAAAAAACCGGTTCGCTCAATGCATGTTGGCAGGCCGTTTAAGGTCTCCGCTGCTAGCGAAAACTCTGTTTCCGCCATTACTTTTCGTATGAAAACTGGCGGATTTCGTGCAACCATCTTACAATAGAATGAGTGCTTTGTCAGACTTCATTTGACGGGCCCAAAATTATGCGAATGTTTTTATCCCACCAACTTTTCTTTTCAGACGTGCCGAGCCGCAACTCGCGGCAATTGACCACGCGGGCCTTCGTCACATTCCTTAGGACGCCATCGAGATGAATCAAGACCAGCACCAAGATCAACCCGAACGCGTTGCAGAGATTGCGATCGTCGGCGACCTCACGGAACATGAATCTGAACTCACCGAGCGCCTGCTAGACGTTCCCCCGGGTGCCGAATGCACGCTTTACATTGATTCGCCCGGCGGCAGCCCCTATTGTGCGATGTCGCTGATGACTTTAATCCGCTTACGCGGGTTACGGGCGACCGGTATTGTCACGGGCGAGTGTTCCTCGGCGGCGTTGTGGCCGTTTGCGGCGTGCGAGCGACGGTACGTCACACCGTACAGCATCCTGTTGTTCCACCCGATGAAATGGCAGAGCGAAGAAAATGTCGGCCTGGCGGAAGCTGCCGAATGGGCAAGGCATTTTGGCCAGTTGGAAAAAGACATGGATGCGATGCTTGCCGATTTGTTCGGCGTGTCGCGCGATTTGATGAACGATTGGATCAACCCAGGCCGCTATGTGTGTGGGTCGGAACTGGCCGGTGCAGGACTGGCGGAATTGATTTCGGCGGCCGATCTGACCAAAGGCCCGGGAATCGTCTCCCCAATCGTGGAAGCGTTGCCACCGGCAGTTGGAAAGCCAAAGCTTCGCAAAGCGCCGTAGCGTTTAGCTATTAGCTATTAGCTATTAGCTATTAGCGGTTAGCGGTTAGCGGTTAGCAGTTAGCGGTTAGCCCTATGGGCCAAGTTTATCGGAAGAACTAACCGCAAACGGCTAATTGCAAACGGCTTATGCCTTCGCTACCGCAGCGAGTTTTTTCGGGGACTCGCCCTTTTGCGGCAAATCAGAACTCTTGGTCCGGCGCTGTTTCATCCAGCGTGTGAGCCTAACGGCGGGCGATCGCCAACCGTGCCAGGGGAAACAGAAGAATCGAGTGCTTGTTTCGACCTTGGTTCGCAAACGACGTTTGAAAGGAAAGTCGCCAATTCCCAGGTCGATCACTTCGTCGCGACGCTCGAAGCTATCTTCGATCGAGTGGTTCAGCAGCACATTGCCGACGCCGTTGCGCGAGAATTCGGCGTCGTAGCCCATGCGAAGTCCCACGATGTTTCCATCGTAAATGTAGTTGTACTGGTAGGCGACCGGTTGGCCGTTAACTTTCAGCAGTGTCAGGTCAAGCATCCCCATTCGGGCTGCCACTTGGTGGCAATCCCGAATGAAGGACGAGACGTGCTCGTGGCAAAGCGTGTTACCCGTGTTTGATTGAGCCTGCCAGCTATTTCGAGAAACGGCTAAACAATCGTCGTACAAATCCCAGCGAGGTTCGCCGTCGCCACACGATGCGGAGTCGGGGCGGTGACGAATAAATTCGACGTTTCCGCTGCGCTCCAAGGCGCGCTGCTGTCGGCGAGTTTCATGGCGCCATTTTTTGGGCCGTGTGGCAAAATAGGTTTCCCAATCGGACTCGCCCAAGCGAATGACCGACGTCTGCTGATAAACACTTTGTTGAGGCTGCCACCCGGCTGCGTGCATGGCCCGCCCCGTGGTTTGTCCTGCGTCGTGGACAGGGGGAGTCCAACGCAAATCGATAATATCCCAATCGCGACGCGTGTTGCGCAAATGTTTCATCGCCATAAACATGCATGCCGACTGATTCGGGCCAATCGGGCCATACCACATGCCCCAATCACTTAAAGGAAAAGTGAGCACGCGAACACGGCCGATATGATACTGTTCGTTTTGAACACAAAAGGGGACAATACCGATCGGCGAGCCTGCGGCTTGGATCACCAACACCCGCATCCGGCGTTCGTTGCCAAAGTGCTTCCAGAACGTTACGAACCAGTCGAATGTGTGAAAAAACGAAGCCCGGGGAGTGCGTGGCAAGAGCGAATTCCACAGCATCCGGTAAGATTCGAGCTGCTCAGGATCGTTGATTTCGATTACGTCTACCATGAGAATTCCAAACGTAATTTTCGGTGTGACAAGGCGAAGGACCTTTTCCGCAAAGGCCATGCCGAATGTTGCCCTGGCTGGGCCAGATGCTACGATGCGCTTGTGAGACATCAATAAAATCCCTGTGTAGTTCGAGCGGCCTGTCGCGAAGCGTTGCTTCGGGGCAACGTGTTGTTTTATGGCAACATGCGGAAATGCAGGTTCCAATCGGAGAAATCAACTTTGAGTGCGACGGCTTGGACGAATCTTGTGGCCGACATCCACGCAACCGACTTTCAGGTCGTGTTGGCGGTCACTGGCGGTGGCAGCAAAGCAATTAGCCAATTGCTGGAGGTGCCCGGCGCTTCGCGAACCGTGATCGAGGCGACCGTGCCGTACTCGTTACCGGCGCTGGCGAACTACCTGGGCGGAAATCCCGACCAGGCTTGTTCGGAGCAAACCGCGCGCGCCATGGCAATGGTTGCCTGGAAACAGGCTCGCGATCTTCTGCCGGAAAAAGAGGGTCACCAGTTAATCGGCGTTGGCGCCACGGCCAGCTTGGCGACCGACCGCGAGAAGCGAGGCGAACATCGGGTACATGTCGCCATCCAAACCGCTACACATACAGTCAGCTATTATCTACCGCTGGCCAAGGGACGCCGCGACCGCAAAAAAGAGCAATGGCTGGCCGCAAAATTAATACTGTTGGCCCTGGGTGAAGCGTGCGAGGTGGAATCCGCCGTAGCGCGACAAGCGTTGTTGGAACAATTGCACGATGACGAACCGATCGGCCACAAACACCAAGACGCGGAGCCATCCTGGACCGATTTATTGTTGGGCCGACGTCAACTGGTTGCTCTCAATTCCGAGCAAGTTGCCGAATACCCAGTGATTTTCCCTGGAGCCTTTCATCCGCCACATGCTGGGCACCTGCAAATGGCAAGCATCGCCGCCCGCCGGCTTGGTCAGCCGCCGGCGCTTGAGCTTTCGATTTTTAACGTCGACAAACCGCCGCTCGACTTCATAGAAATCGCCAATCGCGTGAAGAACTTACAGCAAACAGTTCCAGCGAACCCGGTGCTGTTGACCGATGCACCGACGTTCCGTCGGAAATCGGAGCTATTCCCCGGCTGCACCTTTGTGGTGGGAGCCGACACGATCGCGCGGATAGCCGATCCACAATATTACCCGAGCGGGCAGCTTGGCTGGGAAGCCGCGGTGCGAGAGATTGCCGATCGTGGGTGCCGATTCCTTGTTTATGGCCGACAGATCGAGGGGAATTTTCGCACACTCAGCGAGATCGAAGTCCCAGACGCTTTGCGAGTATTGTGCGACGAAGTCCCCGCCGACGAATTTCGCGAGGATGTGAGTTCGACGGAGCTGCGGCGAGAGAATTAAGATTGCCTCGAAACATGCATTCTTGGTGGTTATCTCTAATCTGCGAGCGGCCGGCTGAACCTTGAATTGCGTTCAGTCGCTTCCAAATCTATACTGTGCGGTTCGCTAGTGTGTTTCCCCCCGAAGTGATTCTCGATGCCTGATCCCAACAGTTTCATTCAGCTTGCCGATGCGACATTGCCCCTGTTTGTGGGCTTCGATGTTGGCGGTACCAATATCAAAATTGGGATCGTCGACAGCGATGGCCGAACGGTTGGATATCACACGGTCCCCACCGAGTCCGAGCGTGGACCCGACGATGCGACAGGGCGCATGGCCGAGGGGATGGACCATGTCCTTGAACAAGTGGGAGCTTCGCGAAACGATGTGGCTCGCGTTGGCTTGGCGACCCCGGGGCCGATGGATATCCCAAGCGGCATGTTGCTCACCCCCGGGAACTTGCCCGATTGGTGGAATTTTCCGATTCGCGATGCCGTGAGCGAAAAATGTGGGTTGCCCGTGCGATTTGCTAACGACGCCAACGCCGCCGCCTACGGCGAATACTGGTGCGGGACGGGAGCCGACGTTCATAGCATGGTGTTGTACACGCTTGGCACCGGCATTGGCGGAGGGATTATCGTTGGCGACACACTGATCGAAGGCGCCCACAGTTGCGGCGGAGAATGCGGCCATGTGTTGATCGACCCCAGTGGCGATGCACTGCCCGATTCGCTCAACAAAACTGGCACGCTCGAAGCGTATTGCGGTGCGTATGGCGTCATCCGACGAGCCAACCAGGCCCTTGATGCGGGACGTGAAAGCACGTTAACAGACATTCGGAAGTCGGGTCGAGAACTTACGCCACTCGATATCGCCGAGGCGGCCACCGCCGACGACAATCTGGCCCATGAAGTCGTCATGGAAACAGCCCGCTATTTGGCGTTGGGGATTGTTTCGATGATTCACGCAATCGACCCCGCCTGTGTGGTGTTGGGAGGGGCGATGACCTTTGGCGGCGCGGGTCACCCGCTTGGCGAGGCATTCCTGGAAAAAATACGCGACGAAACTCGGCCACGACTTCTCATTCCGTTGCGAGAAACTTTGCGTATCGACTTTGCACAGCTTGGCGGCGATGCTGGCTATGTTGGGGCCGCCGGTTTGGCTTGTTTAGAGCATCGGCAAACCGCAGGCTGAAACCCAAATTTCGTAACGTATCCCCCCCATCTTTCCTTCGCATCTCCCACCAACTGACCTCCCTCCATGACCGCCCCCAAGTACATTCGCAATTTCTCGATCATCGCCCACATCGACCACGGCAAGAGCACGCTGGCCGATCGGCTCATGGAGCGCACCGGCACGGTGACGGTCCGCGAGATGAAGCAGCAATTGCTCGACGACATGGATATCGAACGCCAGCGGGGCATCACCATCAAGGCTCGCGCCGTCACGATGCACTATCAGCACGAAGGCCATAAGTACGAGCTGAATCTAATCGACACGCCGGGGCATGTTGATTTTCAGTACGAAGTATCGCGTTCGTTAGCCTGTTGCGAGGGCGCGGTGCTGTTGGTCGATGCGTTTCAGGGCGTTGAGGCGCAGACAGTCGCCAACGCTTACGCGGCGATGGAACACGATCTGACAATTGTCCCGGTGATAAACAAGATCGATCTCACACACGCCCGTCCCGACGAAGTGCGCGAAGAAATGGAGCACACGCTTGCCGTCTCTGCGGAAGAAGTGCTCGGCTGTAGCGCAAAAACGGGCGTTGGCTGCGATGAAGTATTGGCAGAGATTATTGCCCGCGTCCCCGCGCCCACGGGCGATCCCAATGCGCCACTCCAGGCGATGGTGTTCGACGCACACTACGACGAATACCGGGGAGCGATTACCTACTTGCGTGTGATGAATGGGACGGTGCGCAAGGGCCAAAAAATCAAGTTCCTGCAATTGGGAACCACGCACGAAGTGGTTGAACTGGGGCACTTCACCCCGCAGCGCACTCCGTCCAAGTCGTTGCACGCGGGTCAGGTGGGCTATCTCATCTGCAATATCAAATCGTTGGGCAACGTGCACGTGGGCGACACGGTCAGCACTGCCGACGACAATCCCGCCGAACCGCTTGTCGGATACCGGGAACCGAAGCGAATGGTTTTCTGTGGACTTTATCCGTCCGATGGACAGGACTTCAAACAACTACGTGACGCGCTGGAAAAACTGGCGATGAACGACCCCAGTTTTGAGTTTATGCCCGAGACCAGCGATGCGCTCGGCTTCGGTTTTCGCTGCGGTTTTTTGGGTCTCTTGCACATGGAAATCATCCAGCAGCGTTTGGAGCAGGAAGCCGATATCGATCTGGTGCAAACCGCGCCGAACGTCACCTACGAAATCGTGACCAAACAGGGCGAAACACTCGAAGTCCACACACCGCAGGATATCCCCGAAGGAGGCGACGTCGAGGAATTCCGCCAGCCGATTGTTCGGGTCAGCTTCGTTTTGCCCACCGAGTATATTGGCGGAGTGATGAAACTATGTACAGATCGTCGTGGTATCTACGTCCGCACCGAGTATCTTTCGCCCACCCGTGCGATGCTAGTGTACGACATTGCCTTGGCGGACGTGATTTATGACATGCACGACAAGCTCAAGACCATCACCCGCGGCTACGGCACCATGGACTACGAACTCTTGGGATACGAGGCGGGTGAGTTGGTGCGGCTTGATGTTTTGGTCAAAAACGAACGGGTTGATGCGCTCTCGATCGTTTGCGACCGACGCGATGCCGACACGCGCGGTCGGGCCGTGATCAAAAAACTCAAAAAAGAAATCCCTCGGCACATGTTCGAGGTCGCACTGCAGGCGGCCATTGGCACACGCATCATCGCCCGCGAGACAATCAGTGCTATGCGTAAAAACGTCACCGCCAAATGCTATGGCGGCGATATCAGCCGCAAGCGCAAACTCTGGGAAAAACAAAAAGCGGGCAAAAAGCGAATGAAGTCGATCGGCTCCGTCGACATCCCACAAAAGGCGTTCCTAGCCGTTCTAGAAACGGGCGAGGAAGAAGGCAAGAAAAAGTAAATCGCCAATTTAGCCCCGGGTCAGTGACCCGGGGCTAAATTATGGCCGCGAGGCGGTCGACAATTCGCCGCGGACGACTTCAATCATCGCTTTGCCAACGTCCGTGGAATGCATCATTCCCGTGAATCGCTTCGTTGCGGAAGCAGGCCCCATCGTGACCAGCACAACGGGCGTGTTCGTGTGGGTGCCACTTCCCCAGACAACGTTTTGTTGCGCACCGATAGCGTGCCCTAGTATATTCAAGCGGAGGTTTTCGCCGTAAACATAAAACGCGCGCTGGTCGGGCATACGTGGCACGGTGGGATTGCCCAAATACTTGTGCCCGGCGACGAATTGGCTATTCCGCTCGCGGGTAAGGATCGCCACCGCGTCGTCCAGTGTGATCTCGAACGCCATTGCGTCGTTGACGAGTTCCACCAGTTTTTCTGGCGTGCGCAATTTTGGCTCCAAAGCGTCGAACTCGTTGAAGATGTGGAAAAAACTTTTTTTCTGAGCAAAAATCTTATCGAGCACTTCGGGAGCAGCGAAGTTGAACTCGGGCTGGAAAATGGATCCTTGAAACACGTCCCCGCCCAACGATCGCGGATCGGGTTGCGGCGAGCCCGAATAACTGAAGCCGAACGAGCCAGTTTCATGATCGGCAGTGACCAGTACCAAAGTATCCTCTCGATCGGCAGCCCACTCGATAACGGATTGCACCGCATCGTCCAACTGCAAGAGTTCGTGCAACATGGTGCCGGTGTCGTTGTTGTGGCCTGCCCAATCGATTTGCCCCGCTTCGACCATTAAAAAAAATCCCTTGGGGTTGCTCGAAAGCAGTTCCAGGGCTTTCTCGGTCATCTCAGCAAGCGACGGCTCCGAACGGTCGGACCGCTTCATTGCTGCGCGTTTATCGATCGCGTCGAGCATTTCCGAGTTTGCAAACAAACCCAGGACGCGCCCCTTTTCCACTTTTTCGAGCGCGGCACGATCGAAAACTAATTGGTAATCTTGTCGAGCTTCGACGAGCAGATTGCGATTGTCTTGCCGCTTGGAACTGGGGACGAACCGTCCGCCGATCATCTGCACCGCCGCCATGTACGCAGCCGACGAAGGGTCGTTCACACCCGTTGGCAACCAGTGCCGAAGACCCCCGCTAAGCAAAATGTCGACGCGGTTCTCGAGCAAATCGACGGCGATCTCGTTTTCCATATTGCGATGGGGTTGGTGTGCGGCAAAGGCGGCAGGGGTGGCGTGCGTCATGCGAGTGTCGGAAACCAGCCCGGTCGATTTGCCTAATTGCTTGGCTATTTCCAGCACGGTCGTTACCGACTCGCCCCGATAATTCGTGCCGATCATTTCCGAGCCTGCCGGCTGACCGGTTGCCAACTGCGTTGCCGCTGCCGCGGAATCGACCACCAGGGCGCCGTTCGGCTCGGTACGCATCAAGGCGATTGTGCCGCGCTCGATCATTCGCTCGATGGCGGTGGTTCGATTGGGGATTGTCGAACCTGGAGCCAGATGGGCATAAGCCGTCAACAGCCCCAACTGTTGCGGGCCCATTCCGTCGCCGATGACCAGGATCACGTTACGGACTCCGCCCGCCGGTTGTTCCTCCGCGGAATCCACAGGTTCGACAGGTTTATCGGTCGCGGCTTCGTCCGCTGCCGAGTTTGCGATGGACGCCGACTCCAACGGCTCGGCGGACGATGACGCGGTATTATTCTGATCTGGTTCTGGGCTCGCAGAAGGCGCGTCGCGGCACCCTTGCTGGCCAAGGGTCAAGACAATGCCAAAGACCAAGACACAAAATTTGTGGCGGGAGAACCAAGTCATGAGACAATTACAGACCAGACAAAGGAAAAAGACTGGGATCAAGCAGCGGAAGCAGATGCCACAGCGTCTTTTTCTTAGACGATGATTTTTGACAATGATTTTTACGATTGCTCAAGGCACTAGTATAACCTACCCAGAGGGTCTCATGCAGGGACCTAGAGTCCGTGTTTTCCGCAAATGGCGGTAGGAGCGGAGAGTCAAGTGCAGAGAGCCAAGAGCCAGAGGGGAAGGCTCCTGCTTCGGCTCTTATCCCATCGAGGTGACCCATTAATCTCATCTGGAGGCTTGGTCATGGGCAAACGAGTTTCGCACAGTCTGCTCGATCCGCTATTTACGGCCCCACTGAAGCGGGTTTATTCGCATTTGAGGATACCGACCCGGTTTCCGCCGGAGGGGATTGTGCTGGTGGGACACCTGTGTGCGATCGCCGGAGCGATGGGATTTGCCTGGGCCGACCGCTCCTGGATAGCCGGGCTGGTGGCCGCCGCCGGAGTGGCTCTCAACCACACAGCTGACGTCTTGGATGGCACCCATGCCCGGGCCACCCAACAATGCCGAAATGGGGGCGAATTGCTCGACCACTTCGTCGACCCGCTCTCGTTCAGCTATTGGGTGACGGGGTTGGCTTATTGTGCCGACTGTCTGCTGCTTGGCATTGCCGGCGTGATGGTGATCTACGCCACCGCCGTCTTGACCAATATCAAGGCCAAGATGACCGGTGAGTTTACCCTGGCCCGCTTCGGTCCTACGGAATTCAAAACATTGCTAGCCGCCTTCGGGATTTTTCTGGCTGGAATCACCGGCGGCTGGTGGCTGCCGGAAGCCGACGCAACCCAACTGGCGTTTTGGTTTGTAGCGGCAATGTTCCTGGCAGGCTTTGTGCAATTGATCCTGAGCTTGTGGCAAGCGGTACACGAAGTCAACGCCGAAGGCTCTGCGCCGGATACGACTGAATGGGAAATCACTGAGAATTCGTAATGAAGGGTGCCACTAGAACTGCCTAGTTGCCCCGAAGAAGGCGCCTTGTAGTACGAGGCTGCCGTCGGTGTCGATGTCGGCGATCTCGGGGATGTCGACGATGAATTGCGGGATTTGATTGTCGGCGAGCCCCACATTGGTGAGTACCACCACCCGATAGCCACCGAAGAGAGTCCAACGGGCCGACGCCTGATATTGCAGACCGATGTTGGCTTCCGAAAGGAACGAGACCACATCGGTACGCGACTCGACAGGATAACTACCGCTGACGCCGCTGAATGCCGTGGGCATGGCGGCGGTGCCGTCGCCGCGGCGCAAATCGAAGCGATGCTCGACGCGATTGTTGTAAACGCCAAATTTTGGCGTCACGAAAAACCGCGTCCGGCACCCTACTTGCCGCTCGAACAGGCATCCAAGTTGCACGC
Organism: Planctomycetota bacterium; assembly: GCA_029259915.1. Classification (GTDB taxonomy): domain Bacteria; phylum Planctomycetota; class Planctomycetia; order Pirellulales; family Lacipirellulaceae; genus Bythopirellula. The sequence goes on along the minus strand of JAJDED010000039.1, from coordinate 149,422 downwards.
CGACCAGATCGTTTTTAACCGAGTCGCTCAGCGCGACTTGGTCGAGCCCACCGTTGCCACCCCAGGTTCCGCCCAGGTCGAGCGTGGAAAATGTGAGATCTTCGTCGAATTTGAAGTAGCGCACGCCAAACAACATCCGGTGCGACCAAGGGCCGCAGCCCCCGCTCGGCAATTGGCCTTCGATGATGTTCAGTTCCACATTGTGCAACTCATTGGAGCGGCTGAGCCGATGCTCTGCTGCGTTGTCGAAGTAATTCGCTACGGGATCGCCGATGGCAAATTCGAGATCGTTGAATTGCAGCGGGGAGCTAACGCCGTTGGCGTGGGTTTGGCTGGAAGTAGCTTCAAAATTGTTCACCGACCAGTAGCCCAATTCCAGCGCCCAACGGTTACAAGCAAAAGAACGTCCCAGCCGCAGGTCGGCTCCGGCTTCCCAATCGGTGTCGGCATCATGGGTGTTCATCAACTGATTGGCATTATTGTTGTTTTCGTAGGTGGTCCAAACACGTCGCGATTTGGATCGGTCCATGTACAGCCCCGCTGCCGAGGCATACCAAGAGTCGCGCGGCATCGGCTGACAACACTGCGTGGGGCCAAATCCATATCCATAGTCCGGAGAGCATGTCGCGTTACAACAGGAGGATTGATAAGCGGTAAACGGATTGCTGTTGGCAACCGAGCCGGCATTTGAGCACGCTCCGCATGGTGCGGCTGTTTGAGATGCAACAACCGGTGTTGTTGGTTGCTGGGAATAGGTCGCCACAAGCGGGGCGGATTCACGCGGACCGTATTGCGCTGGGTAGTAGTGCTGGGCGTTCGCGTCGCCGGGCACTAACAGAGCGATCAAGAGGCATAACGAGAATGCACTGGTTTGTTGCCGTACCATCCTTGGCTCCTTCCAAGAAAGTCACTGATCCCTGCGACCGGATTTTACGATTGTGTTGGGAGCCCAGGAGTTCGGGCTTCCGAGCTAATGCAACCCGTAGGATGCATCCATCAATCGCATCGACCAGCAATGGGACCTAGGCATCGCTTTTGCCGAGCGGCGTGAAGATTTTACCGAATCGGAATAACTGGACGCCAAATGTCGCTATTGGCATGCAGATTTACGTCGAAAGTGTGTCAATTCGATGCGCTTTGTTCGTGTGACTACCTCTTACTGCATGTTTTAGAAAGGAACGCTAATCGTCGCTAATCCGCACGGATCTGATTTATTAGCGAAGATTAGCGACGATGAGTGTTCAAAAATTGGCGTATCTCACTTAAGAAACACCGCGTGTAACGAGTCGCAAGACGCAAATAATGCCGGTACAATAAATCGCGTTATGTTCCGCGATTTTAGAAAAATGTCTGGCGCCTTTTTTATGAGAGTTACGTTCCTGATTTGGGCCATGACACTTGCGACGTTGGCGCAGGCGGCTGAGGACTTTTCTGCCGAGCGTCTTGATGAACTTGTGCGCCAACTGAACGACAGCCAAACTGCCCAGCGCGACGAAGCGGAAGCATCATTGTTAAAGCTCGCACCAGCGGACGACGCCGAAGCATGCGGTCGTTTATTGAAGTTGCTCCCGCGTCCGATTGACGGCATGCCCGAGGAAGTTCAAAACCGTCTGACGCGGATTCGTCAGCTGGTGGAATCGCGCGCGGCCGACTTTGCGGTGTCTGCAAGCCGCTTTTCGCTCTCGGCCGATGCTATGGATTTGGCCACAGTGCTCGAAAAAATTCATGTGCAAACGGGCAATCGCCTGGAGGACCAGCGACAGCAATTTGGTCAAAACGCGCGGCAGCAAGTGACGGTTGACGTCGATGACGAATTCTGGCCAGCGCTCGATAAGGTTTTGGATGCAGCCGAGTTGGGGCTCTACTCGTTTTCGGGAGAAAATGCGCTGGCGGTGATCAGCCGCGAGCCGGGGGCCCAACCGCGCAGCGGTCGAGTCAGCTATGCCGGGCCGTTTCGTGTCGAGGCGGTCAACGTGATTGCGCAGAAGAATTTGCGGATTGCTGATCAGCAAGGCACCCGCCTCGAATTGGAAATTGCTTGGGAACCGCGGCTGCGGCCGATCGCGATCTCGCAATCGGTCGAGCAGATTACTGCCGTGGCGAACGACGGCTCCAAGCTCCCACTCGATAGCCCGCATGCGGTGCTCGACGTAGAAGTCCAGCCCGGCAGCCATGCCACGGAGCTGACCATTCCGCTCGCGTTACCGGCGCGCAACATCACAACGATCACAAGTTTCCGCGGACAGCTATCCGCCTTGGTGCCGGGGCGGATGGTCGAATTTCAATTCTCCAATCTCGAAGAAGCGCGCGACGTCGAGCAACAACAGGGAGGCGTGAAGGTGGTGCTCGATCAGGTGCGTAAGAATCGTGCCCTGTGGGAAGTCCACATGCGAATCGTCGTCGAAAGCGAAGAGGCAGCGCTCGAATCGCATCGAGGTTGGGTATTTCAAAATCTTACCTATCTCACCAACGACAAAGGCGAGATCATCGATCACGCCGGCTTCGAAACCACTCGGCAAACCAAACGTGAAGTGGGGCTCGCCTATTTTTTTGATGTGCCGGAGGGAACGATTGGCCAATACTCGTGGGTCTACCGAACCCCCGCGGCAATCGTACGCGTGCCAATCGACTACGAACTCAAAGAGATCCCTTTGCCGTGAGCGAAGAGGTCAGAGGTCAGAGATCGGAGGTCAGAAAGAGATTGGCGCTCTTGGCGGTTCATTTCTTCCACAACGAACAGATTTCAATCACGGTTTGACCGTCGGAGCGGATTTCGTCGAGCCAACCGGCGAGTCCCAGGGGATCGTCGGGGTCGAGTGCGAGTAGTTGTTCGGCGACCTCCAGGGCCATTTCTTTTTTGCCAAGTTGATGGAGACTCCAACAGAGCCCACGTCCTGAATCAAAAAACGCTCGGTTGGCCGGGTGCAGCGCCGGCACCGGCTTCGGCAACTTGGCCCGACGCAAAGCCTTGAGGCCTAACATATAGCCAAAGCCAAAATGCCCCCGGGCCAGCGGGATATCGTTGTCGACTTCCACCGCAAGCTTGCCCAACAAGAAATGCCCCGCAATCATTTCGCTGCAACTTCCGAGCAGCCAACGCAACTCGTCGATGGCGATGTCTCCTTCGCCGGCGTCGATCATCGACTGAACTTCCTCCAAATCCTCGGCCCGGTCGCGTACCGCAGACGGATGAACCAGCACCCAACCGTTGCCACTTTTAGCGCGACGGACGGAGATCGAATTGCTTGAAGAAGTGCGCTTAGCCATGAATGCCACCTATTTGGGTTCGAGCTCTATGCTTTTCCCCAGGGCATAAATGGTATCGGCGTCGAACACGTGGTCGTTTGCTTGAAACAACCGTTGAATTGCCGTCTTGTGCAGTTTCATTTTCAATCCACCGACGCCGAGTGCTCCGTAGCAAATCGTGCCATTATGCTCTACGGCTTTGTCTTGCGGTGCGATGCCGCCGATTCCCGAGGGGGGGACCGCGTTGAGATCGATCGCCACGCGGAGCGAAGCACAAGACTCGCGCGCGGTTTGGCTAAACAATTCCGCCCCCGCTGCCCCGGCTGAAATCACCAGCTGAGCCCCTTCAATCAGCCCCTCGCAGCGGGTGTCTTCGCACGCATGCGGAGTGACACGCGCACCGCTTACAGCCCGCGAAACCCGATGGCAAACCCCTTCGGCTCGCGACATGCGACGCGAAGCGACCCGCACTTCGGTCCCTTCCTGAGCAAGCATCCTCACCACCCGTTGGCCGACAGGGCCCGTGGCACCAAGCACCACGGCGGTTGTTTCAGGACCCAGAGGAATGTGCCGACGGGCCGTAATAACCGCGGCAGCGGCGGTGGTGTTGGCCCCATTGCAATCGAGCATAACCGACACCCGAACTGGTCCGAAAAACGCTTGCTGGACCGCGGCTAGCAGTTGCTCGCCCTGGTGCATGTCGCTGCCACCGATGAAGACGGCTGTGCTGCGCAGCGCTTCGCCGCCACGGGTAAACATCGCCCCATGCACCAATTCGCGCACATCTGCCGGGGCTACTCCCGCGTGTCGCAACAAATGATCGACCCCCGCATCGATGGCCACCACGCTATCAAACACACTCGGTTGCGCATCGCCATCCAAACACAAGAGGATTCGTTTCATTGCAAATCTTCCAAACCCAAAATGCCGCAATTTTTAACGGAAGGGAATTAACCACGAAGACACTATAGTCACTAAGAAAGGAAGAAGTGTGGATGTCAGGTGCGGCACCTGACCTACGGATCTTCCATTCCTCATTCCTGAATTCCTTTTTTCTTTGTGTCTATAGTGTCTTCGTGGTTCAAAAAAATTCCAGCGTTTGTCTTGTCGCGATTGTCAGAACCCGCGGAAGGGATGCGCCGCTTCGTCTTTGCCGGCCAACATTTCGTCGACGGTCGGCTTGCCTTCCATCGCGTTTTTGATGGCCATCTTCGTGGCTTCGTAATTATAGTCATAAATCTTTTTGTCGTCGGCTGCCTCGGGATGGATAAACACGCCGCACACGCAAACCAAGTCCTCGGCCTGCCCTTTTGAAATGACCCCGTCGCCCACTGAGTCGGCCACCGCTTTGGCTACAGCCGCTTGCGCGGGCCCAAACATTTGCACGGCTTGGCGCATGCCTTTGATCGTAACTTTGGTGACCATCACGGTCGACGGTTTCACGGCCAAATTCGGCGTCAGAACAGCAAGCAGGTTGCTGTGTCCTTCGCTTTGCCGCGCCAAGGCGTTGGCGTAGGCGTGTCCCACCGGACCGTCCTTCGAGCCCAACAGCAAATCGATATGAGCAATTTCGTTGCCGTCGCCGGCTAGCGCTTCTCCAACAAACATCGACATAGAAATGGTTCTCCAAAATATGGTTGCAAAAAACGATCGAGTCGTTCCGTGATGGTGTGTGACCCTGGTCAGAATAGCATTGCCGCTCCCGTCAAGGCAACTCCCCTGAGATGGAGTACCTTGGCGTTACTTCAAACCACCGATTTCACGGATAGCGCGGATGTGAGATGTCTGATTTATGGTGTCCGATGCGGAGAGTCTGTTCAATCTGCCGCTACGCTTGGCCGGCGGACAATCGCGGCGACGACCAGCGCCATCACCAAGCCTGCGCCAATGGTGTAGGCCATATTGCCCAAGCAGAATCGCATCGAATGGAACCACCACAAGACGTCGCCTACATTGGACCAGATCGTCGAGACCAAACTTACTAGCAGGACGAAAACGAACCTCTTTCCAAACGTTGGCAATCCGCTTGCCGCCAATGTCGCGAGCAGGCTGGTTAACAGTGCAACAACAAAGTTGATACCCAATCCCTGGGCAAACATCTTTGGCGTCATAGGCGAGCCCCCTTCTGCCCGATAAGCCATGCGCAACAGGGGACCCTCTTCAAATTTACGAGCACACTCTGCTTGCGCCTCTTTGTCACCGGGGTCTGCCGGCATCGGATAGACGTACATCCCGCTTGGAGCCTGCACGTTGCGCAGCGAAGCCAATACGTCCAATTCGGCAGGCAGCGGCTGCAACAATGAAGACCCGACTCCTAGAAGTCCCCAGAACACAAAACCCCACACAAACATAAGTACGGCCGACAGCACCGAAGCCGTCAATATTCGTCCTGCCATTTAGGAACCTCCCAATTCGCACGGTAAAAAACAGACGTCCGACGAGAAACAAATTGATTGCAGAGGACTCGCCCGGCGACCATGATAGCATCAAGAGCCACAATCGTCCCCAGCAGTTCTACCGGAACAGACGCATGTCCCGCCGTATCGCCGTATTTATGGGAACCAGGCCCGAGGCCATCAAGTTGGCGCCGGTCGTGCGTCAACTCCAGCGTACACAGCAACTGGAAGCGATCGTCGTTAATTCCGGGCAGCATCGAGAGATGATCCAGCAGGTGATCGACTTGTTCGACATTCAGATCGATGCCGAACTGCAGGTGATGCAGCCCGACCAATCGCTGGCGGGGCTCACGGCACGATTGATAGAACGCATCGACGCGCAACTCTCCACGGCCAAGCCCGACTTTGTGCTTGCTCAAGGCGATACCACCACGGTGCTTTGTACCGCGATTGCGAGCTTCTATCGCCAGATCCCTTTCGGCCATGTGGAAGCCGGGCTCCGCACCAACAATTTGCGTGCACCATTTCCTGAAGAAGCCAATCGGCGATTGGTCAGCCCGCTGACAGCACTGCACTTTTGCCCGACGTCTACAGCACGCGAGGCACTGCTGGCCGAGGGGATCGACGAGCGGACAATCGTAGTCACAGGCAATACCGTGGTCGACGCGTTGCTGATGGAAATCGAGAGACAATCGCAACCGGATGTTGAAAACCAACTTCAAGCACAACTGGGCGAACTAATTGGCGGCGATTGGCTCAGCCGCCCGCTGATTCTTGTCACCGGCCATCGCCGTGAGAACTTTGGCGACGGGTTCGATCAAATTTGCGAAGCTTTGGCCAAACTGGCTGCGAAGTTCCCCGAATCCCTGTTTGTGTACCCCGTGCATCTGAATCCTCGCGTCCAGTTGGTCGTCACCGATCGTCTGCAAGCCATTGAAAACATCCGTTTAATTTCTCCGCTGCCCTACTCACAGTTTGTGGCGCTGGCGAAAAGTTGCCGCCTGATTCTCACGGATTCGGGAGGGTTGCAAGAAGAAGCTCCCAGCTTGGGCAAGCCGGTGCTCGTCATGCGAGAAACCACGGAACGCCCTGAGGGCGTCGTGGCGGGCGCAGTCAAGTTGGTTGGTGCCAAGACCGAGCAAATCGTAGCCGCCACTACGGAGCTGCTAACCGATGACCGGGCCTATCAAAAGATGACCAACGTCAAGAATCCATACGGAGACGGTCGGGCATCTGAACGAATTGTCGAGCAACTCCTGCGGGTATTCGACCTGAAGTAAACGTTCTTAACTTCAAGGTGCTACCAAGGTTCTGCCAGCAAGTCATTTTTGCCGTGGCGTCTTTACAACAGTCCTGTGGGCGGGTGTCGAGAAACGGCATCATTCAAGCTGGTTGGGCCACGCATTTCATTGACATTAGCGTGTCAATCGGTAAAGATGGCCTTAGCTGGCGAAGGGGGCTCGAGCCGGCTTGCCACGGGTTAAGTCTTTGGCTTGATAGTGGATAGGTCCGGTCGGACAGCACTTTTATTTTTGGAACGATTGTCGGCTTGCTTTGGCATTGGTCCGGAAATTGCGGATGCTGTTCGCAGTGGCCTACCGCTCGTTGAGTTGACCGCAAGAAAACGGAACATCGATCGCACTGCCATTCGTATCGATTTGCCTGGTCAGGCAATTTGAATGGATTCTACCTGCTCGTCGGAGCGAATTCCCTCACTTGTTGGGAATGGGCTGCAATTGTCCTTATGCAGTTTGTGGCTGAAGGGGACAATAGCAGAAAACAGGAACGCAACCTCTTTGAGCGTTGTGTACGTGCCAGAGATTTGACAAGCAGGGTATGCAGCACCTAGGAGTTGTTTCAACATGATCTATCTGATAGCGGTTGGACTTATTGCCGCGGTAGTTAGCTATCCGCTTACCAACTTCATCGGGTTGCTAGCCCGACGTTGGGGATTCGTGGATCGGCCCGACGGTCACCATAAAAGTCACAGCCATGAAGTGGCGCTCGGTGGCGGGCTTGCCGTGTTCTTGGCAGCCGCGATCACGTTTGCGGTGGAATATCTTTCCAGTTCTCCGCTACAAACTATCCTGAGCGAACAAGCTCCCTATCTCAGCGGCTTGCTGCTTGCCGGTGCATGGATTGTTGCCGTGGGACTTTACGACGACCGCTTTGGCATGCGGGGCCGCTATAAGCTACTTGGGCAAATTATCGCAGCGACGATTGTCATCGCTTCGGGATTGCAGATCAATGCATTCGCGGTATTCGGCTACAAAATCACGCTGGGATACTTTGCGGTTCCCTTTACGATCTTTTGGCTCTTGGGAGCCATGAATTCGCTCAATCTGCTCGACGGCATCGACGGGCTGGCCACTACTATTGGAATCATACTTTGTGCGACCATTACCGTGATGGCCGTACTCTTTGGACAGCAAGCCGTGGCTGTGGTGGGTGCCGTATTTACGGGCAGCTTGATTGGTTTTCTACGGTTTAATTATCCACCGGCAAAGATCTTTTTAGGAGACGCCGGCAGTATGCTTATCGGCTTGGTCGTGGGGACCTTGGCCATCGGCGGCTCGTTCAAAGCCTCGGCGACGGTAGCCATGGCTGCGCCATTAGCAATTTGGGCGTTACCAATTTTCGATTCGTTTGCCGCGATCATGCGTCGCAAGCTTACGGGCCGAAGCATTTATGCCACCGACCGGGGGCACCTTCACCATCGGTTGATGGCCATGTTTGGCAAGAACACCCGCGTACTAGGAGTCGTGGCCGCCTGCTGTGCAGTAACCTGTGCGGGAGCGCTGCTTAGCACGTTTATGCATAACGACTTGGTCGCGTTGGTGGCTATCGGATCGGTGCTGTGTATGCTAATTGCCACCCAAGCATTTGGACATATTGAATTCTTGATGTTGCTGAGCCGACTCAAATCGTTTGTGATGTTTCTATTCCAACGCGGCGACACCCGCGAAGTCTCCTTCCGGCTGCAAGGTTCGCGAGATTGGAATCTACTTTGGCATGCGGTCACCGAACATGCGAAAAGACTGAGTCTTGTCGAAGTGCAACTCGATCTGAATATCGCCTCCCTCCAGGAAGGTTTTCACGCGGCCTGGAAACAACCCCACAGTAGCGAAAAACGCGAGCGCTGGAGTGCCGAGATTCCCCTGTTTGCCGACGAGCATGTGATTGGTCGGCTCTGGGTGACTGGCATCCGGCCCGAGGGACTTACTTCCTGTGAATCTATCAACCAGCTAATGGAATTGCTCGAACCACTGGAAGCGGAAATTGTCGCTTTGGCAACCAATCGCGAGCTAGAAAAGGCGCCGTCCCTTCCTTCTCCTTCCTACTCATTACCCTCCTCAACGACTTCTCCCCAAGTTCCCATCACTTGATGTTCGTATCCTCCAAAGCATGTCAACTGGTTCCGTGGGGTACTGCATTTCTTCCCAAAAGTCGCGCAGTCATGGGGCGGCTTGAAATATCGCCTTGGAACCTCGTCTAAGTTCACAATATTATGCCGACCAATCTTTCCCATCCTGAGCAACTTAGCCTGGAAGTGTCGGTTGGCGCAGTAGAGGGCGTGGAGGAGCCACCCACTCAGGGTTCGCTCGGAAAAATCGCAGGCGAGGGATTCTCATGGATATCGCTCAGCTTGATCGCAGGAAAAACCTTAAGTTTCCTCTCGCAAATAGTCCTCGGCGCGATTCTGTTGGACGAGGAGTTCGGGATCTTTGCGATTGCAATCTCAGTTTCTGCTTTTGTCAGTTGCTTTCGAGATGGCGGTGTTCCAGACATTATCGTTCAGAAAGGCAGTAGCAAGTTTGAGCAGCTTTCTGGCCCTACTTTCTGGATCGGAATGTGGTTTAGCCTCGCGATGGGCGCCATCCTGGCTGGTATGTCGTTTCATGTGGCAAATATCTACGGAGATCCTAAACTCGTCTCGCTGCTGTTGGTGATCGCGATTACTTTTCCCTTGGGAGCCCCCGCTTCGATCTTGATAGCAAAACTTCGTTGCGATCTTCGCTTCCAAACTATCGCGATTATCCAAGTCGTTTCGCAATTCATACGCCATGTTGGCGCAATCGTCCTGGCGCTTACTGGTTTTGGTGCGATGAGTTTTGTTTTGCCTTTGGTAGTGATTGCGGTTTTCGAAGATGTGGCCTCACTGGCCGCAACGCGATCTGCCCCGTGGCTTAAGGGGCACCAGTTCAAAGAATGGCCAGCGCTACTCAGTAAATCGCTTTGGGTGCTGTTGAGCGCATTTTTCCGAGGTTTCGCCCTGAATGGCGATTATTTGGTTTTGGGACTGTTGGTCTCTAAAAAAATGGTCGGACAATATTTCTTTGGATACCAGCTCGCTGCTCAAGTCATACTGATGCTCGCGATGAGTGTCCAACAGATTTTGTTTCCCGTGCTGAGTCGTTTAGTAAACGAATCTGCCCGGCAGGCAAAAGCAATCGTACGGTCGTTCCGCGTGCTGTTTTTCTTGTCTTCGCCTTTATGTATCTTGCTGGCGGTAGTGATTGAACCGCTTGATTTGTTATTCTGGAACGGCAAGTGGGCTGCCGTGGTGTCACTGGTCCAAACGTTCGCTTTTGCTTCTCCGCTACGGGGACTGATTTCCTTTACCCACGTGATACTTTCGGCCCGAGGATATTTTCAAACTCGCGCATGGTTGATACTTGTCCAGGGAATAGTGCTTATGGCTTTTGCTGCTTTAGGAGCTTTTCTCTTTGAGGGGAATCTTACTGGTATCGCATTATGCGTGGCAATTTCGCAGTCAGTATTTAATGTATTCACATCTTTTGTTGTGTTGAGAAACTTTTCGGTGAGCTTTAAACAACTTGTCGGTGCCATACTGCCTGCCTATTCGGTTGCAGTAATAGCTGCAATAATTTGCTTGAGTTTGGACAGGTATTTCCTGGCAACGGTCGCGCCATTGCCACGCGGCATAGAGTTGGCCTTGGTTTTTATGGCCTTGTTTTTTGTTCCCATGCGACTACTTTTCAGGACCTGTTTTGACGATCTGGTCGGAATACTTCCGAATCGGATTTCGGACATCCTGCAGCGTTTGTTTTTCCTCAGCCCTCAAACTAATCAGCATCGATTGGACTCTTAGATCCTGTCTTAAAGCTGAATGGAGCTAAGGCAAAAGCACGGTTATCACTTGGCCCTGAGTTAAATATGAGTGTTTGTTAAAATTGAAATTGACATAAAAAAATCACTGTCTTGGCGGATGCAACTTAACTGGCATAAAGCATCTTTTAAGACGCCGGAAAAATCACTAATATGTTGAGGATTGGATTTCGCGAAACTGAGCCCAAGTCGTTTTATTCTAGCATTAGCTGTTACACCAAGAACGAAACAAGTGCAGACCTAACTGAGATAACCCTACTATGATAGAGAGCAAAAGGTTGAATCTAGGGTGTGGAACAGACATAAGAGAAGGCTGGACAAACCTAGATGTTGCAGATTTGCCTGGAGTTGATGTTGTTTGTGGGATTGAAGACCTGCCTCTTCCGTTCGAAGATCAGCAGTTCGAAGAGATTCTTTGCCAGGACATCTTAGAGCATGTCGATTACGTTCCGGTGCTGCGCGATCTGCATCGAATTCTGAAGCCAGGCGGACGATTGAGAATAAGAGTTCCTCATTTCACTTCGCGAAACAATTTTATGGACCCGACTCATCGAAAGCAATTCTGTGTTAGAACTTTCGACTTCTTTATTAAGAATTCAATCTATGAGCGGGATTATTATTTCGATTTTCATTTTTCAAGTGTTAGGCGTGCACGGATTACTTTTGCCAAGCCACACTTCCCTGCTCGGTTGCTTTTTCTTTTCAATGACATTATGGATCCTTTGATCAACTTAAATGCGCACACACAAAATTATTATGAGCTCACCTCTCTTTCTCGATTGTTTCCCGGAATGAATGTAGAAACCGAGCTCATCAAATAGCTTATCGATCTGCAGTGGAAAACCGATCCATCGGTGTTGAGGTCTTATATATTTCAGTCGTGCATGGGGGTAGACCGATCCTTGCCGTTCCCGATTGCAAACGACAGAAGAAATTGAACCACGAGCTGTACAGTATGGACATGAAAAAACCTTTGATACTGCGTTCATGGCGACAGCTCTGCACGCCCCGTCTGCCCGAGTCTCACCTTGATTATTCATGCGTTTCGTTTCATGCGTAGTCTAACCCTTCAATCTGCTTTTCCGTTCGAGTTACCTTCATAAACCCTGGTGAAATAAGCAGGGATATCCCAAAACCACGCGCACAAATTTATGTTATCCAAAACAATAAGAAAAACTATTAGCGCTTTAGTGCCAAGACCTTTGGCTAGGCTTGTTTCGCAGTACAGGCAACGTGCGTGGATTAAGCGAAATTTGAGTCGCTCATCCCGAGAGGTTTTTACGGATATCTATCGAAAAGGGAAATGGGGGAGAAAGGAAGGGGCTTTCTATTCGGGTCCTGGATCATCGGTAGAGCACATCACAAAACCATATATAAGAGTGATCACAGAACATCTTCAATCTTCTGGTGGGAAAAAAACTCTTGTCGATCTCGGGTGTGGCGATCTGGAAATAAGCAAAAACTTCTTCGACTACTGCTCTGAGTATGTCGGTGTGGATGTTGTTTCCGATCTGATTGAAAGCCATAAATCAACAATCACCAACCCCCAGGTAAAGTTCCGCTGTTTAGATCTTGTTAATGACGAACTTCCCGAGGGCGACATCTGCCTCCTGAGACAAGTTCTGCAGCATCTTTCGAATGCCCAGATAGCTAAGATCCTCCCCAAATTACGGAAGTATAAGGTTTGCTTTGTAACCGAGCATCTTCCAGCGGATAATCCAGGCATTATTCCTAACAAGGACATAGTGCATGGGAGTTGGACCAGGATGAGTCAAAACTCTGGCGTTTACTTAGATAAGCCTCCTTTTAATACCCCGAGTCAGTGTTTGCAGCTAATACTGGAAGTATCTAGTGTTGAAGTTGGCGATGGAAGTGTAATACGTACCTACAAGATAGAATTTGGCGAAGCTGTCTAGCCCTACAGTTTTCCTAGCAGGATTCGCGCAGCGCTGATTGAATACTCGGTCGGCAGCTGATTGTTGAGCGTAAATCTATTATGGTGTGTAAAAGACAGATCCCGGTGAGGACCGCCTTGACGGTGAGGAATGCAGGATAGCATTATGAAGATAGGGATGATCCTGCCCGGGAATTTCACACTGTCCAATGCGGGCAATGGAATCCGCGCGCAAGCTGAGTATCAAGCCGAAGCGCTCGAGCGGGCTGGTCACGACGTTCGTCGAATGGACCCTTGGCAAGCGTATGATGGTGAGCCGTTTGACGTTGTGCAGTTTTTCGTGGGTGGATTCGCGCATAAGGGCATCGAAAAAGTAAAGCCCGTGTCGGCAAGGATGTTGGTCTTCGCGCCGATTATCGATACGAATGAGTCGAATCGGCGTTATCGTCTTGCCGCACGACTAGGTGGTCTCGCGAGAAAAGTCTTTACCATACCGGGCGTCTTTCGCCAGCAGGCGTGCGGCAGTGATTTGGTCATTTGCCGATCGATGCATGAACGGGAGCGGATTGTGCGCGGTTTGGGCATCGATCCTGCGAAGACTGAAATCGTTCTGAACGGCGTGAATCCGCCAGAGAAGGCAGATCCCGAAACGGTTCGTCAGCAGTACGAACTGAGTGAAGATTTTCTTCTGCACGTTAGCGCTTACACACAGGCTCGCAAGAACGTGGTTCGGCTTATCCAGGCCGTGGGTCCGACCGGGGTTCCGCTAGTGATTGCCGGCAGTGCCCAGCCAGGACCTGTGCTGGACCAAATTCGAGCGTTAGCCAAAAAGTATGGAAATGTAAAACTACTCGGTTTCCTTGATCGGACGGAACTCAATGGCCTGTACGCGGCTTGCAAAGTCTTCTGCCTGCCAAGCATACACGAGGGAACAGGGTTGGTTGCATTGGAAGCGGCAAGTTATGGCGCAGGGGTCGTAATTACCCAAAACGGAGGACCACCGGACTATTTTGCCAATTTGGCTGAATACGTCGACCCGAACTCGGTCTCGGGTATTCGCCACGCGGTCGAGCGTGTGTGGAACGTGTCTCACAGCGATTCGTTGCGTAAGCATATACTGGAGAATCTGACCTGGGATCAGTCGGCTAGCAATCTTGTTGAGGCGTATCAGCGGCACCTGGGAACGTGATCTGATCCGCTCTAAAACCAAACAAAACGCTGAACTAGTGATATTAATGTGACGAACAACAAGAAAAAACTTGCGATTGTTTCCAACGTAGCGGCTCCTTATCGGGTCAGCCTGCATCAGCGTATTGCGCGCGAATTGGGAGACGAGGTCGAGCTCTGGTCGTTTGTGCTATTCGAGCACGATTGGCAGCCATGGGATTACGAATTGCCACCAGAAATTAGGCCAATCGTATTTGGCAAAGGGGAATCGGCCCGCGAGAAACAGCGGCATCCGTTGCGCCAATGGACCAAGATGGGCCATGTGATCCGCGAGATCAAAGAAAAAAAGATCGACATGGTTATCACCACCGGTGCCAACGATCCCGGATTGCTTCGGTTAATTACCTGGTGTCGCCGTCATGGGGTTCCCAATTTTGTTTTTGCAGACGCCAATATTCTGGGAGACAAAACCAGAGGTTGGCGCCGGCTCGTTAAGAATTGTTATCTTGGCTACACGGTTCGATCGGTCACGGGATTTTTCCCCTGCGGATCGCTTGGCCAGAAGTTCTTTGAGAGTTATGGCGGCGGAGGCAAGTCATGTTTCTTTATGCCGCACGAACCCGACTACGCCAAGATATTTAATGTAAGCCCTGAATTGCGCGATTCGACTAGAGAAAAATTTGGCCTACGAGCAGATAGAAAGGTCATCCTCTTTTCGGGCCGCCTCGCAGCTGTGAAGAGAATCGACACACTGATCGATGCCTTTGTAGAAATTGCTGACGAACGACCTGACTGGGACGTACTAATTGTCGGAGGGGGTCCGCTCGAGGCGGAGCTCCGTGATCGAATTCCGGAAAAATTGAAAAACCGATTTGTTTGGGCCGGCTTTATCAATGATCGCGACACATTGAGTGCCCTCTACACGTGTGCTGAGGTGTTTGTATTGCCCAGCAGTTATGAACCCTGGGGGGTTGTCGTCTGCGAAGCGGCGGCGGCCGGCTTGGCCATGTTTACCAGCGACGTGGTAGGTGCTGGGGCTGAACTCTGTCGCGATGGAGTCAACGGAGGAACGTTTCCTGTCGGCGATGTAACGCGGCTTGCCGAACTCCTGCGGAATGTCACAGGTGATCCCGAACAGCTGGCGTCGATGCGATTGGCATCGCTGCAAGTCCTAGACGATTGGCGTCGCCGTGGGGATCCGGTACAGGGAGTTCGTCTGGCAATGGCCGCGGTGGGCCTGCTGGACGACCCCCCGCCTGTAGAGCCCGATCCCCCGACACCCTCCGCCCTTCGGTCCGGCGATTCGAGGGTCAGCGGCGGGCCTATTTCAAGTTGAAAACGGGTCTGTAAGAAACTTTGTGTCAGCCGGGGCAGAGAGCCAAGAGCGGAGTGCTAAGAGCCAGAGGGGAGCCCCCTTTTTCTGGCTCTTGGCTCTCTGCTTTCCGCTCTCAGCTTCGGCTTTACAAGCTCAGAAAAACCGGCTTAGTTGTCCGTTCAAGATGGTTAGGATAACATGAAGGATTCGAGGAAATCGAAAGTCATTGTTTCCTCCTAGAACGCGGCATGTTTCACTTGATGTCCCAGAGGCAACGCGCAGTTTCTAAATTTTTCGAAAGGCATAAAGTGAAAACATCGGGTCACATCATTAGCGTTCTCTGCACTCTTGGCCCAAGTTCTCTGAACCGCCAAGTGATCGAGCGACTTCAAGATCGTAAAGTTGATCTGTTTCGAATCAACTTGTCGCATACTCCTTTGGACAAAGTTGCGGAGACGATCGGCATCATCCAGTCGTTTTCGTCTACGCCGATCTGCCTTGACACCGAGGGTGCTCAGGTACGCACCGGTACCATGGAGCAGGATGTCGTGGTCCGCGATCGCCAGCATGTGCGACTCACGCGCGAAACTGTGGTTGGCACGGCCGATTGTCTGTCGCTAACGCCGGCAAGTGTGTTTGAGGAGCTTCGTCCAAACAGTTTGATCGGACTCGACTTCGATGGTGTTGTTTTGCTGGTACTCAAAGCAGAGGCAGACAGCGCAGAGACTGTGGTTCTCAACGGCGGAAAGATTGGCTCGAACAAGGCGGTGGTGATCGATCCCGCACCAAAGTTGCAGCCGCTTACCAACGATGACATCGCGGCTGTGGAGATTGGTCGGCAACATGACATCACTCATTTCGCGCTGTCGTTTGCCAATACGGCCGAAGATGTTGCTCTGCTGCGAAAGTATGCGGGACCCGATGCGACGATCATTTCCAAGATCGAAAGCAAGCAGGGCGTGCGAAATCTGGACGCCATCCTTGAGGAAACCGACGAGATTTTGATCGATCGTGGCGATCTCTCTCGTGAAGTTCCCTTGGAAAATATCCCGTTCCTGCAGAAGGCGATTATTCGTAAGGGCAACATCGCGAAAAAGCCGGTCAATGTTGCCACGAACTTACTCGAATCGATGCTTGTCAACCGCAAGCCGACCCGGGCGGAGTTGAATGATATCACCAACACACTGTTGGATGGGGCTAACGGACTCGTGTTGGCTGCCGAAACGGCAATCGGCAAGCACCCGGTTCTTGCCGTCGACATGGTACTGAGCATGATCGAGCGATACCGTCGCTCGTTAGATGGGCATCGCATCGAAGATTTATTGGAATCGAGCCCCTTGCTGCTGCCTTCGCTTCATGGGCTCAGCGCTGTCGACAAGCCAATGTCGTCTGTAACTAGCACGGTGTCGAAAACGATGCTGAAGAAGTTGCCTTCGATCGAAGTCGACGTCGAAACCGCAATGGATATCGAACAAATAGCCCACGGAGTTTACTCGCCGCTGAAAGGTTTCATGACCGAGGCACAACTGGAAGGCGTGCTGAACGATAATCATCTGCCCACCGGCGATGTTTGGACGATGCCGATCGTTCTGCAGGGCAAGAGCCAGGAGTTTGCAGCCTTCCACCCTGGCCAATCGATTCGATTGATCGATCGTCGCACGGGCGAGGCGAGGGCCATTCTACATCTGGAAGATAAGTACGAGGTCGAATTAAAGAGCGTCGCGGAACGTTGGTTTGGCACGACCGATAAAAGCCATCCGGGCGTTGCGCGATTCATGGACCGTGGCATCACAATGCTGGGAGGTCCAATCGAGTATCTAGGTCCAGCGAACGTTGCACGATCGCCCTACCAGCTCACTCCCGATCAAACGCGGACGCTGTTCGACATCAAGGGTTGGACCAAAATCGTTGCGTTCCATACGCGCAATGTTCCCCATCGCGGTCACGAACATGTCATTGCCAACGCTTGCGAGCGGAGCAATGCCGACGGCGTGTTGATTCATCCGGTCATTGGTCCGAAAAAGTCGGGGGATTTTACTCCCGAGGCGATCATGGGAGCTTACGAGAGACTCATCTCCGCACGTTTTCCAAATTCGCTGTTGGCCGCGTTTAGCACGTATTCTCGGTATTGCGGTCCTCGCGAGGCCGTGTTCACCGCCTTGTGCCGCAAGAATTTCGGTTGTACCCACTTCGTTTTGGGACGCGACCATACGGGAGTCGGAGGCTACTACAAGGCGAACGAGAACAAAGAACTATTCGATTCTCTGGGCGATTTTGGCATCACACCCGTCTTTTTCGACACGGTGTATTACTCGGAAGGACGAGATGCCATGGTCGAATCGGACACTCCCGACGGAGGCGATCTGAAGGCTATTTCTGGCACCATGATTCGAGAGTTGTTGGGAGAAAATCAACCGGTACCTTCTTGGTGTATGCGAGAAGAGGTCTCCAGTTTGCTGCTCGAAATGCGTAAAGCGAAACAACCTCTCTTTGTCGAATAGGTTTCTTCGTTGAATGGGTTAGAGTGCCACTCGTCGATGTTTTGAAGTAGTGTTGCGAAGTAGGGTGACGGGTCTATGAAGAAAATCAAGAGGTTTCTTGATCTACACATCAACTACTTCATCCGGCGGCGCACTCCGACACTCGTTCTTGCGATGCAACGATCAGGCTCTGTTGCCTTGATGCGCTCCTTGGAGGCTCAAGGAGTGTTTGCGATCGGATCGCATAGTCTGGATCCAAAGAAGCTCGCGACGCATCCTTTCTCAGGCTCGGCGCGATGGGCTTGCAAGCACATCATCGGCAAGCGCAGCGCGGCCAAGGTCATCTCCCTTGTACGTAGCCCCATTGATAATATTCTCTCGACCTATGCCCGGTCCGATTATGGGGAACAAGAAATTCACCAAAGCGGGGCTGCGGATCAAAATGAACCAGTGAGCCCTGACCAGTTGTCGGATGATTTTTGTCGGGAATACTTGCAGGCAAATCGCCATCTTCGGCCACTCGAATGGTTTGAAAACGAGTTCCAGGCTGCCCTGGGAGTCAATGTCTACGAGCACCCGTTTGACAGACAAAGTGGCACCATGCAATTTCGTGATGGGCCGTATGATGTACTCGTTATGCGAACCGAATTGCCAGACGCACAGAAGGCTAAAGTCCTCGCAGAGTTTATCGGGGTTCCAACTTTCGCAATGGCCAGTTCCAAGAGTGTCTCGGACACCAATCGTCAGCTGCCTCCGGGGAAACCAGGGGACCAGACCGACTATGCCGAGAAGTACAAGATTCTTAAACAAAGCATCACGATTCCCCAGCCCTATCTGGATGCCATTGTCGACTCGCGCTATGTGCAACATTTCTTTACGCAAGTAGAGCGCGAAGCGATGCAGGCGAGATATCGTGTTGACCGATAGTGTCCGTCACATCGGCCAGACTTTAGCGGCGAGTGAAGTTCAAGAATAGTTTGCATAAGAAATCCGCATCCGGGTAAAACCACAGACCGCGGCAATCGCTAATAGCCAAACAGTGGCCGGTTCCGGGACAGCGCTGGCTGTAGAAAGAGCCCCGCTACCAAGCTGCTGTTGCCAGATGAGAAAATCGTCGCCGTCGGTGTCGCCATCGAAGTCGGCATCGCCCGTACCGTCGATTGCATAAGCCGCCTGCCAGATTGCCAGATCCACATCGTTGACAATCCCATTATTGTCGAAATCAGCAGCCAACACCTGATCGGTCAGCACGCGAAACTGCAATAGTTCGTCGCCAGCTAGACTGAAATCAAAAATCAACGTACGTTGATCCGGCGAAATTGTAATGAAGTCGCCGCCAGTAAGGAGAAGCCCCCGATCGATTTCATTGCCATAGTCGCCAACCGCACCGAGCAAAGCATCGGAGCCAGACAAGGAAACCGAATCGAAGAGGATCGCCAAGATTTCTTGTTGGAATGTTATCGATCCGATGACCGATTCGATAATGGCACCATTGTTACTCGCCGGATCGAATTGAAGCAGGTAGCTTGTAAAATCGGTCCCGGCCAACAAACTTCCTGCGGTTCCAGCGTTACCAGAATTCAAGGTCACCGGGCCAGTGACGATCGCATCGACCGCAAGCAAGCTGGCCAGCGTATCGCTACGCTCCTCGATCACTAACAGCGAAGACGACTCTTGGGCATTGAGAGAAACATTGCTGGGGCGTTCTACGGGCGTCACGGCTCCACCAGTGACCGAGTGGATTCCGAAATCGACCGGATCAAGTACCGAGTTGTAGTTGCCGCGGATAGTGCTAGATGTCAAAGCGTGGTTGTAAAACTTCACTAAGGCCATATCGCCTTGAAAACCACCGTTAAAGGGTAAATCGCCAGTACCGCCGTTGCCACCCAGCCCGCTTCCGCCAATCCCGCCCAAACCTGCCCGATCGTATCCGTCCCAGTTAATGCTCTGAGTAGCCCCTGTCAAACCGTCGACGCGCGCCGCTAGCGTGCCATTGACATAGATTTCGCCATAACGATCGTTTTCGTCGTCGTTGAAAACGGCAACAACGTGAATAAAATCGTCTCCGGGATTGGCAAATCGGTCGATCTTCGCAGTCACGGTCAGGTCATTTAATGTGCCGGCGCCCCCAGTGTCTGCTCCTGCCAGGCCAAGAACCCGCATTCGCACGTCGTTTGCCAACCCATCGGCGTCTGCATCGCCAAGGGTGGCGGAAATGCCTGCCGAACCGTCGCCAGATTCAAACAAGATTTGCTCTTGGGTAAGCGAGTCCAGTCGGATCCAGAACTCCATGGTAGCCGAGCGATCAAAATCAGATAGGGTCGGATCAGAGGTGTCCACTCTCAATCCATCGTGGCCAACATGGAAAAAAAGTCGGTCCATGCGGTCGCCGCCGATAAATTTGAATGCGTGGTCGGGCAGCATAGGTTGAAAGGATGCGATCTGAACCTGCGTAGGCCGATTCACTGTTTTGTCGAGTTTCCAGGTCTCACGACCTTTGTAGTCGAGATCGATCGTCGACCGCCATCCATTTTGGTCCTTTCCCGGCTGGGAGGCATCCCACTCCATGACCACGTTGGCCTCGACCTCATACGCTTGCGAGGCGTCGACGGCTTCAAGATATCTGTCCAACTTGCCTCTAAGTTCCGTGACCTTTTGAGGCATCAAGCCTGCCAGATTGGTCGCCTCAGCGATGTCTGTGGTTAAATCGTAGAGAAAGTGCTGGTCCGGCTGACCGTCAACGCCATATCGGACACGCAGCTTGAAGTCGCCATCTCGTACTGCGGAGTCGGGTGAGTTGAAAGTGTCGGAGTAAACCGGCCTGTGCCAGTAGAGTTCGCCACCCTCGTGGAAATTTCTCGTCAGATGATCCGTTCCAGCAGGTAGCTGTCCGCCGTTATGCAACAAGGGCACGATGCTGGCGCCTTCAAGTTCGCTGGGCAGTGGACCGTTGTGCCCCACAAGATCGGCGATAGTCGTGAACAGATCAGTCGTCGTCACGGGGACATCGCTAACACTGCCTGCAGCCACATTAGGACCACTCACGACGAACGGCACTCGGATGCCACCCTCTCGTATGGTCGACTTCCCCCAAGATAGTGGGAGGTTAGAGCTAAACGTGGTTTGCGCCCCATTGTCAGAGACAAAGACAACATACGTGTTATCCTCAATACCCAGTTCCGTGATCTTGTCAAGAACCATACCAACCGACGTATCAAGATCTTCGGTCATCGCGGCAAAGGCTGGATCGTTATGCACGGTCCCTGGTGGAAGCGCTGCGTACTTATCTCGAATCACCTGACGTGAGCGAACTGGCTCGTGTACCGCTTTATGCGACAGTTGCATAAAGAATGGCTCGCTGTTGGTGACCCGATCCTGCATGAAGTTGTTGGCTAAGTTAGCAATTTGAAACGAGCCCCAAGGGTCCACCTCGTCCGGCGGGAGCGGCGATATGGGATTATCAAAGTCGTAGCCAGCAGTCGCGGGACTAATCCCAGTCGGAAAATCAAGATGCCATTTGCCGTAGTGAGCCGTCACATAGTTTGCGTTGGCCTGTTTAATCATCTTTGGAATTGTGAACGCATCTGGTTCTAAATCTTCCGACGCGGGTGGCGTCAGTCCCTTTCTCTCGGAGCGTACCCATCGTGACTGACCTGGGGCATTAATGGGCAAGTCGGGTATCTGAAGTTGCGCAACGCTCATGCCCGTCTGAATTGCGGCGCGCGTCGGCGCACAGACCGACGCGGAGGCATAACCATTGGAGAATCGCATTCCGGCGTTCGCGAGCTGTTCCAACCGCGGGGTCTGATAAAAATCGCTCTTCGACCCCGGAACATTGGGGTCCATCTGCACGGACGTGTTGCTCCAACCCTGATCGTCGGTGAGAATCACCACGATATTCGGTGTCTGGCCGTGAGCACGGTTGTTAAGACAAACTGTCATTGCACTTACCAAAGAGAGCGCAATGGTTAGCCAGCAGGAAGAACGATTCCAACAGATTTGAGAGTTCATGGTATTCAGCGGAGATGAAACAATGATGTGCAAATGACTACGTCATTTGAAGAGCAAGAAATAAATCTACTCAAACCCCGCTGTCCAAAAATAAATTTCTCACTGGAAAGAAGGCTTTCCAGGCCCTAGTCGTGTCCCCTTATTCTAATGCCATTGTTCATAAACACAAGAAATTTATAGGGCTTCCATGGGTAAAGGCTCAAACATTTAAAGAAAACGGTACTTACACGCACTTTGTTAGCAGATGGTGCGCACCGTGTCGAAACAGATCCGACGAGTCCGTTTGACAACTCTTGCTACAATTGACTCGCGATCACTTTTCCTAGTGGAGACATTTTACTACTCTTATTTAAGCCCTGAGAGCCTCATCTTGCTCGGAGGTTTTGTGGCGTGAAGTAGGTGGAGCCGAAGCGATCACCCCGACAGGCCAAGAAAATGGTAATCAGGCCAGAGAAGACCAGCCACGAGGTGGGTTCGGGCACATGCACTGCGGCGGCAGATGATGCTACACCTGTGAACTGCCGTTGCCAGATGAGAAAATCGTCGCCATCCGAAACGCCATCGTGATTCGCATCTCCGGATGTTGAAATCCCATAACCTTGCTCCCACAATCCCAGGTCCACTCCATTCACAAAAGTGTCGAGGTTAAAATCTGCCGAATCTGGCCCTGCGAAGGCTGCCGCAAGTCGGAAGCCGACATTATTACTGACGATGGCGTGATTATCATGATGCACGAGATTCCGCTCGTAGATGTCGACATGTCCAAATTGGAAAAACGAACTGCCACGAACATTGTAGGGCCCCCAACCGTTTGGGTCAGGCTTCGTCGGGTCATGGGTGACCCATTCGAACACGTTCCCCGCAATATCTCTTGCGCCATAGAAAGACTCATTCCCAGCACTACCCACCGTGGTGACGTTGCCTCGCGTGGTGCCGTTCCAATTAGCTGAGTTTCGAAAAACAACCACGTTGGGACCTGGGTTGTCGACATTTCCGGTCGCATCCGCTGTGGCCGGCGACGGAAAAACATCGCTATGAGATGGGTTTTGCCACCACCCGTTTCCAAGAAATGTGTTAGCGCCAGGTTCGTAAAAAGCCGCCTTCTCCCATTCATGTTCGTCTGGAAGAAAAAATTGCGCTCCGGCATTGCGGGTACCGACCGTTTCGGGACCACTAAATGTGTAGGCACCGTCCTCTGTCGTCGAACTGTCTTGTATTCCAACGAGCTGGCCATTGTGGAGCCAATTTGCAAAGCGAGCTGCATCGAACCACGACACAAAGTTCACGGGTTTGTTACCCATATTGGGCTTCAAAGAGTAGGTATAGCTTCCGCTAGTACCTGATCGCGTGATTCCACCTTCCAATGCCGTCCCCATGGAGGTGTGATAGAGATCGTTAGAATCTGTGGCAGCAACTGCATTGAGAAATTCGGAGTATTGGAAGTTGGTTGTCTCGTATTTGCCTATGCGAAATTCGTAACCAACGGCACCGTATCCACTCGTACCATCTTTCTTCAAAACCGTATTCTCAGGATTGCCCGGATCGCCAACATCGACCCAGTTGAGCATGACTTCCGCTGATGCGCCATGCAATACGATCGAGAAAAACAGAGGCACAGTGAAGCAAATGCTGTGCTTTGACGAAACCATCTGCAATTTACCTCCCAATCCTTCCATTCAATGCGTTCGATGCGGTAAAGTATATCTAGGAACTGTGCTAAAGTAAAACATATTCTGCGGGGTTTGACATTTCGAGGAGTTTAACGTCCGAGCGGACTGGTCCAGTGATGCGGCTTGTAGCGATTCTGCCTTATGGGATCCCTCGCAAAGCAGGAAATCAAACCTAAACTAGGAATGTTGAGGTAGTACTGTCAAAGCTGCCTCGTACCCGATCCTGGCTACTCCCAATGTGTGAACGGGTTTCTTGAGCCGAGTGCCATGCAATATACAGTTGTTTATGTGCTGAGTTTTTTGGCGTTTGCCCTGGCATTCATGATGCTGGTTCAGGGTTTGTCGCGTCGTGTCGACATGTTCAGCTTTCGCAATCTGTATCTCTTTGGGTTTATTGTCTACCAACTGATCAGTCCGGCCATTGCGCTCTATACGGAAAAGTTCTACTTGTTCAGAGTGAGTTCTCCCGCCAAGACCAGTAAAATTTACTTATTATTTACCGTTGTTTATATCGCGGTTTTCTTGCTGAGCTATCATAGGCTAAAGCTGGCATCCTGGTTTGCAAAAAAGTTTTCTGGCCCGCCGCGCGATATTGGCGATTCGTTTTTCATCGGGCTGGCAATTGCGATTGTTCTTATCGCATTGCCGACACGATTTATCGGTCCCCATATCCCTTTCATTCGTACAGTCTCTGTGCAGGTTGCAATTGCTTTGGCTTCTGTGGCAGCTGCGATTGCGGGCTGGGTATGGAGCAATCGACGGTTTAATCTCGCTTTCACAGCGCTAATGCTAGTGATTGTGGGCTCAAGTTTTGCGATTAGCATGGTGGGTTCGTTTGGACGCCGAGCAATGCTTGGGGTGCTCATGGGATTTGCCTGGGGCGTTTATCATCGCCGGGTTCGACAACTTCCGCCGGCTAGAATGTTGATGTACATTTTTCCAATTATGGTTGGCGTGCTAGTAGTAATCAGCGCTTTTACAGCGATTCGCGATAACAGAACTGCCCAATCGGATGTGCGCGACACGATGCAATCGATGGTTTCGGCGAAAATCGACAAAGGCTTAAAAGACATCTTGGCCGGGCAGGCCACCGGCACGGCTGCACTATGGGCAGTGGAACAGTGGCCTGCTCAATTCGAGATGAGACCACTTTTCAGTTTGCAGTATATGGCCTACTGGTATGTCCCCCGCATTTTGTGGCCTGAAAAGCCAGTCCCGTTGGGAAATACTACAGCGCGACTTGGACGAGTCCGCGGGGTGAACCAAGACGCAATTCTGCTTCCACCTGGGGTGATCGGCTACGCCGCTGCAGAGGGAGGATTTTGGGCGGTGATTGTCTACGCGTTATTTTTTGGACAGTTTTTGCGATTCTTCGATGAACTCATAAGGCTAAATCCTTTCAATCCATTCATTCTTTTGCCTGCCGGTTGTACGATCGCTCAGTTACTTGGCTTGGCTCGTGGCGGTATTTCTGTATTTACGAACCTTATTGTATTGAGCTTCATATCCGCATTTGTAATTTTGTTCTTCGCCAACAAGATGTTTGGGCGCTCGGTGCAGCAATCGTACTATGCTCCCTGGCCTCAGTCGCGTTAGCCAGGCAACCTGTTTGCGATCTTAACTGCCCATGCATGACCGCTTGACGATCGTTCATTTTATTCGCCGGGTACGCGCAGAAGATGGCGGATTGGTGCAGGCTGTCTTGGATATGTGCCAGCTCATGGCCGTCCAAGGGCATCGAGTGATTCTGGCAACGCTTGATGCGACCGATGTGCCCAGGCAGTGGTCGGATGCAGGCAATACCCCCGAGGTCGTTGAACTGGAGCCTGCCAAGTGGACCGGGGCTCGGGTCAGCACACAAGGCTTGCGCCGTTTCGACGATCTTTTGCATGAGGTGGATGTGGCCCATTTGCATACGCCGTGGGATCCCAGCAATCTACAGCTATCTAAATGTCTGGTTGCCAAGGAAATTCCTTACGTGGTTACCGTGCATGGCATGCTAGACGATTGGAGTATGCGTAAAAAAAGCTTGAAGAAGCGCGTCTTCCTGGCCTGTGGTGGACGACGTCTTTTCCAGAACGCGACGACCGTTCACTTCACCGCCGAAGCGGAACGCGATCAAGCTTTGAAGTGGATTCCTGGCGCCGATCGCGCAGCAATCCAGAGTTGTGCGATGGACCTGTCGGTCTACGAGAATTTGCCAGGCCCCGAACCCGCGCTGAATCAGTTTCCAGTGATTCGGCCCGAGCGAGAGAAGATACTTTTCTTGAGCAGAATCCATCCGAAAAAAGGGATTGAGCTATTGCTGGAAGCAGGAGCCATGATGCTGGATCGGCAGCGCCCTATCCAACTGTTGATTGCCGGGCCGGGGGACGAAAGCTACGTGCGGCAGTTGCAAGCAGAAAGTCGTCGGCTGGGGATCGACGAGCATACACACTTTTTGGGGATGGTGCGCGGCACCGAAAAACTCTCGCTCTACCAGTTGGCGGATGTGTTTGTGTTGCCCACTTACCAAGAAAACTTTGGGCTAGTGCTTCCCGAAGCTCTGGCCTGTGGTACGCCGGTGGTCACCACGCGCGGTACCGATATCTGGCGCGAGCTGGAGCAGGCTGGGGCAACCATCGTCGACAATTCCGCCACCGCCTTAACTGAGGCAATCGAAGAGTTTCTGAACGACGGCGAACGTCGCCAGCAGGCAGGTCGCCAGGGCAAGCAGTATGTGAATCAGTGGCTCGACCAGAACAATGTGGTTGCGGGATACGAGCGGATGTATCGCGGAATGATGGATCGAATGAAACCGAAAAATTAGTGATACCAGGGGGGAACTAGCAAACTTTGCTCGATTTCGGGATGTTTGCACAACCTCGTGGGTTGGACTAAAATAACGAGCTTATTTACTAGCGGCTTAGGAAAGCAGAGTGTGAGGAGATTCGTCAGCGAACTCGACACTTTTGCTAGGCTCCAGAACCACTGAACTAAAGAACTTTCCACGATCGAAGAAAAGTATGAGTACAACCATCCTGGGCTTGAACGCCTACCACGGTGATGCCTCGGCCGCGATTGTTCGCGACGGGCAATTGATCGCTGCTGTCGAAGAAGAGCGATTCAATCGTATCAAACATTGGGCCGGTTTCCCGACCAAGTCGATTCAGTTTTGTTTGGAAACGGCCGGCGTGTCGATGGCTGATATCGATCACGTGTCGGTCTCCTCCGATCCCAAAGCGAACATCACCAAGCGGCTGGGGTTTGTGCTGATCAAACGCCCGACCTTTCAGGCCGTGTGGGAACGAATCAAACGACAAACGCGGGTGACCGCTTTGAAGCCGCAACTTGCCGAGGCGGGTGGTTGTGCGGTCGAGGACGTCAAGGCGCAGATCCACCACATCGAACATCATCTCACGCACCTGGCGACCGGGTTTTTGATTTCGCCGTATGAAGAGTCGGCCATTCTGTCGATCGACGGCATGGGCGATTTTGTCAGTACCATGACCGCCAACGCAAAGGGCACTTCGTGGGACGTTTTGGATCGCACTTTCTATCCCCACTCGCTCGGGTTTTTGTACAACGCCATCACGCTCTACATGGGCTTCCCACATTACGGCGACGAGTACAAAGTGATGGGCCTGGCCCCGTATGGCGAGCCGGAGTATGTCGACTTCTTTCGCAAGATGGTTTACCCCAAGGGGGACGGTTTCGAGCTGAATCTCGATTACTTCACGCACCACAAAGACGGCATTTTGATGGCCTGGGACAACGGTGCCCCGAAGGTCGAACCCTTCCACAGCCAACGTCTGGTCGACGAGCTGGGTCCTGTGCGCGAGCGCAACGAAGAGCTGTCCAAAAAGCACGAAAACATTGCCCGCTCGTTGCAGGTGGTGACCGAAGAAATCATCCTCCATTTGCTCGAACGACTGCATGCCAAGACGAAACAGAAAAACGTCTGCGTCGTCGGCGGTGTGGCGATGAATTCCGTAGCCAACGGGAAAATGACACTCAACACGCCCTTCGAAAATGTTTATGTCCCCGCAGGGGCCGCCGACAACGGCACTTCGGTGGGCGGCGCTTTTTACGTGTGGCACAAGGTTCTCGATCAACCCCGCAGTTTTTTGCTCGACCACGCCTACTGGGGCGACATTGCAGACGACAGAGCGATCGAAGCAGCGATTCAAGAAGCCGGCGTCCCCAGCACCAGGCTCGAAGAAGTCGAACTCGTCAAACACACAGCCGATGCGCTGGTCGAAGGAAAAATCGTCGGGTGGTTCCAGGGCCGCATGGAATTGGGTGCCCGCGCACTGGGCAACCGGTCGCTGCTGGCCGATCCGCGTCGGGCCGACATGCGAGAGATCATCAACCTAAAAATCAAATTCCGCGAGCGCTTCCGCCCCTTTGCTCCGAGCATCCAGGAAGAGTACGTCAAAGATTATTTCGAGGTGAACGAACCCTCGCCCTTCATGGAACGTGTGTTTCAGATCTGTAAAGACAAACGCGAAGTGATCCCCGCGGTCACGCACGTCGACGGTTCCGGTCGACTGCAATCGGTTTCCAAAAAAACGAACCCGCTTTATTGGAATCTGATTGAGGCATTCCGCGAGAAGACCGGTGTGCCGATTGTGCTGAACACGTCGCTCAACGAAAACGAACCGATTGTCCGCACGCCAGCCGAGGCGATCAGCTGCTTTTTACGCACCGCGATGGACCAAATCGTCGTCGGCAACTACGTAATCGACCGCGAGCACCCCGAGTTCCCGCAGAATGGGTCCGCGAAGTCTTAAGCATATTTAGCCCCGGGTCAGTGACCCGGGGCTAAATGGGTTGGGCTTAACATCTAATCTCAATACATTCCGTCCATGTCCGGGGCGGCAGCGGCTTTTTTGTCTTTCGACGGCGCGTCGGCAATCAGTGCGTCGGACGTCAACAGCAAGGTCGCTACGCTGGCTGCGTTTTGCAGCGCGGTGCGGGTGACCTTGGTCGGGTCGATGACACCGGCTTTGACCAGGTCTTCGTACACGTCGGTCGCGGCGTTGTAGCCTGAGTTGCCGTTGGAGCTCGAAACTTTTTCGCACACGATGCCGCCGTCCTGGCCGGCATTGCTGGCGATTGCAGTGAGCGGTGCCCGACAGCTACGCAGCACGATGTTGTAGCCGATCTCTTGATCGTGGCTGAGCCCCTCGGGTTTTACTTTGGTGCTGGCTCGCAAGAGGGCTACCCCGCCGCCGGGGAGAATGCCTTCTTCCACTGCCGCGCGAGTGGCGTGCAGGGCGTCTTCGACGCGGGCCTTTTTCTCTTTCATTTCGCTTTCGGTCGCGGCACCAACATTTACTTTAGCTACGCCGCCCGCAAGCTTTGCCAATCGTTCTTCGAGCTTCTCGCGATCGTAATCGCTTGAGCAGTTTTCAATCTCGCGGCGAATCTGATCGATGCGCCCCTTGATGTCGCCACTCTTGCCGCCACCTTCGATGATGGTGGTGTTGTCTTTGCCGACAATCACCTTCTTCGCCCGGCCCAATTCAGCCAGGCCAACGCCTTCGAGCTTGATGCCAAGATCTTCAAAGATCGCCTGTCCGCCGGTGAGCGTGGCAATGTCGTCGAGCATCGCCTTGCGACGATCGCCGAAGCCTGGCGCCTTGACGGCACAAACATTAAACGTGCCGCGGAGCCGGTTGATCACCAACGTCGCCAGTGCTTCGCCGTCGATATCTTCGGCAACGATCAACAACGGCTTGCCTGAGTTGACCACGGCCTCCAAGCAAGGCACCAAGTCCTTGATACTGGAAATTTTCTTTTCGTGAACCAGCACGTAGCAATCTTCGAGCACGCATTCCATGGCGGCCGAATCGGTGACGAAGTAGGGAGAAAGATAACCGCGATCGAACTGCATGCCCTCGACCCACTCGACTTCGGTCGCCAGGCTTTTGCCTTCGTCGACGGTAATCACGCCATCTTTGCCGACCTTTTCCATCGCTTGGGCGAGCATTTCGCCGATTTCGCGATCGCCGTTCGAAGCGACCGTGCCCACCTGGGCCATCTCTTCGGACGTCTTGATGGTTTTGGCCATCTTCTTCAGCTCGGCGGTGATGTCCTCGACAGCTTGTTCGATGCCCTGCTTCATGTGCACAGGATTCACTCCCGCCACCACAGCTCGCAGACCTTCGTTAAAGATCGCTTCAGCCATCACGGTGGCGGTGGTGGTGCCGTCGCCGGCGACGTCGGACGTCTTGCTGGCGACTTCTTTCACCATTTGGGCGCCCATGTTTTCGTAGGTGTCTTCCAGCTCAATTTCCTTAGCCACGGTCACGCCGTCTTTAGTGACGGTGGGCGAGCCGAAGGATTTTTGCAGAATGACATTGCGGCCTTTGGGGCCGAGCGTGATTTTCACAGCGCGGGCCAATTTGCCGACGCCGCGGCGCATCGCATCGCGAGCTTCTTGATCAAAGGCAATCATTTTTGCCATGGGTGGGGTTCCTTCTTTGTATGTGTTAGTTGGTGGATGGGTGTTTTGGAGTCGTTTGCTTCGGTGATGAAGAGGACGGAGGTCAGGGGTCAGAGATCAGAAATTGTGAGACTGACAGAAACCGAGTGAATCTAATCCCCCCTGACCTCTGCCGTCACTCAATGACGGCGAGAATATCGCTTTCGCTCATCAGCAGATATTCTTCGTCGTCGATGTTGATTGTTTCGGGAGCGTAGCTGGTGAACAGTACGCGGTCGCCCTTTTTCACTTGCAACTTGCCGCGGGTGCCGTCATCCAACAGCTTGCCTGTGCCGACGGCGATGATCGTGCCGCGCGAGGGCTTGTCTTTGGCGCTGTCGGGCAGCACGATGCCGCCGGCGGTGGTGTCGAGCGATTCGTCGCGGGCGACGACCACTTTATCGCCCAGAGGTTGCAGGGTGACTTTGCTTCGTTTCTTGGTGGCTGTAGCCATGGATGGAAATCCTCCAATTTTTCTTGTTGTGCGATTCTTGTGAATGCGATGCCGTTTAGACCTAGCCGCGATCTTACTGATCGCTGGAGCCAGCGATCAGTAAGATCGCGGCTAACTTGATGCTCAAAACTACTTGAAGCTACAAACTAAGCGTCAGGGAGTTAGCCCCCCGGCGATTTTCATACACCGGTAGCCCCGTTGTATCCTGAACGACAAATGCAACCAGCGCGCCAAAGCCGTCGTCCGCAGCAAGTGTTTACACTGCAATGGATTAGAGAAATCAGGCCTTAGTCCACCCGCTGCCATTTTTGACGACCCTCGGCCACAACCCGAGGAATGGAGCCACTGGCGCTGCCATTTTGGCAGTGGCGATATTGTGCTACGCAGCGATTTGCCACGCGATCACTGCCACGCCCAGCGGCACCAGATAGTAGGCAAAAGTTGCCAGTCGACCGCGGCGTACCCAACGTATCAACAGCGCCAGTGCTCCCCAGCCGACGGCAAACGAAACTCCAAACCCTACGGCAAGCGTCGCCAATGGCGTGCCGGTGGTGCCGGCTTCTAGCGCTTCGAGCATTTCTAATACTCCGCCACCGGCGATGGCCGGTATGGCCAATAGAAACGCGTACGTAGCGGCCGAAGTTCGTTCGAGCCCCACACCCAGCCCCGCAGCAATGGTCGCCCCGCTCCGCGATATGCCAGGCAACAGCGCCAGCGCCTGCCAAAGCCCGATCGACAGCGAATTTTTCCAGCCAAGCTGCGTATAATGCGAATCGCCTTCGGTGTGTCGTGAAGCCCAAACGAGCATTGCCGCCGTGATCGGAAAACAGATTCCAGCCACCCACACGTTTTGCAGAAGCAGATTGCTTGTCTCGGCTGGCATCCCCTTCTTCAGCAAGATGCCCAACACCGCGGCAGGGATGGTGCCGACGATCAACAGCGGAATCACACGCTGATCGCTCGTAAACAGTCGGGCGATTTCGCGACGGTAATAAACCAGCACCGCAGCAAGCGTCCCCAGATGCAGAACGATTTCCACCTCCACCAGGTCCTTCACCGGTTGGCCGCCAAGGGCTTCAAACAGAGCGCTTGCCACGACCAGGTGCCCTGACGAACTGACCGGCAAAAATTCGGTCAGCCCCTGTATGATGGCGAGAATGATGATTTCCAGAAGTGTCATAGCCAAAGGGTAGCCCCGACGCCGCATTTCGCAAGTCCAGCCATAAAGCCAGCCGTTGGCCCATCTTCGAGTGAGGGCTAAACTATAGTCATCAGCGCAGGATTCAAAAAAATAAGAACCATGGATGGCACGAATTCTCACGGATAAACCATTTGTTTAACGTATTTGTTGCTCGCCTGACAAAAACGAGAGTAAAAAGTTTTATTTTTCAACTGTTATCCGTGCATATCCGTGGTTGAGTGTCATGTGTGTAGCGGAAAGCAAGGCACGGTTTTCTTAGAGTGAAGAACAGAGTGGCATGGGCATTCGTTTCAATTGTCCCCAGGGACACCCGCTGAACGTGAAGGAATTTCTCGCCGGCAAACGGGGTATCTGTCCCGAGTGCGATGTCAGGTTCATCGTTCCGGTTCAGAGTGGCGACACCGCTGTGCCCGTGGAGGAAGTAGCCGCTGAGCCCTCCTTGCCCACTGCACTGCCTGCGAAGGCCTTGGACGATGATTCGGCACCGGTAGAAATTTCCCCCGGCAGTTCGCGTAATGGCCAGAGTCGCAATCGCCGGCGCCAGCGGGCCAAGGCGATTACCCTTGCGCTGAGCGCGGTGGTGGTGTTCTTATTGGTCGTGCTTATGGTGGTGCTGTTGCGCTAAGCGGCAAGCCGCCGGCATAATCGGTTCAATCGGACCAGGCGGCCCGTGCACATCTGCTGGAAATCGTTCAATTCTGCGGATTCTCCGCCGTGAAAACCTATCTTTGACAGGAAGATAATCCGCACTGCCATACGCCCCCACAGCCGCGAGCGAGCGAAAGGTTTTCAGGACATCATGACGTTTCGGAGACAACACATTTGGCTGCTGCTGGTCACGTGCCTTTTTGCTTCGGCAAGCAACCTCGAAGCCGCCACGTATTACGTCCGAACCGACGGCAACAACGCCAACAGCGGCACCGGCTGCGACACTACCAATGCCTGGGCCACCGTTGCAGGGGCGGCCAAAAAGTCGCTTTCGGCAGGCGACATTGTTTACGTCCAAGCGGGCACCTACCTCGGTGAAATAAAACCTTCGGTCGACGGTTCCTCGGGCAGCCCCATCAAGTTTATTGCTGACTCGAATGGCAGTATTTCAGACTGGCCAATCGGAGTTGTGATTCTTCAAGCACCAAAAAAAGACAAAGTGCTTAATCTAGACAACGACGACTATCTGGAGTTCATCGGTTTTCAACTCGATGGAGATAAAAAAGATGATGTGGTTGATATCGATAACTGCGCTGGCACGGTTCTCTCGAAATGCCAAATCTACAATGGCAAAAAAGGAATCGACTTGAACAGTGGCGAATTGACTCTCAAGAATTGCTTGATCCGAGACAATGAAGACGATGGATTGCGTATTGATGGTGGATCAGTCGTAGTTTGGAACACAACCATCGTGAACAACGGCAGTGATGGAGTCCAGCAAGATGCGGGAACATCGACAATAATCAACTCAATAGTAGCTAACAATAGTTCGGACGGGTTGGACTTCAATAGTGGCTCGATGACGCACACTTACAATCTGGTTTTTGGCAGCGGGGATAAGGACTACGAAGGCACGAGCGCCTCGACGGGCGAGATTACCGCCAACCCTCAGTTTGTCGGTTCCAGCGATTATCACCTCTCTTCAATCTCTCCCGCAATCGATGCCGGAACCGATGCGTCCAGCCTCCTGGGAGACGATCTGGAAGGACTGTTGCGCCCTGCCGGCGGAGGCTGGGATATGGGCAGCTACGAATATAACGCGATCCCTTCTTCCGACGCCGATGGCCATTGGAAGCTCGACGAAACCAGCGGAACGCTTGCTGCTGATTCTAGCGGCAACGGCAACGACGGAACCTATAAGAATAACCCGACCCTCGGGCTGGAGGCCATCAAGGGCACTGGCGCCGAATTCGATGGGACGGCACCGCATGTCCAGGTTCCGAGCAGTCCTTTTCTCGATTCCATTGGCCAAAACAATGCCGATTTTACGGTTGCTTACTGGATGAAGCTCAATCAGGACGCCACCGGCCGGTGGCGATCGATTATGCACAAAGGCAACGCCGACACTCAGCGCACGTTTGCCATGTGGATGGTCCCAGGAGATAACCGTCTCCTTTATGTCATCAGTACAACCAGCAATTGGAATGAGTACAAGTATTCCACAGGAACGATTCCCGTCGGGACGTGGACCCACGTGGCCTATGTCCATGCGAACGGTACGCTGAACCTTTACATCAACGGCATCCTGGATAGCTCGAAGACCCTAAAGGGACAGGTCGTCGGGAACAATGGGCCGATCTATATTGGTAAGGATCCATGGTACGCAGGGGCAAATGCCGTTCTGGACGATGTGCGGCTCTATCAGCGACCTCTCTGCGCAAGCGAAGTGGCTGAACTGTACGGCCTACTGGGGCATTGGAAGTTGGACGAAATCTCAGGCTTCACTGCCGCCGATTCGTCGCCTCTGGGCAACGATGGCTCGGTGATCGGCACAGCAAACTGGAGCACCACCTGCCAGGGTAATGGGGTGTTCGATTTTGACGGCACAATCGACAGCTACATCACCATCCCCAACAGTCCCGCGCTCAACCCGACCGATGCACTGTCGATTACCGCATGGGTCAAGGGCGATGCTTGGAGTTCCAGTAACGTAGTCAACGCCATCCTCCGCAAAGGAGAAGGCAATCCCAATAATTACCAACTGTCAATCCACGATGGTCATGTGTCTCTTCATCTTGATGTTAACGACAATTTCGGAATCCAAGGCGACACCGTGTTAGATACCGGCAAGTGGTACCATGTTGGCGCCACTTGGGATGGCTCGGAAGTACGGATTTACGTGAACGGTGTGCTCGATAATACCCCGGCATCCAAGACCGGTCCTATTCCCACCGACACGAGGCCACTTTATATCGGTGGCCAAGCGGGAACCGATCGGTTTGACGGAATGATGTATGACGTAAAGCTCTACAATCGGGCTCTCACGGCATCGGAATTCGCTCAAAGCGCTGGCCTGGTGGGACATTATAAACTTGATGAAACCAGTGGAACAGTTGCTATCGACTCCTCAGGTGCAGCAAACGACGGCACTTTCGTTTCCGGTCCAACGCTGGGAGTCTCAGGCAAGATCAATAATGCGGTCGAATTCGATGGTTCAGGGCCTCACGTCAGGGTTTCGAATTTCCCCTCGCTTGGCCAAAACAACGCCAACTTCACAGTTGCCTACTGGATGAAGCTCAACCAGGGTGCCACCGGCAGCTGGCGATCGATTATCCACAAGGGCAACACCAATTTTCAGCGTACGTTTGCCATGTGGATGGTTCCGAGTGATAACCGCCTTCTCTATGTCATCAGTACAACCGCCAGTTGGAATGAATACACCTATTCCACGGGAACGATTCCCGTCGGGACATGGACCCACGTGGCCTATGTGCATGCGAACGGTACACTGAACCTTTACATCAACGGAATTCTGGATAGCTCGAGGACCCTGTCCGGGCAAGTCGTCGGCAACAATGGTCCACTCTACATTGGCAAAGATCCATGGTTTTCAGGGGCGAATGCCGTTCTGGACGACGTGCGGCTCTATCAACAAGCGCTTTGCGCGAACGAAGTCAACGATCTTTTTAACGGTGGCCTTCCGAGCGGCGTGCGGATTATCCAGTGGACCGAAATCCGTTAACGCTTTCTTATAAATTGAACCACAACGGCACGACGGACACGACGAAAGAAATGGCGGGGATTGGGGAATGGATGAAATGAAGAGCTAATGTCAGGTGCGGCACCTGACCTACAGAATTCTCGTATTCATCCGTTGTGTCCGTCGTGCCGTTGTGGTCAGTTTCTTACGCTGGTTTTTTAGGTGAACCGGAAGTACCACACGCCGAATTGCTTGACACCTCACTCCCGCCCGTTTAGCTTAAAAATGCGGCAGGGCAAGGCTTGCCCGACGGAACACAGAAGGCTTCTCACCGTCCGTAGCGCAACTTTAGGCAAGACCTGTGGTCGTTTCTTCTTACATGCGCTGACATCGTGTCCGTTCTCCG
This sequence comes from Planctomycetota bacterium, assembly GCA_029259915.1. Taxonomy (GTDB): domain Bacteria; phylum Planctomycetota; class Planctomycetia; order Pirellulales; family Lacipirellulaceae; genus Bythopirellula. The sequence continues at coordinate 113,955 of JAJDED010000039.1, read as the reverse complement.
CTTGCGGTTTAGCGAGGAACCACAGAAACACTTTTACGAGGGCAGTCCCATGTCGTTAAAAAACCAACTCATTGCCATCGTGTTGATGGTTTGCGCCCCATGCGCCGCACTGGCGGGCGACGTTCCCTTGGGAGGATTCATTCCGTTTGTGGGCATCGGTCTGACGGATGAATTCATAGACGCATCGACCGATTTGGCGGGGACATTTTTTCTTGCCCAACCCGAGTTCTCGCAAGTCGGCGCCCCACTTACCGGGAGCAGCGGACCGTATCACGATATCGCACTGTTGGACACCGGGGCGGCCACGCATATTCTTACCCTCGAGGCAGCCGGGTCCGCCGGCTTCGACATCAACGGCAACGGCTTCGACGGCACCAACGTTCAGCAGATCGGCGGAGCCACGGGACTGATCAATCTTTCGATCAACGATCCCCTGGCAATTTTTGCCGCAGGCCTGGGCGATCGCACTGCGGCTGGCGCATCGCTCGCAATAAACACTGCCGCGTTCCGTGGGCAATCGAGCGTGGCCACACTTTCGGCACCTGCCGAGTGGACGTTGCCCAACATCATCGGCCTGCCCATGGCCGCGCAACATGCGATCGCCATTCGCAACAGCGATCCCCAAATCTTCGATCTCGCCGGACGCACGGTCCGCACGCCGCAAGTCGATTTTATCGATCTGGGAACCGGCGATCAGCAAGGGATCCTCCGCCGTACCGATCTGAAGCTCCGCTCGGGCACCGCGTTTATTGCCGGCCCGCTGTATATCCAAAATCTCGATTTGCTGGGCGGCTTCGATTTCCACGAGAATCCGTTGTCTCCCACGATCGTGGAAAACGGGGCGATGTTTGTCGATGTCGATTTGCAGCGCGCCGGCAATGTGCTGGCCGACAAAGAGTTGCTACTGGATACCGGCGCCGATATGACTGTGGTGAGCCAACTCACCGCCAAGCGGCTTGGCTTCGATGCATTGCTGGACATGCCCGACTTTGTCTTGGAAGTGGAAGGCTCGGGTGGTGTTTCTAGCGGCGTACCAGGATTTTTTCTTGACGAGCTGAATATCGATACCGTGGGTGGTTCGTTCACGAAGCAAAATGTACCAATTGCGGTACTGGACGTCACCAATCCCAACGATCCAGGAAACATCATCGACGGCATCCTGGGGATGCACTTGTTCACGGGCCGTGACATCGTGATCGACGCCAACCCCTCGATTGGTCAAGGCGGTGCGGGGCCCAGTTTGTACATCAGCGATCCGGTAACCCAAGACCACAGTTGGGCAACCACCGCGGCAAGCGCTGATTTCGCAACCGCGGGCAGTTGGGCAAGCCCCGGCGTGCCGAGCAAAATGTGGGTTGCACAGGTTGGCAATGTCTCCGGCAGCGGACAGACGGCCACGGTGTCGGCGGATGCCTCTGTGTTTCAGATAACCGTTTCGGGAACACCCACTGCAGCAATGATTGTCGACATCCAATCCGGTACGACACTCACCACCTTTGGAGAAACACGCATCGACCAGGGCGGCGAGGTCCGGCTGAGTGGCGGGAAGCTCGATACGCAGTTTGTGAATATCGAGGGCGGCGCGCTGACCGGTGCCGGCGAAGTCTTTGCCGGGACGGGCCCCATCACCGGCGTGGTCCGCAATCTTTCCGGCCGCGTCGAACCGGCGGGCACACTCACCATCACCGGCGATTTTTCCAATCTGGACGCCGGGACGTTGGCCATCGATTTGAATCCCGGTAGCAACGATTTGTTGGCCGTCGATCGGTTTGCTTTTCTCGCGGGAGTGCTCGAAGTGTCGCTACAGGGCGGGCTGAGTCCCACGATCGGACAGATGTTTACCATTCTCACTGCGGGTGAGGGAATCGTTGGCGAGTTCGATTTCGTGCAGCTTCCCGACGGCTTTTTTTGGAACGTCGACACCCAGGCGAACAATTTGGTGCTGGAAGTCACCGGCATCGGCACGCTTGCTGGCGATTTCGATAAGAACGGCACTGTCGACGCAGCCGACTTGGCAATGTGGCAAACAGGTTATGGCCAGCAGTGGGGCCTCACAGGAGATGATTTTCTCACTTGGCAACAGAATTTGGGGGCCACAGCTGTTACTTCCACCGCGACCAGTGTGCCGGAACCTGCCACCGCGTGGCTTGCCTGCTGCGTGGCAATCGTTCCATTTTTAAGGCGCATCCGAAGTCACTGACCCGTGGCGCGTTCGGTTTTCATTGTCGAAACAGAACGCATGGTTGCGGCACCGGTAAACTTGGGAGCGATCCAACCGTTTTGAGCCATCGGCACTTCGACCGTCACCGAGACCGTGTTGACAGCGGGACCCAGGATCGTGGGATTGACCGTGACTATCGCGCCACGCGTTCCAACGATGCCCAGGAGGCTGTTCGCTCTGGCTACTGCCTCGGCAGCGGTCGCACCGGGCACTATCGCATGGCGGGCTGCTTCGTAGGCTGCGTTGTCTGCCGTATGACGAATGACGTTCAATCGGCCAAACTCGAACGCGGTGATGATAAACACAAAGAACAACGGCGCAACAATAGCAAACTCCACCACCACCGCTCCCCGGCGGCGAGAATGGGTACTACGCAAGTTTCTATGGTTGTTCTTGAACATCGATTGTCTCGCTAAGAAATTCTGAATTCCCCAATCCGAATTCCGAACTCAATTCATTCTGTGATTAGTACCGGCAACGTCGAGGCGATCTCGCGAAAAATGCTTTCCAAAGCTGCGGCATCGGGAGCATGAAAATGCTTTCCGCCCGTGGCGTCGGCCACCGCGCGCATGCGTGCGAAATCGGCTTCGTCGCTAAAGGTGACGGTGTGAATCTTGATGTTTTTTCTGGCTGCTTCCCGAGCGGCCACAATCGGTTCGGCACCTATGTTGTGGCGACCGTCAGTCATCACTACCATCGTTTTCAAAGCGAAAGGTCGGGCACGCGCATCGGTCAATACACGGATGCCATTCTCGATTCCCGAGAAAATATTCGTGCGTCCCGCCACGGGCTGACTGCTGAGTCGAGCCATCTCGTCGCGAATCGGCTGATAGTCGAAATCAAGCTGAGTGTTGATATCCGAGGTAGTAAACGTGATGGTGCAACTCGTTCCCGCGCTGGAATAGCTGACCAAACCGCACTGCTCGAATTGCGCAGTTTTGACCAGTTCGTCCAAGAATCCGGCGACGGCATTGTTCAGTCCGCCCCAGCGACTCAATGTGGGGTGTGGAGGATCGCATCGATCGCCTGGGATACTTCTGCTGGTCAAACCTTGCATCATCGATCCCGAGCGGTCAACGACCAGGCAAATGTCGCGATCCAATTGGGTACTGGTGGCAACTTGCACGGGCTGAAAATGCGGAACCCCCATCACCTGTCCTAGGAACAGCGCAACCGGTCCCCCGGCAGACGATGCGGTACGGCTGCCCGTGATGCGCATCGCATTGAGCTGGGTTCCGCCGGGCGAGAATACGAATCGCGACGTGCTGTTCGACTGGCGACTAGTACCGATTACAATTTCCGGGTCTCGAATTACCAGTGGACTCCCGGCCACGAGGTTTCGTTGTGCGGCGTCTTTTGCAGCGACCCTGGCGGCAGCTTCGTTCTGCTGCAAACTCAATTGTTTGGCCCCGGCACGCGAGGCGGCATCGGTGGCGGTACGCAGCTCTGTGCGTACCAGTTGCATCCAGGCTACGTCGAGTGCGAAGGCTGCCATAATCAGCACCAATGGAAGTGTCAGCGCGATTAGCACTAGCATCCCACCCGAGCGATTACTTCGGCTAGATCTGCGGCACGGACTGAAAAGGGCTGGATTTGGCATGCTTGGCTCACAAAATAAGTGACGACTCAGGGGTCAAATTCCTTCATCATTGTTGCGGTGGCAGTAAGGATTTTTCCCTTGAAAAAATTGCCTGGAATTACTGAGTTACTATCTGCTGGCGCGGTAACGGTTACCTGGATGGATTGGCCCACGGGTAGCGTTTCGAAATTGTTGGGGTTGATTGAAATCAAGCCCCCGACAACACGTCGCTCTGTGAGGATTTGCTGGCTGGTGAGTAACGCGTCGGCACTGACCGCGTCTTGCTCCAGGGCAGTGCGTACTCCCTCGTAAGCTGCGATGGTGAGCGATTGTTTGACGAAAATCATCGTACACGATTCGATCATCGCCAGAATAAGCAGCACAATCACCGGCAGACAAACGGCAAGTTCTGCTGCCGCAACACCTTGCCGATTGCGAGCACTGCGCAGTGGTTGTGAAGAACGTAGATGCATACTATGTACGGAGCCGGTTCTAGGCTTCGACCTCTTCGGTGGGCGACTCTTGTTGATCCTGCTCAGACGGATTACGGTCCCTCAGATGATCGACCATTGTATTGAAGTCTTCCGCCAACCCTTGCCAAAAATCGAAGTCGCGAAACTTCAGCTTGCCAACCGGCTGGCCTTCTGCCCCCTTGCGAATGGTTTGCCGCAGGCGATAAATGGGCCCTGTAAATCGGTGGCTGAGCTTGATCGTGTCGAGTACGAACACCGGCAGCAGAAAAACGGTCACAATCAGGAATGGGCCATGGGTCCACCACAATTGGTTGAAATGCGATTCCAGTGGCTGAAACGGATTGCTCAGCACTTGCAAACAGAACGCGGTCAGGCCGGCTACACCCACAAACACAAGCCAGTGGATAACCAATCGCTTTACGAGCGCACCTTGCACCGTGGGATCGATAAATGTTTTATTGCGGTCTGGCTTGCGGTCGGAGTGGGACATAAGGTTCGAACCTCGAAAAATCTCGTGAAAATCTGAATCTAATCCTGCGATGGACAATACCCGCGGGATACCCAAAAGGCTTATGAAAAAGCTTAGGTCATGCACACCGAAGAATCGGAGATGAGCAAAGTTGAGTCAGCCGCTGTCGAGAATTCTTCGCCGTTGGTCCGCAGAAGCGTTACAACCGTCAGAATAGATCGTGCTGCACTAAGGCGATGCCGCAGTGCCAAGCAGGGCGAGTGCTTGTGTATGCAAGGTGAAGACGGCCTGTTTCACGTCGGGAAATTCGGCACGTTCCGTGAGCAACTCGACCAATGGCGACCACAAGTCCCGGGGAAGCTGCGATTTTTCGCCAGCTTGCCGGATCATGGTAGCCGCCGCATCAAGATCGGCAAGGCCTGGCGAGTAGTTCAGCAGCAACGCATGCGAATGGATAGCCAATTCGCAAAGGGCTTGCAGGCGCGGAGAATAACGGTGCCCCACTTGTTCCGCCAACTCCGGGCCAGCCGTCTGAGTGAGAATTTCTAACGCTGTCGAGCGCAACTTCTTTTGGCTCACGCCTTCTGGCAAAGCGGGTAACTCCAGTTCCAAAAGTCTTGCCGCATAGTTGGCCTGATGCCACGGGTCGCCGTAACGATCCTCGCCCAAACCTTTCCCGAAAATGGCAACCGCCAAACTCCACTTGCTGCCTAGTTTCCAGGCTGCGAGTGCATGGCGTGATTCTTCCCGGGTGGTTTCGGGTTCTTCCAAGCCAAGCCAATCCAGCGAAGCGGGTGGAGCGGGCTTCTGTACGACCGGTTCCGGTTCGCTCGAATCGAGTTCCTGCCAGCGCGGCTGTTCCTCGACGACAGGCTCCCCAGGCGCTTGCTCGGATTGATCGTCCCGTGGTTCACCCACAACTGGCGGGGCGCTATCTTCGTCAACATGTGTAGACTGCACCGATAGATTTGCCGGTACGTCAACCGTTGACGGATTCGCGGGATCGTAACGAATCTCTTCCCAACACCCAACGGACGTCAGCAAAAAAACAGCAAGCAGGCTGGCCAGTAATCGAATTCGATGCGTGTTCATCGGGCTCAGTATATCCGACTATGGGTGAATGACGAATTGCATTCTCCGCTCTTCGTGCATCTGCCCTGGCGAAAGTTGGCAGGTCAACGTAGCTTGGTCGACATGGATCAAGCCCCGGAAAAACCCCACAGCTATTTTGCAAAACTGTTACAGCCAAGTTCTGCGCTGTTGCCGGCGGTGGTAGGCAGCTTGCTGTGCTGGTTGGCTTTGCCTCCGATAGCGTGGCACGGTTTGGCTTGGGTCGGACCGATCCCCTGGTTGCTGCTGATTTTGCAGGAAAAACTCCCCGGCCGGCGGCCCTATCGTGCGCTGTGGTTAGGCGGATTCGTTTTTTGGCTGCTTACCGTGCATTGGATTCGCCTACCCCATCCGCTCAACTATCTGGCTTGGATCGTTCTGGCGAGTTATTTGGGAATTTACTTGCCGGTGTTCGTAGGTCTCTCTCGCGTGGCCGTACATCGTTGGCGGTTGCCGTTCAGTTTGGCAGTGCCGACTGTTTGGGTCGGGCTCGATTGGCTGCGTGGGTATTTGTTTACCGGTTTCGCCATGGGATCGCTCGCGCACTCTCAGGCTAGCCAGACGCGATTGATTCAGATTGCTGACCGTGTGGGCGAATATGGCGTCACGTTTCTCATCTTGCTGGTCGCTGCCGCGCTGGCGCAATTTCTCTTTTCTTTTAGCACTCAGAAAGATCGTTCCTACCGCTACCGGACTCTGGTAGTGGCTGCGGTCGCAGTCGTGGGGGCTTACGCTTACGGCAGCTTTACTGTCACACAATTGCAAACAGCTTCTTCGCAAGACCAGTCAAATCAGTTCTTGCGAGTTGCGCTCATTCAAGGCAATACACTGGCCGATTGGAAACGCGATGCTGAGCGTCAACAGCAAATTATGGACGAACACATTCGCCTGTCGCGCGAAGCAGTGAAGACCTCGCGAGAGAGCGACGGTCGCGATGTTGATCTGGTGATTTGGCCCGAAACCGCTTTTCGGCAACATTTATTTACCGTCGCACCGGGGTACACGCCTCCTCCCGAAAGAGTTAGTGCATCCGAATTGCTTGCCGGCCAAAATTATCTTGCGCTGTTGGCCAAAGACCTCAGGGCGGCTTTGTTGGTGGGCATCGATCGTGTGGAAGTCTTTCCCGACGCAGAGCAACAACTCGATTACCACGAATACAATTCGTCCGTGTTGGTCGACAAACTTGGCGAAGTAATCGGCACCTACGACAAAATGCACCGTGTCCCCTTCGGCGAGTACATTCCCTTTGCCGACTGGTTTCCTGTGTTGAATCGTCTTTCCGCGCTGACGGGCGACATCGACGCGGGACAAAAGCCGGCGGGGCTGTGGCTCGACGAGATGTTGCTCGCGCCGAATATCTGTTACGAGTCGGCGGTGCCGCATTTGATTCGTCGGCATGTCAACCAGATCGAAAGCGTCACCAGCAATCGGCCCGACGTGCTGGTAAATCTTACGAATGACGCCTGGTATTGGGGTTCGAGCGAACTGGACATGCACCTGGCTTGCGGAGTGTTTCGGGCAGTGGAAATGCGTCTCCCGCTGGTGATTGCCGCCAACGGCGGACTCTCGGCCCACATCGATCGCACGGGCATAGTGCAACAGGTGACCGAGCGGCAACAGCCGATGTTCTTATTGGTGGATCTCGCCAAGCAACCCGTGCATTCCACCTCATACGCATCCTGGGGCGACTGGCTCGCCATCGCGTGTATGCTATGCTGCACGGTCCTGGCCCTCAGCGCTTGGACCCATCGCAAGAGCGAACGGCGAAGCCCCACCAGCTAATCCCTTCCCCCTTCCCCTTTCGCATTTCAAATGCCCGTCGTCCTCCAGCTTCAAGATGCCCACAAGCGTTACGGCGAGCAGCATTTGCTCGACGGCGCAAGCTGCGCGCTTCCCGATGATCAAAAGGTGGGACTCATCGGCCGCAACGGTGCGGGAAAAAGCACGCTTTGCCGTGTGCTTTTGGGCGATGAGGAACTCGACTCCGGCGAAGTAGTGTGCAGTCGCAAATTGCGATTGGGTTACCTGAGACAGCACGATCCGTTTCACGAGGGGGAGACGGTTCTAGAATTTTTTCAGCGCGACAGCGGCCAACCCGAATGGCGGTGCGGGGAAATCGCCTGGCAATTCCAGCTTCCCGACGCGATGCTCGATCATCCGGTGCGCGAGCTTTCTGGCGGTTGGCAAACGCGCGTGAAACTGGCCGCCCTGCTGTTGCATGATCCCAACCTGTTGATTCTCGACGAACCGACCAACTTTCTCGATCTGCGTACGCAGATGTTGTTGGAGGAATTTCTACATGGATTTCGTGGCGGGTGTCTCATTGTTTCCCACGATCGATCGTTCTTGAAGCGTACCTGCTCGCATACGCTCGAATTGTCGCGTGGACAATTGACAATGTTCCCCGGCGACGTGGATGTTTATCTCGAAAATCTCGCTGAACGGCACGAGCACGATCGCCGTGTGAACGCCGCCACGCTTGCCAAACGCAAGCAGCTTCAGACGTTCATCACCAAAAACCGCGCCAACGCTAATACCGCCAGCCAGGCTCGGAGCAAAGCGAAACAGCTCGAGCGGCTCGAATTGATCGAAGTCCAGGGAGAAGAAGCTGGCGTGCGGTTCAGTTTTCCGCGTGTAGAACCTCGGCAGGGAACTGCGTTGCGGACCGACGCCCTGGCGATTGGTTATCCTGACCTGGAAGTTGCCACCGACGTGCAACTGGAGATGGAACATGGCTCGCGGGTTGGCGTGGTGGGAGATAACGGCCAGGGGAAGACCACTTTTCTGCGTACCGTTTGCGGATCGCTCGAACCACGCGGCGGGAATATGAAATGGGGCTTCGGCTGTCAGGTGGGTGTCTACGCGCAGCATGTGTATACGACGCTTCCCGAGCAGCAGACGGTTGATGATTACCTTCACTATCAGGCCGCGCCGGGCACGACCATTCAGCAAGTCAAGGACGTTGCGGGCAGTTTTTTGTTTGGTGGCGACATGGTCGAAAAACAGATTCGCGTTCTCAGCGGTGGCGAACGTGCGCGGCTGGTACTGGCCGGCCTGTTACTCGAAAAACATAACGTGCTGGTGCTCGACGAACCGGGCAACCATCTCGACGTCGAAACGGTCGAGGCCCTAGCCGATGCGCTCTGCCGTTACGAGGGCACCGTGATTTTCACCAGTCACGATCGCCATTTCATGCACCGGGTGGCCACGGCAGTGGTCGAGGTGCGCGATGGTCGCGTGGCCAGTTACCCAGCCAGTTACGACGATTATGTTTACCGCGTTGGCAAGGAGCTCGAAGCGGGCTTACGCGCCGAGCACACCGTGCGCAACAAGCCGGCCGACAGCGAGGACACCGCCCCACGCAAAGTCGGAGGCCGCGAAGAGCGCGAGCTGCAGAAGAAGCTCAAATCGCTCGAACGCAAAATTGCCAAGCTCGACGAAGAAAAGAAATCCGTGCAAGCCCAGCTGCTTACCGTCACCGAAACCGCCCCAGCCCAACGGCTGCACGAAGAGCTTACAAGTTTTTCAAATGAAATCGAGCAGTTCGAAGAACAATGGCTCGAAGTCTTCAATGCCCTCGAAGGCTAGTGTCGCCAGACGCCTACCACGGCGGGGAGATAGCTGCGGACATCCCAATGGGCGCCGCTTTCCGAGTCCGTACCGCCTGGCAGCCGCTCGAAATCGAATCGTTCGTCCGCTTCGACAATGACGATGCTCCCCACCGGCGCATGCTGCAACACGGCATCGATCAACTGCACCATATCGTCTTCACGATCAACAAAAAAAGCATAAGGCGGACTACAAAAAACAAGCCAAGGAATCTCCGCCTGAGGAATACCGTGATTCGATGTTAAGGAACGCCCCCCCCTTCCTCCTTCCCCCTTCTCCCTTTCCGCACTCCCCTTTCCCCTTTCCAATTTCCAATTTGGCAAGTCCCGTTTGCTCCACAAAAACGCACTGGTTGTGAGCAGCGTGGTACAATCGGCAACGCCCAGCGCCGCAATGTTCTCGCCGATCACACGTGCGGTGGGAATATGTTTCTCGATAAACGTGGCGCTGACGGCCCCGCGGCTGAGCGCTTCGAGCCCCAGCGCTCCCGTGCCGGCAAACAGATCGATAGCGTGCAGCCCCTTCGACTCGGTGCTGATGAGATTAAAAATCGCTTCGCGGACCCGGTGCTTCATCGGTCGGGTGAGCGGATCTCCGTGGTAGCACAGTTTGCTGCCCCGGAATTTCCCGCCGATAATCCGCAATTCGGTCTGCTCGGCAAGGGTGTTCGGCTTTGGTTTGCGCTTTCCCAATTCTGTCCCCAAAATGCAGTCCGTCTGCCGTAAAAGGAAGGATTCTGTTAACCTGCACGGCTTCAGTCGATTGCCAGACCCTATTGTTCCCAGCGTGGCTTCCGACCGCAACCAACAAAATGGAACAGGTCGCCTCGGCGACTCGCCCGTGGAGAGAGGAAACAGAGACAACAGAGAATAAATTCATCAAAAATTGAAACCAAGTCCTCTGGGCATGGTCAGAAGTAATAGTTGAACAGTTATCTTGGTTGTTTGAGGAACTCTCGCAAAGGCGCTAAGGCGCAAATTATTTTCGATATGCTTCGCGCCTTAGCGCCTTTGCGAGAGACATATTCCAATTAACAATCAGGAAGTGTTTCAATGGAAGCCCTCCGGACATGTTCCAAAGCAATCGGTTTTTCCAGTGAATACATTACTTTTTTCACTGTTTCCTCCGTGATCTCCTGTTCAAGAATTTGAGAAGTCTATAAAGATTTGAATCGTTAACAGCACAAGGAAAACGTAAGGACTCCACCCATGAAACGCACGCTTTTATTTTTGCTGATTGGTTTGATCGTTTCTGCTGGCCGCGTCGAGGTCCAGGCGATGGATGCGTCCCGTGCCAAGCAAGGCTTCGACAAACTACGCCAACAGTGGCAGGTTCTCACCACAGAGCTCGAGCAAAAGTTGAAGAAGTCGGGCGGGTTGGCGGGAGAGGACGATATTTCTGCGCTCCGCGATCAAAGCGAAGCGATGCTGTCGAAGATTGTCGAGTCGGGGCTTCAAATCGTGCGGACCGACCCGGCAGGCTATCCCGAGGTCAACGAAACCTTGGTGGCGATTGCCGGTTTTTATGTAACTGGCGACTCGCAGGGCGACGGTGGCGACCAATACGAAAAAGCGCTGCCAATCATCAGCGCCTTGCTCGATGCGGGTGCCGGAGATAAGTACAAAGATCTGTGGGTATGGGGCGGCGCGAGCGCGTTTTGTACAAGCGAATTTGATCTCGCCTCGAAGTTTTTGTTCCAGGCATCCAAAGCGGGACTGCTTGAGGGTTTATCCATGCAGTCAGCTGGCGGTGCCAAGGGTCGCGCGCGTCAAAACGCAGCCGGATACTTGCAGGCGCTTTCCGAAACACGCCACGCCTGGGACGCGGAACAACAGGTCCGCGCTGCCGAAGCGAAAGCCGATAACCTGCCACGGGTGAAACTGACCACCACCCGCGGTGATGTCGTCATCGAGTTGTTTGAAAACGAAGCCCCGCAAGCGACCGCCAATTTTGTCACGCTCGTGAAAAAAGGTTATTACACCGACGTACCGTTCCACCGCGTGTTGCCCGCATTCATGGTCCAGGGGGGCGACCCCACCGGTTCAGGCTCGGGCGGACCCGGTTATTCGATTCGTTGCGAATGTTATGGAAAAAATTACCGCAAACACTTTCGAGGCAGCTTGAGCATGGCCCACGCAGGCCGCAATACGGGCGGGTCGCAGTTTTTTCTGACATTGGTTCCCACCAGTTATCTCGATGGTCGGCATACCGTGTTCGGCCGAGTGATCGAGGGCATGGAAAACGCCGCGGCACTGAAACGTCGCGACCCCAATGGCAGAGGCCGACTCCCCGAGCCCGACAAAATCCTCTCTGCCGCCGTCCTGCGCGACCGGGGACATGGGTACGAATTCGAAAAACTCCCGGAAAGGTAGGGAAAAACACCTAATGCCGCTGCTTGACTCGGGCATAAACCATCGTTATTCTAGTATTTCGATTTTCGATTCTGGCGAATCCCTACATTAGGAATAGTAATTCGAGCATCTGGAGGCTCAGCCCGGACAACAGCAGCTTCGATTCGACTGATTGTTTGCAAGTCGTTTGTCCATCGCCAGTTTCGTAAACGAGCAATCCTCTGCCAGCAACGCTGGGAGAGTGCTTGCCGCTTTTTCAAGAAATGACGGCGCCGGGCGCCGTTGAAAATAGATAGCGGGCAACTGTTCCGCTTTGCGCGCCTCCATGATGCGAGCCAGTAACAAGTGAATATCACCTTCCGATCATTACGAATTTTTTGCGACATCGTCGAGCGGCGGAGTTTTTCGCGTGCGGCCGACGTGAACGGCATTTCCCAGTCGGGTGCCAGCCAGGTGGTTCACCATATGGAAGAATTGCTTGGCGTGCAATTGCTCGACCGCTCGAAAAGGCCTTTCGTGCTGACGTCCGAAGGCGAACACTATTACGCCGGCTGTCGTCAACTTATCAAGCTGCACAGCACGTTGGAAGAAGAAGTCCGCTCGCTTCACGACGAAACGGCGCGTAGCTTGGTGGTCGCCTCGATTTATTCAGTCGGACTAGCGCACATGAGCGCATTCATGCGGCGATTCTCCTCCAAATATCCCAGCGCGCGCGTGCGGCTTGAATACCTTCATCCCGATCGCGTGGTGGAAGTGGTCGGGCAGGGCGAAGTCGATCTCGGATTGGTCAGTTATCCCGAGGAATCGCGCACCTTGGCGGCAACTGCCTGGCGAAGCGAACCGCTCACTCTGGTTTGCAACCCGGAACATCACCTGGCAGGTCGCGATTCGGTGGCCCTTGAAGAGCTGTCTGGCGAATCGTTTGTTGCGTTTGAAGCGGGATTGCGAATCCGCTCGGAAATTGATCGCGCACTGATGGTTCACAAAGCAGATGTCAACGTGACTTTGGAATTCGACAACATAGAAACCATCAAACGAGCTATAGAAATCAACGCGGGAGTGAGCATCTTGCCAGAGCCGACAATCGAGCGAGAAATCGCTTCCGGCTCCTTAACACAGGTTGCGATTCAAGGAGAACCGATGGAGCGGCCCCTGGGGATTTTGCATCGCACCGATCGCGTGTTGAGCCCGATCGCTCAGCAATTTATCGATCTATTGCGGGCTGATACCGAATTTGCCTGCCTTCAGGAAGTCACAAAAAACGGTTCACACAATCATTACCAAGAACAGAAAACAATGCCACAGGTGCGCTAGGACGCAATAGTGTTATGAAAAAACAACTCCCCCATTTCTATCTTCCCCCGAAGCAAGGTCTCTACGACCCGGCCAACGAACACGATTCGTGCGGCGTCGGTTTTGTTGCGCACATCAAGGGCCAGCGGAGTCACCAGATTGTTCTCGACGCGGAAGAAGTGCTGCGCAACATGGACCACCGCGGTGCCTGCGGTTGCGAAGCAAACACGGGCGATGGGGCAGGAATCCTTACCGCTTTGCCACACGAATTTTTGCAGAAAGCGGTGCAAGCCGATTTGGGGGTCACACTACCCGAACCGGGCCGTTTTGCAGCGGGCAACGTATTTTTGCCGCAGGTGGAGGCTGAGCGCGCGAAGTGCAAGGCGGTCGTCGAAGAGATTGTTGCCAGTCAGGGCCAGCGTTTGATCGGTTGGCGACCTGTGCCCACCGACAAACAGACTGCCGATATTGGCCCCACCGCGCAGGCTGGCGAGCCAGCCATCGAGCAATTAGTCGTCGCCGCGGCCGAAGGAATCGCTGGCGACGCCTTCGAGCGGCAACTCTATCTGATTCGTAAACAGGCTAGCCATCGGCTCCGCACCGACACGTCGCTGAGCCAGGCCAAGATGTTCTACGTCTGCTCGTTGTCGACCAAAGTGATTATCTACAAGGGGATGCTCACCACCGATCAGTTGTTCCAATACTACCCCGACTTGGCCGATGCCGATTACACCAGCCATTTGGCGATGGTGCATTCGCGGTTTTCGACCAACACGTTCCCCTCTTGGGATCGCGCACAACCGTGCCGATTCATGAGCCATAATGGCGAAATCAACACGCTGCGCGGCAACAAGAATTGGATGCGCGCTCGCCAAGGCGTGATGCAAAGCGAGGTATTCGGCGACGAACTGTCGAAGCTTTTCCCAATCGTGGAACCCGATTGCAGCGATTCAGGCACGTTCGACAACGTGTTGGAGTTTTTGCTGATGAGCGGTCGCACGCTGCAAGAGTCGGTCATGATGATGGTGCCCGAGGCGTGGCAGAATCACGAAACCATGTCGGAGTCAAAGCGAGCGTTTTACGAATACAATTCCGCGTTGATGGAACCTTGGGACGGCCCAGCGTCGGTCGCCTTTACCGATGGCAAATACATCGGGGCAGTGCTCGATCGCAATGGATTGCGCCCTTCGCGCTACTATATCACGCACGACGATCGCGTGATCATGGCCAGCGAAGTGGGTGTGCTGCCGTCGGTTACTCCGGACAACGTCAAAGCCAAGGGGCGTTTGCAGCCGGGACGGATGTTCCTGGTCGATTTCGAAGCAGGCCGGCTCATACCGGACGAAGAACTCAAAAACGAATTTGCAGCGAGTCGTCCTTATAGCGAGTGGCTGAAAAGCGAGCGCATCGATCTGAACGACCTGGAACCAAACCGCCAGCCGCACGGATTCGACAGCAAAACTCTGCTCGAGCGCATGCAAGCCTTCGGTTTCACGGTCGAGACGATGCAGTTCATGCTGCTGCCGTTGATCAAGGTAGAAAAAGATCCAATCGGTTCGATGGGCAACGATTCCTGCTTGGCCTGTTTATCCGACAAGCCGCGGATGTTGTACGATTATTTCCGTCAGCTTTTTGCGCAGGTCACCAATCCCGCGATCGATTCGATTCGTGAAGAAGTGATCATGTCGCTGGAGTGCTACATTGGGCCCGAGCAGAATTTGTTGGAGACGACCCCGAGACACGCGCACCGTCTGCGAATTCCACATCCGATCCTTTCCAACGAGCAGCTGGCGGCTCTGAAACACATGGCCGACGACCCGGAAAATGGTCGCGGCTGGAAAACCAAGAAGATCGACACCACCTGGTCGCGCAGTGAAGGCAAGTCGGGCATGTTGCGGGCGCTGGAGCGCGTGTGTGCCGAGGCGGAGGCGGCGGTCGACGCCGGTTATTCGCTGGTGGTGCTTTCTGATCGCAATGTCAGTGCGGAGAACGTGCCGCTCAGTTCGCTGTTGGCCACCGGGGCCGTGCATCATCATTTGGTGCAAAATACTAAGCGGACGCGTGTCGGCATCGTGGTCGAATCGGGCGAGGCTCGCGAAGTGCATCACCACTGTTTGCTGATTGGTTACGGGGCAGACGCGATCAACCCCTATCTGGCGTTTGAAGCGTTGTGGCAGGCTCGGCGCGACGGGTTGCTCGAATCGGGTGATGCGACCCTTTCGGACGAAGAGTCGGGCGAAGGCCGCACCCACCCGGCAGTCGATTCGATTGCCGACGGAGAAGTCTTCGATCCGGTTACCAAGCAAGACCACGAACTCGTGGCCAGGTATCGCAAAGGCGTTGCCAAGGGCATGCTGAAAGTGATGGCCAAGATCGGCATCTCCACACTGCAAAGTTACAAAGGTGCGCAAATTTTTGAAGCGGTCGGTCTACGCGACACAGTAATCGAGCGTTGTTTTGTCGGCACGGCCAGCCGTATCCAGGGGATGGGATTTGACGTGCTTGCCGAAGAGGCACTCCGGCGTCACGCCCTGGGCTATCCGCTGCAGAAAAACAGCCGGCTGCCGATTCTGCCCAATCCGGGAGAATTTCATTGGCGTGCCGAGGGCGAACGCCACATGTGGGATCCGCAGTCGATTGCCGACATTCAGGTTGCCGCCCGTGCCGGGGACCAAGACGCGTATCAACGTTTTGCCGACCACATCAACCACGACTCACAAACGCGCTGCCAACTGCGTGGACTGCTTACCTTCAAAGAAGGCGCAGCAGGCGAACCGATTCCGCTGGAGGAAGTCCAGTCGGCCAAGGAAATCGTGAAACGTTTTTGTACCGGGGCGATGTCGTTTGGATCGATCTCCGCTGAGGCACACGAAACGCTCGCAGTGGCCATGAATCGTTTGGGTGGCAAGAGCAACACGGGCGAAGGGGGCGAAGATCCGAAACGATTCGAGACGTTGCCTAATGGCGATTCCAAGCGATCGTCGATCAAGCAGGTTGCTTCGGGGCGGTTCGGCGTCACAATTTGGTATTTGGCAAACGCCGACGAATTGCAAATCAAAATTTCGCAAGGAGCTAAGCCCGGCGAGGGGGGCGAGTTGCCCGGCCGGAAAGTCGACGAAAACATCGCCCGCATTCGGTATTCGACGCCTGGCGTGGGTCTGATTAGCCCGCCACCGCATCACGATATCTATTCGATTGAAGATCTCAAGCAGTTGATTCACGACCTGAAAAACGCTAACCGATCGGCCCGCGTAAGCGTGAAGCTGGTATCGGAAGTGGGCGTCGGCACGATTGCTGCCGGAGTGGCCAAAGGCTTTGCCGACCATATTCTCATCTCCGGCGACGGCGGCGGCACCGGCGCTTCGCCACTGACAAGCATCAAACACGCGGGACTGCCGTGGGAATTAGGCATTGCCGAAACCCATCAGACGCTGGTGCTGAACGATTTGCGGAGCCGCGTGGTGCTGCAAACTGACGGTGGTCTGAAAACAGGGCGCGACGTGGTGATTGCTGCCCTTTTGGGTGCCGAAGAATTCGGATTCTCGACCGCCCCGCTGATCACGCTGGGCTGCATCATGATGCGTAAGTGCCATTTGAACACTTGCCCGGTGGGCATTGCCACGCAGGACCCCGAATTACGCAAAAAATTCCGCGGCAAGCCGGAGCACGTGGTCAACTACCTGTTTATGGTTGCCGAGGAAACACGGCAGATTATGGCGCAACTCGGGTTCCGCACGATCGACGAAATGGTCGGTCGCGTCGATTGCTTGGAAACCGACGCCGCGATCAAGCATTGGAAAGCCGACGGATTGGATCTTACCAGTTTGCTCACGCCAATCGAAAAGCCGCACCCCGATGTCGGCACCGTTTGCACCCAGGTGCAGGACCATGGGTTAGACAAGTCGTTGGATATTACGCAGCTCTTGGACTTGGCGCGCCCGGCGCTCGAGAGCGGCGAAAAAGTTCGAGCCCGACTGCCGATCATCAACACCAACCGAACGGTCGGTACGATTCTCAGCCACGAAATTGCCAAGAAATGGGGCGAGGAGTGTCTGCCCGACGACACAATCCATTTCCAATTGCACGGTTCCGCGGGGCAAAGTTTTGGGGCGTTTTTGGCCCGGGGCGTCACGTTGGAACTGGAAGGCGATGCCAACGATTACGTGGGCAAGGGACTTTCCGGGGGATGGATTATTATTAACCCGCCGCAGGATTCGAGTTTTGTCCCGGAAGAAAATATCATCGTCGGCAACGTCTGCCTCTATGGTGCCACAGGTGGCCGGGCATTTTTCCGTGGCCGAGCGGCCGAACGGTTCGCTGTGCGAAATAGTGGGGCCTTGGCCGTGATCGAAGGCGTGGGCGACCACGGCTGCGAATACATGACCGGCGGGCGCGTGGTGATTCTCGGCCCCACGGGACGCAACTTTGCCGCGGGCATGAGTGGCGGTGTCGCCTACGTGTGGGATCCGAAGAACGAGTTTCTGGTGAACTGCAATCTCGGCATGGTCGAGCTTGAAAAAGTGGTTGAAGAAGACGACATCGCAGAGCTGCGCGAACTCGTCGAGCTTCATCAAACGTACACCCAATCGACACGTGCCAGCGAAATTCTCGCCCAGTGGGAAACATCCTTGCCACAATTCGTCAAGGTGATGCCTTCCGACTACAAGCGGGTGCTGATGGAGAATAAACTAAAAGAAGCGCAACCCGCGGCGGTTTGAAAGGAATAAGTTTCTCGCAGAGACACAGAGACTGCAGAGAAAAGAGTGGGGAAAATAAACAAAAATATAGATTTCTCTCAGCGTCTCTGTGTCTCTGCGAGAAACATTTACCGAACCACTAACAACCGATTACTAACAACTGACAGATTCACAATGGGCAAACCTACCGGATTCAAAGAATACGATCGTCAAGCTGTCGCCTATCGCGATCCGCTCGAGCGGGCTGGGGACTTTTTGGAGATCTACACCGAGCCCGTCGAACAGCAATTGCGCACCCAGGGTGCGCGCTGCATGGATTGCGGGGTACCCTTCTGCCAGTCGAATACGGGCTGTCCGATCGACAATCTTATTCCCGAGTGGAACGATCTGGTTTACCAGGGCCGCTGGAAAGATGCGCTGACAAGATTGCACAAAACCAATAATTTCCCAGAGTTCACCGGCCGCGCGTGCCCGGCTCCATGCGAAGGTTCGTGTGTGTTGGGGATTACTGATCCTGCGGTGACGATCAAAAATATCGAGAACGCGATTATCGATCGCGGGTTTGCCGAAGGCTGGGTGACGGCCCAGCCGCCCAGTTCCCGCACGGAAAAACGAGTTGCGATCGTCGGCAGCGGACCCGCTGGATTGGCCGCGGCCGCACAGCTCAACAGAGCGGGCCACTACGTCACGGTATACGAACGGGCCGATCGCATTGGCGGTTTGCTGATGTATGGTATTCCCAACATGAAGCTCGACAAGCGAGTTGTCGAGCGACGGGTCGATCTGCTGCGTGAAGAAGGGGTCGATTTTGTCACCTGCGCCCATGTTGGGCTCGAAGAGGATTTCCCCGCCGGGCACATGACGCAGATTATGCTTGAGCGCGATTGCAACATGGAGTTTATTGATCCCAAAGAACTATTGGAAGATTTCGACGCGTTGCTGCTGGCCACCGGTGCGACCAAGTCGTTCGATCCTACGGCAAACTGCCCTGGCCGTGAACTTGCCGGCATCCACCTGGCCATGGATTTCTTGACACGCAACACCAAGAGCTTGTTGGATTCTGACCTGGAAGACCATCACTATCTTTCCGCCCGCGGGAAAAATGTGATCGTCATCGGCGGCGGCGATACGGGTGCCGACTGCATTGGCACTTCGCTCCGGCACGGTGCTACGAGCATCGTGAATTTTGAATTGCTGGACACGCCTCCTGCCGAACGTGCGCCGAACAATCCTTGGCCCCAATGGCCGCGCATTTACCGCGTCGATTATTCGCATGCCGAAACCGCCGCCAAACTGGGCGACGACCCTCGACAGTTCAATGTGCTTACCAAAGAATTTATCGACGATGGCAATGGTCGCGTGAGCGGCGTGAAGACCTTGACCGTCGATTGGTCAAAGCCGGGTGAGAAGGCGCCATTTTCCGAAGTGCCAGACAGCGAAAAAGTTTGGCCGGCCGACTTGGTGTTTCTCGCCACCGGATTTGTTGGCCCCGAACTTGCGGTGAGCCAGATGCTGGGTGTTGAAACTCAAAACCCACGCGGCAACTGGAAAACGTTTGCCGCCGAGCATGGCGACTTTGCCACCAACGTCGAAGGCGTCTTCGCCGCCGGCGATTGCCGTCGGGGCCAGAGCCTGGTTGTGTGGGCAATCAACGAAGGCCGAGGTGTAGCGCGTGCCATCGACGAGTATCTCATGGGCACCACAGCACTCGCCGCCCCCGGGCTCAATCTGCCACAGCAGGTGGTTTGAGGGACTGTTGAACATTCCAAGCGAGTTCCGTCGTAGCCGAGCGGCGGCCCGTCGATCTCTAAATATCTGCTGTCATTTGCAGTCGGATAAAAAACAGCAAGGCAAGACGCAAGTCTTTTATGGGTAAGGGTTAACGGCATTGGCCCCGATTTCTGCCCTATCCTTGTTCGCAGGGATTGCTAGAATCTTCGCCTTTATCGGCGGATAATGCCGTGGGGCCGTATTTTAGAATACTGTTTAACTGGCCTTCCAAACAATTAAGAGCTCAACTCAAATCGTTGGCTCACTGTGTGTGCATCACCTACTCCATGCTTTTTCTTTGAACTGCTTCACAGCAGCGAGTCTTCTCCGGCTCTCAAACGCTAAGCATCGCATAAATTTCAACTCTGCAGGCTCTTCTCTGGAATTCAACGAAATCGTATCGGCGTAGTGAATGCCGACGGACAAGTATGACCTCAAATCACCACCTTGCTGAATTCCGCGGCGCGTCGCCATTGGTGTTGCCGTCGTTGTTGATGTGTGATTTTGGGAATCTGGAGCACGAGATACGTCGGCTTGAGGCGGCGGGCGTCCAAGGGTTTCATCTGGACGTGATGGATGGGCATTTTGTGCCCAACCTGTCCTTTGGCTTGCCAGTGGTCGAAGTGATACGCCGGCTTACCGATTTGCCGCTTGATGTGCATTTGATGATTTCGAATCCCGAGCAGTACGTTTCTCGCTATATTTCGGCAGGGGCCAACTTGTTGTCGTTTCATGCCGAGGTGGTTGAGGATGCCGGTGCGCTGCTGGAAGAAATCCGCACGGCAGGTGTGGGAGCCGGTCTGGCGATCAACCCGCCGACGCCGGTCGAAGCAATCGAAACCGCGTTACCCGCTTGCGATTTTGTACTGGTGATGAGCGTCATGCCGGGCTTTGGAGGCCAATCGTTCGACCAGGTCGCTTTGGAAAAATTGCGGGATATTCGTAGCAAAACGGGCGATCAGTTTTTATTGGAAGTCGACGGGGGTGTGAACGAAAGTACGATTGCGGCCTGCGTCGAGGCCGGCGCGGATTTGTTGGTCGTGGGATCCGCAATTACCAGCCAGAGCGATTATCAAGCGAGTGTCGAGAAACTCACACGGCTGGCCCATGCGGCGGTGTAAACAACACATTTGGGGCAGAAACGCATGTTGAAAATTTTACTGATTCGCACCGGCACGACCGAATATGAATGCCAAGGTCGGATTCAAGGGACGCTGGATGTCCCGCTGAGCGAAGATGGTCGTCAAGAAGCCGAGCAACTGGTCGAATCGCTGCACGAGCAGTCGATCGACCTGCTTTACCATGCCCCTTGCCGAGCAACTCAGCAAACGGCTGAGATGCTCGTTGAACAGCTCAGTTTGAAATCGAAGAAGATCGACAATCTCCACAACCTCGATCATGGTCTTTGGCAGGGGATGTTGATCGACGATGTGAAAAGCAAGCAGCCGAAAGTGTATCGCCAGTGGCAGGAGCAGCCAGAAACGGTTTGCCCTCCCAATGGCGAAACCTTGCAGCAGGCACGGGAGCGTCTTCAGCAAACACTCGCAAAACTGGTAAAAAAACATAAAGAGGGAACCGTGGCGATTCTGGTTCCCGAGCCCCTAGCAAGTCTGTTACGCTGTATGCTCACGCACGAAGCCATTGGGGGAATGTGGCGAGCGGAAAACCTCAACGGAAGTCCTTGGGAATTGATTGAAGTCCCCCCCGAAGTGGCGCTGCGTAACTGATGTTTTGGAACCTCGCGAAATCCTCGCGTAGGTTTTTGTTCCTTGCCCCCAAGTTCGCCCCCTGCAATCGAATTTTTTGTACGATGGCTATGAGCGAAACAACAAGCGATCAATCGAAGCCAGCGCGCGAGAAGCGCGGTGTGCCTTCTGGTCTTTGGTTGCGGTGTGACGATTGTGGAGCGACGATCTTCCGTAAGGAAGTCGAACGCTTGATGAGCGTATGTCCCGAGTGCGGGTACCACATGTACATGAGCGCTCACGACCGTATTGCTTCGGTGCTCGACGAGGGAACCTTCGAGCAGTGGGACGAAAACCTGGCGCCAACCGACCCGCTTGAATTTGCGGACAAGAAAAAATACAAAGATCGACTGATCGCCGAACAGAAACGCACCGGGTTGCTCGACGCGGTGCTGACCGGGGCGGGAATGATTCGTGCCCGACGTGTTGCTTTCGGAGTCACCGATTCGGCATTTATCATGGGGAGCATGGGTTCGGTCGTCGGGGAACGGTTAACCCGATTGATCGAGCGCGCTACCAACGACAACTTGCCGCTGATCATTATCAGCGGTTCCGGCGGTGGGGCACGTATGCACGAGGGAATTTACTCGTTGATGCAGATGGCCAAAGTTTCGGCCGCCTTGGCCCGGTATGGTGAAGCGGGCGGGTTGTTTATCTCGGTGCTCACAAACCCCACCATGGGCGGCGTGGCGGCCAGTTTTGCATCCCTGGGCGATATTATCTTTGCCGAACCGAAAGCGCTGGTTGGTTTTGCCGGGCCACGCACCATCAAAGCGACCATTCGCATCGAGCTGCCCAAGGGATTTCAAACGAGCGAATTTTTGCTCGAACATGGTTACATCGATCGCATCGTCACCCGCGCCGATCTGAAGAGCGAAATCGCCCGCGTGATCGACTATTGCGGCAAGTGAATTCGCCGAATAGCCGCGATCTTACAGATCGCCGGAGCCTGCGATCTGCAAGATCGCGACTGCTTAAGCGATTCTACGCACGCTCTAATTCAAAGTGTGCCGGCCTTCCAAACCGAGCTTCTTCATTTTTTTGTAGAGTGTGGTGCGGTTGACTCCCAGCGAGTCGGCCGTGGCGTTGCGGTTCCAATTGTTTGCTTCGAGGACATCGAGAATGATCTGCCGCTCGGGCTCTTCGAGCGCTTCTTTAAGCGTTTTGCTGCCAACTTGAGAAATGCTGATGCTCGTTCCGCCAGCGATGTCGCGTGGCAGGTCGGCAGGTTCGATCATTTGATTTTTGCCCAGGAGGACGGCGCGCTCCACGACATTTTGCAATTCGCGGATGTTGCCCGGCCAGGGATAACTTTCTAGGAGGGCTAGCGCTTCGTCGGAAAATCCTTCTACCGAGCGGTTGGTGTCTTCGCGCAATTCGCTCAAGAACGTCTGAGCTAACAGCGGGATGTCGCTGCGGCGCTGGCGGAGTGCGGGGAGCTCGATATTGATGACGTTTACACGGTAGTAGAGGTCCTGGCGGAATCGACCTTCCTCAACTGCCTCGGTCAGATCTTCGTTGGTGGCCAAGATCACTCGCACGTCGACCTTAAACGTCTCGCTGCCGCCGACTTGCTCAAATTGCAATTCCTGAAGCACGCGTAGCAGCTTCACCTGCATCGCCGGGCTGGCGGTACCGATTTCGTCAAGGAAGATCGTGCCACCGTTGGCTTGCATGAACTTGCCGATCTTGTCGGTATTGGCCCCGGTGAATGCCCCAGCCACATGGCCGAAAAGTTCGCTTTCCAGCAAACTCTCCGGCAAGGCTCCGCATGCCACTTCGACAAACGGTTTGCCGGAGCGATCGCTTTGGCGATGGATGGCGCGGGCGATCATCGACTTGCCCGTGCCACTTTCGCCGGTTAATAGTACAGTCGCCTTGGTGTCGGCAACACTCTCGACCATTTCAAACACACGCAGCATCCGCGGGTCCTGGCCCACGACGTTGCCGAGCGAGGTGCGTTTGTCGAGCTCCTTGCGAAGCTGGTTGTTTTCCTCGATCACTTGGCGCTGATTAAATGTGCGCTCGATGGTCATTAGCAACTCATCGTCGATCAGCGGTTTAGTCAGATAGTCGGTCGCCCCTGCACGCAGGGCTTCGACCGCCGCGTCGGCATCGCCATAGCCGGTCATCAACACGACGTGGCTGTCGGGATAGTTGCGGCGTGCCTGCTCCAGCAGATCGAACCCGTTGCCGTCCTGCAGGCGAACGTCGACTAGCAACATCTCGTAGGACTTCTGCCGCAGCTTCTCGAGGGCGTCGGAGTAACCCTCCGAAGTGTCGACATTGAAACCCTGTTGGCGGAGCCAATCGGCTATGGACTCCAATAGCTGTCGATCGTCGTCGACAACAAGCAAAGATCCCTGAATCATTGCGCCTAATTCTCCCGGCTTAATGCGCTCGGGAGACCCGCAGGTCGAAGTCCCCAGCGCTGGCTATTTGTGTGCGTTGTTTTGTTCGAGCCTGGGCGACGCGGTGGGTTGGCGCTGGGGAGCGACGCGAACATAGGTCCAACGGCGGGGAGATTTCACCATAGGCTGTCGATAAATATCTACGTTGCGGGTGGCACTCGGTCAACAAAATCCCAAACCTGCGCAGTTCGGATTGTGACGGTCGCAACAAAAGAGGCGATCCGACCCCGGGAGAATGGGAGGGATCGGATCGCGGAGGTGTGACTTACTGGGGGTTTTGCGTTAGGGGCAGCCAAATGAAAAACACCGGCGGCGCGCAGCCGACACCCCGAGTGCCGGGAAAGTTGCCTGCACTCCAAAAAACCACGGCCGCCGGCAAATGTGCTTCCTGGGCCTGGTTCACCTACTCAAGCGAGAGATGCCGGCAGGTGTTACAAGAAAAAAATCAGCGGTTAGCTGATCGCCGATTTTGTTAGAAATATGCTGTGATGTCTGCTCGAAAACGCCACTGAGTCTCGTCGGAGGTGACACCACCAACGGTGATTGGCTCCAGTGGCTTTGACGAGAGCAGCCAGAATCGCAACTCCACGTCATCCCACGGGTAGAAGTCCAAGCCCACCCAATGTCCTCGAAAGTTCGTAGCGAGTTGGAAGTCGTCCTGGGCGACCGGTGTGAATACACTCTCCTGCTCGACCTCATTCCACGAGTAATAGACCTTCCAATCGTATTGCTTTCGAGACGGACGCGTTATTGCCGGACCATATTGGGTCCCAAGAGAATAGCCGAACGCACGCTGGGCATCGAACGAATCTTCGTTGTGAAACGCTTCATATACGAACTGAATCGGTTCGACCCCGGAGCATTCGTCCCCGTCGTCATAGGTCATGACAATCATCGGATTGACGATGTTGAATCCAGAGTCGAATACGAACAATGGGCGACCATCGATTACCGGGGTTCCTCCCGGGGAGGTTTCTCCGATTTGAGTGGTATCGATACCAACTTGGGTCACGCTGTTTCCAGCATTGTTTTCAGTGCTGATACGAGTGTCTCCGTCAGGATTAAGATTGCTCCAGTTGTACCAGGTAAAGCTAGGCGCCACTTTCCAACGAGTGGTCAGTTTTTTTTCACCCCACAACTGAACAAAGAAGAAGCTGGCATCGTCTTGATTGCCCAACTCCAACACCGCGCTTTCGCCAATGGTCGTATGGAACTGATCGAAACCCAAGAAATCCTTCCGCGTGCCTCCCGCGGCAACGCCCTCGGGCTGTGCCGCCTCGTCCCAAACGAGGTCTCCCACGGGATCTGAGAAGATAGGATTCAGCTTCCAAGTCGGAGCGAACTTACCAACAGTGATAAACGAGTCGGGCAGCCAATAAGGCGTGTAGGTGACAAAGATTCGGTCCAGATTGAACTCAAATTTATCAAATACGTCTCCCGTGTCTTGATAGGACAGAGGCGAACCACTGCGGTCCCCTGGTTCAAGAACGAATTTCCGGTCGCCGGTGGTCCACCGAATACCAGCCTTGATCTCGTCATTCCATGTGTTCGTGAATCCAAGCCGAGCCCGGAGACGGTCGCGGTTTCGCGTAGGTCGATTGATGCGTTCAAAGTCGGTCTCGTGGCGAACGCGGACGTGACCATTGACGTCTAGTTTTTCCCAGAACGAGACGATGTTGTCGAGAACTTTGTATCGACGGTCGTCTCCGGCGCAGTCGTCACAACCATAGGCCGCACATTGGATGACTTCCGACGGACGGTTCGTATCGACGTTTAGTGAATGGTTGCTAAGTGCAGTAACGACTTGGTCGGAATGGCTGCCTTGACTGGGAGGTAGACTGATTGGCAGCTGGTAGGAGTCGTGCAATAGGTGATTCGCTCGCTCAGAATGGCTTGCACTGTCGCTGTCCGGCAGATTGACTACTTGTGCTTGCATCTCGCCATGTAGCGATTGGGATCCCCGCCAGTCGGACATTGCTCGATCTTGCTCAGGTAATGCGGTTGTCGATTGCGCCTGAGTGTGCGAACCCAGCACAAGCAATAGAATCAGAACCGGCAGTGAAGAGACAATTGAAATCTGCATCGACTCACTTACTCCGCAAGATGACGCACACATAGCCTGCGCCGATGTGACCGGCAGTCAGATCATCGACTGATAAGATGGGGTGACTTTAGTGATTTTGCGGATTGCAGGGGTTTCGGTGCAGGATCGGACACTCCAGTCGTTTAGATTCTTGGACCTGGCTCTCCTGCTTGAGAGAGTAGCTGCAGAAGTTAAGGGAAGAAGCAGAGTACATTCGACCGAATACCCGAATCTGCTCTATCGCGCCCGAGGGTGGGCTTTTTCGTAGGCGCGGCGGAGGTTGCTGGTGCTGACGTGCGTGTAGATCTGCGTGGTTTCCAAGCTTTTGTGGCCGAGCAGTTCTTGCACGCTGCGGATGTCGGCGCCGCGGTCGAGCAGATGGGTGGCAAAACTGTGCCGGAGCGTGTGGGGGCTAGTCCGCCCATCAAGCCCGGAGATTTTTAGATGTTTTTCCAGCATGCGTCCGACGCTCCGCGCGGTGAGCCGGTTTCCGAAGCGGTTTACAAAAGTCGGCGCTTCGCGTCCGCCCGATTCCTTGGGCGACAGCTTGCGCACTTCTAGCCAACGCTCCAGTGCCCGCATGGCGTAAGACCCCAACGGTGCCAATCGTTCCTTGCGTCCTTTGCCGCGTACGCGGACGATTTGTTGCTCGAAATCCAGATCTCCATCATTGACGCCTACCAACTCACTCACGCGCAATCCGGCCGAATAGAGCGTTTCCAGAATTGCCCGATCGCGCAGTCCCAGCGCTTCGTCGCGAGGAGGCGTGGCGAGCAGTTTGCCGATTTCGTCGGTCGAGAGAAAATGAGGCAGCTTTCGTGCCTTGCGAGGATTCCGCAGCGCCTTGGCTGGGTTGCTTGTGGCCCAACCCTCGCGTTGACCAAATCGATAAAAGCTGCGCAACGAGGCGAGCTTGCGAGCAATCGAAGTTTTGGCGTATTCCGCTTCGTGTAGGGCAGAGAGATAGCCACGTAATTCGACAGCAGTCAATCCACTTGGTTCGGGGCAACGGCCGTCGGATTCGCGGAAGTAGGCGACAAACGTTTCCAGGTCTTCGCGGTAGCCCTTGAGCGTGTGCGGCGACGCGGCGCGCTCGACATGCAAGTGCTGCAGAAATTTTGCGATTTTGCGCTGCATGAATGTTGTGAACAACTGGCCGCTTGCGGCTTAGCGCTCAGTCGTCCCAATCCGAAGCCTGAGGCATCGAAATACGATTTTGCGACGGCTTGACCGGGCCCGCCTGACGCACTTTTTGGCTAAGCACGGCGGCATCGTACCAAGTGAAGCTTAATTCGGGGTCCGACGCATAGCGACCGAGCATGCGCAACGCTTCAGCACGTTGGGTGTCGTCGAACAGAAAGACGTAACGCTCCTTGCCTTTGACAAGTGCCAACACATTGATGTCGTCGTTCACAGTTGCTCAATCTCCAAGCGGCAGCGCGTGTAAGCGTTCCTTGCCATCCACAGTGCCGGTTCCGTGGCAGCAGGGGTCGTTGCAGGCCGATGGCAAGAGTCTAATTCCAACAGGCCAAGTCCAAGGGCGTCCGTGCGCAAAGCCTTACCGGCGAGACAGGCTTCTATTGCCGATAGCAAAGTTTCTTCTGACTATCCCGCACAGGCGAGGAATCAGAATGAACTCATGAAGCATCGGCCATGAAAGGCTCTATCGGCTATTTGGCCATCGCCACACCACACGCGTTTTCCGACTCCCGCCGCGGGCAGCAAGCATTTCGGAGATGTGCTTGTGACAGCAGAAGCGAACGAAATCGTCGCTCCGCTGCAAATAAGATTGCCAACCGCCGCGGCGCGCATCCTCGCGAAAGTAGACGTAGCCTTTCAAAGCCTCGGTAATATCAGGGTCTGTGCCCCGATAGATGCGCGTATGGCTGAGCACCGGGCCGTGATGAGGCAAGCAAGCCGGACGCGCCTGTTGCGATGGAAGTGGAGTGAAACAACTTTCGTTGGGCCACGACGGTCGGTTTGTGTCGGTTGTGACAATCGATTCGCTTGCAACGCTCGATGCGGCTGCACTGCTTGTATCGGACTCGCGCGCGCCGCTTCCCAGTGGAAGTTCTTCTTCAGCTTGCGCTAGTTTGGCATCTGTGCCATCGAAGGGGTCGACCATTCCTGCGCCTTCAGGTTGCATGGGCGGTGCTGGCAGTGTTTGACACTGTCCGTCGCAATCCGGTGATTGGGTTGCCATCTGTGCGCGGGCCATTGCCATCTTCGATTCGTAAACAAGCGAGTCCGGAATGAATTCTTCTTCCGGCGTGTTCCAAGGCAGCCCGAAGCCGGCTGGAATTTCATGGAAACCGAGATTGGCCGTGTACCACTCCACGCGCAATCCACACCGTGGTGGATAGTAGGGCGAATAATCGGTCACCGCACCAACAACCACCGCGTCGACGCCCAAAATTTCTGCTAGCCGTCGTGCTTCGCCTGGCCCGTGGAGATCAACCCGGTTGACGATGATCGCTTCTTCCACCAAGTCCAGCGGCACAACCTCGAAGCCCGGCGTGTCCTGCAATTCCGCAAAGTAGGCCATGCCGAAATGGCGACCGTCGACCGTGGGTTCATCGCTATGATTGAAAAACGGTGCGACAGCCACGCGGCTAAGCTGAGGGAACGGATTGCGGATGACCGGTTGGTGCGACACCTCGGGCAGCACCAGGCTACAGCCGGAGCTGCCGAGGAGCATTCCGCAAAAGAGCAGGGCTAAAGTGAAGAGTTTTCCACGCATGGTGGCGACAAGTCCAAAATGAAAGGAGCCCCCCTTTCGACTTTGGCGGCGTAAGAACCCTCGGTCCGAACGCGCGTTGTCGTTAGCATCGGCAGCTGTGGCGATCGCTCTGCAAGGAAATTGCGGATTAAGCGGCCCGCGATGGTAGCAGCTAGCAGTTCTTGCACCTGAACAGTCTACCAAGTTGCCGCGATCTTACAGATCGCTGGATGAGCCCAAAAGAAAAGGATAGCAGTGTTGCCAGCGATCTGTAAGATCGCGGCTATTCATCCAAATTTTCTTCTAGCCAAGCCACATCGGCCAAGTCTTTGGGCCTTCCTGAGGCCCTCTTGTTCCTTAGCAAATCATCGCGACCGATGGCCATGATGGGTACACCGTCAAAAGTGGCATCGCGTCGATTCGCCCAAGCTTCGTCGAACGTCACGCCGTCGATTGACGTGAGAAAATCAATTCTGAAAGGGATGACTCCCACCTGATACACAACGTCGGGATCGCACAGATCCTCCGGGCTCAAATTGCTCCTGGGTGCTTTGAACACCTCCAAGGCCTGCCAAACCTTAGGGGCATTTTCGGGGGTTGGGCGTACCCAGATGTCGATATCACCCGTCGCTCGAACATTTCCATGTACGGCCAGAGCGTAGGCACCAACGATGAGATATTCAGCTCCCGCGTCGTTTAACGCAGTCAACATCTCTCTGTAGTCTTTGTTCAGAAACATCCTCGCCCTTCATGGCCCAGGCACTTATGGTCAGCGGCCAGACAAGTGCAAAACGCTCCTCAGGCGTGTAGAGAAGATAGTCTTGTTCTTTGCCTTGCTCGGCAAGCGTCGATTTGCGATCTGTAATCTGGCGTTCTTTGGACATACCTCTATTTTACCACAGTTTTCACCCTGGACCGAGTGCTACACCAGCCCGGCCATGGTGCGTAGGCCCAGTGGTTCGCGGCAAGCGAATGGTTCGCCGTAGCGGACGCCGATAGTTTTGCCCCAATAGGCAGCTTCGTCGCGCAGTTGGTCGACAAACGTTGGCGGCTCGGTGGGTCGGCCGGTGATGAACTGGCTTTCGTAAACGCGAATCGCGGCGAGCTTTTGCTCCCATTGGTCGCTAATGTCCAGCACAAATGCTGGTTGCGGGACGAGTTTCAGATGCACGCAGTAGTAGTTGTAAATTCGCTCGGGATGATGCGGCTCGCCGGGCATGTCGGTTTTGCTGAGTTTGGACCAAAACCGGGCCGCTTCGATCAATTGCGTAGCTGCCACGTGATCGGGATGGGCATCGGTCCAATAAGGGGCGAACAGCCATCGCGGACGCTGTTGGCGAATCACGCCGGCCAGTTGGGCGCGGGCTTCGAGCGTGGGTTCCAAGCTGCGATTCGTGAGCCCCAGGTTTTCACGCCATTCGAGGCCCAAAATCTTTGTCGCGGCTGCCGTTTCCGCAGCCCGGATTTCTAGCGACCCGTGGGGCGTTGGCTCCCCGCTGGTGAGGTCCATCACACCCACGCGGTGCCCTTCGGCCTTGAATTTCAAAATTGCCCCACCCATGCCAAGTTCTGCATCGTCGGGATGCGGTGCGATCACCAAAATATCGAGCATTGTATGTGGGCCCCTTTCTTAGAACAGCCTGTCGCCAGGCGATGATAACACGAGACGTTTCTGTTTGGAATGAACGCGTTGCCGTGACATCCGACCGAGAGTGCTAGCGGCCGATCTGCTATTGCTGGGGGACCGCATTGAGCGGTACGATTCCCCCCCTCGCAACAGCTTGTTGGAAGCGGTGAGCGTAGTAGCACCTCATGGCTCGCTTCGTCCTGGGCAGTCATTGCCGAGCGACAGAACGACTTGATTGGAAAGGACTCCGCCTGGATGTCGACCCCTTTGGCCACCCTTGCCGAACTCGTTCAGGGACGTCTCCACGGCGATCCGGAAACTCTGATTTCCGGAGCCGCAACATTGGCGGCTGCTGAGGCGGGGCAGATCACGCTTGCCGACTGTGCCAACAAGTCGTCTGATTTGGCCAATTGTTCCGCTTCGGCGGCAATTGTGGCGACTGATGTTCCGCTTGGTTCGCTTCCCGCAATTGTTGTGGAAGACGTCCATGTGGCATTCGCCCAGATTGTCGAACACTTTCGTCCTCAACGCGCTCAGAAAAAACCCCGCATCAGCGAACAAGCCATCATCGATCCCTCGGCACAGATTGCCGATGGGGTGGATATCCATCCGCTGGCAGTCATTGGCGAAGACGTAGTGATTGGCCTAGGATCAGTCATTCATTCAGGAGTGCAAATTATGCCGGGCTGCGTGCTTGGCGAAGACGTGACGCTGTTTCCCAATGCGGTGCTTTACGAAGATACGCGTATCGGCGCTCGCTCGATCGTACATGCCGGTGCTGTGCTTGGCGCTTATGGTTTTGGGTATCGGCAGCAGGATGGCAAACACGAACTCTCGGCACAACTGGGATTTGTGGAACTCGGAGCCGACGTCGAAATCGGTGCCTGTGTGACCATCGACCGTGGTACCTACGGACCGACCGTCGTCGGCGAAGGAACCAAAATCGACAACCTGGTACAGATCGCACACAACTGCCAGCTGGGAAAACACAACCTGATTTGTTCGCAAGTAGGAATCGCAGGCAGTACCACCACAGGCGACCACGTGGTGATGGCTGGCCAAGTGGGTGTGCGCGACCACGTGCATATTGGTACTGGGGCCGTGCTTTGCTCGAAAGCCGGTATTCCCAACGACGTTGGCGATGGAGAGGTAATGCTCGGCGCGCCGGCAGCTCCGCTCCGCCAACAGAAACTGCAAATGGCCGCAATTTCGAAACTGCCCGACATGCGTAAGCAATTCCGCACCATGCAGCGCCAATTGGCTGCCTTTGAGAAGCAACTCAATCCATCGCCCTCCAGCCACAGCGACGATCAAGCCGCGTAGCTTCGCTGGGTACCGACTGCTCCCAAGATGAATTCACGTCCCGATCAATCATCCCCAACGCTCTCAACGCCAAAAGCCGATCGACCCATTGGAATACTGGCTGGTTGGGGGAGTCTTCCGTTCGCGGTTGCCAAAGCTTTGCGAAATCAAGGGCATCGCGTGGCTGGCGTAGGAATTCGCGACCACGCCGATCCACGTTTGGCCGACTTGTGCGATCATTTTGGCTGGATCGGAATCGGTGGCATCGGTCGGGCTAGTCGCTATTTCCGCAGTTGGAACGTCCAGCAAGCCACATTGGTTGGCAAGGTGCATAAGGTCCTGCTCTTTCAACCTGGTTGGTGGCTCCGTCATCGTCCCGACTGGAAAACCATCAAGGCCTTTTCGCCGCAATTACTGACAGGGAAAAAAGATCGTAAGGACGATACCTTGCTGCGAACGGTCGTCGGTATCTTTGCGAAGGATGGAATCATCATGGAACCGGCTACCGACTTCGCTCCAGAGCTTCTCGTAAAGCAGGGACACATTGCCGGGAGATCGCTTGGTAATAAACAGTTGCGCGATGTTGCCTTCGGTTTTGAAATGGCAAGGCAAATGGGAGCGCTCGACATTGGCCAAACGGTTTGCGTGAAAAACCAAGCGGTGATTGCCGTGGAAGCAATCGAAGGAACCGACAGCTGTATTCAGCGTGCAGGCCAATTGTGTAAGTCGGGCGGCTTTACCGTAGTGAAGGTGGCGAAGCCGAACCAAGATATGCGATTCGACGTGCCCACTGTGGGTCCGAAAACTCTCGAATCGATTGCTGCCGCTGGGGGACGCGTACTGGCCATCGAAGCGGATCGCGCCATTCTGCTCAATCGAGACGAATTCTGCAGGATGGCTAAGAAGTCCAAAGTATCGGTCATCGCCTGCGGCGTGGAATCGCTCGCTCGTCTCGCTGCCTGAATGGTCTAGTTTTGCCGCTTTCAGGGCTCTTCCAAACGGGTCTTGTGGCCCCTGCTGGGTAGTGGTATTCAACGGCGAAAACGATTCTTCTAGTGTCCCCGGAAGATGAGATTAGAGGAATCGCACCAGTGGCTCCCGTTTTCCGACTCCAAATTGAACGGGACCACAACTAAGAAAACGTCATAACCTGTTATTTTTTGGCAGGTTACGCCTTTTTTCTTATTCTATCGGTGCCCCCCCGGATTGGTTATCTTGGGTGAGTTTTCGCTGTACGTAATATTTGTGAAAAAGGGGGTTTGGGTTTAGAATAAAGGCCGGACTGCGAATCCAAAGAAGCGAAGAGGATCTCGCAAGGTGTATGTCCGTGGCAGTATCTTTCACAAATTTTTGAGGGCTGGGTTGCCAGTGATGTGAATTTTTAGTTCTTCAAATCGCATTGGAACAGCGAGTTGGGAACTGGGGCAGTAATTGAAAGAGGGATTTAGAGGTCTCTCTTTTCGGAGTTAGAGGTATGTCATCAAGTCTATCGACGACGTTGGATTCCGTGGTGTCTTTACCACCAGAGGATTCAGCGAGTTTGCTAATTGGGCACGATCCGTCTGTGAATCGGATTGCTCATCACGCTGAGCGTGCTGCTCAGGTCGAGTGTACAGTTCTGATTACCGGTGAAACCGGTACGGGCAAAGAGGTTTGGGCGCGGATGCTCCAGCGGCTTGGCCCCCGTCACGATAAACCATTTGTCCCGGTAAATTGCGCGGCGCTGACCGCCACTCTGGCCGAAAGTCAATTGTTCGGTCACGAAAGAGGTGCGTTCACCGGTGCTACTGGGCAAAGCTTGGGTGTGTTTCGAGCTGCCCATAGCGGCGTTGTATTTCTCGACGAAGTGGGCGACATGCCGTTGGAACTGCAGCCGAAGCTATTGCGAGTTTTGCAAGAGGGCGAAGTCACCCCCGTAGGCTCGCCGCATCCGGTTTATGTCGACACACAAGTTGTCGCGGCTACCAATCGCAATCTTGAGCAAGATGTCGAAGAGGGACGATTTCGCGAAGATCTCTACTATCGGCTTAACCTTGTCGAATTGCGGATGCCCCCGTTGCGAGAGCGCGTCGAGGACATTCCGATGTTTGTCGACTATTTCTCGAAGAAGTTTGCATCGCTCTACAAGCAACCCGTTTGGCAACCCGAACCTGAAATGCTACGACGGTTTTGCGAGTACCAATGGCCGGGTAACGTTCGGCAGCTAGGTTTTGTGATCGAGCAGAGTTATGTGTTGCAGTGCGAACCGGTGTTGCCTGGACGTCGCGGCGGCGACGCGAAAACGGCCAACCTGCCTTTCACCGACTTGGGCAAACTCCGCAAGGCAGCTGTTGAGCAAGCATTGCGGACCACCAATGGCCACAAGGGCCGTGCTGCGGAACTGTTGGGAGTGCATCCCAACACACTCACGCGAATTCTGGCGCAACTGGGCGACGATTAAAGGCCTTGCTCGCCCGGTATTGAAAGGCTTTGGATCGCTGAATCTCAATCTCTTGAGAATGCTCGCTCAGTTCCTATGCGCACGAGCAGCGCAACACCCTCGACAAGACCAACGTAGGCAAATCCTGCCAGAACACATACAAGAACGCACAGCCAATAAGAATCCAATCTAAATGAATTTTCGTAGGCTAGTAGGTCCTGTATAGTCGAGAAACTTTCGAGGGTCTTTGCTTCCTGGGCATCAATAGCAATTACGAGAGCCCCCAGTGCAAAGCTTGCTAACACGATTGAGATCACTCTGGAAGCAATTTGTAGTCGCATTCGATTGCCCATAGCTAGACTCTGTTGTCGTGTTCACTTCTTGCCCATTATTGGAGGGCTATCGGCTGTAAAGCAAGTAGGCAAATGTCGCCTGCAGATCGCCGACAGAGTCGCCTCCTACAAATTACCCCAGTTTTCTAGCATCCTCAACGCCAATTTTGGCGTTTCACTAGGCCGCACCAACTTGGTGATGGTTCACCAACAGTGTGAAACGTCGCTTTTATCTCTTTGCCAAAGCGGGTAACGCGGTTCGTACGCGAAATCGTCCACCAAGTTGGTGAATCGGCCCGTCGTTCCGTGCGTTCTCGCGCAATCTTACAAGTGCTTTGGTGGCAAGAGCTTCTCGCGTTTTATCTCTCGCCGGGCAAGTTTGGCACGGTAGTCGCATTAGTGAAGAGCGTCTCACGCTGCTAGCAACAAGTTGTGGCTTGTAGCGGAGAGCCATCTGCCCAAAGGCAGTTGGTTGGTTCGGCAGATGCCGATTTTGTGATGCCCGCACCGATCGCGGGGGAACAACCTTTTCACATAGAGGAACAAAGTCAATGAGCCATTCACAATCTTACGAAGCGATGGAAGCAGACTACGGAACAGATACTTTTCGCCGTTCGGTATCGATCAAGACGTCGAAAACTCGTCGTCCCACGCACGGTCGGGTCCGCGGTAAGAGCCCGCAGTCGGTCAATGGAATCCATCGCCGACGCAAACGAAAGATGTCCTGGTAGCCAGACAGCAAAGTCCAGGCTGGTTGCACTGAAGGATGGGCAATCCCATCAGAGAATTCGCTAGGCAATCAATCGAGACAGAGTCTGACACTAGGTAGTGGGTGCTTTGGCACCAAGAGGGATAGCTTTTTAACGCTGCAACGAGAACAGGAAAGACACCAGACAAGGAAAGACGAGGCAGGGAATCAGGCGGCTGCGCGCCCGTTGGGATGCGTGGACAGACTGTGCGCAACGTATAGGTGCGGCGCATTAGCCGCGCGGATGCGCTTTGCGCAAGTAAGGATGCAGAAATGGACTCACGTTCATTTCGTTCATAAATTTGTGAACTGCCAAGGTGCGATTGTCGTGCCCGACAGTGCCTGAGTCGTACGACACCAATGACCCAAAAGCATACGGGAGATTAGCAAAGTGGCATTTACCTCTTCAACCACCAACGTTGCCAAGCATTTGCTGCCGGCAGGAAAGCAACACGTCGTCGAACGTGTGGTTGCTCCTCCCGGTTTGTTGCGGTGCTTAATCGTCTCGTGGTCCGAGCAACGTGCGAAACGCCTACAGTCCGCCGCGGCAAAAGAGGCATGGAAAGCAATTTCTTGCAGCGATGCGCAGCAGTTTTTGCGAAATGTCTTTCAGTGGAAAGTCCCGCTCACTTTGATCGATTTACCTCAAGGTGATTCCGCGGATTACCCGGAGCTGCAGGATGCTACGGCCAAGGCAAAACGAGCAAGCGATGCACTGTTAGTCATTTGCGGAGCCGGTGAAGACCCCGAAGAAGAATTGTGGGCGCGGCAATTGGGTGCATGGTCGTACCTGCCCGAAGTTTCGCGTCCTGCTGCGCTCGAATGGGTTTTTTCCGAAGCGCGCAAAGCATTAGCCAAACAAGCTGCAAACCAAGCGGAACCGAAAGAGCATTTGTGACACCAGCGTGTTCACAGTTTAGCGATCGAGAGCACACGACAAAACACCACCATCGGCAGGTGCAAGGGGCTGGAGTTTTAGAAACTCACTACTACGCATTTAAGGAATCGAACCGATGAAAAAGAAACCAAACTTAGACCAGAATGAATTGGAAACAGAGCAGGGACTCACGGGTCCTGTAAGACAACGGAGAGTTTTGCAGACCAGTGTGAAACGTAGCCGAATTAGCGCGCGTCGCAAGGCGAAACCGTCCCGACGCAAGGGGAACAAGATTGGCGGGATTCATCAGCGCTCGAACCACCGCGCGGGTTGGTAGCAGAAGCACCGATGCGCATTGAGGAAGTTCGACCGGACAACCGCGAGGATTGCTTCGCTTTTATTCAATCACAAGACATCGATGGAACATCCATTGTTCCAACACATCATTGAAAGGTTCTTTACTATGATTCTCCGTTTTATGCGAATCGGGTGCTTGGGGGCTGCGGTGCTTATCGTGTGCCAATCGCACTCGATGGCCAACCTTATCGAATACCCGCACCTTGACCCCAATAACTCCCAAGATTTTGTGAATCTCGGGGATCTGATAAATGGCCAAATCGGAGGAATAGTTGTGGGGGACAAGATCTTCCGCAATTTTTTCTACAGCACTCTACCTGGCGACGACATGCCGGACGCGGTGGATGTGAACGTCTTCGGCTTTCAAGATCCTGATGGCAATTGGGGCGTGAGTTTCCATGGTGCTTTTATTGATTTGCCAGGCGGCGGGCCTTCGGATGCGTTGCTTCGTTTTACCGTCGAGGTTGACCCTGAAGCTCTTCAGCGCGGCTGGCGCATTACCGATGCGCATCTGTTTGCCGGAGGTGTTGGCGTCGGCGACAACTCGGTAATTACGATCGACGAATCGTTCCTGGAGAGCAACCAGACGCTCAACGCATTCGCGACCACACTGGGCGGACCACTCGAACAAGTACTTTCCGATTGGGTTTACTTCGAAGACCAAAACGAAGGGCCATTCAAAAAGCTGCGTGTTACCAAAGACATATTTGCCTTTGCCGGGGATACCAACCTGCCGGCACGAACCACCGTCATCGATCAGTCGTTTTCTCAAGAATTGATCCCTGAGCCTGTCTCAGCGATCATGTTCGCGATGTTTGGCATGGGCTTAGCGATTCGTCGTCCAAGTCGTTGCGGTTGAAAGACCAACTGGTCGCGAATCGTTCGCATCTTATTCTTATCCTCAGTCACTCAATAATTAGAAAACAAGGAACCATCGATGTTCAATTGTGCGGGAACATCGCGAACTCGTCTAACGGTCTTCGCGTTGAGTTTACTTTTTTTTGTTGGCGCCAGGGCGGCTTGCGCCCAGGAGCTTACCTACGTAGGCCTCACTCCTGGTGACTCGGGTTCGACGGTGATCCTTTCCGATTTGCTCACGGGTTTCGTGCCGGGAGTCAAAGTTGGCGATAAGGTCTTCTCGCAGTTTTCGTATTCTGGCAATGGGGACATGCCCGACTCTAGTGTGGTAAGTGTTTTTGGTTTTCAAGATCCTGACGGGAATTACGGGTTGAGTTTTCATGGCGCATTCATCGATTTCCCGGGCGGTGAGCCCTCGCAAGCGAATCTTGGCTTTGATGTTTCAGTAGCCACAGATGCACAGCAGCAGGGTTGGCGCATCTCGGACGCCCATTTGTTTATGGGGGGCGTCGGCCTGGGAAATGAATCAGAAATTTCCATCAACGAAAGCTTCGCCGGCGTCAGCCAAACGCTTAATGTGTTTTCGTCGACAGTCACGGGACAATCGGGCCAAACCCTCTCCGACTGGGTCGACTTCGACGATCCGACTCCAAGTTTGCGAGTGACAAAAGAAATTTTTGCCTTTGCGGGACAGGGCACTAATCTGCCAGCTCGCACCACGGTGATCGACCAATCTTTTTCCCAGGTGCAGGTGCCGGAACCCTCTGCGGCGATGTTGATGATTCTGGCAAGCGCTTGGCTCATAGGGCGGCGTAACGCCACCCATTGAATCGGTTGCTCGATTCAATTTCCCAACAGGGCGTCGACTGCTGCACCGATATCTTCCTGCCGCATCAGCGATTCGCCCACCAAGATGGCATCGACGCCCGCCTTTTCCAGTCGCAGGACGTCGGCGCGCGTTTTGATGCCGCTTTCTCCCACCAAAACACATTCGTCGGAGATTGCTTCGCGAAGTCTCAGGGTATGTTCCAAGTCGACTTCAAACGTGTGCAGGTTGCGATTGTTCACGCCGATGAGCGTCGCACCCGCCTCCAAAACTCGGGGAAGATTTGCAGGGTCGTAAAGTTCTACCAGTGGCGTGAGTCCTAAATCGACCGCTTTGTTATACAGACTGCGAAGTTGGCAGTCGTCCAGGCATTCCGCAATCAGCAGCACCGCGTCGGCCCCGGCAGCGCGGGCTTCTAGGAGTTGGTAGGTGTCGATAATAAAATCCTTGCGCAGCAACGGCAAAGCAACTGCCGCGCGTACCGTACGCAAAATATCCAAGCTTCCTTGAAAGTAGGACGCGTCGGTCAATACACTCAAGCACGTCGCCCCGTGTGCTTCGTAGGTTTGGGCGATGGCCACCGGATCGAAATCCTTGCGGATCACGCCTGCCGAGGGGCTCGCCTTTTTTACCTCGGCGATCAGCCGAATTGGTCCGGGCGCTGCGAGCGCTGCGAAGAAATCGCGGGGAGCCGGAGCATCGGCTAGCGCCGACTGAAGCTGCGACTCGGGAACTAAAGCCCGCGCGGCCGCGATTTCACCCTGCTTGGTGTCGACAATTTTTTCCAGGATCGTTTTCGGCATCGGTCCATTCTAGTGCAATTTCGTAGTTCGTGTAGCTGCGCCGACACGGCAGATGAATTGAGGTACTAGCCGTTGCCCGTCCCTATTGTGGAAAGCACTTTCCGAAGGCAACCAACAGCTTGGGCGGGCCGTGCAGGCGGATCTTTCTTCGCACCAGGGCCCATACCAGGCTTTTTTCCTTGGCAAGAAATCCTAGCCAGGTTTGGCTGTCGGCTGTGACTGCGAGATTGGCTTGGCCCACATGCCCTTCTTCAACCGCTATGGATTTATCTCGGATCGTGATGGTTACCCGACGGCTTGTCTCTCCCACAAAAGTAAAATGGTAGGTCGCGTCCAAACTGGCGGACTTGTTCCGCTGGAAAACCAAGGGGAGCCCTACCAGAAATTGGTCGATGCTTCTCGGGCGCAAGCTATTGCCCACCAGTTTGGCTGGCTTGTGAGGGAATCGTCGAGCAACATGTTCTGCAGCATCGGAATTTGGCAACACGTAAACCGGTTCCACTTTTTGTTGCAATGGCTTGACGTTCTGTTGCAGGTGGGAGGACTTGTCGAGGAGATAGGGGCCGATCACGTCTTCTCCTGCAGGACAAACGGCTAGGCAATAGGCGGCCTTGTAATTTGCGCCGAACGAAAGGCTTTGCCACATCGAAGCGGACTCCGCGTCCGTGACGCGACGACGGTAGTCGAGTTTGCCGCGACTCTCGGCGACTTGTTCCGTCCAGTCGGTGAACCCGCCCATAAACTCGCGGTAATTGTGGGTGTAGCAAGCCGAGAAATCGAATTGGCCATCGGACGAAATGGCGCCTACCGGACATGCGGCGACGCACAGTTTGCATTCCAAGCAAGGATTGTAATCGATCGGCTGGCCGGTTTCGGAGATCTCGGCGTCCAGTAGCACTGTGCCCAGCAGGATGAAGTTACCGAACTTGGGATGAATGACATTGCGATGGATGCCCATGTGCCCCAACCCCGCGGCCACAGCCACAGGCTTGTGCGACACGACCCATAATTTCCCGGGGAAATGATCCATCTCCATCGGAAATCCCATCGCCGGGTTGATCGCCCGAACGCCGCGCTGCTCAAGTTTCTCGACAATCGCACGGCCGATTTCATTGATTTCGTCGCCCACATGGTGGAATTCCATATTGGCCACGGATCGGGCCGGGGAGCGAATCGGTTCACGATTCATGCGGACTACAAAGCTCAATAGCGATTTTGTCTTCGGGAAGTAGCGAAGCAGATCGTCGCGTTGGTCGTCCAACGCGGGGCGGTCGATTTCCACCAAGCCCACGTCGTCGGCACCGGCGGCTAGCGCTAGCTCTTTAAGCCACGCGGCAGAGAGCGGTTCGTCAGGCGCCGAAGCAGCTTGCTGCGAATGGAGCTTTGCCCGTTGAACGGTTGGATGGTCAGAAAGTTTCATGGCGACCTCAATTAATTGTATATGCAAATAAGTGGATAAAAAATCTACGGCCTAAAGAGTTCGGGAACCAAGTTTGCCGGCAGCATCTTTCAATAAGTCAGCCGCTTTCTTGCCCAGTAACGATTGGGCCTGACTCTGGGCCCTTTTCCAAGCCGGAGCTGCCTTCTGCAGTAGGCGTTTTCCTGAGGACGTCAGCCGAATCGGCTGCGATCGGCCGTCGTCTTGGGGAACTACTTCCAGCCAGCCGCGGGATTTCATGCGTTCGACGTTTCGGCTCAATGTCGACACCTCCAGATGTAAATGTTGGCAGAGATCTGCTGGATGGGCCAATTCCAGTTTTCCCGTGGCAACCAGGATGTTCATCTGGCTCACCTTCAGTTCAAGCGGTCGGAGTGCGTCGTCGTAGAGCTTGCTCACCACGCGGTTGAGCATTCTCAGCCGAACCGCCAGACATTCCTCTGCAATCGTGTCGACCAAAGGTTTGATTTTGGGAGGAGCCAATGAGATAGTCCTTGGGAGGATAGTTTTCCGAACCGCTGTGCATTTAATTGTATATGCAAATAGATGCTAAGTCAACAACAATACAGTTCTTTTGAGAAAGAAGGCAATTGTTCAGCCGAATGGAAGCAATAGAACGCAGATGAACACAGATTGAGCAGATCAACGCAGATTTGCAAGCTTTTTTGCTGTTCTTCGAGCCAACCTGTTCATGTCGGTTCGGTTGTTCAGATCCGCGAAGATCGGCCTCATCGGCGTTTATCCGTGTTCTATTCCTGCAGTCGGCTGAAGAGTTACGAAAAAAAGAATGAAAAACCGTGGCAGTGAATTGGCCCCTGCCATAGCGGATGAAATCCGCGTTTAACGCTTGGAGAACTGCGTGCTGCGGCGAGCACCGTGCAGGCCGGGCTTTTTGCGTTCTTTCATGCGGGCATCGCGGGTGAGGAAATTCTTCTCGCGAAGCTTCTCGGTCAAGTCGCTATCGTGCTTCAACAATGCACGGGCAATTCCCTGCATGCAGGCACCGGCCTGACCGGTTGTGCCGCCACCGTGGACCCGAATGATCACATCCACCTGATCCCGCACTTCGCAATGATCCAGGGGTGCCAAGGCTGCATTGCGGTCTTGTTGTACGCAAAAGAACTCTTCAACCGCACGTTCATTGACTGTGATTTTACCGGTTCCCTGACGAATACGAACGCGAGCGACGGAAGTCTTGCGGCGGCCAGTTCCCAGGGCTTCTTCTACGGTTGCGGGCATGTGGTTGTTTCCTCAGGTATCTTGTCGGCGACTCTGTAATCGGGGATTTTGTCGCCGCGGGATTATGCCTTGATTGCCAGTTCGGTCGGTTCGGGTTGCTGGGCCGTGTGGGGATGACTTGGTCCGGCATAGACTTTCAATTTCGCGAGCATCGCATGCCCTAGTTTGCTTTTGGGCAACATCCGACGCACGGCTTCTTGTAGGATCAACTCGGGTTTGCGTTCCCGGCGGACTTCGGCGGTGACCGTTCGCTGTCGAGTATAACCGGTGTACCAGGCGTATTTTTTGTTTTGCCACTTGTTGCCGGTGAAGCGAATTTTCTCGACATTCACCACCACCACATAGTCGCCCGTGTCGACATGGGGCGTGTAGATGGGGCGGTGCTTGCCCATGAGAATTGTGGCAATTTCACTCGCCAGCCGACCGACGATTTTATCGGTGGCATCGACCAGTAGCCACTTTTGCTCGACTTCGCCGGTCTTGGCCATATAAGTTTTCATTCGATTGATTCCAAATACACTTTGCTTCAAATACGTAGTCGGTCCAAGCTTCCAAGCGATCCCCAGGCCAGCGGATGGCGGGGTCGAGAATCCACCAATTTACCCCTCTTGCGGCCCAGCGGCAAGGGCATGAAATTGGCGATCAACAATAGTAGCCCCTCGCCGGGAGCCAGCAGTCCCGCCGGCTCCGTCGGGGGCTAGGACGCACCACAATGGTGCTGCATAGCTCGCCCAAACCTTCGGTTTGTACGAGTACGAACCATGGGGCCGGCTATGGTAAGCTGATCAGGATATGAACCGCCCTGCCAGGCGGAGTGGCCCGCTTATTAGGAGTTTCCCCATTATGATCGTCGGCGTTCCCAAGGAAATTAAACTGGACGAGTATCGTGTCTCCATGCTGCCGGTGGGCGTCGAAGAATTGGTTCGTCGCGGGCATCAGGTTCTCGTGGAAGCGGGGGCCGGTTTGGGCTCGGGTTTAGCCGATCACGATTATCTGGCCCAAGGTGCCGAAATGGTCAGCGGACCCGAAGAAATCTTCGCCCGCGCCGACATGATCGTCAAAGTCAAAGAGCCGCAGCCGTGCGAATGGCCGTTGATTCGCCAGGGGCAGATCGTGTTTACCTATTTTCATTTCGCAGCCGACGAAGAGTTGACGCGCGCAATCATCGACACCGGCTCGACGGCAGTGGCCTACGAAACTTTGGCCGACGACAACGGGCGGCTGCCACTGCTCACCCCGATGAGCGAAGTGGCCGGGCGAATGAGCATCCAAGAAGGTGCAAAATACTTGGAGCGTCCGCAAATGGGCCGTGGCATTCTGTTGGGTGGCGTGCCGGGGGTTGCCCCGGCAAATATCACGATCCTCGGTGGCGGAGTTGTTGGCGCTAACGCCGCGAAGATCGCCGCGGGATTCAATGCCAACATCGGCATCCTCGACATCAACATGGATCGGCTGCGTTATCTCGACGACATAATGCCGGCCAATGTCGACGTACTGTTTAGCGATCGTCACACCATTCGCGAACAGCTCGCACGGGCCGACCTGGTGGTTGGCGCTGTGTTGATCCCCGGTGCCAAGGCGCCGCGGCTAATCGAAGAAGAGGATCTCAAACGCATGAAGCCGGGTAGCGTGATTATCGACGTGGCCGTCGACCAGGGCGGTTGCATCGCCACTACCAGGCCCACCTCGCACAGCGATCCCACGTACATCGTGCATGAAGTGGTCCATTACTGCGTTACCAACATGCCGGGGGCCGTGGGCCGCACCAGTACCTATGCCCTCTGCAACGTCACCCTGCCCTGGGTCCTGCAAATTGCTGATCGCGGCATCGAGGAGGCCGCAAGCCACTCGCCACCTCTTGCCCGCGCGATTAACATGCACCAGGGCGACGTGACCAATCGGGCCGTAGCCGAAACATTTGATCTAAAATACTCGCCCCAATTTGTAGCATGAAAAGCAATTAGCTTTTAGCTATTAGCGGTTAGCATTATGGACAGTGTTTAATTACAGATAGCTAACAGCTAATCGCTAACGGCTAATAGCTAAAGGATCATTGCCGTGAAGGATTCCACAAGCAGCGCGTCGCTTTCCATTGGCCAATATCTTATCCAGCGTCTTCAGGATTATGGCATTGCCGACATTTTTGGCATCCCGGGCGACTACGTCCTTTCGTTCTACACAATGCTCGAAGAGAGCCCGATCAACACGGTGGGCTGCACGCGCGAAGACTGCGCCGGTTTTGCGGCTGACGCCTACGCGCGCATCCGCGGGATGAGCGCGCTCTGTGTAACCTATTGCGTGGGGGGCTTGAGCGTCTGTAATTCGGTG
Organism: Planctomycetota bacterium; assembly: GCA_029259915.1. Taxonomy (GTDB): domain Bacteria; phylum Planctomycetota; class Planctomycetia; order Pirellulales; family Lacipirellulaceae; genus Bythopirellula. Next base: position 70,271 of record JAJDED010000039.1, on the reverse strand, counting down.
GCTGGGGCGTTTGCCGAAAAATCGCCCGTGGTGGTTATCAGCGGTTCGCCCGGATTGCGCGAGCGGATCCACAACCCGCTGCTACATCACATGGTCCGCAATTGGCGCACTCAGTACGACGTGTTTGAAAAGCTGTGCGTGGCCGGTGCGGAACTGAACGACCCGCTGACGGCCTTTCGCGAAATCGATCGGGTGCTGGCCACATGCCAACGGTTCAAACGCCCTGTGTACTTGGAGATTCCCCGCGACATGGTCCACGTGGTGCCGGAAATTTCGCCGCCCTACGAGCAACACGTTCCGCAGACCGATCCTCGGGCCATTGCCGAGGCAGTCGCGGAAGCCGCCCGGCGGATCGAACAGGCCCGGCAACCGGTGTTTCTGCTGGGGGTCGAGGTGCATCGTTTTGCTCTGCAGGACGTGGTGCTCAAGCTTGCCGAAGAGTCGGGCATCCCGATGGCTGCCACGATGTTGGGCAAGGGCGTCGTGGCCGAAACCCACCCGCTCTACATGGGGCTTTACGAAGGTGCGTTGGGTCGCGAAGAAGTGACGAAGTATGTCGAGGAAAGCGACTGCGTGGTGATGCTTGGCACATTTATGACCGACATCAATCTGGGCATTTACACCGCCAAGCTCGACATCGCCGATTGCATTTATGCCACCAGCGAACAACTGCGGATCCGTCACCATCACTATCACGACGTGCCATTGCCGGAATTTTTGTCGCAGCTTGCGGATCGCGGATTGAAGCCGAACGCTCCCCTGCCCGCTGCTCCGACCGATTGGAACAAGGAGCCGTTCACGCTCCAGCCCGAGCAGCCGATTCGCATTTCGCGGCTGATCGATCGACTCGACGAACAGCTTGATGACACCACGATCGTGGTGGCCGACATCGGCGATTCGCTGTTTGCATCGACGGAACTGACCACGCATGGCCGCAGCGAGTTTTTGAGCCCCGCTTATTACACGTCAATGGGATTTGCGGTTCCCGCTGCATTGGGAGTTCAAGTTGCGCGACCCGATGCGCGCGTGGTGGCGATTGTGGGCGACGGTGCGTTTCAAATGACCGGCATGGAACTTTCAAACATTGTGCGGCGCAATATGTCGGTGATCGTCATCGTGCTCGACAACCACGGCTACGGCACCGAACGGCTCCTGCACCCGGGCGAGTACGAGTTCAACGCGATCCACGGCTGGCAATACCACGAACTGCCAAAAGTGCTGGGCGGTGGAACCGGTTACGAAGTGCGCACCGAAGGCGATTTCGATCGGGCGTTAACCGCCGCCTGGGCCGACCACAGCGGACCAAGCATCCTGCACGTGCATCTCGACCTTAAGGATTGCAGCCAAGCACTCGACCGGATGGCAAAGATGATGAGCCGCACGGTCGTGCAGAGCACGGGCGATTAGCAAAGCCGCATCAAATTAGCCGCCGCTAATAGTCGTCATCCGACAGAGGCTTCTGACCAAAGATATCCCTCATCGTTGCGTTTCTCGGATCAATACTAGGATTGTAATATTGAGCCTTATTGCCGTTGGGCGTCATCAATTGCTGATAGACACGATACTCGATATTTTCGCTGATTGAGCGGGTGTTACCGCCCACAAACACGGCGATGAAGACTTCCGGATGTGCGCTGGCCGGACGGCAAAATGCTTGTCCCTTGTCCGCAAAAGTTAGCACTGAGCTTGTATTTCGGTTGAATCGCTCTTGGATATTGATTGGACTAAGCGGGCTAACCGGGTCGTAAACCCACACCATGCCGAAAGGCTGCTCGCCAATGGCGGGGTTGCCAGAACCAAAACCGTCGTAAAACGCCGTCGAACGGAGCCATGAGCTTTTGAATCCGCCGCTTCCCGTCAGATCACTTTCATCCTTGTGGATGTTTTCCGAGAACATCAAAGTTGTCGCAGCTCCATCTTTAACATCAGCCCCAAATCGCACTCTTGGGCCATTCTGATTTGGATTGGTGACTAAATTGTGGAACAGCCCGTTGGCTTTGAAATCGCTGGCGGGTACGCCCGGTGGACTTATAAGCACGTCAGGAGTTCCTGCGTTTGCCACGTAGGTCAACGCCGGATCGTTGGGTCGAGTGCGAGCATCGCTCGGGCAAAGAAATATATCGAGTTGGGGAACGTCGTCTGCAAAATTAGGAAAGTCAGAAAAATCAAAGATCGTTGCCGCCAATATTGACTCCCAAAGACCTTGCTGATCTAGCCGGGGCAAAAGCTTGGCAGCCCAACTTACTTCGAGGTCGGGGCCGTCTGCTGCTGGAGTTATTCGATAACCGTCTCGTGCCGATGGATCGAGTCGTTCCAGTTGAATCAAGCCTGGGAAATTTCCTTTGCCACTAAGTGCGAAGCTATTCATCGCCTTACCCAACTCGCTCAAGTTATTGGTACAAGTAGCCTGACGGGCCCGTTCGCGCGCAGCGTTAATCGCCGGCAGCAACAGGGCCATCAGTGTGCCGATGATGGCGATCACTACCAACAGCTCGACGAGTGTGAACGCACGATTGGACGGAAGTTTTTGAGGAGATAGACGGTTCATCGAAAAGGCCTCCACCGGATGGTTCTGTTCCCTTGCCGCAGTGCCCCAACAGGCGGCAAACATGGGCACTTCAGCCCATAGGAAAGATTATCGCCGAAACGGGCCAAAAATGCCAGCGCCGCGCAATTGGCCCTGGATATCTGCAGCAGAATGTTTGCAACTGGTAGGCTTCCCGGTTAATTTGTAGAGGGACTTGCAGTCTTTGCCGGGCCAGGCAGACTGGGCAGAGAATGGGGCTACGGAATTCAAAAAGAGGCAACTGGCATCGATGATACGCCGAAAATTTCTGACACCTATCTTTTCCTTGCTATTGCTTGGATCGACATCAAGTAACGCTCAAACTTTACTGTCACAGTATGAGTTCAACGGCAATTTGACAAACGCGTCTACGTTCATGGATACCAACGGGGTTGAAGCCCCAGATGGAACGTTTCGTGAAGGGACCGACTTGGCTACCGCTCCTGTTGGATCTCCGACATTTGTTTTGGGTGTCGATGGAACACCCTCGGGCGCTTTGTTTCTCGACGGCTTGAATGACTGGATCGATGTAACCACTGCGGGGCATCCTGGGCAACCAGTGCCCCCCGATTTTACTTTTGGGCCCGGATTTGTTTCGGGCACGGTGATGGCATGGGTGAAGACAAGCGCTACCGCGAGCGGTCAATCCCGCTGGCTCATGGGAAGTGCTAATGCAAACGATTTTCAATCGTACCGTTTCGGCTGGAATGGTTCACAATTGGAGTCGGTCGCACAAGCGTCAGATAGTCCTGTTAATCAGTTTCGAGTAGCTGATCCTACGCACAACCTGAGTTGGGCAGACGGCCAATGGCATCATGTAGCTGTCCAGTGGGATGGGTTTGAGGAGCAAGGTGATCCGGGACCGCCCACGAATGCCAAATTGTATCTCGATGGCGTGCCGCTGGGCGCTGATGAGGCAACATTTATGCTCGATTCTAGCGATGTGCAAACGCCTTGGGAATTTCCAATGGCCATTGGGGCTCGCAACAACGGCGGGACACTCGGTGGTTTCTGGGAGGGTGCAATTGACGATCTGCGCGTCTACGCGAACGATCTGTCAGATATCGCAATTCAAGACATATTCAACGCAGTAAATGTTGCTGTCGAACCCGACTTCGATTCCGATGGCGATGTCGATGGGGCCGATTTTCTTGCTTGGCAGCGTGGGGTAGCAGCGGGAACGACCTTTCCAGACGGTGACGCCAACAATAGCGGCACAGTCGACGCCACTGACCTCGCTATATGGCAAGCCGCTTATGGCAGCAGTAACCCGATTGTGGCCAGCCTGCAGAGCGTGCCTGAGCCCAATGCATTGGGGCTCTTGCTGGTTGCGGCAATGGCGCGGTTTTGTTGCCGCTCGCGGCCGAACTAATCGTCATAGTCGGCAAAACTGATAGTGCCTTCTGTCGAGCTAGGGGATCTGCATCCCTTCGCTCACTCTATGCCATGAGGCAAGGCCTTTTGTGTGCGTTCATAACGTAGGCTTTCACACGTGATTCTGCCTTGTTTTGTCCGATTTAGCCTAAAAACTTCTTCACATATCAGAAGAGGAAATGCTTCGTGACACTCCTGATTATATTTTTGTCGGTGACCAACATCATCCTGGGATACGGATTGGCCGTTTATCTCAGCCATGGCCAATTGCCGTGGAATGTCGATTTCAACGCCGTTGCCCCGCGGCCTTACGTACCGATTGCGTCGGCGCCTGCGCCGCCTAAGGAACAACCGAAGCAAGAAGAGCCCATTGAGCCAGTAGCCGAGGCAGACCCGGCCGAAACGGCAGAAGAAGATGTCGCTGAGGCTGAAGATGTTGTCGAAGCGGACGACCAACCGCAGCCAGAAGAACCTCAACCACAATCGGAGGAAACTTCTGAGTCGCCCGAGGACGAGGTAGCCGAGGAAGAAGTCGCCGAGGAAGAAGTTGCAGAGGAGGAAGTAGCTGAGGAGGAAGTAGCTGAGGAAGAAGTAGCTGAGGATTTACAAGCAGAGGCCGAGAGTTCGGCTGCGGAACAAGAGTCGATCACAGAAGACGAGGTTGCCGAGGGGATCAAAGCGTTTCAAGAACAGTTGCAGGAGCAGAAGGAGCAGTCGAAGCTTCATGCCGTGTCGACTGCCGCAGAAGAGGCAAAGTCTGCCGACTCGCCGGAGAATACAGAATCGGCCGTTGATCCTGAGGAGATTCTTGCCGGTATCGAGGCCTTCCGGGAACAATTGGCGAGCATGCAAACCCAGCCGGATCCGATTCCTGAGGAATCCTCTTTGTAGGCCGTTGCTAGCAGATTTGGCCCGTGTCTAGCGGCCTTTCGGCCGCGGCTAGGATGGAAGATTCACCTTGCAGTCTCCCCCTCGGGGGCTGTCAGCCTCTTTTCGAGACGATTCTCAGGTTTTATGATTGAACGAACCCGCGCTGGTTTTGCTGTGGGGCATTTCCCCGATCGAATTGGTTGTTCATGCATAGAACAGTTTTCAAAAAGTTGTTGCCTGCCGCTTCCACGGAAATCACTCGCAATGGTTTTCGTAGGCAGCGCCGCTCCGTTTGGGCTCGGCTTTGTTGCTGCGTGTGGCTGGCATTTTTTTTGTGGGGGTGTGGTAACCCATCCCCGGCCAAGTTGCCGGAGCAAGTGCAAGCAGATGCTGCGGAAAGAGAGTTCAATTGGGCGATGGAACGTCTTGATCGCGCGTTACAAGATTTCCGCCCTCGCGGAAAAGGCGTGCTCCGAGTCAGTCGCGATATGAAATTTCAGCTGATTCCACCGAACAAGGAAACACCACAATTCACGGCACAAGTGACGGTTCAAACGACATCAACTTATATCCACGATCAGGCTTTTTCCACATTGCAACAAAATCGGGCCAAAGTGAAAGCGCAACAGAAAAGGGCCGAACCGTTGTGGAACGATCCCTTGGATCCAAATAGCCCTCTAGGAAAATCGATCGACAATCCGCTCGCAGAAACCTACGTTGCGCAAATGGAAGAAATTACCGCGGAGAGCGATGTTCCGCTTACTCCCGAGGCTCGTGTCAGCAATCGTCAACGAGTTGAGAAAAAAACCTTCGACTTGATCTACAAGGACCAACGTTGGCAACTGCAGACGGAGCTGGACAAAGACTACGAGCGGCTGTGGTTCGAATATGCTCTTCAGCAATAGGTGCTAGTTGCACTACCAGTTTCGTTTTTGGCAGTTTCGTTTTTGGTCAATTTCCGTTTCGGGATGTCGTTTCGAGATTGCCTTTGCGGAAGGCCTCGGCCATTGCCCGGGGAACCTCGGCCTGGGCTAAAAATACGGCAGCCCGATTTTCGGCCACTTTGGCCTTCATTTCCTGCTCCAGCGCGATGGCATTGGCTCGACGTACTTCGGCCTGAGCTTGCGCCTTGCGAGTATCGGCTTCCGCCTGATCGGCCTGCAAACGGGCGCCGATGTTTTCGCCGATGTCGATGTCGGCAATGTCGATCGATACGATTTCAAACGCGGTGTGCGCGTCCAGGCCGCGCTCGAGGACGGCGCGGGAAATTTGGTCGGGGTTTTCCATCACTTGCAAATGATCCTTGGCCGAGCCGATCGAGGTAATAATCCCTTCGCCGACGCGGGCGATGATCGTCTCTTCGGTGGCACCGCCAATGAGCTGTGAAAGATTGGTGCGTACCGTCACTCGGGCACGGATTTTCAACTCAACGCCATTTTTGGCTACGGCGCTGAGCGTGGTCTTCGAAGATTTATCGGGATCGGGGCAATCGATCACTTTGGGATAAACGCTCGTGCGCACCGCGTCGAACACATCGCGACCCGCGAGGTCGATTGCCGCGGCACGGTCGAAATCCAAATCGATGTCGGCCCGCTGTGCGGCGATGATGGCATTGATCACGCGAGGGACGTCACCGCCTGCGAGGTAATGCGCTTCGAGTCGTTGGGTGGTAATGCCCGTGTCGGGATCGGTTCCCACGCCGGCCTGCATCGCCATGATTTTTCCTTCGACGATAATACCGGGCTTCACCTGGCGGAGTCCCATCCAGATGAGGCTCAACGGACCCACCCGGGCATTGGACATATAAGCTTGCAGCCACAGTGTGAAATACTTGGCAAAGAAAACAAAAAACAGGATTCCCAGCAAAACCAGGAACGCTCCAAGCGCAAGCAGTAGGATTCCTTTGAAGTCCAACTCTGCGAGGATTACAGCTGGCAATGCCAAAGTGCCAATCAGCGACAGCCCGTGAGAAATCATGGCTCGGTGGCTCCTTGAAGAATTTTTCCTGGTCTGCGAATTCCGAATCGGCGAATCGGGCGACACCCCGGAGGGCATCTACCAGCAGCTTACGCAGTTTGCCATGATAGACAATCCTTGAGCCCACTGTCACCCGCCCGATGTTGTTCTGGGACTTTAATTCTTGGTTTCCGGCCGGCACTCGCGATTGGGTGGCAGTTGCCAGAACGTCAGAAAATAAGCAGGATGGTACGAGATTTCACGGAAATCAGCTTGGCCCGAGGCGTACAATGTCTGGCTTTGAGGCTGATTGGGCCGTTCATGAAATTCCACCGTTAAGGAGCCAACCAAGTGAAACTCGCCAAGAAATTCGCGTTTGCCCTAACCGTTTGCAGTCTTGTCGCAGGAGGCCAAGTCCAAGGTGCGGAGCACTACATGGTCGATGGATCCCACACGTCAGTGGTCTTTGGAGTGAGCCACATGGGCTACAGCTATACGTATGGACGATTCAATAAACTCAGCGGTGCCTACGTGCTCGATCGCGCCAATCCGGCCGCGTCTCAGTTTCAACTGACTATCGACGCGGCGAGCATTGATTCGAACGATCAAAAGCGAGACGAGCATTTGAAAGGGCCCGATTTTTTCAACGTGAAGCAGTTTCCGGTGATTAGCTTCCAAAGCACGAGGGTCACCCCCCAGCAAACGGATAATAAAACCATTTACCAGGTAACAGGGAACCTGACGATCCATGGTGTCACACGTCCGGTGACATTGCCTGTGCAGAAACTAGATGAAGGCAACGGTCCCGCCGGCAACTACCGAACAGGTTTTCTCTGCCAAACCAATTTGAAGCGCAGTGAGTTTGGCATGACCAACATGATTCCCATGATTGGCGATGAGGTGGCAATCACCGTCAGCTTCGAAGGCTTGCGGCAGAGCGCCCCGGCAGGGAGTAGTTCTGCACCAAAAGAGGGTAGCGGCACGGCGAGTGCCCCCGCGGCACAACCGGCTGGCAGTGGTTCTGCCGAGAAACAACAAGGTGGCGGCAGCGGAGCGCGCTAGTCGTGCTGCTTCGGAATCAAGTAAACCTCGAACGCTGAGGACGCCGTGATCGATCTGGTGGGCTTTCTCTTAGGTGGTGTTCTGCCCGCACTTGTTGCTGCGGTCACCATGGTTGCTGTGTTCAAACGAACACAATCCTCGGCAGCCGCGTGGTCGATTGCCATTGCTGTAGGATATCTGTCGGGCCACTGGGGGCTTGATGCACGTGGCGTAGGATTGCTCGCTGCGCTTGCCAAGATGATTCGCCCACACGAAGCGCGCGATTGGCTTCCCATTTTGATTCTCGTCGCGACGACCATCGACGCGATTTCTAGAATCGTGACGAAACATGGCTGGCTGACTTGGTCCCTGCGGCTTGGGCTTATTTTTATTTTGCCCTGGTGTCTATTGCGGGGCAGTGTTTATTTGCCAGTAGATGCACAGCCTGCTGGTTTTGACACCGGCGCCTGGTCGACCTGGGAAGCGGTTGGCTGGCTCGGCGCGGTGGGCGGTTTGTTGGCCGTGGCGGGGATTGTCGTTCGATTTGGTGTGAAAAACCCTGATGTTCGACTGCGCTCCACGCTTGGCACGATTGCTTTGGTGGGGACGTCGGCAACCATTGCTATGTCGGGTTCGTTGACGACCGCACAATTGCTGGGTGCGTTGGCGGCGGCGATGGTTGGCTGCGGAATCGTGGCGGCATGGTTGCGGCTTGAATCGGGGCCCGAGTCGGCGGCGGGACCGTTGCTGAGCGTTATTGGTGGCGTGCTAGTGATCGCCCGGTTTCTTCTTTATCAGGAACTAGCAACTGCCACCGCGCTGCTGTTGCTACTGGCGTTGACGAGTGCCGTCGGCTGGCTAGGCACAGAGAAAAAGCCTGCGCCGCGAATACGCTCTGCATTGCGAATCGCGATTTGCCTCGCGGCTCTTGCGATGGCTCTCGTGCCTGCAGCGCGAGAGTTTGCCGCTACGCAAACCGAAAGCGAAGCGAATCCTTATCTCAATTATCAACCGTGAGAACCATCGGCTTCCGCCGACGGCTAGTATGGGGTGGTGGCGTTGCATCGAATTTCTTTATTAGCCGTCGGCGGGAGCCGATGGACTGATCCACGAAAAAATTCTCTTGTGCAAGACATATTCATATGTATACTACTCGACATGACCGCTTACCTTTTCACTTTGCATGCCTACCGTAGTTGGAACGCCGACGATCCTCGCGGCTATGTTCAAAAAGGGCGAGGCGTTCTCATGCCAGACATTGCCCAAGCGCGCATCTACGACAGCCTGGCAAAGCAAGCGCCAGTTTTGTTCATGCCGGTTCATCAGCAGATTTTGCTAGGGATTGTTTGGGATGCTTGTCGGCGACGCAACTGGCGGCTCCATTTTGTCGCCTGCGAACCGTCCCACATCCACCTGCTTGTCAGCTGGCATGAATTCGATCCGTGGCAGCGAGTTCGCGGCAAACTCAAGAACTTGATGGCTCGCGAGCTAGGTCGACAGCTTGCGTTACCAGGCTATCGATGGTTTAGCGACGAAGGCAGCCGTAAGCGTGTGCGAGATCGTCGGCATTTCGATCATTTGATGCGGCAGTATCTGCCTAGGCATCGCGGTTTGGTATGGCGAGAAGGCGATGCACTGCCCGAGCTACCATCGGCTCCCGCCGACGGCTAGGAAAGAGATTTGAAAGGAGCATTTCTCCCCTACTTTCTTTTAATAGCCGTCGGCGGGAGCCGATGGTCGGAGATCACTCGATCCAGCCGCCGCCGAGTGTTCGCTCTCCCGAGTAACAAACAACCGCTTGCCCAGGTGCAACGCCAAATTGCGGTTCGTCAAAAACCGCTTCAAGACGTTGCTGAGTCAGCAGTGTGATGGTTGCCGCAACAGGCGGGGCGTTGTAGCGAATCTGCACCTCACAGCGCTCGGGAATCTCGGCCGAGTCGACTAGCCAATTGGTTCCGGCGGCGGTTAGCGTGGGACGCGCCAACTCGTCGCGGTCGCCTAAGACCACCCGGCGTGTATCGCGCTGGATGCTCACCACATACTTCGGTTCGCCCAGCGCCACGCCCAAGCGTTTGCGCTGTCCGACGGTAAAACCTTCGATTCCGCGGTGCTGGCCGACCACTGTGCCGTCGGTGGTCACTAGTTCGCCGGCAGTGTCGTTTTCCGTGCGATGATTGCGTACAAATTCGTCGTACCGTCCTTGCGTCACAAAACAGATTTCCTGACTGTCTTTTTTGTCCGCCACGTTCATTCCAAGCTTCGTCGCCAATCTGCGAATCTCAGATTTTTCGTAATCCCCCACTGGCAGCAGCATTCGCTGCAAGTAGTGCCGCTTGATGCCAAAGAGCACATACGATTGATCTTTGCCCGCATCTTGGCCACGCAGCAGCGCGGTTTCGCCGCCGGCGTCGGGTTCAAGCCGTGCGTAGTGCCCGGTGGCAACAAACTCTGCTTCCACACTGTCGGCATAGTCGAACAACTTGCCAAATTTGATCCAATTGTTGCACTGCACGCACGGATTCGGCGTGCGGCCTGCGGTGTATTCGTCGACGAAATAGTCGATGATCCGGCTAAATTCCTCATCGAGATTCAGCGCGTAGAATGGAATATCCAATTTGTCGGCAACCCGACGGGCATCTTCCGCATCGGCCGCGGTGCAGCATCCTTGTTTGTGATCGAGTCTTGCAGTTTCCGAAGAGCTGATAATGGGAAGAGCATCGCCGGGGCCTTCGGTAGAAGTCGTGGCACACGCTACGGGCGATTGATGGCCATGGCGCATAAAGACACCAATCACGTCGTGCCCTTGCTCGCGGAGCAGATGGGCCGCCACGCTCGAATCGACTCCTCCCGACATTGCTAACACCACGCGCGCCATGGATTTGAGTGTATGACCGCCATCATTGGGGGACAAGAGAGGGCTCGTCGCCTCGCGTCCAAACGCGTATAATGCCCACCTCGATTCTTTTTGTTCGTTTGACGCTGGAGTCCCGACATGGCACTGGAAAAAGAGTGGTTCGATCGCGCCGAAGCGATACGCACGGCATTGCTCCAGTTGCGGGACTCCCTTTGACTGTGCTGCAAAATCGGAGCGCATCGCGGCGATCGACATCAAGATGGCTGCCGCAGGTTTCTGGGACAACCAGGAGCGAGCCCAAGAGACGGTCAACGAACGCAAGTCGCTAGTAGTCTTGGTCAAACCGCTCGACGAGGCCGTTTCGGCGAGTGACGATCTGGCAGCGATGCTCGAAATGGCAAACGAAGATGAATCATTCGCCGCCGAAGTGCCGGGCGAAGTCGCGCGGCTCGAGGAAGTGGTCGAGTCACTTAAGCTGCAAGCTTTGTTGAGTGGAAAGCACGACGCCTCGGGCGCTATTCTCACCATCAACGCCCGCGATGGTGGAACCGATGCCAACGACTGGGCCGAGATGCTGCTGCGAATGTATTTGCAGTGGGCGCAGAAAAACGATTACTCGACCGAGCTGATCGATCGGCAAGATAACGAGGAAGCCGGGATCAACAACGCCACGATCGCGATTCGCGGCCCGATGGCTTATGGCTACCTACGCGGCGAGTCCGGCATGCACCGTCTGGTGCGGATCAGCCCGTTCAATTCGGAAGGCAAGCGACAAACGTCTTTTGCTGCGGTTGACGTGTCGCCGGAGATTTCTGATGCGGTGGATGTGAAGATCGACGAAGCCGACGTGCGCGTCGACACATATCGAGCAAGCGGCGCAGGCGGACAGCATGTGAACAAAACCGACAGCGCGATCCGGCTGACCCACGCACCGTCGGGTATTGTCGTGCAGTGCCAGAACGAACGCAGCCAACACAAGAATCGCGCGACCGCCTGGAAAATGTTGCGGGCCCGATTGGCACGGCTCGAAGAGGAGCAACGCGAAGCCGAGGAGGCGGCCAAGTATCAGAAACAGGCCAAAACGGGTTTCGGATCGCAAATCCGCAATTATTTTCTGCATCCTGACCAGCGGGTGAAAGATGCCCGCACAAAATTCCAGATGGGAAATTTCAACGCGGTACTCGACGGCGACATTCAAGGTTTTCTCGACGCGGTGCTACGCTGGCGCGCGGGCCAACCGATCGAGGAGACGGTATCGTGACCTCCGCGCCGAGTAAAACGCCAATCCCGGCACTCACGATCTTCGATAAAAACGACCGCGGTTTGAGAGTAGATTTCTTGTCCGTTGGCGATTGCTTTGCACATCGTGTGGTTGCCGTTGCCCGCGACGGTCAGTCGATGAATCTGATCGAATCGGTCGAAGGCAATTTTCATCTTTCCTGGCCTCAAAGCCCGATCTTGCAAAGTCTGAATAGCTGTTGCGATTCCGAAGAAGTGTCCGCGGCAATGCTGATTGGCGCAGCGGGCGCCGGTCATTGGTCGCTTACCGTGGAGCGAAGCGAGATACCTTGCGGGCTGATGTTCGACGTTGCCTGTCGCGTGAAATCGTTGCCGCCCAGTTTGTCGAGCACCTACAAAATTGCGGATCGGGTGAAGGTCGAGCAGACACACAATTCGCTTGAATTGGGCACTTTCTTGGGCGATTGTGTTTTGCGACCAATTGCCGCAGAAGAGCCGGGTGTTCCACAACCATGTCGGATGGAAGTGGATACAAATCTTGTCCGGTTCAATTGCGAAACAGACTTTTCCGATTCGCCCCCGCAGACGCTCCGTTGGCGCTACGGACTGTTTCTTGTGCCGCGCTAACTATTGCGTCCTATTCGCCTACCGACTCTTCAACAGGCCATTCTTTGCCCGTGCTGTGGTCGTGGAACATCGGTTCGCGGGCTTGGCGGCCGACGATCGGCGCGATTTCCCGAATCCAGATGTTGCGGAACCGCACCGGGTTGCCGTGGTCCTGGATTGAGATGGGCATCTTGGAGGGATGCTTGTTGTACTGCGCGGGGCGATGCCAGGGGGTGTCGCCTTGGATTTCAAAATGGTTCAGAATCAGCACGCCGTTGTGAATTGCCGTGATGAACGCGGGTGACTGAAGCGAGCCGTCCTTTTGGAATCGCGGAGCGGTGAAAAGGATGTCGTAAGTGTTCCACTCGCCGGGTGGTCGCATTGCATTGACCATCGGCGGCGTTTGCTTGTAAATCGCCCCCGCTTGGCCGTCGGGATAGGTTTTGCTACCGAACGAATCGAGCACCTGTATTTCGTAGGTGTCCATAAGAAAAATGCCACTATTGCCACGGCCCTGGCCCTCGCCGGCGGCTAGCGTGGGTGCCGACCATTCGACGTGGAGTTGGCAGTCGCCGAATTTTTGTTTCGTGTGAATTGCGCTGCCGTTGACGATCGCAATCCCATTTTCCACAAGCCAACTCTCGCCATTCTCCCAAGCCGAAAGATCCTTGCCGTCGAACAAGACGATAGCGTCGGAAGGCGCGGCCGAGTTGCCGACTCCGGGGGAAACCACGGCGGGCTCGGGCCATTCGATCCCGGGAAGATATTCGACCTCTTGAGCCAGGCAATGATTGACAGCAAGGGCCCAACCCAATGCACAACAAACGAATGACCCCGTGGTGTGTAGCTGCCGCTGAATCTGGACTGAGAGCATAGGCATGGCGAGGTTTCTCCGCGTGAAATGGCTTTTTGTCGAACGAATCGACCGGTTCAGGAAGGTTTTCCGTGTGATTATCGTCGATTTATCGAGTGATCGCAAGAAACGCCGCATGGGATTGGCGAACAGTAGTCATTGTCAAACGGGCCATTTTGCGGCAAAATTCGTTGTTCACCGTTGGTTCCTTATTCGCCCCCGTTTTTTTGCATGAGAGAGACCCCGGATATGATCCCGGAGCAAATCGACAGAGTCAAACAGCAGTACACCGACAAATATGTGGTGGTCGATGCCCAGCAGCCGGAGTTGGCCCGCTTCGGGGAGTACGTGGGCCAGGTGAAAACTGTGAACATGAGCGGTCGGGCGCTAGTCGAGTTTATGGACTATCATCTGAACACCGGCTGGATTGATATTGATCTCGATTATCTAAAAGTGGTCGACAAGCCCGAGCCGAAGGAAAAGAAACCGGCGGCGAAAAAGCCGGCTGCCAAACCGGCGGCGAAAAAGGCCCCGGCTGCTGGAGGCGAGAAAAAACTCTCCCCGCTGGAAATGGCCCGCATGCAGGGAGCTGGCGGCAAAGGTGCTGCCGCCCCGGCTAAGAAAATCGAGCCCACCGTCGAGAAAGCCCAGTCGACGGCCAATGGCTCCGCGGCAAAAACGGACCGTTCCAAGATGTCGGTTGCCGACATGCTTGCTGCCGCGCGCGGCGAGAAATCTGGTGCGTCGGCCACGGCGGAAGCTCCAGCTGCAACTCCGGCACCGGTTGCCGAAGCTTCGCCAGCCGCGGGCGACGTCGTCAAAGTCGACAGGTCATCGATGAGCGTCGACGAAATGGTTGCTTACTGCCGCGAGAAGGATGCGCAGTAGCGGCGCCCCGGCGATGCATCGCATCGCGGCTATTGCTTTGTTCGGACAAAAAGTCTCTCGCATCAAGTGCGGCAGCGCAGTAGGGTATGTGAACAAAAGTACACTACCTCAAAAGTTCACTATCCCAATAGCCGCGATCTGACAGATCGCCGGCGCTTCAGCGTACTTCGAGCATCCGTTCCAACGCCACGAGCGACCAACGGGCCGTTTCTTCGTCGACTTCGATCGTGTTGACGGGCGTCCCTGCGGAGAGGTTTTCTAGGCTCCAGCAGAGATGCGCCAGATCGATGCGGTACATCGTTGCGCACATACAAACCACGGGCGAGAGAAAATAGATTTCCTGCTCGGGGTGTTCCTGCTTCAATCGATTGACCAAATGCAGTTCTGTGCCGATGGCCCATTTGGTGCCGGGGGGGGCGGCTTCGACCGTTTTGATGATCTTGCCTGTGGAACCCGATTCGTCGGCCAACTCGAACACTTCGCGCGGGCATTCCGGGTGGACCAAAATTTTGATGCTGGCGTGTTGTTCGCGGAACATTGCCACGTGCTCGGGCCGGAACATCTGATGCACGCTGCAATGGCCCTTCCAAAGCAGGACCTTGCTACGCTCGAGTGCCTCGCGCTCGTTGCCGCCTAACTCGTCCGCAAAAGGATCCCACACTGGCATCTGGCTTTCGGTGATTCCCATTCCCAGCGCGGTATTGCGACCCAAATGTTGATCGGGAAAGAACATGACACGGCTCGTACGGGCAAATGCCCACTCGAGCGCCGCTTTGGCGTTGCTCGACGTACAGACGATTCCACCATGTTGGCCGACGAATGCTTTTAAGCTGGCGGCAGAATTGATGTAGGTCACCGGGGTGATGTCTTCTGTGTCGAGCACTTCGGCAAGTTGGTCCCAGGCATCTTCGATTTGTTCGATAGCCGCCATGTCGGCCATCGAACACCCGGCAGCCATGTCGGGCAGAATCACGCGAACCCGTTCTCCCGAGCGTTCGGCAAGTTTTTCGGGCCGGTTGGCGAGGATGTCGGCCGTCTCGGCCATGAAATGCACACCGCAAAAAGCAATGTGGCGGCAATCGGTGCTGTTGGCAGCCGACTGGCTAAGTTGATAGCTGTCGCCGCGCAGGTCGGCCAACGCTATCACCTCATCCTGTTGATAATGATGACCAAGGATCATCAGTTGCGGCCCCAGCGAATCGCGCACTGCTTGAATGCGAGCCGCGAGTTGGTCGTTTTCCAGCGACTTTATCTCTTGCAAGTCAAACTTGGCGGGTGGGATGGCAATGCTCATGGCGAATCAGAACAGTTTGTAGGATGAAAGTGCTAGCTAAGCAGCATCATTATAGGCCTTTGCCATGCAGGCACCAAGTCGACAAGACGAACTGGGCAAAGTTTGACGGTCCCGCGAGCCGATACCACTTTAAGCTGTTTGCCATTAGCTGTTAGCAGTTAGCTTGCGGAAAACCTCCACTTAAACTTCCAAATATACGAACAGAGCTTAGTGAGCGAACTGACACCAGAAATTGTCGACGAAGTGGTTGCCGCCTGCAAGGAAGGTGCGGAAGAGGCTGCCGGTGCGCTGAGTCGAGGGCTCGATGGCGAGTTTACGCTTTCTGTTGGCGAATCTGCTAGCTACGACCCCGAGAATGCCCCGGAGGGTTTTGACGGGGCGGGACTGGCGGTGCTGTTGAAATTCGGCGACGTCGGCTTGGCGGCGATTTTGCCCCAGTCGAGCGAATTGTTGCCCGAGTGGATTGAAGATCCGGATCCCACCGGCGAGAGCAAGCTTAGCACGTTGGCTCAAGAGCTCAGCATGCTGTTGGTGCCCGAAACATTGATGGCCGATGTGTTCGAGGCAGCTTCCGTCAGCCAGATCGATGCGGTCTTGTCGGCGGCCCAGGTTGCCGAAGACGCGGCGACCGTGCCGTTGGAAATAAAATCGGGCGAGAAGTCGGGAACGCTCAGTTTGATTTGGCCATTAGCTTCGCCGGACAAACTCTTTCCAGAAGTCGCAACGCCAGAAGTCGAAGCGGAAGAAGAACCCGCTGCCGAAGAGGCTGCTGCTGAGGTAAGTACGAGTAGTGCGGGTCCACCCCCCCCACGTCCGAGCACATTTGCCGGTTTGCCACCCTATTCGCGCAGCCTTCTGAAGGTCAGGGTTCCCGTACACGTGGTTTTGGCGTCGCACAAGGAAAGCCTAAAAAATGTTGTTGAACTGGCCGCGGGAACCATCATCAAATTCGAAAAAGGGTGCGACGAGCCGCTGCATCTGTATGTCGGGAATCAGCGTGTTGCCGAGGGCGAGGCGGTCAAGATCGGCGACAAGTTCGGCTTCCGCTTGAGTTCGATGACAATGCCCGACGAGCACTTTCAGAAAGCCAAGCCCAAGAGCGCAGGTTAAGCAGATTTCGCCCGGCGCATGTGCAAAATAGGGCGTTCTAGCCGTAATTTGCGGCTCGCAGAGATTTTGACGAACATCGCCTTCCCAGCATGCGTCAACCTCTTACCCCACTACCTCGAATCTGGGCTGCTTGTGGGAGCGCTCGACCCAGACTATGATCGAGGGTTTCGTTACTTTTGGAGTTGGTAATCATGCGACACGTCCTTTCTGCTTTGGTGCAGAACGTGCCTGGAGTGCTGGCCCACGTCGCGGGGATGTTCGCCTCGCGCGGGTACAACATCGATAGCCTTGCCGTGGGCGAGACCGAAGAGCCGCACCTCTCGCGGATGACCTTTGTGGTCGTCGGCGACGACAGTGTGTTGGAGCAGGTGCGCAAACAGCTTCAGAAAATTGTGACCGTCGTGCGCGTGGACGACATCAGTTCGCAGGAATTTGTCGAGCGCGACTTGATGCTGCTCAAAGTAAACTGCGGCAACGGGAATCGTGCTGAAATCCGCGAGTTGGTCCAGATATTTCGCGGTCGCGTGGTCGACGTGGCGCCTCAGCAAGTGGTCGTCGAAATTTCCGGCCAGGAGAAAAAGATCGAAGCGTTTATCGATCTGATGCGACCTTTCGGCATCGTGGAGCTAGTGCGCACCGGACGGATTGCGATGGTGCGCGGCGTGAACCGCGGCAACGACGAAGGTTCGATTCGGCCTGTCGCTGAAGAAACGGTTCAGAAGAGCTAGAGCATCTATTTCAAACCAAGAATTATCCAACCAAGGTTTATCAAGCCAAGAATCACAGGAGAATTCCCTGCCATGGCAGCAACTATTTACTACGACAAAGACGCCGATTCGAAAGCACTGGAGGGCAAGACCGTGGCCATTCTTGGCTATGGTTCCCAGGGGCACGCCCATGCCCAAAACCTACGCGACAGCGGCGTGAACGTGATTGTGGGTCAACGCCCCGGTAGCGCCAATTACGAACTGGCCGTCAGCCACGGTTTTGAACCGCTTCCTTTGGAAGAGGCAACCCAACAAGCCGACGTGGTGAATATCTTGCTCCCCGACGAAGTGCAGGCCGACATCTACCGCAATCAGGTTCGCGATCAGCTTTCGCCCGGCAATGTGCTGATGTGTTCCCACGGTTTCAACGTCCATTTCGGCCAGGTCGAAGCACCACGCAGCGTTGATTTGCTGCTTGTGGCACCCAAGGGGCCGGGGCATTTGGTGCGGAGTGAATTCGTCGGTGGCGGCGGGGTTCCCTGCTTGATTGCCACGAGCGATGATGCCAGCGACACCACGTTCAAAATCGGCTTGGCTTATGCCAAGGGTCTCGGCGGCACGCGTGGCGGTGTGATTCGCACGACTTTTGCCGAGGAGACCGAGACCGATCTGTTCGGCGAGCAAGCTGTCTTATGCGGCGGTGCTGCCGCATTGGTCAAAGCAGGGTTCGAAACGCTGGTCGAAGCCGGTTATCAGCCCGAGATGGCTTACTTCGAGTGTATGCACGAATTGAAATTGATTGTCGATCTCTTTTATCAGGGCGGTTTGAATTACATGCGTTACAGCGTGTCGAACACCGCGGAGTATGGCGATTACACGCGTGGCCCTCGCATCGTTACCGACGAGACCAAGGCCGAAATGAAGCGGATCCTCACCGAGATCCAAAACGGCGAATTCGCCCGCCAGTGGATTCTGGAAAACAAGGCAGGCGCTCCCGCATTCAAGGCCACACGCCGACGCGAGCGGGACCATCCGGTCGAGCAGATCGGCTTGGAACTGCGCAAGCTGATGTCGTGGATCGACGAGAAAGAAGTCTGAGCACACTCAGTCGTGTCCAGCACGGGTTGGTGTACTGAGAAACAACCGCTGCGCCACCGCCCACAGCAGCAGCGATAAAACCGTGCCTGTGACGCTGGCGGTGTATTGACACGATTCGACGCCGATCAGACTGCTCGAACCAATCCAAATGTGCGTCGTCAGTCCCAGCAGGGCTCCCAAGATGCCCACAGCCAGCGGTGCCATGGGGCCGCCACGGCCGGATTTGGTGACCAAGATTATCAAACCGCCCGCCAGGGCTCCGATCAATACGCTCGCTAAAATATCCATTGCCTGCTGCTCTGTTCGTTGGGGATAGTGGTGGATTCGCACTTTGTCCCTCCAATTTGCAATCGGCGTACCATACACGGGCCGTCACTCCGGGCGGCGATCTAAGCGCTTGCGGTGCAACGGTTTCTGGCTCGTCGCAAGAGTCTCACCAAGGAGTTTGGCCGGGCAGAGCGCCGCACGAGTGACTGCGCGCCCTATCGGTCTGAGAACAGATGGTCCCCGACGGCGAGGAGTACGATTCTAACTTTGGCACGGAATATGCGTTTAGCTTCCACCGTGACTGATTCACAGTGTCGCTCAGACAGGAACGAGAAGCTTGACTGGGCCGGAACAGAATAGAGGCAAGCACTGGGGTCGGTTAGCGAAGAGGCACATGCAGAGAGACCCTAAACCTATACGAGGTAGCAACATTTGGCGGCTTATCCCTCCCCAATAGTCGCCAATTGTTGTTGCCATAGGGTCGAAAACACGCGAGCGAGTCGGAAGCTTAATACCAAGTTTCCGGCTCGCTTGTTGCATTAGTGGTGTATTGAAATGATACATTTGTGCAATTTTGCAGCATCCATTACCTTTTCTATTAGGCTCTTCACAAAACTGAAAAAGGGTCGCTTCCAAGAAATCTTGTTTCAGAGCGATTGATGCAATAGACACTTCCTCCGCTCCAGTGGGTTGTATTGGTGGAGTTCATGCAACAGATTGGCCACCAGGGCGCGATGCTCGTGGCGGGTTCAGGCAGATTTCTCAAACCCAGGTTTCCTTGAGATGGCACAGTGCGCTAGTTACTGCCGATCGAGAAGACATGCCACCCGCATCGGTTCGTCTACGGTTCTTGTTGTGCTGCTTTTCGCTGCGAGTCTCAGTAGCGCAGCACGGTCCGATGAGTCGCAGCCTACAGAAAGTTTGCCGCCACTTTCGTCTGAGAGCGATGTTGTTGTCGTTAACGACATTAACGAGCGGATCAGACAGTCTTGGCAGGAACACGAGTTACGACCCGCGGTTCAGGCGACCGATGCCGAGTGGTGCCGCCGGCTGTTTCTCGATCTAATCGGCCGAGTGCCCACCGTGGCGGAGCTGGAAGCTTACACCTCGGGCAATTCCGCTACCAAACAACGCGATCTGGTCGAGCAACTTTTGGGGCCCGACTATCTTGAGGAGTTCGCACGCAACTGGACGACGATTTGGACCAATGTGCTGATCGGACGCACGGGAGGCCAGCAGCGTCGATCGATCACCAACCGCGGCGCTTTGGAAGATTATCTGCGGAGTGCACTGCTGGAAGGCAGAAATTATGGCCAACTCACCTACGAACTGATCACAGCCACGGGCAGCGCCGATCCCGAGGAGGAAAATTTCAATGGGGCGGTAAATTTCCTGCTGGAAAAACTCGACGAAGACGGAGTGCAGGCCACGGCAAAGTCGGCGCAAATTTTTCTCGGGTCGGCCGTGCAATGCACGCAGTGTCACAATCACCCATTCAATGCGTATCGCCAGAACCAATTTTGGGAGCTCAACGCGTTTTTCCGTCAGGCGCGTGTGCAAAGAAAGCGCGATCCAGAGCGAGAAAACCGGCGGCTGGGAAGTGTGGTCGATCGCGACTTTGCGGGGGAAGGCCGCGGCGTGGGGTTCGACACGCGCGGCGAAATCTTTCTCGAACAGCGGGACGGCAAACTGGTCGACCAAGCCTCCGTACACCAGAAAGATGCGCCAATCTACTACGAGCTCCGCAATGGCCAACTTCAGGTGGCCTACCCGGTGTATGTCGATGGGTTGGCATTGGTCGACGTGTTCGACGAGCGGGGTTTCACGCATGGCAATAGTGGTCGACTGGCGCAAGTGAATCGTCGCGAGGAACTGGCCAAGCTGATCCTGGCCGATCGCCAGTTCGATCGGGCGATTGCCAATCGGCTTTGGGCCCATTTTCTGGGGCGTGGTTTTACTAAGCCGGTGGACGACATGGGCCCTCACAATCCGCCTTCGCATCCGGAACTGCTGGATGTGCTGGGGCAAGCGTTTCGCACTTCAGGGTTCGACTTGAAATCGTTGATGCGCTGGATCGTGTTGAGTGAACCTTACTCGCTGAGTAGTCGAGTCAGTCGTGGAAACCGGCAAGACGACCCGGCCCTGGGCCGCCCACCGCAGTTTAGCCGTTTTTATGTTCGTCAGATGCAGGCGGAGCAGCTTTACGAATCGTTACTCGTGGCGACCCAGGCTGACGCCACGATCGCAGAAGCACAGCGCGGCGCGATGAAACAGCAGTGGCTGCGGCAATTCAGCATGGCCTTTGGCACCGACGATGGGGCTGAGGCAACTTCTTTCGACGGATCAATTCCCCAGGTGCTGACGATGATGAATGGCGACTTGATCCGGCGGGCATGTAGCACAGGAAGTGGCAGTTTTTTGGATCGAATCGCGAATGATTCGCAGCTTTCCAATCGCGAAAAGATATTCCACTTGTACCGTGCCGCCTTGGCCAGATTGCCTTCGAAGCAAGAGACTGACGTGTGCAATGCGCTATTGGCATCGCGCGGTGGCGATGTTGTCGGTAGCCTGCAAGATATTTGGTGGGCGGTGCTCAACAGTAACGAGTTTATTTTGATTCATTAGGGTAATAGCGATCAGCAGTCAGCCAGAAAATGCTGATCGCTGACCGCTGTAAGCTAACCGCTTTGTCATTCAGAAAGCGAAACCCCATGAACAATCTTTTCACACCTCGCGGCATGAGCCGACGGCATTTTCTTTCGCATCTGGCGGGTTCTGCAGGGCTGGCTGGCCCTGCGTTGGCGCTCACCCAGGCGCTTTCCGCCAATGCGGCAGGTTTGAAACGGAACCACAAATCGTGCATCTTGCTGTGGATGGGTGGCGGTCCGCCCTCGATTGATATTTGGGACATGAAGCCCGACGCCCCGACTGGCGGACAGTTCAAACCGATCAGCACCACGGGCGAGGGGCAAATCACCGAACTGCTGCCCAAGCTGGCCAAGCAAATGCACCGGCTTTCGATTGTCCGTTCGATGAGCACCCGCGAAGCCGATCACGAGCGTGGGCGCTACTACATGCACACTGGCTACGTGCCGAATCCCAACGTCGAGCATCCCAGCTACGGCTCGGTGATCGCTCACGAGTTGGCCGGCAAACTGCAAGATTTGGAGATTCCACCATTTGTTTCCATTGGTGGACCGAGCGAGGGGCCCGGCTTTTTGGGGATGGCATACGCGCCGTTCCAGGTTGATTCCAACGGACGGGTTCGCGATGCCAAGGCATCGGTGGAAGAAACGCGGATGATGGATCGCGTGGAGCTGCTCGGATTGTTGGAGCGCCGGTTCGTGGGAGAAAATCGTGGCCCCGCAGCAGCCGAGCATGCCAAGGTTCTCAAAAGTACGCTTTCGCTCTTAACCAGCCAGCAAATGCAGGCCTTTCAAGTGCGGAGCGAACAGCAAACGGTTCAGGAGTCGTATGGCAATTCGAATTTTGGCCGTGGCTGTTTGATGGCGCGCCGGCTGGTGGAAACGGGCGTTCCCTTCGTTGAGGTGAACCTGGGCGGTTGGGATTTGCACCAAGATTGTTTTAATCAGTTGCAGAATAAGTTGCCCGAGATGGATCAGGCCATGAGCGCCTTGATCGAAGATCTGGCCACGCGTGGCTTGTTGGAAAGTACGGTCGTGCTGTGGATGGGCGAATTCGGCCGCACTCCGCGGATCAACGGCGACGCGGGTCGCGACCATTGGGCACGCAGTTGGAGCGTTGTCGCCGGTGGCGGCGGGCTTGTCGGGGGACGTGTGGTTGGCGACACCAACGAAGACGGAACGCGCGTCACTTCCGATCCCTACAGTTCCGAAGATTTGATGGCCACGGTCTGCCGGGCGATGGGGATTTCGCTGGAAACCCTATTCACAGCCAACAACGGCCGCCCCATGAAGATCGCGGATGGCGGCAAAGTGATCGGCGAGCTGTTTGGCTGATGCCGAAAGAATTGCCATAACCTGCACAATCGTTTCGCGAGATGCCGATCGTTGGTAACGGGCGACCTCTCAAGCAAACTTGGCAATGGTGCGAAGTAGACTTGTTTCTGTGGGGTAACGCGACAAGAGCAGGGTCCTTCGGTTGCCCCCATCTTCTAGATATCCGCCATGTCTGATTTACTCACCAACAGTAATAGCACGCTGCCCGTAACGGTTCCGATTGTTGTACCGGGATCGCTGCCGACTAGCGTCGATTCTGTACGCGTATTGCATGTGATCAACGGCGAACATTACTCGGGAGCGGAGCGTGTTCAAGATTTGCTCGCGCAGGGTCTGCCTGAATTCGGGTTTGAAGTCGGTTTTGCGTGCGTCAAGCCCGACCGATTTCCCTCGGCTCGGCACGCCCAGCAAGCCGTTTTGCACGAGACTCCGATGCGGGGGCGGTTCGACTTCGGTTGCGTGCGTCGGCTTACAAGATTGATCCACGATGAAAACTATGCATTAGTCCACGCACACACACCGCGTTCGGTCCTGGTCGGCAGCCTAGCCGCCCACCGTGCTGGAGTGCCGTTGGTTTACCACGTACACAGTCCCACGGCACGCGATTCGACACGGCGGATGCAAAACTTTGTGAACGCGAAGCTCGAGCGCTGGAGCCTTCGTCGTGCGGACCGTCTCATCACGGTTTCGCCCAGTTTGCGGCAATGGATGCGCACGCAGGGGTTTGAATCGGAGCAGGTGGTTTATGTGCCCAATGGCGTACCGGAAATCTTTGGTCCAGAGCGTCAAGAGCCCCAGGGAACATGGACACTGGGAATGGCCGCACTGTTTCGACCGAGAAAAGGTGTCGAGGTGCTTATCGAAGCACTGGCGGCGCTTCGATCGCGGGGTATCGATGTCCGACTGCGGGCTGTGGGGCCGTTTGAAACGTCCTTGTATCAGCGTGAAGTGTACCAACTCGCGATTCGACTTGGCATCGACGATGCCATCGACTGGACGGGCTTTGTTGAAGATGTTCCCGCGGAGCTTGAGCAAATCGACTTATTTGTGCTGCCGAGCCTGTTTGGCGAGGGCTTGCCGATGGTGGTCTTGGAAGCCATGGCGGCGGGCGTGCCGGTTGTCGCCAGTCGTGTGGAAGGAGTGCCCGAGGCGATTCGTCACCGCGAAGACGGCCTTTTGTGCGAACCGGGCAGCGTAAGTCAACTCACCTTGGCAATCGAGTCGCTAGTCGAAGGTAAGAATGAATCCGACTACACCGCAATGAGCCAAAGCGTCAGACAGCGGCATGCCGAGTGCTTTTCAGCCCGGGCGATGGCTGCCGACGTCGCAGAAGTCTACGGCAGCGTGTTAGACAAATGTAGATTGACGAATGACGAATGACTCGCCATTCCCTCGCCTCTCGATCCTAGATCCTCACCCCTCACCTCTGCGTCGTGTCCTGTGGTTGAGTTGCCTGCGGTCCCGGCGGGGATTCGGCGGGCGCTTCTTGCACGACCCGTTTCCAGCCTAGCGGCGTGCGCGGCGAGTTGAAAAGTGATCCGAACAGTTGGTTCATGGTGCCGTTGACCGTCGGGTCTTGGAACATGTAAACCGCTCGACTGCGTCCGTTGGGCATGTGGACTTGAATCGCGGTGGGCATCATCGTCTTGCGTTCGAGCATCACCTCCACGTGGTGATAGTTCGCCGCATCGGCTTGATGGCGAGGAAAGGCTTCGAGCCAAATGCTTTCGGCATTCGACTGCTTGCTGCGAATCCAATAGCGGCGTTTTAATTTATCTGCTTCGGCGCCAAACAAAAACGGCAGCGGGCCGTCGACAATCGCTGTGCCACGCATCTCGGGGGGCAATGGCTGGACGACGAGTTGTTTTTTGTCGTGCTTGTATTCGAAGATGGCTTTGCCGTCGCAAACCCAGTGCTCGCCCACTTCGTGCTTTTGCAGGATGTACTCGCCCGGCTGGTTGGCGTCTTGCTGGACGTATCGATGGATTTCGTCGATCTTGAAGCTTCCCCGATCCGGTTTGGAATAGGTCAATTGCCCGAAGCTTTTGATGGCAGGAGTATCGTCGCCTGGGCCGAACACAGGATCGTATTCCCAGCGTTCGAAGCGGCAATCAAAGGTTTTGATTTTAGCGCCTTCGTTTTCCCACATCTGAAGGATCTGGTCGACAAACTGTTGTTCCACCGGCGAAAGTTGGAACGGCGCTCCCACGGGCCCGGTGGCTGCGATCGGTGCGCCGGCATGTCCTGGCTGGTTTGGAAGTTGAGCTACCTGGGCCAGCGGAGCGCCTAGTGCATCGGCTGGCGGTGTCACTTCGGCTGCCGTCGACATGATGGCTGTTTGTCCCGCGGGCGCCGACTGCTTTTGGGCATGTGCCGACGGACCGAACAGGCAGGCAATCGCCAGGGTTGTGAAAAGTTTTATCGGTGAAGATGCAGCCATCGTATTTCTCGCGCGTGGGATCGGGCGCAATTTGCCGATCGCAAGACTTGCAGCGGGTGATCAAATGCCCCGACCTATGCCCGGAGCTAATAAGGGCGGGGATCATAGCAATCGGTCCGGGTCCCAACTAGGCCGGATTTCTCGCCACAGAGGCACCGAGAAAACAGTCTTGTAGGTACTCGCACCATCTTGACCGCTTGCCTTGAGAAAAGTGCCAGCAATGCGCGCATTACCCTAACAGATTTATGAACCATCATGGCCTATATGAGCCGACGGCGCTAGCCGCGGGTGAATTGTCGAGAAAACCCGACGCTAGCGCGTTCGGCTAAACCGAGAATCAAGCAGCGACCAAGCACTATGCCCACATTGAAGAAGCCTGATCCCACGGCTGAACCATCGCCGAGACTTTGCCCTTTTCGGCACCCCAACCGCCGTACTCGCGAATTTCCAGATACAAGAACAGGCAGGCGAACAGCAGCGACAACAGGGCGATGATCAGCATCACCATGTAGACGTTCATCTGCGGTTTTTTGGCCAGAATGCTGGGGGCTCTAACCGATTCTAAGTTTGGTTGCGACATTGTCGTCCTCTTGGATCTGCCCTTGTTGGAATCGACGCAAGACGCGCCCCACCGCCCGGTCGGGCTCAGTCCGCAGAATCTCAGCCCGTCCCAAATAGCGCTCGCCGCGGTAGATCTCCACGGTGTGGCCCGGTTTCAGGCCATCGTCGGCACCCACGGTGATTTCGATCAGCTGGCTTCCCGCACTGCGATGGGTAGCACTGACCAAGCCGCGCACCTGCGGGACGATGGCCTCGGGGTCGGTGCTCGGGTCGATGCCGTTGTCTCTTAGCAGGCTGGTGGTGGTGCCCAATTCCTGCACGAGCTGCATATTGCGTTCGCGTACGGTAGCAAGATTGCCTTGGGCTTGGTGCAACTCGTCGGTTGCTTTGATCATGGTGGCAAATGCGTTGTTGCGGGCTTGCTGATTTTCGCGAATTTGTCCCCGCAGCGATTCGACATCGTCAGTAAGTTTTTCGTTGTTGGCTTGTGTCGAAGCAACCGCTGCCGTGTTGGCGCGTTCCTGTTGCCGAAGCTGGTCGAGCTCTTTTTGAATCGAGGTGTTCTGTGCGAGTAAAGTCACGCGCTCGCTTTCGAGCTTGCGGACTTCTTGTTGCGACGCTTCCACTTCCGCTGTCAACTGGCTTTCGAGGCTACGCAAACTGCTTTCCAGCTGATTGTTTTTGGCGGTCGCCTGATTCAAATCTTTTGTAAGCTGGGCGGCGTCATCTTTCCAGTTTTTGTGCGTCGCGTAGACCATGATCGAGACCCACATCAAAAACAGCGAGACAATGCAGATCAGACCGGTCAGTATTTTGCCAAAGAAATTCATCGAATCACTTCCTCTTATTGAACCTGCGACGTCTGCCGGGGGACTGAGCGCGGCATCCAAATGTTGCCAAACCAACTCGATCAGCCGTCCGCGACGTGCATGTTCCGTTTTTTGGGGAGCTTCCGATGCTCGGGGGGTTTACGACCTAAGCGTTGGCAATCAAGGGAGGCTACGCAACAAGAACCCGCTGCGGAAACAATTTGCCCCCAACCTAGTGCTTTGACAACTCTTGGAATTAGTTATGACAAAGCACTCATGCCAGCACTGGAGATAATTCCTCTAGTGGCAGTATAATCAGGCTGTGAAAACAGTGTCAAACTTCCGAGTGGGCAAAATGGGGGGTGCCAGGATATCGCGCACCGATTTTGCCGGTTTTGACAAGAGCCCATGCCACCGAGCCGTGGCTCAGCCCGGAAAACAGCCGCAGCCCGAGCCACAAGGCCCCTCAGGCTTCGTACTACCCGGGAGAGCCGATTTTTCCACGCTGTGGGCTGCCGGAACGCTCAGGAGCTTCGTCAGCTCCGTGCTTCCGCAGGCCTGGCACTTGGGGACGTCGTTGCCAAAAAGCAACAATTCCTGCTCGCGTTGGCACTGCTGGCAGACAAATTCGTATAAAGGCATCGTGATCTGACTTCGCAAAGAAAAAAATTGGACGGATCCCTTTGGCAAAGGAATTTCTGCTTCTATTCTTCCTGTCAGGATCAGAGTTGGCAAGCGAAAGATTTCCGATCACGACGAAGCACTTACTTATTAGCCACCGGCGCTAGGCCGGTGGACGACTGGCTTCCGCCAGCGGCTAGGAACAGGGAATTAACATGCATCTGAATGTTGCGGAGCGATTGACCCCGTTTGCAGAACGGATGCCCGAGTTGCCTGCGGTGGCCTGCCCTGGTCGGGGCGACGTGGCCGGGAAAAATTGCTACGCCACCTGTACATTTGGCGAGCTGGAGCGAGACGCCACGGCGCTGGCCCGTGGACTGGCTGAAATCGGAATAGGTCGCGGTACGCGAATCGTGTTGCTGGTGCGGCCGGGCATCGCATTCGTGAAACTGGTGTTTGCTTTGCTGCGGAGTGGTGCGACCACCGTGTTGATCGATCCGGGCATGGGGCGCCGCCATTTGATCGATTGTCTGTCGGCAGCCGATCCGGAAGGATTTGTCGCGATCAGTCCTGCCCAGGCAGTGCGAACCGTTATGCGGCACCGTTTTCCCCGGGCGACAAAAAATGTGACGGTGGGGCGCCGCTGGTTTTGGGGTGGCGCGTCCTACCGACAATTGCTGCACATTGGCCGGCAGTCGCGCATCGACCTACCAACGACCGACGCCGACGACCCGGCGGCAATCATTTTTACCAGCGGCAGCACCGGCCCGCCCAAGGGGGTGTTGATCACGCAGCGGATGTTTGTCACGCAGGTTGACGAAATCCAACAGATGTACGGCATCCAACCGGGCGGCGCCGATCTGGCTTGTTTTGCCTTGTTCGGACTCTTCAATTCGGCAATGGGTGTGACGACGGTGTTTCCCCAAATGGATTTTTCGCGCCCTGCGTCTGCCGATCCCAAAAAATTGCTTTCCGCCGCCCACGATTGGCAAGTGACCCAAGCCTTTGCTTCGCCCGCGGTGTGGGACAAGCTGAGCCAATACTGCGCAAAGTTTGACCTGCAGATTCCGACGCTCCGCAAGATTTTTTCCTGCGGCGCCCCGGTGCCAGCTCGCGTGCTTGAGCAGACGCTTGCGTATGTTCATCCCGAGGCTAAGATGCACACGCCTTACGGAGCGACCGAGTGTTTGCCGGTCGCCACGATATCGGCAGAGGAAGTATTTTCCGAAACGGCCGAGCAAACCAACCGTGGTGCGGGGGTTTGTGTGGGCCGAAAATTTTCGACGATCGACTGGCGCGTGATTCGCATCACCGACGAGCCGATTGCAACACTCGGCGAAACGGAAGAGATGCCAACCGGCGAGATCGGCGAACTGATCGTCCGTGGGCCGCAGGTTTCTCCTGCTTATGTCGTACCGGCTGATGGCACGGCGAACGCACGTTCCAAAATCGCCGAGGGAGATGCGATTTGGCATCGCACCGGTGACGTTGGGTATTTCGATTCTGAAAAGCGGTTTTGGTACTGCGGTCGGAAGTCACAGCGTGTGGAGACCGTCGATGGACCGGTGTTTACCGTTCCAGCCGAGGCGGTGTTCAATACCCCCCAAGAGGTTGCCCGCTCGGCGGTCGTAGGCATCGGTCCTCCCGGTCAGCAGACGCCGCTCTTGGTGGTGCAACCTGCCGCCGCACTGCTCAAGCCTTACGGCAAAGATTGGTCGCATGCCCGATACCATCAGCTTCAATCAGAACTTCTGCAACTGGCGGCCGAGCATCCTGTCTGCGAACCGATCGGTACAATCCTGTTTCATCCGTCACTGCCGGTCGACGTCCGGCACAACTCAAAAATCAACCGTGAGCAGCTCGCCGAATGGGCAGCTCAACAGAGTTCCCTAATTCCTAGCCCCTAACTCCTAGCACCTCATGCAAACCCTTGTGACTGGCGGCGGTGGATTTCTCGGCCGTGCCATTGTCGAACAACTGTTGGCCCGTGGGGACCGTGTGCGCAGCTTTAGTCGTGGAGCCTATCCGGAATTGGAAACGCTCGGTGCGGAAGTTGTTCGCGGGGATTTGCGCGATCTCGATGCGCTGGCCACTGCGTTCGAGGGAGAAAGCATCGATTGCGTATTTCATGCTGCTGCGTGCCCGGGCATTGGGGTGCGTTGGCACGATTATTTTGAAACCAATGTTCTGGGGACACGTCAAGTGATTGAGATGTGTCGTCGGTATCGGGTTCCGCGGCTGGTGCTGACCAGCAGCCCCAGCGCCGTGTTTGCAGGCAAGGACCAATGCGGTGTGGACGAAAGTGTGGATTATGGAATTGCTTGGCTCAAGAAAAATGGCGGGCACTATTCCCGTAGTAAGGCGCTGGCCGAGCAGGAAGTGCTTCAGGCGCACAAACCGGGCCGCCTTGCAACGTGTGCGTTGCGGCCCCATCTCATCTGGGGTCCGCACGATCAACATTTGATTCCGCGATTGATTGCCCGCGCTCGCAGCGGTCGGCTGAGGCGCGTGGGCGACGGTCAAAATTTGGTTGATACAATTTACGTGGAAAATGCTGCCGAGGCGCACTTGCAGGCTGCCGACGCGTTGGCTGTGGAGAATTCTCCCGTGGACGGCAAGGCGTACTTCCTCAGCCAGAGCGAGCCGGTGAATTGTTGGCAGTGGATCGACGAAATTCTGGCACTGGCCGACCTACCGCCGGTGGGAAAATCGGTTTCTTTTCCGACCGCCTGGCGATTGGGGAAGCTCTGCGAGGCTGTTTATCGAGTACTTCGCCTAAAGAGCGAACCACCCATGACACGCTTCTTAGCAGCACAATTAGCCACATCTCATTGGTTCGACATCTCCGCAGCCCGACAAGATTTCGGCTATCAGCCGCGTATTTCGACAGAGCAAGGCATGCAGCGTCTCGGCCTATGGCTCCGTGGAGAAGCCTAGTCGCTCGGCGACATGACAACTACAATCGCTAGTTTGATTTGGCCTGGATTTTAACCACAGAGTCACGGAGAGCACGGAGTTTTGATTTATGACTTCTGATTTATGTATGAAACGTTGGACTCTACAAATTCATAAATCAAAAATCCTTTTTAGTCTCCGTGCTCTCCGTGACTCTGTGGTAAATATTCGGAATCAAAGGACAATCCCTTGGCGTCCTTGGCGGTTTTTACTCTGGATAAATAAATAAGGATTCAAAGTGTTACGAACACATACTTGCGGCGAACTTTCCGAACAACAATGTGGCCAGAGCGTTACACTTTGCGGTTGGGTCGATAGCTATCGCGATCATGGTGGCGGGTTGTTTGTCGACTTGCGCGACCGATATGGCGTGACGCAGGTGGTGTTCAACCCGCCCGATACGCCTGTTGATGCGATCGAGGCGAGCAAGGGACTTCGGTCGGAGTTCGTAATCAAAGCCGTGGGCAACGTTGCCGAACGCCCCGAGGGGATGGCCAATCCCAAGTTGGCAACAGGGGCGATAGAGGTTCGTGTCACAGAATTTCAAATTCTCAACAAAAGCCTTGTTCCGCCCGTGGTGCCCAATGGCCAAGAATTGCCCGGCGAGGATTTACGGCTGAAACATCGGTACCTCGATCTTCGACGTCCAGCAATGCAGCGCATCATGATGCTTCGCGCCCGCATGATCAAGACCATGCGCGATCATTGCACGCAGCAGGGATTCGTCGACATCGAAACACCCGTCTTGGGCCGCAGCACTCCCGAAGGGGCGCGCGACTATCTGGTCCCCAGCCGGGTGAACCAAGGCACGTTTTACGCATTGCCTCAATCGCCGCAACTCTACAAGCAAATACTGATGGTTGCCGGCTTCGACCGTTACATGCAGGTAGCCCGCTGTTTTCGCGACGAAGACTTACGCGCCGACCGCCAGCCGGAGTTTACGCAGTTGGACTTGGAGATGTCGTTTGTCGACAGCGACGACGTGATTGGCGTGATCGATGGCTTGGTCGCCCGATTGGCCAAAGAAGAGCTTGGGCTCGATGTCCCTACGCCGTTGCCGCGGATGACGTACGACGAGGCCATGGAGCGTTTTGGCCACGATGCGCCTGACTTGCGTTTCGGTTTGGAAATTATCGAATGCACCGACCTGGCGGCCAAGAGCGATTTTGGCGTGTTCAAAAATGTGGCCAAAAGCGGCGGCCGAGTGCGTGCGATCAACGTGAAGAATGGTTTGAGCCAATACAGCCGGCGTGGGATCGACGCGCTGACCGAGTTTGTCAAAGAATTTGGCGCCAAGGGATTGGCCTGGTTCCGTGCGGAAGAGGACGGCAAACTGGGCGGCTCGATTGCGAAGTTTTTCAGTGAGGAACTGCTCGCGGAGTTTGGAGGGCGGATGGCGGCGGAGCCGGGCGACTTGATCCTGTTTTCCGCCGACCAGTTCGCGGCAACCTGCCGAGTGTTGCACGCGCTGCGTACCAAAATTGCTCGCGAGATGAAACTCACCAAGCCAGGGGAGATGCACTTTTCCTGGGTTGAGGAATTTCCCATGTTTGATTTCGACGAGGACGAGCAGCGCTGGCAAGCGATGCATCATCCGTTTACCGCACCGCTGGAGCGCGACTTGGCCCACCTGGAGGACGATCCAGGCAAGTGTCGCGCGCAGGCCTACGATCTGGTGATCAACGGCAGCGAAGCGGGCGGCGGCACGATTCGTATCCACGATGCCGAAATTCAGCAAAAGGTGTTTTCGCTGTTGGGAATCGACGAAGCGACGGCCAAAGAGCGGTTCGGCTTTCTGCTCGACGCACTCCAGTATGGTGCGCCGCCGCACGGCGGAATTGCCTTGGGCATCGATCGTTGGGTGATGCTGTTTGGCGAACTAGAAAACATTCGCGACTGTATTGCTTTTCCCAAAACGCAAAAAGCAACCGATTTGATGACCGAAGCCCCAGGCACGGTCGATGCAAAGCAGCTTAAAGAACTCGGTGTGAAGATCGACGCTTAACGGGTGTGTGGAAATGGCCACAAAAAACACGAAGAGGCACGAAGAGGATGAAGACTTGACTCCGATAGATTTCTGTTTGTTTTTGTGATTTTTGTGTTTCTTGTGGCTATTAAAATTCCTTCCGATATAAAGAGATTGGTTGTTAGGGGAGATTGCATTGATCAAAGGAATGACCTGCTCGCGTCGGTTCAATTTGTTGCTGGGGATGTGCGCTCTTTGCTTGGGTTGTACGAGGTCGTCTGCTGTGCCGAGCCGCTTGGATTTGACTGATGGCCAAGTAGAGGTTTCTGAATTGCGTGACGATTCTTCGGATCTTGCGGTCGCTGCATTTCCACAACCGCATGTCGTGCGTAAAGAGGTTGTCGAAGAGCCGCAGCCGACGATTCCGCAGGTTTGGCTTTCCAAGTATCACGGCCAGTGGTGTACGATCGGCGTGGATGCGCTGCTGCCGGCGCTGGAACTTCCCCAATTGGGCGGTGCTTCGACTAAGTTGCCAAGCTTGTACGGCAAGCAAGCAACCGTCGTACTGTTCTGGCAACCCGACCGCTGGATGGCGCGCTCCGCGATGGAAGATCTCATTGCCTACGGAACCGAAAAACACGATCCCGAGCAGGTTGCCATTCTTGGCATAGCCGTCCGTCAGCCAGCGGGGGCAGTTCAAACGGCGCTCAACCGCGCGAAAGCGACCTTCCCCACGTTTCTCGACAGCAACGGCAAAGCGCTGGCCACCGTCGGCAGCGTTGCCCTGCCGAGAATCTATGTACTCGATCCCGCTGGAAAAATCGTCTGGTTTGACATCGAATACAGCGAAGCCACCCGCCGCGAACTACAGCAGACGCTCGCGGTGCTGACTGCGGAAGAAGAAGCTCCGGCAGTTTCTGGCGAATAGGGGCGGCAGTCACTACTTTTTCTGTAGCGACCATGCATTGTTAGGCAATAATCAACCAATGCAAACAAGCAATACAAAGAAAGTTGCCACGACAGCAACTCCTTGGAATACTCGCAATCCCCAGCTTGGTTGCTGAGGCTTGTTTCCCCGAAAAACGAACACCAAAAAACCAAAGAGGACTAAGCAGAAGCCATTGAACGCCATCAAGCCTGCTAATTCACTCTCTCCGCCGGGCGCGACAGTAATTGCACTGGTAGCAAGCAAAGCAAAAAGAAAAAGCCCACACAGATACAAGCAAATTGAGGATTTGGAGTTCATCACGGTTCGATGTTGCCCAACAGTGTTTTAGCCAACACCAACTCTGCTATGCTGATATGGGGAAGGTGGATGTGTTGCACAATCCACCGACACTTGATTTGACTATTGTGTCCAATCTTCTATTGGCAAGCCAGGTATCTTCTCAAAATCAACCGTGTTACGAGTTAATAACGTCCAGCGGTTCGCTAGTGCGATCGAGGCAATTCGCAAGTCTATGGTTCCGACACGAATTTTTGCTGAGCGGAGAATCTCGAATTGCTCCGCTGATGGGGTATCAAAACTCGCAACCCTCATCGCAGAGAAGTCTGCAAGGATGTTTTGAAACATAGCGTATGCCCGAACCACTGCCTCAGGTTTCGTTGCACGATTCAAATAGGAATTCCAACCAACGATCTGCTCATGAAAGCTGATAATTGGAACAAAGAAATCGGTCAAGTGATGTGACTCAATTCGAGCTGTGAACCGTGAGAATTCAGGTTCGGTTTGACGCTGAATGATGCTTATGTGATCGGTGTCAAGAAGATACACGCTCAACGCCCATTGTTGTCAGATTGTTCTGTCCCGTTGTTGGATCGGCGCAAGTCGCGACCAAATCGGAGAACATCTTCGAACTCCGGAAAGTCCCGCATGGAACCAGATATGCGCGTAACCCAATCGACATTGTGTTTGAGCTCACGGCGCAAAACATCGATTTCGGACTCTAGAGCGTTCAGACGATCTTCCACAGACGACATGACTATCCCCGATTAGAATGGTACCCTGAGCAATTATACCTCGTACACACCAGCAAGGCTACCGCGGTTTGCTTTGTGCGTTTGCTTCGGCCAACTGTTGTTGCCACTGTTGCACAAGCTGCTGCACTTCTAGCGGTGTCTTGGTGTTGAGGTCTGTTTGGCGGATTTCTTCGATCAGCGGATGATCAATGGTTTCGAACAGCGTCATTTGCAAAGGCGGAAGGGGGAGAGAGGAAGGTGGAAGTGGGAAGGCGGAAGGGGGAAGGTTGTTTTCCTTCTCACTTCTCACTTCTGCTTTCTCACTTTTCTGGTGTTGCGCTTCGAGCTGCGCGAGGATTTCTTTGGCGCGTTGGTTTACTGCGCGCGGTACGCCGGCGAGTTCTGCAACGTGGATGCCGTAGCTTTTGTCGGCGGCGCCGGGGACGATTTGGTGCAGGAACACCACCTGGCCTTCCCATTCCTTGACTGCCACGTTCAGGTTGGCTAGTCCCGGGAGTGTTGATTCCAAGTCGGTCAATTCGTGGTAGTGCGTGGCAAACAGCGTGCGGCAGCCGATCGCCTCGTGCAAATGTTCGACCACCGCCCACGCCAGCGAGAGTCCGTCGTAGGTGCTGGTGCCGCGGCCGATTTCGTCGAGGATTACCAAACTTCGTTCGGTGGCCGTGTTGAGGATGCGGGCTGTTTCGGTCATTTCGACCATGAACGTACTGCGGCCCCGCGAGAGATCGTCGCTTGCGCCGACGCGGGCAAAAATACGATCGGCCACGCCAATCGTGGCGCGGCTTGCGGGAACAAAGCTACCGATTTGGGCGAGGCAAGTGATCAGTGCTACCTGACGGATGTAGGTGCTTTTGCCCGCCATGTTGGGGCCGGTCAGCAGGAGGATTGAGGGGTGAGGGGCGAGGGGTGAGGGGCCTGCTGCGCATTGGACGCCGTTGGGGACGAAGGTTCCTTGGGGTTCGGTGATGTCGAGCACTGGATGGCGACCTTCGAAAATTTCCAGCACCGGCTCGGCGAGCATTTGGGGGCGAACGTAATTTCTTGCGCGGGCTAGCTCGGCGAGCGACGCCAGGACGTCCAACTCGGCCAGTGCGCCGGCGGTCGCCTGCAAGCGGCGTGCGGCGGTGGCGACCAATTCGCGCAGCTCGACGAACAGTTCGAATTCTAAATTCTGAGCAAGCTCCTCGGCAGCGAGCACTTTTTCTTCATGCTCTTTTAGTTCTGGCGTGATGTAGCGCTCCGCATTTTTGAGCGTCTGCTTGCGGATAAAATCTTCGGGAATCTTGTCTCGATGGGCGTGGGTGACTTCCAGGTAATAGCCAAACACTTTGTTGAAGCCGATTTTGATATTTGCGATCCCCGTACGCTCGACTGCCTCGGCCTGGTAGTGGGCCATCCACTGTTTGCCGCCGCGCATCAGTTCACGTTGGGCATCTAGTTCAGCGTGAAAACCATCGCGAATGTAACCCCCTTCGCGGCTGGTCAGCGGACAATCGTCTTCGAGCGCCGCCTCCAGTTTGCCGCGCACGTCGGCACAGAGATCGATGCGCGACTCCAACTGCGCAAGTCGTGAGGATTTTCTGCCAGCCAATTTGGCCTTTACCTTGGGCAGGCAACGCAAGGTGCGGGCCACAAAACTCAAATCGCGGGGCGTTGCCCGACCTGTGGTCACGCGGCCCAACAGCCGTTCGACGTCATAGATCGCTCGCAGCGCTTCGCGCAGCTCGGCAGTTAATGAGGGCTGGGCATGCAGCTCTTCCACCGCGTCGAGTCGGGCGTCGATAGTCGCCACTTCAGTCAGAGGATTGGCCAGCCAATCGCCCAACAGTCGGGCTCCCATCGAAGTGACCGTACGATCGATCACCCCCAACAAGGAACCCTCACGGCGTCCGTCGCGCAAGGTTCGTGTGATTTCCAAGCTGCGGCGAGTTGCTTCGTCGATTTTTAACCGCGCGGTCGAACGATAAGGCACAAGTCGATCGATATGCGAGAGCGACGACTTTTGCGTTTCGTTGAGATAGTCGAGCACAGCCCCGGCAGCTTGCAGCGCGGGGCCATCGTCGGTTGGCGACGGTTCGCACACAAAACCGAAACCTTCGAGTGATTGCGTGCCGAAATGTTTGGCCAGAGCGGCGGTTGCCGACTCTCTGCCGAACGCCCAAGCGGGGCGGACCGTGATCATGCGTCCGTCGGTCCACTCGGCAGGCAGTGGGTCGGCTGATTCGCTCAACACGATTTCCACGGGGCCGACACGGGCC
This sequence comes from Planctomycetota bacterium, assembly GCA_029259915.1. Classification (GTDB taxonomy): domain Bacteria; phylum Planctomycetota; class Planctomycetia; order Pirellulales; family Lacipirellulaceae; genus Bythopirellula. The sequence continues at coordinate 33,978 of JAJDED010000039.1, read as the reverse complement.
AATTCGTCGCCTAGCTTTTCTTGCGGTACGACGGTTGCTTCGAATCGGCCGGTGGAAAGATCGATCCAGGCCAATCCGCAACGCTCGCCGGGGACCAGGGCCAGCAGAAAATTGCACGATTGCGGATCGAGCAGTGCGTCGTCGGTAATCGTGCCGCGACTGACGATGCGGGTGATGTTGCGTTTGACCAGTCCTTTGGCTTGCCGCGCGTCTTCCATTTGTTCGCAGACTGCTGCGCGGAGCCCTGCGGAAATAATTTTTGCCAAGTACCCATCAAGCTGATGGTGCGGGAACCCTGCCATCGGTATGGGGTTTTCGCCTTTGTCGCGACTGGTGAGCGAGAGGCCCAGCACGCGCGCGGCCGTTTTGGCGTCTTCAAAAAAAAGCTCGTAGAAGTCGCCCATGCGGAACAACAACAGCGCATCTCCCGCGGCCTGTTTGGCCTCGTGGTACTGTTGCATCATTGGCGTGGGGGGCATCGTGCGCATCTCCGCTGGAGTGGTCAGCGGTTCATGCTAGCCGAAGCATCGAGCGTCGCTCAAGGGGGAGCGAATAACTTCAGGCTAAAAATAGAACTAACCACGGATAGCACAGATTTACACTGATAGTAGTGGATTTCAGCTCAATTCCACCGAAAAAACTTTCACTTGAAAGAGCAATCCTACCAAATCGCTTTTCACCAATTATCCGTGTTTATCTGTGTAATCCGTGGTTCTTTTTTCACTTTGAGGAATAAGAAAAGTCGCAAACGTCGGAACTGTCGTCACAATCCACACATTTATTGGATCAACTCTTCGTCTTCGTCATTGGTATTGAGTTCCAATTCGCCGGAGTCTTCCAGACGGCGGATGATATCGACGATTTCTTGTTGCTTGGCCTCGACGGCGGAAATTTTGACAGCGCCCATGAATTCCATTTCTTCACGCAGCATGTCTCCTGCGCGCTGCGACATATTGCCGAAGACTTTCTCTTTGAGTTCGGCACTGGCTCCCTTGAGTGCCATGCCCCATTGGGAATTCTCGACGTTTTTGAGTACCACTTGCATGTCCTTGTCGTTGAACCGTGCGATATCTTCGAACACGAACATCAGTCGTCGAATCTCTTCGACAAGCTCGGGATCGTCCTGCGCCAAATTTTCCAGCAAGGTGCGCTCGGTAGCGCGATCGGAGACGTTGAGCATTTCCGCCACCGCACCGACGCCGCCGGCGTTTTCAAAGCTTTGGCTCATCACGCTCGACATGCGGCGTTCGAGCCCCTTTTCGACTTCTTCGATGATTTCCGGGTTGGTTTGGCCCATCGAAGCAATCCGTTGCACCACGGAGAGTTGTCTTTCGGAAGGTAAGCCAGCCAAGATTTCCGCACTTGCGGAGGCAGGCAAATGCGACAGCACCAGGGCAATCGTTTGAGGGTGTTCGTCGATCACGTAAGTGAGAATGTTCTGACTATCGACGTTGCGCAAGAACGAAAATGGAACCGCTTCGATCGATTGCCGGATGTTGTCCAAAGCCGCGCTGGCATTTTTGCCGAGTGCCATTTGCACTAGCGATTTTGCCCGATCGAGCCCGCCTGAATGGGAACCGGTGGCAGAAGGGTTTGATTCTGCAAACTGCGTAATGACCTGTTGTTCCTCATCCGCCGAAACGGACTTCAGCCGAGCGATTTCGATCGAAACCTGTTCGACCATCTTAGGATCGAGACGCCCCATCAGGGATACGGCCTCTTCTTCAGGAAGCGAAGTTAGCAGGATCGCAGCTTTATGAAGATCGGACATTTATTCTCTGACTTCAACGAGGTTCGTGGTTGCGTCCCTGGGTAGGGTCTCGATGCGCACAGTGATCGGGCGCAAGTTGGAGTATTGCACCTGGTAGAAAGAATCGGTCGATAAGAATGGGAAACTTGAGCAGGCTTTGCCGATGCCGACGTTCGGTGGGCGCGGCAGATCTGCAAGCATCTACCGCTGACGCTAGCACTCGATAATGATTTCGACTGCAGTCAGGCAGACAAGCAGCCCTAGGCACTGACTGGCTCGCAGACAGGCATCAAACCTACCACGAGCAAGAGGGGTCCGAAATCGGTGTCGAACGGCACAGTGATCGGCTGGGCATCGGAGGGGAATCGAATTTCATGGCCTCCGCCGGTAATCACGTTGGGCAAGCTCACGCTGAGTTCGTACTCTTCCAGTTCTGCTTTGGCCTGGCCTGCTACCATGTTGGCTAGCTCGCCAACCGCGTCGATCACATCGTCGTCGAGCGAGGTCAATTCAGTCATCAACATGGCTGAGGCTGCTTTGAGTGCAACTTCTTGAGACAAGTTGATCACCACGGTGCCGGCTGCTTTTCCCGAGAGACCGATGACGCCGCTGATGGGATAGGATTGCGTATTTGACTTCGCAAGTGTTATTTCACCACGCCGTGCTTCGCAGCTGAGCATGGTGCTAAAAGTGTTGACTACCGACCGCAAAAATGGATTGATGTGTTCAGCTTTCATGGTCTCTGTTTTCCTGATCTCTAAGCCAACAAGATAACCTTGGTGCCAAGTGCCAAGCGGAGTGTCTCGGTGGGCGACTCTTCAAAGGTTAGGTTACCTACTGCGGGGGTCAAACCAAGGATATACCCAAGTTTTGCAGTGAGGTATGGTTGTACCGATTGCGCCACAGATTTCGCTGATTTAAGGATCAACCCGCTCGCAAACGCCCCACTGGCCGTCGCATTCGTCGACGGCGATTTGAATCTTCTGGGGGGAAAAACCCAGACGTTGTCGAAGCGCCTCTAGCAATTGCTCGCCCAAATAGCGCGCCAACAATTCGGCTGTCGTGTTGGCAACAGGGAGCAGTACGCAATCCTCTTTTGGAAAGACCCAGCGACGTTCGCCATGCGAAACTACGATTTCGCGTTCTTGCTCAATGACATGAATCGTTTGATGTTTTGTTGGCAGCAACATTCGGTGGTCGAGGGCAGCAACGATCGTTTGCAGCGCATCACGTACGGCAATGAAGTCAGCCACGTAGTGATTTTCGTCCAATGGGCCATGGAGTTCGGCGGTCACATGGTAGTTGTGCCCATGGAGTCGTTCACACACATCGCCGTCAAAGGTGATGAAGTGTGCCGCGCTGAAAACAAGGTGCGGCTTCTCGATGCGGATGTGATAAGTTTCTTTCATGGGGAAATCTTAGGGGATAAGCCTGTTCGGGGGCAAATGCCGATTGATTATTACTAAAACTGAAAAAGAGAACCGCCAAGAGCGCCAAGAAATACTAGGGAAATTTATTGTCCAAGTAAACGAACTGCCACTGAAAAGCGACGGGGAGTAAAGACTTATAGAATTAATAAACAACTCCTTAGCGTCCTTGGCGGTTTTATTCCTGTGGATAAAACTGTACGGGAAGAGCCAGACGTTCCTCGCGTAATAGTACGAACAGACCCGCGGCAACGAAGTCGGCAGACGTGCCCGGGTTGCGAGATTGGGTATCGCTTCGTAGCCAGAAGTCCAAATCTGCCACAGCTTGCCGGTAGGGCTCTTCGCCGGGGTTGCCCGATGCCAAAACGGAAGCAGCGCGGAGCGACACCTGCCGGGCAAGGTCGTCGCCCTGTTTGCGGGCAATCAGGCTGTCGGGATACTCGGCCAGCAATTGCAGAAAGGCGTGGACAATCGCCTCGCTTAGAGACCAATCTTGCCGAGTGCCCGACTCGATCCAATCGGCCATTTGAAACACTTGCTGGAAACCGTTGGTGTATTGCCTGGCGATCAGATCGCGCTCGGCAGCCATGTGCATTGCCTCGACCAAGGAAATAGAAGGTGGCTCGGAGCAATTTACGTCGGCCTGGTCGACCTTACCCAGGCCGCCCGGTTGGGCAGTGCTAATGGCTTGATAGGCGAGTTTTGTGTCTTTGCTAGTCAGCGAACCGAGAATCCCGCAAACCCCAGTTGCCAACGGTTTGTTAAGCGGCACTGCGCATAGTGGCGTTAGCAGTAGCAGGATTCCCAAATTCGTGTTTGTTCCCACGGCAGCTCGTGTTGCCTGTACCGCAGCCAGCAACGTGCGGCCCACGCCCTGTTCGTTTGCTTCATCGAGAATTGGTCCGATAACCGCTGCGCTGACCAGAAAATCGACATAAGTGAGATCGTGAAAGTCTGCGCCGCGGGTGACGTTTCCCGGCTTGGGGGCGGTGGTTTCCCAATCGCAGGCCAAGGTGACGCAGGTATCGAGCGAGATCATGGCGAGGTGCTCGCAGCAGTCTTGCCCGTTTGTGCGAGAAAACGACAAAGGGCTGCCTCGGTTTCTTCCGGAGCGTCTTCCACGACCCAATGGCCGACGTCGTCGAGTCGACAGATTTCCGCCGCAGGCCAGACTTCGGCAAATTTTTCGAGGCATTCCGGCGTGAAGCACCAATCGCGCATTCCCCAAATCAACAGCTTAGGCCAATCCGCAAATCGGGGCAGGTTGGCTTCGATATTGGCCAAAGTTTTCCAAGTGGGGTGTCGGGAAGAAAGGGGGATATCACGCACGAATTGGTAGACGGCTTCGCGGTGTTTCCAATCGTGGTAGGGCGCCAAATAGGCGGACTCGATTCGCGGGTCGAGCCGCGCCCTGCGGGACAAGGTCATTCGCAGCGCGGCTCGGGAAAACGCGTTGGCCCCCTGCACTGCCAATCTTCCCAGGATGGGGGTTCGGCAAACGCGAATCCGCCAGGGAATAAACCAAGGTTTGAACGCACCCGTGTTCGTCAGCACCAGCCGCTCAAACCGATTGGCACACTGCAATGCGGCCCCCAAACCAATCGCCCCGCCCCAGTCGTGTGCCACCAAGGTGATGCGCTGTAAGTCGAGCGAATCGATCAGTTGCACGAGGTTGTCGATATGATCTTCCAGCCGTAGCGGCCTGGATTGCAAATCGCTGAACCCGCAGCCCCGATGATCGGGCGCAACGCACCGAAATTGTTCGCGACAGGCAAGAATCAGCTTCCGCCAGTGGAACGACCAAGTCGGATTGCCATGCACAAATAACAGCGTTGGCAACTCATTCGTCGACTGGTCGCCGGGCAACTCGTCGACGTAATGCAACTGGCCGTCGTCTTGCTCCAGGAAATGCGACGCAAAGGGATAAAGCTCCCCCCACTGGTCTTCGCGAGGTAGTTTGCGTCGTGGTTGCATTGGATGCGTGCCTTACGAGTCCGCGGAGATCAGCAGCGCAACCGCTTGACCCGTGAGTTTGTGATTCAACGCCAACACCGCAGGCGATCGGGGCGGCTCGGACGCAGCAACTACATTGACCGGACATTCGGGATCGGGCTGAGTGTAGTTCAACGTGGGTGGCACGAATCCCTGTTCGAACGCCAGCAGGCTCACGGCCAACTCGACCCCGCCGCCGGCCGCGCCCAGATTTCCGAAAAAGCTTTTCGGGGCCGTGACCGGCACGTCTCCCAAAGTGTCTCGAATCGCGCGGGCTTCGATCACGTCGTCTTCTACCGTGCCGAGGCCATGGGCATTGACGTGTCCAATTTCAGCAGCGGGGACATGGCTCATCGCTAGGGCTGCTTCGATCGATTGCCCGATTGCACGACCGGTGGGCTTTTTGCCGTTGATGCATGGCTCGCAGCGCCGGCCGTAACCCAGCACGCGTCCTTGGATTTTGGCGCCACGGCTTTCGGCATGGGAGCGGCTTTCGAGGACGAACATGACTGCTCCTTCGCCTCCCACGGTTCCGTCGCGCGCCGCGTCGAAAGGACGACACGCCTTGGCAGGATGTTCGACATTGCGCGACATCCGCGCGCCGGCGTGCCAGGCCAAGTCGACTGGCGAGAGCATCGTACTGGTCGCGCCGGTAAGCATCACGTCGGCATGGCCTCGGGCGATCACGTCGGTTGCTTCGATAAGGGCCAGCAACGAGGAAACGTCGCCCTCGACAATCGAATTTACCGGCCCCCGGGCGTCGTGTGCGATTCCGATATGGCAGGCCGCCATATTCGGCAGATACTTGAGCAACCAGAGCGGAAACATCTCCCGCATTCCCTTGTCCCAGCGACTGAAATCAAACGACTCCTGGTTGTTTGTCGCTTTGTAGGTATCGATCAATTCGCCGAGTTCCGCGCGAAACATGTTGGCGCCGGAGATGACTCCCAGTCGCTCGGGGTCGATCGCATCGCTTTCCAGCCGAGCATCGGACCAAGCCAATTCCGTTGCGGTGAAGCCCAATTGGGTTTCGCGGGACATCACCTTCAAGCTTTTTCGCGGTTTGACGTACTGCTTAGGCTCGAATTCGGGGACTTCGCTGCCGATGGGAATCGGATATTCTGCCTCAACGAGCCAAGGCAATCTGCGCACTCCGCTGCGGCCTTCCGCGATTGCCGCACAAACCGCCTCGCGGCCCAGGCCCAGCGGGCAGGCAATTCCGATTCCGGTGATGACGACTTCGTGCACGAGAAAAACTTCTGGTCAGGTCGGCTGGACTCTTGCCATGGGGAGTAAGTCAGAGCAGCGAATAAAGCAGGGAACAGTGTTTAGGACCACTCAGTTTATCCCCCCTGTTGCAGAGCAACAAGCTGCCTGGCGGGTTGGTAGTTTCCCAGTTGATATGTTGCGAGCAAAAAATGACCAAAACCCAATGTCCAATGACCAAGAAATCTCCGCATTGGGCATTGGTCATTAGGGCTTGGTCATTCCTCAGGCGAGCGACAACATACCTCTTAGGACACCATCTACCGGTTGTTTGACTAGCCACGGATCACCTTTCGCGATAAACTCGGTTCCCGAGGGAAGATTTGCTTAAGCGACCCCAAGAGGTACGTTCGGGTCGATCGCTTTTGCTTGCCAAAAATCGTGCTGCTGGCCTCGGCGCGTACTCTGATATTTCAAGCTGCGGGAGAAGACCGAGGTGTCGCAAACTGTCGAACCATCCATGGAATCGTCCGCGACCACTCAGGAAGCTGGCCCCGGGGAATTCTCGCTTTCCGAGGCCCGCAGTATTGTGGGCGACTTCTTTACACCCAATCCTTGGATCTACTGGACCGACTTTCTCTTGAGTTGGACGATTGGCGTGGCGGCGTTCACCTTAGTCGAGTTTCCGCAGAATCTTATTGCTGATCCGGCTTGGCATTGGCCCCTGCGAATCGTCTGCTTTGTGGTTTCCTCGTTGCTCTATTATCGTTGCGCGCTGTTTATCCACGAGCTCATCCACATCCGTGCCGGGGAGTTTACCGTCTTCCGCATTGTGTGGAATTTACTCTGCGGGATTCCTTTTTTAGTGCCGACGTTCGTTTACTACACGCATATCGATCACCATCGCCGCAAGCACTATGGCACGAAGGAAGATGGGGAATACATTCCATTGGCACGATTGCCGGCCTGGCAGATTGTGTTCTACCTCTCGCAAGTGCTGGTGATTCCGATCTTGGCCATCGTGCGGTTCGGAGTGCTGACGCCGCTGACATGGTTTAGTCCTCGGCTGCGAGTGTGGGTGCATCAACACGCTTCGTCGATGATCATGGACCCGACCTACATTCGACCATTGCCGACGCTGCGCACGCGGCGGATTATGAAGCTGCAGGAATTTGGCTGCTTTGTGTGGATCTGGTTTCTCGGCTTGCGGATGACGACTTCGTTTGGATTGGTATTCGACGAGCCGATGCCACTCACCTTTTTGTTGCACGCGTATTTGACGGGCGTGTTTATTGTGGCGATCAACAACGTCCGCACACTGGGGGCCCATCGGTGGACGAACGACGGCACACAAATGACGTTTGTTGAGCAGATGCTCGATTCGGTCGATTTCCCAAAGAACCCATTTTCGGGCGAACTTTGGGCACCGGTTGGGCTGCGTTATCACGCGTTGCACCATATTTTTCCCACGATGCCCTACCACGCGCTGCCCACCGCCCATCGCCGATTGATGCGCGACCTGCCGGCCGATTCTCCCTACCGAAAGTGCAGCGCCAACTCGCTAATCGGCGTGTTGGCAACTCTCTGGCGCACCGCCCGCGCAAACAGCCAAAAATAAAATTCGTGACACTTCAGCCGACTGCAGGAGTAGAACACGGATAAACGCCGATTAGGCCGATCTTCACGGATTTGAACGACCGAACCGAGATGAACTCTGGCGACCAAAGTCGGCTTAAAGAATAACAAAATATCTTGCGAATCTGCGTTGATCCGCTCAATCAGTGTGCATCCGCGTTCTATTGCTCCCATTCGGCTGAATTATTACCAATACTCTAGTTCTCTGTAAGCCAGGCCTCGTCCGCTGGCGTAAAGGTGATTTGCTCCGTGGGCATTTTTGCCAGATCGAACGAAGCGAGAAACTCGCCGGAGATCATTTCTCGGCGCGGTCCGCAGCCGCACCACTCGGCAAGCAATCCAACAATCCGTTCCGCTGTGATTCCTTCCTCACGATAATGCGCGATCCGGCTGTCGCCATGCCGCTTGGCGAGCCGATTTCCATCCGGACCAACAACCAGCGGCAAATGCGTATAGGTTGGCAACGGGCCAATGCCGAGCAGTTTGTAGAGCAGCATTTGTCGGGGAGTCGACGAGAGCAGATCATCGCCACGAACTACTTCATCGATCCTTTGTCGGGCATCGTCGACCACTACCGCCAACTGATAGCTGGGCAAAGCGAGTTTTGTGCCGACGAGAAAATCGCCGACCGTTTTGCCAACGTCGTATTCATACGCGCCGCAAAACGCATCGACAAAATTCGTAGCCCCCGACGGCACCCGCACTCGCCAGGCAACGCCAGTTGTGCCCAGCAGGTCGGTATTAACCGGAACGTCTGAATCTGGTCGGCAGGTGCCCGGGTAGTGCAACTCGTGTTGATCGCCATGGGGTGCGGAGAGACTTGCCAGCTCGATTTCTTTCCGCGTGCATCGACAAGGATAAACCTGCCGTGCGTTTGCCAGCCGAACAGTTGCCTCTTGGTAGGGCGCAAGATCGTATCGCTGAAAGTATGGCCCCTCGTCCCAATCCATGCCGAGCCAACCGAGCAACTCAATCGCCCGCTCGGCAGCACCCTCTTTGAACCGCGGCCCATCAAGATCTTCGATCCGCAACACAATCTGCCAACCCCGCTGCCGAGCCAGGGCCCAATTCACCAGAAAGGTGCGAGCATTCCCCAGGTGCAGAGCACCGGTTGGCGAAGGGGCAAGACGTGTGCGGGGCATGGGCGATCAATCGTGAGCCGAACGCGCTAGCGTCGGGTGAATGGGATTCGGATTTGGGGACGCAGAGTGACCAGCAATCATTCCGCATTCTGCAATCGGGTAGGATAGCACCGACACTTGTCCGCAACCAGCTTTGCCATCGGATTGGCGTCGTCGGACACGTGTCGGTGTCGCTTGCGACAGGAGGCAAATCTCTGAAACGACCGTGTTTCCCTCTTCCGCCGCGGCGGACTGACAATCGCTCGAATATGCTCACTCGGTGGCAACGTCAACCTCGAACGACTGTCGCTGACACCCGCACCCGACGGCACTTCGCAACCAGACCTAGGGCCGTAACTCTTGTTGTGGTATACAAAGTATTCTGTATCAGCGAGTTCGTCGGTAATGCACCTTCTCGGACAGTTTCCAGTGTCGGGTGTTTAATGCGACAATCTCTTGGCCAGGAATCAAGCACATTTGAACAGCAAACAAAATGTTTCGGATACGATTTCTCCGAGTTTTGCAATTCTTCGTGTCTGCGGTGTGTCTGATTGTGTGCAGTGTGTTGATAGTATTATGGGTACGAAGTTATTCGTGGCAGGAAGGGCTGGTGTGGGGCATCACTGATAAGAGAGGCTTCGTTGCAGGATCAATGAACGGTGTGCTCACCGTGCATTCCATAGAGATTATTGGTGACAGTTGCCAATTGGCAAAATGGTTTGTGGATAGCTATCCGATCAGTAAAGCATTTTGGCTGCAACAAAATCTCGGTGAAAGTACTATCTTCGGTTTTCATCTTAGCTTGTCTTCGTCCGGACTCCGGTTCATAGCGATACCACATTGGTTCCCCGTACTGCTGACCGCGATCTCCATATCTTTCTCCTGGATAAAGTGGCGATTCAGTTTGCGTTCGATGTTCATCGCAACGGCTCTATTTTCAGTAGCGCTTGGTATACTCGTTACATTTGCTAGGTCGCCTACGGGGGCTTGGTTTACGATACAATAGTCGAGTGGGCCAAAGCGAAGCGGCGGCCCATTGATTCGTTCGGTTCAGAATCCCTCGGAACAATGGGCCTAGCGGCACCATCCTACGGCGGCACCCATCTTTCGTGTTTGAGCAGTTTTTCCTGCAAATCGCGGGCGAGAATCGCCTGAAATGCTTGTTTTCCACTATTTTCTTGCCGAACGTGTGATTTCAAAATACAATAGAAGCAAGTCAATATTTGGGGCACAATAGACGAAATCAGGTTTTTTGCTCGTGCGAAAAAACTCTTAGTCGGCACACAACACACGGAATCTCTGTGTGCCCTTCTTTTCAGCCTCCACGGTGGAACTTGTCGTGGAGATTTTCGCCGGGTGTTCTTTGGACTCCCGATGCGCTGTTTTTTAACCCTCACTGCCATTAGGGAGTCCCCCGATGTTTCGATATTCAATTTCATGTTGCACAACACTACTTATTTTGCTTGGCTACGCGCCCACGGTGCGTGGCCAGTTCGATTTGACATTCACCATCAATCCCACCGGTTTCACAGTTAGCCAACAGCAGAAGCTTGGCGTGGCTTTGGCTAGCGCCGAAGTGCTTTGGGAAAATGCTGTCACCGGTTATCAACCGGGGATCAGTCTCACTGGGATTTCCATCAATGTGCAGGCAGGATCAGCTTTTGCTGCCGCGTCGCCCAGCGCGAGTACCTCGCAGGGTGGGTTTCTGCTTTCCACGGCTGGCAATCTGTTTGTCAATCCGGCAGTGGTCGATACTTTTTTCAGTTGGGACGGCTCGGGGCCGACGCCGCCCAATACGGAATTTCAGGGCGCCAATTTTCTCGACGATATTGTGGCACACGAGATGGGCCACGTGTTGGGCATCGGCACGCAGTGGACGGCCAACGGTGTTTATGTGGTCACGACTGGCCAGTACACGGGGCCATTTGGCGTGGCCGCTTACCAGGGCGAGTTCGACGCCGCGGCAACCTTTGTGCCGGTGGAATTAGCCGGCAGCAGCGGCACACAGAATACACACTGGAATCAATTGATGCGCAGCAGCAGCCAGGAGGGCAATCCTAGCGATCCCTGGAGCCTCGATCCGCGCACGGGGATTTTAGATCCCATGGGCCGCGATTCGGCATTGGAATTGATGACCGGCGCGCTCGACCCCGACTTTGGCGAGCCCTTTTTGAGCAACACGACGGTCCAATCCTTGCGAGATATTGGTTTTACGGTCGTGCCGGAACCTGGAACCATGTCGCTTTGCGGGTCGATTGCATTGCTCATGGCTTGGTTAGCGCCGAACCGTTTTGGCCGGCGCTAACAAGCCGTGCTTCAATTTTTTCCCTCTACATCATCAGCGGACCGCGTCCTGCCGCGCGGCGGGCGTCGGAAACTTGTCCGGCGTGGAACGAGGGATGGACGATCATAGCGGAAAAGCATTGGCCGTAGGTGCCAAACCAATCCGCAAATTCCGTGGGGGCGGCTGTCGCTTTGTCCAGGTCGTCTTCGCCAATCGTGTCGAGCAACGCAATTACGTCGCCGCGCACTTGTTCGAATGATGCGAACATGTCGTCCATCGACGGATACTTCGACGCATCGGTTTGGGGCACGCTGCCGATGCCGCAGAGCTCTTTGAGTTCTGGGAAGCGATTCGGTTTGCCCTGAATACATTCGTCGAGCAGAAACGACTCGGCTTGCACCACGTGGCCGAGAATCCAGAGCGGATGGTTGCCTCCGTTGGATGTCGGCTGCGTTGTCGGCTGGTCTTGCATGTCAGCCAGCAAACCGGAAATCCAGCCTTTGCTCATTTCTAGCGACAGTTTGATAAAGTCTCTTGTGTTCATTTCTTCATGCCTCAAAAAAGTGGTGGAAGGGAAACTTGTAGTAAGAATTAGTACGTTTACAAAAGGTTGCGACCACGGATCACACAGATATTCACGGATTCCAGGTATAAATACATTCCTTGGTCTCGCATTCGTCTAATGAACGACAGGGTACGTTCAACAGAGCGCTTGATCCGTGAAAACTCGTGTCATCCGTGGTTCTTATCTTTCTGAACTGAACGCTTGTGTACTATTTGGGCTACTTTTTTTCTAACGAATCTTTCAGGGCGATCAGTTGGATAGCCCACTGTTCTTCGAATTTGCTGACCCAACGCTCGTAAATTTGTCGTATTGGCACGGCATTGAGCGAGTTGATTCGTCGTCGGCCCTCGGCTCGCGTATTGACCAAGCCGGCGGTCCGCAGCACGTCCAGGTGTTTCATCACCCCGAAGCGTGTCAGATGCGAAAACTGCTCGACGATCTCCGAAGTAGTTTTGGGGCCCGTCCGCAATAGATCGAGAATCTCGCGCCGCGTGGCGTCGCTGAGTGCCTTCCACACCGCTTCGAGAGAATCGTCCATGGCCTCAAGCTTTTGTGAATGTTTAATCTTCTGCGAACGTTTATTCGCAATGGGATTTGATCCTTACTAAATAGTTTTGCCAGCCGCTGTTCACGCCCGTGCGGTGATTTTCTTCGATAAGTCCCAGTGCCCGATGCCGAAGTGTGACGCGGGTGCCACCGCCCTGCTCTTCCAGGCGAACCTGGATGTGATTGGCTGCCGGATACGACATAAACATCGGCCCGCTGATCTCGAGCAGTTGTGGCGGTTTGATCACCTGGACTGTGCCCCAAAAGTGGCCCGTGTTGCCACCCAAATCGCGAAACCAGCGTCCGCCGGGAAATTCTTCGAGCACCAGCGGCATCGGGCTGCCGTCGGGTGTGGCACTCCGCTCGCCGAACTGCTTCACGACGCCATCGAACACCTCGCCAATCGGGGCATTCACGTCAATGTGTTGTTCGATATCCAGGGTTAATTCTTCAAGATTCATAAACCGTGCCTCATAACAAACATCGTAAAACAAGCAAAAAAACAGCCTCCAACGGCCGCCGCCAATACGTGACTAAAAAGTAACATATTGGTTTGTGTGTGTCAACAGCTTTAAGGAAAACGGTGGCCAATTTAGATGTGTCGCGCTGAAGTAAGTGTTTACGGGGTGGCCAGCATGAGAAGTGTCCCAATACGGACGTTTTGTGGATTTGTAGCGGCACTCAAAGTGCCCAGGACGATGAATCCGAGGGGATTTAGCGAATTTCCCAATCTGCATCGGCCTTGTACTCCGACGCGTCTTAGCGAGGTGCCAAAATCCCAATAATTGAGGGCAAATATGCGACATTCCCATGGCGGTCGGAATCACCTCTGTACCTTCGGCTCGGGGGCTATCTGCTGAAGTCAGATACACCGCTGTCCGTTAGCGTTTGGCCGAATTTGGGTGTTTGCGCCCTCCAATGCAGGTAAACTTGCTGGCATCATCCGGGCATTTCGCGGATACTAGGGACGTGCTGTTGTAATAGGCGACATTCCGTGCCTGGAGTAGTTCCAGGCAATTCCAAATGGGAAATCTCGCTATAAGTAACAAGGAATTGATATGACTCGCCAATCCTCCTCAGCAACACTTGCAGTATTGACCTTGGTTCTGTCTAGCGCCCCTGTTCATGCTTACCAGATACAGGCAAATTCCAGAGTTGGTACTATTACATATGATACTGTGTTGTATTCCGGTGATGTTGCAGATGCTCCTGTTGCGCTGGGACATCGTAAAAGCGATAGTAACGGCAGGTGTGTTATCAATGGTGCAGGAGCCGGTTTTTCTTCCAGCATCAGCCATTCAGCAGGTCAGCCCGGCCTCATAGACGGGAATGCAACATCAAGATGGGCTGAGTTGAGAATTATTGATGACTTTAATTTGCTTACGTCAATTGAAACCGGTTCTAATCAATTCAACTTCCTAATGCACTTTGAAGTCTACATGGAGACGCAAGCTCCAGATGGCCAGGGCTTTGATGCTGCCATCGCAGGAATGTCTATCAACGTTACTGGCGCCGACTTTAGTAATGAAGAATCTGGGCAGCAAGACCTTCATAATGGCATGATTTTTGATCAATCGGGAACGTTTATCGGGCTACCCTTGAATGGAGGTTCGTTAGATGTAACAATGCCTGGTTCACTGACCTCGACCGGGAGCGGCAGTTCATTGACTGTCTCTACAAATGTATTCACCCAAGCGTGGAGCCAAGGAACTGGACACGCAGGAATCTATGTGCAACTGGCAAACGTTCCCATCACTCGCTCAGACGGAGCCATGCTGGAGAGTCTTGGCATCAGCTACGAGTTCGTTCCCCCTCCGGTATCAATAGATGCGCTGCCTGGTTGCGGCAGTGGAAGTGGATTCAATTTGTGGGATGTGATGAAGATACAGGTAAATCCGTTCGTGTTTTCAAACGGTGGTAATATGCGATCAGCTGACCTATTCACTTTTGGGACAAGTGGTTTAAATAGCTTGAGTATATTGGATGTCGACACAAATGGTGAGGTTACTGTCCCAATACCCACGGACTTAGCTGAAGCAGCATCGGATGGACTTGTAGTATTCGGTACTGACCTAAATGGTGATCTTCTTTTGTCCGTCCCAGCAGGTGCGGTCAGCAATGGAGATTCATTCTCTTCTCTTTTCGGAACCTGGACAGTGGTCGATGCTCTAACTTCACCTGTTGATTTTCTGTTAGACCCTCTAGTTCAGACTGTTCTACTATCACAGTTACCGGTAATGGGCTCTGGCATTCCCCTAGATGTTGAGATTTATTCATTCAACCAAGCAACAGAACTAGCTTCCACATTTGGAGATGGAACGGTAACTGAAGCGATTGAAGCAGATTTCGACTTGGATGGCGATGTCGACGAAATAGACTTGGATACGTGGGCAAGCAACTATGGGAAGCAGCCGTACGCCACCTTCCAAGATGGGGATGCTAACGTTGATGGTGTAGTAGACGGAATTGATTTCCTGTCTTGGCAAAGAAACTTTGGTTTAACACAGTCTATTGTAGCCACATCGACCGTCGTTCCTGAACCAACTGCGTTATGTCTTGCTTGTTTCAGTATTGTCGCTTTAAGCTATGCGAGATGCAGCCAGAGATAAGGCCATCAGACAAGTTGCATAGGGGCCGAGCCCCTCCCTCTTCTTTCATTGCCCCAACCTACAACCAAGCAGCTGTAGACAATGACCTGCAAAAAGAAACCAAAGAGCTTCAACCTATTTGATCTCTGTCGCCCAACATTCCTTCTTGCACTTGCGACATTGCAGAGACGCCGGATACTCACGGAGAACATTTTCGCCTGTCAAATCATGACTACACTCTAAGCTACCTCACCGCATACGATTTAACAGGTTACACGCTGTTGACCGTAACGACATCGACACCCGCGTGGCCCGACCTAAACACGGACGGTTTCGTCGATGGCCTCGACCTCGGCATCCTGCTGATCAACTGGGATGGCATTGGCTTCCACCCTCCGGCGGCGAACTCAACAGCAGCGACCCAGTAGACGGCCTCGACTTGGGCATCCTGCTAGATGCTTGGGCTCCAGATCCAAACTTTCTGAGTGCTGCTTCGGTGCCAGAGCCGACCGCCTGCACTCTAGCCCTAGCCGCCTTCTGCTTGGTAATGAGCAGACGGCGGATTGCGGCTCGATAAAGCCCCGCTGTATCGTCCGTTTTCGTGCGGCGGCGTGCACAGCCGACCACAGAAGGGGTGCGACGACCAACGGAACAGGGTTATACGCTAAGGCCTGAGAACCCCGGAAACCTCTAGGAATCAAGGCTTTCCCAGATTACTTGATTTGCCAGAGTCCCGCCCTTACAATCTGGGTTCCACATCGCCGAGGGCTTTCGTCCGATAACTGGCGATTACGTTCGGTACTCTTCTCTTTCGCCTAGGACTATGACTTAGCATCCGGAGACACAGATGACACATCTTCGCATTTTAGCACTAACCGTGCTTTTCGCTTCACTCTGCTTGACACCTCTGAGTGCATACGCGACGGAAGCTTTAGTGAGCGAAACAGGAGGCACCCTGCAGAACTCTCAGTTTAACCAGACCTTAGGCTGGGCATTCGACCTAAATACAGAGGTAACATTGGGAAGACTTGGTTTCTTCGATTCTAACCAAGATGGACTAGCTGAAGCTC
Source organism: Planctomycetota bacterium (assembly GCA_029259915.1). GTDB lineage: Bacteria > Planctomycetota > Planctomycetia > Pirellulales > Lacipirellulaceae > Bythopirellula. Next base: position 17,794 of record JAJDED010000039.1, on the reverse strand, counting down.
ACGACGTAGGAATCTGGACATCCGCAGGAGATTTAGTAGCTTCTGCAACTGTACCAAGTGGGACAAGTGGCTCACTACTGGGCAATTACCGCTACGTCAATGTACCGAGCGTACAGCTACCTGTTGGTAGTTATGTTGTCGGTGCCCATTTTGGCGATGGTAGCCTTGACCTCTTTTTGCAAGGTAGCACTTCAATAACGACCGACCCTTTTGTGGAATATAGCGGCAGAGCAGGCGACGGACCTGGTTTTGTTTTTCCCGCGCCAAATGTACAGACAGGCGGAACAGATTTCACTGCTCCTAACTTTCAGTTCAACGTTATTCCAGAGCCATCGACCTGGTGCCTCTTGCTAATGGCGTCAGGACTGGGAGTAAGTGTCAGACGCAGACTTTCCTAGGAATGACCCTTTTAGGGAAAGTTTCAAACGCTGTGGACTGAAATCCTCGGCGTTTTTTATAGGTGTGACGGCATCATCATGCATCGTTTTCGGGAAAGTTCAGCCTGGAAACGTGCTTAGCGTATGATTCTGTTCCGTTGGTCGTCACACCCCCAGAAAAGTCACCCCCGAACTCGCTGAGGTAGGTGCAACCTCAGCGAGGTAACCTCGTCGTCTTCGTTGTAAGAAAGTGCACCCTGAGAGGCTAGCCAGCAGTAGCGTAGAGGGCTCTGGTACACTAGCTGAAGCAGCCACAGTAGGAAGTGGAATCCCAAAATTCCTTTGCCAAATCAGAAAATCGAAACCATCGATTGAGCCATCAGCGTTTGAGTCTCCGTCTTGATAGGCTGCGAAGGGCGTATCCCCGTATCCACTTTCCCAGGTTTGAAGATCTACCTCGTCAACATCGCCATCTAAGTCAAAATCACCAGCATGTGTTTCATACAGTTCAGCACCTCCGAAAACAGATGAAACGCCAGAAAATAGATCAAAAGAAAAGAGCTCGATATCTAAAACTGCCGTTGACCCCATCGGTGGGATGGGTTGAAGCAACACTGCTTGTACTGTGGGGTCCAGCAGAAAGTTTTCTGGTGTGTCTAATGCTCCTGCTACAGTCCAAGAACTAAAGAGGCTCTCAAGAGTGACTCCAGCTGTTATCGTCCCTGTTGGTGCCGAAAGAAGCAAGTTGCCGTCTAAATCCGTACCAAGTATGGTTAGGCCATCTGTTGAAGATTCTACCACTTCAGTCGTAATTGGCGCTAGTACCTCACCGTTTGCATCAACATCAAACACACCCACGCTACTAAAACCACCATCCCCTACACCAAATAGATTGGCGGATGCGATATTTCCGCCTCCAGCAAAGACGATAGGATTAATGGTAAGAGCTGCGACATCCCATAAATTAAATCCGAGGTTGCATGCAAACCCATTCGCCGATATTGGATCAGGGATAAAGTTATGACTGATTCCTAGACTTTCTAGTGTCGTCCCATCTGAGCGTGTGATTGGAACATCGGCAAGTTGCACGTAAACTCCTGCGTTTCCAGACCCACGAGACTGAGTGAAAACCCACGTATCAATCCCAAAGTTAATCGTACTCCCGCTGCCCGTCACAGTAATAGACCCGGGAACTGTAAAGTCTAGTTCGCCACCAGCATCGGGTAAACCAACATACAGACCACTTTGGCTTTCCAAACTCCCCTCGCTTAGCGAGTGAAATCCTGTCTCACTATTGGAAAAACCTGGCCCATAAACATTGACATCCAAAAGCACTTGTGCATCGTCGAAAGACCCAAAACCGGGACGATCAGGAGCGTAAGTCGAAACTTTAGTTTCAAAATGCACAAGAAATTCAAATGTATTTGCACCAGAATTAGCCGCATTCAGGAGATTTAGGTTATCTACTAAATTGAACTCTGCGCCTTGCGTCGACGCAACTCCAGAAAGTAAACCGGACACTCCATTCGTTCTGCTATGACTGTAAGAGAATCCTGCTCCAGCGGCAGTTACACTACAACGACCACCAGGATTAAATACACTCCAAATAGCAGGAGGGGCGTCAGCAGCATCACCCGAAAAGCTTACCGTCTGATCTGGTAAGCCCAAGCCCAGTTTATTATTCGCCTCGATACTATAACCAAAGCCTAAATTGCTACTGGATAATTGCAGCAAGATTAGAGTTGCGAATAGTGCCTTTTGAATCCATCGGTACATGAGCCACCTTCTGCGGGTGAGATGCATTACAGATTAGATTTGGATTACTTATGCTAAGCTCGAAAGTGACTGCAGTAAAGGGATTTATGTGTATCACTCATGCTCCGCGTCGTTTCACCAATTTCCTGAAAAAAACAGAGTTTAGTGCAACGTTGCTTCTACTTAATACTGGAAATACCATGTCCCCACAGTGCGGAGTATCTGACCTCTGTACCAAGCCCCTGAGCCGAAGGTGCAGGGTGAATCTGAACTCCATGGGAAAAATCGCACTTTTGCCCCCAATTATTGGGATTTTGGCATCTCGCTAACCCGCGTCGGCGTACCAGGCCGATGCACTTTCGGTCAGAAGCTAACTAGCACCAGAGTGAAACACCGAAGCGGCTTAGCGCGCATTTTTTCGCGGATCTGAGCGGTTCTTTAATCAGTTCTCGATCAAGGTTGCAATACACTCGGGCGATAATTCGCGCAAGCTGTCGACCACCAGGCGTGCGTGGGAGAGTTGCTCCCGGGTGGCGGTGCCGGTGAGTGCGATGCTGGCCATTTCGGCGCGGTTGGCCGCTTCGACACCTGCCGGGGCGTCTTCCACCACGGCACATTGTTGCGGTGCAACGCCCAGCTTTTCAGCAGCCAACAGAAAAGCCTGCGGGTCGGGCTTGCCGCGGGTGACGTCGCCGCCGGTGACTCGCGCCGTGAAATGCTTGCCGCACGCCAAGCTATCGAGTGCCAGGGCCACATTTTCTGGTGGGCCTGAAGAACCTACCGCTTGGTGAAAACCGGCGTCGGCCAGAGCTTGGACCAATTCTGCAGCGCCGTCGATTGCGGGGAAATCTTCCCGGAGAATTTCGCGGAACAGCGTTTCCTTGCGATCGTCGAATTGCAGGATTTCCTGGTCGGTTAGCTTGTCGCCATAAAGCTTGGCGACAATGTCGCGGGTGGTGCGGCCGAAGGTGACGCGGAACTCGGGTTCGGTGAACTCGCATCCCAGTTCGCCGAGCAGCTTTTGAAAACTGTGAAAATGGGCCTGGTAGGAATCGACCAATACGCCGTCGACATCAAAAATCACCGCTTGCTGCGTCATAGAAATGTTATCCTCCTGGTTGATTCCCTAGGATTTTTAACCACAGAGGCACGGAGAACACAGAGAAGAAACATTTTGAACACTTATCTGCGCTAGTCTTCGCTAATCACTTCAGATCAGCGCAGATGCGTGTTCTTTTCTTCGTGCCTCCGTGTCTTTGTGGTAAGTTTTATAAGAAACAATTACGCTTAGCCGCAGCGCATCGCTCGGTCGATATCGCGCTGCATGTCTTTTTTCTTGAGCGATTCTCGCTTGTCAAATTGTTTTTTGCCACGGCAGATGCCCATGAGAACTTTGGCTCGGCCCCGTTTGAAGTACATCTTTAGCGGCACGAGCGTCAGGTTGTTCTCCATCGCTTGATTGGCGAATTTGTGGATTTCGCGACGATGCATCAACAGTTTGCGGCGACGTTTGGGGATGTGGTTCAACTTATGGGCGAACGAGTATTCCTGAATATCGCAGCCCACCAGCCACACCTCGTCCTTGTCGACCCGCCCGTATGCTTCTTCCAGAGAAAGCAGCCCATTGCGCAGGCTTTTCACCTCGCTGCCCGTAAGCACGATTCCGCACTCCAGGGTATCGAGTACCTGGTAATTGTGCCTCGCTTTTCGGTTCTGGGCGATGACGCGTTCGTTTTTATCGTCGCTCGCTTTGTCTTTGCTTTTCTTGGCCGTGGCTTGTGCCTCCGAATGAGAAGGGTCGTGAATGCGTTAACCAACCTACGTGCTTTGTCAAAGCTGAATTTAGAGTGAGCCGAACGCGCTAGCGTCGGGTGAACCAGGGAAAACCCGCGGCTAGCGCCGTCGGCTCAGTTGTGAACCCTAAGCTTCTGGTCTGACACAGCACTAGCAGAATAGCTTAGCGAGCGCACAAAAGAAACCGGTGCCATGGGTCGCACCGGGGCTAAGCCGCAAGCGGCGATTGTGTAGAAAGAGAGTTTTCAATCGGCAACGGGGGGGCCGTTTTCGATCCCCGGTGTCAAATCACCGAGAGAACCCAGCACGGGAGAACGGGGCTTTTTTGCGGAGAGTTCTTCGGGGTTTGTCTCAGGAATGCTGCCGAGTTGGCTGAACAGATCGGTGTGCAATTGCACGCATTCCAGATAGCGCTGCTGCACTTGCTGATCGCTTTTGATCAGTGCTTCCAACCGCTCGGCATCGGCGTCTGTGATGCGGTCGTCCAGCAGGCTCCAGATCAGTTGTTCAACTTCGTCGAGTAGTCGATTACAGGAATCTTTTGCAGGGTAGTCTTGATCCATTGGTTTGACCTTCTTATCGAGTGTCGCTATTTGCAGGTTCTCGCGAACAGAGTGTTTTAGTTATTTTCATCGGCAGCAAACCGTTTTTCGACAGATGATCAAATACAGAATTCTGCTTTTTTCAGCAATAGCGATCGATTTTTGTGTCGTTTAGGATAACTGTGCCATCTCGCCGAGTACCTGACAGCAGATTGCAGGAATTGTTATGTTGTACTTGTGAGACCGCGTCATTGCCTGCCCTGCAAAACCCGATGCTTGCATTACTAGCAGGCCGGCGCCGTTTCGCGGCTTTTGAAAAAACCTCCCCAACCGATTTCTCGAGTGCGACATGCCCAATCGACTTGCCAAAGAGACGAGCCCCTATCTGCTCCAGCACCAAAACAACCCGGTCGATTGGTATCCGTGGGGCGCTGAGGCATTGGAACGAGCGAAGCGCGAAGAAAAGCCGATTTTCCTTTCGATTGGTTACTCGGCATGTCACTGGTGCCACGTGATGGAGCACGAAAGTTTTGAAGACAAGGAAATTGCCAAATCGCTTAACGAAAATTTTGTTTGCATCAAAGTCGATCGCGAAGAACGCCCCGACCTCGATCAGATTTACATGAATGCCGTGCAGATGATGACCGGCCGTGGCGGCTGGCCGATGAGTGTGTTTCTCACGCCGGAGCTAAAACCGTTTTACGCGGGCACGTACTGGCCGCCGCACGCCTCGCGAGGCATGCCGGGGTTCGACCAGGTGGTTGCCTCGGTGGCCAACGCCTGGGCGACCAATCGCGCAGAAGCCGAAAAAATGGCGGGCCAACTGACTAGCGAAATGGCCAAACTCGATCAGAGTGCTTCCAAGGGAGAACTTGCGGTCGAGATTATCGAGGATGCTGTGGCGCGTCTTCGGCAATCGTTCGACGGTACGTTTGGGGGATTTGGCAGCGCGCCGAAATTTCCGGCACCCATGGCCCTACAGCTTTTGCTTCGTTGGTGGCACCGTCGTCGCGAATCGAACGTACTCAGTATGGTTCGAGTGACGCTCGATCGGATGGCTGCCGGCGGAATCTACGATCACTTGGGCGGTGGGTTTGCCCGCTATTCTGTCGACGAACGTTGGCTTGTTCCGCACTTCGAAAAAATGCTGTACGACAATGCCCAACTCGCCGTGACCTATTTAGAGGCGTTTCAGGCAACCGGCCATGCCGACTACGAGCGTGTGGTGCGCGAGACGCTCGACTATGTGCTCCGCGACATGACCGACCCAGCGGGTGGTTTCACCAGCACCGAGGATGCCGATAGCGAAGGCGTGGAGGGAAAGTTTTATACGTGGACGCTCGACGAGCTGCGTGCCGTGTTGGGCGACGAAGCTGCCGACACATTTGCCCAGGTGTACGACGTCAGCCAGGCAGGCAATTTTGAGCATGGGCAAAGCATTCTCAACCTGCCTCACACGATTACTCAGGAGGCGAAACGCCTTGGACGCGACCACAAGGGGTTGAAAGTTGAATTGGCGGCCAGTCGGGCCAAGCTGTTTGCTGTTCGCGAGAAGAGAGTTCATCCTCATAAGGACGACAAAGTCATCGTCGCCTGGAATGGGCTAATGATCGACGCGCTTGCGCGTGCCGGCGCGGTACTCGGCGACGATCGTTATACCGAGGCCGCGGCCAAAGCGGCCGATTTTCTATTGCGAGAGCTCCGTACCGAGGGCGGTCGATTGTTGCATACTTGGCGCAAGGGGACCGCAAAACTTAACGCCTATCTGGATGATTACACTTGTTTGGCGAACGGGCTGATTTCGTTGTACGAGGCAACTTTTGAAAGCCGATTTTTCGACGAAGCGATGGCCTTGATGGATGTAGTGCTCACGCACTTTGCCGACCAAAAGCAGGGAGGGTTTTATTACACGGCCGACGATCACGAAGCGTTGATCGTTCGCGGCAAGGATTTTACCGACAACGCGGTTCCCAGCGGCAATGCCATGGCGGCAATGGCTTTGGTGCGACTTGGCAAATTCACGGGACGGCAAGAGTTGCTCGACGCGGCACAGGCAACGATGCGGCATGCGGTGGATTTGATGCGTCGCGCGCCGACTGCGACGGGACAGATGTTGCTGGCAAACGATTTGTTTCTGGGGCCAACCTACGAAATGGTGTTGGCCTGTGATTTGTCCGAACAAGACGGTCGCGACGCGCTTATCATGGCAAGAGAACGTTTTTTGCCCAACAAGGTGCTAGCCACGGCCCAAGCGAATTCGGAAACTCCCGCCGCATTGGGTGAGCTGCTGCGCGGAAAGACCATGCTTGGCAATTCGCCGACGCTTTACATCTGCGAGGGATTCACCTGCCAAGCGCCCGCCCAAGGGCAGCAAGAAATCGAACATGCGCTCGACGAGCTCATGCCCGAGCGATTATTCGATTGACGAAGAAGCCTCGGTTGTGACCTGCGCATCATCCATCTGTTCGAGCAGTTGTTCCATGCGCTCGATCTGTCGCTGGCTGTCACCGATCAGTTTTTCCAGAATGACAATGCGCGAGCTAAGCTGACCATTCAGCTCGCGCGCCATGTCGAACATCTCGACTTTTTGGCGTTCGATATGTGCCATCGAATCGCGTTGGACTCCGTCCCAGGCGTTTGTGGGACGCGGTATACGCTCGATGGCAGGTTCGTTTCGCTTACGACTTCGTCTGCCGAAGTAGCGGTACGATCGCTTTAGCAAAATGAATGACAGCAGTCCGACGCCAGCCAGGAACATCCAAACGGCATTTATATTTGCAAGTAAAGTCATGAGTTTTCCGAGTGGAAACTACGTTACGTCTCCACGTTAAACGCCCGTCGGGCAGCGGCTTGCACTTCCCCGAGCGGCATCTGATGTTTATCGGCAAGCCGACTGCATGAGGCGTACTCGGGGGAGAATCGCACGGTTTGATCCGGTAATTGGGCCGCAATACCGTCAACCTTTCCCCAGGGCGTCTCCACGGTAACCGTCCGTCGGGGCAAAACGAGCCGTTCGAGCGTCGAGCGCCTGAGGCCCAAGGTGGTCGTTTCACGAAAAATGATTTCGGCCAACCGGTCGGCCTCAGCCGGTCGGCATTGCACGCTCAAGCAGATGCCCGGTCGCCCTTTTTTCATTTGCAAGGGGAATGTCGCCACGTCCAACGCCCCCGCTTGCCACAATTGTTCGGTGCAGTGTCCAACCATCTCGCCGGGGGCGTCATCGAGATTGGTTTCCAGCAGCACGATAGCGTCGGTCTGCGATGCGCCGGCAGCTTGCTCGGCACTTTCACCCACTAACAACCGCAACAGATTGGGATGCTCGAAGTCCTTCTGCCCAGCGCCGTAGCCAATGGCATCGATAGTCATTGCCGGCAGAGAGCCAAACTCGCTTGCCAAAGTGGAAACGATTGCCGCGCCAGTGGGTGTGGTGAGTTCTCCCTCGACATCGCTGGCAGCCAACGGTACTCCGCGCAGAAGTTCTCCTGTTGCCGGTGCGGGAATAGCGCAGCGGCCGTGGGCAATTTCTATAAACCCCGTGCCAGTGGGAACTGGCGAGCAGACCAATCGCTCTACCCCCAACAGATCCCAGGCGATGGCCGTGCCTACGATGTCGGCAATCGAGTCGACCGCCCCCACTTCGTGGAAATGCACCTTCTCGATTGTCGTGCCATGCACTTTGGCCTCGGCTTCGGCGAGCCGACGAAAAATCCGCAGTGCGAGTTCCCGCTGGGCTTTGGAAAGCGCGCTGCCCTCGATCATCGCGGCAATATGGTGCAGATGTCGGTGGGCATGTTCCGGTTCGTGCACGACCGTGAGTTGGTTAGCCCGGAAGCAACATTTTTGGACTTCTGTGCAAACAAGCCGGCAACTGGGCAGCCCGAGCGAATCGATGCCCGCCTGCACGGCGTCCAGCTCGACGCCCGCGTCGATCAGCGCACCGAGCATCATGTCGCCGCTTATGCCGCTGGCACAATCGAGATAGGCAATTCGCATGAAAGGCTCGCAGGCGGAGGTGATTCGGTAACAGCGTGCCCCTGAATCAAAGGCCCTGTCATTCTAAGGAAATCACCTTGCGGTAGAATAGAGTATTGTTTCTGTCCAGATCGGCCGTGGTGCGTCTTATAAGCATGCAAGGGTTAGTTGGTGGCTCTCGGCAGACCGCGACCAAAATGATTGTTTTCTCGGCGAAAAGCGACTAAGATGGAGGGTCGCAGGGTACGAGTTTGTAGTCTCTTCATACCGATAATTTTTAACCCTGGAAGGTGGCGGATGTACTTTTCTTACAAATGCAGTGGACGGGCTCTGTTGGTAGTTCTCGGTTTGTCTCTTACGGTTTGCGTCCCTGATAGTTTGGCGTTGGATGGCGGTACGCTGCAGATAAATCCTCTCAACGGCTGGAAAGCGTTTGAGGTGATCTCCATCGGCGAGGATCCAGCAGGGGATGGTTTTAGTTGGGCTATGCCGGCCGCTTTCGATGGTCTTGGCGCTACGCTTTCAGATCCTTCTACCCTACGCGTGCAGGTGAACCACGAGATTACATCCGATACGACGATCAGCGAGGTGAATCTCAACTTGGCAAACCTTAAGACGGCGATTACCAATACCATCAGTAGCGGAACTCCTGGAGTTAGCTTCGTCAACTCCGCCAGGCAAGCTTATGATCGCTGGTCAAGCGATGGTGGGGCAAGCTGGACCAACACGAGCGATATTTCCAACACGAGTTTCAATCGCTTTTGTTCCGGCCAATCGTATCTCCCCAATACGTTTGGTGCTGGTCGGGGCTTTGTCGACAACGTCTACATCACCGGCGAGGAGGGCTTCAACAACTTTGCCACCAATCGGCTGTTTGCCTTGGATCTCGACAACCGCGACTTCTATCAGCTTAGCGACGTGGCAGGCAGCGCCACAGGCGGTATCGGCGGCATGCCTAGAGACTCATGGGAGAATGCTGCACTGCTCGACACGGGGGAAACGGATCACGTGGCTCTGTTGCTTTCGCCAGACGGTGGAACCTCGACGATGAAGATGTACATCGGCGAGAAAGGCAAAGATGCCAACGGGAACCCATCCAACGATTTTCTGGCTCGCAACGGCTTGGCATACGGCAGCTATTATTATCTCAACGACACGTTACCAGGTAGCGGAACCTCAGCCGATGGAACGTTTGATACCACCACTGCCGGCGCCCTGGTCGCCAGCAAACTGGAGGATGTAGACACGAGCCCTAGCGATCCCACGCGTGCTGTCCTAGGCAACCAAAACTTCGGGCTTTTTACGTTCGATTTCAATTTAGATTTTGGGAGTGGGAGTTTTAACCCGGCAACCTCTGATTTCTCGATCACAAAGATCCAAAACGACGTCACTGGCGTCGCCGGCACTTTTGGCGATCCCGACAACGTCGAATGGTCGGCCCCCACGGTTATCAATGGCACGGCTTATCCCGACGGACTGATCTTCGTCAACGAGGATAGCAGTCACGGTGAGATTTGGATGAACGCTCCCGACGGTAGCGACTTGACGCTTATCGGCAATACGGTCGGCGCCACCGAAAGCACGGGGATAATCGACATCTCGGATCTCGTCGGATACAACCCTGGCAGCGTTATGCTGACCGCCAGCCAGGGTACCGCTTCGCTTTCCGTGCTGATCAACCCTTTTGCAGCGAAGGATAACGCCGATTTCAATGGTGACGGCGTCGTCGATGGAGCTGATTTTCTGATCTGGCAACAGAACGTTGGCAGTGGCACGCTGCAGAATCAGGGCGATGCGGAAAACGACGGAGACGTTGACAACAACGACCTGGACGTATGGAAAGCCCAGTACGGCTCGCCTCCTCCGCTGTCAGCAATAAACGCTGTGCCCGAGCCAACGTCGATGGCTTTTGTTGCTTTGGCAAGCGTTTGGTTTTCGACAGCCCGTTACAGAAAAGTGCGGTAGGTCTGAAACAAAACAGTGTGCAAAAAGAAAAAAGGGCCGCGGTAAGCCTTGAGGCATACCAGCGACCCTTTTTCTTTAAGTCAAACTTCCGGTCTAATTGCGACGGTGTGGAGTCGCTGGAAGAAAAGCGCGTGTCGGACAGCGCTGCGCGCTGCCATAGTATCGACCCGGGCAAATCCAAAAATTTGGTCCTCCCGACGGAATTGTGACCAGGAAGTTTGTTTTGTAACACCGCGACCACTTTGGCAGCGGTAAGGTACTTCGGCGAATTCTTTCATCGGCCATCTGGGCCAATCACTCCACCGCAAACCAAGCGGCGGAGCAGAAGACTACATGATAATTCTACCTTGCGAAATAGGGTTGCGAGCATGTTTTTTTGTTGAGCAAAACGCATGCCGAAATCGGTTGCGGTTCAACAATTTTTAAGAACCCTTGTTTTTGCCATTACTTTAGTGCCAGAGGTTGACAGCGGTGCTTCAGCACTGGAATTGGGCTTGTGACAGCTACGGGGGGGCCGTACAAATCCACCCCGATCTCAGATGCCAGTGTGTACAGATTTACGATATTTTTTTGAACACTTATCCACGCTAATCTTCGCTAAAAATCTGATTAGTGGGGATTAGCGAAAATTAGTGTTCCCTTTTTTCTAATCGTGTAGTGTTATCGATTATGCGGTTTCTCTTTTCAGTTTAAGTATTTTGGAGTTTCGCATGACAATTCGAAGTTCGTTTCCGATAATCGGCACACGATCTTTAGGTTTGCTGATACTGGCTGCGCTGGTTGTCGCGGGTATGCTGCCCGCGTTCGCTCAACAATCGACCAGTCCCTCCACGGGCCAGGGTCGCAAGGTCACGCTGCGCGATCAACTCACGGCGGGGCTCAAAGCGAAGACTAAGGCAGATCTTGCGTTTATCGACAAAGTGGTTGTTCAAGTGGAACAAGGCAAACTGCCAAGGCGGTTGGTGGATAGCACGTTTTTCTGGTCGCGCGATCGGGCCGTGCGAAAGAGCCCGACACGCCGATTGCGACCGATGGTCTATTTTCAGCCTGCCCTCACACAGCAGGCCAAGCGAATTGGCGTGGCTCTCTGAAACTGCGTAGGGATAGGCCGGAAAACCGCTAGAGTTCCGCGAGAATCTCCATTTGCCCATTTGCAGAATGGAGACTTGGTAGCGGTAGCCAACTGCCCCCCGATCAGGTATGATTTGGCGTAATTGTCGATTGGGAACCAGTATTTCTCTCTTTTTCGTATGGGTTATGGCCAAAAAGACTGCAAAAAAGAAGGCCCCGGCCAAGAAGGCGGCTACGACCAAAAAGGCCGCCACCAAGAAAGCTGCGGCCACGAAAAAGAAGGCCCCCGCCAAGAAAAAGGCGGCTGAGCCCAAGAAGAAAAAACCGCGCAGCCGCGCAGCCAAAGAGATCCGGCTCAAGGCCTATTGGGGCGTGTTCAACCAATCGCTCCGCCGTATAGCGCTGTTTGAATTCAGCGAGCGCAAACTGGCCGACAAAAAGGCCCAAGAACTCTCCAAGAGCGGCAAGTCGCCCCACTTCGTTCAGCCTGTGAAAGAAGCTATCGAAGGCTGAATGTGGTTTGCGGCTATCTCTTTGTCTGTGGAGTGCTACAGCACAAAGTTTGTTGAACCACAACGACACAACGGACACGACGAAAGAAACTACAAATAGGCGCTACAAGCTTCCCAACCTGTTCCAAAAGTCAAACGATTTTTTGGTGACACGAGATTGTGTGTTTATCGCTTTGGAATTCCAATTTGACTGGCTAGCATCTCGTTGTGCTCGTCGTGCCGTTGTGGTTTCAACCCAGCGCAGTAGTATTACGCGCCTACCGGTTCCAGAAATGGGCGGACACGTTCCACCGTTTCTGGTTTGTCGAAATCTAGTTTGCCGAAACCGCGCTCGGCCCCGGCCTCGACGGCGGTGTCTTGGTGCTCGGTGAAGTTGGTGATCAACATCACCGGCACGTCTTTCAGTTCAGGATCCGACTTCATCTGCTTGACGATTTCGATGCCGTCGGTGTAATCGCGATCGAGTTTTCGGTTGATGAGCACGAGGGCATATTCGCCTTTGCGCAGCGCGTCGAGCGTGTCGTCGAGGCCATGGCATTGCACCACTTTGCATTCGAACCGACTAGTAAGAAAACCATGGATCGACGAAAAATCGGGTCCGCAATTGCCGACGTCAAGCACTTGTTTAGTCATCGGTAGCCTCGGTTGAACTTTCGGAATTAACAATCGCAAACAAATGGGTGCGATTGGAAATGTAGAGTACATTGTCGGCGACGATCGGTGTGCTGTAAACGCTGTTTCCCATTTCACGTGTTCCATAAAAGGGTTGCCATTCGCCGTCGACTTCGCGCATCGCCTTTGCACGATCTGCCGAGTGACGGAAGATGGCCACTTCGCCGTCCTCGTCGCCGATGTAGACTTTGTCTTCGACTAGAAGCGGTGATCCCCATGCTGCCGAGAGCATATCGTAGGTCCAGTGGACTTGGCCGGTGGCTGCATCAAGGCAGTGAAACAGCCCGCTGAAGTCGGCGATGTACAACACACCGTCGCGGATGGCCACGGTGCCGCAACTGCGGTGCATGGTTTCTTCGAAATCGACGTTTCCGTCTCCGTTCTGATCGAACTGGCTATAGTGCCAAACGGCCGCGGAGTTGGGATTGGGGCGTGTGAGGTCGCCTTCTTCGGGGATCACCGCCTGAACACGTTTATGAGGAATCGGTTTTTCTGGATTCGCGGCATTGAATGCCAGTTCGGGGCTGACGTCGCCTCGCTTCGCAGGGTCGATGCACCACAAATGTCCGATGCCCTCGCCATGTTCGGGATCCTGTCCTACCGCGACATACACGTGTCCCTCGTAAACCACCGGTGTGGCAATGATGTTGTTTCGCGTGCCGCGACCACCTAATTCCCACTTCGACGTTTTGGGATTGGCATCGAATTTCCACAGTAAGCGGGATTTGCCATCGGGCGACCCGGCAACGTCGAAACTGTAAACCCAACCATCGCCGCCGCCGAAGATCGCTTGGGTGTGCCCGGCAAGTTCCGCAACCGTGGGCGAAGACCATTGGCCATGCAAAATGTTTAGCCCTGGCGAGTTGTCGGTCCATAACACCTCGCCCGTGTTTTTATTCATGGCGAAAAAGCTGGGAGCCTCGGGAGCGGGGATGTAATTATGTTCGACGTCGACACCGTTCGACGTATTGACCAACAGAATGTCACCCGCAGCGGTGACCGAGCAACTGCACATGTTGTGCTGCGAAATACCGAGCTGCTCCATCATGTTGAAGCTCCAAACAACGTCGGCTTCCTGTTCAGTTTGGATTTCTTCTTGCGTGAACGGCCCGTCGTTTTCGCCGTCCCGGAACCCTTCGGTGTCGAGGCAGCGCACTTCGCCGCGGCTGGTGACAAACCAAAGTCGATTTCCTTCGACCAACGGGGCGCAACAAATGCCCTGGAGGGGCCAATCGTGGACGCGTCCGGAGGGGAGTTTTTCGCTACTGTGTTGCCAGAGGAATTCTCCCAATTCGCTATCAAAACAGAGTAAGCAACCCAAGTCAACGTTTGCGGGATACCGCTCCAGCCAACCGCCACTGTTGTTGGTGCCGACAAAGATTCTGCCGTCGGCGATCACGGCGTTACCATAAGACTGGGAGCCCAGCCGGGCGACCCATTTGATATTTTTCGCGTTCGCAGGATTCCACTCTCCGGTGCGGTAATCGAATTTTCCCACATTCCAGTCGACGGGGATACCGTGTCCGACAGGCGTATTATTGCGCATCGAATTGCCGCCCCACTGGGACCAGTTGACGTTTGGTTCTGCGCTATTCGTCACTGCCCCAGCATTACCCAGCGACCAGCCCAATAGTGCAGCCACCAAGATACCAACAATTCGCCATGCTCTGTTCATTGTGAGATCCATTGAAAATTCATTCTTTGCCCGCGAAACCGCAAGCGACGGCCGCTTGCGGTTTCGCGGGTAAACCTATTTCAGTGCTACTGGTTTGGTGTTACAGAGATATTGTCTATGTGAATCTCCGCTTCTTGAGCATTGCCATACAAGCCGGGGCTACCAAAGAGATTGGGCGAAGGATCGACCATCGAGACGGTCCATTCGTCAGGTTCTTCGTGTCCGCGTTGCCAGAGCTTGCCGCGCACAACGGCTTGGTCGCCATCGGATTCGACGCGTAGCTTCATCGTCACCCAAGTATTTGGTGAAGGAGCATATTCGACCTCTGCAAATGCCCGAGTATCGTGCGGGCTCCAGCTATAGATTCGCAATTTGCGATTCATCGACCGCACGGTCATTGTATAGCGGCTGTTAATGAGACCGATGTCTGGCAGTTTGCCGTTCTTTTCGGTTAGCTTCACGTCGGCTTGGATGGTGTAATTCGACAGATCGATCGGCCCCATCCACAATCGACTGCGTGTGCCGAGTTTGTTATGAGGATTGCGCGGCGTGGGTAGTACGTCGCGTTTCACGGCAATTTTCTCCCCATCGACTTCTCGCAAAACATACCGCACGCGTCCGCCTACCCAGGTGAGCGGCACTTTGTCGCCGGTATAGAAATCAAATTCCCAAGGCAGCGGCGGCACGATGCGCACTCGGGCGGTGCCTTGCAATTCTCCAACGCGACAAACAACGCGTGCCGCCTCGTGTGCATTGTGGTTGCTTGCCGTGTAATTGCCTTCTGCGGAAATCGAACCGGGTCCCTCGACTTGAAATGCAACTTCGCTGGCAGGAACTTCACGGAGTAACTGGCCGCGGGCATTGAAAACCCGTGCGAGGTATTTTTGCTGCTGTCCGGGCTTCAACAGAATGTCGTAGGGAACGATTTGCAACTGTGCCGGAGCTGGATCTTCGGCCACAGGTGTTTCTTTTGGCAGCGTAGGAAGTGGCTCGGCGGACGGATTGTGTGATTCGTCGCCAAGACAATAAATCGCGCGCGATGTTGGTAGGTAAATCCGGCCAAGCGAAACTATGGGAGATCCATCGCTCGCTTCGCCAGGCAGCCGCAACTTCTGCAAGACTTTCACACCACTATCGGTTGGCTGAAGGATTACCCACACGCCTTCGTTGGTACATAAGTAAACCTTGCCGTCGGCGTAGAGCGGGGTGCTTCGCATCGTGCGGCCCAACGCTTTGCGTGCGATCTGTTCACCGGTTGTCGGATCGAAGATGCCGAGTTTTGCCCCGTCGCTAACAACCCACAATTTTCCGTCCACCATAATTGGCGAACTCTTGCCGGCCATGACTTGAAACGTTTGCCAATTTTCTTTTCCGGTGAGATTGCCCGATTGGGTTCCGTCGATTGCGACCAAAGAACCCATCGCGCTACCCACGACATTTTCTTCGCCGTGCGAAAGGTAAACGGTGTTGCCAACAACCAATGGCGACACATTGATCCCGCGGCGCGAAAACGGATAGTTCCACAACCGTTTTCCGGTTCGCGGTTGCAGGGCCCACAATCCGCCGTCGCCCGAGGCGAAAACCATGGCAGCTTGTCCGCCCAAGGTCGTAATCGTCGGCGTGCTGTAGGTCGTGTCGTAGGGGGAGATATTCGTGCCATTGATCCAGCGTAGTTCGCCGGTGAATTTGTCGAAGGCCAGGAACCGATGGGCCGGCTTGGCAAGTGACCCCCAGTCGGGAGAGTCGCCCCAACCGATGACGACCCCGCTGACGAGAATCAAGTCTTCGAAAACCAAAGGTACATTGGTTCGTCCGCCATAGGTGCTGAGCAGGCCAAACTCTTCGTGGAGACTGCGCTGCCAAACCAGTTTGCCGGTGTCGCCTTCCAAGCAACAAAAATATCCCGATACGCTTTGCGCATAGATGCGACCTGTTTCCGGATCGCCTGCGCAGCAGGACCAACCTACGCGTGTATCAGGCACGTCGCTCAAATAGACATTAAAACGATGTTGCCAAAGCTTCTCGCCCGAGGCGGCATCCACGCAGACGACCTTTGCCGCTTCGGTGGGCGTTCCCGGCTGGTCGCGAACAATGGTGAAGAGTTTCCCGCGCATGACGATCGGCGTGGAGCGTCCGCCTAGTTCTTCGTTTTTCCAAAGCAGGTTGCTTCCCGGTCCTCCGTTGGGGTCCCAGTGGTCGATCAGTCCCTTCTCGGTAGAGGAGTTGTTTTGCCTCGGCCCGCGCCAATTGGGCCAATCCATGGCGCTATCGGCATAGCTTTGGTTGGCATGCGCCGTGCTTCCGGCGAACAGGTGCAGCACCAACAACAGACGACATGCAGTACGGGTCATTGTCGAGAACCTCGAAACGGAAGGGAATTTCATATCGCCCATTAACGGTGAGGCGAACCGACGAATTGAACCAACTGATAAAATGGCGAGGCTTTTCTGGGAACGCAGCTCAGAGGTAACCTGGATGGTGGGCGAATGGGGAGGGAACCTGCCGGATGACCGGGTGTGAAGCTTAGTAAAGTTTGACGACCAGGGTGGGTTTTGTGAACCGGGAAACTTTGCAGATCAGCTTTCCGAACGCTACACGATCGCACGGTCATTCCGCATTATTTCCCTGTTAACATAGCAAGTTTTCAATATCCCAGCTATGAGCAATGGACGCGATTTTGCGTCTACAATCGGCACCAGCAAGCAAGCTTCCGTGGCCGCTATATTTTGCCTAACGGTTGACCTAAACCACTTGGGGAAAATTACTTCTGAGTCCTCAAGCGTTCTTACAGGCCCAACCGATACGAGTTGATGTCGCAAGCAAAGCACTCAGGTGTTTACGCGACGAACCGCTGTTTAGCGCGTCGACAAACCGGCCTGTACTACTTCGAGTCATGGATTGGCTCGACTGGTGTTGACGCCTGACCGTGGGACACGATTGCAACCCCCCTTGACCCCTCCGGCAAATCCGGAACACCCGCCTTCCTTACCCCCCGCAAGTCATCCGGGCACACGCCCAAGTTACACGTCATCGCGACCAATGCCAGGGAAGGTGTGGCGATTCCAGACGCCGGAACACAGGTTAGCTGTGTTTGCGCAGTCGTCCCCAACGAATAGGAGACGTTATTCGATGAAGTGGAACGTATTAGGAGCGCTCATCGTAGGCGTGTGTCTGACAGGCCCGAGCTATGGATATGGTTTGTTGGACACGATGCTTGGATGTGGCTGCGGTTGCGACTCGTGCGAACCGCAGTGTTGTTGTGAAAAATCTTGTGGATGTGCCGACGATTGCTGCGGCGACAACTGTTGTGACGACGGTTGCTGCGGCGATGGCTGCTGTGGTGACAACTGCTGCGAAGCCAGCTGTGGCTGTGCCAGCAAGTGCTGCTGCAAAAAGAAGCGAAGCTGTTTCTTGAGCAAGTTGTTCAAGCGTAAGAATCGCTGCTGCTGCGAAGCAAGC
>JAJDED010000038.1 GCA_029259915.1 Planctomycetota bacterium | reverse complement strand
AGAAAAAGTGGCGCGTGCTGAATGGTTCTTCCCTATTGCCCGACGTTATTCAAGGAATCCAATTCATCGACGGAATAAAAACAACCAAGGATGCCGCCTGATTCTCAAATATTCTCATCCACAGGTTCTTGCAATATCTCCCTACCATTCGGAAAACATATGGGCAAACCACTCTCGCAAGTTCCTGGCGACTACCTGCATTGGCTTGTGAACTGCGGCGAAGGGATCAGCAGCGAGCTGCGGGAAGCGATTTACAATCAATTAAATTGGAGGTCACCGATGCGAGAGTACTAATTTGGCCTCACCAATCGTTTCCGGCGCGGGGTTAGTTTCTTGGGCTTCCCACACACGGCACATGCAAGAGATTACTCGCCTTTACGCGTGGCAAAGATCATCCCGTTATGAAAGGCGAGCAGTGGGATGCTCACAAGCGAAGCAGATGGCAGTCGATTGCAACGGAAATCGGTAGTGACTCCACATAGGAAAGACGATTAACCGACTAATCCCCCCATGAGAGGGGGCATGGCGCAAGGGACAACCCCTCGCACGCGTGGCCCTATGCATTTTACACAACGAAGAAACCGGTAGTTGACCAATTGACAACCTCCGATACAATGGTACGCATGCCCAGACGTTCCCGTACAACACTGATCGACCAGATTCGCCAAGCGGTTATCGATTCCGAGATGAGTCGTTACAGAATCAGTCAACTGACGGGAATCGATAAAGCCTCGCTGAGTCGTTTTGTCCACGGCGAGCGGGGGCTGTCCGATGAGGCGATTAACCTAATTGGCGAACTGTTAAACCTTGAAGTTGTCGTCCGTAAGAAAAAAAGAAGAGGAAAATAGCAATGGCATCCCTGGCAAATGATCCCAACGGAAGACGGCGGATTTTGTTTGCCGGCTCCGATGGAATTCGCAAGACGATTCGTCTCGGCAAAATCTCCAAGCGGCAGGCGGAAACGGTGAAGCTGCGCGTTGAGGACTTGGTTGCGGCGAAACTGTCTGGCGGTTCCCCGAGTGATGAGACGAGTCGCTGGCTGGCGGCAATTGATAATGCCCTCGTCAACAAAATGGCCGCTGTCGACCTTGTTGAGCCTCGTGAGCGCATTGTCAGCCCGACGCTTCGGGACTTTATCGAGGGAATACGAGACAGCCGGGCGAACCTCAAACCGAATACGCTACGCAACTATGATCAAACTATTCGACGGTTGGTAAGCTACTTTGGCGAGGACCGCGCGATCGACTCGATCGGCTGCGGTGATGCCGATCAGTGGCCTGAAAAAATGATGAAGGACGGGCTTTCTCCTGCTACAGTTGGCCGCGAAGTGAAACGGGCCAGGCAATTCTTTCGGGTAGCTGTTCGTCGGAAGCTAATCTCCGCAAATCCGTTTACCGAAGTAACCGCACCTGCTCAAGTAAACACTTCCCGTAGCCACTTCGTGACCCGGGAAGTGGTCGAGAAGGTTTTGGAGGCATGTCCCGATAACGAGTGGAGATTGATCATCGCGCTAAGCCGGTACGGTGGCTTACGCTGTCCAAGCGAGCACTTGGCGCTACGTTGGGGAGATATTGATTGGGAGAACCAAAGGATCAGTGTGCCGAGTCCCAAGACCGAACATCTTCCAGGCGGCGAGTATCGGTCGATTCCACTCTTCTCGGAATTGAGACCTATGTTAGAAGAAGCTTTTGACCAAGCAGAGCAGGGGAGTCTGTATGTCATCAATCATTATCGGGGTAACAACCAAAACCTGCGCACCCAATTTCAGCGGATATTGCGACGGGCAGGAGTAAAGCCTTGGGAGCGGTTGTTCCACAACTTGCGCGCCAGCCGAGAAACCGAACTGACGGAAGACTACCCTCTGCATGTGGTGTGTGCTTGGATCGGCAACTCGGCAATTATTGCCGCCAAGCACTACCTTCAGGTGACCGATGCACACTTCTCCAAGGCGGTTTGTATACCTACCAACCAAGGCGGCGCAGAATCCGGCGCACTATCTGACAAAAAGGGGGCGCAAAAACCGGCGCAGCCCTCGCTCGCACCGGATTGCACAGAACCACAAACCACAAAAAAAGCCCAGATAAACCGGGCTAAAGTGCAATCTTGTGCGATCTCATGCGATACTGAACAAGTGTTCATAGTACCCCGTAGGGGAGTCGAACCCCTGTCTCCGCCGTGAGAGGGCGGTGTCCTGGGCCACTAGACGAACGGGGCATGGTGGAATGCAGATTTCGGAATGCGGAAGCTAGCGGGATAGCTAGTTTTGTGGTTTACGGGCTGATTGTCAAGCAGAGCAATACCTCGATTGCGAAACGACAGCCCCTTTTTATTCCGCAATCCCAAATCCGCATTCTGCATTTTAGGACGTGATCCCCTTGGTGAGCGTCATGAAGGCGGTTTCGAGGTTGATTTCTTCCTCGTTGAGTCGCGTGAGTGCGTGGCCGTTTTCTACCAGCAATTTTGCCAGCACACTGGGATCGTGGTCCCCGGCGACGAGAGTGACTCGCAAGCCATCTTCGCCCATTTCCACCTGCTCGCAGATTTCGTGTTCTTCGAGCAGTCGGGCGGCTGCCTCTTGATCGCCGGCGACATTGATTTGCAAAACGGTTTGCTGGCGTACCTGGCGCATCACTTCGTCGACGTTGGCGTTGACGATGAGCTCGCCCCGCTCGATGATGCCAATTTTGTTACAGATGTCGGCCAGCTCCGGAAGGATGTGGCTGGAGACCATGATGGTTTTGCCCATGTTGCGCAGCTCTTTGAGCAGCCCGCGGATTTCGATGCGCGCGCGTGGGTCGAGGCCGCTGGCGGGTTCATCGAGCAGTAGCACTTGGGGATCGTGCAACAGTACGCGGGCGAGTCCGAGTCGTTGGGTCATGCCACGCGACAAGCTGGTCACGAGTTCGTCGCGTTTGTATCCCAGGTCGACTAGTTCGAGAACTTCCTCGCAAATTTTTCTTCGTTGCGGGCCCTTGATACGATACGCGGCGGCGAAGAATTCGAGGTATTCGATCACCTTCATGTTATCGTACACACCGAAAAAGTCGGGCATGTAGCCGATGATTCGTCGAATTTCTTTTGGCTTGGTGTAAATCGAATACCCGCCGACGTACGCTTCGCCCCAGGTGGGATTGAGCAGCGTGGCAAGAATTCGCATGGTGGTGGTTTTTCCCGCACCGTTGGGGCCAATGAAGCCGAACACGTCGCCCCGCTCGAGTTTCAACTCGATTTTATGGATGGCGTAGAGTTCCGCGTATTTTTTTGTGAGATCGTGGACTTCTATCACGGCAGACGACTTAAGGGGTTAGAGGTGTGGGGAGAATGTTGATTTCTGATTTCTGAATGAATGCTGAATAATGTGCGGTTTATTTTTCTTTCTCTGCAACAGGCAAAATAAATCGGTAGAAGGTCCAGTGGTGATCTTCATCGCTTTGTATGGGTTGGTCGTTGTGGAACCATTGGCTACTTGATTCGTGGGTTTGCGCCAATAGGATCGCTATGTTTTCCTGCGCGAGCATGTGGCTCAAATCCAACGACGCTTGATATCGATTGTACCCGCCCGTATAGCTGTGGCCATCAATGGCCTCGAAAAACATCATGATCTTTGCCAGCCGAGTTACGTCGTCCTCGGCCAGTCGAAATGGTATCGTTCCATCGTCGGCAGTGTGTGTGACGGTTTGGTCACCTGCAGTAGCGCTGGTCAGCAGAGTTTTTACCGTGCGTGGCTGGTCGTCTTCGCCGATGGCCAACGACGCCCCGGGCGTCAGACGGCCAAGAGGATACGCCCAGCGGCCGTAGAGAAGTATTGCACCATGCCAGAATAGTTCCGAGTGGTTGACGATCGACCCTTGCAGAAGTTCTTCTCCCGAGCGGCGGAGTGTGGCTTGCAACGGCTCGCCAATTGGCGCTGTCCAACGGGCGGTGATTGTTTTGGTCGACCAAACCTGGACAGGCATCCCCTGGATGCTTGCGAGCGATTCGCCAAAAGAATAGCCGCGGTCGAAAACCGAGGATTGCACACGATTGCCTTGCATGCCTCCCATCGCGTAGCCGGGCAGCCCCAGCCAAGAAACCAATTGGGTCGTTTCTTGCGGGGGCACGCTTCCCAAAAGGTTTGGCTGAATCGTCAAATGGAATTGATCGACTTGAGGTGTGAAGAAATGTGTGAAAACTGTGCCGTGCGCGAACTTATTCGTGGAGTCGACGTCGACAACCTCGATTTGATTCACTCGGAGTTGATCGCCTTTGGACCAATTGGCAAACCAATAAGCGGCTGCGGAGATACCGACCACGATGGCCGGGAATGTGAGCCAGGTGAGCTCGGCTCGGCCTAGGATTTTTTTGACCAGGAAGTAATCGCCGGGGCCAATGAGCAGAATGTAGCCGACGACCAACAGCGCGATCAAAGCGAACGGCACGATTTGCACGCCGGTAAATTGTTTGTCCAATGCGATTCTGAGCTTGGCGGTCATGTCGTCGGAATCGGCCCCGCCATAAGTCGGACCTGTCGATTGGTCGGTGGCAACACGATGTTCAAAATTGAGTACTTTGCGCAGAAAGCTGGTGCGTCCGGCCCAATCGCGAAGTGGTGGGCGATCGAAATCGAGTCCCACAAAAACCAGCTCCCCCAATCCCAAACGTGATTGTACGACCAGCGGAAGATTCGTTTCCTCGCGCCCGGCATGCGCTAGGATTTTTCCCTGGACGTTGGTCAGCTGGGGCACCTGCAAATCGAGCCGCTGATTGCGAGGGATGGACTGGTCGGAACCGCTGAACGATTCGATGGCCTGCGGTTGTCGGAGCGGCACCATTTTTTCGAAGTTTCCCGGCATAAGTGGGGCCAGGGGACCATCCTTGCCAAGCAACTCTTCCGCACTCTGGCCACAGAAAACGACGAGCTTCCCACCCAACTCGACCCATTGCCGCAAGGCTTCAACGCGGCCAGGATTTTGAAAAAGCGGACGATAAAGTTCCACCTGCGAGGTGGACAGCACGACCGTTTCCAATCCTTCGTATCCGAACCATTGGGTCGGCAAGTTTGCCGCACTCTCAAGGTGAGCGATTCGCGATTCGAGCAATTCAATTTCACCAGACTCATCGCGCACCAGGTCGCCTAGGCCCAAGGCGGGGCCAAACTCGAGCAAAATGCGGTTCGTTGCCGGTGCGCCTCCCAGAACCATGCCCTCGCCAGCTTCGGGGCCCGTGTAAAAGGTGCGCTCGGTTCGCACTTTGCCATCGGCAAAAAATTTGACGTTGAGTGGGCTGTTGGACTGACCGACGCGGATGTTAAGTCGCACCACAGTCGCTTGCCCGGGGCGGATTCCTACCGGACGTTCGGTGGGGGAAACAACGGTCGTGGGGACTCCATCGCTGTCGGGAGCGGTGATCAATACGCGACCGGTATACGATTCTGTACCGCCAACTAAGATTACTTCAACCGGGGCCCAACAACCCAGTTTGTAAACTCCCCCGAAGCCGACATTCAACTGACTGATTTTTGGTTCTTCCAAAGACTGAGCGCAGAGATATTGATCTGCTGAGAGAATCAACAGCGCAACGAACACCGAAAGCATCAGCTTTGCAGCGGAGTGGAATGGCGTCACGGCTTCTCCGAATCGTTGCAGGTGCATACCAACAAACCACATCCGGGACAGCCGGAGCCATACTTTTCGGCCACTGCATTCGACAGATCGATGTTTGCCACGTTGGCAATCGTCGTCAGCCAGGCGAGCACGTCGGCAAACTCGGCGGCTTGTTCCGCGGGGGTGCCTTCGCGCAGCGCGGCTGCCAGTTCGCCGACTTCTTCCATAAGCCACATGAACGTGCCGTCGATGCCGCGTGCGACGTCTTTTTCCAGATACATCTGGCGAATCAATTGCTGAAAATCGCGCAGAGAAACTTCGGCAGCAGGATCAGTCACGAACAAGATTCCTCATGGTAATGGCGTTGTGCCAATGGGGCCATGCTTGCAAAAGCTAAGTAGTCGACTCCGTCCAGGATAGTCGGCATCGCCTGACCAAGCCAGTGCCCGGCTGGAGAACTTTCGTTCGGCGCAATGGGAGGGTAAACTTGCCGTGTTCAAACGTGGTGCGTTCTAGCCGCCGGCGGTAGCCGTGGACTACTGGCTTCCGCCAACGGCTATTTTCTATCAGCTAAGGGCTTATTGCTAACAGCTACAAAAATTTCAAGTTTCAGATTATAGGATCCATCTCGCATGTCCGATTTTGTAACTGTCGCCAAAGTTGGAGCAATCCCTGAAGGGCAGGGGGCCAGTTTTACGGTGGGCGAATCTTTAGTCGCCATTTTTAACCGAGGTGGCAACTACTTTGCGATCGACGATCTTTGTCCCCACATGGGAGCTTCGTTGGGAGCGGGGGAGCTCGACGAAGAAGGGGCTGTTACCTGTCCCTGGCATGCTTGGCGGTTCGATGTGTGCAATGGTACCTGGTGCGATAATCCACGGCTGAGTATCAACACGTATGCCGTGCGCGTCGAAGGCGACGAGATACAAGTTCGACTTCCGCCCGAGACGCCAAGCGAAGACGAACCGAGCGACGAGTAATCATTCCTTCGCAGCAGTCGATGGGCTCTTTTTTGCTGGAGGCAAACGGTGGATTTCGAGCAACTGGTCGAGAGTGCCGATCGCTTCAGATCCCTCAGAACGCGTGCGCAGGGTAATTTTCTGTTCGATCTGCGAAGATTCCAACCGACCGGCTGTAAGATCGAACACAATTTCGCCCGAAGACGATTGTTCATCAATCGCAACGGAAGATTCTTCATGCTCGCTCGAATTGCCTAGTGTCACGGTAACGTCCGGTCGGACGATAGCAAATTTGCTTGATAATTGTGTACGAATTTTTTCCAGTTGATATGTTGTCGAAGCGGTGCAGGGTCCTAGCGGAGCGATGGCGATTGTTTGCGATTGCTGCCACAGGTGGCCGATAGAGAGTTTTTCAGGCGAGGGCAGGGGAGTCAACCCGAGCGATGCGAGCATCGTAAGATCGTTGGCAGACGCGGTTTTGCCAAAGGTTTTTCCCGTCGGGCCTTGGGCGAGGATTAGGGCCAGCTTTTCCGGAATCTGGAGATCGGTGATTTCGCCGGACGGCGTGATTGTTCCGGCTAGTTTTGTTTCCAGTAGCGTTTGGAACAGTGGCGTAAGTGTCGCGGCAAAGCCGCGCGGTTCTTCGCTGGCTTGCGAATCGTACTGAACCGGTTGCTCGTCGGGGCCCTCCACGGTCAGTTGTACGCGCAACACTTCCAGCGAGAACTGTGCCGAGCCGTCGGCATAGATGTCTTGGATAGTTCGGCGAAGATCCAGGACACGGCGCATGGAAGTCTGCATCCGGTTGTCAGCTCCGAGCCGCAGATCGAGATGGGCTTCCTGCTTCATTCGGTAGCTTTGGCGGTCGCCCGCGACGAGCTTCCATTGCAAGGGAACATTTTGCGCACAAGTTTGGCCGATTGCACTCAGCAAACTCAAAGCACAGAAGGCCAGCATTGCAAGTCGTTTGGGCATCACACGGCTCCGGTGGATTTTTGTACTACAGAGAAAACTTTCCGCCTGGTTCGAGAGCAATCGGTTCCGCCGAAGTTTGGGAACGCACGTGATCGGCCCAACCGGCGACATCTTGTTCAATGGGTGGCCAGGTATTGTAGTGACAGGGAATCACTCGAGTTGGATTTAGGAATTTGATTGCTTCCAAAGAGTCGTCCGGGCCCATGGTGAACTTGTCGCCAATTGGTAGCACAGCCAGATCGAGCCCTCCGATGCCGATCAGTTTCATGTCCAGAAACAGTCCGGTATCGCCGGCAAAGTAGATGCGTCCCGCAGACAAATCGAGGACAAATCCGCCAGCCACGCCGCCGTAGGATCCATCTGGCATGCTGGAACTGTGATGAGCGACGGTCATTTTCACGCGCCCAAACGGAAATTCCTCGCTGCCACCGGGATTCAGCACAGAGACTTTATCTTCGGCGATTCCCTGCACCTTGAGCCATTCGCAAATTTCATGATTGGCCACGACCATCGCCCCAGTGCGTTTTGCGATAGGAACAACGTCTGTGACGTGGTCGAAGTGCCCATGGGAGACCAAGATAAAATCGGCAGTCACGTCGCCGGCTTTCACTGGCGACGTAGGCGAATCGTCCAGATAAGGATCGATGAGTACTGTTTGGTGGTTAATCAGCAGGGAAAAACTTGCGTGCCCCAACCAAGTTAGCTCAGTCGACATCTAACACCTTCCTTTCGCTTGCGGTTTCGCGCGGGATACTTCTACTGTTGTAGGTAAGATAACCACGAAGACACTAAGGAATAAAAGAATTTGAATCTTTCTATTACCTAATTCTGTTTCTTTGTGTCTTCGTGCCTTCGTGGTTCAATCCTGTGGAGTAATATTACTTCCCACGCAAAATGGCGTTCATGTTCTTTTTGTAGGCTTCCACTCCCGGCTGCCCGTAGGGATTGATACCGATCAATCGGCCTTCGACCACGGTGGCGAGCATCAGCATTTGGAAGAACTGTCCCAGCACATGTGCGTTGAGTTCTGGCAGATGCAAATTCGTTGTGGGACGACCATCGTCCAAATAGGCTTGGTTGGTGCCTTGGGTGGCGGCGTCGAGAATTTGCGGCAAGGTTTTCTGGGCCAACTCGTTCAGGCCATCCTGGTTGAAATCGCTGCTGCCGACCGCAACGGGATCGCGCTGACAGCGGCCGACCATGACGTTGGTGATCAGCTTGTCACGCTTTCCCTGTTGGTGTTGTTGACCACGGGAATGAAGATCGCGGGTGTTGACGACCGTCAGCGGTACTGCTCCCTTTTCCTGTTTACCAAGGCTTTCGGAAAGAAGTTGGTCGTACCACATGCCCGCGGCTTCGAGTTGGCTGCCCCAAGTTGAAAGCAAACGGATATCGCAGCCGCGACGGGTTTCCATTAAGTGGCAAACGCCCGTGTAATCAAGCACTGCATTGTTTCCCACGACGGCGTCGCGGAAATGTTGGTTCATTGCCACGGCACCTTCGAGCAATTGGACAATGTCGATCCCTAGAATCGCCGCGGGCAACAGGCCGACCGCCGAGAGGATTGAAAAACGTCCTCCGACGCCATCGGGCACGGCGAAAATCTCGGGACAACCCAGCGCGGTTGCCAGGTCGAACAGTTTGCCGGAATCTCCTGTGACGGGGACCACAAGCTGTGATAGTTTTTCATTGTCGTCGCCACAAGCAGAACGCAACTTGTGCAACAACACGCGAAACGCTGCCGCCGTTTCCAGTGTGCCGCCACTTTTGCTGATCACCGCGATTGCCCAGCGGTCGTCGACTGAACCGCCTGACTTGTCAGAAAGCAGATCGATTAATCCTTGTAGCTCGTCGTTGTCGACGTTGTTGCCAGCGAACGAAATACGCGGCCGATTGCTGCGCTCTGACCGCGGCAGTTCGTTGTGATAGGGATGGCAAATTGCTTCGTACATCGCGCGGGCACCCATGTACGAGCCGCCAATGCCCAGCACGACCACCCGATCAACCTCGTGGGCCAAGCGATCGGCGGTTGCGATGATGCGCGCGACTTCGCTCTGCGCGCCTTGCTGGCGATACTCCTCAAGCAGACGTTCCGGCAATTGGTGAAAACCGGCATCGAGCGGTTGTTTGTCCTCCGGCACATTGCCCTCGGCCGCCCACAACTGGGCATCGGCCAGCACTTCTTCCCGCGCCGCTTGAAGCTTGGGAGCCAGATTTCGTAAATCACCCTCCGTCAGGCCGTGGTCGGTTAGATAAGCCGCTTGGGGGTCGTATTGGATCAACTCCGACGTCATAGGGCACTCCATTAGAACTCGAGAATAACTTCGTCAGCCCAATTTTAGCGAGTCGTGGGCCCGACCGTCAGGCCCTTGCCAGCAGCCCCGCAATCGCGACGATAGAGGATTGTTTGTCTCCATTCCCAATCCCTAGCCCCCTAGTTCCCAGCCCCCAAAAATGCACGATCTTACCCGCCAATTGCATGTGAAGAATGACTCGAAAATAGTGATGCTCGTCGCCGACGGATTGGGCGGTCTGCCGCAGGAGCCGGGTGGACTCACTGAACTGGAAACCGCCCACACACCAAATCTCGACGCACTGGCCAAACAAGGCGTCTGCGGCAGCAGCATCCCCGTCAAGCCCGGGATAGCCCCTGGCAGCGGGCCGGGGCATTTGGGGCTGTTTGGATACGACCCGATCAAATTCCTCATTGGTCGGGGGGCCTTGGAAGCGACGGGCATTGGATTTCAGCTTGTAGAGGGCGACGTGGCGATTCGCTGCAACTTTTGCACAGTCGACGCCTCGGGCAATATCACCGACCGTCGCGCTGGCAGAATTCCCACCGAGGAAAGTGCCCCCTTGGCCGTCAAGCTTCGCCAGGTGGCGATTCCAGGTGTCGAAGTCTTTGTCGAACCGGTGAAAGAACATCGGTTTGTTGTGGTCTTCCGCGGGAAGGGACTGGGAGGGAATGTCGCCGACACCGATCCCCAAGCGACCGGTGTGCCTCCACTTGCGCCGCGGGCTACCGCAGCCGATAGCGAGAAGACGGCCGAAGTTGCCGCGGAATTTGTTCGGCAAGCGCGCGAATTTTTGGCCGACCAGCCCAAGGCAAACTGTTGCACGTTACGCGGTGTTTCTCCGAAGCCAAACCCGCCGAACTACGAAGAAGTGTATGGCCTGCGTGCTGCGGCAATTGCGGTGTATCCGATGTATAAAGGTTTGGCCCAGCTCGTCGGCATGGACATTATTGGCCAGGCCCAAACACTCGAAGAGCAAATGGAAGTTCTCGAACTAAACTGGGATAAGTACGACTTCTTTTTCATTCATTTCAAATACACCGACAGCACGGGCGAAGATGGCAACTTCGACGCGAAGGTGAAGAAGACCGAAGAAGTCGACACGTGTGTTCCCAGGATTATGGCACTGGGGCCGGACGTGTTTATTTGTACCGGCGATCATAGCACGCCTGCGATGTTGGCCAGCCACAGTTGGCATCCCGTGCCGACATTGTTGGTGGCCAAAAACTGCCGGACCGATCCGTGCGAAAAGTTCGGCGAAGCGGAATGTCTGCGGGGCGGGCTGGGGCAATTCGAAGCGAAGTACCTGATGCCTCTTGCACTGGCGAACGCGGGCAGACTTGGGAAATTCGGCGCGTGATCGGCTTAAACTTGTTAAGAATTGAACCACGAAGGCACAAAGACACGAAGGAGAAGAATTGTTGAGGAAAATAGAAGGGTAAGAGCAAATTCCTTCTATTCTTCTTTTCCTTAGAACCTATCCAAGTACTCATTGCCAGCACTGCTACTGCAGCAGTTCGGAGGGTTCTTGGATAGGCACTTAGTGTCTTTGTGCCTTTGTGGTTAGTTTCCTTCCAGCAGGAGTCCCAGGGCTGCTACTCCGTAGAACGAGTATTCTACGTCGATTTCTTCGTCCCACGCTGCTGCGTGGAAACCTCCTGTGCCGAACTGCAACGATCGGACGTAGTGTAACGCGGCTTCGATATTCACGTCCGCCCAATGGTCCAAGTTGCGTAGTGTTTGCAGTGCCGTGAAGGTACTGAGCAGGTCGGCGATTGGGATTTGGGTGTTGGCCCGGAAGCCACCTTCTTCCGTAGTTGAGTTGATCAAAAATTTAGCGACAGCTTGTCGAATTTCCGCTGGAATTGTTTCTTCGCCGATCAACGGTTGCAGAACACGTAACGTCCCAATGGCAGCAGCAGTCGGATTGGTGCCGCTGCGGCGCATGACGCCGATTTCGACAAATCCGCCGTCTTCGCGTTGTTGGCCCAAGACAAAAGCGATGGCTTGCTCAGGTTCGGGAAGGCGAAGCTCCAAAAGCTCGTAGGTCAGCGCGATCAGGAAAGTTTGGTACGTGCTGCTGGCGTGTCCCGCTGTGGTTTTGCAGTAGCCACCGTCGGGCCGGCGGAGTTGTTCCAGCGTGTCGGTAAGAGATCGTGTCCAATCTGATGTTGCGTCTTCAAATACCAGGTTTCCAGATGAGAACTCGATCAATCGAGCGGCGAACACGAGGGAAATCAGGTCGATGATGTTGGAACTGCCCTGCATTTGTGAACGCAAGTAATCGGTTGCCCGGTGTGCTGCCCCTGGGGTGAGTTTTCCCAATAAAACCAATCCTCGTAGGGCGAATGCGGTGTAATAAGGATCGCTGTGGATGGCACGCCCATGAAAGCCGCCATCCGCGCATTGATGGCTCAAAAACAATTGGCCATGAAGCTCACGCTCAGCTTCGGGCATCTTTTCAACGCCCTTGGCTAACTGCAATGTGAGATCCACTAGATAGGGGGCCGACGGGTTGATAGCAAGCCTCACAGAAATTCTAGGCAACGAAATTCAAACAGCATCGGGATTGCCTAAACCACATAGGGCTTGAGTTTTTCCGCCACCTCTGTCGGGATTGGGACGGCAGCCAATGGCTGATTGGGATCGATCCGGCAACAGACGCTGGTCATTTCTCCTTGAGCGACCGCACGGCCTTCGTGGGTGAATTCAAAATCGTAGGTCACGCTACTTTCCCCAAGACGTGTGATGCGGATTGCAATATCGAGCACTTCTTCCGAGCGTGCAGGCGAGTGGAATTGGCAAGAAACGGCCACGCGAGGAAAGCTGAGCGTTTGTCCTTCGAAGGTCGAATGGACGCTGAAGCCCGTGGAGCGGATTAACTCGTGCTCTGCCGATTCCATGTAATGGAAGAACGAGGCGAAGTGCATGATCCCGGCCATGTCCGTGTCGTGGAATTCGACGAGTCGCGTCGTACGGAATGGAGCGGCCATCATGCAGACCGGGAGAGTGAGACAGCGAGCAGTAAGAAACAAATCCCGCCGGAACCAAGTGCGTGAATCCGACAGGGGAACGTTAGTTTCCCGAGTAAGGGAGCAAGGCCATGAATCGGGCACGCTTGATTGCCTTGGAAACGGCATGCTGGCTGGCAGCCTGACAACCCGTTTTGCGGCGGCTAACAATCCGACCGTGACGGTTGGTCAGCTTGCTCAGCAGGTCGAGATCCTTGTAGTCGACGTACATCGGACGAGGGCGTACGCCATCGACACAAATGGGGTCCTTCTTGGCAACTTTAATGTTCGTTTTTCGTTTGGCCATAATCAGTCTTGGAGGTTTTGATTTGTAGTGGTGTGCAATACGACTGCATCAATTAAACGCTTACTGAGCCTTGCATTATAGGGACTTCCCTGGGGCCCGCAACCCGCTTAATAAACGTGTCGGGTGCCATGCCCTCGTCTGCGTGGGCATGGAATGGAATGCTGAAATGTCGTTAACATGGCCACGTCGGCGGACCTCCGAGGCCATGCCACCCGCTAGTAATTTCCGGAGGGCAGTGGCCCTCCGGCTATTCCTCGAATCCTCACGCCTCATTCCTGCGGGTCGACGGAGATTCCTGCGGCCAGGGCTATGCGTACCAGTTCGGCCAGCGAGTCGGCTTCCATTTTGTGGAAGATTTTGTGCCGGTGGTTTTCGACTGTGCGGATGCTTACGTCGAGTTTGCGGGCCACAACTTTGTTGGCGTCGCCGGCGACGATGAACTGGAGCACTTGCCGTTCTTTGGGTGTTAAAGAATCAAGCCGATGTTGGATCGATTTACGGCGCCGCTCTTGCTCGTACTGTTGCAAGTCCGCAGCTAGGCCGGTGCGAATTGCATCCCAAAGTTCGTCGTCGTCACACGGTTTTTCCATGAGGGTGAGCGCACCGTTGCGCATGGCTCGCACCGTGGTTGGCGTACTGGCAAAGGCGGTCAGCACCACCACGGAGATGGTGATTCCCATTTCGTTAAGCTGTTCTTGCAATTCCAAGCCGCTCATGCCCAGCATTCTTACGTCGGTTACCAGGCAGGCAGGGCGGTGTCCGTCGTAGGCACTGAGGAATTCCTCGGCAGAAGCAAATCCCTCGGAGCGCACGCCCATGGCTTGCACGAGCGTGAGTACCGCCTTTCGAGACGGTTGGTCGTCGTCGACGACGTAGATAATCGCATCATCCTTCATGGGTCGTTTCTCTTCGGCTTAGGTAAGGCAAAATTTAGTGTGAGGCCCGGACCCTCGTTATCTTCGGCCCAGATATTTGCGTCGTGGGCATCGGCAATGGTTTGGCACAGAGACAAACCCATTCCCATGCCTTGCTGCTTGGTCGTAAAGAAGGCGTCGAATAGGCGGTTCTTATCGGTTTCCCCCAAACCGCAACCCGAGTCGCAGTAGGAAATGATAACATAATTTTCGTCGTGGGACGTTTGGATCACCAATCGGCGATCTTCAAAAGGCGATTTTAGCATCGCTTCGCAGGCGTTCATTAGCAGGTTCACGCAAACTTGTTCCAGTTGGACCTGATCACCTTCTACAAGCGGTAAATCTTCCGCAAGTTCCCAAAGC
Organism: Planctomycetota bacterium; assembly: GCA_029259915.1. GTDB lineage: Bacteria > Planctomycetota > Planctomycetia > Pirellulales > Lacipirellulaceae > Bythopirellula. The sequence continues at coordinate 79,908 of JAJDED010000038.1, read as the reverse complement.
AGTTTGACGTTGGTGCGACGAACCTCGTAAGCGATGATTTCTGCCGCCTCGCGTGCCACACAATTGAGATTGATCGATTCGAATCGGACTGGCGTGGACTCGGTGAATGCCCGCAAATGGCGAATGATTTTTGCGGTGCGTGTGACTGCGTCCGAAATTTCGTTCATGCAATCGATGGCCGTGGAAACGCCATCGGGCATGGCGGTTTCGAGATTGCGCCGGGCGGCCTCGGCAAAAATTTTTGCCGCATGCAAGGGCTGATGGACTTCATGAGCGATGCCCGCGACAAGTTCGCCCATCGTTGCCAGACGCGAAACGTGGACTAGATGGGCCTCTTTTTCGCGAATGGTATCGGCGGCATTTTTCAATTCTGTGACGTCTCGACCCACTGACTGGTATTCTTCGACGCGGCCTGCCGGGTCGAACAGGGCGCGATTCGTCCAATGGTTCCAACCAATTGAGCCGTCGGCACGATAGACGCGGTGTTCGCTGGTTACCGATGGACGTTCGGGCGTGAGGGAAGCGATTTCTTGTTCCACGCGTGCGCGGTCTTCTTCGTGAATGGTTGGGATAAAGGTCGATCCGACCAGTTCCTCACGAGATCGCTGTACGTATCGGCAGTACGCCTCGTTGACAAACGTGTAGGTTCCCCCGGGTAGCCAGCGGGCGATAAACTCGGTTTGATCTTCGACGACGCTCCTGTATCGGGCCTCGCTTTCCAACAGCATTTCGTTGATGCGCTGCAACTCAGCGGTGCGCTCGGCAACGCGCACTTCCAGATCTTCTTTGAGCCGCCGATATTTCTGTTCGCTTCTTTGCAACGTCAGCTCTTCGTTGAGGCGGTTTGTTAGATCGAACCCAACCGCTTGCGTTCCTACGACGTTTTCTTGGTCATCAAAAATGTTGCACTCGAATAAGGCCAAATGGATTCTTTCCCCATCGGGTCGCACGCGGCTGCCGAAGTAAGTCTGCTGGGAATCTGGATTTGCTGCGGCTTGGTGAGAGTTGTTGTCAGACGGATTTGATAACGCATCATCCAGGTCGAGCAATTCCCCGATCCGTTGGCCTACGATCTCGGTTGGCGAGCAGCCTAGTAGATGTTGTGAGGACGGACTCACGTAGGTGATAATCCCCTGCTGGTCGGCACTGATAACCAGAAGCTCGTCTTGCAAAGCTTCCCACCATGCGGACGGAGCTGTAGCCCTTGGCGAGGAAGACATCATCGCATCATGTTTCTGATCCGTAGACATAAAGAAACGATCGACGGGAGGAACTTTTGGAAGAGAAATCGACTCAGTCTATTGTAATTGATTCAAGGTTTTCGTGGCAGATTTTCTTGGGCCCGCGATCTGTAAGATCGCGGCTACTAGCTGATTTGCCTCACGAATTCCTTGAATGCAGGAGTTGTTCGTAAAGCTGCCGGGTCTGCTGGGCCATGGCTTCGGCATGATAGCGGCTGTGAACTGCCTGTTGACCGGCTTCGCCGTAATCTTTGGCTAGTTGGGAATCTTTTAGCAGAGTCACTATTTTTTCAGCCAGGTCAGGTGGACTTTCGGGGCGACAGAGCAGACCGCCGCCGGTGTCGTTTATTAGCTCGGGGAACGCGCCGTGGTCGGGCACCACAATCGGCACGCCATTTGCCAAGGCTTCCAGCGCCGGTAGGCCTTTGCTCTCGCGATAGATGGTTGGTGTACTGAACAAAGTGAGCGACTGTAAAAACGCAATTTTTTCTGCGCGATCTAATTCACCATGATATGTAAACCGACCGCGGAGCGGGCCGCGCTCCGTGCGATGTTTGAGCTTTCGCAGATAATCGCGATCGTCCGCACCGAGATATCCGGCGGCATGAAGTTCCCAAGGCGGAAGGGATTGCTCTTGGGCGAGCAACTCGCACGCTTCCACCAACAGGTGCAACCCTTTGTCGGGGCATACGCGGGCTAGAAAACCAATCCGGTGTGGTGTTGTCGGATCGCGCTGGCCATGTCCCTCGAGCCACAAGCCGTGGGGAATCACATGCACGCGCTCTCGGGAAACCGACAAATACTCGGCCATGAAATCGGCGTAGTAGTGATTGAGGGCGACTAGTGCACTTACGTCTTGCGCACGCTCGCGGAGCAATTGCCTTGCCTCGGAGTAATGAGTAGGCAGAAGTTTTTCGAGAAAACTGTCTTCGCCCGAGAGCGTACAAACTACAGGCGGCCCGCCTTGCTGGGCGATTTTGCGGGCCAGCCCCAGCATCATGCAGTTCGATAAATGTATGACATCGGGGCGTAATTCGTTCAAAAGCCAGTCGACTAGTTTGTCGAGTTCTTTGTGCTGGTTTCCCGATTCGCCGCGTAGCATAGAAACGGCCAAGTCGCCCAGTTTGGCCGGATCGACACTGGCCGCACGTCCGCTCAAGAAATTCAGCAATGCGGGATGGTCGAGCCAACGATCGAGCCAGCGGGGCGTGTGCCGAAACAGGGGCCACTTCTGTTGCAGATATACATTGATGCTGCCGAAGAAAACGCGATTTTCACTGACGTCGGGTTCATCGGTACGAATTGGAGTATAGATTGGCGCCAGCGTGACGTCTTCGCCCAGTTTGAGCAAAGCGGCGGCCAATGTGTTGTCGTGCAGGCAACTGCCGCAAGTCATGCCCGCAGCGCCTGCGGCAAGGTAAGCAATTTTCACGGGGAGGATTTTTGGTCCGGATTTTTTACCACGGAGTCACAGAAAATCAGGGCAACCGTGGCCAAGGGGAGATAGCCACAAAAAACACGAAAAGACACAAAAAGGATTGAAATTGCAATTCGACATCTTCTTTTCTTCTTGTGACTTTTTGTGTTTCTTGTGGCAATAAAATTCAGTAGTTACAAATCCTCTATGAGCCGTAGGCGCTAGCGTCGGGTGGAGTTCCAAAAAACCCAAGGCTAACGCCTACGGCTCAGTTTGGGAAAAACTTGTTTAGCGTTTTTTCGCTGGGCGGTGTGGTGGCTAGCGATACGAGTACCAAAGCCAACAGCGAAACTACAAACATCCCCACCACGGGCATCATCTGATAGGTGGAATCTCCCAAGGTGAATTCCAGGGCGTAGTTCTCGATTCCTGCAAAGTCGGAATCATAGAAAAGCGCCGTCCAGGTACCAATTGCGGCCACGATCGATGCGTAGCCTCCCGCTTTGGTCAAGCGTTTCCAATAGAGGGCTGCAAACACGAGCGGGAACAAACTGGCGAATCCGCTGAAACACCAAACGCCCAGCGTGAACACGGCCCGCGGTTCGAACAGGCTAAAAAAGTAGGTCAACGCGACAATCGCGACAATGAACCCGCGGGTGAGCAAAACTTGCTGTCGATCGCTGAAACGATTTTTTCCGGCGTAGTGGGTGACGATGTCAGTTGAGAACATGGTTCCCAAGCACAAAAATTGGCTGTCGAGCGAAGACATGATCGCCGCGAGAATGCCGGCGGTCAGAAAGCCTCCCAAAACAGGTCCGGCAAGCCGTTTGACCATAAACGGCAGCACGAGGTTGGGATTATTTTGTATGGGTGGAGGGATTTGTATCAAATTGCTAGTAGCCCAAATGCCGATCAGCACGCAGGGAACCCAAACGATCATGATAAATATCGGATGGAGAACCACCGGCAGCTTAAAGCTTGCTGCACTGCGGGCGGTGAGCCAGTGCTGAAACAAGTGCGGAAACATCCCCACCGACAGGGGAACCAACAGATAGCTGAAGAATTTGAGTTTCGAGACGTCAACTCGCGTGAGTTTTTCTTTCGGCACCTTTGAGGCAATTTCGCGCAGATTGGCCAACAGCGAATCGTGGCCACCCAGTTTGTTGGCGATGATCACGAACGTCACCACGCCCAGCACCATAAACACCATGGTCTGAAACGCGTTGGCCCAAGCGGTGCCCCGCATACCGCCAAAGAAGACATAAAGCAATACGACGCCGCATACCACGAGCGACGCCACTTGTCGCGGCACGCCACCCTTGGAACCATCGACGGCGAAACCTTTGTCTCCTTGTTCCAAAAAATCTGGAAAAGTGCCTTCGGGAAAAGTGGCGTTGGTGACCACTCCTTCGGTAATGCGGCCTTGGGTGACTCCGTTGATCACTCCGCCCGAGGCCATCACGCCGATGAGTAGATAGGGAATCACCAATCCGACCAGCACGGGAAACAGCAACAGGCCGATTTTATCGCTTTCTAAACGATCGCGAAAAAACTGAATTTGCGTGCGGTAGCCAAACTTGCGACCCAGTCCCCAAAGTTTAACTCCCAAAACGAAAAAACAGAGCGAATGGATAATCCCGCTGCTGGAAGCCAACATGCCATAAACGCCGATGCCGACTTTGTAGGATTCTCCTGTCGAACCGACCAATGCAAACGCGGTCATGGTTGTGCCAAACAGCGACATCAACAATAGAAACGGGCCGATGGAATGGCTGGCCAGCATGTAATCTTGCGACGTGCCGCGGAAAAACCGGTTGGCAAAGAGTCCCAAGATCAACAAGAGCGAAAGATATCCGATAATAATTGACAGTTGCGTCATGCGGAGTGCTCCTCGCCGGAGGAACTCTCGGATTCGTCAGGCCAGCAATATCGTGTCGCCCACCACCACATGGCCCCCGCGGCAAGCGAGATGCAGGCGTGATAAAACAAGCCAATAGGCATAAATCCAAACACCAAGCGTGCGTCGGTCCAAAACCAATTGTCTTGGTGGAGAATAATCAGCGCCAGAACAAGTATCCAAAGCGTGCGTGACATGTCAGACATTCTAAAGGTTTTCATGAAAAAATGTAGCCACAGAGAGCATAGTGCGACCGAGGCCCGCAACCTAGAGATCCTGTAAGCTTTACCAAACGACTGCAGGAATAGAACACCGATGAACGCCGATGAGACGGAATTCACTGATAGGGTTTTTCAGGCTGGTTGGGCTGAGGCACCCAGTCGGGGTGTGGAACTACGAATTATTCTGCGGATCACAGTATTTGTTTTGCAGTTTTGTTCCCCGCGAATAGCGCGAATAAGACGAATGCCTGTAATTACTCGCAATTCGCGATCATTCGCGTAATTCGCGGGCTGAAATAAAGTGCAAAAGTTGATCTGTGTTGATCAGCTGAATCTGCGTTCCTCTGTGTTCTATTTTTACAATTGGTAGGGCAATTACTCTTCTGACTGCTCTGCTCTTTGTTCGAGCCAGGGCTCGAGGTCGTCAAAGATTGCTCCGCGGTGTCCGTCGAAAATGCGTCCGATCAGCAGATCGACCAATTCATGCTGGTGTTGGGGGAACTCTTTTACGAACTTGCCAACGCGGAATTGGCCAGAGTAGAAGGAGTAAACCAATTTGCGAATCAAGCCGGTTTGTTGAGAAAATTCGGGAACCCAGCGGCCCAAGGTTGCAGCGGAGGTATCGCCCTGTTGCAATCCCTCGACGATGCAATCCGCGGCCAGCTCGGCCGACTTTAGCGCGAAATAAACTCCCGACGAATAGACAGGGTCGATAAATCCCCAGGCGTCGCCCACCAGCACCCAACCGTCTCCAGCAGCGCGGTCGGTGGTATAAGAAAATTCTTTGTCAATTCGCACTTTGTCGATTGGTTCGGCACCGGAGAGCCAACCGCTTAGCGTGGGGCAGTGGTCGAGTTCTTCTTGAAAAACCTGTTCCGGTGCGGCGCGGCCTTTGAGCAGATAGTCGCGATCGCCCACGACGCCCACACTTACGGTATCTTCCGATTGGGGAATGTACCAAAACCAAGAATTCTTTTTCGCGGTGTGAAGAATGACTGTTTTTACGCCGCCCCCTTGTTCGTCGCGCAAGCCGCCCCGAAAGTGGCGCCAGATAGCCGCCTTGCGCAAATCGGGGTTGAGCCGACGCAAACCTAATTTCGAGGCCAACAGCGTTTGCTGTCCCGTTGCGTCGACTACCACCGAAGCGGCGACTTCCTGAACCGAACCCTCTGGCGTTTGTAGTCGAACGCCCTGTGCGCGATCGCCTTCCATCAATACATCGAGAACCCTTGTCCCGTCATTGCATTGGGCACCTTTTTTCGCTGCGTTGTCGAACAGCATCTTATCGAATGCGGCGCGCTCGACATGCCAGGTTTGGCTACAATCGCGGGGATCGTGTTGGCGGAAGAAAAATGGGGCCGACTCTTTGCCGGTGTGATTTACGAACTGCACTCCCACTTTTTTGGCGTAGGAGCTAGTTTGCATTTGTTCTAACACTCCGAGCCGCTGAAAGATCCCGTACGTTTCGGGCATCAGGGATTCGCCGATATGCTCGCGCGGCATTGTTTCGCGTTCGACAAGCAAAACTTGAAAACCGGCTTCGGCGACCAGAGCGGCAACCGTCGACCCCGCCGGCCCGCCGCCCATCACCAGGCAATCGAAGTGAGAGGCGATTTTAGCCATGCTTGCCACCTGCAGATTAAACGCTTTGCATACAGATGAGAATTTATACCGCGACGATTTCCAATAATTCGACGACAGGTTGGTCTTCGACCAGGATACGGGCTGTGCGTCCGAAGATGGGTTCCTCGTCGTTCAGTTGCAAATGGAAACGCAATTCGTCGCCTGGTGTAATTTGCCAGAGCTGACAGACTTCCACTTCTCGCAACAAATGGTGACGAATCATTATTCTCCCCAACGGCAATGCCTTAGATTCGATTTCCAGCCGTACGATATCAGGCAAGCCGGCCAAATGGATACTCATGATTCCAAACAGCACGCAGGTAGCATCGCGTTGCCGGGCAAGCACGATTTTACGGGCATAGTAATCGCCCTGCTTGCAGTCGTCTAATACGTGTACTTCCACCAGGCTGTTGTGCCAGGCTTCGACCGTGACCGTCATGTGGTCGTGGTGATCGAGTAACGACATATATCGATCAGGAAGATCCGACGATTGGATCGGAGAAAAACTTCCGAGCGCGTCCAGCGAAGGATAAAACAGTTCTGTCAGGTTTTTCAGAACGTCGTTCACAGTGATTCGTGTGGAGTTCGATCCGCAGTGGTGAACTTCAGGCAGGAATGCTTGGGACAACCAAGTTATCGGCCGTATCGGCGGGTCTTTCTAAAACGGTATCGACCAGATAAACCAACAGACGGCGTAGTTCGGGCGGCTCGATTTCGTTAGCGATTTTTTCGGCCCGTGTTTGATACTTATCGACTAACTGGTAGGCGACCTCGAAAACGTGCGCTTCGCGATAGAGTTGCTCGACGCGTGCAATGCGCGCTGCGGGTTCTTCCGGAGAATCGACCAGACTCAACAATTCTTCGCGTTGCGGCAGGGGAAGTTTTTCCAGAGCCCAAGCCCATAATACGGTTGGCCGACCGCCCAGAGTGTCGAGCCCCGATTCGAGCTTGTTGTCTTGATCGCCGTGCCAATCTTTCAGATCGTTCAGGATTTGAAAGGCTACGCCCAAGTGTTTTGCAAACTGTTTTAGTGGTTTCTGCAATGCACTGATCGAGCCTGCACAACGCAGCCCGCAGAGCAGGGCGGCTTCGAAGGCGGGCGCGGTTTTTAGGGCATAAATTTTCAGTGCATCGAGGGGCGACAACTGCTTGTCGCGGGCGTCGCGCCATAACAGTTCGGCACCCTGGCCTTCGCTGAGCCGTAAGTGTGCGTCGGCCAACAGATCAAGAATTTCGCCAGCCACATCTGACCCCAGCGCGGCCAGATCTCGGCTTACCAGGCGGTATCCCAAACCAATCATGTAGTCGCCCACGTTGATCGCGGTTGGCAATCCATAAGCCCGATGCATCGTGGGAATGCCGTAGCGGAATTGGTCGTCGTCTTCGATGTCGTCGTGAACCAGTGAAGCTTTGTGAAATGTTTCAATCGAAAGGGCGACGCGCCTGACGGCGTCGGGCATTTTCGACAAATGGCTTGCCCCGTCGGCCGAGGCTCCTTGGGCGCCGGTCATGGCGTCGTAAGCAGCCAGCGTGATGAAAGGGCGTGCGTATTTGCCGCCTTGCCCTAAGAAGTCGTGCGCGATGGCCTCGGTCGCAGCCACTGGTTCCAAGCCTGCGATTCCAGTGCCGTTGAGTTCGTCCAAACTTGGCCCGCCGCGCAAACGGGGTACCAAACGGACGAGCTCTTGAGGTTCGAAAAGCTGGCGCGCGGCTCGCAGTAGATGCATGAAAGTTGCGGAACGCGAAACTGAATCATCCTGATGCGAGTCATCCTGTTGCACGTGAATCATCTCCTGGACCCAGTCTTCATCTACCGAGGTGTCTCGGCAATCGCTCGACAAGAGCGGCACGGCCATGCAGGGCACGCCCGCCAGCAGCACTTTGTCGATAGCTTTTTCCAAAACGTTAAGACATGCCACTCCCACTATCGCGTCGACGTGACCGCTGACGATGATTTTCATCACGATGGGCGATCCTTCGGCGACGAGGACTTTATAACCCATCTCTTCTGCCGTGGTACGAAAATCGGCAATGCAACACGCGCCGCACTTTTCGCAATCGAGGCCGAATTGGTCGTAATCGGCGGGGCAGCCCTCGGCATGTTTTAGGCAATGGGGGAGCAATAGCAGTCGGCGCTCGGGTGGCACGGCAGCAACTTGGTCGCGCCAGAATTCCGACGACAAGATGACCATTGTCCAGCCCAAGTAGCCTTCCGACAATTGCAGTTCTGCAAGGATGTCTCTGGCATTCGCTTCCAGCTCGTCCTTGGAAGGCGATTGGCACCGATCCATACTTTGGACGGCAATTCGACAACGGCTCCGCAGTTGATCGCGCAATTCGCGAGAGGAAGGGACTTCCTTGAGATGGCTGGTTCGGCGGCGCGCAGTACGTGATTCCGGTGCCGTGCGAACGGCAGCACCCTCGGACGACCGCTCCTGAGCAACTAGCCCAGTATTAGAAAACTCACCATGCCGTTTCGACACTGCCGCCTCCTCGCCGCCTGTCACATTTCCGTTTGGCACGTCTTGTCAAAGTTTTGTTAATCTTGGAAAGAAAACACATGCCGCCGAGCTATTTATGGGCGGGACTCATCCTTGCCAAGTCGGACCCGATCGAGCGACTCGCACATGCCAATGCTCGGGTCGCGAAAATCTTGGGGTACAACCGCTCATAATACCATAATTTGGCGAAGTAGAAACCGATGGGAGCCGGCTCCAAGTGCCGATTTTCCTGCACGGCTTCGGCAAGCCAAGAGAGCCCCTGCTGGGCTGCGAGTTGGGCGGGCTCGCTCTGCTTGCAGAACGGTAAAAGTGCTTCTAGGGCCAAGGCGGTTTCTTCCACACTCGCCGGGGCTTCCAGGAGTTCGGCAGGTTTTGTCTGGGGAACCTCTTGCTTTGCAGTGCTGAGAACGGTTCCCCAACCCCCCGAGGCATGCTGCGCGTCGACCAGGGCCAGCACGCCGCGTCGTGCCATTTCAGAGTTTTTCAATCCCAGCTCGTCGCACATCAAAAGCACTTTTGCCGTGCCAACCACGGGATTGGCTTCTTGAGGATGAAACTCGTTGCCAAACCAAAGTGGCAGCCAGGAGCCGTCGGGCTGTTGGTGTTGTTGAAGATAGTCGATTCCTTGACCGATCGCCTTCTGGATGCGTTTTGCAAAAGGTGCGTTTGTCGACTCCAGCCGCAACAGATTTTGCCAGGCGTGCAAAGCTCGCAAAGCATGGGCCGTCAGGTCGGTGCCGCTTCGGTCAAAAGGCAATTTCCCCCAACCGCGGCAAAAGGTCGGCCAACCGCCATCGTGATTTTGCAAACCGAGTAGCCAGTGGACGCCAGCACGCGCAGCCTGATTGACCTCTTGCGAGCGTTTTTCCGGCCAGCTCCTTTTCCAGCCGGCCAATGCGAGTAGCGCCGCGGCAGTGTCGTCGGCGTCTGGAATTCCTCCAGGTAAATTTGTCCAGGCCCAACCGCCAGGGGCGGCGCCGGTTGCCGGGTGGATCTCACGATGTTGGCACCCGAGCAACCAGTCGAGCGATTGCTCGGTTTCATTGGGAGCAGAGTCGGTTTGCCCCTCACACTCCGAGGAAAAATTCCAATCGAGTGCAGAGATCGCTTGCGACGTGTTCCAGGTTGCCAGATTGGTATCGATGGGCCAACTGCCGTCGGCACGGACCGAAGCCAAGAGAAATTCCACTCCCCGCCGCACCACGACATGGTTGGCCATTCCCATACTTGCCAAACTCATTACGACGAAACTAGTGAGCGGCGTCGCTTCCAGAAAGCCACCGTTGTCGGGCTGCATTGCCTGCAGGATTGCGAGGCTTGGTCGTTTGGCTGCCGTGCGTATCCAGCGTTTCAAGGGATTGCGAGATGACGTGTGATGGAAGCGTGCTTGACCGATCGCCACCAGGGCGGGCATCGCGTAGCTGACCACGGGTAAGTTGAGCCAGTGATACCATCGTTGAGGCAAGCAGGCCAACTCGAAGGGGAGTGAGGGAACTTTGCGCCAGGGGATCATGTCGGCCAGCGCACAATTCATCAGAATCGGGGCCACGAATGTTTTGTCGCCATTGTAACGCCGTCGCAATCCCGCAACGCCACCCTCGCGTTTCACGTATTCTTCGCAGCGCTGCAACAAGTTGGTATATCGTGCAGGTACCCCGGTGAGATTAAAAGCCGCCTGAACGAGCATCGTGGTTGCGATGTTCGACCTGCTTGCCGGGGTGTCGCCCCAACCGCCGTCCTCGTTTTGTTGTTCGGCCAACCAATGCAATGATTGAACGATCAATTCGCTCAGATCGCCGCGGTAAATTTCCTCGACGCCCGATCGACTTTGATCTGGATCGTAAGCAGGCAGCCCACAGCTGAGGCCCCCTTGTTCGGCAAGCATCAGAGCGCTAATGGCTGTGGCGGTAGCCAGAGGTGAGCTGGAGAGCTCGCCAACCCAGTGACCGGAAGCATTGCGTTCGGCGAGAAGTTCTGCACGAACGGTGTGATGAGCGGCAGCAAGCTGCTCGCGATCGACTTGGAGCGTCATTCGAGCCGGAAGGCCCCGGGGTTGGCAGGAGTGTCGACGAAGCCGCCGACCGGCCCTCCATTCTAAGCAGGCCTGTGAGGATTGTCGAGCGAGCGAATTGGCCCTATTCGCAGCGGTTTTGTGACTAGAGACAACTAGAAAACCAGTCTCTTGGACTAGCAAGAACCTATCCCGCGGCAAGTTGCGGAGCTAAATTGACAGGCATGATTTTCCGGTATGCCAAACGTTTGCTCAGCGAGACCGACAAGCGGTTGCTATGGAAGCTCGCTTGGAATTTTGCTTTCAAGGGTGCGCGGGCCATTCATCAACACAAACGGCGGCTGGCGCGCGGCGAATTTTTTCCTCCGTTTCTTTATATCTCGATTATCAATAGTTGCAACTTGCGCTGCCAGGGTTGTTGGGTCGACGTGGCGGCCAAACAAGAGAAGATCGAAGTCGACGCCCTCTCGGACGTCATTCGCCAAGCCAACGGGCAGGGGAATTATTTCTTTGGCATCGTCGGAGGCGAACCATTTATGCACGCCGACATTTTAGAAATTTTTCGCCGGCACCCGGATTGCTATTTTCAAGTCTTTACCAACGGGCATTTTATTGATGATGCTGTTGCCCAGGAACTGCGCAAATGCGGCAATGTGACTCCGCTGGTAAGCGTCGAAGGCACCGAGATCGTCAGCGACGAGCGTCGCGGCGGCAAGCAGGTGCTTAGCCAAACGATGCAGGGGATCGAAGCCTGTGTTCGCAATCGGTTGGTCACGGGCGTTTGTACGAGCGTTTGCAAAACGAACCTTGACGATTTGGTCGACGAAGCCTGGGTCGATCGGCTGATTGATTTGGGCGTACTCTACATGTGGTACCACACCTATCGACCGATGGGGCCCGAAGCTGTGCCCGAGTTGGCACTGTCGCCCGAAGAGCAATTGCGCATTCGTCGGTTTGTGGTCGAGATGCGCGTGAAAAAACCGATCGGTATTATCGACGCGTACTACGATGCCGACGGCCAGGCGCTCTGCCCGGCGGCAACCGGGTTCACGCATCACATTTCGCCCTGGGGCGACATCGAACCGTGTCCTATCGTGCAATTTGCCAAGGAATCGATCTACGACGATCGCCCGCTGGCCGAGACGTTTAACCAATCGCAATTCTTGCGAGATTTTCGCAACCTGGCCGCCGCAAACACACGCGGTTGCATCGTGCTGGAACGGCCCGATTTGCTCCACGAATTGACGGTGTTGCACGAAGCTAGCGATACGACGGCGAGAAAAACTGCCACGAGCGAGCTACAGGCAATGGTTCCGCGTCCCTCACAATATAACGTACATGAACAGGTTCCCGAGAAGAGTTGGGTCTACCGCTTTGCCAAACGGCATTATTTCAACGATTTTGGCGCGTACCACTCGCCGCGTAATCCGTTGAAACAAACCGCGGATAGTTTGTTAGAATGACATATTTACAGAATTGTGCGATTTACCATGGGGCATTCGACTATGTTTTTAACAACACACTTCACGAAATGTTGGTCCTGCAAAATCCGTCTTTTGAAATCGGTTTGCTTGGGGGCAGGTGCAGTGGCTCTTGCGTTAGTGCTTGATTCTCTAGGACACGCTGCCGAAATTGGGGAAAGAGTCGAGCGGACGGGGGACGAAATTGCGGTGTGCGGGCAGTTGTATCACACGACCGCGCCGGTTGTGTTGTGGATGGATCCAGGTGGGTTTGATGCGTATCGCGTCGAACGTCGATTTAGTGCGTTTGAGAAATCGTCTTGGGAAGACACTGTTAGTGAAGTGCCTCAGCTCGACACTCCGAATCGTTATGGATTGCGACGTGAGGGTCTTTCGGCTGATGAACTGAAAAAAGTTCGCGGTGGGGGTTGGGATCTTCCGGCATTGCAGAATGTGGTCGACCAGTTTGTGATGCATTACGACGTTTGCGGTTTGAGCGAAATTTGTTTCAAAGTGCTGCACGACCGTCGCGGGTTGAGTGTGCATTTTATGGTAGATATCGACGGCACGATTTACCAAACGCTCGATCTGAAAGAGCGTGCGTGGCATGCCACGATTTCTAACTCGCGATCGATTGGCGTGGAGATTGCCGGTATCGGTGCGTATCCCGCCAAGGGTAAAGAGGTGCTCGATCAGTGGTATTTTCCCCAACCTGACGGTACGGTCAGTTTGCGCCCTCCGCGTACGGTGGGCCACTTAGGATTGCGGACGAAGCCTTTTTATGGCCGACCGGATCGTCAGGAAATGATCGTCGGCACAATTCAAGGGGTAGAACTCCATCAGTACGACTTTACTCCCGAACAATACGATTCGCTCATAAAACTTTCTGCTACGCTTTGCAAAATCTTTCCCAAGATCAAATGCACGTACCCGCAGGATGCCGACGGGAAACTGATCCCGCACAAGCTTACAGAAAAAGAGTGGCAAGAGTTCCAGGGGATTTTGGGGCACTACCATGTGCAGTTGAACAAAACGGACCCCGGGCCGGCATTCAACTGGGAAAAAGTCGTCGGCGGTGCGGCCAAGCTTCTGGAATAGATGGGCACGGCGTGCGCTGATGCCGAATTTACCACAAAGGCACAAAGGAAACTCAATACTTTCTTTTGTGAATTTTTGTGTTTCTTGCGACTAAAAAATCTTAGTGACTTCGTGACTTTGTGGTTCAACTCTTAGCTGAACGGTCGTCTGACTATGGCGATAGTTGCCAATGCAGTAAATAATAGCAGCGCACTCGTTGGCACTGGTACAGCGACCGAGGCGGCGAGCGGCGGTGGATTGCCGTATTGGGTTTCCCAAATGGCGAGGTCGGCGGCATCGACGGTTCCGCTTAAGTTGGCATCGCCGTTGGAGTTGTCGACTTGGCCTACCGAACCGAGGCCCCGTTGCCAGATGAGGAAATCGGTTCCATCGATGTCGCCATCGCCATCGAAGTCGGCCGAATTTGCGCCTAATGTGGCAACGTCGGAGACAAAAATACCATCGGAGCCATCTATGAAACTGGCATAGAAAGCAACATCGCCCGTGTCGCTAAGCCCGTCGCTCAGTCCGTTGCCACCTTGCGGGATGAAACCGTTCAAACCAGAAAAGGAAACGAACTCCACTTCCCGAACATCGCCCGGAGCAACTTGAATCACGTCGCCGCCGGCTACGATTTTTTGGAGCGTACCACCTTTGTCGAGAGCAAAAATACCGTCGGTAAAATCATCCAACTGCGCGGCAAACGCAACCTGCCCCGAGGCATTGATGGCATATTGGAGAATGCCCAGGAAATTGTCAGTCGTTCCTGGCGCACTTTGGCCTTCCAGCGCGACGGGTTCCAGCGTGCCGCTGGAGTTTTCATGCCATAGCCCGACGGTTCCATCGGCCAGCGTGCTTTGAAAAACAGCGTGTCCGATGCCGTCGATCAACCCGTCGGACATGTTTTCGAATGTGGAAGCGGTTCCGGGTGCGGACTCCGATTCGAAGGCGACCTTTTCGACAACGCCTCCGCGCTCGACCCAAATTCCTTCGCGCAAGCCGCCGGCAATCAGTCCAACCAGTGTCGCGGAGAATGCGACGTTGCCGCTGTTGTTGATAACAGCCGCATCGCGGAACAGTTGGCTAAACGTCGTGGAAGTGCCCGGTGCCGCTTCGCCTTGCAGGGCAACTTTGCGTAACGCACCGGTGTTGGAGTTGGTCCACACCCCCGCGGCACCTAGCGAACCGACGGAGGTTGTGATATTCGTTCCTGCCAAAAATGCCACGTGCCCCGAGTTGTTGATCGACGGACCGCCGAATGAAGTAAAAACGCCTGGCAACCCGGTGCCAATGTCCAGCGAGCCTGGAGCCGTATCGATCACTTCGGCAATTTTAACGAGTCCCCCGCCGAGGCCTTCAGAATGAATTCCTGAGGAGGGAAAATTGTTTGGAGGTGCCGCGACGGTAAAGGAAGATCGAAATGCCGTTTGGCTACTATTGTTAAACCCGCGCACCCCAAATCCCAATTGAAAGTTCCTTGGCGCAACTAATCCAGGCGCAGGGTCACCTTCGACGGCAATCTTTGTTAGCGTGCTGCCTGGCCGATCGCGGTCGGTCCAGACTCCAGTGGTTGTAAAGTCGTCGAGAAACGCGTTGAAGGAAATATCTCCAGCGTCGTTGATAAAGAGATTGCTAGCCGATCCAAAACTGGCCCCGACAGTTCCAGGCGCTGAATCTCCAGCTAAAACAACTTTTCGAAGTGAACCGATGCCATCGCCCTCGGACCAGATGCCTTGGGAGAAATTGAGATCGTCCAGTTCGGCTCCGAACGCCACCTGCCCGATATTGTTAATCGTAGGAGGCAAGAGCCCGCCCTCGATAAACACTTCCACAGTGTTCGGCGCCGTGTCGCCGCTAAGTGCGACCGTTCGATTTGCAGCGAAGCAGCAGTCTTGAACAATGCCGCTCCCTGTAAAGAATACCAACAACAGAAAGCCAAGATGTCGCTGCAAGCGAACAGACATACTCTTTGCGAATAACCTTAGCGTCATGGCAAACCCCTGCGTCAGTTGAGTGTTTGTAGATTAATTCCCAACCGAGATAGAATCTAACTTCCAGAGATTTTCGGGTCAAGAAAACGGCCCATTGGAGACCAAAAGGTCCGAATTGCTTATCGACGGGGCAAGGTTCTTCGGACTCGGACGGTAAAGACGCCGATCGACAACAAGAGTAGACTTGTCGGCTCGGGGACGGATTGCGAAACCGCAAGCGGTGGTACTCCATTGCCGAACTGTTGTTGCCAAATGAGGAAGTCGTTGCCGTCGACAATGCGGTCGCTGTTGGCATCGCCGTCGAGATGTCCTGCACTAGATGCGATGCCATATCCGGTTTGCCAATTGGTAAGGTCGGCGTTGTCGACGTCGCCATCGCCGTCGAAGTCTGCGCCAAATGTGGGGGTTGAACCCACTAAGTTGGTCAAGAGTTCATCCAGCAATGCGCGCCAATTCCCCCAGGAATGGCCTTCGTTGGTCTCGGTGAAAGTATAGTCGTAACCACCCGCGGCGAGGATTGCAGCGAGGCTTGCTCCGCCGCTGCCGTCGCCGATGGTTCCGGCAGTGATGGCGAGGTCCACTTCGTTTTGCAATGCTTGGGTAGCATAAAGATTGAAGACGCTGGAAAAGTTGGAAGGCGATTGCACTGCAATGTTTTCAAAAACATCGGAGCGCGTGCCGCCGAAGTAGGCCGAGTTCACGCCGCCAAACGACGTACCCAAGATCGTACGACCGGCAGCCGAGGCCAAGCTGCGGTAAGCGGCGTCGACTTCTGGTACTAATTCGTCGGCTACAAAGTTCGCGAAGGCGGGATTGCCCGTGTACTCACTTCCCCGACGATTGACGCCGGAAACCGGATCGCGTGGATCGATAAACACTGCCATGGTTGGCTGCAGCGTGCCGGCGTCGATCAGGTTGTCGAGAACCACGACCATGCTGCCAAGGTGATCGGCCAGGTATTCATGACCGTCGGTGACGTAAACGACCGGCAGATTCGCGAGTCCCGCTGTGCTGTAACCTGGCGGGGTGTAGACGCGGTAGTTGACGTTGTAGCCCAGATTGGAGCTGGTGGTCGTGATGTTGCTGGTGAGATTTCCCTGAGGCACTCCCGGTTGGCGGACGGTTTCTTGAGGGAAAATATAGTCGGGCATCCGCAACTCGTTATTCGGTCCAAAGCCGCCCCACATTTGCAAGGGATTGGCTGGGTCGAGAATCCAGGACGAGTTGTTCAGGACGATTTTGTAATCGAGCCGCGCATCGGTCGGAAAGATTTTTTCCACGATCCAAAGATCGGTTCCCGGAAACTGTGTGCCCTGCCAAGTGGAAGAGGATGGACTCCAACCGTTGAAATCGCCCGGCCAAGCCACGCTACTAGCCGAACCGCGGTAGAGCATCGCCACTTGATTATCCTGGGCGTAGGGAACTTGGCCGGCGTTTTGCAGGGTCGTCCAAAGGGTATCGAGTTCGGCTGCGCGCTGGACGGGATCAGCGATGTTGACCGTTGCCAGCAAGTCGGTCTTGAAGTCGAGATAAGACGGGTAGATCGTCTGCCGGACGTAATTGGGATCGGGCGGCGACTGGGCGAAAACTGACAACGGCATCAGCGCTACGCAGATGAACAGCGCGATTCTTTGTCGAATTTTCGATGCCCTGCTGACCATTGGAGCCCCCGTTGTCTACCCACTATTGTCCACGCTATGCCGAGGATGAGCAACCCCTCGGAGAGCGGTTCCGGCACGGATTTCGAAACCGCGAGTGGTGATACGCCATTGCCGAACTGCTGTTGCCAGATGAGAAAATCGTTGCCGTCGGAATCGCCGTCGGAGTCGGCATCGGCGCCGCTGTTGGTGGCATAGGAGGTGTTCCAGATTGCGAGGTCGGCATCGTCGACGTCGCCGTCGTTGTCGAAGTCAGCGGCGAAGGACGAAAATAAAAAAAGACCGCTGTCGCCGTTTGTAAAAGTGGCTTGGAATGCCAGTTGGCCGATGTCGTTCAAGCCGGTTGCTCGTCCATCAGTGCCGGCGGAGTTGCCGACGAAGTCGAGCGTGTCGATCGTGCGTCCGGCCAACAGATCGCCTTCGCGGGCTACAAGTGTTCCACTGCCCATAGAATCGATCAGCCATAATCCCGTATCGTTGTTTGCAGCGACGCCTCCAACGCCTGATTCCAGAGTCGCGGCGATTGCTAGGGATCCTTCGGTATTGAGTGCTATTTTGTCGAAGCTGGCGAAGTTGGCGCTTGCTACGCCGGGGACGTTCCCGCTGCCGGTGCGGGCAGCCAGTTGTCCGCCGCCCTCCAGAAACCAAATACCCTGGTTGTCGCCTGCAGCGACTCCGCCGGGACCGATTTCTAAACTGCCAATGACCGCGACATTTCCGGCATCGTTTAGCAGGGACGACTGGAAATCGGCGAAGTTTGCCCCGGCGATCTCGGGCACCGCTGCGCTGCCTTCGCGTGCGAGCATCGTGCCGGTGGTTCCGGTATAAAGCCAAACACCTCGATCGTTGCTTGAATTCACACCAACACTGGCTGCCAGTGTGCCAGACAATGCAATTTGTCCAGAAGCATTGATCGATGGGGGCTCAAACAGGCTAAAATTTTCGCCTGGTAAATCGGGAACGTTTCCGACACCCGTACGTGCCACCAAACTCCCTCCCAAAGGTGTAAAACGCCAGATTCCGGTTCGATTGGAGTTGGTAATGCCTCCGACGACATTCATCACACCCATAAAGACGGTGTCACCAGCAGAGTTCGTACGCGGTTCACCGAAAGTGGAAAAAGTTCCTCCGCCCACATCGGGCGTGCTGGTAATTCCTTCGCGAGCGACAAGCGTCCCTCCCAAGCTGTCGTACGTCCATACTCCGCGGTCATCGAGGGGCGAAATTCCTCCACCAATTACGAGCGATCCACTTAGTGCAAGATTTCCCTGGTTATTCATCGAAAGTGCAAAGGGCAGACCGGCAAAACTGGCGCCTGCCACTCCCGGTACGTTGCCTGAACCAGTGCGTGCGATCAACGATCCGACGCCTGACGGATATTTCCAGATTCCTTGGTTACTGTCCGACGCTACGCCGCCCGGACCCACTTCGAGCGCGGCACGCAATGTTGCGTTTCCTGCGGTGTCGATTGCGATATCGTGAAACACTTGGAACTCGCCTGCCGCAACACCGGGGACATTGGCGATGCCCTCGCGCGCTACGAGTAAGTTGCTCGCACCGTCGAAGAGCCACACGCCTTGATCATCGGCAACGCCGACGCCGCCGAGGCCTTGTTGAAGTTGTGCGGTGAAAACCACCTGGCCATTGGCGTTGATCGGACCCAATTCAAGTGATGCAAACTTACCGCCAATCACCCCGCCGGCGTCATCGGCTGTAATGGCAATCGTCTGAACCACGGCGACGGCATGCTGAGAGCAAATTATCAGCTGGACAAACAATCCAAACAACGCAGCCCGAGAGAACGACACTTAGCGAGTATCCTATGAAGATGTTTGACAAGGCTGCGCGCACACTACCCACAAAAATCACCTCCAGATACCTTACCCGTCAGAGGAATGGGTTGCAAAACAATTTTTGCAAACTCTCATGTAAGAAGCAGAAAACTTGGCACTAGGCGGCTTTACGTAGCGGTTCGACTTGAACATCGCTTTCTGATTTGTGCACAGAGAACTTCTTGCGGCTTAGATGGTTTGCCCAATCGAGTAAACTTGGAAAGAACCGTTTTCCGGCGTAGGCGACTCGCGCATACCACTGTGTAATTTCGAGAGCCCGGTTGCGATATATTGCTCGGAGCGCGCGATCGGCGATTTTCTCGGGTGTGGTAAGCATCCAACGCGGGGGCAGCTTTTGGCTGGAGCGGTCGTAACCGAGTGACGCGGTGGCGAACAAGTCGGTGTCGACAAAGCCGGGGCACAGCGCGGTTACGCCCAAACTGCTGCGGGCATACTCGGCGCGCAGTGATTCGCTGAAACCTACCAGGCCGTATTTGCTAGCCGTGTACGCCGCCAGACGGCGGGTGCCGATCAGTCCGAAAAAACTGGCCACGTTCAGCACGTGAGATTCCCGTTGCCCAAGCAGGGTCGGCAACAGTTCGCGCGTGAATTGAATCGGTGCCAAGAGATTGACGGCCAGCAGGCGTTGGCAATCTTCGGTCGACATGTGCTCGGTTTGACCGTAGTAAGTAATGCCGGCGTTGTTCACTAAGATGTCGATGTCAGGGCATCGATCGAGCAGCCGAGCCACGCCTGCCGAGATTTCTGCCGGCTTGCTCACGTCGCAAAGATGGCCGGTCGCGTGAACGCCTTTTTGCTTTGCTTCCGTAACCACTTGGGTCAACCCGACAGGATTGATGTCGAACAAATGGAGGTGTGCTCCTTCGCTCGCAAGCTTCAGAGCGATGGCCCGACCGATGCCGGAGGCCGCTCCGGTAACCAAAGCATGCTTGTCGCGAATCGTGCGCATGGCGACGGGAAGAATTTATGAGTGATGAAAAAGGTTAGGCAGCGCGACGCATTTGGCCGGCTTCATCGATGTACTGTTTAGGAAGGTCGACCGAGCGGCTCAGGCGGTGACGGTCTTCGCCGCGCAGCAGGGCAACGCCCCATTGATCGAGGTGATAGACGCCCCCGTTGTAAACCGACCGGTATTTCTTCTTGTTCGTATAGACGGGCACACTGGTGGGAACCGCTCGGATGTTGAATGCCAGCCGATGGCGATCGGTGGTGTTGGGCGGCGAGCCGTGGATGCAGCGTTCGGTGAAGATAATCGCCTGGCCCGACTTGCAGGGTACCGTGACAATCCTGTTGGGATCGCGATCAAATTCCAGCGAGAAACTAGCGTTATAGAACCCCTCTTCGCCGCCGAACTTGATCGTGCGAATCCGTTCGTGGCTGCCAGGGACAAACTGTAAACAGCCGTTTTCTTCCGTGGCATCGTCGACAGCTACCCAAACGGTGAGCTGAAACATCTCGTCCATGTTTGGAGGAAAAATTGCCGGGTCGAGGTAATCTTCCACCATGAACGTGCTCGCCTGATGGAATTGAATCGCCGGGGAATGGGGCGGCTTGTAAAACAATTGCGACCGCCAACACAAGAGATCGGGACCCAGCAATTGGGCTAAGCGTTCTGTGATGGCCGGATGAATCATGTAGTTCCACAGCCGCGGCATCTCAAAATGGCGATCACGTGGAGTACAGAAACCGTAGGTTTTTGATTTGGTATGTTCCACGGCAAGCATCTCGTTGCGAAAGTCGGCCATCTCTTCGGGGCTGAACACGTCGAAGGGACCCAAGAAACCGTCTTCGCAAAATTTCTGGATCTGTTCCTGTGCCAATTTGTGCGGAGGTTGTACTTCCGCTTTGGGTTTGATGGACAACGGCATCTTGAATTGACAAGGCTCGTCGATATAAGCGCGGGTCACCCCAGATTTAATTACCGTCCAAAACATCGAATAGTGCCAATGCGTAACGATCGAACGAAACGCGCGCGGCAAGATCCCACGTGGCAGATGCAACGCCTTGTAAACCATCAGCAAGCACAAGGAGGGAACAATCAGCAACCGTTGCCAAAGGGGACGGACTTTTGGATGAAGGTTCATAATGTTTGGGTCTCTCTGCACCAGAAGAGGTCAAAAAATTCGTAGGCGTTGCCGACGGGCGAAAGGCTTATGCCAATCGCGGCAACGTTGCGGGTCGCGCAACCTAGTAGGAATATCGGAAGCTACGCGGGGCGCGTTCAGCCATTCCTCTGGAAATGCCAAGCAGGCATTGCTAGCAATTATGCTGCTGAGCCGCAATCGGCGTGGACACGGGTGGCATTGGTCTGCCCCCAAAAAAAGAAAAAACCGCGAAACTCCCGTTGATAATCAGGGTTTGATGTCTTGGGCAGTATATCAAATGCCGGCTTTCTTCGAGAAGGTGGGGCTTCACGGCGTTTGAAATCAGATGTAAGGGAATGAAAAAGTGAAAAAATTCAATCGTTCGTCCACGTTCCTCCTCACAGGAACTTGTCGTGGACTCACAATTATTTTACTTCTACTCATCTCCCCGCTTGCGAGCCGCGCCCAGGTACCAGATGCCGGCGTCTACTCCATCTGGCCGGGAAATGACAGTCAAATCCTCAACCTGGATCATGTGAAGGGAGGACAGATATTCACAAACTGGAAAGACCTCGAGCCCGGCAACGGGGTCTTTGATTGGGCAAGACTGGACAGCGATTTAGCTTTAATGAACTCGCTGGGCGTGAAGGCAAGCGTACAAGTCAACGCGAACATGGACGACTTTCCTGATTGGATTTTTGATTCGGTTGCCCATGGTACCCTAGTATCGAGAAGTGGTCCTAATAATCCGGAGATCATTTACCCTCAATTCTGGGATCCCCTTTTCCTGGATCACACAAAACAATTTATCGATGCCTTGGCCGCACACTTGAAGACTTCTCCGTACAAAGATAATGTTCTGCTCATTCGGCAAAACTGGAACGCTGTCGCAACGGAACAATACTGGCTGAGTTCTGCCGATCAGGATCCTAGCTTACTCACGCCCACACCTTCGGGTCACATTTATGACGTCCCCTACACGGATGAGTTGGCTATCGCTTATTCGGAATCAATTGTCGACTTCCACAAAGTGTTTCTCCCCGAGATTCCGGTGGCAATCCGAGCCTTTACGAAGTCTGGCGGATGGATAGCAGAGAACCGAGAAGCAAATATCCCCTCTCACCAAAACCTGGTTGATGATGGCTTTTGGTTTTATTCAACAAGTACGAAACCTTTTGAACAAAACAGCGAGCTCTTTGCCGGATATCTCGAATATACCAAGCCGGGGCTCACCGTTGGCTACAGCGAGAATTTCGCAAACCTTACTGGACTTGTTGACCCCGACGATACCTCCGTTAGCCGCGAGCAAGGTGCCTACTGGGAAGCGCTTTGGAATATGCACCGAGGTGTTTCGTTTCTCGCTTACCGAGGCGATGATCTTGCCGACCCGGCCCTTTTCGACACTTTTGAATTTGCCAACAAATATGCCGGGTATCATGCTTCGCCGGATGTCAGCCCGGGCGCTTGGATTGCCCTGCGGCCTGCTGTCATTAATCCCAACATGCAAAATCGGTTTCCCGATTACGAATGGGTTGACAACTACGAGTTTTTTATCTCGCAAGTTGATCCTGACAACACCAGCGTTGGCCTGACTCAAGCCGGCCCCTTTCCTGCCAAAGAAAGTTACTGGAGCCGGCAAACCAATGCAACGGACCGCATGGAATTTATTCTGAACAGCGAATTTAGAGACGCAATCAGCGGAAAGGACCTCAGCATTCGAGTAGCTTATCTGGATGAAGGTTTGGATACCTGGTCGCTCCTGTATGAAAATGCAGGTGGAGAAATCAATTTGGGCACGGTTGCAAAAATGAATACGGGTCTCTGGAAGGAAGCTTTCTTTGAACTGTCCAATGCCGACTTCATCGATTCGGTCAAAGATTTGATTCTGTTTAGTGAAGCGGATGGCGATGACATTTTTCACATGATAGAGTTGATTCTTGTTCCCGAGCCACTTGCAGGCGACTTCGATAGAGATGGCGACGTCGACGGTGCCGATTTCTTGAAATGGCAACGGGGCGAGTCGCCTAATCCGTTGAGCGCGCCAGACCTGACCGACTGGCAGGCGAACTACGGCACGGTCGCGCCGCAGACTGCAACCTCGACTGCAGTGCCCGAGCCGGGGCCGACCGCCATATTGTGTGCTGTGCTGCTTGTCCTTATGGTTTGTTCGAGACGCGGCCGCGATTTGCCGTTTGCCGTTTAGTCGATGCCACGTCGCTAAGTCGCAAGCGGCGTGGATGTTTTACTTCTGGCGTGGCAAGTCGTTTGACACATCTAGCGAGATGAGGGGTTTCTTTCGAATATCGGTTTGCTCGCTGGGGCAGTCGTCACATCCGTCGCAGGAATGGCTGGCGCTCTTCCGCCAGGTAGCATGGGCGTGCCGTAGCAGGTACCAAGCCGCAACTGCTGCGATGCCGAGGGTTGCCAACTCTTGCCAGGTGAATTTCAACGAATCGATTCCCGATGTATTACGACACGAAGAGCATGCCTATTTGGTACGTGGACAAGGCGCCCAGGTATGCCAATACAGTCATGTACAAAAAAGTAAACGCGGGCCAACGCCAGCTGTTGGTTTCTCGTTTGATCACTGCCAGTGTAGCTGCGCATTGCGCGCACAGCGCAAAGAACACCATGATCGACAGCGCCACCGGCAGATTGAACACGGGTTTGTCGGTTTCGGGCCAAGTTGCCGACTGGAGCCTTTCTTGCAGCGAAAGGGATTGTTCGTCCTGTTCGCCGCCGAGGTTGTAGATGACGCCCAGGGTGCCGATTACCACTTCGCGTGCCGGGAACGACGCGATGACGGCACAACCGATGCGCCAGTCCCAACCGAGCGGTTTGACGACCGGTTCGATGGCGTGTCCCATGCGTCCCAGGATGCTCTGCTCGATGTTCGCCCCGGCGATTCGTTTTTCGAGTTCTGATTCGTTCAGTGCGGGAAAGTTGGCTCGAATTTGTGCTTCCACTTCGGGACTGCGGGGAAAATAGGCTGCTGCCCAAACGAGGATGGTCACGGCAAAAATCAGCGTTCCCGCGCGACGCACAAACGCCCAGCCGCGTTCCGTCATGCGCTGCACGACCGTACGCAGCGAAGGGATTTTGTAACTGGGAAGCTCCATCACAAACGGGGGCGTTTCGCCCTTAAGCAATGTTTTGTGCAACAGCCACGAGACGGCAACGGCCGCCACGATGCCAACCAGATACATGCCAAACATCGTCAATGCCTGCAATCCGACCCAACCGCCCAGGGTTTTAGTATTGGGGACAAACGCACCAATCAACAAAATATAGACCGGCAATCGTGCGCTGCAGCTCATGAGCGGTGCGATCAGGATGGTTACCAAACGATCGCGTCGGTTCTCGATGACGCGTGCTGCCATAATCCCCGGCACGGCACACGCAAAGGACGACAGCAACGGAATAAACGACTTGCCGCTCAATCCCACGTGCGACATGAGTTTATCCATCAAGTAGGCCGTGCGCGCCATGTAGCCGCAATCTTCTAGCACAGCAATGAAAAAGAAGAGGATGAAAATTTGTGGCAGGAAAACCAAGACGGCGCCCACGCCGGCCACGACGCCATCGACCAATAGCGACTGCAGCGCCCCGGTGGGGAGGATGTCGCCAATAAGGTTGCCGATTTTTCCGATGGCCCAATCGATGCTTTCCATGGCGGGGGTCGCCCAGGAAAAAATGGCTTGAAAGATGATTAGCACCATGCACGCAAAAATGGTTGTTCCCCAAATTTTGTGCGTCAGCACTTTATCGATTTGGTCGGAGGTGGAACGCTGCTTCTCTGCCGGTTGCGTGACCGCTCCGTCGAGCATTTCAGCCACCCAGGCGTAGCGCGACATTGCTTCCACCGCAGGTACGGGATAACCGGCGGCCGACAGGCGTTTGCGTGCTAGGAGGACATGGTTTTGGAAAGCGTCGTCGATGGAGGCCAACGCCTCGCCATTTGACAGATAGCCGCCCGTGTCGAGCAGCAACCGCTCGACAAGATAGCGAGGCACGGGCGATTCCGACGCACGGTTCAATTGCTCTTCGAGAAGCGCAACTTCTGTTTGAAACGCTTCCGGAAACGGGCTGATTCGATTGTCAGTGGGAGTGCCGGCCACTGCGGCTAGCGATTCGCGCAGTGCATCGAGCCCAATGCCGCGATTTGCCTGCAGAGGCACGATCGGAACCCCCAAATTTTTCGATAGTTTTTCCGTATCAAAATGGATGCCCTTCGCCCTGGCGGTGTCCATCATGTTGAGCGCGACCACCGTCGGCAGGCCAAGTTCTAAGGCCTGGCTTACCAGGTAGAGGTTGCGCTGCAAGTTGCTGGCGTCGACGATGCACACTACGACGTCGGGCGGGGGGACCTCTTGAAGACGCCCTAACAAAACGTCGACCGTGATCATTTCGTCTGGGGAGCGGGGCGCCAAGCTATAGGTGCCCGGCAAATCGATACATTGGTACTCGGTGTTCCCTACGGAAAATCGGCCGATCTTTTTTTCGACCGTCACGCCGGGATAATTTCCCACACGTTGTCTCACGCCGGTCAGCGCATTGAAGAGGGTCGACTTTCCTGTGTTCGGATTGCCGATCAAGGCGACCGTGATTTCTTGCTGGGCGGGTATGCTTGGCTTATTCATCAAGGTGCGCGTTCTTTTGTTGCGCGGTCAAATACAATATGTTTTCTTAGACTGTTACACTTGCTCGACGACCACGCGCGATGCCTCGGTGCGTCGGAGACTCAGGCGATAGTCGCGGACTTCAAACTCCATGGGGTCCCCAAGCGGTGCGAGACCAATCAGTGCGACTTCGACCCCGGGGGTTAATCCCATTTCCATCAGGCGTAGACTCAGGCTATCGTCGCCGATGATTTGAACAACCCGAACTTGCTTACCACGGGAAGTTTCTGCGAGGGTGGTCATGATGCCCGATCGGCATAAACAAGTACGCTTGTCGCGTCGTTGTTTCTGAAACAGAGCTTCGTTTCTGAAAGTCGAATAATACAGGGAGACCCGGAGCTTACCATTTCGATGGGCGCTCCGTCGCGCAGGCCCAGTTCTTGTAGCCGATGCACTTCTTCCGGTACGCCAAGCAATTGCCCCACGCGTGCTCTTTCGCCAGTCACCAGATGATTCAGGGGAATTAGGTCGTTCATCTCAAGGAGCTGCCTGCTCGAATTGGTTGATACTGAGACTGCGTCTCACTTACAATAGTCCATAATAACGCTTCCAAACCTGGGTGGCAAGCGGTGATTTGGATCTTATGTGTTGGCCGAGGGATCCGCATAGTCCCTGTGCGTGATACAAGAGGCGGACTTGCTTTGTCATAGCCTAATTTTAGAGTGAGCCGAACGCGCTAGCGTCGGGTTGTCCTCGAAAAAACCCGCGGCTAGCGCCGTCGGCTCAAGTGATGGACCCTAATTCTTAGCTGTGACACAGCACTAGATCCCTCGGCAGACCTCGGGTCTCCGCAGGCGACTCGCCGAGGCGAGATGACAGGTGAGGCCGGCCTGTCTAAGAGGCAATAGCAGGCGGGAATCTTAAACGGCATAATGGGGCCATGACTGCACCCACCGCCTGCGAATCGGTCCCGTTGCCGATTGTCAATGTTTCTGCTTACCTTTTCGTGTCGCTCGACGATCTGCCGGAGCGGCGGGAGCGGCTGCGGACTTTGTGCAAAAATTTGGGCCTGAAGGGGACGATTCTGCTGAGCACCGAGGGGATCAATCTGTTTGTCGCCGGGGAGCGTGCCGCGGTGGACGGATTGCTGGCCGAGTTTCGCGCCGATCCGCAACTTTGCAATCTGGAAGTCAAGGAGAGCGTGAGCGACCATCAACCGTTCAACCGGATGTTGGTTAAAATCAAGAAGGAAATTATCGCTTTTGGCGTTCCAGGCATCGACCCGGCCAAGGCGACGTCCAAACGGATTTCGGCGGAAGAACTCAAAACGTGGTTTGATGAAAAACGACCATTCACATTGTTGGACACGCGAAACGACTATGAATTTACGCTAGGGACATTTGAGGGCGCGGTGCCGATTGGCGTCGATTCGTTTCGCGATTTCCCTGCGGCTGTCGATCGTTTGCCGGAGACCATGAAGCAGGAGCCGATTGTCACGTTTTGCACGGGTGGTATCCGCTGTGAAAAGGCTGCGCCTTATCTCGAACGTTGCGGTTTTAGCGACGTGTACCAGCTCGACGGGGGGATTCTCAAGTATTTCGAACTCTGCGGCCAGCAACATTATCGTGGGGAGTGTTTTGTGTTCGACAAACGGGTTGCCCTGGATGGAAACTTGCTGGAAACCGATACCGCCCTCTGCTTCGCTTGCCAGCGAACTCTCATCGCGGAAGATCAGGCCTCGGAGCACTATGTGATGGGCGAGTCTTGTCCTTATTGCTACGAGAAGCACGCCAGCGGTTTGTGAAAACCAATCGCATTCCGACGCTGTGTTGGATCCCGACTTCCGCTACACTGCGAGTTCAAATTCCTTTGCCCCTCTCGGTTTTTCCATGAACGATTCGCACAACGGTTCGCCCGCTGCCAAGAGTGGCAAGTATCACACGTCGCCCCTGCCCACCGACCGGATGCCCGGCGGGATTCCCTTTATTGTTGGCAACGAGGTTGCCGAGCGATTTAGTTTTTATGGCATGCGGGCTATCTTGGCGGTGTTTCTCACCAAACACTTGATCGATTCCAGCGGGCAACTGGCCCCTATGGATGACGAGACAGCCAACATCTGGCAACACAATTTTGTGGCGGCGGTTTACTTTACGCCGTTGCTGGGTGCGATTTTAAGCGACTGGCTCATTGGAAAGTACCACACGATTCTTTGTCTCTCGATGTTCTACTGCGCGGGACACGCGGTGATGGCGCTGGTCGATTTTCCTTTGCTCACCGGAATCGAACCGACTACGGCGCTTGCCATCGCATTGGCTCTGATTGCCATTGGTGCGGGAGGGATCAAGCCGTGTGTCTCGGCTCATGTGGGGGATCAATTCGGACAGAAGAATCAACATTTGTTAACGACTATCTATAGCTGGTTTTACTTTGCCATCAATTTTGGATCGACATTTTCAACGCTCCTAACGCCTTGGCTATTGGACCGTTATGGACCGGGGGTTGCCTTTGGTGTGCCCGGTGTGCTGATGGCAATAGCAACGTTTGTGTTCTGGTTGGGTCGACACCGCTTTGTGCATGTTCCTCCTGGCGGAAAACGTTTCGTATCGGAGACTTTTAGCGCAGCCGGCGGGCGTGCTTTGGTGAATTTGATCCCGTTGTACTTGATGCTTGTGCCGTTTTGGGCGCTGTTCGACCAAACGCAATCTTCCTGGGTGCATCAAGCGCGCGATCTCGATTGCATCGTCTGGGGTTGGGAAGTGTTGCCTTCGCAGATTCAGGCGGCGAATCCGATCCTGGTGATGTTGTTTATCCCGTTGTTTGCCTACGTCGTTTATCCCTTGATGGGACGTTTTTGGAAGGTGACACCGCTGAGGAAGATTGGCGTGGGCCTGCTGCTAACCGGCCCGGCGTTTGCGATTGTGGCTTGGACGCAAATGAGAATTGACGCGGGCGAGACGCCGCACCTGTTGTGGCAGATTCTGGCGTATGTGGTAATGACTGCCGCGGAAGTGATGGTTTCGATCACTGCGTTGGAGTTTTCCTACACGCAAGCGCCCAAGAAGATGAAGTCGCTTATTATGGGCGTTTTCTTTCTTTCGATCACGTTGGGCAACGTGTTTACCTCCGGCGTGAATTGGCTCATCAAAAGTCAAAAGGAAAAAGGATACGAGATTCTCGTTGGAGCCGACTACTTTTGGTTTTTTACCTGGGTGATGGTCGGTACGGCCGTGGTGTACGTGGGGTGGTCGCAGTTTTATCGGGGGCAGACGTATATTCAGGGAGAGGGGTGAGGAAAGGCGGAAGGCGGATTGCAGAGGACAAAAAGTTATCATTCCAAGCTCTGTGCTCTCTGTGACTCCGTGGTAAAAAAATCTGCACTATGCCGCGGAGATTCTTTTTTTGGTCAGGCGGTGTTCGATTTTTTTGAAGACCTGCTCGACGGTTAGGTCTTGCATGCAGCGGTGATGGCCGAGGGGGCAGGTGCGCTCCATGCAGGGTTGGCAGTCGAGATTGAGCGAGAGGCTGGTTTCCAGCTCGCTGTGGGTTCGAGTTGCGTAGATGCCGGTGGGGCCGAAGAGTGAAACTGTGGGTACGCCAAAGGCGACGCCAAAAAAACGGGGGCCGCTGTCGGTGGTGACCAATAACTGACTGCGACGGATGCACGCTTTGGTGAGCCCGATTGGCAATTGCGATTCTTCGGCCAGGCTTAACACACGCAGGTCGTTGGCTTGGCGGACGATTTCGCGGGCGGTGTCGCGTTCTTTCGGGCCGCAGTTGATCAGCACATGCAAGCCCAACTCTAGCAAGATTCGTTTTGCCAGTTTGGCAAAATGCTCGGCGGGCCAATCTTTGGCCGCACCAAATGCTCCGCCGGAATTAAACACGGCCACCTGTTTTCCCTCGAACCCGAGCCGTTGCCAGACGGCGTCGGTGAGCGATTCGTCCTCGGCAGTGGTCGATAGTTCCAACTGTCGGGTTTCCCACTCGCTGCCGAGCGCGTAGGCGAGATTCAAATACGAATCGATTTGCGGCAACGCGGCGCGTCGGCGGCCTGTGCGTGGGTCGAAAAGTTTGGTGGTGAGCATCCAGCCGCGGGCGTCGCGCGAATAGCCAATTCGACGCGGAATTCCCGCCCGCCATGCGAGCCACGCGGTGTTGAAGGAATTGGGCAACAACACCACGGCGTCGAGCCGCGCGTCGCGCAATTCCTGGACGACCTGCCCGGCCGAGCCTCGCTTTTTCTTTTCGTAGAAAATTGCTTGATCTATCCATGAATTTCCGGCAAGCACCTCAGCAACGTAGGGGCGCATGACGCCGACCATGGTGCCATCCGTGCCGAGGGTTTTGCGCAGCGCGCGTAGGGCTGGCGTAGCCATCACAACATCGCCAATCCAATTCGGCAGAAAAACACCCAAACGCATTGTGACTCCGTTCATTTAGCTGTTAGCTTTTAGCAGTTAGCTGTTAGCCCTTGCAGACCGATTTCTAAGGGGAAAAGCTAATAGCTAATCGCTAAATGCTTTACGGAGTATAGCGGGCAGCAATCAGGCCAACAACGTGGATTGCACGTTGCAATGCTGGCATGGTGAGGCTTCCAGAAATCTCGCAAAGGCGCAAAGGGCAAAAAATTGCTTTTGATATGCTTTGCGCCTTAGCGCCTTTGCGAGAGACGTAGTTCCAATTGACGAGGAAGTGATTCAATGGAAGCCCTCTGGGAAAATCTCAAGCCCCCTAGTTTTGCCGATGGATGTTTTACTCTTGTCCTTGTGTATTGCGGCAACGGTCGGCGAGTAGGGTGTCGATGAAAAGTTGTTCGACGTGGTAGGCGAGCATGGGCAGCACTGCGAGGCCGCCGAATTCGAGGGCCACGGCCAATCCGACCATCAGCGTTTTTTGGCTACCGGCAAAGGCGACGGCCAATTGGTCGGCGCGGGCCATGCCGAGTTTTCTTGCGCTGGCAAAACCGATTCCCCAGGCCAACGTGTGTACTGCGGCCACGAGCACTAACATCAAAATAACTTGTCCGGCGAATTTTGCAGGCTGGTCGCCCAGTTGGTTGAGTTGCAGCCCACTGCGGACCGCGCCGACAAACACGATGCTGAGAATTCCGCATTGCGCAAAGACACTCAGCGCCAATTTATTTCCGGTGGCCCAACGGCCAATCATTGGAATCGTGCGCAGCAGTTGGGCCACTACAATGGGCACCACCACCAGCAGGAAAAGTTTCAGCACCATCTGGCCAAAGGGCAGCGAGGTTTCGGTGCGTCCCACGAGCAGTTGCACCCAGGTTGGCGTTACCAAAAAGCAAGCGAGGTTTGTGATCATCGTGACCAGCAAGCTGACTGCATCGTTCCCACCTGCCAGTCGGGTCCACACGGCGGCTGAAGCGAGCGTGCATGGCACCGCGGAGGCGATAATCATGCCGATTGCCAGTTCGTCAATTAGTAGTCGGCTTGCCGCGAAAGCCAAGAGCGGGACGACTGCCATGTTTATGAGTACCGCCAACAATGCGGGTGCGGGTCGACTTAGCGTGCTCAGCAGCGCGTCGATACGAAGCGGCAAAGCCATTGCCAATAGGACCGCAGCGATAATCCAATCGCGGGGCACCGACTCGGCAAGGCCTTCGAGATCAGGCGCTCGCAGAATTGCGCTGACAAGGATTGCAGTGAGAATTATCAGAAACCAGCGACGCTTGAGAATTGCGAGCATAGGAAAAAAAGTTACCAGTATTAAATGAACAGGAGGTAACAGAGATAGCAGAGAAACTCCGCTCTGTTTTCCTCTGTTACCTCCTGTTCAAACTGTCCCGAGACAAAATGCAAAATTCCGAAGTAATTATTGAGTTGTTCTCAGGCTATTCATTCCCGCTTTGTAGTTTCTTTTTCAGTTGTTGTGCGCGGAGCAGATTGCCGTGGCGTTGGGGGGAATTGTCTGCTTCGAGCAGTTCGATTGCTTGTTCTAGGTTGCCGAGGGCTTCGTAGTTGCGGGCCAGGTTGTAGCGTGCGCTTGCTGTCCAGGGGCCGTTGGGAGTTGCGGCGAGTGTGCGCTGTTTGAACCAGTCCGCCGCAATTTCATGCTTCTGTTGATCGTAGCTGAGCAAGCCGAGCCAGTAGCTGGCATGTTGTTTTGCAGCCCGATAGATTATTTGCTTTGCCGGTTCCAATTGGTTCAGTATTTTTTCGGTCGGGCGAATATTGCGACTTTGGTAGAGCCGGGTGGCAGAGCGATGGCCCAGGTCGGGTTGGGCAAGAGGATCGTTTTGCTGGCTGAGCGGAATTGCTTTGGTGCCTTGGAAATGCAAAACGCGTGCTTTCCAAAGCTGGGGGCGCTGTGCAAATACCAAGAATTGTCGTGCGGCATGGAGCCGGCTCTCGGGTTTCATTTTGCTTTCGTCCAGAAGCGACTCGAACGGTGCGGTCCACAACTGCACGTTTGAAATGGTTGGCACATCGGCAAGCTGCTTGGCAAGAGGACTCGTCTTGGCCGATAGCACGACGTAGTCTTCCGCTTGCAGGGCCTGTTGCAATGCGAATGCACGCCGAGACAACTGGAGTGGCGCAGCGACAATCGACGCGGTTGCGTGGATGTTTTCCGCAGATTCCAACGCTTCGGCAATTGGCGGATAAACGGGCTCTCCCTCCAGACGTAGGTTTTGCAGAATCGCTTGCGGATTTGCTGACAACTGGGCCAACGTGGCGATGCCTTCGGCACTGGCAATCGGCAATCCCAGGCGGGGGTCGAACAGATGCAGCTTGCCTTCGCTCCATAACGCGGCAAGCAGCCAGGGAGTTTCTTCCGCGGTTGCACCGATGTTGAGCATCACCACGTCGAGCTGTTGCTGACGGCACAATTCGGCAAACACCCATGCTCGGTCCGGGGCGGTGCCGTGTCCGAACATCAATGCTTGCCAAGGGTGGTGGATTGTGTTTTGAGCGTCGTCGTCATCGAGTTGAAGATTGCGCACCGTCCAATCGAACAAGGCCTCGACAATTTCCAAATCGGTCAGCCCCTCGCCATTGGCCCAAGCCGCGATGTCGCGAAGCCAAACGGCCTGCTGGAGTAATCGGCTTTCTCCGGGTTGGAAACTGGCGTTTTCTAGTGCGTTGGAATCGAGCAACTCAGCAATCGCATCCGATTCTCGAATGTCTGCAGGAATCTGCTGCACAAGCGGTTCGGCATTCCATGGAGTGTCGGGGTCAGGCAGATTTCGCCACCATTGGTTGAGGCGATCGGTCATGTCGGTCAGTGCCGAATCGTCGGGGCTCGGCTCCCAGCCAGTCGCGGGGCGGCGGTGTTTGATGTAGCGGGTCAGGCGTACGCGGATTTCGTTCATCCGCTTGTCGGAGAAGCGCCAAACTTCGATCCGATGAGGGATTTCCACCGGCCCATTCAGTCCGCCTTCGACGATCAGTGCGTTTTGGGGATTGTTGGCATCGAGGCGTCGGACAGGGAGTTCCAAGTAAGTGACGTTTTCGAAACCATGTTCCAAATCTTCCTGATCGTAAGCGACGAAATAGCGTATGATGTCGCCCGCTCGGACCTGCAAGCTGCGGAAGTTGGCATTGCCGCCGGGCACACGCAAATAGTTGAAGGGGCCGTCGGGTACTTGGGGTGTTTTGTCCAAGGTGGCCAAAACTTCCTGACCGTTAGCGCTCTTCGAGTCGTCGAGGATGTTGGTTGGGGGCAGAAGTTGGGTGACGACTTCTGCCGGCAAGTGGTTGAGCGTTTGCGCGATCGAGTCGACTAAAACAGTCGAAGTGTCATGGCGTGTTGTCGCAAGCCGACTTCTTGGGGAGGGGCTGCTGCGTTTCGGCTCGCGGTCTTTACAGCCGGGACATGCCAGCAGCGAACCAACTAGCATTGCAAGAACAAGCAGCGGAGCGAATCGGCTATTCACAGGGAGTCTCGATCAGGTTGGCGGTCGCCTGGCGGATGACGAGCAATCGGCGGAGTACATCTTCGATTTCATTCAAGGGAATCATGTTCGCGCCGTCGCTGGGCGATTTGTCGGGGTTGGGATGCGTTTCTGTGAACAAGCCCTCGGCGCCCAATGCCATTGCGGCGCGTGCCAGCGGTTCTACCATGGCTCGATTGCCACCGGTCGCGCCGCCAAGTCCGCCCGGTTCTTGCACGCTGTGAGTGGCGTCGAAAACTACCGGCACGCCCAAGGCTTGCATCTGCGGGATGGCGCGCATGTCGTTCACTAGTCGCCCATAGCCGAAAAAGGTGCCCCGTTCGCAAAGCAAAATGTTTTGGCAACCGGCGTCGGTGAGTTTGGTCACGACATGGCGCATGTCGTCGGGAGACATAAACTGGGCCTTCTTCGCATTAACGGCTTTGCCAGTTCGCGCTGCGGCAACTAGCAAATCGGTCTGCCGAGCCAAAAAGGCGGGGATTTGCAGCAGGTCGCAAACTTCGCCTGCGGCTTGCGCTTGCGACGGCTCGTGGATGTCGGTGGTGACCGGCAGGCCGGTCGCGCGGCGCACTTGACTTAAAATCCGTAAACCCTCTTCGAGCCCCGGTCCGCGATAGGCGTTGCTGCTTGTGCGATTCGCCTTGTCGAACGAGGCTTTGAATATCAACTGGACCGAAAACAGTTCGGCGACTCGCTGCAACTCTTCGGCAATTTCCAGCGTAGCCACTTCGTCTTCGAGCACGCATGGTCCGGCAATCCACAGCAGCGGCTGTTCGCACCCGCAGAGATAGGGGCCAACGGAAACTGGGTAATTGGGCACGAAATGATCCTCGACTCTTTCAGGCTGCAAAGACACGTTGAAACGGGGCTAGGCCGCCATAGTACCCTGTTTCTCGAAACGAGACACCGGGACAAACTTGCTTGGACGGCTCGGCAGCTGGTGAACGTCAACTTCTAACAGTAAAGCAGTACATAACAACCGACGCAACCGTAAATTGCAAAAGGTGTTACAGCTTGACCGGGCGTGGTTGATTCGCAATTTGAGACAGTTTAGCACCGTATTGGCAACCAATTTAGAATCGCCTTCGGGGACCGTAGCCAATCGACACATGTGGATCGAGATTGCTGCATTATGTTCCAACTGATTGGAGCTTGCCCAATTCTCCAGTTGGCCTGGAAATCGGCTTTCATGCCCAGAGTGTCTCACACTAACCCTGCGAAGCGCAACAAGTTACATGTTCCTCGAGTTAACGCATCGACAACAGCGTTCGGGCTACGGTACGCAAAGTGCGACAGGTGACCAGTGGAGTTTTAAGGTGCTGCAGTTTTTGGATGCTGCAAATGAGCTTCGAGAAACTCCATCAGCTTGTTGGGGACCGTTGCTGGAGATTCTCAAGGGACGAGACTCTTCGGCAATGGTCAACACGCGTTTTAGTGAGCGTCTGATTAGCTGAGTCAATTTACTGGCCCGCGTGGTCTCGGACGAACTGTTACAAACCGGTTCAAATGCCCCTGACTGGTTCGTTAAGTCAAATCGTATTTGGCTCGTCCGAGGCCCGCTTTTTGCGCTGTTGGTGGCTGTTCCACCTTCCAAACTTAAGAAATGAACCGCCAAGAGCGCCAAGGACGCCAAGAAAGGCGAGGAGTTTCTTTGTCGAAGCAGGCAAACTACCAATAACAAGCGAATGAAATAGAGTTTTGAAAAATTGAAAAAACAGTACCTTGACGCTCTTGGCGTCCTTGGCGGTTTTCAATTTGGCTTACTTCTTGCTACGTTTCAGGACCTTGGTTCCCCAGACTTCTCCCGGGCCGTGGCTGTGGTAGGGTCGGCCATGCTGTTGGGCCAATTGTGCCATCGCGGGGCTAACTGGTACTTCGTGAAACGTTCCCGAGTTGACCTGGGCGACGGTTGCCAGATTCTCGCGGTCGGCGTCTTCTTGGCATCCCATGCCGAGAGTGTGGACGGGTATCCCGAGCAGGTTGGGCTTCGAACGCAGGTTCTCGACAGCTTTTATTTTATGTGCAGCTCGCACAAGGTCCCAATGTCTGCCGTCGCACAGCAGGTAAACCACGTCGGGGCGCAATTCGTAGGCCGTCTCCAATGCCTGGGTGAGTTGCCAGACGCCGCCGGTGCATGTTTCCACCGTATTGAGCCACTCGCTGAGTAGTTGTTTATTTTTGTTGTTGGCACGAACAAAGTTCAGTTGTGAGTGGGGGTAAAACAGAGGATAAACCTGATCGCTGAAGAAGAGCACGTAAAATTGCTGCTTGGGGCTCATCGCGTCGACGCTTTTCAAAAGTTCGGCGATGACCGTTTCCAATCCTCCGTAGTTCATGCTGCCGGTGTTGTCGATGACGAACACAACACGCTGGGCTTGCGCCTTCGTGCCGAAAAAACTGGTCGCGGGTGCGCCAGAACCTGCGCCCATTTCGCTTAGCCCATTGCCGCTTTCGTCGAAAAGCGATCCAAAATTATCCAGGTCGCTACTGGCCAAGGAGGGTTCGCCCATCAGATCCGACAGCGCCGATTCGGACGACAACTCGCCGAAAGCTGCCAAGCCGGGGTCGTCGATCATGGCTGCCACGTCGGTGTCCACGGGTTCGAATTCCTCGGTCGGATCGATTTCGATTTCCTGGAATTCGTCGAGCACTTCGTTGGAGACGTGGCTGGTGGCAAAGATCAATTCGTCTTCTTGATGCAAATTGGCCAGTGTAAGAAAACTCAGGATCAAGAGAATGCCCGCGTGGATTGCCGAACTTACCAGCCAGGAAGGGGTACGCGCGCGGGCCGCACTTTTGTCAGTTGGCTGTGCGGTTGGATGTTTTGTCTTTTTGCCGCGCCGTGATTTTTCGACGGGTTTTGGAGTGATCGCATGAGGCGAATCGGGAGCGGTTGGTCGGTGCTTTTTCTTTAGTGGCTTTCGCAACCGTCGGACCAAGCGCGAGACGGCTGCAGGCGGCTGGGTGTCTTCGTCGCCAGAATTGCCAGCCGATACTTCGATCGTAAACGTCTTTACGGCATCTTGTTTTTTTGTGGTTTCCCGGCTGTGATCGTCAGCATGTTCTTCTGCGGACTGGTCGCCGGGCTGTTGGGGAAGATGGTCCCAATGCGGTTTAGGAAACCGTGTGGACATAGGTGCCAATCGAGAAGAAGAGGGAAAAGGACGAGCCGAGCGGCGCCGCGACTCATGTGATTCTAGCAGGTGGGCAGGCAAAACGAAATCTTGGCGGAAGAAAAAGAGCTGTCCTTTAGGGCTAATGCACCTCGAGCCGAGCTCGGGCGCGATTGACCAGTTCTTGCACGCGTTGCTGGGCGATGTCTTTCATTTCGGCGTTTTCATAGTTGTCGAGCTTGAGGGGCTCGCCGATTTCGACGGCAACGGGCAACCGCCGAAGGCTGGCGATGCGTTTGATGTGCCCCATGAACGATTCCACGCAATAGTAGGCGGCATCGTCGCCGTAGGCGAGACCTATCGGCACCACTTCAGACCCTGCGCGACGGGCCGCATTGAACGCGCCGGTGCGGAATGGGTGGACTTCGTCGCCTGGGTGAGCGGTTCCTTCGGGAAACATTGCGACCCCTTCGCCCTTGGCGAGGGCCTGGTCGACTTCGCGGAGGACCGAGGCACCGCTGCGACGTGACGAACGATCGACAAAGAGCGTTCCCACTCGGCGGGCGCCGGGACCGATCAACGGCCAATTGGCCAGGTCGTGGCGGCTGATGACGTGTGTCTCGGCTACCGTGAAGAGGATGGGGATATCCATTCCTGAACGGTGATTCGCAACAAAAACGCGGCCTACACTGTTTGTTCCCATCGCGGGGTATAGTTTTCCTTCATCGGCGAATGGCCCATGCGTTTCAACCTTCACGCCAAAAGTCCACAGATTGATTCTTGCCCAGCGTGGGACCCACTTGTTGATTATCGTGATCCGCTTTTTTCGTCTGCACAGCAAGGCTTCCAATTCCAGACAACCCCAGCATACGACCGTGTTCACGGCAAAAGCCGCAACCCGCGCTGCGAAACGTAGACTGGCGATGATTCTCATGTGTTGCTGTTCAAGGTGATGATTGAAAAATCGTTTGTGACTTCGTAATGAATCGCCAAGGACGCCAAGAGCGCCAAGGAGCAGGTTGGTGTCAGGTGCCGCACCTGACCTACAAATGTTTCTTATATTTTCTTGGCGTCCCTGGCGCTCTTGGCGGTTTATTTTTCCAAAGTAAGAACTATGTAATTCCTCCCAAGACGGTCGCCCGACCGACTCGACCGATGCCGACGATGAACGCGGCGGTGCGGAGGCTGATCTTCTTTTCTTGAGACAAGCTCCAGACTTCTTCAAAAGCCGACGAGAGGACGCGGTCGAGCTCTTGGCGAACGCGGTCGAGACTCCACTGGTAGTATTGCCGGTTTTGGACCCATTCGAAATAACTAACGGTCACTCCGCCGGCGTTGGCTAAAATGTCGGGCAGGATGACGGTGCCTTGCTGATAGAGAAGGTCATCTGCTTCGGGTCGCATGGGGGCGTTGGCCGCTTCGACGATGATTGGGGCACGGATTCGTGGTGCATTCTCGGCAGTGATGACACCGCCCAGGGCGGCGGGTATCAGCAGTTCTACGTCAAGCTCCAGTAATTGTTCGTTGGTGATTTTGTCGGCATCGGGGAAGCCGGCCAAGGAGCGCTCGTGTTCGTTCGAGTAGCGCAACGCCTCGCCGACGTTAATCCCTCCCTGACGAAAGTAGGCGCCGCTGACGTCGCTGATGGCGACGACTTTGCATTCGGCTTCGTGCAGAAATTTGGCGGTATGCGTACCGACGTTTCCGAATCCTTGGATGGCGACTCGCGTATTTTGCGGTTTGCGCCCCAAGCGACTTAGTGTTTTGATGGTCAACAAACCGACGCCCCGGCCCGTGGCTTCTTCACGGCCGGGAATCCCGTAATGTTCCACAGGTTTTCCGGTCACGACGCCGGGATTGAAGCCGTGGTATTTGTTGTGCTGATTCATAATCCACGCCATGACCTCGGCATTGGTTCCCATATCGGGAGCTGGAATGTCGGTGTCGGGGCCGATGACGTCGTGAATTTCGTCGATGAACTTGCGCGTGATACGTTCCAATTCGCGGCTGCTAAGCCCTCGGACTTTTACCGCGACGCCGCCCTTGGCCCCGCCGTAGGGAATGTTGACCACGGCGGTTTTCCAGGTCATCAGCGAGGCGAGGCTGCGGACTTCGTCGAGATCGACTTCATGATGGAATCGCAGCCCGCCTTTCATCGGCCCGCGCGAATTGTCGTGTTGCACGCGGTAGCCGATCAGTGTTTGGAGTTCGCCATTGTCCATTTCGACCGCGATCTGGACTTGCACCTCTCGCTTGGACGTGAGCAGCAGAGTGCGCATGTTGTCGGTCAGCTCGAGCTGGTCGGCAGCCTGGTTGAAATAATGAGTGACCGCTTCAAAAGACTTCATAAGAGGCTCGCGGGTGGAGAAAACAACTGGTCCACATCTGGGAATCGTGACTAGCGATCCCCCCAGGTTTTCGTGGATAATAAGGCCTGGAGACCTAAGTCACAAGCATGGTTTTATTGGTGGTTAACAGTTGATGGCAGATAAACATCGAAAAAATCAAGACACTGATGCGAAACCAGGTTCGCGATGGGGCATTGCCGCTGCGTTGGCAGTGTTCGTTGTGCTGCTTACACTTCTTGTGATTTGGACAACTTCTGAAAAGTCGCCAAAGCTGAATGCCAATGCGCCCTTGCCTGGCGTGCAGGAACCGCTTGAACGAGAAATTGCGGAGCCGACGGAATCGGCTAAGTTTGGGGCACATCTTGTTGAGGACGACGGCCAGTCGCTTTGGGCTTCGCCGACCGCGGGGGCGTCGATTCCGTTGGACTATTTGCCGCAAGGCTCGCAGCTGTTGTTTCATTGCAAGCCCAGTGAACTGTTGGCCCACGGGGATGGCGAGAAAATTCTGACCGCGTTGGGGCCTTGGGGCGAGAGTCTGATTACACGGCAAGAGCAGTTCACCGGCGCAGCGCTCGGAGAGATTGAAACGCTAACCCTGGCTCTGCATCCCACGGTGACGGGTGATTTGAACGTCACACTGAAATTGTGGTTGCGCGAAGCTTGGAGTGAAGAGCAACTTGCCGAGCGGCATCCCGGCAGCCGCCAGCATCAGAATGAACTGTTGGGGTATCGAGTGACGGGTGACCGCGCTTGTTTTCTGGCGGGAGCCGGAAAACTTCTGGTGTCGTGCCCTTTGGGGGACGTCGACGAGTTGATGGTCCATGGCACGGAGCCCGCCCTGTTCCCGCGCGACATGCAGCGCTTGTTGGCTCATACGGATGCCGAGCGGATGGCAACGCTTGTATTTCCCACAAAGTTTTGGCGAGCCGGGGGAAGCAAATTGGTGGCTGGCGCTGCGGAACCTTTGCGAGACGTTCTTGCGCAATTGGCGGAAGACACGGCGACCGCCATGGCTTGGAGCGCACACTGGGACAGCAACTTTTTCCTGGAACTTCAAACCGCTGTTGCACTCAACCAGCGCGCGCACCGATTCGGAAAAAATTTCGAGCAACGAATGTCGACCGCAGTCGGCACGTTGGAAGCGGCCGTTCAGGCGGACTCGGGCTCTCGTTACGGTCAGCCGATTGTCGAGCGTTTTCCTGCCATGTTGCGATGGGTGAGCAACTATACGCGCGGCAGCGAAGTCGACGGCATGAGTGTGCTGCGGTGTTATTTACCCGTGGAGGCGGGGCACAATCTTTTGATGGGAGCTGAGTTGACGCTCAGTTTTCCCAAGCCAAGCGTTTTGGTTGAAACGGCAGAGGTTTTGCAGCCGCAGAGCTTGGAAGAAAAACTGTCGCGGGTCACTTCGTTGTCGTTCCCCAAAGATACGCTCCAGCGGGCGTTGGAGCTTTTGGCGGAGGATTTGGGGATCACGATCGAGATTGCGGGGCGTGACCTACAATTGGAGGGGATCACCAAGAACCAGTCGTTTGGCTTGGCGCTGAAGAATCGTCCAGGTCGAGAAATTTTGTTGGCGGTGCTGGAGCAGGCGAATCCCGATCGCACGGCAACGGGACCGCGTGATGTGAAACAAAAGCTGGTATATGTGATTCGGCCGGGGGGCGATGGTGTTGGTGCAATCGTTGTGACGACACGCGCAGCGGCTGGGCTTCGAGGCGAACAATTGCCCGAGGAGTTTGTCCCTCGGCGGGAATGATCGGTTATAATGGGGAGAATTGCAGAGAGCAGAGAGTGGAGAGCCAGAAGCGAATGTCAGTCATTTTCCGGCTCTCCGCTCTCTGCTAACTCAACGGAACTGTCTTAGAGAAGCGACCCCGCGTTCGTAATTTATCGTGGAACTATTCAAGATTACTTGTGTGACTTGCCACGCCGGGCTGTCGGTGCGCAATGCGTCGATTGTGGGGCAGATTGTTGCCTGTCCGAAATGTGGCAGCATGGTGGAAGTCGCTCCGCCGCCGCCGACTGGCGATTCTGCGCAGCAACCGGCGGTCGTGGAGCCTGTTGAAGTCGCCCCCACGGTTTTCGACGAAGCGACTGCGCCACATCCGGACGCTGTAAGCCAAACTGTTACGGTCACGGTTGCAAAGACTAAGTTGATGGCGTGGTCGATG
This sequence comes from Planctomycetota bacterium, assembly GCA_029259915.1. Lineage (GTDB taxonomy): Bacteria > Planctomycetota > Planctomycetia > Pirellulales > Lacipirellulaceae > Bythopirellula. The sequence goes on along the minus strand of JAJDED010000038.1, from coordinate 38,705 downwards.
GCGGTTTTGGTTGTGGGCAGTGTTGCTGTGGGAAGTGTTTTGATTGGCGGTGATCCTGAAGAACAAAACAATCCTGCTGTCAGCGATGTTTCCGAGACGTCGAAGCTTGCTAGCCCGGCGGTTGACGATTCACCGGCACCCATTGCTGCGGCAACTGTCGAACTTCCTTCCGCGGGGAATGAACCCACTGAATCAGTTCTCCCCGATACGTCGACGGTTGATCCTGTAACTCCCGTGGCGGAAACTTCTTCTTCCGGATTGCAGGCGATGCCGGTGGAGGAGGTGATCGAGGATTTGCTAACCGAAAGTCCCGAGCCCGCGACTAAGCCGGTTGCTGAGACTCCGCGATTGGCGCGGCGTTTTGATCCATTGGATTTCGATCCTGAATCGCTCGATTTGCAGTCGCTTGATGAGGGAGCCGCTTCGGACGATTCGACTGAGAATATCGAGGGAGAAGCAGTCGCCCAAACAGAAATCACATCACACGCGGCGGAAGAAATAGCCACTTCGACGTTGCCCATTGTTCGGCGGGGAGCTGACCCCGGGATTGATTTTTCGAAAGGTGACGCTCGCGAACAACTCGCCCAGCGGTACCCGGGAATCGATTTCAAAGCAATGCCGTTGCACGATTTCTTGCAGATGATTTCCCAACTGAGCGGTGCGCCGGTGAACGTGAGCCCGGTTCAGTTGTTGATGGCGGGGATTTCGCCTCGCAAGAGTGTCGCGCTTCGTGCTGAAGATATCACGCTTGATGAAGCCTTGGTGCGTGTGCTCCAGCCATTACGGTTGCAGCATGAAGTGCAGGGGCCGAATGTAGTGATTGTTCATCGCAATGCTTTGAAGACGCGCGAGATAACCTATCCTGTTGACGATCTTGTCGACACGGTTACTTCCGTCGAGCAGATTGGAGAGTGGGTCGAACAGTTGGTTGCGCCGTCGACGTGGTCTGCTTTGGAGGGCGCGGGGACGATTGAAGTTTTGGGCGATTCGTTGCGGATTGTGCAGCGTGAGCCGATTCACTATCAGACGTTGATATTCTTAGAGCAGTTGCGTCTGGCACGAGGCATATTGCCGCGCAGTAAGTATCCCGTAGCGAAACTTGTTGGCACTTCGCCGACGGCATCGAGTTTGGGCCGACTGGACGCGACGGCGCTGTTTACTTTTTCTCGTGAAACCACCTTGCGAGAGGTATTCGAGCATTGGCAGCGGGAACTGGACATGCCGTTGTTGGTCGATTGGAAGTCGGTTGCCGATTTGGAACTGTGGCCACAATCTCGGATTGTGTGTGCCGTCAATCGATCGTGGCACGCGGCATTGACCGACGTGCTTGAGCCGTTGGGGCTCGGCTGGCGTGCGGCAGCGGGGGGAGCGATCGAAATTGCTGCTGGCGAGCAAATCCGCAGCAAGCCGCAGTTGGAGCTTTACCGGCTGCGAGTTGAGGACGAAGCGGCGTGGACCGAGTTGCTGGCGGAATTGCGAGGCCGGTTTTTGGCTGAAAGCCGAGCAAATGCTTCGTCAGCAGACGAGAAGATTCTCGTCGATCCGCAGGGTGGTGTACTGCTGGTCCTTTTGCCTGCGGAAGCCCAGCGGGAACTCTTTGTGTGGTTGCGGGAACGGCGACTCTTGGCGAAGTAACGCTAATTAACGGCTTTGAAGTAGACAGTGGCACCCATCAAAGTGGATATATTCAGGACACTATTTAACTGGGGGAGGCTTTGGCGACGTCTTTTAGTCGTACGACATCCCAGGCGAGTCCGACTTTTTCCATCATCAGGATTACCCAATAGGTGACGTCGACTTCCCACCAGCGATGTCCCTGGCTGGCGACGCGTTGGTAGGCGTGATGGTTGTTATGCCAACCTTCGCCCCAGGCCAAGATTCCGACCCACCATAAGTTGCGACTGTTGTCGGTGGTGTCGTAATTGCGATATCCCCAGAGATGCGTTGCGGAATTCACAAACCAAGTGATGTGTAGTACGTAGACCATCCGCACACCGAGTCCCCAAAACACCATCGAGCCGCCCGCCCATGCGCTGCCGAGGCCCCAACTGCTTGGGCCGAAGTAACCCATCAGAAACAGGATGCCGGCCAAGATGAAATGCGATGGCAGGAACATGTGGTGGATGACCACCATCATTTTGTCTTTCACCATGTCGGGAGCATAGCGCTTCAGCAGCTCGTAATGCCACTTGCGTCCGAAGTCGGGCATGAACCAAAGCATGTGGCTCCACCAGGGCCCATCTTTGGGCGAATGCGGATCGCCATCGTGGTCGCTGTAGACGTGATGTTTGCGATGCTGGGCAACCCAAGTCAGCGCGGAGCCCTCGCCCGACAATCCGCCCAGGAAAGCCAATACCCAACGTATGGGTCGATAGGTTTTGAAGCTTTGGTGTGTGAGCAGGCGATGGTAGCCCATGCAGACGCCCATGCTTCCGGTGACAAAAGCCAACACGATGCAGGTCAGCAGTGCGGGCAAGCTGTAGAAAAATGGCGCAATCACCGCCAGCACGTGAACCACGACAATCCAGATAGCCACGGGCCAATTCAAACCGCACGAGGCGATGGCCCGAACATTCAACGGAAGTCCGCCATGGGCAGCCTTGGTGGCGTCGACGGCGATGTCCATGTTGGATTTGCTATCGGTCTGGGGTATGGGAGGCGTCGTCTTGGTGCGCGCGCGTTTACCAGATTTATTACGGGAAGAAAGTTGAGACACCGATGGTGTTCCTCACATGGTGTGCAGTGGGTGGGATCTTTGTTCCATCTTTCGACAACAACTCTGCTTCGTCAACGGTTCTAGAGCAACTCCATTTGTCATGCCCCGTCGAATCGAGTAGCGAAATATGATAAATTATCTTGCTGCCAGCCGCTAGGGCGGATTGGGCAGTTTTGCCTGGAAACGGGAGGATATTCTGGGCAAAACTGCAAGCGGCGGGGCTTAGCGAAAAGTGGAAGTTTGCAGAAATTGGTCGGAAATTACAAACTGCGCGGCACCGCAGTCGGCTGTGTGCAGAACTTGAGCGCCGATTGCCCGATATGAGGCCGCGGTCAGCGAGCCATGATGGTCGTGGTCTCGACCGCTCACGACGACCCACTCCGGGGTACACCAGGCCGCAAAACCGGGCGGATCGCTATTCGCGCTGCCGTGGTGGGGAGCAAGCAAAATGTCGCAATCCAGGGATGGTTCGTCCATCACGGCTTCGATGCCGGGCGATTCGAGATCGCCTGGCAAGAGTATCGAAATTCCCGCGAACTTCACATTTAGCAACAAGCTGTTGGCATTGTCGCGTCCGACGACTCCGCGCTTGGGGGGATGAAGCACGTCGATCGACACTTTGGGGTCGTTTGTTGTCAGACGGTCGTTCATCCAGATTTCACGCAGCGGAATGCCTGCTTCGACAAGCGAAGTGCGCAGAAAATTGGGCGCGGTCAATTGCCCATCGGTTGCCCAGGGGTCGAACATTTGGGGCGAGACGTAAACCACGCCGATGCCGAAGCGTTCGATCAATCCGGGCATGGCGTTGTAGTGGTCGATGTCGGCGTGCGAAAAAACGACCGCGTCGATGTGCGTGATGCCGCGCGACCACAAGTAAGCTGCCACGGTTCGGCTGGCGAATGTGGGCGATCCCAAACTTCCGGCATCGTAGAGCAGCACTTGATCGCCGGGCAGTTCCATCACTACACACGTGCCGTGGCCCATGGCGAGAAACGTGCATCGGAGTTGGTCTTTTTCAGGTTCCATTGCCGAGGCAGCGGTGCCGACGGAAATCCACAAGGCGATTGCCGACACTTGCCATTTCCAATTCGGCAATGTGCGCGAAAAAATTACAAGCGCGAAAAGTAAACCGTAAAAACCGATCAGCCACCACAGCGCCGGTCCAGGTGAATAAAAGTGCAGGTGCAGTTTATCTCCCGCATCAATGAGCCATTGACCCACCCCCAGACAAGCAGAACAGACGTTGCCCATCAGACTTGCTACCGGAGGCAGCACCCAGCAAACCGTGCAAATCGCTAACGCCAGAATCAATGCCACGGCCGCAAAGGGCCAAACTATTGGCGTGAGGACGAAGCTAATCGGCGTGAAAATATGGAAATGATATGCTACCAGCGGTGCGATTACCAACCAGATTACCACCGAAACCATTGCGAGTTCGCCGAATCTTTTTCGTATGCCAATTGTCACCTTGCGATGCCAAGGGTTTGCTCTAAAGACCAACCTCTTCAGCGGATCAATCGCTTTTTCTTTGTGAAGATGTGTCGTGTACCCTAGTATCGCGGCTACACAGAGAAAACTTAATTGTGTGCCGCCGCGGAAGAGTTCGCTGGGGTTGATGGCAAGCACCACGAGTGCCGCGGCCGCCAGGAGATTCGCCCGCGATGCCTGTCGACCAGACAGAAACGAAAGCAACGCGAACAACACCAGCACGGTGGCTCGAATCACCGGTGGCCGTCCTCCTGTCACGGCTGCGTACGCCACGATCAGCAACCCCGTGACCACCACTCCGGTTCGCTGCGGCAGCAAACCAAACCGTGTCAAAAGCCAAATGGCGCTGGCTAACAACCCGACGTGCAATCCCGAGACCACGAGCAAATGCACCGTACCGGTGCGGAAGAAAGATTGGGCGGCACTTCGGTCGAGTTGATCGCGATCGCTCAAGGTGAGTGCCTGCGCGAGGCCGCTGTATTTTTCGCCGACGTATTTGGAAAGTTGGTGCTTGCACCAAAACGCTCCGTTATCCAACCAGCGCGAAAGCAGAGTCATGGGCCCGGTTTCGAGGACCGAAATACATTGGGTGGTGCGACAGTACAAATCGGCGTAGTGTCCGGCGCCGCGTTCGTACTTTGCCCAATCGAATTGTCCCGGATTCAGTGCGGTCAGTGGTCGACTGAATTGGGCAAACACGCGCAGCCGATCGCCACGCTTGATGCCGGCCAGGTTGCCTTCGATGCGTACGTGGCATTCGCCCGTGGCGGGAAGCCAGCCGCTGCCGTCGCGGATTTTTGTGATTTGGACCAATAGATTGCTTCGCGAGCCGACAGGTACCGCACGCAAAGGGTTGGCAGGCGGGGCGCTCTGGTGTTGCACTCGGCCCACTGCCACCGCCTCGACACAGACGGGTTCGAAGGACTCGCCGGCGAAACGGACAATGTGGTTCTCATCGATGGTGTTCCAGCGAAGATGATGCCAAGCACCGCCCAGGGCAGTCACGGCAATTAGCAACACGCACGCGCTGGCGCGGTTGTGATTGCGTTTTCTCAAGAACAACCAGCCAAGACACGCCAAACCGGCAATTGCTCCCCATGGGAGCCAGCCGAATGATTGAATCGGCTGTCCTGCGGTTCTGTCGAGCAAGATCCCCGCCGAGGCGGCAGCCGCAACCAGCAGCAATGGCCGGGTGGACGTCGGCAAACCGCTTTCGACGCTTGCAGGCTTGGACATGGCTGATGAGGGTCGAGAGACAAGAGTCGAGAGGCTAGAGCCAGAAGGACATGGCCCGTCATTCTACCCTATCTTTTGTTTCGGCAAAGTTCCTTCTTTGTTTCGCTTGATGTGAAACGCATTAGCGGGAACAATACGGCGGTTGTTTGGCCATTATTTCCCACCGGAAGCTAGAGAAGAAATTTTTATGAACTGCAAAATATCCCGTAAATGTTGTCGTGGAGTCCGTGTCCTGGGGATGCTCGCCTGTTTGTTGGCGAGTCTTTCGTGTCGGGATGCACCTACCACGACTTCCTCACCTGCGAAGGAGCCCAAATTGATTCCGCGAAGCGTTTTGTTCGGCAATCCCCAAAAAGCCTCGGCCCGAATCAGTCCCAATGGGAAGTGGCTCAGTTTTCTTGCTCCGGTGGATGGCATTCTCAACGTATGGGTTGCGCCGGTCGACGATTTGTCGCAGGCCAAGCCGGTGACTGCCGACAAATTGCGGGATATTCGTGGCCATCAGTGGGCTTATACGGGCGAGCACATTCTCTATTCTCAGGACAAAGAGGGTGACGAAAATTTCCACATGTACGCGACCAACGTTGCCACCGGTGAGACCACCGATCTGACCCCCCTGGAAAAAGTTCGTGCCCGAGTTCAAGATATCAGTCATAAATTTCCCGAAGAGTTGCTCGTAGGAATCAACGATCGCAATCCGCAGTTCCACGATATCTATCGCGTGAATCTTATTACCGGTGAGCGTCAGCTTATCCAAGAGAACGAGGGAGTTGCCGCTTATGTGACCGACGACGATTTCCGCGTGCGATTTGCGTTCAACTACACTTCCGAAGGCGGACAGGTTTTGCTGAAAGCCAAAACGGAAGAAGGATCCGATTCCGCAACTGGTTGGGAAGAGTTTATTCGCGTCGGGCCAGAAGATGCGATGACCACCTACCCGTCGGGGTTCGACAAATTGAGCCAAGTGCTCTTCATGCAAGACAGCCGCGATCGAGACACGGCAGCGTTGTTTGCCATGGATCTTTCCACGGGCGAGTCGACCCTGGTTGCCGAAGATCCAAAGGCTGACGTTGGCAGCGTGATGGTTCATCCCACGGAAAAGAATATCCAGGCGGTCGGTTTCACCTTTTCTCGCACGGAATGGACGATTCTCGATGAATCGATCCGTGCGGATTTCGAGTATTTGAAATCTGTCGAAGATGGGGAGATGATCATCACCAGCCGCACGCTCGACGATACGCTGTGGACTGTGGCATTTGTACTCGACGACGGGCCAGTCAAGTTTTATCTCTACGACAGCACGAAAAAGCAGGCTCGGTTCTTGTTCAGTAGTCGCGACGATCTCGATCAATATTCGCTCGTAAAAATGCACACGCCGGTGATTAAGAGTCGTGACGGACTCGACTTGGTGAGTTATCTGTCGCTGCCCGCCCAGAGTGATACGGACGGCGATGGTCGCCCGGAGAGTCCTTTGCCGCTGGTTCTCGACGTACACGGCGGGCCCTGGGCGCGCGACGGTTGGGGGTTCAACTCCTCCCACCAATGGTTGGCCAATCGGGGTTATGCGGTGCTGAACGTCAACTATCGCGGCTCGACTGGGTTTGGGAAAAACTTTATCAATGCGGCCAATCGCGAGTGGTCAGGCAAAATGCACGACGACCTGATCGATGCGGTGAATTGGGCGGTGGACGAAGGAATCGCACAACGCGACAAGGTGGCCATCATGGGTGGCAGCTACGGCGGCTATGCAACTTTGGTGGGGCTTACCTTTACCCCGGAAGTTTTTGCCTGCGGCGTCGACATTGTCGGTCCGTCGAGTTTAGTGACGCTCTTGGAAAATGTGCCGCCCTATTGGTTTTCCTTCATGCCAATAATGAAACAACGCTTGGGCGACGTCGAGACCGAAGCGGGTCGCGAGGAACTTTTGAAACTATCGCCGTTGACCTATGTCGACCGCATCCAACGACCTCTGTTGATTGGCCAAGGCGCCAACGACCCGCGGGTCACACAGCTAGAAGCCGATCAAATTGTCGAGGCGATGACGGCTAAAAACATTCCGGTTAGTTACGTGCTGTATCCCGACGAAGGACACGGTTTCTCTGGCGAGCATAATCGGATGTCGTTCAACGCCGTGACCGAGGCGTTTCTTGCGGAGCATCTGGGAGGCCGATACGAGCCGGTTGGCAACGATTTCGAGGAGTCTTCACTCCATGTTCCCGTGGGAGCCGATGGAGTGCCCGGTGTGGCGGGGGCGTTGCCTGATGATCGGAAGCAGATGCCCATGAAAAAAGACGAGTCTGCAAGCGAATGATGTCTGGGTGCGTTGTGGGAATCGTTGCGTGGGCGTAGAATCGCTGTAGAAGCGTTTTCCGAATCCCCTTTCCTTCAGCAGTTTTAGGCAGTAGCTAGCAAATTTTTGTCCGAAGGCCTTCTTCACTTCGCGGTGATTATGGCTTTCAGCCAAATAGAGAATAGCGATCTTTTCCCTGGGGCGTTGCCCCAGGCTACGATGACAGAGGCCTTCGGCCAACATCCGCACTGGCAGAGCCAGTGGCACGCATCGGGTATTTTTCTTCTATGAGCGAATTGAATCACGAGTGTGGGGTTGCGGCGGTTTATCATTTGCCGACTGGCGAAGTTTCGTCGTTGTGTCCGCCGCAGGGGCCCGAGGAAGTCTCTCGGCTGATGCCTCGGATGCTGCTGGATATTCAGAATCGTGGGCAACTTTCCGCGGGGATGACCAGCTACAACCCCAACCGGCTGCAGTTGATCGATACCTACCGCGAGTTGGGGATGGTAAACGAGGCCTTTCGGTTGAACCATCGGGGCAAAGCGGAAAGCCTGATGCGGGGATATGCGGGCCGGGCGGCGATCGGCCATGTGCGTTACGCGACCTGCGGTGCCGACGATTGCAGCTATGCCCAGCCGTTCGAGCGGCACCATCTGCAAAAGCACAAGTGGTTTAGCTTCGCATTCAACGGGCAATTGGCCAATTACGCGCAGTTGCGCGACAAATTGTTGGCCGAGGACGATCATCATTTGGCCCGTGCCACCGATACCGAAATCATCATGCACGAAATCAGCCGCGAGCTGTCGGGCGACCGTCGATTGCCGCTGGTCGATGTGATGCGGCATTTGGCGACCCGGTTTGACGGTGCTTACAGTTTGGCGATGCTCAACGCGCAGGGCCAGATGCTGGTGGCTCGCGATCCGTTGGGGATCAAGCCGATGTGCTACGCGATCGAAGGCCCGCTGTTTGCCGCAGCGAGCGAGAGCGTGGCGCTGGTGAATCTTGGTTTCCCGGCCGATGCGGTCCGATCGCTAGGGCCAGGCGAGGCGATCACGATTTCCGACGGCAAGATCGAGGTGGAACGGTTTTGCGACCAGCCGCGTCGAGCGCATTGTTTTTTCGAGTGGATTTACTTTTCGAATGTTGCCAGCACGCTGGACGAGCGGAGTGTTTATCTTTCGCGGAAGACTTTGGGAGAAGAATTGGCGCGTTTGGAAGTTGCATCGACTGACGAGAATACGGTGGTGGTTCCCGTTCCCGACACGAGCAAGGCGGCTGCAGATGCGATGGCTTTTCAGCTTGGCGTGCCGAGTGTCGAGGGTTTGATTCGCAACCGTTATTCGGGTCGTACTTTTATCGAGGGAAGCGGCGACCGCGTGGCCAAGGCCGCGGCCAAGTATACGGCGTTGCCTGAAGTGCTTGCCGGCAAGCGGGTGTTGTTGGTCGAAGATTCGATCGTGCGGTCGACCACGATGCGGGTTTTGATTTCAAAGATTCGCGAGATTGGGCATGCCAAGGAGATTCACGTGCGGGTTGCTTGTCCGCCGATTGTGGCTCCTTGTTTTTATGGCATCGACATGTCGACGATCGGCGAATTGTTTGCCCCGAAGTATTACCAATCGGAAAAGCCCTCCGAAGAAATTTTTGCGGAGATGGCTCAGGAGATTGGAGCCGACTCGGTTCGCTTTTTGCCGGTGGAGTCGATTGCCCGCGCGGTTGGCAAACCGACGGATCAGCTTTGCCAGGCATGTATCACGGGCGATTATCCCACCCCTTGGGGTCAACGGCTGTACGACGTGGCGTTAGAAAATTACGAAAAGAGCAGCGAAGAAAGTGCCGGTCGAACCTACGAAGCGGCCACGGGCAATACCTAAAAGAACATCAGATTAGCTTTGTCTGCTGGCTGAGGAATAGAACGCGGATGAACACCGATGCGACAGATTTACACGGATTTGATAGTTGAGACAGAATAATTAGAAGTACTTACTTCTGAGCTTGGGAACTACAAAGCACTGTCTACGAATCTGTGAAGATCGGTCGAATCCGCGTTTATCTGTGTTCCATTCCCTTTTCTTTCCCCTCCGTGCCTCTGTGGTTTATCACTATCTTGCAATAGGTCCAGCACTCTTGAGGAATTCCGCGCGGTAGACGGGGGCGTCGTTTAGCCGGGTGCGGCGTTCGAAATGGGTGCGGTAATCGAGATCGTGTTCGGGGTCGGATTCCGGTACGTCGACTGGCCCCACCAATTGCGTGTGCGAGCTGATTAACTCGAGCGTGGCATCGAAGTATTCTTTCACATCGGTCCAGAAGTGAAATTTTCCACCTGGGGCAAGTGTGCGCTGGACGTTTTCTAAGAACGATTCGTTCAGCACGCGGCGTTTGTGGTGGCGAGCTTTCCACCAGGGATCGGGAAAGTAGACGTGAACCGCGGCCAGTGAATCGTCGGGTACCATTTCGCGGAACACACGCAGTCCGTCGCCGTGGACGGCAATGGCGTTGGAGATTTCGCGTTTGGCCAACCGGGCCGCCGTGAAGCGGGCGTACTTGTGCGAGACCTCGATGCCTAGAAAGTTATGCTGGGGATAGGCCAACGCAGCATTCTGCAAGAACAGTCCCTTGCCGCTGCCGATTTCGATTTCCAACGGGGCGTCGGTGCCAAACAATTCAGCAACACTCCATGGCCCGGGCAGTTGCTCCACGGTGGTGAAGTTTCTGGAGAGATCAAGCTGGGGATCGATTTTTGGTAGCGCGCGTCGGCCCATTTGGAGTTGCTAGTTGCTAGTTGTTAGTCGCTAGTTAGTAGTAGCTAGGCCTAGCAACTAGTAACTTTCTTCAATTCTTCGACGGGTAGGGGGATGCCGCGGATTTCTCCTTCGCAAACCAACGTGGTATCGACGAATCCCTGGAACCGGCTGGTGATCATCCGTCTGCGGCGGACGTTGGTCATTTGGATGACGATCGTCAGCCGATCGCCCGGCAACACCATTCCGCGAAATCGGACGCTATCCATGCCGCCGAAGCCCATCACGTCGCATCCGAGCAAGTCGTGCCGACGCGAATGAAAAGAGCAAACTTGAGCGGCCGCTTCGCACATGATCACGCCCGGCATCAACGGCATACCGGGCATGTGGCCCGAGACCCAAAATTCGTCGCTCGACGTATCTCGGTAGCCGATGCAGATATTGTTTTCAGGATCGTCCAACACGATCGCAGTGAGTTGCTCCATGCCATCGCGTTGAGGATTGAGCTTGCGAATCGCTTCGATGTCGGCGACGACGTGGGCATAGTCGATCTCCTGGGGGTCGACTATGAAATCTTTGCCTGGCACAACGACTTTCCTCAGCTTCAGGTCTTCACCTTTTGGCGACGGTTTTTGCGCGGACGGCTACAGGCGGGACGTTTGCCATGATTGGCTTTCTTCACTTTGCGACCAGGCTTGGCCATGGGAGGCTCCCTTGAAGTACAAGTTTTGTTTGACGATTGGAATGCCGGATTCTAGCAGGTCTGCGGAATGCCGTGAAGGCTTGTCGTGCCTCGGTCGTAAGCCAATTTGGCCGAAGGCCTCGATTCACCGTAGCCTGGGGCAACGCCCTAGGAATCAAAAGGCAGAAACATTTTTTGGCTGAAGGCCATATTCACCCTGAGCGCAGATGAATACGGCCTTCAGCCGAACATCATGGAACACTTTCGGACCTGGGGCGTTGCCCCAGGCTACGGTGAAAAATGGCCTTTGGCCAAAAAGTGAAGTAAACTAACCCACCACTCACGCCTCTACTAATAGGACGTCTGCAAAGCCGCCTCACTTCGCCCGTAGGTTCCAGGCTTCGAGCCAGATGATGTCGACCGGTACCAGGCCGAAATCGTTGACCAGCCGCTCGTGCATGTCGGAGAGATGGCCCGCGCCGTAGAAAATTCCCAACTTGTGTTTTCCGGCGGCTTGTTGCTGGCGAAGCACCTCGAGTGCTCGTGAATTGCGTTCGGTGATGAGGGTCGAACCCTCGGGTCCGGAGAACGCCACGAGCATCGATTCCATCGATTCGAACTGTTTGGCCAGCGCAATTTTGAGCATGCGGGGCCGATCTTTGGAAAGCAAAGCCGTAAAAATGTCGAGGTCGGACGACTCGCCTTGGGCCGCTTGTTGACTTTGTTGTGCCACGGCCTGACCGATCATGCGAAAGTAAAGTTGCATGAATCCTTCGTCGCGGTCTTTCATCGATTTCATAAATTCGGCTGGCGAGAAATCGGCGTGGACGAAATTTGGCCGCATGTAGTCGATTTGTTCTAGCTGATGCTCGATTTCGAGCATCGACTTCATTCCATTCTGCATCGCGCCCAGCGGGTTCAGGTTTGAAGTGCCGCGGCCCGGCTCGACTACGGTTCCCTCGGGGGCGACCAATTCGTAGAGCAGTGCATCGTAGCTTTTGAATCGGCGGTTAAGTTCGGCATAGTAACCGAGATCGCCGATATGCACGGCACCCACAAGATCGACATATTCCGACGCACCTTCCGCGGGTTGGTTTGCCAGCTCGGGACGGACGTAGCGAACGATGGCTACTTCGAGCGCCAGCGGCTTTTGCCGATCGTCGCAGCTCAAGCGGACCCAGCGCTCGCCCATTTCTGCGGACGCTTCCTGAGCTTCGTCCGGGGCATCGAGCACCTGGGGCTGAGCCCAAACCGATGCGACCGATCCAAAAAATGCCAAAGCCAGCAGGCTTCGGAGCAAATTGATTGGTCGCCATGGGAGATGTTTTTTATTGATCATCAAAGTTCTGCCTTTGTTTCTTAAGGGGCATCAAGAATTTTATTGGAGCAAATTAGTAACGATTACCACAAGATTGCCCTGAAGGGGAAAAATATGATAGCCAAGGACGCGAGCCCTGGGCCAGGAAAGCGAAAGCACCATCGTCCGAGCGGTTGGCGTTGCCACATGGCAGCGTGTGATCGAGGACGAAACTAAGCCGCGGGTTTGTGTTGGCCTCGGTTGCATGCCGATTGATGGCAAAGCTTATCACTCGGCCAAAGGAGAATCTACGCATCAAACCCAGGGCTGCGGCCAGCCTCGCTTCGCTCGCCTGGCCTTGCCCTGGGCTAGCATATCCCGTCCCTTTGGGACTAGTGCAGTGGCGACCAACTCTGTTTTGAAATTCAGCCACGAAAACTCCTGAAGAACTCTTAATGAGAGCGGGCCAACCATTTTTATTCTGACCGAATCGTAGTCACTTTGTAGGAGGCGTCTCCGACGGCGATCTGTTGCAAATATCGAAATGGGGGGCTATCGCCGACGGAGTCGCCTCCTACAGGTGACGGTATCGCGACGCTAGCAGGCTCTGCGGAAGTATATTCTTTCTCTGGTCGGGGAACAAATCATATTGGGAGAGTCCAGAGTCAAGAGACAAGAGTCGAGGGCCAGAAAAATGAGAGCTTTCCCTCTGGCACTCGACTCTTGACACTTGTCTCTCGACTCTCCGCTCTGCTAGCGTCCCTCCGGCAAATTCCACAGACTTTACCGATCTTACTCAACCAGCACGACCGACACATCCGATACTACCCGCACAGGTAGTCCTCAATTGGGCCCCACGGGGGGCACGGACCAACGACATTGCGCCCGACTCGTTTTGGGTGCTCCAACAAGGATAGTTGGAACCTATGACCGCTCAAAAACCATATACCAGTAAACTATGCACGGGGCTTGTAGCCGGTTTGCTGGCGTTCACTAGCGCGACGACCGCATTGGGACAGATCGATCCGATGTACGTTGCCGACAGCAGCCACGATCTGCAGTTTTTCTCGCCGGTGGATCTCGACTTCGAGAATAACCCGCTCCGCAAAGATAGCGGATACTTCTTCCGCTACGACAAGCTCAGTTGGGCTTACACAGGGGAACGCGTCATGGTAGGCGATCCGACTCAGGTTGTTTTCTCAGAGAACATTTTTGGAAACAGCCCGTCCTCTCAGGGAGCGCCTCCGCAACAGTACCAAATTATCAACGGTTTACAGGATGTGCCACCCGATGCAGATTTCGCCTGGGGCGAACGGTATGAAATGGGGCAAACCAGCGGCGGAAATGGTTGGCTTGTTGGCATCTTAGATGGCCCGGAAGTGAAAACAGCAGCGACTTACGGATTTCAAAACCTCACGATTCCCAACTCGCTTCCTTTGGCTAGCAATAACGACCCCAACTTTAGCGGTGCTAACTTCACGATCAATGGAGCAACCATAACTGGCAGTGCCGACCTCTCCACAAGCCGGAGTGGCTTTGGAAGCGTGCATGTCAACTTTGCTACGGCTCCTGGTTTCTTGCTCGGATTCCGCGATTATCATATTAACGGTCCAAATAACGAACAAGGTCCGACAATCGGTGGACCAGGCAGACAGGTTACGGCTCAAGTCATTGCAAACAACCAAATTACGGATATTACGCTTACCACGGGAGCGGACGGACTTACGGACGATTTGGATGGGGACCTTCTTAACGGATTTTTCTTTGTCCAGATCGACTCGGACGGAGACGGTACACTGGATACGACTGTTGCCAACGGTGTTGATTTTGGCGATCTCCATCTGTTCAACGTTCGGTTCGACACTTTTGCTGTTCGCAATGTTACAGAGACACAAGGCATCGAGATCATGCGGACGCTGGAACTCAACAACCGGCACTTGCCCGTCAATCGGCAGGGGAACCGGATGAACATTGCTTACGGTGTTCGCTATCTCCGACTGAAAGACGCGTTTTTCTTCGAAGGCAAGGGCGATCTACTTGGACGAACGTTCGCCGACACAAGTGCGCAGAATTCGATCGTGGGTCCACAGATCCGCGCCAAATGGAGTTCCCAGCGTGGAAGGTTGAACCTAGACATTGATGGCAGGTTTGTCTTTGGCTACAACGTCCAAGACCTCGATCAGGTTGGCGCTATTGGCGAGGACCTGATCCCAGGTGGATTGAATTCGTCAGCCATTGGCCAGCCGACCGCTTTTTCGTACGGGCGCCGGGATGATAATTTCACGCCGGTGGTTGAATTCCGAGCAGAGAGCAGCTACCAATTGACCAGTTCGATAGCAGCGAAGCTCGGCTACACGGCCATATTTGTTGACAACATTTCACGAGCTTCGCAAACGGTTCGTTGGTATCTTCCCGACATGGGACTCCTTTCCGGTGGAGAGCAAGACATCTTCATCAACGGTGTGAACTTCGGTTTTGATGTTGTGTATTAACAAGCGAACCAACACGCGAATCAACGCAGAAACGATGACAGCCCTGGTCGGAAGGCCGGGGCTGTTTTTTTTGGCCAAAGGCCATTGTCACCGTAGCCTGGGGCAACGCCCCAGGTCTGAAGTTTTTCCCTGATGTTCGGCTGAAGGCCGTATTCACTCGCGCTCAAGGTGAATATGGCCTTTGGCCAAAAAATGTTTTGCCTCCTGTATTCCTGGGGCGTTGCCCCAGGCTACGGCGAAGCGAGGCCTTCGGCCAAATTGGCCCCCTACCGAAAACACCACCGCGCAGAAAAAAAGATGGTGAACCCCCCAGGAGATCACCATCAATCGGTGTGGTCGATTGGATTGTTTCTCAGTTTAAGCTTCAACGCGTTCGGCGTGGAGCTTTCTCAGCTCTACAAGCTCTTTGCTGAGTCTATGACGTAGCGGGCTTTCGGGACGCAATTCGTCTAGCAGGTTTTCTGCGCTTTCAATGTTGTCGTTAGAAAAATTGCTGTCCTTGAACAATCGGTTCCAGCTACGCGAAACTTCGTTTTCCGTCAGCAAGGTTTCACTCCTTAGCAAACAAAGGTCAAATGGTGGATGAATGCGGTGACTCTTCCCCTATTATTCCAATAATTGAAGCTTGCGGCAAGTAGATGTGCGAAATTGTGGTGGATCTGTCTGTCCAATTTCTCTTGGCCGAAGGCCTTTGCTTATCGTAGCCTGGGGCAACGCCCCAGGTCTGGAAGCGTTTCATGTTGTTCGGCTGAAAGCCGTATTCACCTGTTGGGCGTAACAATTCAGTTGATTATGGCCTTTGGCCAAATAGTATTTCGCGGTTCGGATTCCTGGGGCGTTGCCCCAGGCTACGGTGAATAAGGCCTTCGGCCAATTTAGCGATCCAGAGAGCACCAAACCGGGCTGAGATTTCCGACGGGAGTAAGCTGGGAAGCTTTGCGGCTTGGCAAAGCGGTGGGGACTGTGCCTGTACTGCTGGCTTGTGGTGGCTCTAACCGGTGAATTCGCAGGGCTTTAGCTCTTGTGGGATTTGATTCGAGGCTGATGGGGTGGTAATCTCGATGGTCGGCGATACTCGCGAGTTTCGGTCGTATTGAAAAAACCCTCCCACAGGGGGTGCTTCTATGCCCGTGGCGATTTACAATATCTGTTTGGTTTTCACGTCTCGCGGTCAGCCGAGGCGATGGTTCTTGCCATGGATGGGATGGCGTGGTTGACATGCCATTGAACAACGAGTCGTCAGTTTGTTTGACAGCGATTGTTTGACAGCGATTGATAGACTTCCCACCTAGGATTATCGGCAGTGCCCGATTCTTAAAGTCCGCAGTTGTGTCTTGAACGACGAATGACGAATTAGCTGAATGCTGAAGTGCATAGAACCGATTTCAAAATTCATTTCCCACTGCGGGCTACAAACGCATTTTGAAAGCGGTTCTCGTTCATTTCCAATTTGGCCCGCGTCAGTCGTTACTGTTTACCCACCAGGAAAAAGCCAACCGTGCATCTTGATCACCTCCCCGGTTCATTTTTTGGTCCCTCGAATCTGATCGAATTGTTGCAGCATCGCGCGTTGCACCAGGGCGACGACATGGGGCTGCGTTATCTGGTCGACGGCGAGCGTCAATCCATTGAATGGACGTATGCCGACTTGGACCGCAAAGCGCGAGCGATTGCCGCGTCTCTCCAGACGATGGACCTTGAGGGCGAGCGGGCGCTGTTGCTCTATCCTTCGGGCCTGGACTTTGTGGCGGCCTTTTTTGGCTGTCTCTATGCGGGTGTGACGGCTGTGCCGGCCTATCCTCCGCGGCGCAATCGGAACATGGCCCGAATCGACGCGATTGCCGACGATGCCGAGGCGAAAATTGCGCTGACAACGTTTGATGTGTTGGAACGGGTGCAAACGATGATCGGGGATACGCCGGCTTTGCAGCAAATGCGCTGGCGGGCTACCGATCAATGGGACGAAGCACTCGCCGACCATTGGCAGCGTCCCGACGTGCATGGCGATACGCTGGCCTTTTTGCAATACACTTCGGGTTCGACGGGCACACCCAAGGGTGTGATGCTTTCGCATGCGAACCTGATGCACAACTCGGCGATGATTTCCTATGCGTTTGAGCATACGCGTTCGGGAAGCGGTTGTTTCTGGCTGCCGTTGTACCACGACATGGGTTTGATCGGCGGTGTTTTGCAGCCGTTGTACATGGGCAAACCGAACACGCTGTTTTCTCCTACCCATTTTCTGCAGAAGCCGGTGCGTTGGCTGCAGATTATGTCGCAATCGGGAGCGACGATTAGCGGCGGGCCGAATTTTGCCTACGATTTGTGTGTAGAAAAAGTCACCGCCGAGCAGAAAAAGACGCTCGATCTGAGCCGCTGGACACTCGCCTTCAACGGTGCGGAGCCGGTGCGGGCCGACACGATCAACCGATTTAGCGAAGCCTTTGCCGAATGTGGATTTCAGCGCGATGCGTTTTATCCTTGTTTTGGTTTAGCCGAGGCGACGCTGATTGTCACGGGGGGATACAAACAGTCGCCTCCCAGGGTCGAGCGGTTTGAGGTTGAAGGGCTTGAGAACAATCAGGCGATTCCCTCGATATCCGGGGCCACCGAAGACAGTCGCGAGCTAGTCGGCAGCGGCGGCAATCTGCTCGATCAGCAAATTGTGATTGCCGATCCTGAAACTTTTGAACCGTTTGAAGAAAACCGCGTTGGCGAAATCTGGGTTTCCGGCCCCAGCGTTGCCCGGGGTTATTGGAAGCGGGACGAGATGTCCCGGCAGACTTTTCAGGCTCGGCTGAAAGATGGGCGCGGTCCCTTTTTGCGTACCGGCGATCTCGGATTTCTGCGCGAGGGCGAATTGTTCGTCACCGGGCGGCTTAAAGACCTCATCATTCTTCGCGGAGTGAATCACTATCCGCAAGACATCGAAGAGACGGTTCGCGCGGCACACGAGCATGTTCACCAGGGAGCCAGTGCGGCGATTGTCGTTGGCGAGCAAGGGGACGAAAAGTTGGTGATCGTGCAAGAGGCAGCCCGGCTGCGTCAGCTAGATTTCGCGGAGATTATCGATGCCATCCGGCAAAAAGTGGCAGGCGAGCACGATCTGTCGGTGGCCGCGATTGTGTTGATCAAGTTTCGCAGCATCCCGAAAACTTCGAGCGGAAAGATCCAACGTCATGCCTGCCACGATGGCTATCTTGCCGGCACGTTGCCGATGTTGGCCTCCTGGTCGGCGGAGACGGGTCGGGTCGAGGTGGCACCGTCTGCTCGTCGACGCCGGGATAAGGCCGACGCTACGCACTGGGTAGAAGAGGGCGATCTTATTTCCGCTTTCGGGCCTTCCGCAGAAGATATCCCTGCCCCCGAAGAGGCCAACGGCATTGCGGTTTCCGCTGAACATCCATCGGAGCCGACAGCAGCGGCCCGAACTGAAGCGGCCCGATCAGACCGTACGAATAAAATTGCCGAAGTGGTTTACGAAAAAGTCAGGGAAATTGGCCGCGAACGCGTCGGTCAGTTGAAATGGGATACCAACATCGTCACGTTGGGACTCGACTCGCTGGAGCGCATCGAGATCATCGCCGCGTTGGAAGAATCCTTTAATGGGCGTTTTCCCGAGCATGTGTTGCCGACGATGGAAACCTGCGGCGAAGTGGTCGAAGCGATCGAGAAGTATCTGGGCGGAGAAATCAAGCAGCGGGCTAAACGCCCCAGCAGCTACATTGTCCCTGAAGAAGATTACATCTTTGCCAAGGGGGCTGACTACTTACGATTGCAAGAGAATAAGCGGATTGCTGAGCAAACGGGACTCAGTTTGCCATTTTTCAACGTGCATGAGGGAATAACGAACGATCGGGCACAAATCGGTGGGCAGGAATACATCAATTTCTGCAGCTACAACTACCTGGGAATGTCTGGAGATCCGATCGTGATCGAAGCGGCTCGGGATGCGGTGGCAAGGTTTGGTACGAGTGTTTCTGCCAGCCGGCTTGTCTCAGGGCAGAAGACCATTCACGTTGAACTCGAACGGACGATTGCCGATTTCATTGGTACCGAAGATGCGATTGTTTTTGTGGGTGGGCATTCGACAAACGAGAGCACCATTGGCCATCTGTTCGGCCCGGGCGATTTGATTTTGCACGACGCACTGTCGCACAACAGTATTTTGCAAGGAGCGATACTTTCCGGCGCCCGTCGCCGGTCGTTTCCCCATAACAACTGGAAAGTCTGTGAAGAGATCCTCGATGAAGTGCGCCACGAGTACCGTCGGGTGTTGATTGTGGTCGAGGGCGTTTACAGCATGGACGGCGATTATCCGGAGCTGCCGAGATTTGTCACAATCAAAAAGAAGCATAAAGCGTTTATGATGGTCGACGAAGCGCATTCGATCGGCACGATGGGCTTGCATGGCCGGGGGATGAGCGAACATTTCGATTTGAATCCGCGCGATGTCGATCTCTGGATGGGCACGTTAAGCAAATCGTTTGGTAGCTGCGGCGGGTACATTGCCGGTTCGTCGGAGTTGGTGGAGTATCTCAAGTACACGGCTCCGGGATTTGTTTACAGTGTGGGTTTGAGTCCTCCGAACACAGCAGCGGCGCTTGCCGCGATCAACTTGTTGCAAGAGGAGCCTGATCGGGTTGCCAAACTGGCCAGCAACTCGCGTCTTTTCTTGCGGTTGGCAAAAGAGGCGGGGCTTGATACTGGCCTTAGCAATAACACTCCCGTGGTGCCAATCATCACCGGCAATTCGGCCAATGCTTTACGGCTCTCGCATGCGTTGTACGAGCGGAACATCAACGTCCAGCCGATTCTCTATCCTGCGGTTGAAGAGAGTGCGGCTCGGCTGAGATTTTTCATCACCAGTACGCATTCCGAAGAGCAGATTCGCACGACCATCGCCGCCGTGGCTGAGGAACTTTCTACGATCGATCCGAACTTTGCTCGCAGGAAACAAATTGCGGCGTTGGCCAAGACGAGGACGAGTGCTGCCTCGCCATTGCACTGAGCGGCTCCGCGTTCTTGTTCTACAGCGAAAATTCCGTCCAGATGCGTTCGCGGGAAATCCATTTCTTGGGGATTTCTATTTCTTGTCGGATTGGCGATTGCTTTACTGACCCATGGGCCTGGGTTAGAATCGAACTGCTGGGGGGACCGTGCTTTCGTAGAATATTCTGCGGGGGTTCTCATTCGAAGGTCTTTGGTGCTTTGGAAACAATACTAGGCAAAGCATTAAGATGAAGTGCGAGTAGGGCGGCTCGGGAACAGGCCGTTTTATTTTTTGACGAAAATCATCAACTGTGGTATTGCATGCGCGGATGCGTAGTTGCATTGCCCAGCCATGAAGGGGCCTGTCATGTCACAGGCAATCGTCGATCCGGCCGAGCTCAGGCGTTTTGCACACCTGGTGAGCAAATTCAACGTCGAACTCGAAGAGCGTCTTTCCACGCTTGCCAGCCAGTTGCATAATCTCAACAGCACCTGGCGGGATCAGGAACACGAGAAGTTTGTTGAAGAGTTTGAGCATCACATGAAACTGATCGCTCGTTCGATCGAGGCATCGAACCAATACTCGCCGTTTTTGCTGCGCAAAGCGGAGCGGATCGAGGAATATCTGCAACAGAAATAAGAGTTCAAACAAGAAGAATAAACCGCCAAGGACGCCAAGAGCGCCAAGAAATACATATTGAAGAAAATGACCGATTCTGCGCAAGTTCGTTCGACCGACGCGATTGAAAGTTTTCGGGGTGCGCTGGCGCTTTTTGAGCAGCGGGCTCGGGACGCGGTCGAGATGTTGCAGGCGGAGCTACAGCGTGCGGTGGAATGGGTCGAGCACGATCGGCCCGCGTATTGGAAAAAGCAAATCCGTCTGGCGGAGCAGGCGGTTCACGATGCGAAACTCGAATTGGAGCGGTGCTTGATGACCCCGGTTGCGGGCGAACGGCCGGCTTGCCGGGAGCAGCGCGCGAATCTTAAAAAAGTTCAGGCAAGATTGGCTACCTGCCGGGAGAAAAGCGAACGGCTGAAACATTGGAAGCGGCAGCTTCATCATGAAATGTTTGAGTACACAGGCCGTGTGAGCCATTTGAAAAGAATATTGGAAACCGAGTTGCCGACGGCACGCGCGAGGCTGAGGCAGATTGTCAGTCGGTTGGATGCGTACCAAATCGAGGGCCCTCCGGCATCGCCGGAGAGTCGTGTCATTCCTCCAGCTCACCAAAGCGAAGGAGAACCGTAAATCATGCGACTTTGGGATCTGGATACGGGCGCGGCGCAACTGCGGGACTCGTTCGACGATTTGCAAATCGCCTGGCAACAGACGGGCGAGCAATGGCAAGACAGTGTAAGCGAAAAGTTTTGTGAAAACCACTTGGAACCTATCGGACCCGCTTTGAAAAAGGCGCTCGACGCGGTGGAACAAATGCAACATTTGGTCAATCAGGTGCGGCGTGATTGTGAGAACTGAAGGTTAATTAGCCTATTGTGATACCATCCCAACTCTCAACACGACGTCAATTGGAACTGATGCAGCTATTGCAGCAGGCGGCCGATGAGCGCGCCGAGCAGGAGCTGCGCATCAGCACGACGCGCGAGGCGGAGTTGACGGCAGCAGAAAACGAGTTTCACGCTTCGACAGAGCGGTTGGTCAAGGAAAGTGGCCAGCAACGTCGCGATTGTGAAAACCAGTATGCCGAGACAAAACACGCAGCCCGAGAGCAGCAGCGTGCGACGGAGCAAGAGCACCAGGCCCAACTCGACAAAGCGCAGCAGCAGATCGATAAGCAGTATAAGCAGTCGGTGTTGGCGATTGAGCGGAAGAAGAAGGAATGCGAATGGCAGGCGCTGGCGGTGTTCGACGCGGCCAAGGATGTTCCGGGGCAGAAACATGCGGCAGCGATCCAACGTTTGCAGGCTCGCCAGGCTCAAATCGATGGTTTGCAGCGTGATGCGAATACTCTGCTGGCGATGCGCCGATTGTCGCCGAGCGGCCCGGGGGAAGTGGCAGTGCAATTTCAGGGTGGCCAAGATGCGTACGGTGCCTCTTCGGAAGAGCGATTGCAAACGTGCATCACCGAAGCCCATCGTGCAGTGTTGGCACTGCAATCGCAGCGGCTGCCGGCCATGATGTTGGAAGGCTGGCGTTGGGTTGGCTGGTGGTTGGGAGCCAGCCTGTTGTCGGGTACTCTTGCGGTGGGGATGATTGGCGCGACGTGGTGGTTGCCGGTGATTGGTTTGGCAATTGGCGGAGCACTGGCGGCGCTTTTCTATGGGTTTTTTGGTGGCAAAGCGCGGCAGCAATCGCTCGCCCAATTTGCGGAGATAACCAACTGGCTCGACCATGCGCGGCGCGAGGAACAGGCTGCACGCGAGCAAGCGGAAGCCCTCTGTGTTCAACAGTCGGAAGCGATTCATTCGCAGCGCAATCACGAGTTGGCCGAGGCCGAGAGGAATCGCACCGCAGCCTTGACGGAATTGGAAACCCTTGTTGCGGATGAACGGACGCAAGCCGAAGCGAGGCATGCGTCGGGATTGCAGCAGGCTGCCAGCATTTGTCAGGCGGTGGTGGCGGAAGCAGACAAGACATTCCCGCCGTCGTTGGATCAATTGGCCCAGCAACGCAGGGATCGAAGTCACGCGATTCACGCACAGCAAGAAGTGCGAACCAGCGCAGCCAAAGAGCAAGCCGAAACGGCGTGGCAGAACATGGCCGACAGTTGGCATCGTTCGTTTTCCACAATTGCGGACGAGCTGTCTACGATGCGTGCCATTTGCTCAGAAATGTTTCCCGATTGGTCGTCGACCGAGTGGAGCGATTGGCAACGGCCCGCGGAGCCGCCCGAAGCGATGCAATTTGGGACCTACCGCTTGCAATTGCAGGCGGTAAAGCATGGGATATCGCAAGACGAGCGATTGGTTCCTGCACAAACGGAGCTTGAGTTGCCGGCGCTGATGAATTTTGCGGAGCAGCCCAGGCTGGTGATTTCGGCGGCGGGGGCAGGGCGGGTTGCGGCGGTGGGTGTGCTGCAGTCGATGATGGTGCGGTTTCTCACGGCTATGCCAGCGGGGAAATTGCGGTTCACGATTATCGACCCGGCGGGCTTGGGCGAAAATTTTGCTTCGTTCATGCACTTGGCTGATTTTGATGAGCAACTGGTCGGCGGACGTATCTTGACCGACTCCCGACAAATCGACGAGCGGCTTTTGCTTCTGTCCGACCACATGGAAAAGGTGCTGCAAAAGTATCTGCGCAACCAGTTCGAAAATCTCCACGAGTACAATCAACACGCCGGCGAAGTGGCCGAGCCGTATCATGTGTTGGTGATTGCGAATTTTCCGTCAGGTTTGAGCGATGCGGCAATTCGTAAGCTGATGACGATCGCCACCGCGGGTCCCAAGTGCGGAGTTTATTTGTTGATGAGCATTGACTCAGGAATAAAGCTTCCCGGCGAGCATCCGCTGGATGAGCTGTTTGCCGATGCGGTGCATCTCGAGTGGGCCCAAGATGCGATGCGGTGGAATTATCCGCTGTACGAAAAATTGCGTTTGGAGCTCGACCCGCTGCCGCCGAAAGAGCGGCTCACCGATCTTTTGCAAAAGGTGGCGATTGAATCACGTGAGGCGAGCCGGGTGGAAGTTCCCTTTGATGTGGTGGCTCCGGAAGATGATGCCATTTGGACCGGCAGTACGGCCCACGAGTTGGTGGTGGCGATGGGTCGGGCGGGGGCGAACGAATTGCAGTCGCTTCGTCTGGGTCGTGGGACGTCGCAACACGTACTGATTTCTGGAAAGACCGGCTCGGGAAAGTCGACGTTGCTCCACGCGCTGGTGACCAATCTGGCACTACACTACAGTCCTCGCGAATTGGAGTTTTATCTGGTCGATTTCAAAAAGGGTGTGGAATTCAAGGCCTACGCCACGGGGCAACTACCCCACGCGCGGGTGATCGCGATTGAGAGCGAGCGCGAGTTTGGCGTCAGCGTATTGCAGCGTCTCGACGAAGAGCTGCGTCGGCGGGGAGAGAAGTTTCGGGAATTGGGCGTGCAAGATTTGGCGGGATTCCGTGCGGAGTCCGACGCGCCTATGCCGCGTGTGTTGCTGATGGTCGACGAATTTCAAGAGCTGTTTGTTAATGATGACAAACTTGCTCAGGATGCTGCGCTGTTGCTCGATCGATTGGTGCGGCAAGGGCGCGCGTTTGGGATTCACGTGCTGTTGGGTTCGCAGACGTTGGCGGGGGCATATTCGCTCGCGCGTAGCACGCTGGGGCAAATGGCGGTGCGGATTGCGCTGGAATGTAGCGAGACCGACGCGCATCTGATTCTGAGCGACGACAACATGGCCGCCCGGTTGCTGAACCGACCAGGCGAGGCGATTTACAACGATCAGAATGGAATGACTGATGGAAACAGTTTGTTCCAAGTGGTGTGGTTGCCCGACGAGCAGCGGCAGGAGATTTTGTCGAAGCTTCGGTCTCGGGCGGAGTCGCTTGAAATCGCCAGTCCGCCGCCGATTGTGTTCGAGGGCAATGTGCCGGCGAATCCTAGCGAAAACTCCGCGCTCGTCAGCGCTCTGGCCGACAGTGGGCCTCCGGAGATTGCCGAACCGACGTTGTGGCTTGGCTCGGCAGTGCGCATCGAGCCGCCCACGCATGTGATGCTTCGTCGTCAGGCGGGGCAAAATCTTTTGGTTGTTGGACAGGACGAACCGCTCGCGCTGGGGATTCTTGCAACCTCGGTGCTGGCGTTGGCTGCGCAGCAGGGCAGTCATGGCCTACAGGTGACGGTGCTGGATGGCACACGCACCGAATCTTCGCAGCACGGTTGTTGGCAGCAGGTTGTCGACATCTTGCCGGGCGAAGCGAGGTGTGTGTCGCCCTCAGGCGTGGCTGAGGCGATTGGTCAGCTTTCGGCGGAAGTGGCCCGACGCATGGAGCCTGCCGACGGGCAATTCGCTCCGCATTATGTGGTGATTCACGATCTGGCCCAATTCCGCAATTTGCGATTGAGCGAAGACGATTTTAGTTTTACGTCGCAAAACAGCACCAACGGCAAACCGCCGGCAGTCGACGTGCAGTTTCGCGAACTACTTCGCGAAGGGCCTGCCGCGGGTGTGCATGTGCTCGTTTGGTGCGATTCATATAACAATCTCATGCGTTCGATTGATCGGCGCACCTTAAAAGAAATGGAATACCGCGTGGCCTTACAGATGAGCCCGGGTGATTCGACGAGTCTCATTGATTCCCCCGCGGCGGGACGCTTGGGCGAGCATCGGGCAATTCTTTACCGCGACGACCTGGGGACCCAACAAAAGTTCCGCCCTTACGGCCGCCCGACGGATGAATGGTTGGCCTGCGTCGGCGAGCAACTCGCAGGCAAAAAGCTGGCACGGTCGTAATTGTTCGCATCTCACCTACTGTTCACTCCACTTCCGTCTTTAGGGAACATACAAGAACACAGAGTAGAAATTTTAGAACGCTTATCTGCACTTATCTTCACTGATAAAATCAGATAAGCGCAAATTAGTGAAGATAAGTGTTCTTTTCTCTGTGCCCGCCGTGGTGAATCCGAAAATTATACCTTAGCGTTCCGTGGGACTGATCTCTTTGATGCAGATACGGCGCCAACGGACTTGTTTGCCGACCAGGTCGGCGGGAACGCTATGGACTTGTAGGGCAATTAAACCCTTGGAATCGACGTCGTCGGTCAAAGTGGCGATAGGCACGCCGTTGATCCAGGTCTTGATCGAGTTGCCGATGGCTTCGATTCGGTAACGATTCCACTCGCCGCGTTGGAATGCTTTACGAGCTTCCTTGTACTGATCGCCTACAATTTGGACCAACCAGCCGCGACGTGCTTCGTCGTAGATTCCACCGGACAAGGCCCGGTCGGTGGGATCGATTTCGACTTGATAGCCGAACACCCGGCCAGCCGGAATGGTTTGGGTATGCACCTCTCCGGCAGAATTTTTTGCCTCGGTTTGAGTTTCCTGATCGTAAACGTGGCTACGGATCTGAATTCCTGAGTTTAGGCCGTCGTCGACTTTCAGTTCGACTTCCAAGATGAAATCGCCATACTCGCACACGGTACACAGGAACGAGTTGGGGGTATCAGCAGCTGAAGTGCCGACGATCGACTCTCCTTCGATCGCGTATTCGGCCTTACCGCCTTGCTGGACCCAGCAGTTGAGTGAGCAGCCGTCGAACAGCGGGACGAAACCCTCTTCGGCAGCAACTGGGAGGATCGTCTGAACAAGTACACAATAACCGAACGCGACTGTTTTTCGCATGATACTTCTCACAAGCCAAAGAATACTATTGCCAAGGTAAGCAGACAGTATTCTCGCAGATAGTCGTGAGACAGCAAGGATCCGCTGGATGGAACCCCAATTCGCGAAGCGCACTCAGCAGCAGCCGTTGTTGCCGCAGCAGTCGTCTTCGGGAAGTTGGGTGGCGTCGTAATCTTGGCCTTTGGTCACGCGGGGAGGACGCTCTGCGTTGCGGTGGCAGTCGTACTCTTGTGCGTCGGCCAGCGGCACCGGGTTGCTGGGTGGCACGGGGGTGATGTGCGAGGCGTACGGCTCTCGCGAATAGATATCAAAAGTCTTTCCGCAGACGGCCATTCGTCGACCGCGATACAGTGTGTGCCCGTCGTCGTCTTTCACTTGCGCCCAGGGGCCGTTGTAGACAACCGCTTGATGTTGATCGAGACAATCGCCTTCTTTCCCTTTGTAAGCGCTGACGGTCATGCTGCGAAATTCGATGCCTTCGACTGTGGCCCAAGCTTCGCTTTGACGGCTGACGATTGTGATGCCGTAGAACCCTGCGTCGGCAAACGCTTGCAGGAATTCTTCTTCGCCAAATGCCCCGCTAATACAGCCGCTCCAGAGTCGGGGGTCGGCTTGCAGATGTTCGGGGACCGGTTCGTCGCAGACGATGTCGCTGATCACTGCGCGGCCGCCCCGATTGAGCACGCGGAAAATTTCCGAAAACAATTGTTGGCGGTCCTCTTGCGAAACAAGATTCAAAACACAGTTGGAAACCACCACGTCGACCGAATCGTCTTTCACCAGCGGCTTGGTCTGGCGGAGCGTGTCGGCATGGGCTTCGGCCCGCAGCCAATCGCTGCTTGATTGCACAGGATTTTCTGCCAGATAGGTTTCGAACTCTTCGAGGTCGAGGGCCAGATCTTGGATGCTTCCTTTGCGGAAGTCGGTGATGTCGTAGCCCAGTTCGTCGGCAATGGTCGGCTGGTATTTGCGTGCTAGGGCGAGCATGTCGTCGTTGCGGTCGACGCCGATCACGTGGCCTTGGGCACCAACAATCTGCGCGGCGATGTAACAAATTTTTCCGCCGCCGCTGCCGAGGTCGAGTACGGTTTCGCCCGGGCGAACGTATTTCGAGGGGTCGCCGCAACCGTAATCGCGTTCGATGATTTCGTCGGGAATGATTTTCAGATATTGGGGATCGTAATCCACAGGACAGCAGAGGGCCGCCTCGGCCGCTTGGGCCGCGGCGCCGTATCGCTCGCGCACGGCTTGCTCGACGTCTAAACCTACAGACGGTGCTGATGCCGAACCGTTTCCATTGCGGTGCTGGTTTCCGTTTTGATTGTGATTAAGTTCCACCAGTTTGGCCGACTGATCCGACACGCTGTACTCCTTGCTTACTGAAACATGCAATACTCAAAATTGAAAACCGCCAAGGACGCCATGAGCGCCAAGGGACCGGAATTGGCAATCTGGGTATCCTACACGCACCGATGTGGATGCGTCTGTACTGATTCTCACATCTGGGTTTTTCCTGCTATCGGGGCAGGGCTATTTATTTTTTGAAGCTGGAAGATCGGGTGGCATGCCCTCGTCTGCGTGGGCATGGGCCGGCCATACTAAAACCGTAAACATGGCCACGTCGGCAGACCTCCGAGGCCATGCCACACATGAGGATTTTCACCCAATTGAAACGTGAAAAGCGTTAGCTATCGGGGACAGGGCGGGTCGACAACGGTGGCGACCGCCCTAAAATGGAGGGTTTCGCCTTTCTTGACTAGTCTGGACTGGCGGAATTATCACAGTTGAAGCTAGCGGCCGCGGGGGGTGCGAGCCGATAATCGTTCACCATTCGAAAAAACAAGGATTTCAAAAGCAATGAGCACAATCGTAGACATTCATGGCCGACAGATTTTGGATAGCCGAGGGAACCCCACGATTGAGGTCGACGTTACTTTGGTCGACGGCACCACGGGGACGGCAGCGGTGCCGAGCGGTGCGAGCACCGGCGCCCACGAAGCATGGGAGCTCCGCGACGGCGGCGACGAATATATGGGAAAAGGTGTCACCCAGGCGGTGGCAAACGTCAACGACAAAATTGCCGATGAATTGATCGGCATGGATGCGGTCGACCAGATTGCGGTCGACCAGGCGATGCTCGATTTGGACGGCACACCAAATAAAAAGAATCTTGGTGCGAACGCGATTCTCGGCGTATCGCTTGCCA
Source organism: Planctomycetota bacterium (assembly GCA_029259915.1). Classification (GTDB taxonomy): domain Bacteria; phylum Planctomycetota; class Planctomycetia; order Pirellulales; family Lacipirellulaceae; genus Bythopirellula. The sequence goes on along the minus strand of JAJDED010000038.1, from coordinate 10,268 downwards.
CGGCGCAGGCGGCGGCGCGGTTTTGCGAGTTGCCACTGTATCGCTATCTGGGCGGTGCCAATGCTCGGCTGTTGCCGGCGCCGATGATGAACATTCTCAACGGCGGCGAACATGCCGACAACTCGGTCGACATTCAGGAGTTCATGGTCATGCCATTGGGCTTCGAATGCTTTAGCGATGCGCTGCGTTGCGGTTGCGAAGTGTTCCATCATTTGAAGAAAGTGCTTCAAGAAAAAGGGCTCAACACGGCTGTCGGCGACGAGGGTGGTTTTGCTCCCGACTTGGGCGCCAATGCTGAGGCGTTTGGCGTGATTCTCACAGCAGTCGAAAACGCCGGCTACCGTCCAGGCGAGCAGGTGTGGATTGCCATGGATGCCGCCAGTAGCGAGTTCTACGATTCCAAGAAGAAGGTCTACACGATCGACGGCAAAGAGATCGATTCAGGCGGCATGGTCGACCTGTTGGCCGACTGGGTCGAGAAATATCCGATTTGCTCGATCGAAGATGGCTGCGACGAAGACGATTGGGAGGGTTGGAAACTAATGACTGAACGTCTGGGCGACAAGTGCCAACTGGTGGGTGACGATTTGTTTGTGACCAACGTCGAGCGCTTGCAGCGCGGCATCGACGAGGGGATCGCCAATAGTATTCTTATCAAAGTGAATCAGATCGGCACGCTGACCGAGACGATCGACGCGATTCGCCTGGCCGATCGACATGGTTACACGAGCGTAACCAGCCACCGCAGCGGCGAGACGGAGGACTCGATCATTGCCGACTTGGCGGTGGCACTTTCCACCGGCCAAATCAAAACGGGCAGCGCTTCGCGCAGCGACCGCATGGCGAAGTATAACCAGCTACTACGGATCGAAGAGCAACTCGGTGCGGCGGCCCAATACGGCGGGCCTTTGTTTGCTTGACGGCAATCCGCCACGGCTAGTGAGAAACTATGGCATCCATCTATGTTGAAACTTCCGTTATAAGCCTTCTGACATCGGGGCTAAGTTCCCATGTTGTGTCGCTGTCGCGTCAGATGCTGACACGGGAGTGGTGGGCAGATTATCGTTCGAGCCATGATCTTTTTGTCTCGCAGTTCGTATATGATGAGGCTTCTCGCGGAGATGTAGAACTCTCACGTCGGCGATTGGAGATTCTTGGTGAACTGACAACATTGGAAATTAGGCCAGAAGTTTTTGATGTGGCCTCGAAACTGGTTTCCTCGGGGATACTGCCAGAAAAGGCAAGACTCGACGCACTTCATATTTCCATTGCGTCGGTTTACGCGGTAGAATATCTATTGACGTGGAACTGCAAACACATTGCCAACGCACACATATTGCCTAGCCTGTATCGCATGCTCGAAGGGTTGGGACTCAGCCCTCCCTTAGTATGTACGGTTGAGGAGATGATGGGATATGACGACAGCTTCGAATGAACCTTCGCCCGAGGCAATTGTTGAGGGTATTCACCGTATTCGTCAGGAAATGCTTGAAGAGCACAATGGAGATCTGCGCGCTTATTTCGATGCCGCCTGCAAGCGTCAGCAGGAGTCGGGCAGGCCTGTCGTTTCGCGTCCTCTACGGTCTCAGCAACCGCCCGCTGCATCGAAGAGCAACTAGGTGACGCCGCCCAATACGGCGGGCCTTTGTTTGCTTAGTGGTGGGGATTTTTTTACCACGGAGGCACGGGGCAGATTTATGATTTCTGAATGATGATTGATGAATCGCAGCCCCCAAGCCTTCTTTATTTATCATTCATAAATCATCATTCATAAATCCAAACTCCGTGACCTCCGTGCCTCTGTGGTTTTATTTATCCGATGACCAATCATCCACCCCCTATCACCGATTCGCCCTGGTTGTGGTTTGCGCTGTTCTCTGCGGTGGGGTTGGCGGCGCTATTGTTGACGGGCGGGAAGTTTGGTAATCGGCAGGCTCAGGTGGAGCGTAAGGGGCAGGCGCAGCAGGCTGTGGTCGAGGGGCTTGAGGTCGAGGAAGATTCGACCGGGCGTAAGTCGGCGCCGGGTGCTCCCGACTATTCCCGACCGGGACATATTCAGATCCGTCTCGTACCGTTGGCGTTGACCATCGGTACAGTTTGCGCGGCATCGCTGGCGATGCTGTTGCGCGAGCGGCTCAAGCTGCGTGGATGAAGGACGGGTGGCATGCCCTCGTCTGCGTGGGCATGGGCTAGTCGTGCTGAAACGCCTTAAACATGGCCACGTCGGCGGACCTCCGAGGCCATGCCACCCAACGCCATAAAAAACTCTTGCTTTTCATTACTCATCCAAGGTAGTTTGCATAGGGGTTGGGTGTTTAAGTTCAGTAATATTTGGAAAGGATTGCAGCTATGGCCGATCTCCAGCCGTGTCCCCGCAATCTCGTACTGTTTTCCGCGAGGGCTTGTAACTTGCCACGATTTGGGCGGCGCATTGTTTTGGCGACGATCTGGGTGTTGGTCTTAACCCTTGTCTTCCAGGTTGCATCGACTCATGCGGTTACGTATCGGCTTGTCGTGGATAACACTTGGAGCGAGTTGACGCATCCGGGTCTTTTTCCGGTTGATGCGCATTTTTCGTGGATAGCTGGCGCTACGCACACTAGCCAGACTTCCTTTTGGAATGAAGGTCAGTTGGCGACACCTGGTATTCAAAGAATGGCAGAGATCGGCGAGACATCGAACCTCTATAACTACATGGGTTCCAACCCAGGTCTCAATCTGGAAGTGAATGCTGCGATCACGGCGGGCGATGCCGACCAGTTTTTGGAATGGCGTCACTGGTTTTGCCCAGTTGGCACGAGCCATGCCAGCTGCGGGACGAAGACGGTTGAGTTTGACGTCGACGAAAACTTTCCGCTTGTCACGCTAGTCACGATGCTTGGGCCGAGTCCCGATTGGTTTGTGGGAATTTCTGGGATGTCACTTCGACAAAATGGCCAGTGGATACCGAAAATTGTGGTGGACTTGCGTCCCTACGATGGGGGCACTCGCGATGCAAATACTTTTAACCTATTTGGCCCGCTTACTAATCCCCAGGAGCCTGTGAGCCTGATTACTGCTGCGTCTGGGCAAATTATTACGCCCGCTTCTCTGGGTACGATGACGTTTCAATTGATTGCGCCATTGGCTGCGGACTTCGATGCCGACATGGACGTCGATAGTGCCGACTTGGGCATCTGGCAATCGGCATTTGGGGTTAACGCCAATGGGGATACCGACGCAGATGGAGACAGCGACGGGGCTGATTTTCTTTCTTGGCAACGCGAATTTACTGGCCCGTTGGGTCCGCTGGCAGAATCGGCTGCGGCAGTCCCGGAGCCGGGTGGTCTTGCAATTAGCGTGCTTGCCATGCAATTGCTTATCTATCGCAGACGGCGGTGATATCTTACTATTTTATTTTCGCCTCTCATGCGGCAAATCACTGGGTTCCTCTCGCGAAACCGCAAGCAGCTGTCGGGGGGGGGATTGAGGTGAACCTTCAAAAGCAGATGACGTTGTCATAGGAGAAATCGATGATTCAACTTGTGAACTTTTTCATTGCGTTGGCCTTGGTCGGCGCGGTTGAGGCGGATCATGCGCCGGCGATTGCTCAGCCGAAAACGGAGGTTGAGCAATTGGCGGAAGACTTGGAGCTGTTGCAAGGTGCATGGGAAATGGTTGAGAAGACTGATGAGGAGGCAGCGCCGCATCGCACCGCATTGAAAGAGGTTACCGGCAAAGTCGAGCGCATAACGCGCTTCGATGCCGAGGGCAACGTGACGTGGGTTCACACGGTCGATTTCCGCTTAGATCGTGGCCCTGGGCCATCACGGGTGTTTACGTTCTCGAACGTGAAGTTTTTGGAGGGACGGCTGAAAGGCAAGACGAGTTCCGAGACAACTTCGTATCTCTACCAAGTCGACCAGGAGAACATGATCGAAGCCTGGGGAATGCTGACGGGCGACAAGGACCAACCGGTGGAAATCAACCGGTGGACTCGTGTGAACGAAGACGAACCGGAGTAACGTGGTGATTCCATGAGATTTTTTCAGATTTTTCTTGAAAATCCGGTTCCCATTATCACTGTTGGGACAATCGTGGGAGCGTTCTACGGATTGGCGTTTCTCATCCGTCGCAATCTGGCAACGCTTGTGGCGTTGGGGGTAGTCGTCCTGGTAACACTAGGGTTCGCGCTGCTGGAAAAACTTGTTGTTACCGACCGCGAACAGCTCGAAATGGCCGTGGCCAATCTGATGGTGTCGATCGAGCAGAACGACCTGCCTGCTGTGCAGGCGTTGATCGAACCGTCCGCCGAGGCGGTACGCTCGGATGCCGAGGCGTTGATGCCTGAGGTGGATATTTCGGACACAGGCGCGACTTCGCTTGTGGTCGAAATCGACGATTCTTCCGAGCCATTGCGAGCGGAGTCGCAATTTCTTGGTCGTTTGGATGGCGTACACAAACGGAGCGGCCAGCGCTTGTTTTATTTCGACCAAGTGGTCATCCAGTGGGTGAAGCGCGACGGACAGTGGTTGGTGAAAAGCTACCAGGCCATGTTGAAGGGCCGGGAGATCAATTCGTTGAAAAGCATACGCGCCAACCGACCCTCGCTACTCGACTGAATGACCGCTGTCGAGAAAGTGTTCAATCGAAATGAAATTACGGCGATTGACGTAATTTGCTTATCAGGCGATCTACCATTTCTTCCGCTTCGAGATCGACGATCACGTCCATATTGGGCTGCTTGGAGTGGACACTCCGGCGATCGAGCACGGTTGCGCCGTGAGTCAATTCACCCTCCACTTCGACGTCGGCATGCAATGGTTTGGTGCGAATCAGTTCAGGATGTTGCGCAGCCACTACAGCCAGGGCTTCCGGTGCGAGGATTCCTTCGAGAGCAAGTTGCTGGCGATAAGCGCGGAAAGCACCAGGCAGAAGTTTTCGCAACAGGCGTCCGGTGCGAGTTGATTCGTCGGGCAATTGATTCAGGAGATCGAAATTCAGTGTGACGGTGCTGCTCACGTCGAGCGGGAACAAGGTTTTTGTCATCGGAGTACGGAAGACTGCTTTTGCCGCTTCGGGATCGCAATAGATGTTGAACTCTGCGGAGGCGGTTACGTTGCCCGGACCTTGATAGGTTCCCCCCACAATAATCAAATGGCCGACTTGCATGGCTAAGTCGGGCTCCCGCTGCAGGGCGGTGGCGATGTTGCTCAGCGGTCCGCAGGCGATAATGGTTACTTCGCCGGGGGCAGCACGAATTTCGTCTGTCAGCACCTTTACCGATGAGTGTTGATGATGGAGTTCGGCCACGTGGATTTGTGCTCCACAAAAGCCATCCTCTCCGCTTAGTTTTCTCCCGTCGGTACGCAAAGTCTGCTGGGGATCGGCGGCACCGATGCGCGGCCAGCGTTGTGGGTCGAGTTGCTCGATCAGCGCTTGCACATTGCGCGTCGCCCGATCAGGCGGTACGCATCCACCCGTCGCAGTGACAGCCACCACGTCGAGCGTTGGATCCCCCAATGCGAGACAAAGGGCCAGGGCATCGGCGATTCCCGGGTCGACGTCGAGCAGAATCTTTCTGGCCATCGCGCTTCGTGCAACTTGGTGGTCGAAAAGGATGAAGAGGCTGGCGCCTGCGGCGAATGCCCTACGCTCGAACCCCACCGTGGATTATTCTATGGATGTCTCAGCAACCATTGAACCCCAGTGCTACTTTTTCCGGGAAATTCACCATTCGACGGATGCGTGCCGCTAGTTCTCACGCGGAAGGGCTCCTGGGACAGCGGCCAGTATTCGATACGAGCAGCGAGCCGTAAATTTCTTTGTTATGCTGGTAGACAACGTCATTTTTTGACATTGAGGGGTCTCCGCGAAACCGCAAGCAATTGGCCGCCCGGGGTTTTGCCGGAAAAACTAACAAATACAAAGGGAAATCAGAAAAACATGCCTGAATCGTTCACGAGTTTGCTGGGCCGAGTGACCGGGGGCGAAGATTTGTCCCGGGAGCAAATGACCGAAGCCATTAGTCGCGTGATGACTGGGGGCTGCGACGAGGGCGAAATCGGCCTGCTGCTTACCGCTTTGCGTGCCAAGGGGGAAACGGTCGAAGAAGTGGCGGGCGCGGCTGCCGCGATGCGTCGGCACATGACGCCCATTCGCAGCCGTCACGAGAAACTGCTCGACACGTGTGGCACGGGGGGCGACGCGAGCGGCACGTTCAACATCAGCACCGCCGCGGCTTTGGTTATCGCTGCTGCGGGAACGCCGGTCGCCAAGCATGGCAATCGCAGCATCACCAGCAAAAGCGGATCGGCCGACGTGCTAGCCGAATTAGGAGTAAACATCGAGGCGAGCGTTCCGCAGGTGGAGCGTTGTCTTGATAAACTGGGGATTTGTTTCTGTTTCGCACCGCTGATGCATCCGGCGATGAAGCATGTGGCTGCGGTGCGGAAAAAGCTCGGCGTGCCTACGATTTTTAATTTACTAGGTCCGTTGTCGAACCCGGCGAGCGCTTCGTTTCAACTGTTGGGCGTTGGGCGTCCTGAGCTGCGTCCGTTGTTGGCCTCGGCGTTGGCGCATTTGGGGATCGAGCGCGGGTTTGTCGTTTGTGGCGAAGATGGATTGGACGAGGTGACGCTTGCCGAGGCGACGTGTGGCACGTGTGTCGAGAATGGTAGCGAATCAAAATTCTCTTGGGTTCCCGAAGATTTTGGCATCCAGCGGGCATCGCTTAACTCGATTCGTGTTTCCGGTCCCGTCGAGAGTGCCGCGGTGATTCGTGGCGTGTTTGTCGGCAAACCGGGGGCTGCGCGCGATATTGTTGTACTGAATGCCGCGGCTGGACTGTTGGTAACCGGACGCTTTACGGAACCTCGTGCTGCCGCGGAGGCTGCTGCCGTGGGAATCGATTCTGGTAAAACGGCCGAGTTGCTCGCGCAATTAGCCCAGCTCTCCCACGAAACCCACCCTTGAGGATTTTTGCTGCGTGTCCCGTCAACCTGTTAGCCGCGATATCGCCGGGCAATTGATTTTTCTTGGCACCGGCACCTCGGTTGGGGTGCCGGCGATTGGTTGCGACTGCGCGGTATGCACAAGCACCAACTCCCGCAACCGCCGCACACGCTGTGGACTGGCCATCGGACTGCCGGAGGGAAATCTGCTTGTCGACACGCCACCCGACTTGCGCGAGCAACTGCTCCGCGAGCAGATTGGGATTGTTCATTCAGTGCTTTACACGCACGAACATGCCGACCACATTTTCGGTCTCGACGACTTGCGATTGATGCAATTTTATCTGGGTGGACCAGTGCCACTGTTTTGCGAACCGAAGGTGGAACAGCGGATTCGCAAGTCGTTCGACTACGCCTTTGCTGACGCCGAAGGGCTCCACTCCGGCGCGGTGCCGCGTCTTGCATTCGAACCGGTCGGTCTGAAATCTTTTTCAGTGCTTGGAGCCACGGTGATTCCCATGCGGCTACGTCATGGGCCTTACTGCGACGTGCTTGGTTTTCGGTTTGGCAACGTCGCCTACTGCACCGACACGAATGGGATCCCGCCCGAGAGTAAAGAAAAGCTGCGCGGCCTCGACGTATTGGTGCTCGACTGCTTGCGGCGTGAGCCGCATACCACGCATTTTGGCCTGGAAGAAGCATTGGCCGTGGCAGACGAACTCCAACCGCGCCGCACGCTGCTGACGCATGTGTCGCACGATTTAGATTACGAAGCAACCAATGCGGCGCTGCCCGCCAACGTGGAGTTGGCTTACGACGGGCTGAGCGTGCCGTTGACGTAGGGATTGTGTGAGGTTCCCCCCAGCATTCTGGCTGGGTTTTTACGGGTGTGAAGTTCCACTAACGGGCGACAGCCACGCGATTTTGGCCTAGGGCTTCCAAGTAGTCGAGGGCAATGGCGATCAACTCGTTGTTGTAAGGAGTGGGCGGAAAGACGGGGCGGTCTTCGTCTTGCAGCTTGTCGAAAATTTCTTCCTGATCCTTTTCCGAGTTGACCTCTTCCCGCTCGGCGAGAAACTTCGCCTTGTTGAGTGTGACGGTTGGGTTCTCTTTTTGACTGAGATAGCGTTCAATTTTTCGTAGTTCGGCCTTGAAGAAATCGGATTCCGCACAGCGCTGCGCAGAGCGCTGACGGAGTTCTTCGATAATCGGTGCGGTTGCGTTGCGGTAATTGAGATGTTGCAGTGGCATGACCCGGTCGAATTTCATTGCGTAGTCGAGATCCGACTCGCCAACTTCCCAATGACTCGTGCGATAGGGCAACTCCACGTCGGAAACCACGCCGCGATTCTGCGTGCTGTCGCCGCTTGGTCGGTAGAATTGCTGGATGGTGAGTTTTAGTGCGCCATAGTTAGGAGCTTTGTGGATCGGCAAGAGAATTTTTCCTAAATCGAAAAGCTGTTGCACGGTTCCTTTGCCGTGGGTGGCATGGTCGCCCACGACAATACCGCGGCCGTAATCTTGAATGGCTCCGGCAAAGATTTCGCTGGCGCTGGCGCTGAACTTGTTGATCACGACAATCAACGGGCCCGACCATACCATGCCTGGGTCGTCGTCTGTGTAGGGTTGGATACGTCCGTCAGGACCTTTCACTTGCACGACTGGCCCTCGGTCGATGAACAAGCCAGTGGTTTCAACCGACTCGGGCAGCGAACCGCCGCCGTTGAGGCGCAGGTCCATGACCACCAGGTCGACATTTTGACGATTGAAATCTTCCAGCAAACGGCGCACGTCGCGCGTGGTGCTTTTGAAATCGGGTCGTCCCGCGCGCCGTCCCTCCATGTCCATGTAGAAGCTAGGCAGGCTGATCACGCCAATGCGATAGACCGGCCCGTCGGTTCCCTGGGAGTGCTCGATGATTTTGCCGGTGGGCTCGTCTTGCTGTGGAGTGTCGGCACCTTCGACCGCGGCTTGGGATTCGTTGGGAATTGAACCGTCGGGGAGGCGTTCCAGAATTTCGCTGCGGGCTTCGCTGTCTTTCAACTCGATGCGAGCACGGACGATATCGTAAACTTTTCCCCCCGATTTGTCGGCAGGGTTGACTTCCAGCCGCACGATCGTTCCCGGCTTGCCGCGAATAAGTTGCACGACGTCGTTGATTTTCATGTCGACGATGTCGACAAACTCGCCCTCGGCTCCTTGTGCGACGCCGGTGATGATGTCTTCGATCTGGAGCCGTGCATCTTTGTCAGCAGCTCCACCGGGGATGATTCGCCTAACGATGGTTTCGCCGTACTTCGACTCGAGCGAAGCGCCAATGCCGTTCAGTTCCAGCCGCATCTGGATATTGAAGTTCTCCAAAGTGCTGGGGGCCATGTAGCTGCTGTGGGGGTCGAAGCTTGTGGTGAGCGCGCTGAGAAACATTTCCAGCAATTCGTCGTTGTCGGTTTGCTCCCAATTACGGCGAATACCTCGATAGCGTTTGTGGAGTTTATCGACCGCTTCCTCATATTCCACTTCGTCAGAAATTTGCTTGAGCAAATCGTATTTCACACGTTTCCGCCATCGCTCATCAGCCTCGGCTTTGTTTTTGGCGTATGCCATCTTTTCTGGATCGCGAATCATGGATTCGTCCGCATCGAAGTCGTGCTGGGCATCGACAAATTCTTGTGCGACGGCAATTCGCTCTTTCACGCGCTGTAGAAAGAGGTCGAAAATTCGTTTGGACAATTCCACGTTGCCCTTTTTAACATAGTCGTCGATCGCTTCCTTCTCGTTGGAGAATTCTTCGACGTCGCTCTCGTACAAGAACAGCTTCATTGGGTCGAGTGTTTTGAAAAAGTTCTCGAAGGTACGCCGCGAAATCTCGTCGTCGATTCGCATCTCCGACAGGTGATATCCGTCCAACCGTGAGGAAACCATGAGCGCAATCCGGCGATCGTCGCGCGAGGGTTCGTCGGGGCGTCCCAGTGCCAATGGTGCTTGCAATCCGGCAGCAAACGTGACGACAGCAAGCGATCCCAACACGGCGCCTCGAAGAGTAGATGCGATGCGCCGGGTGAAGAGAACAGAGTTCATGTTTTTTCCTCTTGAGTGATCCGAACCGACAGGCTCAGAGGGCCCAGTCGGGATTTGTAGTTGATAGTTTTCTGCCGACGCCTGCTCGTCTTGTTGCTGTGTCATTTTGTCAATCGAGTGCTTCGTCAAAGCTAAGAATTAGGTCTCCCAAAATCAGCCGTTTTGGCGCTAGCCACGGTTTTCTCCAAGTAACCGGGGCTAGCGCCAAAACGGCTAATACAAAAATCGGGCTTTTGACTTGCAGCAGGGAATTAGTAG
>JAJDED010000037.1 GCA_029259915.1 Planctomycetota bacterium | reverse complement strand
AAAAAGTGGCGCGTGCTGAATGGTTCTTCCCTATTGCCCGACGTTATTCAAGGAATCCAATTCATCGACGGAATAAAAACAACCAAGGATGCCGCCTGATTCTCAAATATTCTCATCCACAGGTTCTTGCAATATCTCCATTCAATTTCCGGCAAGGATAAGAGTGAAAAGAACAAGCTCAATCTCTCAATGATCCAGATTGTTCAATTCTCTAGTGCCGGTCCTGACGAGGATTGTGCGTGGACGCCTTGGTGTTCCACACTCCCAGTAACACAAAAGATATTCGTGCCCCAAATGTAGTGCAATTCAAGTGAAGTGTGGGCAGGGTAAAAAAGAACTGACTGTCCTGTCGTTCACAACACAATCTCAAATTCCGATTGAAAGGAAATTTCCATGAGTACCAACACAGATCGTAGCCCGAGCATAAAAACTCCCGCACGAAAGACCCGACATCTACCACCAGGACACAGAGTGTTGCATGTCACCGTGCCCGAGAAGATTTTCAACGCAGCTAAGGCTAAAGCTTTGCTACTGGGGATCGACTGGCCCCATTTCGTGGTGCAGCTCCTCAAAGAGGCCGACCCCAGAAATGGCGATATCTTAACCAGGGAAGTTCGTCCCACACTTGGATCTAAGTAACTTACTTGGGTCTCCTTACCAGACGTTGCAATTCTACGAGAATATGGAACATCAATTCCGTATCACGATGGCAGTAGGCAAGTAAGTCTCTGCGGATTGCGTTCCTTCCCATCTCATCGATCTCGGTCGCTATCAACTGCCGCCATTGACGCACTGCTGCCATACCGTCTTGAATCGACAAATCTTCATAACCGTGACCCAAGAGTGCAGGTGCCAACGCCTTGATCGAAAAGCTTCCCTGCATCGCGGGATGGTAATAACAATCACGGGCAACTTGGCAAGTATCAAAAAACCGGCGCTGCATGGAGGCCAACTGAGCATCGTATCGACCTGGGAACCACTCATGGTAAAGGTTTAGCACACCCCATTCAGCTGGCTGGTAATGAACAACGATCGATCCCGTTTCCGGCAATGCGACTAGCAATGACTCTAAGAACGCCTCCCGGGGATCGTCTATCGTGTCGTGCAAGAATGGTTCGACATCTTCTAAGGGTGAATCGGGTTGATGCTGAATTTGCAGAGACCATTGAAAAGGAAGCCGTTGGTAAGGTCTCATCCCCATAAATCTCGGTACGGCTACTCCCGGGTCGTATTCAAAATCGAGAAACGACAGTGGCCACTCCAGTCGAGACAGCTCGGTCCTCAGACCACTCTCATCTATCCAAACTTGGTCCTGTTGCACCGCCTCGATCACCCTGCATTGCAAGTCGGTCCAACCAGCCACGAGGCTGTCCGCCTTCAGGTCCTCAATGTGAGTAATTTTCTCATCGAGTAGCAAGGCTTGTTGATTCTGTGACAGCCTAGGAAGATGAAACGACCAATAGTCTGGCAGTTGGTTACCGCAGTAGCACAAGCTATGCAAATGACCACAATCACTGGGTCGATCAGCAGCTTTCGCCCCACGGTTTCCCCGGCAGTGTTTGCTGGGCTGCCTTGTGGGTGCCTCGTCACGATTCAAGATGGTCAATTGATCATGTACTTCTTCACGTACCGACGGCAACAAGGCACGGACAATGGGCGTACCCTCTTCCCTCCACAACAACTCGTGCGGATCGAGCTCTCCTCCTGGATAAGTGTATTGCCTGTTAAGAAGCAGGACGTGGGCATTGGTAACGCGTAAACCGCACTCTTCCAGCAGCAACCACTGAAAGGCCAGATCCCAATAGAAGATCGGTTTGATGGAGTTCGACGCTTTTACTTCATAGAGGATCCAACCATCGTTATCTCGCTCTAAAATATCAACGATGCCAATTTTGTGATCCGTCTGAAACTCTGCTTGGAAGAGCGAAGGGATTTGGGGATCTTGAACCAAGTCCCATGTCTGTTCTACGCCGAGACGATCTTCTTCCGCAGCAAGTTCTGAAACGTCTACTCCTCCCGTAAATAACTGTTGAGCCAACTTTTCGACTTCGCGGGACTGCTTTAAATAATCTTCTACTGGATTGTGATAGTCCGTCACTCCTGGGGGAATTTCACTAACCCCCGCCGCTCGCAGCCAAAGTCGTAGGGGACATTGCCGTCCCTCCAAGAAGGAGGACTTGCTGAGCAAAAACGAGGAAGTCCCTGTAGGAGCAGTCATCCGACACCAAATCAAATTCAGAAAAGTGAAACCAACGTCCCTCTGGGTCAAGTCTACCTCACGATCGAGCCACCCAGAACCCACTTCCGTTGAGTTTTCACGTTCTAGAGGACTCCTACCAAGTTACTCGCGTTAGGTAATGACTCCATCATTCTTTTCCCCAGACAAGAAACTCTCGTTCGATTGCGTATGCAAGTAGTAACAAAACGAACTTTCATCACTTATTGGACAAGGAGTTCAAAATGTCCACGACCTCAACTGCTCCCATGCGTATCCATGGAGTCTCACTCAACACAAGAGCTGGCAAACCCAAGTCGCGATATTCCAACGAGGAACGTCTCCAGATACTGGGGGCTACTCGAAAAGATTTGCAAGATTTTATGGAGCTGTTCTGTCCCGGCCAGCCACATTACGCCATCACTCGGGCCCATTCCTCGAATCCCCGTGATTGGACCACACCAAAAGGACGAGTGGGTGACACGGAAATTCTTAACCATCTTCTCGGCAATCTTCTGCCAGGTAAGAATCCACGTTGGGTAGCACCTCGCTGTTGGGAAATCACCCGTTGGGTCGGGATCGATGTCGACCTCCGCAATGAGGACTACGCAGATTTTTTCCGTCGTTGCAAAAAGGTACGATCAGCTTTACGCATTCTGGGTGTCGGCGACAAGCACTTGTTGGTGAGCAATACGCCGTCTGGTGGTAAGCACTACCGTTTCTTTCTCACCAGTAAAATACGTATCTGGGAAATCGAAAACGTCTTCCGGACGGTTGGGATCGAGGAATGTGCCGGGAAGTTTGAACTCTTTCCTCGGAAAAACAAAGGAATGCGACTACCGTTTGGATATCAACCTGGCAAAATATTTCAGCCCCAGGAGTGGCTCAAATTCATCCACAGATATCAAGCTGGAAAAATCCCAAATGTCCGTTGGGACATCTGTAAGCTCAAAGCTGAAAGGTATGCAGCATTGAATGAATCCCTGACATGCAAAAATACATCAAACAATGAGAACCACCTGAGTCAACGGACAGGCACCATGGACTCCACACCGACGAAGAAACATGCTCTTGGTTTTGGGTTACCGAAATGGAAGAAGCTTCAAGCCTCAGTGGGACTGAAGGATTCCGGGAGCGAATATACAAGACTCCTGAGCAAACCGGCGACTGCCTTCACTGCCGCAGACGCAAAAAGGATCTGGGAATTGGGAATCTGCTCGCTAGGAACACGGGTCCAGGCCACCAAGAAAGTTGCTTGGCACCTCTGTCATGTGTTGAGGCTTACATTGGCAGATGTTATTCAACGGCTTGTCGATTGGGTCTACCAAACTGGAGCCCATACCTCTCATGACGTTCAACAAGACATCGCTACGAAGACTCGCCGAGTCGAGCAACAGACCAAACAGATCGTAGTGTGGACCGCCAATCATCCCCCCTCCAAACATTCACAAACTGAAAACCATTCTCTGCTGAGCGAGGCAGAAGTTGATCACCTGCTGACCAAGCTGCAATTGGTTGACTCTGGAATTCGTCAGGAACTACTCTGTTTTGCTCTGAATTTCTTGAGGTATGCCAAGTTGCATGGGCAAACTACCTCGGAAGGTTGGGAGGCTAGCATCACTGCCAACAAAGTGATGCGAAAGTGGCCCGGCTGTGGTGGTTCCAATTATAAACAAAGACGTGATCTATTAGAGAAGATCGGCCTGATTCAGATCACCCAGAAGGAATGGAAGACAAAGCATCGCGGTGGCAGGGCACGGACTTATCTCATAAAGGTTTCTCCAGCAATGTCTACCGGAGCAACTATGACTCACCCAGAAGCCCTCTGTTATGCCGAAAAACGGAGGGCGAACGAACCGAGCACAGAAACAAAGGTGACAAGCAAATCCGTCACAATTGACAGCTATAAGAGGGTTGAAGAAACAACCCAACCAGAATGGGAAATGGTAGGGGAATACCAAAAAAATCCAAGTGAGCTAGACACGTTGAAAAACAAGGGTACTTCCAATACGAACCATGGCTTAAAGCACGTGCTACGCAATCCCTCTAACAACCATTCATCCGTCGCAGACATGATCGAAAAACTGAAGAAAGGGTATCATGCCACAGCAAAGGAATTCCTGCGGTTCCCAAATCAGAATATGCCCCAGCAGGAGAACTCGTTCGTGAACGTCTCCCAAAACAGTCCGGAAGATGCCGCACCATTAGATCTGAGAAGATTAAGGGAGCTCGACTTGAGCCAACGGACCCTGGACTATCTCTCTTCCAGACCTGCCAACTGCGGTATCCCTAAAGCAATCCGACAGGAACTGGAGACGGTCCAAGCCTTAGCCTCTTGGTCCCACCCGCCGCCTTAGTCGTTGACTTCGGCCGATGCCCAACCGTCTGCGAACTACCACTTCCCTGACACTAGCTTCGGAGTAGGAATCACCCATGTGCCCAGTCAATGCAACAACTCACGACGACAGTCCTGCAGCCCCGAACCACACTTCAAGCACGACCCGCACAGTAAACCCGAACCACACCGCAGCTCCTCCGAGACACCGTTGGGTGAAAGTTAGTGTCGACGAAGATCTATTCCACCACCTCCATATCGTGGCTGCCCAGTCACGGATGCGGATTACTCCCTACCTGAGACGGTATCTGGCCGAGGCTGAACCATTTCAGGAAGTGTTCCGACGTTAAAGCCGACCTGTCGACCTACTAAGAACGAGGAGCTGTTGCTCAGTTGATTCTGCTATCTTTATGAGGAAATGTGACTATTTCGGTCAGCTTGTCTGTGTCGGTACCGACCATGACTTTTGTCGCTCTACGCTTCCATCGGATCTTTCCGTTAATATCCTTAGGGTCGTAGTAGACAATGCGTACTGTTTCACCTGCGGCCAAGATCTCTATTGCTGCTACTGCTTGCTCCTTCGTGGTGACGCGTGTGTTACCTATCTGGACTATGATCTGACTAGTCTTCAGCTTGGCCTTGCCTGCTGGCCCACCTGCTCAAGCCGTTGATACCATGGCTCCCTTCTGGGCCGGCCAAACAAAGCTGCGAACACCTTTTAATTCCAGTGGTTTGTCAGGCGCGTCGATAATCACTAAGCCCTCCCTAGATCAAATATGACGGAACCAATCGTAATCGAAATGCCGCGAGTAATCAAAGGTGGTGAATCTGAATCCAGACCGCCATCAGGCACTAAATTAAAGCCAGGGGGCATCAATGTCGTTTACCACATAGTTCGCTAGTCGTCCTGCTTTTTGGGTAAGAGACGACTGAGTTTGATGATTTTTCCTTTAGGACTAGGTAAAGTCTCTTCGTCCTTCGAGACTTGCTTTGCCGAAGGTGCTAGAGCACTACTCTCGGAGTGCTTCGTGTCACTTGCCGCTGGGGTGGAACACTTCACAGTAGTGGTAGTTCCCAGTCGATCCGAAGTCTCTTCAGGAAACGATGGCACCGAAGGAGGTGTGTGCTTCGTATGAGGGGGAGCAGGTGGTGGGCGAAAATCTATCCAGTGGCGAGCCACCTCGCGGGCAAACTGCTGACAATTGTCAAAACGTGATTCTGGAGTTGGAAGTAAACCACGACGGATCACCTGCCACATTTCCTCAGTAAGATCCCTTCGAATTCTGTTAAGGGGAATCACTCTCATCTGACGTTGTGCTTCGACCATCTCTTGGGCTTGTTTGGCCTCAAAAGGACGTCGTCCCGTGAGAAACTCGTAAGTAGTGACTGCGAGACTGAATTGATCCGATGCTGCAGATGGATGTTCACCTTGCAGGATCTCTGCGGCCACATAAGGCAAAGAACCAGAAACCCCAATATTGCTCGTGGCCGATACGCCTAGATCGGGATTGGTTCGCGCTGGTAGTGCCACCATGGCAATTCCAAAGTCGGAGAGATAAGCCGAAAAAGAATCATCAATAAGGATGTTAGCCGGCTTTACATCTCGATGTACCAAGCCATGATCGTGGATGAAAATGAGAGCATCGGCGATCATTTCCAGCCAATCAGCCGACTGGTACAGCGAACACACTTGGCTAGCACTTACTTGACGACTTCCAAAGCAATACTTCTGCAAAGATCCTCGGGACATGTATTGCATAGCCACAAACGGTCGATTCTGGTGTCGCCCCACATCGATGATGTTCACGATATGGGGCTGACGGCTGGAAAAAGCTACCAATGACCGCAGTTCAGTTTCAAATTGATTTGTACTCTTTTCATCGGCAAATAAATTTGCGTTGGGGAACTTGATGACGATCTCGGTACCCATCCCGCAATGGACCGCGAGCCAAACAACTCCATTTCCCCCTGCTCCTACCCGACGCACCAATTTGTAACGTCCACGACTAATCGTCGTGCCGGGTGTGAGATTCGTATTTAGCGAGGGAGGTTGACTCATCAGAAAAGATTTTGGACTATTCTTGGTGCTCTTGTCGATAATCTTCAATAACTTCTCGAAGAGCATCAACGCGAATCCCATAGTTGATTCGTTGCTCCGTCTCCAGTTGTCCCGTCTCCTTATTCACTACCATCATTCCAGCGAAGAGAAGAGCAACGACTTGTTCCGATCTGTCAAAGATAGGGCTACCGCTAGCTCCTCCAACCGTATCCATACTATGTTCGACTACCATTGAGTCATCGATGCTCGTGGATTCCTCTTGGTAGTTAAGCATTCGGATCAGGTTCCCACGAAAAGTACGAGGTGCAATTTTCTTTAACCTATTGTAATCTCTGCGTGCGTCAAATACAGGATAACCGATATAGCACAGTTCTTCTCCCTTTTTTAATCTGCGAAGATTCCGCTTCGTTGCTAATGACACAGGTTTCATGCTTTGGTTGTCTGTGAGCTTTACTTGAATCAAACCTACATCTGGACTAAATAGGTCCTCTTGTCGAGCGTAAGCTTGGTGTACGTAAGTCTCACGCACTTGATACTCATGTGTGCCGCCTGGCGAGATGAGCAGTACTTCCACCTCTCCAATTTTCTGATTCGCGGCGAGATAGGATTCTAATTCTTGTTTTAGTTCCTTCATGCCAATTACCACATGCGCATTCGTGGCACACAATCCATCCTCCTGAATTGCAAAAGCCGTACCTATCGGAATCACACCAGGGTGGTCTTTTATGCGAAAACAGACAAGAAGGATCGATTCACTATAGTTCTCAAAGATGTCTTCTGCGTTCAGCCTACCGCTGCCTGGAACCAAAACAGCGGTCGCAAAGTATCCAGTCAATGCTGCTCCCACGATGAGCAGAATAGTCAGACAGAGCATGATGCCACAGCCAGTTGCAAACAACCACTGCTTACGAGTGCGGTTTTCTGATTCTGAATACTGACTGTTGCTGGCAGAGTGTTGAACAGTACTTGAGACTCCACTCGAAGGTCCCGTCTGCACTGTGCCCCCAAACCCTTGCACGATTTGAAGAGATGGTCCTCCTTTGCCAAATTCTATCTGATCTCCCAGGGTGACTTGCACCTCACCTTGGATCCTATTGCCATTAACGAAGACGCCGTTCAACGAGTCGAGATCTTCAATGATTGCGTACTTTTGATAGAGTTTCAGCTTGGCATGCCGTGCAGAAACAGAATCTCCACGTAACCGCGCATCGCATAGAACACCACGTCCGAGCAGCGAAATCGGCTTATTTAGAGTGAGTTCTCGAACTCGGTGACTTACATCACGGATTTGGACGGTGACTGACACGTGCGATCCTGTGGAACAGACAACAAAGACTAGCCATACCTTCTCGGGTTGGCCTACTGAACATAAGTAGGTTTCGTAGAACTGGGAGCACCAATACGAATGATCGTGCTTTCCTCACAAGGAGTTAACTCGTACTTGAGGCCGACCGATTCCGTTGCTACCCGAACTGCTTCGAAGTGCTCGAACGAATCAGGCCAAACAAATATTTGAATGACATGCGTGGTAGATTGAATTCCTTGGTACTTACTAGCCAGCTGCTGCACATTGTTTCCCTTAACATCAACGGCGACACCTCCAGAAGATGTGGTACCGATGCTCTTCTGACCTGCTAGTGTCAATTCTGCAAATTCGATCGAATTAAATTCGCCTGTGGACAAGAAGATCGGCCCATAGAGTCTGCCTCTCTTTAGAAAGTAGAATCTCTTGGAGAGTATTGTTTCAATTAGTTTAGGAATCACGGCGGTACGTGAACGTTGGACGACTTCCTGCTCCAATTTCTGTTGCAACCTTTTCTTCTGACTTCTTGCTGCCGACAACTTGAAATTACGGTCGGACGTATCCTGAGCAAGCTTATTGATCTGCTGTTGCATAGCAGAAGTATCACCAATAGTCTCGCTTTTCTCCACGAGTAGGCGCGAATGTTCCTTTTGCAGACGCTTTGCTTCTCGTCCTGCTTGAAGTACTTCTTCTGTTACGATGGAACTGGCTATTTCTTGCTGTTGCAAGAGGGCGTTTTTCAATTCTCTGAGCTCCCGAGTCAATCGCTCACGTTGGATATCTGCCTTGATTAGGTCTGCCTGTGACTGTTTAGTAGGAGGGATACTTGAGATCACCTCCGAGGTCGTATTCAGTAGGATCACAACCAACAGTGAAATAAAAATGATGCCTCCAAATGTGTTGCAGATGGTGTCTAACAGTAGTTCTAGACTTTCATTACCCGAAGGAACTAGGTGTCGTCTCATGGCGAACCTGCTCCATTCTGAGAATCAATGACTTGCTGCTGCTCACCCACTACCTGAAATCCTACGTCAATCCTGGTTTTCTTAATCTCTTCCTTGCAGAGTTCATAGTTCTTCACGCCACTAGGTTTGACGGTTAGGTAGATTGCTGTCGCAGTGATGTCCTGAGAAGCCAGCCAATTGGCCAAGGCACCCACGGTCGCAAACGAAGTCGGCGGTGCATTGACGCCAACCTCAGCAGCCATGAATCCTGCTGCCGTCACTTCAATCAGCCACATCTTTTTGCCTTGGGCCCCAGACTGGAAAAACACACGGTTGGACTTGTCTAGCTCAGCTAATTGCTGTTCTAACTCGGTGATCTGTTGCTCAATTTCTGCAATCTCTTTCTTTTTCACCGTCAGCTCTTGATGTCCCTGCTGCTCACTTGATTTGAGTAGCTTCTGCTTAGAGGTCTGTTTCTGCTTCAATACTCTGGTGTCGCTTTGTAGTCTCTGAACGGACACTTGTAACCCTTTGGCCATTTGTTCAAGTTCGCTACTGTCAAGTGACGGCAGGTCCTCGTAGCTGTCGTTCATCGATTCAAGTTTTTTACGATAACTGGTGATTTCTACTTGGAGCTCTTCGACCGACATCTCTGTGATCTCAATCTGTTGGGCGGTTTGCACGGGAGGGGCACTTTCAGTGCGAGTGATTAGCTCCACGGCAAGGATCAGGGTAATCAAAATCATAATCCCAGTTATGGCGGTAATGATGTCCTGAAAAGAAAACAGTGAAAATGCAGCTTGAGTGGATCTGCGTCTTGTGCTCATAACATGCCAATTAGTTTTAAAAAATAAGAAATCCATATCTCAGTGGCTAGGATTAACACGTTCGGATCAGTCGTCGCGTTGTGATTCTCAGCAGCTAAGGGACAAATCGGTAGTCACCTTGGTTAGCTTTTGCAATCTGCTTCAGAATTGGTTCTCCCGCACGGGAAATAAAACAAATCGTATTGATGCTGACACTATTTGTATTCGCCTGATTGATGATAGCAGCAACGTGGGCTTCAAATCCTCCATCGGTTAAGAAAAATATCGCGTCTGGTTCCATTTGAAGTGCCTTCAACAGTGCACCCAGTGGTTCTGTTCCTCCATGTATAGAAAAGCCATCGAGCCAAGTCTCTGTCCTCTGCAAAACATCTTGGGTCGGCTTTTCCATGTGATTGATGATCGAGGGGTAGTACATCGAATAACTTTCCGTCGCAAAGAAGATAATGCTGTAAGCTTGACCTTCGGAAAGTGAAGAGATTGATCGCATGACTTCTTGCTTTGCCCTCGTAAAAGGCAAGCCAGACATGCTGCCTGAGCAATCTACAACGTAGACGAACTTATTTCCCTCCGCCACAATGCCAAAGAACCCGCTACTTGGAATAGTGATAACTGGAGCATCGGTGGAGATCTCGGCGGACTCTTCTTCATCGCCCAGTGGTCTGTCCGGCGAAGTCTCTCTCGCTCCAGTAGCGCCAGTGGGAGGTGTTCGCTGATTAGTCGAGGTCCTATCCGATGGTTGAGTGTCTGCCGAGTTCGCTGCGTCGGAATCGTCTTTCGACTGATCTACTTGATTTGTACTCTCCGTGTCGTTTGTGGAATGTAAACCAGGCGCCTGGGCCACGCTCGAGCTGTCGTCGGAGGAAGACAGTTTCATGGCAATTCCCAAACCAATGCCCGCAGCTATCAGCAGCAGCAAGATGAGCAGAATCACTCCAGTAATTAGAACTGCGAACCATAATCGGAACTGGTGAGAACTCTCATGTGTTGATTGTTCTACCTGAGATACAGAACGATCACCTGGCACGACAATTTCGCCATGCAACTTACGCCGCGGTCGGTTTGGAGGTTTGGGGGGCTGTGACGGCATCGGCAATATTATCTCATCTACAAACAACAGTTTTGTTGTCTGGCTCAGGCTCACAGCAAATCAAGCTGGGCCTCAATTACTGGGTCCAGACTAGTCTTCCTCTCTCACTCGCTCAAATGGCATGATCCTCAGCCGATTTACAATTTGATTTGTACAATACCGTGAGCACTCATCGAGAAACTCCTGCTCAGACTTCTTTAGAAAAGTCAACAAAAGCTGAATGACCAATGCAGCGACAAGCGCTTGGAGTGTTGTTACAAAAGCGATAGATAAGCCTCCAGTTACACCAGTTAAGCCACTCTTAATTCCGTCAATGTTGCTGGCCTGCTCTAGAACAATATCAAATCTACCAATGGCCTGCGACAGACCAATCACCGTACCAATAAAACCAAGTACTGGGATGGCCCAGACAAAACCCACAATTAGGCTATAGCTAGTCTCCGCTGTCGCCTCGTCATTATCTGCTTGAGAGCGAAGTATTTCGTCGACATCTCCAATGCGACCGAGATTACGCAAATTGGCCAATGCAACTATGATGCGGTTGTACAGTACGAAATACTTCGGATCATCAACGATCTGATAAATGCGGTCTTCAATCACATTCACATTACTTGCAGAGAGTATGAAATCTGGATCTTCTGGTACAACGTGGTGCAGCAAGGCCTGTTTCTGAAACGATAGTTTTCGGCTCTTGAGCAATATGATTGCCAGGGACCAAAAAGAAAAAAAGACGATGGCGTAAGGAATCAAGCCCCGCTGAGTGAACATTTCGGCGGCGCTGCCACCTATGAGGACTTGGAGCGCACCGTAAAACAATCCCGACAATACAACTCCCAGCAACATAGCCACAATTGTGTTTACGCACGTATGACGTCCTCCTGGAAAGAACAATCGCTGTTCAATATCTTGCCTGGCCCAAGCCAGAGGCACCTCAGGAAGATCATGATTAGTCGGCATCATCAAAGCATCACCTCAATTCCACGTGGCTAAAGCAGTTTTCTGGTTACTATCGTTGACCTGCCTGCATGTATAAGAACTATTCATTACAGGCTTGATCTATTGCCTGGCCCAAAAGGTCACCCCCACGATAAGTACGACAACCGCTACAGTAATACTCACCAATCCCAATACGACGCCGACCACAGCACTACCATTTCCATGCAGTTGCCCTTTGCTGGCGTTGATCTGACGAAACGCAACCAATGCAATTACGATGGGCGCGATTCCGAGAAACCCAAATAAGGGAATCCAACTTACCAGGAGTAAGCAACCGCCTAGAATCAAGCTTGCCTGTGCCGCAACACATTGTCTTGGAGGCAATTCGATCAGACGTGTCTCTTCTTCTCGATCGTTCGCTCTGGCGAGATGATTCGGATCCATCTCTGCAATAAGCTCAGGTATGCTTTCCGCAGGTACCCACTCAGAAAATCCATCACGCCAGACCAGGTCATCCAGCGCACACTGCCCATTGAGCAAGAACTGCCTTAACGCAGCGAGAGACATTGGGCCATGTTGTTCGTTATCAATGGCACAATACCATTGCTCTTCTTCTGAAGTTTCAAGCACCAATTCTTTCTCGGCACTTGCTTCATCATTTGTGGAGAAATCTTTAGAAGGCCTCCCCACAGTTTTATGAACCTCAACCGCAGGAAACAGACCAACAAGCTCGCCGGCATGAAACCAAGTGACTTTATCTTCGGAGATCTCGTGGTGGCGCCCTAATTTGCGCAAACTGACTTCCGCTTGAAGTTTGTCAAAAGCCCAAGGACCAGCTGTGTGGCCTCTTCTGCGAACGTAATAGATCTGTTTTTCACTCATGCCATAAACTGGGCTTAGGAGACGGTCAGGAATGCAAAAAGGACTATTCTATTATCTCACAACCACAATTAGAGCGACAATCATTTCTAGCTATTTTACTTCAGTGAGCAGGAAGATGGGACGGCCTTCAATAAATAAGTGTGTGTTACTCTGGTCGAGAATCAACTGCCCATTCTTTACGATTCCAATTGCTAGCGTGCTCGCATCACTGTTATTGTTGTAATTGCCAATTACCAATCTACCAGCCTCCAGTTTTTTCGAACCTCTCGCCTTCTCACAAATCCACTGGCCGGTAGTGTCCTTCATCAAGCAAGCGACCCAGGTGAATTCAGACAAAGCAGGTTTATGGGCGTAAAACGAATCCACTTGTGGCTGCACTTGTACCTTGTATACTTCCCGCAGATCGGCAGCAATACGATCTAGTTGTGCCCTAGTACGCTCCTTGAGCACTTTAGTTTCACTGTCATTGTCCAGCCAGTTTATGTCATTGATGTCTACCGATGTACTAATCAAGGATTCCAGCTCAGTTAGCGATTTGGCTAGGATTGAACTACCTTCACCAGCCTGTTCTACAATGTATTGCAGCAACCCACACCGAAGCAGTGGGTCCATCTCTTTATTCTCAAGCAGAGCATATAGGATCGCGCACATGCGAGCCTCGAAGGTCTTGTTCTGTCGAGCAATAATCTTTGTAGCAGCACGGGAGAACTTGCTATGCGGAGCCAACGCTGAGCGTCCACGTCCCTCCAGCCTCTTCAAGTCAGTTTTCGGAAAACTCTGACTCTCAGTTCTCGCTAAATCTCTTGCGTCCACGAGCACATCTACTGTTACTACGTCTGCCTGTTGATCGGCTACCCCAAAGAAATAGTATCGGCTGCCCCGTTTCTCCTCCAAGTAATTCATATTGAAGACGTCTTTGCGGAACATAGCGGTAAGCTGCTGAGAAATAGATTTTCCTGATGCGTCAATGCGTTTACTGATTGATTGAAGATGGGGCCTAAGTTGCAGAATCGCTTTGACTCCGGGGAAATCCGTATAATTAGACTGCAGTTGGTCCATAATGGGGATCGCCTGAGACGCAAGCTGTGGCGAATCAACCCATCGTAGCTCTCCCCATTTTTTGACAAGTTTGTTCCAAGAAACCATTCTTTCCAGGAAAGGCACGTCATGCTGCATGACAGCTTTAAAATCCTGCAGACGATTACCGTATTTGACTCCTTGCAGATAGGATTCCAGCGCACTCTCGTACAAGTTGCGCATACCTATAGAATTGCGAACCGCGAACAATCGCTGCTCTTCCAAAGACAGAAGGGAGAGATGCCTTTCACGACTGCTAATCTTACGAATGATCAGTTCCATTTCGCTGCCAGTGCGAACGCTACGGGAAACGTATGGGCGTTGCTTCAGGTCTTGAGCCTCAACTTTCAGTTCTCGCACTTGCTCAAGCGTCAAATGCTCCACATTCGCGGTCCTTGTGGCCAATTCGTCGACGTCTCTTTGAAACTGTGCATTTACCTCTTGCTGAAGCTTTCCTTTGGCCCTATCGAGATCACGTTCAATCTCCCTAACTCGAACAAGCTCTGTTTCCCCGTGAGTAATCGATTCGGCCTCTTGAAGAGTTATTTGGGACTGCTTAATCGATTCCCAAGTTGGTTTTCCTAGGATCGTTTCGCGCACTTGGTCCAATAATTGTTTAAGCCGTAATTTTCTAGCCTCATCCTGCTGCGCAATATCTTGCAATGCCAAATAGACCTGTTGTACTTCAGGAGCCTTAGCGACCTCCGGTTTGGCCTGGAAGAGTTGCTCGTAAAACTCCTCAGCTTGTGTGTATCGCTTTGCTTTCACCAACTCCTGCAAGCTATCGCGCACAGAGGCAATGTTAGCAGAATGGCTTCGAATATTCATAGCAAAAAGCGCCACGGTGCCGACCATCAGAACCACCGCTATGGAAGTAAGCAATACAAGTTTGCCACGTCGCTTCTCCGTCAGCGCAATGTTGCTTAATCGCTCTTGATAACGTCGCAGCACCCGCTCTGGAATTGCCTCGTCGAATCGCTGCACAGCATTGTATCCGCGCGTGAGCTTACTCCGTGACACTACATCTTGGTCAAGCATATGTTCAAGTAAATTGAGTGCTTGTGTGTAAGCGAGATTGTGGTCACTTGCCTCACGCTCCTGATCCAGCCAATCAAAAGCAGCCTTCACTTGCACACTCAGGTCATCTTGCTCACTTAACTTGGCAATGCCTGCCTGTTCAGCCCATGCGACTCGAGCACTTTCGGCTTTCGTAATATCAAATTCTGAGAAAGCAGCGTTAATGGTTTTCTCGAGTTCGATAAGTTTCTTACGAGCATCCGCTACGAGAAGGCTGTCGTAAATCTGCTCAGCTTTCTCGATTAACTTTTTGGGAGGAGAGTTGATCCATGGAGATTGTTTGAGTTCCGACCACAATTCGCTGACATGATCCAGATTGTCATTCTGTTGTTGTAGTTCAGCCCCAAATTGTCTGAACCGGACATTCTCGTATTCGCGTAAATCCTCACTCCAAACAGGGTTGGTATCGTCTTTTTTGGCAATTCTTCGAAGCACCACAATTCTATGTTTCAACGGACTGCGCGCTAGTGCATGAAGCCGATGCAGTCGCAATAAACTGTCTAGCGACTGGGCTTGGTTGTAGGCTTCATTAAGATCCGCAGCGACATGAATGAGTAGATCAGGCTGCCTAGGAATGCCGAATTGACGTACATAATCAGCCCACGCGCTCCATTCAGGGATATCCAGCTCGGTGACAAGATCCAGCAAATCTGGGTCCACTTCACATTCCTGAATCGCTTCGACCCGAAGCCCTTTACGTAATAATTCATCACACTTTTTCAACCGACCATTAGTTGCCTCTATGCACTCAACGAACCGGTCGTGAAGCTCCTCCAGCTCCGCTTCTTGCAAGTCGCCTTCCACCGTAAAAATATTGGAAATCGCCTTGGTTAAGCGGCTAATCTCGGCCCTAAGATCGCTCTGTTGAATCATCGTGTCTGCTTGGTCTAAGTGAAGGCAATTGATTTGTGCAAAATAATGGCATTCAGTTACCGGAAAGGATACGGACTGGATACTCCTTATGCATGACAGAGTAATGAACAGACATGGACACTTTAGCTGATGCCGACTGGAGATATTTGAGAGCTATGATTGCTGCATCACACCAAAGCTTGGCGTCGATTAGCCTCAGCTCTCTCTTCTTCTGCTCCTCGTGTTTACCGTTTGCATTTCCCGGAGCAGCTGACTGTTTCTGTCTCTTCCTCTCCTCGCGCTCTTTCTCGAAAACGTCTAATTCTTGCTTAAGCATGTTTGTTCCATCATTACGTATCCAGCCAAGGTATTCTTGAACACTGGATTTTCCAGACAATTTCATAGTTTTCTCGAAGCGTGGCAGAGGACCTCTGCCATGTTCTTTGTGGAGTCGTTTGATGGTGTCCAATTGCTTTTGCGATATTAGTAAATTGCAGGTCACAGAGATACTACTTTCATCTCGTGTTTTGTCCGGTCTCACGAAGATTTCAATCTTAAGCATCTTCATCGGTTGTGTTTTTGAAGATTCTGCCCCTTTCTGACTTGGTGGGGTACAGCTAACTATAAACCCATGTTTTAGTTTCTCATGAGAATCTTGTACCAGAAGATCTTCAGAACCATTTAGCAATTCAACATCTGAACGTATCAGGCTGCCATTTGGCAGCACATAATTCTCATCCCCATTAGTTTGGAGCTCCAAGTGGTTATGCTCCAAGCTCCTTGAGACCAATCTAACCTGCTTGATCTTTTCGAAATTCGATAGACGCAAAATTATTGGTGGCTTCCCCTCTGTCTGTACTTCTAGCAGGCACCAACGAACGCCATTAAAAAGGGGACGCAGTTCTGGTACTCCCAGTTGCTCTACAACGTCGCTGTCATCCTCATTCCACTTAAAGCGTATTGCGTTGTCCTCGATCCAAAGATCCGCTATCAGGACTTTCTTTTCCACTGAATTAAAGCTGTCTCCCCCCCCCTCTCTCTCATAGATTAGATCCCATCTGCGAGATGCGTGGTTCTCTCTTTGCAGGGAAAGTTTCCTGTGTAACTGATTGTTCAGCTTATCCAGCCCAATTTGTGAGATATTGACCTCGCAACCTTCAGACAGCCAGTCCTTGGGCAATTCTACTTCAATTCTTTTCGCATCTCCTCCCTTACCCGGGCTCTTCAGATACGGCAAATCTAGGGTCAGCTCAATTGGCGTTACTTCATCTGTAGTTCTAGTGTCGTTATTTTTTTTAAGCGAAGACTTATCACCTGTAGAAGGACCTGATCCCCCTTTGTCCGTTTCCTCCATTGGTTCCGGACTGGATTCGGAAGTGCTACTCTCACCCGATGCTACCGGTCCCGTTTTCTCTGATTTTTTCTGGGGGCTTTTGCCTGCTATTTCTTTTACAGGAGGCGGATTAGTTTTATTAGAAAACTCTTCCTCTCCAGAAGGGGCTTGGTTGTTAGCTTCTTGACGGTCGCTAAGGCCTTTCAAAATGGAACCAAAGAGAATTCCTCCTCCAATCAAAAGTGCTAAAACAAGGGCCACCGACGTCCCTATCAAAAATACTTTTCTGCGATTTCTGCTTCGGAGTTTTCGTTGAAAATCTGTCATGGTGTGTCCAGTACCCATTCCCTGCGGAGTTGAATCCTGCAGGGTGGATAAAGGACGCGAGGGAGGTGGCAGAGGGACCAAGCTCTCCGTTGCTTGGTCGAGATTTGTAAGCTCACTCTGTTGAGGAGCAACCTCTTCCACGACCAGAGGCTCTTGATCGCCCTCATCTTCTAACTCTGAGGCAGGCCTATCTGCGACCTTCGAATGCTTTTCTGGATTTCTGACTTCCCCTGTCCGAGCACGTTGCACCCAATCACTTTCCTCGGGGTTTCCAAGAGGCTCCACCAAATCAACGATGGTTTGACGATAGTCTCGCCGCAGGTTGTCAGCAGCCGATGTACCATCCAGATAGAATCGCAGGGAGCAAAATGTACCGGCTGGAAGAGTAGTGAAGTAGGTGCTGAATGTCACTTCCCAGCGTTTCTTGTGTGATAATAATGAAAATACCTCGTTCGTCAGGGCGAGCGTATCAGTACCCAACGGAAAAATCACGTTTACCGAGTTCTGTGGTTTCAAGTGCAATTGCTCAGCGACAAATCCAGCCCACCCTGCATCACTGGCCGCAGCTTTCCAATGCAGGCAAGGTCTGGCAGGTAAATCATCTCTGGGCAGTGAAGAGACTGGTATCACAGGTACCAAGGTTACCTGACCATCCCAGTCGGTGCGGCAAAAACCCTGATGTGCCAATAGGTAGGAAGGTCCACCTACGGGGAGATCGCTATTTGAGAGAACGACATGATGAGCCAGTTTATTGGAGCGGCTCGTGTTTTCATGTCTTAGGTCGGCAATGCGCGAAAGCACATGGTAAGTAATCCCACCGACTTTGATCTTCACGTGGCGAAAGTTGACAGTGATCTGCTTTGAACGTGGATCATGTATATCAAACGGGTGTTTGTAGCCACTGAGTCGCTCTAGGGCTTGAGCGAGATTAGATGCCATGCCCTCCGTACTCAGTACGGTGCTATAACCACTTCCCCCTCCCTTGAGGCCACCTTTAGAATCCGCAGTATAGAGCAGTTCCTGGATCAACTAACCGATCTCCTAAGAAAGTTGGATGTTGCTACTCTGCATCAAGAGCGAACTCATTGACTGTTGTTTGAAATGGTCGGTACCAATCCGCAGTTGGTGCGGCTAAGTGCATACAGTAGGGGTACTTCAGCCCAAACAGGCTTAAGCGACGATGGCCGCACTCCCCAATTTCCCTCTTTGACTTCCGGAGAACAACCTTGCGGACTGATCGGAATATAAGTGACATCGTTACAAAAGCTGTCGCAGGCAGCCACTACTTCGGGAGCGGCTTGAACCAGTAGTTCTCGCAGCACTCGCGAAGCTTCGTTAATCATATTGGCATAGATTCCCGTAACTCCATCGCCCGTTGCTTGAAAGGGATGAAGATTATTAAAATCAATATTGGGCAACAAATGTTGCCAGACATCAAGTTTATTCACGGCAACAATTAGCGGCTTATTGAACTGCTCATGCTCTGCAAGATTTGCTTTGAGTCGAATCCTTTTCGCAGCCTCTACAATCACTTCATCCTGCCGCACAACTTGAAAGTCATCGTTAAGTTGCGGATCTTGAGAATGTTTACGGCATAACTGTCTAAACCTAGGATGTTGGAGTGGGTCGAATACATAAATCAATGCCTCGGACAGAGCAAGATGATCAGTGGCCGGGCTAAGTGCCGCCTCTAAGTTTGGGCGAAAATGTTCACCTGCATTGTCATAAAGACATAAGGCCCTAGAGACTAATCGCAATTCTTTCTCACCTTTGTAACCTATGTGATCTGGAGTGGGTTTAAGCGAGAATACAAATGGACGGGCGTAGAGTTCCTGCCGGGTACCGTAATTAACTTGCTGGTATAATTCCCCGTCTGTTTCCGTACGTGAGATTGCTACCAGCTCACTCGGTTTATCGCTCAAAAAAAGTTTTTGCTCATGTTCACTGATAATCTGATTCGCAACAGGATCTGCATCTGCAAAGCTAAGACGAAGTGCTTGGCATTTACGCCGAAGTTCCCAGATGGCTGAGGTCAGGAAGTAAGATTTTCCAGAACTACTTGCACCGATCACAGAAACAAATATCGGCTTGAAGTCCACAAGAATACGTGGGATGGCTAGATGACACTCGGGACAGGCCAGCGACTGAGACCTCATCCCATTCGCATCCAACGCAAAACCGTCACTGTCGAAACGACTCGGAAGAAATCGCTTCTGGGCATCGGTACCTAGGTAGTTGTCGCCACGCAAATCAGGGTGCGATGAAACCCAGAGCAGATCGGCAGGACTAAGGTCAACCCAGCAGTTTGGACAGGTGAGTCTTGACTGTATATCTAAGGTCGTGTTCATAAGCTATCGGATTAGACTCACCTATTTGCACTAAAGCTCATTCAAGCATCGAAGCGTCTATTCAAACATTCACCCGAGAGCACTCCTGGAGCCACTTTCCGAAGTAATAATGATGGACACTCGATGCAACTAAAGTCCGCTGCAATTCGACATTACTACTCCTGACGAATAACGACCGTGTCATCAGTAGAACACCGATTTTTTCAGAGCCTATTAAGATCTCTACCATAGTAATAGCAAATGGATGCTGTGCCAACGTAGCGCAGAGATTTTCCCCGATGATTTCTGGTAAACATACCTTGGATCTTCACGTCCTACAGCCATACTCCTTGGACTACTTAGGACGATCCGCGATCAAGTAACACTGTTGAAGGAATTAATCAGAAGTTAGACCGGCTTCGACAAACTACGGTTTGCCACATACCAGGTGTTGATTCAGGATTCTACCGAGGTCCGTTGCTGGAAAATCTTGATGAATTCAATTACGAACTGGCGATGGCGGATATAACGAATCGAGGACAATAAATGACAATCACTCGCGAGCCAAGACTGCACGAATAAAAATCTCATCGAAAAGTTATCTGCCATACCATCAATCTCCCGTCATTTCCTCTTTCACGTGATCCCATTGCATCACAGGGGAATTCTTAGACTTTCTGTCAAAATACTTTGTGGCATAGTATTCGAGGTGGTATTCGGGAATCCCAAGATCATCTTCTCGAATGGTTATACTCCAATGCCCAGCTTCTCCTACCAATCTAAAAGATTCCAACACGAAACGGATTGGGCAATCTAAATTGTCACTGATCAAGCGAACCTCAGTGACATTAAGGTCCTCGGCGAGCATCGGATGCTCAGCGACGAACATTCGTCCTCTATCCGCAATATCAACAGGCACATCGTATTTTCGGCCGTCTGCGTCAAAGATTTTGAGGAAGTTATCCATGAATTAGATCTCCTTTACTGAGAAAGATTTCAGCGGCCCACAAACAACGAGACCAAAGATAAGGCTGTGAATGCAAGGAACTTTGGAATGCCTTCAATATACCAAAAAAGAAGGCGATAAGATTGGTGACGGGGCTGTCGAAATCCGTCGAAGGGGTCCAATAGCTAAAAAATTGCAATCCAAATCATCCCACACTTTGGTCTTACCAGTTCTATTGATCCTTGCGCGGCCAAAGACCCCATCATAGCCTTAGTTGTGCAGTTTTGAAAAACGATTGTTTGAGATGATGACTAAGATTTTGCTTCTTCAACGACGAGCGAGCCGATCGTTTGAGTTGACGAACGTCGTCGGGC
>JAJDED010000036.1 GCA_029259915.1 Planctomycetota bacterium | reverse complement strand
AGGTGCGAGCAAATAGCTCGTTCCTTGCTCCTAATTCCTCGCTCCTTCTTTACACCAACTCTTTCTTGGCACCGATCAGCGTTCGTAGTCGTTCGGCCAGCAGTGCTGAGTCGAAAGGCTTTTTGAACGTTTCGTTGATTGTCGAACGATCGAAGCTCGCAGTCGTGCCATCATCTGGCAGTAGAGCGATCAAGATCGTCTCGGCGAAATCGGAGCTACGGCGCAGATTCTGGCAAATCTGCAGCGCTTCGACTTGGCCAATCGAGAAATCGACGATGATGCAATCAGGGTGGAAGCTTTCAGCCTGAATGCCGGCTTCAAAACCGCTGGCAGCCATCGAAGTGCGGAACGACCTTTCAGCGGGCAACTCTCGCTTGAGATTCTCAATCAAGACTTGATCCTGAGCGACGATCAGCACTTTGGCCATCGCTTCGTCTTCCAAATCACCCAGCGGCATGCCGTGCTCTTTGAGGAACTTGATCAAATATTCGCGAGGGATTCGTCGGTCCTGGGAACCAGGAATTCGATAACCCTTCAGCCGGCCCGAATCAAACCATTTGCTGACTGTGCGGGGTGCTACTTTGCAGATCTTAGCGACCTGACCAGTTGTAAAGACCTTCATCACGGGTACTCCAATAATGTCTTGCGTAAACTCTGGTCGAGCTCCGGGCTATGGGTTCCCGGCAGCTTTGGGTGCCTCGTTGTTGACTGCACACTCTCGGTCTGACGTCCGATTCCTTTCCGTCAGAGCGTTTAGCTCACCGAATGCAAACAACCTGGGTCGTGACACTCAAAATCGCATGTTGGGTTGGCTCAGATCCTTCTGATCCTCTCCGTCATGGTAACTTCCGTCATGTAAGTTCCCATCGGCAATGCAAGCACTGGAAGATTGGCAAAAATCGTTAAATTGGAGATGGATGATAACATCGGCTCCAATCGCTACGTTCGCTAACCTTCGAGTCGCGCTGCAATTGCCCATGGCAATGCAACAATGGGATTGCGCGGAGAGAGCATGCAAACCGTCTCTGTTGGGGCGGGCGCGCATCGCGTTTGCCGCGATGGCGTGTCCCTTGTTGGCAGGCTCCCCCCTTGCCGGGCTATTCTCGGCTTCGGCGGCGATCACTGTGATCTGTGCCGATGAGAACAACCCTTCCGATAGTTAGTGTCGATTCAAACGGGGGTCCGACTTTAGAAACTTTCCCTAGTCGCGTTGAACGAGCCGGTAATAGCGGATATATGCGATGTGCTGGCTATTGCGGTTTTGCCAGATAATGGGGTTTGGCTGGGCTTAGAGAGTTTTTTGCCGCCTCAGCGCTAAACCGCAAGCGAATGACCTAGGCTGCTTGCGAATTGCCGCCTGCCGCTGGGTTGTCGTGCTGGCTGTGGGAGGAATCGATCGTTCCGTCCGCAGAAACGTCTTCGAAGCGGACCGACACCCGTTTCGAGACGCCCGATTCCTGCATCGTGACGCCATACAAGGTGTCGGCACACGACATAGTTCGCTTGGAGTGCGTCACGACAATAAATTGGGTGGACTGCATGAATTCTCTGAGCACTTCGCTAAAGCGATCGATATTCGCCTCGTCGAGCGCGGCGTCGACTTCGTCCAATACACAGAAGGGGCTTGGCCGGCTCCGAAAAATTGCCAGCAAGAGGGCCACGCATGTGAGTGTCCGTTCGCCGCCGGAGAGGAGCGAGATATTGCGGAGTTGTTTGCCTGGCGGGCGGGCGATGATTTCGATGCCACATTCCAGGATGTCGCCCCCCTCGTTTTCCTCGACCACGATGTCTGCCTCACCGCCGCCGAACAGGCTGCGGTAGATCTCTTGGAAGTGGCTGCGGATCACATCCAGAGTTTGAACGAACAAATCGCGGCTTTCAATATTGATTTTCGAGACAAGCTGCTCCAGCCGCGTTTTTGCAGAGCGAAGGTCTTCGTACTGATGCGCAAGATCGTTATGACGCTCTTCGACCGTTTCCAATTCCGAAAGTGCTTCTAAGTTCACAGGCCCAATGGCTTGCAGTTGTTCGCGGAGCGAACGGATTTCGGCATCGAGTTCGTCGCGTTGGCCCAACTCGGTTTCGGATTGCTCGGTGGCGAGCAAAGCCAAATCGATTTCATAATCGTCGGCGATACGGGTGGACAGCTCCCGACGCTGATGGTCCACCTGTTGGACTTGGATTTTTGCCTGCTGAAACGTGGTCTGTTTCGCGATCAGCGCTTCACGAATTTGGTTCAACTGTTTGGCAAGGGCGGCTTTTTGTTTGCGAAACAGATCGTGCTGCTCGGCAAGCTGTTGCGACTCGTAAGCCAGGTTTTCTTTCGTGCGATAAAGCTCTGCCAGCTCGCTTCCCAAGTCGAGACCCGACTGGGTGAGTTCGTTGCGCTGCGTGTAGCATTCGGCAACTCGATCGCGCGTTTCGGTGAGTGCTTCGTCGTGCTGTTGGCGGTCGTGGTCGAGCTGGGCCATCTGGCGCCGTAGGCCGTCGCGTCGCTGTTCGCTGCGAGCTAAAGCAACCCGGTGGTCGGTGACCACCCGCTGCAACGAGGCAACTTTTTCTTCGAGCGAAGACGACTGTGCCGAGCTTGAATCGAGATCGGCCTGAAGTGTTTGCAGTTCACGCTGGCGGTTTTCAAGGTCATTTCGACACTGCTTAAGTTCGCTTACGGAGACTTCAGCCTGTTGTTGAGCGGAGGTGAGTTCTTGACTAACGGTCGCGTACTGAGTGTCGGCTACTTCGAGCCGCTCGCGGAGCGCAGCCGTTTGGAGACGTGTTTCACTGAGCCGATGGGTGTTGCTGGCGTGCTGTTTAGTGAGCGATTCGCATTGTTCGTCTTCGGAGCGGATCGAGTTTTCCAGCGCCGCGCAAAGCGATTGTTCGTGCTCGATGCGATGCTGCATTTCTCGGATTTCTTCGACTAAGGCCCGCAGTTCACTGCGTCGCGACAGCAAACCGGTGTTCGACTGGCGAGGGCCGACGATTAGCGTGCCGTCGGCCCCGACCACTTCGCCGACAATGGTTACGAAGTTCAATCCTCGGCCATGGGTTTGTGCCAAACGGAGGGCCGTTTTCAGCGTGTCAACAAACCAATGTCTGCCCAGAAGCCGTCGGGTACAGGCAGCCAAGTCCGGCGCGGTTTCGACAAACTGATCGGCACGCCCGACGACGCCAGGTTCTCCGGCGAGATCGATACGGTCGACGGCACTAGCGGGTACCGGAGTATCAAGCCGAAGGAAGCTGGTTCTGCCGGGCAATTCTATTTTGGCCAACGCATCGAGCAGAGAGTCTGCCTGCTCGACGAGTAGGTGGTTCGCCCGATCGCCGAGTGCAATTTCGACCAGAGGGGCCGTATCGGCGTCGACACGAATGAGATCCGCCACCACGCCCCGCACGCTGCCGAACGGCCCGTCGGGTTGTTGCTTGGCTTGTTGCAAAACTTCTTTCGTACCCGCGCTGAGCCCGTCGAGACGACGTTCCAATTCTTCCAAAACGGTCGCCCTTTGGCGGGCACCGGTCAATTGGCCACGCAAGTCTGCCAATTGTCCCTGGGAGGAAGTCAATTGCGTCCGATTGTTGCGGAGCGATTCTTGCAGCAGTTGGAGTTCTTGCGCGGACCGTGAGGCCGTGGCCTGAAATTGTTCGAGTTGGGTATTGGCAAGAGCCAGTTTGTCGCGTAGCTGCGTTCGAACGGTTTCGAGCTGTCCAATCTTCTGCAGGCAATGTGCGACTGTGGTTTGGGAAGTTGCTTCCTGCGATTCGAGGGTGTGGATGCGGTTTTCCAGCCGGGTTGACTCTTGGAAGGCTGTGGAGTGATTTGTGCGTGTAATTTCGATTTGTGTGCGGATCGCTCGGAGTTCGTCAACCACCGCGTCAAGCTGCGATTTGTCCGATTCACACTGTTCATGCAGTTGGCTGTATTGTTGCTCTGCTGAGGCAAGTTCGGTTTCGGTTTCGGCTACGAGTTGCTGTGAATCGCCAACGCGCGAGGTCATGGTGAGCAGTTGACGCTTGAGTCGCCGAGATTCTTGCTGCAGTTCGTCGCAACGGGCCAGTTGGCTGCGTCGGGTCGATTCGCAGAAAACGATGCGCTCGCGAACCGTGGACGCTTTGTTCCCAGATTCGGTCATTTGCTGTTGGTAGTTGTCGAGCGATTGCTCGATCTGGGCAAATTGGTTGTCTCCTGCAGTGATACGGGTTTGGATGGCTTCGCTTGCAGCCTGCTGTTCGTCGGCTTGTTTTTGAAGTTGCTTGAGCGAGTCGGATAGCTCGCGCCAGTCTTTCAGGCTCACTTGAACCCGTAGCTCTTTGAGCCGATCGGAGCATTGTTTGTAGGTGCGCGCTTTGCCGGCCTGGGAGCGAACACTTCGCAAACGCGATTGGAGCTCGTCGACGATGTCGGAAAGACGCAGCAGGTTCTGGTCGACGCGTTCTAGGCGGCGAGCGGCTTCTTGACGTTTGAGCTTGAAGCGG
Source organism: Planctomycetota bacterium (assembly GCA_029259915.1). Taxonomy (GTDB): domain Bacteria; phylum Planctomycetota; class Planctomycetia; order Pirellulales; family Lacipirellulaceae; genus Bythopirellula. The sequence continues at coordinate 94,306 of JAJDED010000036.1, read as the reverse complement.
CTTACGCCCGCGGCTTCTTCGAAAATCAAACGTCTTTCACGGGGTGACGATTGCAGGAGCGCATCGACTTTGCCCTGCTCGATGATGCTGTACGATCCGGTGGACACGCCGGTGCCGGCAAAGACGTCGCGAATGTCTCGCAGCCGGCACGGTTGGCGGTTGATCAGATACTCGCCTTCTCCACTGCGATAAACGCGGCGGGTGATTTGTACTTCGTCGGTATCAAGATCGAGAATGCCGCTTTTGTTGTCGAAGATGAGCGAAACTTCGGCAGAGTTGGTCTGTCCACGGCCTCTGGCGCCGCTGAAGATCACATCGGTCATTTCCTTGCCGCGCAAGGCCTTGGCGCTTTGGGAACCCAACACCCACTTGATTGCGTCGACCACGTTCGACTTGCCCGAACCGTTGGGACCCACAACGACGGTAATACCCGTGGGGAACTCGAACCGCGTGCGGTCGGCGAAGCTTTTGAAGCCGTTGAGTTCTAGGGCTTTGAGCATGAGAGGGTTTGGATACGAATGCAGTTCGGGCGCAGGCCAAGAAAAACGCGGCGGATCATAGCAAAAAGGCCGCCGACAATGGAGAGCAGTACGCGGGAGAAAAGCCTGATGCTAGCACTTGGCCTGTCTAGTGGCACCCACACCACCTCAAGCCGCTCGATTAGATTTCTTTACCGTAAAGCTCGGGCTTTGGCGTTCCCAGATCGTTGTCTTGACGCGATCTGGAAAACTCTCGGCCCCCTTCGGGCAGTGCGTTCACACGGAATCGGCTGGTCAGGGCGCCGCTTTCGTTGGCTTGCTGTAGCATCTGCACGACGTCGGGATACGTGCCGCCCAGTTCGACGATGGCCCGAATCACAGCATCGACGTCCGTGGACACCACGCGCTGCTGGGTGGTTTTACCGAAGCGACTCACCTTGATTTTTGCGCCGCTCAGCCCGTTGACCAGGATTTGCGGTCCGGCATCGAGTACGAGTGGTAAGTGCAGTTGATGATCCTTGCCAAAAAGGACTATCTCCGGGCGATGGCTGCTAGTGACGTGGATCATTGATGGGCCAGCATTATTAAGCACATGGTAGGTAAATTTGTCGCCTAATTTTTCGCCGTGCAGATAGGGATCGTTAGGCGACATAGTCCACAGCGCGCGGAATGCCCCGTAACGAGTTTCCGCACTGCGGACACTCAATAGCGAACGCAGAGCGTCGTATGCCGCACCATCGTCCATGGCGCCGAGCGCTGCGAGTGCATGTACGCGAAACGCCGGTTCCTCGCGGGCTGCTTGGGCTAAAACGGAAACGGCTGAAGTTTCGTCCAGATAGGCCAACGCTTCGGCTGCATAGAATCGGACTTCCGCATCTTCGGCAGCGGCACCTTCTTGCAGAATCGCAATCGCTTCGTCGTTGCCAATCGCTTCAAGCCGCAGGGCGGCTGTTGCCGAGGTAACCGGATCGAGGAGTTGGTCTCTCAGCAATTGCAGCCTTGTTTGCAACTGCATTGGGGATTCCGCCAGAGCGATATTTCGTACGACGCGCATAAAACGTCCCACGTTGTCTTTGTACCGCGAGTGTAGCCGGAGTTCGACGAATTCGTCGGTTTTTGGCGTGGCAATGCCCATCGGTCGGCCGTCAATGTAGCTGTGGAACCGTTTGTTGATCGCCTTGCCGATTTGTTGGCTTGTGCGAACCGACTGCCGCTGGTGATCAATAATCAGCCCCAGATTGCGACTTTTGGTGGTCACGCCGCCACTCAAAATGCGCCCCTTGGTGGCAAGGGCAGTTTCTTTTTCAGCGTCGGCTGATGGGTCGACCAGTACGGCTCCGTTGGCCATGGCCATCACGTGCCCCTTGCGGATTTGATTTCCCAAAACGGCCGTTTCGGTCAAACGTGTTTCCAATAGCTTGCCGCCCCGCAAGCTAGTGGTCTCACTCCGCGATGGGGTTCGGACTTCGATATCGAATCGGTCGCCAGCTTGAATCCCAGGCCGCAGAAATCCGCGCACCAAAACAACAGTTGTGTCGAGCGATGCCAAAACGGCGTTCGGCTCTTCCACCTCGCGACGATTCATTTCGTCGAGAAGTGCCGCGCGCTGAGGCGATGGAGCCGGGTCTTCTCCGGTGCCGCGAAGCCCCGTGACCAACGCGACGGCTTCAAGCTTCACGTAATTCATCCCGTACGGGTGGGCCACGTTGCTGATGAGCGTGGTTTCCGAAGTGTCGCCGCGTTTGGCCTCAGGGCTTTGGTGCCGCAAGATGGGGCCCATGCAGCCCGCGGTTACGGTTAGCCAGCCGATGGTTACGGCAACGAACGACTTGATAAATAAATGATGCATGCAAATCGACTCCCGAAGTCAATTGCTGGAGATTGTCCGACAAAAGGGCGGGGAGAATAGAGATTTTGCTTCAGGCGGTCAAGACTGATAGCATGAGCGGAAATTGCTTGCGCTAGCCCGGAATACTCACCACGGAGTCACGGAGTCACGGAGAACACGGAGACAATTGATTTGAGGAAAAAGGATTTGAGGAAAAAGGCGGAATAAAGAAATTCCTTTCATTCCTAGCACCCTTTCATTCCTCAGTGTTCTCCGTGACTCCGTGGTTAGTTAAGAATGCAGGCTTACGGAGGGTCGTATCCGCCGGCATTCCAGGGATGGCAGCGGGCAATGCGGCGCAAGCCCCGCCAACCGCCTCGCAGTACGCCATATTTTTGCACCGAAGCGATGAAATAAGCACTGCAACTGGGATAAAACCGACACTTTTGCCCCAGCAACGGACTTAGAAACCATTGATAGCAGCGGGTGGCAACAACAAGCAGCCAGCGGGGAAGTCCTGAAATAGCTTGCCACAAGAACCGCATCGAGTTCTCCTACCGATTTTCACCGTCAGCAAGCCGCTTCGCGAGCTTTGCGGAGAGATGCAGGAGCGATTTTTTTAGCCTCTCGACATCAGGGACAGCTTCCTTGCGGGGAAGAACGACTAGTTCCATTCTGGATGGCAATTCGTGCTGCACCAGGCGAAATGCTTCGCGGAGGCATCGTTTCCAGCGATTGCGGCGAACGGCATTGCCGCATTTCTTAGAAACGATCAATCCTAACCGGGGCAATTCGTCTTCGCTGCGCTCGGCATAAACCACGATCAAATCATCGGACGTCGACAACCGGCGGCGCATGACGCGATCGAATTGCGTGGACTTCAGCAACCGCATCGATTTTGGAAAGAGCAAACTTTTCATTCGGTAATCGTTTCGTCGGAAATGTATGTTTCACCGGTGGGAGACGTGGCATTGGGCGGTTTGCGATCGCGGTGTTCTTGTTGTTTCGACACGATAAGATCGGGAGGCACCGCCGGCCCGCGACGGTGGCTCCCAAGTCGGCGGACCCAGTGTCCCCCCAACAGGATGACAACAACGATTAGCATGCCCAACAGCAAGATTCCCAGCAAAGCCATCAGCGCGGCCGTGCGCGTAGTTGGCGGGATCGAATTTCCGATTTCGTCTTGGACCAGCGCCGACACAAGCAAGTATGCAACGTCGCTTACCATTGCAATCCTGCTCGGGGATTTTCGGAATATTTCTCGGCCAGTTCTTGCAGCAGGTGCCGATCTGTTTCGTCGAGTTGCTCTGGCAAAACAATCTGGACTTCCGCGATCAAATCACCGGCAGCGCCCTCTGCCGATTTAACCCCTTGCCCTTTCACGCGGAGTTTCTTTCCGCTGGATGTGCTAGGTGGAATCGTTAACGCGATCGTCCCATGTGGCGTGGGAACATCGATCTTGGCCCCGCTGAGCGCTTCGGCCAACGTGATGGGCACACGCAGCTCAAGCCGATTGCCAATCCGGCGGAAATAGGGATGCGGCGCCGCTGACACCTTGATGAGAATATCGCCCGTAGGCCCGCCGTCGAGGCTTGGCTCGCCCTGCCCTCGCAGCCGAATTTTTTTCCCGTCCTCGATACCAGGCGGAATTTTTACTTGCAATGTTTCGACATGCCCGTCGCTGCGGCGCACGGCAATCTGCGCCTCGCCCCCCAGCACCGCGGTGGTGAACGGGACGGTCAGCGTGTGTTCGATATTCGCGCCGCGAGTAGGAGCGTTGCGTCGTGTTTGCTGGCGTTTCCCCCGCCCGCCGAATTGCTTGAATAAGTCAGCAAATCCACCGCTGCCGCCCGAAGCGCCTGCAAACAAGTCTTCCAGGTTGATATCGAAGTTTGGCCCCGCTCCCGCGGCGCCCGACCAAGGATTCGGTCCCCCCCCTGCCCCTGACCCCATCGATTCGTAGGCACTTCCATAACGATCGTAAAGCTCGCGTTTTTTTTCGTCGTCGAGAACTTCAAAAGCGGTTTGAACCTGTTGGAAACGTTCTTTGGCTTTTTTGTCGTCGGGGTTTACATCGGGATGGTACTTGCGCGCAAGCTGGCGGTAGGCTTTGCGGATTTCGTCCGCAGAGGCACTGCGTGATACGCCAAGGGTTGTGTAGTAATCTTCTGCCATGCGAAAAGTCGAAAAAATGAGCGAAACGGTTGTCCCAGAGCGCAATGAAAGCGCGATCCTCCATTTTACCGTTCCTTGCCTCGAAGGGTAGCGGGTCAATTTACTGCGGGTTTACGGAATTGCCGCGACGGTGTCAGAATAACGAACCTCGCGTGCTACACTGGTCATAGACCGCCAAGGTGTTCATCCTCATTTTAGAACAGAAATGCCGCAATCTCGATTCTTATCTCGTTCTTCAAGTGTCGTTGTTTTGACGCTGGCTGCATGGTTCTGTGCGTTCCAATTCGCCCAAGCGGCAAGCTATGACGGCAAACTGCAGATATTGGTTGTAGACGAACAAACGGGCGAGCCGATTGCCGCACGGATTGAGCTGCGAAATAGCCGGGGCCGGAGCGTCAGGATCAAATCGTCGGACGCCATCAACCGCGAAGGTTTTACTGTTTTTGATGGCACTCTGGATCTTGAACTTCGCAAAGGGGATTACCGGTTTGTGATAGAGGCAGGGCCCGAGTACCAAACTCGGCCGGGCCATTTTACGATAGAACGTCACGCCGACGATAGCAAAACGGTTTCGCTGCGCCGGCATGTGAATATGCGCGACGAGGGTTGGTGGGCCGGGGATCTCGATGTGAGCCATCGTCTGCAAGACGTGCCGTTGATGATGCGCGCCGAGGGATTGGACTTTGTGCCCGTAACAGCGCAGGGAAACTTTCGTGGCAAGTGCAGCGAGGAAAAGCAGAAAGCGAATTCGCTCCAACACTCTTTGAGTTCGCCTCTAGCGGGCCCTTGGGCGACGCTTGATTACCGTCGTGGCGGCGGGCTGCTATTTCTCGGCAGCGAAACCTTGTCAGGCGTATGTCGATTTGCAGATCAAGACAGTTCGTTGGATTCGATAAACATGGCCCATGAGACGGGTGCCGAAGTGATCGCCCTGTCGCCGTCTGCCTGGGATTTGCCCTTGTGGATTGCCACGGGCGATCTCTCCGCGATTCAGATCATCCATCGTCACTCGAAGTTCGACGGCAAGGGTGATGACAAAAAGTGGGGCCGTCCTCGTGACAAAGTCTTCTTCCCTGGCAAGTTGGGAGTTGGCCGCTATAGCGAAGAAATTTACCACCATGTCTTGAATTGTGGGTTGAGAATCCCCCCAGGGGCCGGCAGCGGTGCTGGAGCGAACAAGAATCCTGTTGGAACAAATCGTGTGTATGTTCAGTGCGGCAGCGAATTCTCGCGAGAGAGTTGGCTCGACCATTTGCGGTCGGGGCAAGTGATGGTTACTAACGGGCCACTGCTACGCACGACGGTCGAAGGCCATCCGCCGGGGCATGTGTTTGAGATGGATCAAGGTGAGGTTCGGGTATTCCTGATAGCCTTGAGTCTTTCTTTTTACGAAAAGGCGCCGGTCGAATACTTGGAGATCGTGAAAAATGGTCGCGTGGAGTTCGAGGTGCGGCTTGACGAGTTGGCCAAAAATCGGGGTCGGCTTCCTCCACTGAAGTTTGACGAGAGTGGCTGGTTTTTGGTCCGCGCGGTTACCAGCAATCCGGACACCTACCAGTTCGCATCCACCGGGCCGTATTACGTGGAAGCAAATTATCAGCGTCGCGTAAGCCGTGCGAGTGTCCAGTATTTTCTGGATTGGCTTACCGCGGCGACGGTCGAATTTGCCGACAACGAGCAAGTCCTTAACGATCTCACTGCAGCGAAACCCTTTTGGCAAGAGCTAATGAATCAAGCCAATGCGGACTGAATTAACGGGCCTTGCGAGTTTCTTTTTTCTTTGCTGAGGAAGTGTCGAGAGCCTGGCCATTGTAACCGCTTGCCTCGCTGGTCGTACTTTTTGATTTGACTCCGTTGGTGAGGCTCAACTGCTCCTGCTGCGAACGGTGTTTTTCTTCGTCATTCGGAGGTGTCACCCGAGCATAGGTGCCATCGGAAGTCAGCAGCCGTGCCTTGATGTTGTCTTTGAGATAGATGGGAATGATCTGATCGCAGATGCGCCGCCGCAATTCGGGCGCTTCGACGGGAAACATGACCTCGACGCGTCTTTCGAAATTTCGTGGCATCCAATCGGCGCTCGACAAAAACACTTGTTTCTTCGATCCCGCTCCGAAGACAAAAATTCGGCTGTGTTCGAGGAATCGATCGACGATACTTCGCACCTGGATATTCTCGGAGATCCCCGGCAAACCGGGCCGGAGACAGCAAATCCCGCGTACGACCAGATCGATAGGCACTCCCGCCTGGCTGGCAAGGTAGAGCGCTTCGATGGTTTCGCGATCGACCAGCGAATTGAGTTTGGCGAAGATTCTCGACTTCTTGCCTTGCTGTGCTCGTTCGGTTTGTTCGTGGATCAACCGGAGGGTGTTGCTATGAAGCCCTTGCGGGGCGACGTGTAGCTTCTTCCACTCGTAACCTTGCGAATAGCCCGTAAGGAAGTTGAACAGTGCCGTTGCATCGTCTGCCATTAGCTTGTTTGCGGTAAAAAGTCCGAGATCGGTGTAGAGTCGCGCCGTGGAGGGATTGTAGTTCCCGGTACCCAGATGTACGTACCGCCGTACTTTTTTCCCTTCTTGGCGAACGACCATCGCCAGCTTGCAATGTGTTTTGAGATCCATGAATCCGTAAACGACATGCACGCCGGCATGTTCCATCTGCCGCGCCCAGGTGATGTTGTTCGCTTCGTCGAAGCGCGCTTTGAGTTCAACCAATGCCGTGACATGTTTGCCGTTTTCGGCGGCTTGGATCAAGGACTGCACGATGGGGCTATTGCCGCTGGTGCGGTAAAGCGTTTGCTTGATAGCCAAAACGCTTGGGTCTTCAGCAGCTCGCTGAATGAAATGTGCGACCGGATCGAACGAGTCGAACGGATGGTGTAACAAGAGATCGTGGTCGGCGATTTCGGCAAAGATGTCGTCTTTTGCGCGCATTCCCAGGGGCTGTCGGGACACAAAGGAGGGTTCGCGCAAGGTTTCTTTGCCGCTTATATTCACCAATTCCCACAAGCTGGTCATATCGAGCATGCCATCGACGTGGTAAACCTCGCTGTAGGTTTCCCCTTCGACATCGAATTTCTCGTGGACATTTTCTTCGCTAAGTAACATCGATAACAAATCGCGGCCCATTCCCGATTGGACTTCTAGCCGTACTGCTTCGGAGCGTTGCCGATCGCGGAGGCGAGCCTCGAGGGCACGCAGCATGTCGTCGGCTCCTTGCTCCAGCTGATCGAGGTCCATGTCGCGAGTGATTCGGAACAAGGCATGGTGGGCAATGTGATAGCCGCCAAACATTTCCGGCAGTTTTGCAGCCAGGATATCTTCGAGCATAACGTATTTGTGTTCGCCCGGCTGTCCCACGGATACAAACCGGGGCAGCACCTGCGGCAACTGCACCACGGCAAACAGATCGAGGGGCCCCAACCCGCTGGCCCGATGCAACAAAGCGACCAGATACAACCCTCGATTATGAAATCGCGGGCTGGGATGGCTCGGGTCGATTGCCATGGGAGTAAGAATGGGAAATGCCCGCTGACGAAAAAAGGTGTTGATTGTTTTAAGCTGATTTTTATCGAGATCCTCGACTTTGAGAACGCTGACGCCTTCCTGGGATAGCGCGGGAAGGATAGCCTCGTTGAGGCATTGATATTGCTCATCCACCAACTGACGGGTGCGCTCGGTAATCTTCAGAAGCTGTTGGAGCGAAAGCAGTCCGTCGGCCGAGATGTCCTGAGCCGCCACGCCACCGAATGCCTGTTCCCTCAATCCGGCCACCCGAACCATAAAAAATTCGTCCAGATTCGAGCTGAAGATCGCTAGAAACTTCACACGCTCCAGCAACGGATTCGTCGGGTCTTGAGCTTCTTCCAGGACGCGCGCATTGAATTCCAACCAACTCAATTCGCGGTTGATAAAATGTTCTGGAAGAAAAGTTGGCTGTGTGTCCATCGGCGAAGTCGCTATTGCACTCAGAAAAGCCCCTGGCTTGTAGCGGAGCGGAACAATAGCCTCTATTATAGCCTATATCGCTTGAGCGAACCCCTTCGCGAGAAAGCGGTTGGATTGCCCAAGAAACGCAGCATGCTGGGGCATCGGGCCGATTGTGCTGATCGTTAAGTTCGAATTTCGACTTTTTTGCAAGCAGAATAGAACGCAGATGCACACGGATCATGCGGATTTCCGCAGATTTTTTTTCGGGGTGCTGATAACTGCGTCTATGAAAACACACCTCTCAATTTTTTTTTGCAATCGGTGCCAATCCGTTCTGTCCGTGTTCTATTCTTTTTTTGATGAAATTGTGGTGGTTCTTGCCTCCCTAAAAAGTGCAAATGTCGAATTAAGGGGTTGTTAAGAAATCGCGTCGAAGACACGGACAGTGGAGCAGTTTTCAAGTTGCTCGGCAAGGAACTGTTGATGCCGTTCTGATGTTTGATAGCGCTGGTGATCTTCGTCGGTGGCAAATATCAGCACCAGTGCAACGTCGAATTCCTGATCGTTCACCGGGCGTTGATACGCTTCGGCACGTGGGCCTGCGCTGTAATGGATTGTGCCTGGGTGGTCGGTCAGATACATGTCGCAGGCAGCAACCAGCGCATCGCGCGCCGTGGGAGAGCGGTCTTTCAACGTAAAAAAAACCATGTGGGCAAGTCCCGAGGATTGTGCTGTGTCTGACATGAGGATGTTCCTGGTCGCAGGGGAATCTCAAACTGGTTCACTTGTCGTCGGTTCGCTGGCGACTAGCGCGCGACGTAGCAGCGGTAGTGGCGCTTCCGCTGGAGGGTTCAAGTGAACGAATAGCAGGGCCAATCAGTTGTTCGATCTGCTCGGTGTCGAGCACTTCTTGTTCAAGCAACTCGTTTGCCAAACAAGCAAGTTTATCGCGATGTTCCTGCAAAATACTTTGTGCCCGATCCGCAGAGGCGTGGAGAATTTTTGCCACTTCTTCATCAATGATTTGTGCGGTCCGCTCGCTAAAGTCGCGATGCTCTTGCACAATTTCACGACCCAAGAAGGGATTCTCCTCGCTGTTGCCATAGGCCACGGGTCCGATTCGCTCGCTCATTCCCCAGCGTGTGACCATTCGGCGAGCCAACTTTGTTGCTTCTTTGAGGTCGTTTTCAGCTCCGGCGCTGTACTGGTCGAATTGCATTTTTTCGGCGGTTCGGCCACCCAGCATCATAGTGAGTCTAGCGGCTAACTCGCGTTGAGAAATGTTGTGACGATCTTCGTCCGGCACCAAGTGGGTTACTCCCAGTGCCATACCGCGGGGAATGATTGTGACTTTGTGTACCAGATCGCTATCGGGAATCAGCCAGGCCAGCAAGGCATGTCCCGCTTCGTGGTAGGCGGTGAGTTCTTTTTCCTGATCCGAGAGTATGTCTTCGCGGCAGGCGCCCATCAGCACCTTGTCGCGGGCGTATTCGTAATCGTCCATGTCGACTTTGTCTTTGTCGTGCCGGGTGGCCCACAAAGCGGCTTCGTTGACCAGATTGCGGATGTCGGCGCCGGTCAATCCCACGGTGGCTCGGGCGAGCTTTTCGAAATCGACATCTTCGGTCACCGGCACTTGTCGGCTGTGCAATTCAAACAGTTCGCGACGCCCATCAATCGTAGGGCGTTCGACCGTGACATGCCGATCGAAACGTCCCGGCCTGAGAAGCGCAGGGTCCAGCACGTCGGGACGATTGGTGGCAGCAAGGACGATAACACTCGAGGTGGTGCTGAAGCCATCCATTTCACTGAGAATCTGGTTGAGCGTTTGCTCCCGTTCGTCGTGCCCGCCGCCGAGCCCGGCACCCCGTTGCCGACCGACGGCATCGATTTCGTCGATGAACAGAATCGCGGGAGCACTTTCTTGCGCCGTTTTGAACATGTCGCGCACCCGCCCTGCCCCGACTCCGACAAACAGTTGGATAAACTCCGAACCGTTGATGGAGAAAAAAGGAACATTCGCCTCGCCGGCAACGGCTCGCGCGAGCAAAGTTTTCCCCGTGCCCGGGGGCCCCATCAACAACACGCCCTTGGGAACTTGGGCCCCGAGGCGATGGAATTTTTCGGGCTCTTTGAGGAACTGCACGATTTCCTGGAGGTCTTGTTTCACATTTTCCAGGCCAGCGACGTCGTCGAACTGCACGCTCTCCGCGTCAGCATCGTAACGACGGGCGGGGCTTTTCACGACTCCGCCAAGCATTCCTCCGCCCATCATCTGTTCGCGGCTGCGGCGAATCATAGTCCAGACAAAGAAAAACAGCATCACCACCAATGCCAGCCAGAGAATCATGTAAAGATCGTCGTACTCGGTCAGATCGACCGAGGAGATGTCCACCTTTTTCTCCGCCAACTCCGCGAGGAGCGATTCCCCAACTTGCGGAGGCAGGGTGCAGGTGAATAGACTCTGGGGTTTGGCGTTGGATGAAGAGGAATCTTCAGAATTCTTCGACGGCGGTTGTCGGGGTTTGCGAAACTCTCCCGAGACTTGCCGACCCTTGATGATGACCTTGGCTAAATTGTCGGCATGCAATTCGTCAAGAAATTCGCTGTAGGAAATTTCCGTTTGGCTGTCCCACGCAGATACCAACAGCAGCACTGTACCCAGGCCCAACAGCAGCAGGATAACCCATTGAAACGGATTCTGGCGCGTTGACGTTGGCTTTGGGGTTGGATCGGTTTGCTTTTCCTGCTTGGCCATAGGTTGCGTCGCACGCTCGACATGGTTGAGGCGTCAGTACGATGAAGCGGTCTACTCGAATCGCTTGACATCCCCTTTTCTCTCGCCGTCTTCAAAAAGAACTTCCGCCGTTTTCTTTCCGGTGTCGTCCCACTCGGTCATCGTGCCGTGCATTTTACCAGCTTCAAAGATAATTACTTGCCGTTTCTGACCATTCGGGAAGTAGACCACACGATTTCCGTGAGCCAAGCCGTCTGCGTAGGAAACCTCAATCCGAGGTTTTTCTCCGTTGTCGAAATAGGTAATCCATTGGCCACTTCGTTTACCTTTCGCATATTCTCGTAAGCTGGTTCGAGTGCCATCGCTACGAAATACTTCCCACTTCCCATCGGGGAGTCCGTCAACAAAGTTGATCGACTTGCAGATTTGGCCGTTGGGATGCCAGTAGGTCCATTCGCCAGAGTGTTGCCCATCTTTGAACGTTCCTTCGGAAAACTTTTGCCCATCGCGGTAGAACTCTAGATATTTGCCATCGTTCACGGCTGTGTCGTTGGAGAGCACAGCGACGTCGATTTGCACGCGCAAGCTTTCGTCTTCATATTTGATATCAACGGTTTGATGCCGTACGACCGAAGCCGGCGGGGGCTCTTTGGGTTCCTCCAGATAGATGGGCTCATTCTCGGTGGCGTCGCTACCAAAACAAATGGCGGGGCAACAGATCAGAGCCAAGAGGAAAAAGGGCGTTAAGATTCGTGAAGTTGGCGTCATCGAATTGAACCTTTTTTGGCAGAGTTTCTTTCTTTTGTGTCTGTTACGTGTGAGAAGCACTTTGTCAGTAGTCCGTGGTCAGTTGTTTCTAACCCGTTGTTTTCCATGCTACTGACTACGAACCACATCCCAGTATGCCATAGGCGCGGCTTGATACCAACCGCCAAACCGAGGGCCAGACGAAAGCGGTTTAGCCAGACCGCCACGCGGTCCGGGAATTCCCGGAGGGCAGTGGCCCTCCGGCTACCCCACCTACTTTACAAGATCAGCTGATTTAGGTGCTAGGAAGCCTTCCACCCCCGTGGGAGGCTGGTGTTTTTTTCTACGGCCAAAATGCCGTCACGGATCATACATGTGTCGCTGATCGTGCCATCTTCCTGATGCTCGTGGCAGACGATTTGCGAACCTGGACCGATGCGGCAGTTTTTGTCGACAATCGCACGCTCGACGAGCGAGCCATCCCCGATGCCGATCGGCAATTTCCCGACTGAAGAGCCGTCCAAGTCGTCCGCAGTTTCATAGAAATCTGCACCCATCACCACGGAATTTCGGATCGTCACATCGCGGCCGATTCGGCAGCGGAGCCCGATGACACTGTTTTCAATTTTCGCACCAGGCTCGATGATACAGCCATCCGCGACTAGGCTTCCTGTGATGGAGGCACCATCCACGCGTGTGGGAGGCAAAAAGCGCGGTCGAGAATAAATGGGGGAAAGCGCCGTCGCCAATTGGAAAGGCGCATCGGGTCGCGTCAATTGCAGATTCGCATCGAAGAACGAACCGATCGTACCGATGTCTTCCCAATAACCGTCGAACAGGTGGACTTGCACTTTTCGTTTGTCGATCGACAGCGGGAAAATTTCTTTGCCAAAATCTTGGTAGTCGGTTTCTCCCAAAAGCTGGCTGAGTACCTTCCGCTTGAAAACGTAAATTCCCATGCTGGCCAGGCAGTCGCGTCCGCCGCTGGTGATTCCCTGGGCATCGATCCAGGCGGGGTCCATCCGCACGTCGGCCAGTTGCGATTCGGACGTTGGTTTTTCTACGAACCCAGTAACTTGTCCAGTCGAATCTGCCCGCATCACGCCCAATCCCGAGGCTTCGTGCCCGTGGACCGGTTTGGCAGCGATCGTGATGTCGGCACCCGAGTCGCGATGGGTTTTGAGCATCGCGCCAAAATCCATCCGATACAACTGATCGCCGGAGAGGATGACCACTTCGTCGGTGCCGGGCTGGGTGAGATAGCGTAAGTTTTTTCGTACCGCGTCAGCCGTGCCTTGATACCAGTCGGTCCCCTCGGCCATGGTTTGTTGTGCGGCGAGGATTTCGACGAATCCGCCGCTGAAATTGTCGAAGCGGTATGTGCCGCGGATGTGGCGATGCAGGCTTACTGAGAGGAATTGCGTCAGCACGTAAATTCGTTTCAAGCCGCTGTTAATGCAATTGGAGAGCGGAATATCGATCAGGCGATACTTCCCGGCGAGCGGAACCGCAGGCTTCGAGCGATATTTGGTCAGCGGCATCAACCGCGACCCTTGCCCACCACCCAAAACAACAGCGACTACATTGTGCATGGTAAAATCTTTCTTAATTCGTATTCTTAATCAAATTGATGAACCGCCAAGGACGCCAAGGAAAACATCGCATTTTTTGGCCGAAGGCCTCTATTACCGTAGCCTGGGGCAACGCCCCAGGATATTGAAGATGGAAACGTCTTTTGGCTGAAGGCCATATTCAATATCCGTGCCGGTGAATATGGCCTTCAGCCAACCCCGTGGCGACCTCCCTGCGTTCCTGGGGCGTTGCCCCAGGCTACGATGGACATGGCCGTTGGCCAATATCCCGCCCATGAATGTCAACACGACCTAATCTTTCTCTTTCGTCACAAAATTTACCAGTCTTCCTGGGACTACAACAACTTTGACAACCGCCTTCAGTTTCAATTGTTCTGAGATCTTTTCGTCCTTGCGCGCAGTCTCTTCAATAGTTGCTTGATCGGCATCGGCTGGCACCCGAATCTTGCCACGTACCTTGCCTTTGATCTGCACCGGGATTTCAACCTCTGATTCTTTGAGGAGCGATTCGTCGTATTTTGGCCACGGTTCGTAGGCCAACGATTTTTCGTGTCCTAGCGATCGCCAAAGTTCCTCGGCAATATGTGGCGCGAACGGTGAGAGCAGCAGTACCAACGATTCCATGGCCGCTCGCGGGCGGCGATCTTGTTTTGTGAAAAAGTTGGTGAATTCCATCATGCGGGCGATTGCCGTGTTGAACGACAGCTTGGCAATGTCGTCGGTCACCGCCTTGATCGTTTTATGAACCACGCGGTTTTGCTCGTCAGTCGGCTCGTCGTCGCACACTGCCGGGTTGAGGCAGAAGTTCTCGGCATTGTCGTCGACGATCATCCGCCACACGCGGCCCAAGAAGTTGTAAACCCCGTTGACCCCCTCCATGCTCCACGGTTTTACTTGTTCGAGCGGGCCCATGAACATTTCGTAAAGCCGTAGCGAGTCGGCGCCGTATTCTTTCACCACATCGTCGGGGTTGACGACGTTGCCGCGGCTCTTCGACATTTTTTCGTTGTTGCTGCCAAGGATCATGCCTTGGTTGACAAGCTTTTGAAAGGGTTCGGCGGTACTGACCACGCCGCGGTCGTAGAGCACCTTGTGCCAAAAGCGGGCGTACAACAGGTGCAGCACGGCATGTTCCGCGCCGCCGACATACAGGTCGATCGGCATCCACGCTTTTTCGATTTCCGGATCGACCAACGCTTTACTGTTTTTTGGATCCAAGAAACGCAAGTAGTACCAGCACGAGCCGGCCCATTGGGGCATCGTGTTGGTCTCGCGTTTGTAGCGGACGCCGTCGATTGTCTGGAAAAGCCAATCGTCGGGCGCTTTGTCGAGCGGCGGTTCGGGACGGCCGTGCGGTTTGAAGTCTTCCAAGTGCGGCAAGTCGACCGGAAGCTGATCTTCGGGCACGGCACGGACGTGGCCGGTCGGTTTTCCGTTGGCGTCCAACTCGTGAAGCACAGGAAACGGTTCGCCCCAAAACCGTTGCCGACTGAAGAGCCAATCGCGCAGCTTATAGTTGACCGCTTGTTTCCCCAAACCGTTTTCAGTCAACCATTCGGTAATTTTCGTCTTGAATTCAGATGTGCTGAGCCCGTCGAATTCGCCGGAGTTTACTGCGGCTCCCAGCCCGGTGAAAACCTGTTCGCCAGCAAGCACGGCGTCCCGATCGCTGGCGGTTTCGCTGGGATCAACCACCGCTTGAATCGGAATCTGAAACTGCTTGGCAAATTCAAAGTCCCGCTCGTCGTGCGCGGGGACCGCCATAATCGCCCCGGTGCCATAGCTAATCAGTACATAGTCGGCCACCCAAATGGGCGTCGGCTGGCCGTTGACCGGGTTAGTCGCATAGCTGCCGGTGAAAACGCCCGTTTTTTCTTTAGCGAGTTCCGTGCGATCCATATCGCTCTTGGCAGCGGCCTGTTCGCAATAAGCTTTTACTGCGGCTGCCTTGTCAGCGGTCGTTAATTGTTCGACGAACGGATGTTCTGGAGCGATCACCATGTAAGTCGCCCCAAACAGCGTGTCGGGCCGCGTGGTGTAAACGCGCAGGACGTCGCCATCCGGTTTGCGTGGAAAGTTCTCACGCTGCTGTTTCCACTCCTCGAAACTAGCTCCTAGCTCCTCGCTCCTAGCGCCTATCCAAAAATCGACTTCCGCTCCGGTACTGCGGCCGATCCAGTTGCGTTGCAGCGCCTTGACGCCTTCGGACCAGTCGAGCGATTCGAGGTCGGCTTCCAACCGGCTGGCGTAGGCGGTGATGCGCAGCATCCATTGCCGCAATGGCATTCGCACCACGGGGTGGTCGCCCCGTTCGCTCTTGCCGTCGATCACTTCTTCGTTGGCCAACACCGTGCCCAATGCGGGGCACCAGTTCACGGGCGCTTTGGTTTGATAGGCCAAGCGATGATCGTCTTGATATTCGCCCACCGCGTCGTCGCCCGCGGTTTGCACCTCGACTGGGATTGGCAACTCGGCAATTGGTCGGCCTTTTTGTTGCTGATCGTCGAACCAGGTATCGAACAGTTGCAGAAAAATCCACTGCGTCCAGCGGAAGTATTCGACGTCGGTGGTTGCCAACTCGCGCGACCAGTCGTAGCTGAACCCCAGCATCTTCAACTGGCGGCGAAACGTGTCGATGTTTTGTTCGGTTTGAATACGCGGGTGTTCGCCAGTTTTGATTGCGTGTTCCTCGGCTGGCAATCCAAATGCGTCGAAACCCATCGGATGCACGACCGACTTGCCTTGCATCCGCGCCGCTCGGCAAACGATATCGGTCGCCGTGTACCCTTCGGGATGTCCGACGTGCAGCCCGTCGCCGCTGGGATAGGGAAACATATCCAGGACGTACATTTTTTCGCCCTGGGGCATCGCTTCTGTGGTAAACGTTTGGTGTTTGTCCCAGAAGGCTTGCCATTTCGGCTCGATGGCGGCGGGGTTGTAGCGGGGCATATGAAATGGGAAATGGGAATGTGGAAAGGGGAAACCTGAGAAAACCATTGGCGATGCTTGGGGTTTCTTGGCCACGATTCCATGCGGCCAAGCTACTGATTCTACTGCTCTATGCGCTCGGCGCAAACCGCACTGCCAGTTGACGTTGCTCCTTTTTCCAAAGTAACATGACGGGTTTGCCAATCAGGTGGTTCGGGCATCTACCCAGGGGACTCACACGCGGCGAGATCGGACCAGTTATGGAAAAGACCAAAGTTGCCATTATCGGGCTGGGGACCGTCGGGTCGGGCGTTGCGCGGTTGTTGTTGGATTTTGGCGATCGGACCGGTCGCCACGCGGGGCGGGTTCTGTGGCTGGAAAAAGCGGTAGTCCGCGATCTGAGCAAGCCGCGCGATTGCGACCTGCCCAAGGGCGTTTTGACCGAAGAGTTGGACGACGTGATTGACGATCACGAGATCGAGGTGGTGGCCCAATTGATTGGCGGGCTTGAGCCGGCGCGGTCGATCATGCTGCGGCTATTGGAAAGTGGCAAGGATGTGGTGACTGCCAACAAAGCCTTGCTGGCTGAGCACGGCCCGGAGATTTTCGATCGTGCTCGGGAACTCGGCCGCAGCGTTGCTTTCGAAGCGTCGGTTGCCGGCGGGATTCCGATCATTGCCAACATTGGCCAATGTTTGTCGGCGAATCAAATTGAATCGCTACATGGCATTCTCAACGGCACGAGCAATTTTATCTTGAGCAAAATGCACGAAGAGGGTTCGGCTTATCAGGAAGTGGTGGCCGAGGCCCAACGGCTTGGCTATGCCGAGGCCGATCCTGCGATGGACGTCGATGGCACCGATGCGGCGCAAAAACTCGCCATCCTGGCCCACTTGGCATTTGGTGCCCGGGTGCACTGGGACGAGATTCCGCGTTCGGGGATCGACACGCTCGACATTGCCGACGTTCGGTACGCCCAAGAGATGGGGTACAAAATCAAGCTGTTGGCCGTGGCCCAATTGGTCGACGATGGCCTGGAACTGCACGTCTCGCCCACGCTAGTGCGTAACGGTCGACCGTTGGCGGAAGTGGGGGGGCCCTACAATGCCATCCGTGTGGTTGGCGATGCGGTTGGAGAATTGATGTTCTACGGCCCCGGCGCCGGCCAGATGCCCACGGCGTCGGCGGTGGTAGCCGACATCATCGATACCGCGGTGGGACGCACAAAAATTACCTTTAGCACGCTTGAATTATGGTCCAACCAATCGGCACGCGTGAACCCGGCAGAATATGCCAACGCGCGCGGACGATTCTACATTCGTGTGAATGTCGAGGACCATCCGGGCGTGCTTTCGCAAATCACCTCGGCGTTGGGCGGCGAACAGATATCGATTTCCTCGGTCTTGCAGCACGAAACCGAGACCGGCGAAGATGTGGTGCCGCTGGTGATTATGACGCACGAAACAACCGAAGGTGCTGCCGAGAAAGCGTGCCAACAGATCAACGCGTTGGACTGCGTCCGCGGCGAAGCGGTCCGGTTGTGGGTTAGGGACTGACGAGTGGGAATTAACCACGACGGCACGACGGACACGACGTGGGGAGATGAGATAACATGTATGATCCGATCCCTAGCGCTGTCGAAAGAGTTGCGACACAGGTAATGGATGCTGCGTTTTTAGTGCATCGATCTTTGGGACCCGGATTACTTGAATCAGTTTATGAGAGTTGTTTATGCCATGAGTTAGCAAAACTGAAGCTCTCGTTTCAAAGACAGTGTGTTTTGCCAATTGATTATGACGGTGTCAGATTAGATGCAGGATTGCGTCTAGATGTTCTTGTGGCAGATTCAGTGATCGTAGAGTTGAAAGTTGTAGAGAAAATTTTGCCAATTCATGAAGCCCAATTGTTGACTTACCTCAAGTTATCACAACTCCGTCTCGGTCTGTTGATCAACTTCAATACAACGCTACTGAAAAGACGGATTCAAGAGAATAGTACTCTGACAAATTGTTTTTTCGTCGTGCCCGTTGTGTCGTCGTGGTCTTCTTATAGTTAATCCGAAATCATGAAATACGTAATAATTATTCCCGATGGTGCTGCGGATGAGGCGCAGGGGGGGCTGGGGGGGCGGTCGCCAATTGAGGCGGCTCGCACTCCGGCGATGGACGACGTGGCGTCGCGGGGGGTGGTGGCACGCGCTTGCCACACGCCGGCATCGCTGCCGGCGGGGTCGGAAGTGGGGAACATGAGCCTGTTGGGTTACGATCCGCTGGAAAACTTCACCGGACGGGCACCGATCGAGGCTGCCGCCCAGGGAATCACGCTGGCCGACGACGACTGGGCGATCCGCTGCAATTTGGTGACGATCGAAGATCAAACTATGCGCGATTTTACGGCGGACCACATTTCCACCGAGGAAGCGACCGAGTTACTTGCAACCGCGCAAGCGGAACTCGGCGGCGAGGGGTTGGAATTTGTCCCCGGAGTGAGTTATCGCAATTTGCTCATTTGGCGCGGGGCGAAGCGAGCGGCGCCGTTCACGATGGAAATGCGGGCCACCCCGCCGCACGATCTGACCGATAAATCGGTGCTCGACGATTTTCCCCGTGGGCCGGGGAGCGACGTGCTCAATCATCTGATGGCCGACAGCGCGAAGTTATTTGAAAACCATCCGGTGAACCAGCGCCGCGTGTCCGAGGGAAAGTTGCCCGCGACGAATGTCTGGCTGTGGGGCATCGGCAAAGCCCCGAAATTGCAGCCGTTCGCGGAAGCGTACGGTCCCCAGGGGGCTATGATTACGGCCGTCGATTTGCTGCGAGGTTTGGCTTCGCTAGTGGGTTGGCAGCGGATTGAAGTGCCGGGGGCCACGGGCTATACCGACACCGACTATGCGGCCAAGGGCCGCCATGCGATCGAGGCGCTCGACAGGGTTGATCTGGTATGCGTGCATGTCGAAGCCCCGGACGAGGCTTCCCACGAAGGCGATTGCCAGGCCAAGGTGAAAGCGATCGAGGAAATTGATCGGCACGTAGTGGCCCCAATCGTGAAAGCGCTCGAACATCGGGGCGATTGGCGTGTCATGATTTCACCGGACCATCCGACTTTCCTGAGCACCAAAACCCACACCCATGGCAATGTGCCGGTGGCGATCGCGGGCACGGGAATCGAACCGGATGGATTTAGTGCTTATGGCGACACCAACGCGGCAGAGTCATCTCTTGCCTTTGACGATGGTTGGAAAGCGATGCGATGGTTTATCAAGAAAGAATGAACCGCCAAGGACGCCAAGAGCGCCAAGAAAATATTGATGAAAGAACCTGGGGAAGATGTTGATAGGCTAGCTAATGAGGTTATTGGGGCTGCGATCGAGGTTCATCGGCAGCTTGGTGCGGGTTTTCTTGAATCGGTTTACGAACAATCCTTGGCAATTGAACTTGCTGAACGGGGTATTCCCTTCGAACGGCAAAAGCCTGTAATCCTGAAATACAAAGGAAATGTTGTCGGTGATGCGAAGCTCGATTTACTCGTAGGCGAACAGTTGATCGTCGAACTAAAGGCAGTGGAAGCGATCCACCCAATCCACCATGCCCAAGTCATAAACTACCTAAAAGCTACAAGATTAGAATTGGGACTCTTAATCAATTTCAACGTCGAGCAACGTTTGTACGGGCATAAAAAGAATCATACTAACATAATTCCTTTCCCCCTTGGCGTCCTTGGCGGTTCTATTTTTTTGAAATTCTAAAGACCTGAACCCACTATGAGTTTAATTGTTCAAAAATTTGGTGGCACTAGCGTTGCCGATGCGGAGAAGATCAAGGCAGCGGCGCGCAAGGCGATTCGTGCGCAACAAGAAGGCCATCAAGTGGTGATGGTGGTTTCTGCCATGGGCAAGCAGACCGATGCCCTGGTGACGCTGGCCGCAGAAATTTCCGACAATCCGCCGGCCCGCGAGATGGACATGCTGCTTTCCACGGGCGAGCAGGTGAGTGTTGCCGTGATGGCGATGGCGATTCACGAACTGGGCAGCGAAGCGGTGAGCCTCACGGGCGGGCAAATTGGCATTAAGACCGATAGCTCGCATACCAAGGCGCGTATTCAGTCGATCGACACCGAGCGGATGAAGCGACACCTGGACGCGGGAAAGATCATCATCGCAGCCGGTTTTCAGGGCATCGACGACGATTTGAACATCACCACGCTTGGTCGGGGTGGCAGCGATACCACGGCCGTGGCGCTTGCTGCAGTTTTGCAGGCCGACGCTTGCGAGATCTATACCGACGTCGACGGGGTGTACACCACCGATCCGCGGATACTGCCCGACGCCCGAAAAATGGATCGCGTCAGCCACGACGAGATGCTTGAGCTTGCCAGCCTGGGGGCTGGTGTGATGCATAGCCGATCGATCGAATTCGGTAAAAAATTCGACGTGCCAATCCACGTGCGCAACAGCGCCAGTTTCAGCGACGAGCCAGGCACCGTGATTGGCTCGCTGCCCGAAGCGATGGATCGGGCGGTGAGCGGTGCAGCGCTTACCAAAAACGAAGCCCGGATTTCGATTGTCGGCGTGCCCGATCGGCCGGGGTCGATGCAGCTGATCATTGCCAATCTCGCAGACGTGCAAGTCGCGGTGGATATGATGGTGCAAAACGTCGGTGCGGAGGGTTTGGCGGAAATTTCCTTTACCGTTTTAGAATCGGATCTGGAAACAGCGCTGAAAGCGGTCGAGCGGTCGGCGGCCGAATTGGGTGCTGACAGCGTGACGCACGATGCCAATGTTTCCAAGGTATCGATCGTCGGTTTGGGAATGGCCACCCAGTCGGGTGTTGCGGATCGAATGTTCCGCGCGCTGGCAGCCGACGAGATCAACATCCAGGCGATCACCACCAGCCAGATCAAGATTTCGGCGTTGGTCAGTCGCGAGCAAGGTTTGGAGGCTTTGCGGGCCGTGCATGGAGAATTCGAACTTGAAAAGGCTCCCAGTCAGCGTACTGATTTTGGCGAGGCTCCCGCACGAGTTCCACAATCGAATGCAGTCGATATTGTTTCCCGGCTACAGAAAATGGAAGAGCTCACCATCGAAAAGGTCGAACTCGACGACTCTCAGGCTCGCGTAACGATTGCCCACGTGCCCGACAAACCCGGCATCGCAGCAGCCGTTTTCGAGGCAGTTGCTGCTGAGGAAATCATGGTCGACATGATCGTGCAGGGCACCGGCCACGATGGCCAGGCAAATCTCAGCTTCACAGTGCCTCGCGATGCGGTTGCCGCAGCGGTGAAAACCACCGGTGACGTCGCCCAGCGGCTAGGTTGCGGTCCGGTGACTCACGATCCACGGATCGCGATTCTTTCGGTCTTTGGGATCGGCATCCGTACCCACACGGGCGTCGGCGTGCGGATGTTTAACGCGCTATCGCAAGCGGGAATCAATGTCGAAATGATCAACACCAGCGAGATGCGCGTGAACGTCGTGGTCGACGCCGATAAAGGTAAAACGGGGCTAGCGGCGCTGGAAGAAGCTTTTGCCGACGTTATCGGCTAAGTCGAATGAGTAATTCCCCTTTCCACTTTCCGATTTCCCCTTTTATTCCAACTCTTCGCCGCTCATGAGGTCGGTAATCACGTCTTCCGACACGTAGATGGGCAGCGCGGGCTCGACCGTGACAGCTACCGCGATGGCGTCGCTCGGCCGTGAATCGACTTCGATCAACTCGCCTTCGAAGCGAATGCGCAATTTTGCATAATACGTGTGGTCTTTCAGCTCGCTGATCACGACGTCTTGAAATTCGCCGCCTAGCGATTCGACCGAGTTCACGAGCAAATCGTGCGTTAGCGGTCGCGGTGCTTCAAAGCCCTTCACGCGGCGGTCGATACTGGTGGCCTCGAATATGCCGATCAAGATCGGAAAGGTGCGATCGCCATCAATCTCTTTCAAGTAAATGACTTGTTCGCTGTTGATTTCGCTGATAATTATCCGCGCTAATTCCATGGCCACTGGCATGATCGGCACCTTGGCTTGGTGGTTGCTGGCTGAGTGAAGGGCTAAGACTTTGTGTCCATTATAGAATCGCAGGCCGGGCTGGGGATAGGGGTAGCCGCGGGTCTACGACCCGCAGGTCCCGGCGACTCGTAGAGTCGCGGCTATTCTAGTGTTCTTTGCAAGCGTTGCATTTAGCCTAGTACTATTAGCCTAGTGCTACGTCGAGCGTCATCATCACCACGAAGCCAAGCATTAGGCTGATGGTTGCTACGTCGGTATGTCGGCCTTGTTGCGACTCGGGGATCAGTTCTTCGACCACCACGTAGACCATCGCCCCGGCAGCGAAGCTGAGTGCATAGGGCAACAGCGGGGCGGCATACATCACGGCGACGGCGCCCAACACGGCGGCGGGTGGTTCGACAGCTGCCGAGAGATGTCCCAACCAGAACGAACGCATGCGGCTTAGCCCTTCAGCACGCAGTGGCAAGGCTACCGCGACACCTTCTGGAAAATTTTGGATGCCGATGCCAATTGCCAATGCAAGTGCGGCACCCAAGCTGGTGCCTTCCATTCCGGTGGCCACGCCGCCAAAGGCGACGCCGATTGCCAAACCTTCGGGAATGTTGTGCAGTGTGATGGCTGTTACCAAGAGTATCGATCGTTCCCAACTCGTTCGGGGTCCTTCGGCTTGACTGATCGGCAAAAATAGATGCAGATGCGGCAGCGATTTGTCCAGAACCCACAACGCCGCGCCGCCGGCTAGAAAACCGACCAGCGGTGGCAGCCAGCCAGGTGTCCCGCTTCGTTCAGCAATTTCAATCGCGGGAGCCAGCAACGACCAATAACTGGCCGCCAACATCACGCCGCCGGAGAATCCGAGCATCGCGTCCAAGAACAGACGGTTGACTTTCAACAAGCCGAAAACCACCAACGATCCAACCGCGGTGATCGACCACGTAAACACCCCAGCCAAAAAGGCCTGGAAGACCGGGTCTTGCGCGATGAACCATTCTTTCATTTCAACGACCCAATACTACATCGCAATGTTTAACCACAACGGCACAACGGACACGACGAAATGGAATTGCTGCGAAATTTTTTCGGGCGATTCAAGCTATTCAGAGGGTAAAGCGGTTGTCACACAGAGTTGATTGGTTTATTGGAAAGACGCATATTGTTGTTTTAACCAGCTATTTATCTTCACGTAGTGCTCGTTGTGCCGTCGTGGTTCAATAACATAGCCGCTGCTGTACTAAAGATTCTAATTAGTCTCCCAATTTGGCCAGTGCCGCTTCGAGGGATGCGACTTGCCCTTCGGCTTCTGCGAGTTTTTGTCGCTGGGCGTCGACCACTTCGGCGGGGGCGCGGCTGACAAAATTTTCGTTGCCGAGTTTGCCTGCGAGTGACTTGACGAATTTGGCGAGTTGGTCGCGCTCTTTTTCCAGTCGAGTCCGTTCGGCATCGACGTCGAAAAATTCGCTGATATCAACATGAACGGCCATGCCCGAGAGCGACTTGCTTGCCGTCCGCGGAGAGCTTACAACGGTGACCCCAGCGTCTTCTAGTGTTGCCCGTGCCATCGATTCAAAGTAAGGCTGCAATGGCATAAGTAAGTCGGCTGTGGCTTTTTCACAAGTTACAACAAATGTAATTGCTTCCTTGGGCGGAATGTTTTGCGACTGGCGCAGTTCGCGCACCGCACCCAATACCTTCTGGAAATCGGCAAACTGCTCTTCAATTGTTTTGTCGATGTGCGATGCATCCGCCTCCGGCCATTCGGCAACGCAAACACTTTCCGCCGCCGCTTGCGGTTTCGCCAATCCACGCTCCGGTGCCACCTGCCCCAGCAGTTGCCAAACTTCCTCGGTCAAAAACGGAATCATCGGATGCAACAGCCGCAGCAGCGTGTCGAGCGCGTGGGCGATCACCCGTTGGGCGGTTGCCCGTTGTTTGGGTTCGGCAAAACGGGACTTGACCATTTCAACATAAAAACTGCAGAACTCGTCCCAGGCAAATCCGTAGAGTGCCCGCGCCGCGTCGGCGTAGTGGTATGAGTTCAAGGCGGCAGTCACTTTGTCGGTGACGGTTGCCAGCCGCGACAGGAGCCAACGGTCTTCAAGCAACAAATCGGCATCGTCGACCGCGGCCGCTTCGTAACCTTCGAGATTCATCAGTGCAAACCGAGAGGCGTTCCAGAGCTTGTTGCAAAAATTACGGCCCAGTTCAAACCGTTCGCTGACCACCGCCCCGCGGGGGAGCGCTCGGTCATCGTCAGTCCCATGTGATTCGGCCCACTGCGTGCTGAACGGTTTGCCGCATTTGTCGCATTCGATGCGGGTCAACGTGCGGTTCTTTTTGGTTTGTTTGATGAGCGTTTGGCAATGGGGACATTCAAATTCCACCGGCATGCGGACGTCTTGCGTTTCGGTGGTGAGATACGCGATGCCAAACCGTAGGGCGTCGGCCCCGAATTTTTCGATCACGTCGAGCGGGTCCACCCCGTTTCCTTTACTCTTGGACATCGTCTCGCCGTAGCCGTCGAGAATCTTGGGGTGAATGTAAACCTCAGAAAACGGCACTTCGCCCATGTTGTACACACCGGTAAGCACCATCCGCGCGACCCACAGCGTGATGATGTCTCGCGAAGTGATGAGCGTGCTGGTGGGGTAAAACTTTTTCAGCTCCGCCGTTTCCTCCGGCCAACCCAATGTTGAGTGCGGCCAGAGGGCGCTGGAGAACCAGGTGTCGAGGACGTCGTCTTCGCGCTCAATTGGGCCAAGTGAGCGCATCAGTTCTTGAACTGTGGTCCTAACATCTTTCTGAGGAGTTGCCTCTCCATTCTGATAGCGCTTAAGCTCGAGCAGTGCTGAATCACATGCATCACTCATGGTGCAAATATGTAAATAGGAATGATCGTGTAGACTTACTTCATACTCTGAGGCTTGAATTCCTTGGGCCCTCAGGAATTCGGATAGTTGCTTCTTGACTTCTGAGATTGTCTCAGAGGCTAGCGAAAGACTAACGTTAGGATCAACTACCTGGGGATCCGCCAAATTTTTCGAATAGTCCGGTTTAATCTGAGTTTTACAAAGCCAAACCGGGATCCGGTGTCCCCACCAGAGCTGGCGGCCGACGGGCCAGTCGCGTTTTTCGCTGAGCCAATCGAGGTACGTTTTTGTGTAGCGCTCGGGGAGGATTTTTACCTGGCCATCGGTGACGGCGTCCATGGCGGTCTGTGCCAATTCGTCCATTTTTACGAACCATTGGTCGGCCAGGTAGGGTTCGATGGGCGTTTTGCTGCGGTCGCTGTGGGCGAGGTCGATTTCGCGGTCTTCGATTTCCACCAGCAGATCGGCGGCTTCCATGTCGGCGACCACCGCAGTACGCCCCTTCTTCATCGTGAGCCCTTGATATTTTTCGGGGGCGTTTTCGTTGAGTGTGCCGTCGGGGTTGAGGATGTTGATCGCGCCGATGTCTATGTTGCGTTGCCAGACTTGATAGTCGTTTTCGTCGTGGGCAGGTGTGATTTTTACGCAGCCGGAGCCGAGTTCGGGCTTGGCCCAGATGTCAGCAATCAGCGGGATCGTGCGGCCGGTGAGGGGGAGTTCGAGTTGGACTCCTCGCGCAGCCATTTTGCGTAGTTGGATCAACTGTGGCAGGATCGACTGGCGTCGATCGCCAAGGG
Organism: Planctomycetota bacterium; assembly: GCA_029259915.1. GTDB lineage: Bacteria > Planctomycetota > Planctomycetia > Pirellulales > Lacipirellulaceae > Bythopirellula. The sequence goes on along the minus strand of JAJDED010000036.1, from coordinate 68,229 downwards.
CTTCGATTTGCGCTTGGATTTCGTCTTTTTCTTTTGCGGGTGCGGCGGCTAGTTTTTCTTTTAACTCGGCTTCGACTTTATCGAGTTGGCGCGCAGGGTCGGGATGCACGGCAACGGCGGTGTCGCCGAGCATGGTTTCGGGGCGCGTGGTGGCGATGGTCACGTGCTTCGGTTCGCCCTTTTGTGGATCAATCACGGGATACTTAAAATGCCAGAAGTGGCCTTTCACGGGGTCGTGGAACACCTCGTCGTCGCTCACGGCGGTTTGCAGGAACGTGTCCCAATTGACCAGCCGTTTGCCGCGGTAGATTTTTCTGTCGCTGAACAACTTAAAAAATGTTTCGCGCACGGCGCGGGCGCATTGGTCGTCGAGCGTGAACCGCTTTCGATCCCAATCGCAGCTACAACCCAACTGTTTGAGCTGCCCAATGATGCGTTTTTCGTATTGTTCTTTCCACTGCCAAATGCGCTCCACCAGGCCTTCGCGGCCCAAGTCGTGCCGCGATTTGCCTTCCTCTTCCAGCAGTCGCCGTTCGACGACCGCCTGCGTGGCGATGCCCGCGTGGTCGGTCCCCGGCATCCACAATACATTAAAACCTTGCATTCGCTTCATGCGGCAGAGGATGTCTTGCAGCGTGTTGTTCAGCGCGTGGCCCAGGTGCAACGCGCCGGTGACGTTCGGCGGGGGGATGACAATCGTAAAAGGTGGCCGCGGGTCATCGGCTTCGGCATGAAAATAACCCTTCTCTTGCCAGATGGGATACCACTTGCTCTGCGCGGCAGCATGATCGTATTGTGAAGAGAGGTCGGAGGTCGGAGGTCGGAGGTCAGAAGACATTGGGCTGGAGGTTGGTTTTGGGGTGAGGCGTTCAAATAAATCTGAAAAGTATTACAGAACGATCGGGATCAAGATTCAATGGTTCACGGACTAATACATATGGGGACAGAAGGCAGCGACATACGACGAGCATCAACTCTCCGACCTCTGACCCCCGACCTCTGACCTCTCTTCTTTGCACAATTTGTACTCGACACTATCCACGAGCGCTTGCCAACTGGCTTCGATGACGTTTTCATGCACACCGACCGTACCCCAGACGTCGCCGTCGTCTTTGCTTTCGATCACTACGCGAACGCTGGCCGCAGTGGCGGCGTCGGAGTTGATCACGCGTACTTTGTAATCGACCAGGTGCATTTCGTTCAAGCTCGGAAAATGTCCGTTGAGTGCTTTTCGCAAAGCCGCGTCGAGGGCGTTGACGGGGCCGTCGCCTTCGGCCACTTCGTGCCGAAGGCGGTCGTCGACGATCAGTTTCACCGTGGCTTCGGTGACCGGTTCGCCACCGCGGCTTACGACACTCGTGTGATATTGCACAAGCTCGAAATGCGGACGGTATTCTCCCGCGGTGCGTTTGACCAACAAATCGAACGAAGCCCCGGCCGCCTCGAACTGGTAACCACGATTTTCCAGATCGACCACCTGTTTGAGCACCCGATCCATCAGTGATTTATCACCTTGCAGATTGAGCTTGGTCGCCATCGCGATAATATTCGATCGGCCTGAGAGTTCGCTTACCAGTATGCGACGTTCGTTTCCAACCGCCGTGGGGTTGATGTGTTCGTAGCTTGTTGCCACCTTCGCGACGGCGTGAACGTGCATGCCACCTTTGTGGGCAAAGGCGCTGGGGCCGACGAAAGGTTGACTCCCGCGGAAGTGCATGTTGGCGATTTCGTACACGTAGCGCGACAGCTCAGTCAGATGTTCGACCCCTGTGCCGCCCAGAACTTGGTAGTCTTGCTTTTTCAAAGCCAGATTGGCGACGACCGAAACGAGGTCGGCATTGCCGCACCGTTCACCGAAGCCGTTGATGGTTCCCTGCACGTGGACCGCCCCGGCATCGATCGAAGCGAGCGAATTGGCCACGGCCAGCTCGCAGTCGTTATGGGTATGGATGCCCAGCGGTTTGTCGAGCTTGGCCCCGGCATCTTTGGTGATTGCGGCGATTTCCTCCGGCAGCGTGCCGCCGTTGGTGTCGCACATCACCACCATCGACGCCCCCGCTTCCGCGGCAACTCGGATAGTTTGCAGCGCGTACTCAGGATTGGCCTTCCAGCCGTCGAAGAAATGCTCCGCATCGTAAATCACTTCGCGACCTTCGCCGCAAAGATAGGCGACCGTGTCGCGGATCATTTCTACGTTTTCTTCGAGCGATACTCCCAAAACTTCGGTAGCGTGAAAATCGGACGTCTTGCCAACAATCGTTAGCACGGGCGCTTGCGATTTGAGTAGCGATTGCATCCCGGGATCGTCGGCCGGCTCCATCCCTCGGCGTCGGGTCATGCCGAAGGCACAGACGAGGCTGTGGGAAAGCGGTTTCTCGGCCAGCCGCTGAAAGAACTCGGCATCCTTCGGGTTGGAAAGCGGGTAGCCGCCTTCGACAAAATCGAAGCCCAGTTCGTCAAGCCGCCGGGCAATCAGTAGTTTGTCCTCGAGCGAAAAATTCACCCCTTCGCCCTGGGCGCCGTCGCGTAACGTGGTGTCGTAGATTTGGATGTGCATTGGAGTGAGAGGTCAGGGGTCAGAGGTCGGAGGACAGGGAGCAGAGATTTGGATCGGAGTGTTATAGTTTTGTGCGGAGTGCGCGTTGGAGGCCGCGGAGCATTCGTCTTTCTTCGCCGATGCTTTCCAATATGTCGATGACTTGTTCCGGGTCGCCGAAGTCCAGTCGCTTTGCAAGTTCTAGAAAAGTTTCAACTTCAGCCAGGGAGCCTGTTGCAATTGAAAGAAACCGCAGATACTCCTTTGTGGATGATCGGGCGTTTCCCTCTGCAATGTTTGCCGGTACCGACGCAGCCGCTCGCCGAAGCTGGCTGATTAAACCGAAACGCTCGTCATCGGGAAACGCACGCGTCAATGTATAGATATCCTCAGTGATCTTCATTCCCAGCTGCCAAACCTTAGGTCACGGTGGCTTTGGATTTTATGATCGTTCATCGTACTTTCTCGTTGAATCGGAATTCATTTGAGATATTGCCAATCAATATCTCGTTCCCCTCCCTGACCTCCGACCTCTGTCCCCTGCCCTCTTCCCCAATAAAAAAACCCTGAAGCCGGTTTCGGCCTCAGGGCTGTGTGGTGTGTCGGTTTGGTGCCGATCCCAACCCTAGGGCCGTCGTCTTCCAATAATCGCAATGATGCCGACTTCGACACCAACGGGATACGGATTTTGAATGACGGCCAACATGTGGGGCTCGGGTTCTTGCGGTTTTTTTGGTAACTGAATGTTTAAGTTTAGCTGCTGGCCACTTGGCAAGCAACCGGGGCAGTTACCCTTGCCTTCTTGGCCGAAGGCCATTTTTACCGTAGCCTGGGGCAACGCCTCAGGTTTGAAAGTGTTCCGTAATCTTCGGCTGAAAGCCGTATTCACCTGCGTTCAAGATGAATATGGCCTTTGGCCAAAAATGTTTCTCTCTTTCGATTCCTGGGGCGTTGCCCCAGGCTACGGTGACGTGAGGCCTTTGGCCAAGAAGCCCTCGACCACCGATTCGGTCCGTTTGGGCCCAATAAAGGGGCAATATCGCCCGGCTGCGGCGAATAAGCACTCGGAACTGCTGGAACCGTCCATTGCAGGGTGGATTGCGACAGGCGTAAGCTACATTCATGAAGACGGTTTATGCCGATTTTCAGGAGCTTTTGGGCCGCTGCGATTTTCAGTCGGCCAACGCTCTTCTTTCAAATTCTTTGGGGAGGTATTAGTCATGTCTGCCATGCCTACAATTTTTCTGTTAGCAGGTGTCGTATTAGCCGGCATGATCGTGGCCGGCGCAGTGCAGGTTCGTTCTCTGCAGCTGCGGATTGTTTCTTTGGTGTTTGCAATGTTGGTGCTGGCTGTGTTTTTTACACTGGCATCGTTCCAGTATGTGGGTGAAAACTCGATCGGCATGGTGACCAAGAACATCGGCTTCAAGTCACTGCCGCCCGGACAGATTATCGCTACCGAAGGCGAGAAGGGCCCCCAAGCGCGCATTCTAGGCCCCGGTTGGCATCCCTGGTATTGGCCTTTTATTTACAAGGTCGACAAGGTCGATGTTATCGAAATCGAACAGGGCACGGTCGGTATGCTGACCGCTGCCGATGGCAAAGCCTTGCCCCCAGGTGCCACCTATGCCCCCGTGTGGGAGCCAGGCACTGAAAGGGACATGCAAAATGCGGAACACTTCCTCACGGATGGTGGAGGATTCAAGGGACCACAAACGTCCGTCTTGAAGCCGGGTAAGTACCGGTTCAATCCGAAGCTCTTTAAGAAAGAAATTGCCGATCTATTAACGATCCGCAAAGCGGAGGTCGGCGTCGTCAAGTCGAATGTGGGTATTTCTCCCCCTCATGGAACCGGGGAAGCCGTAAGTGGCTCAAGTAAGCTTGTTGATCCTGGACAACGGGGCATTTGGCGTACACCTTTGATTCCCGATCAGTATTACGATTACAGCCATACCAAGGCATACCAAGTAACGACGATTTCTACCCGGAAGCAAATCAAGCTTTATACGGCTGGCTCAGCTCAGCATACCAGGAGCGACGAAGAGAGCGAGATCATGGTCCGCACGTCCGACGGATTTACGTTCCCGGTCGACGTACGGATTGAATATGAGATTCATCCCAACGACGCGCCTTTATTGGTAGCCAGTGTGGGCGACGATCAAGAAGGGCTTCGGAGCGTGATGAATTCGGTCGTCCGTGCCATTTTCCGCAACAATGCAGAAGGTGTCAAAGCACTCAATTACGTCCAGGAGCGTTCCAAGCAAGAATCTCAGTCCAAAACGATGTTGCAGGAAGAATTGAGCAAGATTGGTGTGACCATCACTGGCGTTCGCATTGGCGACGTGGGCAACGAGGAGACGCTTGGTAACTTGCTCAAGACGCAAACCGATCGCGAAATCGCACTGCAAGAACAGGAAACCTTCCGCGAGCAGCAACGGGCTGCGGAGCAGAAGAAGCAGCTTACCAAAACCGAGCAAGAGGCCGAGGAAGAAAAACGGCTCGCCACCGCGGCTTATGAAGTGCAGATTGCTGAGCAGAATAAAATGAAGGTCGTGATCGCAGCCGAGGCGGAGGCCGAGTCAGTGAAGATCAAAGCGGATGCGCAGGCGAACGCCTACAAGCTGATCGCCGAGCAAATTGGCAGCGGCAACGCGGCGTTAATCGAACTGTTGAAGATCATCGGCGAACGTAATATTTCCATCACGCCCAAGGTAATGGTCGTGGGGCAGGGGGGTGGCGGTTCGAATGGCGAAACCACCGCGCTGATTGGCACGATGCTCAACACGATGGTCGACGACGCGCCCAAGCGGTAGTTGGGCAGTCCAACAATTGTCAAGATGCCCTGAAGGGGCAAAATATGACAGCCCAGGGCGCGAGCCCTGGGTTGGCAGAGAAGGCGCACCATCGTCCGAGCGGTTGATGTTGCAACATGCCGGTGCGCAATCGAGGACGAAATTCCCAGCGCGCCGGGACGGTTGTGTGTCGGCCTCGGCTGCGTGCCGATTGACGGCAACGCTTCTCGCTCGGCCGAACTTTCGTTTGCACACTTAACCCAGGGCTGCGGCCTAGCTCGCCTCGCTCACCAAGCCTTGCCCCGGGCTATTATATTTCGTCCCTTTGGGACTATTGCAATTGTGTCAACTCTTTCTATTCCACGGTCACGCTCTTGGCCAGGTTGCGCGGTTTGTCGACGTCGCAGCCGCGTACTAGAGCAATGTGGTAGGCCAAGAGTTGCAGAGGCACATTGGCTACTATTGGTTGCAGGAAATCAGTGACTGTGGGGACCTGGATGATGTCGTCGGCTATTTCAGCGACGCGGTTGTCGCCGTCGTCGACAATCGCAATCACTGGCCCGCCGCGGGCTTTGATCTCTTCGACATTGGCCAACACTTTGTCGTAGACCGCGCTTTGCGGCACAATTACCACGCTTGGCGTATGTTCGTCGACCAGCGCGATTGGGCCGTGCTTCATTTCTGCGGCCGGATATCCTTCGGCATGGATGTAGCTAATTTCTTTGAGCTTCAGCGCGCCCTCGAGCGCTGCTGGGAAGTTATAGAGCCGGCCCAGATAAAGAAAATTGTTGGCGTCGGCATATTTTTCGGCAACGCGACGGGCTTCGTCATGTGTTTGCAGAGCTTGCTTGACCTGGTCGGGAAGCTGTTCCAGAGCGTCGATTATTTTCAGCCCCGCCTCGTAACTCAGATCGCGAAGCCGACCGAAATACAACGCTAACAGCGCCATCACCACGCACTGTGCTGTAAAAGCTTTGGTCGAGGCGACACCAATTTCCGGCCCGGCATGCAAATAAATGCCGCCGTCGGCTTCGCGCGCAATGGTGCTGCCCACCACATTGCAGATCGACATGGTGGGATAGCCTTTGCGTTTCATTTCGCGCAGGGCGGCTAATGTGTCGATGGTCTCGCCACTTTGCGTGAGCGCGAACAAAAGTGTATTCGGAGCCAGCGGCGGGTTGCGGTAGCGCAGTTCGCTGGCGTATTCCACTTCGACGGGAATCCGGGCGAGTGCTTCGATCATGTATTCGCCCAGCAGCGAAGCGTGCCAACTGGTGCCGCAGGCGGTGAGCACGAACCGTTGGACCGATTGCAATTGTTGCGGCGACATGTTTAAGCCGCCAAACACGGCTGTGGCAGCATCCCGATCGAGTCGGCCACGCAGCGCATTGCGCACGGTCTCCGGCTGCTCGTAGATTTCCTTGAGCATGTAGTGGGCATAGCCGTTCAGTTCGACGTCGGTGCTGTCGAGTTTGAGCAGTTTGATATCGTGTCCGACGTCGCCCTGGTCGCGGTGGATCACCCGGATCGCGTTGGCGGTGACCACGGCAATTTCGTGATCGGCCAGGTAGACGATTTTTTCCGTATGCCCCACTAGGGGAGAACCGTCGCTGGCGATAAAGTGTTCCCCATTGCCAATGCCGATTACTAGCGGGCTCCCGAGCCGAGCGACAACGATCGCATCGGGCCAATCGCGAAACACAACGGCCAAGCCGTAGGTGCCTTGGAGCTGAGCCAATGCGTTTTGCACTGCTTCGACAAGCGTGGCGTAAGGGTCCGCGCTTGCGGAGATTTCTTTGGGCAACGATTCGAGTTCGTAAGCCAGCAGTTGCGCGATCACTTCGCTGTCGGTCGCCGAGCGGAACTCGCAGCCGTGATTGAGGAGCCGCTGTTTGATGGCGCGAAAATTTTCGATCACTCCGTTATGCACCAGCGCCAAAACTTGGCTGCCGTCGAGATGTGGATGGGCGTTTTCGTCGGTGGCCGCGCCGTGGGTTGCCCAGCGCGTGTGGCCGACGCCAACGTTTCCGGAGTGTGATCGGTCTTTCAGCGCATGCGCCAGGTCGTCGACTCGCCCGGCAGTTTTGGTGACCGACAACTGGTCGTTTTCCAGGGTGACGACACCCGAGCTGTCGTAGCCGCGATATTCCAATCGCCGCAGTCCTTCCAGCAAGAAATCGACCGCTTCGCGAGGTCCCACATAACCAACGATGCCACACATAGATTTCAGAATTCCTTTCGGAGCTTAATAGCTGCTAGCAAGTTGTTGCCGACATGGCTTTGCTGTCCACTTGCTCGAACTTCATTGTAGGGCTTTGCCAGCTTTTGGAAAATGTCGAGTCAAAGCGGGTGCGAGTGATTGATGTAGAACGGGCCATGGTTTTTTGCTATCAATCGTGCCCGTCCGACGAGCTAAGGATTCTTGTTTCATGCCGACATTCCCTGCCAAAACCTGTTTGCTAGTGATTCCGGCCCGGCGGCGCTCGACCCGTTTGCCCGATAAGTTGCTGCTGCGCGAGACGGGGAAAACGGTTTTGGAGCATACTTTTGATGCCGCTTGCCAGGCACAATTGCCCGCCCAGGTGGTAATCGCCACCGACGATCAGGACATTGCGTCCGAAGCACGTCGGTTTGGGAGCCAGGTGGTGATGACCAGCCCCGACTGCCCTAGCGGGACAGACCGCGTGGCGGAAGCCGTGCGGCAGCTACCGCCGGCGGAGATTGTCGTCAACCTGCAAGGCGACGAGCCGGAGATCAACCCGGCAGCCATCGACCGGTTGATTGAATCACTGCAAGATAATCCCGCATCGGGAATGGCGACGTTAGCCACGCCGATTCGCGAGCGTTCACTGTTGGAAGACCCAGCTTGCGTAAAAGTGGTGTTCGACACGGCAGGCCGAGCACTCTATTTCAGCCGCAGCCCGATCCCCTATCCGCGCGAGTGGCACGACGAATTGCTGACCGCATCGCCGGCGATGTTTCACCAACACATTGGCATTTACGCGTACCGTCGCGAGTTGCTGCTGCGCCTGGCGACGTTGCCAACCGGGCAGCTTGAGCGGATCGAAAATCTGGAACAGCTGCGCGTACTCGAACTGGGCGAAACCATCCAGGTGGCCCTCGCCGACGAACCAACCCGCGGCATCGACACCCCCGCCGACTACGCGGCGTTTCTTCGACGCCGGCGGGCGGGATAAATTTCAAGCCTGTTTGGTGCGTTTGGGAAGCGGCTTGCGGCCGACTACGATTACCGACAGCTGTGGCAGGAACGTGAGGCGTTCGATGAGCTTTGCCACGGGAAGTAGCCATTCGTAGAGCTTCATTTGGCGGGACGAAAGGGTGGAACGTTTTAGCAGTTTTCCGGAGACGTACCAGCCGATGGCTCCGAGGCGATTGAAACCGCTGCAGTGAACGACATCGAGGCCAGCTTCTTCCATCTTGGCGGTTGCTTCTTCGAACGCGTACCTGCGGAAGTGGCCCAAGGTGCGGTCCACATTAGTGTATAAGTCGGGGTTGGCAGGGACCAGCAGCACGACTTGGCCGCCCGGTTCCAGCAGTTTTGCGAAACTTTTCAACACACGGCGGTCGTCTTCGATGTGCTCTAACACGTTGACGCACACGATCGTATCGAGGTGTGCGGTTTTTAGTTCTTTGCATGTCCCAAGCTTGTTGAGATCGAACTCGTGGAACGACATGTTGTCCATGTGCCCGAAGCGTTGGCGGAGCCGTTCGACGTACAACGGATCGAAGTCGACGCACGCCAGTCGATCTTTGTGGCTGAACAGCTCGGTAAGATTTCCGATCCCAGAGCCGGCTTCGAGGATCCGTTTTCCGAAGTAGGGCGAGATCTTGCTCACCAGCCAGCGGTTAAACTTGGGGGCGCTGCCAACGCTGACCAGAATATTAAAACCATCGTGCAACGTGAACTGACGGTCGAAGTAGCGGTATTTCAGCACAGTTTTCACGGTGCGGAAGAAATCGCTGATGCCAAACTGCGATCCGACCGACTCGATCCGTGTGTCTTGCGTAACGGCGACTTCGACCATCCGCAGATTCCATTTTGAGAGTTTTGTGACAAGCTCCGTTGCGATCTCTTGCCCCGTTTGTGTCAGGGGAATTTTTTCGAGTATCTCTTTGCGGATCAGAATGCCATGGGGCTGGATGTCGGTTTGATCGATGCCGTTGATGAAATTGCTGACTTTGGTGGTGAGGCGGGCAAAGAGCTTGCGGCGATAACCGGAGACTTGGCGGCAATCGCGCGACAAGAACCGCGAACCGAGTGCGGCATCCGCGACATCCTCGGTAACCGGCTTTAGCAGGCGCGGCAAGTCCATCGAGTTGAAACCAGCGTCTGCATCCAGAATGACGGCCAATTCGCTCGTCATGGTTTTTGATGCGGCAAGCAGGGACTTGGCCTGCCCTATGGTGTGGTTGTGACGAATGATTCGAATTGTGGGGCGAGTTTTTGCGAGTTCCTGAATAAGTTCGTGCGTGCCATCGGTCGAACCATCGTCGACGATCACGATTTCGGGGGTGACATCCAAGGGGGCGCTCAACACCCGCTCGATGAAGCCGGTGAGCGTGTGCACTTGATTGTGAACACGTAGCAGCACGCTGAGCGACTGTGCCGCTTGTTTCGGTTTCGCTTTACGCGGCTTCGCAGCCGTTCGCTTGGCTGGTGTTTTTGGAGAGGTTTTCTTCTTAGCGGTTTTTGTTGCCATCTTAATTGTCACATTGTGTATTACCGGACCAATCAGACAGTGCGCAGGGATCGATCGGAGAGACCCTTAAAAACCTAGGTCATAGAAAGGCCTCTTGAGACGCTTATTTCAAGCTCCGAGACAAGTCCAGTGGGTCGGTGAGCTATCTTTTTGGACCAGCAGGGCGGAGTTCCGGAGTCATTACCACAGAGGCACGGAGGACACAGAGAAGAAAGTTTTTTGAACGCTTTTCTGCACTTATCTTCGCTAACTAATTTTTGATCAGTGTGGAGTATGTGCAGATTAGCGTTACTTTTTTCCGTGTCCTCTGGCTTCGAGTTTTGCACTTTTTAACAAACAGAATAGAACGCAAATATACACGGATCATGCGGATTTCCGCAGTTTTTTTTCTGTGTACGGAGAACAGTGTCCATGAGAACGAATCTCTCAACTATTTCGTAATCGGTGCCAATCCATTTTATCCGCGTTTATTCGTGTTCTATTCTTTTTTTGACGAAATTACGGTGGTTCCTGAGCCCAAAAGTGCAAAAGTCGAACTGTGTCTCCGTGGTGAATCCGAATAGAGAAAAACTTTTGAGCCGTGCTCTAAATAGAGGTTAGTTGGATGACTATTAGTTCGGTCCAGGGTTTGAAAAGAAGCGACTATTTGGTCGCGCTGGGCCTGTTCGTGCTGATGTTGATCACGGGCGGTTTGCGGATGGCGGGAGGTGTTTGTGGGGTGTTTCACGATGACGCCATTTATGTGGGCACCGCCAAATCGCTTGCCGATGGCGATGGCTATCGATTGATGGGCGTGCCTGGAACTCCACCCCAAACCAAGTACCCGATTCTTTATCCGGCGGTTCTCGCCGCCGTCTGGAAGATATGGTCGACATTTCCCGACAACGTCGTCGTGATGCAGTGGTTTAGTGTTGCGTCGGCAGCGGCGGCGCTTGCGATTGGGTATTTGTATGTTTTGCGATTCGGATATTTCACGCGAGCTGTTGCGATTTCAGCATCCGTGTTGACGGCTACCGCTGCTTCGTTTCTTTACTTCAGTACGACTACGATGGCAGAGATGTTGTTCTTTTTAGTCGTAATAGTAGCGCTTTGGGGGGTGGACCATTTTCTTTTGAAATCGGGACGTTCGAAAATTGCTGAAATTGGCTTAGGCGCGCTGTCGGCTTTGCCGTTTCTGTGCCGCATGATTGGGGCACCCTTGGTTGTTATAGTAGCCTGGCTGCTTTTCCGGTCGAAACAACGGCTGCATTGGTTCGCGCTGGGCGCGAGTATTGTTGTTGTCCCCTGGATGCTTTGGAGCGTCACCGGACGAGGCATTTGGGACCAAAACCAAGTTGACGGTTACTACACCGATTATTTCGGATGCTGGTCGAGCACTGGATTTGAAAAGAGTTTGCGTGTAGTCGATGTGAACAGTTTAGCGACTGCTAACGGAAGCACGGAGTTAGCTTTCGAAGGTCTGATTTATGCAATCCGTCAGAGTTTCGACTCTCCATGGATACTGCCGGCGATCACGTTGTTGGGGTTGATTCCCTGGTTTTTCGTTTTTACGCAACTTCGTACTCGACAAGCGTTGCCGCATTTTATGGCCGGGTATTTGGGGATTATTTTGATCTGGTCGTGGCCCCCTTATCGATTCCTGATTCCGATCATGCCGCTGATCATCGCCTATTTTCTCAAAGGGCTTGTGCAACTAGCGCAAATCACAGGAGTGCGTTTCACAAGGCCCTCTGTGCGATGGGCTAGTGGCGCAGTGATGGGAGTCTTGGTCCTATGCAACTTAGGGCTACTTGAGAAGCATTGGAGACTCACGAACAAGACTAATTATCCTTATTCGAAACTTTCCGACGAACACGTCCATTGGACTTCGTTTCAGCAAATGTTCGGATGGATTCGCGAGAATACGTCTTCCGAGGATGTGATTGCCTCGGGATTCGATTCGATGGTCTCGCTTTATTGCGATCGCAAATCGTTTCGTCCTTTTGTGTATCGTCCAGAGCGATTGTTCTACGGGGATAGCGAGCAAGAGCTTGTCACGGCAGAAGAGCTGAAAGCGATCTTAAAGTCGCATCAGCCCCGGTACGTGACCAGTTTGCCGATGCCTGGGTTCCTGGAGGCGGAGCCATTTGAGGCTGCATTGAAAGAACTGCGTCGCGACCATACAGGTTGGATGCGGCAGGTTTATCAGGGCGACGATCCGCGATTTGTTGTCTATGAAGTCGATCCACGATTCGAGCCGTCGCAGGCTCCGCTGCTAAGCCACAAGCGGTAGCGGCAGTGTTAACGAAATGAACATCAGTTTCGCCGTGCATAAAAGTGGCGTAGAATGCTGCGATCATGTCTTTTGGCACATCAGCACAAGTCCCTCTGCCCCTGTTGATCACCGGGATTGCCGGCGTAGCGGGGTACAATGCGCTCGAGTATTTCCAGGCCAAATATCCTGGCCAGGTCGTGGGAATTCGCCAACAAGACAATTGGCGGTTGGCTGGCCCGGGGATTATCGCGTGCAACGCCGAAGATCGGGTGACGTTATCACGACTTTTCGATCGCTATCAATTTCGCAGTGTGTTGAACTGTGCGGGAAACTGCGCGTTGCGCGCTTGCGAACTGGATCCTCGGCTTGCTTGGCGAACCAATGTCGAGGGGTTGATCAATTTGCTTTCGATCATTGCCGACACGGATGTGCGATTGGTGCATAATTCGATCGATCTGGTTTATGCCGGACGAGAACAGGGTGGGTATACCGAGCAAGAGCGAACGAATCCCGTGACGGTGTACGGCAAAACGATGGTTGCCGCGGAATGGCTGCTGGCCGATTGGATGCCGCAGGCGTGCGTGTTGCGAATTTCGTTGCCGATGGGCGTGAGTTTTAATGGCCATGCGGGCGCGATCGATTGGATCCAATCGCGTTTTAAGAAGGGCCGACCGGCGACGCTCTACTTCGACGAAGTCCGCACGCCGACGTACACCGACTGTTTGAATCTTGTTTACGAGCGGGCATTGGCCACCGATCTCGCGGGTCTTTACCACGCGGGGGGGCCACGGCAGTTGTCGCTGTATCAGATTGCGCAAATTGTAAACCGCGTGGGTGGTTACGATCCCGATTTGCTGATGGGCTGTCCGCGCATCGAAGCGGGTCCCATCCCGCCGCGTGCGGGGAACGTGACGCTCGATTCCACGGCACTGGCCCGCGAACTTGACGGCGCGCCGTTCGACCCCTGGCCTGCCGACGAATCGCTGGTGCCAACGCACAACGATTGGCATTACGAAAGAGGGCCCGAATCGGGCTCGCCAGAGTTGCTGGCCGACGTGCTCTACAACAATCCGCGTCGGTAGTGTTGGATCGGGTATTGTCTCTCGCAAAGGCGCTAAGGCGCAAGTTTTTTCGCAAGTAAATTTCTTTTCTTTGCGCCTTAGCGCCTTTGCGAGCGTGTTTTATTTAACACAACGAGCACGGTGAATGGTTTGTCAGATGTCTGAATTGTAATTCACCGAGAATTCAGCGAGTTGTTCAACGAACCTAAGCGTATTTTCTCGGTCACCTTGCAAACTGTCTTGCCTCAGTCGGAACTGGAATTTTTCTGAGTGTTCCTGTCTTTCTTTCCTACTTCTCACTTCTTGCATCTAACTTCTTCCTTCACCCCGCGGCGCTGCCGATGCGCGCTTTGCCGACCCATTTCTGTAGGGCTTCGGGGACGACGATTGTGCCGTCGGCTTGTTGGCAATTTTCTATGATTGCGATCAGCGCGCGGCTAATGGCGATGGCGGTGCCGTTGAGTGTGTGGACGAAGTTCGTTCCTTTTTCGCCCTTCACCTTATAGCGGATATTGAGCCGGCGGGCTTGGTAATCGGTGCAGTTGCTGGCGCTGGTCACTTCGCCGTATTCGCCGCTCGACCCGCGACCGGGCATCCAGGCTTCCAGGTCGAATTTGCGATACGCAGGCCCGCCCAAGTCGCCGGTGGCGGTGTCGATCACGCGATAGGGAATGCCGAGGCCGTCGAACAATCTGCATTCCAGATCGCAGAAATAGTTGTGCATGTCTTCACTTTGCTCGGGAAGCGTGAAGGCAAACATTTCGATTTTTGTAAATTGGTGAACCCGGTAAAGTCCCCGCGACGCCCGGCCTGCGGCGCCAGCTTCGGTGCGGAAACAATGGCTGATGCCGCACAGTTTTAGTGGTAGTTGGTCTTGGTCGATTACTTGTCCCGAATAAAGTCCGCCCAGTGTGATCTCGGCCGTGGCGACGAGATTCAAGTCGTGGTTTTCGATGCTGTAGATTTGCGTTTCCGGGCCGCGAGGAATGAAGCCGATGCCTTGAAGAATTTCGCCGCGGGCCAAATCTGGGGTAATCGTCGGCACAAAACCTTCTCCGACCAACAGCTCCATCGCGTACTGCTGCAAAGCCAATTCGAGAAGAACGGCTTCGTTCTTCAAAAAATAAAATCCATTGCCGGCGATGCGTGCTCCGCCTTCGAAATCGATTAGGTCGTGTTGCTCGGCCAATTCGACGTGATCGAGCACCGGGAAACTTAGCGGTCGTACTTCCACTTCGCCTTGGCGTAATTCGCGGCTGTGTGCTTCGTCGCCAATGGGTGCTTCCGGGTGAGTCAGGTTTGGCATGCTGCGGTAAATCGCGCCTGCCTCTGCGGCGATGCGATCGAGATGCGATTGTTTTTCGTCTTTTTGCTCACGGAGTGTTCGGCCTTCGTCTTTGCGCTGTTGGCGCTCGGCGTCGTCTTTTGCTTTGCCGATCGACTTGCTGACAACATTCGCCTGGCGAGAAAGCTCTTCGATTTCCTGTTGCAATTGGCGGCACTCGGTTTCCAGGGCGACATACCGCAAGACGTCGGCCTTCACGCCGCGGTGTTCGCAGTTCGTTTGGACAAGTTCGGTGTTATCGAGAATAAAACGTTTGTCGAGCATGGGTGCTACTGGCCTTGCGCAAGCGATGCGAGTTCGTGCCACAGGGCCGCGCTGGCGCGCACGCCCCGATGGAAATCGATTAAGGAAAATTTTTCGTTGGGACTGTGTAAATTATCGTCGTTTTGTCCCCAACCCAACAACAGGACTTCCGCCCCGAGGCGTTGATGGAATTGGTTGACAATCGGTATCGAACCGCCCTCGCGCATGAAAACTGGTCGCGCTTCGAAACCAGTTTCAATTGCGTTCGCGGCTGCCTCAAGATACGGGCTTTCCAGCGGGAAAGCGATCCCCGCTGCCCCGTGGTATTCGACCAATTCCATCGTGATCCCAGGGGGTACCAAGGGTTCAAGGAATGCCCGCAAGGCGGCGGTAACTTTCGCGGGATCTTGGTCGGGGACCAAGCGGAAGCTGAACTTGGCCGACGCACGCGTCGGGAGCACGGTTTTGGCACCCTCGCCTTGATAACCGCTTGTCATGCCATTGATATCCAGCGACGGTCGGGCCCAACGCCGTTCGAGCGTGGTGAAACCCGCTTCGCCGGTCACTCCGTCGACGTCCAATTGGTTTTCGAATTCTTGTTGATCAAACGGCAGCGCTTGCCATTCTTCGCGCTCTCGGTCGGTGAGCGAAGTGACGTCGTCGTAAAAACCGGGTAGCCGAATTTTGCCTTCTTCGTCGACCAGTGCGGCGAGCATTTTGCACAACGCATTGGCAGGATTGGTCACTCCTCCGCCGAACACGCCGGAGTGCAAATCTCGGTTCGGCCCTGTCAGATGGAGTTCGAAATATGCGATGCCGCGCAGGCCATAGGTAATGGCGGGAACGCCTGGCGCGAATTGGCTCGTGTCGCTAATCACCACACAGTCGCAGGCGAGTTTTTCTGTGTTGTCGGCCAAGAAACTTCCTAAGTGTTCGCTGCCGACTTCTTCTTCGCCTTCGATCACGAGTTTTACTTGCAGCGGTAACTTCCCAGACGATTTTAGCCACGACTGTAAACTTTTGACGTGCGTGAGCATTTGTCCTTTGTCGTCGCAGGCGCCGCGAGCGTAAACGTTGCCGTCGCGCACCGTAGGTTCGAAAGGAGGGGTGATCCATTTGTCCGAAGGATCTGGCGGCTGGACGTCGTAATGGCCATAGACAAGAGCGACTGGTGCGCCTTCGACCGGGGGCGACTCGGCATAAACAATTGGATGGCCTGCTGTTTCGATCAGCTCCACTGCCAGTCCCATTTCTCGAAAGTGCGAAACGAGCCAATCGGCAGCACGGCACATGTCGTCGGCAAACGCCGAGTCGGCGCTGACGCTCGGGATGCGCAGCAGTTGGAACAAATCGTCCACAAACGCTTGGCGATGGGAATCGACGAAATCGAGAACCTGAATCAGGTTGGGGTGTTGTTCGGAAGTTGTCACGGGAGTGTCTGGCAGGAAGTTTTTTAGTTCGGCGGGAAATAATTATCGTGGATTCGTTACAAACACACGGTCTAATGAAATGTCCTAGCCGCCGCCGGAAGGCGGTGGGGGGAGTTCCCTCACCCCCAGGGGGTTTAATATAATGCGCACTCGTTCAGAACACCACCTAAGCTTTTCCCAAGAATAAACTTTTCCAGCAAGTCACCTACCATGTTCAGCTTTCAGCAAGACGAAGACGAGGCAGTTGCAACCATCGTACCGACCAAGGAGCGCCAGGCCGAGAGGCAGGCCCAACGCCAGCCGAAGTATAACGTTTTGCTTTGGGACAGCGATGATCACACGTTCGAGTATGTCGGGAAGATGCTCCGCGAGCTATTTGGGCACGAAAAAGAGCAGTGCCAAAAAATCGCCAAACAGGTCGACGCCGAAGGCCGTGCTGTGGTACTCACCACCACCAAAGAACACGCAGAGCTAAAACGCGACCAAATCCACGCCTACGGCAAGGACGACATAGAAGGCAGCAAGGGGTCGATGTGGAGCACGATTGAGGCGGTGGAATGACCTGAAGGGGGAAGGGGGATTTTATGAAGAATCAGCAGATGCGTGATCGGACTAAAGAGTTTGCTTTGCGGATCATTCGATTGTTTGGGGCTCTTCCGAGTACAACCGAAGCTCAGGTAATTGGGAAACAGATGCTCAGGTCAGGAACTTCGGTTGCAGCCAATTATCGTGAGGCATCGCGGGCTCGTTCGGATGCTGAGCCTAGTGCAAAGTTAGGTATCGTCGAGCAGGAACTTGACGAAACTCTTTACTGGATCGAATTATTGACGGATAGTGGTATGATGCAAGAGAATAGATTGGCTGACTTACGAAAAGAATGTGACGAGTTGCTGAGAATGACCGTCGCTTCGATAAAGACATTAAAGTCACGCCCTAAAAAATAATTCCACCCCCAACGAACATTTTTCCGCCTTCCCCCATGCACTTAAAGACCATCACGCTCGGCTGCAAGGTTAATCAATACGAGACGGAGTTTCTGCGTGAAGGGTTGCTGGGGATTGGCTATCAGGATGCCGAGGAACACCAGCCTGCGGATTTGTGTGTGGTCAACACTTGCACGGTGACTTCGGAGGGAGATTCCAAAAGTCGGCAGGTGATTCGCCGGCTGGCTCGCGACAATCCGGCCAGCAAAATCGTCGTCATGGGTTGCTATGCCACACGGGCTCCTGAAGAAGTGGCGGCCTTGCCCAACGTTACGGAAGTGCTTACCGACAAGCGAGAACTGCCCGATCTTTTGGGGCGGTTTGGTGTGTCTGACGTACCGACCGGTATCTCCGGATTTGGCCGACGACATCGGGCGTATGTGAAAGTGCAGGACGGCTGTCTGTTGCGATGTAGCTTTTGCATTATCCCGCACGTGCGGCCTGAATTAACTAGCCGACCGCTTGCGCATATTTGCGATGAAGTTCGCCGTCTGGTTGACAATGGCTATCGTGAAGTGGTACTCACGGGCATTCATTTGGGCCACTACGGCGTCGATTGGAATCGCCGATTGCCAAAAGCGGAGTGGACCCGGTTGTCGCATTTGGTGCGAGCTTTGGTCGAGTTGCCGGGTGATTTTCGCATTCGTTTATCGAGTATCGAAGCGACCGAAGTCACGCGCGAACTGATCGAAGTGATGGCCGACCATGGCGACAAAGTCTGTCCCCATTTGCATATCTCGATGCAAAGTGGCAGCGACAGCGTTCTGCGCCGCATGCGGCGGCGTTGGGGGAGTCGCCGGTTTGTTGATCGGTGCCAACTGTTTCAGGAACGGCTTGAAAGACCGGCGATTACCACAGACGTGATTGTCGGTTTTCCAGGAGAGACCGACGCGGAATTTTCTGAAACGTGCGATGTTGCCCGCCAGGTTGGATTTTCAAAGATACATATTTTCCCATTCAGCGCACGTCGTGGTACGCCTGCGGCGGATTTACCGGAACAGTTATCTAAGAAAGTGAAGCAGTTAAGATCGCGTGAACTCGCTGTGGTAGAAGCGGAATTGCAAGACGCTTATTTCCACAGTCTGCGCGGCCGGCACTTGAAGGTGCTTGTTGAATCGCCTTTGGATGATCCACTTGGTAAGGCAGTTGGCACTTCTTGTCGATATGCGCCGGTGGTCGTTTCGGAGCGATCCGCCGAATGCGGAGAGTTTCTTGATGTCGTGGCTGGCGAAGTCGCTGATGGGCGAATTCAAGCCTGCTAATACAAATCTGACAACGCTCGGTAATTACTCAGGTGTGCCAGCGCGAATCCTTTGGCAGAGCGATTCCAATTCTTCGTAGGCGGCTAGAATTTCTTGCTCAGGACCTTCTTGTTTACAGGAGGCTTCGAGTTTGGCGGCGGTGGTGGATACCTGGCCGAATCCATAGCTTCCGCCCGAGCCTTTGAGTTGATGGGCCGTTCGCTGCAACGCCAGCCAGTCGGCGGCATCTGCTTGAGAGCGCAGTAATTCAAGTCGCTGGGGAAGCTCGTCAACAAACATTTCAACGAGTTCGGCGAGATCTGCGTCCCCTGCCAAGTCGGAATAAACAAGTTCTTTGGTCGGAGTCGATTGCATGTCTGGAATCTCCAGGCCCTGTTGATCATGGGACGAATTGTTGGTCCGCGTTGATGTTGGAATTACTTGTCAGACATTGTTTCATTGTTTGTCAGCAACCCTGTGGAAAAGAATAGGTTGTATTCAGGCCGTGGCAATCGAGATGGAATTCAGATGCTTCAACCATGGTTATTGATATTTCATCGGGAAAGAACGGTTTGTTGCATGTCTACCTTCTTTGTGGTAATTGGGCTGTGATGAATATTCCGATGCTGATGATCTCTGCTGGGAACACCCTAAGTACATTTGACACGCTGCAATTCACGTCGCAACGTTCTAATGTGCCAGTGGCAACTTTATGGCGCGATCGACAGCAAAAAAGCTTATGTGCTTTTAGTCTGTATACCCGAATGGCTAAGTGCCTATCCAAGAACCCTCCGAACTGCTGCAGTAGCAGTGCTGGCAATGAGTACTTGGATAGGTTCTAAATAGCTAGAGGCAAAGAGTTTAAAAGGGAAAATCATGCACAATAATCGCAGAACCGTACTGCACGTCGACGATGATCCGCTGTTGACACAAATGGTTGCCAAGCGTTTGGAAAAACACGGATTCGAAGTGGTTTCGGTCAACAATGCGCTTGATGTTATGGACGAAATTGTGCGCCATCAATACCGGTTGGTTTTGTTGGATGTCGACATGCCCCATAAAAGTGGGCTGCAACTTCTGGACGAGATAAAGAATCTGGATAGTGGGATTCAAGTAATTATGCTGACTGGACTGGTAAACGTGACTACGGTCATGGAAACGCACCGCCTCGGGGCCGAAGCGTGCCTGTTCAAGCCAATCGATGATATTGAGCCTTTGGTGAGAATCATTGACGAATCCTTCCGCAAAATCGATCGTTGGTGGAACTCGCTGAACGATCTGATGCAGCGTCGCCAGGAGGAAGAGCTGGGTTGCCAGGAGCCAGTGACGGTTTAGTTATAGATAAGACGGTAGTGACGGCTTCAATCAATGATTGGAGCCGTTTTTTTTGTGCCTTTCTCACGCGTTTCAAAGGCCAGAATAACCGGTACGTTTTGGCGCAATCGTTACGAAAGCGATAGCCGGAATGGACAAGCTCTATGGTGTTGGCAATTTGCCGAATCTCGTCAAGCTGCGACGAGTAGGTCGACGATACGCTTTGATAACCAATGGAGAGTTAGCCGCTATCGGATGGAGCAATCGCTAGTATCGCCCGGCACTAAAATCACCAATCAACGTGCGGGCGAGGCGAGCAAACCAATTTGGCAGCGGCCACAGTTTTCCCCCCCTTAACAAGGAGCCTCCCGATGAAAAATCACCTTCTTCTGTCGACGCTAGGTTTGAGCGTTGCAATCGCGCTGAGCAGCGCCTCGAACGCCAATGCGTTCTTTGGCATGCTGGGCGGTTGTGGCTGCGAGCCTAGCTGTGGATGTGCAGACGATTGTTGCGAGCCCAGCTGTGGCTGTGCCGACAATTGCTGCGAGCCAAGCTGCGGCTGTGCCGACGACTGCTGCGATCCTTGCTGCTGCAAAAAGCGCTGCGGTTTGCTTTGCAAGCTGCGTGCTCGTCGCGCTGCCCGTAAGTGCTGCAAAGACAGCTGCTGCGAAGCCTCGTGTGGTTGCGCTGACAACTGCTGCGAGCCAAGCTGCGGTTGTGCCGACGACTGCTGCGATCCTTGCTGCTGCAAGAAACGATGCGGTTTGCTTTGCAAGCTGCGTGCTCGTCGCGCTGCCCGTAAGTGCTGCTGCGAAGCCTCATGTGGTTGTGCAGACGACTGCTGCGAAGCCTCGTGTGGATGTGCTGACGCTTGCTGCGAGCCAAGCTGCGGTTGCGCTGGCTAATCGCTTCGCTTGAGCATTAGAAATCTCAACGGTTCCTTGCCCTGTTTGCAAGGAGCCGTTTTTTTATGCGCTGTGCATACTTGTCATTTCAAGGTCCGCCGAGGGATCTATTTTCAGTAATTCCAATTTCCCTATGAGCCGAACGCGCTAGCGTCGGGTGGAGCACCGAAAAACCCGAGGCTAGCGCCTACGGCTCATTTGGGACGGCATCTTCCGACCTGCAATTTGAAACTACTGACTTTGCCTGCCAACGCACTCCAATGCTGCGTAGATCCCCCGGTGGACCTCGGAATGACAGTGGTAGTGGGCTTCGAACGCGAACTGCCACCAAACTGGACATTCTCGCTAGTACGCCTCATAATCTGTCTGGGTGGGGTTCCAGGCAAAGCGAGGAACAGACATGTATCAAACAAACCCTGCAGTGCACTTCAGGCGTCTGTGCGAGTGGTTGATCGTTGGAGCGGGTCTGATTCTTATGTTTGTGGGGATTGCACCGAGTGAATTGGGTGCTCAAGAGAATCGCCAAACGACGGAGAAACTTCCCTCTTCCAATAGCGGGGCTTCAGGACGACCGGGTGGCTCGGCACAGGCCGACTTCGATTCGCTGATCGATTTGATCGAGTCCACCGTAGCGGCCGATTCCTGGGCCGAGAATGGCACTGGCGAAGGCCAAGTCGAACCTTTTCCCAATGGAGTGTTTGTTGATGCACTCCGGTCGCTGAATATATCGCATGCTTCCTCAGCTTCTGTTGCCCTTAGCGCTGTTCCGGCTGATTCGCAAGACAGGAATGTCCGCACTACCTCCCCAATGCGATTCGTCTCGTTGCCCCGATTGGAAGCGGCGATTCATCAACGTCAACAACTCCACCAGCCGTTGGCTCCAGAAATGCTCACGCTGGCCGGTTTGCAGCGTATCAAATATGTTTTGATATTTCCCGAATCGGGAGATTTAGTATTGGCGGGTCCCGCGGGCGATTGGCAGGCGGAACGCGACGGTCGTTTATTAAGCATGGAAACGGGTCAGCCAGTTCTGCGGTTGGACGATTTGCTCACGCTTTGGAGGCGTCGCCAAACACACGATACGGCTGCGTTCGGTTGTTCGATCAATCCACGGCAACAGTCGCTTGCCCGCACGCAAGCTTACGTGCAAACCAGTAACTCCCAGCCGATTGAGACCAGCGAACGCCAGGCGTGGCTCACAGGGCTACGTGAGAGTTTGGGGAGGCAGGATGTACAGTTTTTTGGGATCGATGCACACAACCATGTTTCTCGTGTGCTGCTGTTGGCAGATTACCACATGAAATTGATCGGGATGGGACTTGCCGACGGCGTGGCAGGTGTGGGGAGTTATCTTGATACTGTCGAATTACTTTCCGACGGTAGCGCTCCGCCGATGAGCGTGTTGCGCTGGTGGTTTGCGATGGACTATCCGCCTGTGGAAGCGACTGCCGCTCGGACTTGCTACCGCCTTCGCGGGCCGGGTGTGCGTGTCCTGAGCGAGAACGAATTACTCGCCGCCCGCGGCGAGCGGATTCACACTTTTCAATCGGATGAATTGAACCGGAGATTTGCCGACTCGTTTACGAAACAATTCCAAGCGATCTGCGCGAAGTATCCACTGTATGGCGAGTTGCGCAATGTGTTTGATTTGGCATTGGCGCTGGCGGTCATCGAGGAAGAAGATTTAGCCGCGCGGGTTGGCTGGCAGGCGGAGCGGTTTTCGTCGGCAGGTGCCTTACGTTTGCCACGCATGGAGACGCCAGGCGAATTGGAAACTGTCGTCAGCCACCGCGTGATCAATCGACGGCACATTTTAGCCGGCGTCAGTGGCGGTGTGTGGATCGACGCCCAAAAGTCTTTGGTTATGGAAAACATGTCGCGCGCCACTTCTGTTTCACAAGAAAAGAAAAGTCCTCCGCCAGTCGACGAAGCGCAGCAAGAAATGTGGTGGTGGGACGAAGCGCAGACATCTTCTCAACGCTGAAAAGTTTTTCAGCATTACGCGACCTTAGATTGCCCCGCGATCGTTATGAGGCGTCTGATTGGTAATCGAAACCCCGTGTTTTTCGCTGAGCTTTCGCTCTTCGATTGCCATATCCAACAGACGTTGGCGCCGCCGGCGCATCCACCAGAGAAATACGAAGCCCGCCACCGCCAAAACGATCAACGTGAATGTCTTTTCTGCGTCGCGAACTAGATTGAAAATTTCCCCTCCATAGTAATAGGAGAGGCTAAAAAAAGTTCCCACTACGAGCGTCGCACAAACCAGATCCCAGAGAAGGAATCGACGAAACGGCATCCGCACCACTCCAGCCGCCAAATAGACTGGCCCGCGAATACCGATCATGAACCGCGCCAGCAGCATTACCTTGAAACCGTGGCGCAGAATGGCCTGCTCGAAATACTCTTCGCGTTGGGCACCGACAAATTTTCCAAACTTCGGATGACTCGCCAGCAGGCCGTGGCCGAAGTGATAGCCGATGGCATACATCACACAGTCGCCCACTAGTGCGCCAAACAAACAGGCGGCAAAAGCCCACTGCCACACCAATTGCTCCTGCGAACTAAAAACACCAGCCAGAATGATGGGAACTTCTTCTGGGATGGGAAGCCCACAGCCGGTGAGCACCAAGAACAAAACAATGCCCAGGTATCCGCCGGGAGATAGTAAAAATTCCAACACGAATCACTCTTTTCTGGCAAACACGATCAACGCTGACTTTTTTGTGAGGCTTCCATTGTAGTATCGGTGCTTGAACCCCGCGCCGCCAATTTGAAGTGCGCTGCGCCCGCTGAAGGGGAAATTCTGTTGCAACCGCCATTTGGGGAGACAATGTGAAGGAGCTTACAAAAGCTCTATTCCCCGGGTTTCTCAGAGTTTCACTCGCAACTCTACGAGTTGCAAGGAGCCATCAGCGTCGTGTCAATCTGCCAATCGTTAGGGGACAATCCCCAGGCGACCACGGCAAACGTCGCATGGGTGTCGGCAGGACAAACAAGCACGGCGGCAATATCGGGATGATCGGCGCAATATTCGCCTACCGCATTGGGACCCATCACAAAAAAAGAGGTCGCTAAGGCGTCAGCCTCCGCAGCCGTGGGGGCCAGGACAGTTGCTGTGTAAACTCCTTCGGCTGGCCTGCCGGTGCGTGGGTCGATGAGGTGGCTATACTGTTGCCCATCATGAGTGAAGCATTGCGTTGCACCGCCGGCGGTGGCGAGTGCGCGATCGTGCAAATAAAACTCGGCGATACGTTCGCTGACACGTTGCGGGTGACAAAGTCCAAGCGTCCAACCATGATCGGCGTCTGCCCGATTGCAACCACGCGCAACGACACTGCTGCGCCCGCCGTGCAGCAGATAATCAACCGCACCGTGCGTGTCCATCAACTCGGCAGCCCGATCCAATGCGTAGCCTTTGCCGATGGAATTGAGATTCAGTTCCACACCCGGCTGACGAAATCGGACGGTTCGACGTTTTGTATCCAACACAACATTCTCGAATCCGACCTGCTCGAGAGCTTCCTGGAGTTCGCTTTCGCTCGGAGGTTTTCCTTCACGACGCAAGAATCCCCAAGCCCGGGAAAGCGGCGTACTGCTGATGTCGAAAGCCCCTTCGGTTTCGTGAAATACACGCTCGGCGGTTTGCAGCAGCGTGAAAAGTTTTAGTTCGACTTCCACGGGAGCCGTTGCGGCATGCTGGTTGATCTCGATCAGATCGCTGTGGTCGCGATAGATCGTCATTTGATCTTCGATCCGTTCGATCAGATCGAATGCTTCGAGAACCGCGCCGACCACAGCCACGTCAGTCGCATGGTACTGGGCTTCAAACTCACAAGCCATCGCACGGCGAGTCGCTTGCACCAGCAGCGAGGCGGCTGATGCTGCCGACGAGCCGTCGGGCAACTGAACTTGCCCCGTCCAGCGCTGTACCCGCTCGGCAAGTGTTTGCGCCGCGGCCCGGCCTCGCAGAAATTCTCTCCGCGTTGATTTGCTTGGCTCAGTCATAGCCGCATTATAAACAAGAGTATGCCACTCGGACACGGAGAGAAAAGAGGTCAGAGGTCGGAGTTCAGAGGGGATTTGAGTGCATTTCTTGGCGTCCTTGGCGCTCTTGGCGGTTTATCTTTTCAGTGTGAGTTGTTAACATTCGTCAACGAAACCGATGGACCGCTTGCTATTCTTTCTTTGAGATAATCGAACAACCAGACGCTTCTATGAATGAACCAATTATCAGTGTCTCCGGCTTGCGGGGGATCGTTGGCCAGTCGCTTACACCTGAGATTGCCATTAGCTACGTGGCCGCGTTTGCCGAGGAACTGCCCGCGGGGCCGGTGGTTGTCACTCGCGATGGTCGGCACACAGGCCCCATGGTGGCCGAGGCTGTGCGTGCTGCGTTGTTGGCGGCGGGACGAACGTGCTTGGACGCCGGTATCGCGGCTACGCCGACGACGGGCGTGTTGGTTCGGCATTTGGGAGCGGCGGGGGGAATTCAAATTTCCGCCAGCCACAATCCCCCGCAGTACAACGGACTGAAACTTTTCGACAACACGGGCAGAGTAATTCCTGCCGAACCGGGCCAGCGCGTAATCGACCGTTATCGGGCCGGCAACGTCACGTGGAAACCGTCCGACCAACTCGGCACGTTGCAAGCTGTCGAAGATACCACCACCGCCCATTTGGCAATGGTTGCTGCCGTCTGCGATGTCGAGCGGATTCGCCAGCGGCGGTTCCGCGTGTTGTTGGATGCCAACAACGGATCGGGAAGCGTGCTCGGCATTCCGTTGCTCGAAGAATTGGGTTGCGAGGTAACGGTTCTCGGAGCGGAGACGGACGGTCTGTTTGCGCATCCCCCGGAACCGACTCGCGAAAACTTACAGACAGTTTTGCAATTGATTGAAGTTACAGGAGCCGACGTTGGATTTTGTCAGGATCCCGACGCGGACCGATTGGCAGTGATCGACGAATCGGGCCGCTACGTGGGCGAGGAATACACACCCGCGATGTGTGTCGATCACGTTCTCCGTCATAGTGCGGGGCCCGTGGTTACCAATTGTTCGACAAGCCGCATGACGCAGGACTTGGCCGAGAAATATGGCGTGCCGTTCTTCCGCTCGAAAGTTGGCGAAGCGAATGTGGCCGACCTGATGCTGGCGGAAAAGGCCCTTGTGGGTGGCGAGGGCAACGGGGGCATTATCGATCCCCGCGTGGGCTACGTACGCGATAGTTTTGTGGGGATGGCTCTGCTGTTGGATGCTATGGCCGCGCGAGAAATGCCCATCAGCGCACTTGCCGACGAGTTGCCCCGCTACGCGATTCACAAAACGACCGTCGATCTGCCCAGCGACAAAGTGCCGGCAGCGCTGGACGCATTGGAAAAACATTTCGCAGAAGCGGCAAGCGATCGGCTCGACGGTTTACGGCTCGATTGGCCCGACAAGTGGCTCCTGGTGCGGGCGAGCAACACCGAACCAATCGTCCGCGCGATTGCCGAAGCGCCCGAAGGGGATGAAGCACAGAATTTGTGCGATACTGCCGCGGGTGTGATTGGAGAGATGTAAGAAGTGAGATGTTAGATTGATGATGTCAGATTGAAAAAACTAAGCGCAGATTTCGCAGGGGATTCTCAGATTATCTTATTCTGGGTACCGCCCAGATTTGCGTAAAAATACACGTGAAGCCGTGTCGTAGAAATATCCGTTCAAGCTCTAGGTCGATGTGACCTGTGATAGATAAAAATGTAGGATGGTGCCGATAGGCCCATCGATTCGTTGGATTCAACGTCAATAGAATCGATGGGCTGTCGCTTCGCTTTTTTCATAGTTTCATCCTACGGACTCTGATGAGCGCAACAACGTGCATATATTGTGGTCGATTTTTTAACCCAAGTCGCGGTAAAGGCGACCATATTCTGCCCGGTGCTTTGTTTGGCGAATTCGTTGGAGATGTGCGTTTTCGTGGCTGCTGCCCAAAATGCAACAACTCTTTTAGCCCGCTCGAGCAGATTCTGGCTCAGGCAACCCCTCTCGGGTATTTGAGACAAATAGTGAATCCACCACGACGAGGCCGCCAATCAGGACTTCGGCAACGTGGAGCAAAAGGCAGCAGAGCACCGCTTTATATCGCGTGGGCTGATGACCACGGCGAGTTGGTTGAGCCGCTTTCCGATCCTCAAAACGTACAGCCGGTAGATCGTCTTACTATTCGGGATGCCGACAGTAGCGAGCACTACGTTCGGCTGTATCCAGGAATGACTGCCGACAAACTTCGGTCTGACTTACAGAAATGCGAAAGCAAGAAACACACACAGGTCTTTTGCTCGTGTGACGCGCGCAATACGGCGATCTTTAAGGAACTTCTACAGAAAGTTTTTCCCGAGTGTAGGTGGGAGGATCGGCCAGACACCGAGGTAGGCACGAAGCGGGTGCGAGGCCGCACTATCTTCGAATTCTCGACGGATGCATTTCGAGGCCTTGCCAAGATCGCCTTTCATTACTACTTGGCTCATAATCAACGTGGCTATCAAGGTAACGAGCCCGAGTTTAATTCGATTCGCCAATACATCAAGAGTGGTGGCGAGTACGAGCAGTTCTTCAATCAGTCCGGCCCCAGATTCGAGATGCCTTTTGGCGAAACAAGTCCCGGCCGGGGCACGACTCCCGGAAACTGGTGCAACATTCTAGCTGCTCATGAAGTGGACAAGAATGTCGTTGTGAACATGCGATTTTTTGCTGGCCCCGGTTTTGACGGAGAGCCTCATCAGGTGACGCTAGCTAAGATTCGGAGCAAGATCATATGTCCTACCGGTTGTTGGGGGCATGTTTACCACTACGAGAAGGGTCGGAGTGACCGTTATGCCGGGCATGTTGATACTGCCAGGCTAACACGACTCGTGTGATTCTTCCTTGTTGCCGATAGCCTTGACCTAGTTGGTCCCAAACTTCGCGGCTGGCACCAATAGTCGTTCGGAATAGACGTTGCCACCGATTGGACCTCGTTCGAACGATTTTCGGTCCGCTGCGGCGGAAGAGGTAACTCGCTCTGGTCACTTTCCAGGCCTCATGCCCGATGCCCCTTTCATTCTGACATCATCAATCAGAAATCAAACATCTCACATCCCCGCTACGCGGGGGCGCTCTCGCGTGTTGCCGCCGCTCGTAGCGCTGCGAGATAGGGGACCGGCTCGTTGCCCAGCGCGTTGAGTACCGTGCCTCCAGCAGTAAAAACGTGCTTCACCCAGTCCGCGGAACCATATTTCTCTAAGGATTTGCCCCCTTCGCCGCCGCCAATATAGACTTCCACGCCGGCGTCGGTCATGCGCTTGAGCTGCGAAGTAAACCGTTTGGTGCCTCCCTCGAATCGTGGATCTTCAAACATGCCGAACACGCCGTTGTGGAACGCGACCGACCCGGGCTCGGCTTGGGCAAGAAACTCGCCCACGCGTTGTTCGAAAAGTTCGCTCGATTTGGGGCCGATGTCAAACTGTTGTTGATTGGGCTGGAGTTGATCGACGACCGAGCCATCCTCGATTACCGAGTCGACTGGAACGACAAATTCGATTCCTTTGCTGCGCCCCTCGCGAACCATTTGCTTGGCTTGCTCGATGCGCTCGTTCGGAATGAAGTAAGGCTTATCGGCATGGTCGGGGTCTTCAGCGAGGCCTAAACAGCAAGGGTTTCCGTCGAGTTCGCCGATTGCTTTTTTCAGCGCCATCGCTAACGAGCCGGCGGTAAATACGTGTCGAATCGTGCCCCGACCGATCATCGCTTGCAGATCGTCGAGCTTATCGATTTTCAATCCGCTAAAGACAACCAACTTGGTTGCCAGGCATTGCCGCATGGGACCGTCGAATTCGCTGGCTTCGTAGCGGCCCATGGCCACTTGGTCCATTGCCGCTGGCAAAACGGTGCTCGATGCATCCATGCTCCCGGCAGACAATGCCTCGTGGATGTAAACATTGGCAATTTTTTTCGAGAAGTCGTTGGCAAACGTCGCTAAATTTTCAGCAAGCTTCGGTACATCGCCGGCAGTGGCTTTCCAGAGCGTGCGTTCGATGTCGTAGCGGCGCGTGTTTTCTAACATCAACACCGACCCCGGCGCTGCCGCTTGAATCTGTTCGGCTGCCGAGTCGGCAATCGTCGATGTTGTTT
The DNA here is from genome assembly GCA_029259915.1 of Planctomycetota bacterium. Lineage (GTDB taxonomy): Bacteria > Planctomycetota > Planctomycetia > Pirellulales > Lacipirellulaceae > Bythopirellula. The sequence goes on along the minus strand of JAJDED010000036.1, from coordinate 39,254 downwards.
CATCAAGCCAATCGGTCACGAGCGGAACATCGCACTGCAAGAGCTCGCCAAGACGCTTTGCAACCTTGTCGAGACTGCCCTCGGGCTTGCGTCCAATGTGTCCGAAGACAATCAGCTTCCAGCCGCGCTCGAACCCGAATTGGAGCGTTTCGACCATCGACCGCAGACGAATGTCGCCCTCGCCGATGTTTGCGCCCGGCTTGGCATCGACGTCGCCCCGAATGGCAACGGTCGTTCCGGAAGGCAAATCGCTCAGGGATTCCAGACGAGGGATTGCTCCGAGATAATCGACCAATTCTAGCTCCGGGGCGGCAGCGCGGCCCGCGAGCAGATTTTCACACCAGGAGACCATCTGTTCCGTTGAAATCGACATTTTTCTTCCTCGAATAGGCGGGAATCGCAAAAGGCACGGTTTGCAAAAAACGGCGAGTTAGCAAGTTCTCGGCACTTGACCAAAGCAACCGACAGTGCGCCAATACGGTAGTTAAAATATCACAAGCAATTGGAAAGGCAAAGCCCTCGTGATGAGTCGTTTATCGGACTTGGACAACGTGACCACAATCTGCGCCAGTGCGAAAAAAACGCTTGATCGTTCGGAGATTGCCGATGCGGTGCGTGCGGCGCTGCGCAATCCGATTGGCTATCCGCCGCTTGCGGAAGCAACCGTGCCGGGCGACCGCGTGGTGGTGCCATTGTCCAGTGACATTCCTTGCTGCGAGCAGGTGGTCGAAGGCTTGTTGGCGGCGCTGCGCGAATCGGGGATCGATGATTCCCATGTGACGCTAATGTGGCCGAATGAATCGGCTAGCCTTTCTGGAAACGCGTTTGGCGCGACGGTGGTGGAAATTCATGATCCAACCGACGAAAGCAATTGCGCTATGATCGGCGTGACTCAAGCAGGGTACCCGCTGCGAATGAATCGAAAGCTTTCGGAAGCCGATATTGTTTTGCCCGTGGGTGTGGCAGTTGCCCCTAGCAACGCGGATGAGTATGAGGGCCCGTTCCGTGCGATCTTTCCACAGTTTTGCGATCAAGAAACCATCGATCGCCATTCGCGGAATTTGTCAGGTCGCAAAAAGTCGCAACAGATGAAAGACCGTAACAAAATTTACGAATCAGGCTGGCTATTGGGAGTTGGTATTGAGGTGGCAGTTGTGCCCGGTCCCCAGGGAACGATTGCGAACGTTCTTGCAGGTGCTCCCGACGTTGTGGCCAGAGAAGGGGTGAAGCGATATCGCAAAATCTGGCAGCGCGAAGTTTCGAGTTCCGCCGATTTGGCAATTCTTATCCTCCACGGCGAAGCGGGCGAACATTCCTGGCGCAACATTGGTCAGGCGCTTGCTGCTGCCGAAACGGTGATAAAACCGGGCGGCGCAGTTGCAATTGACTCGCAACTTGCCGAGCCGCCAGGGCGATCGCTAGCCCGACTTGCCAAGAATACAGATTACGCGCGCGTGGAACAGCAAATCCTGAACGACTCTTACACCGACAGTTGGGTTGCCTTGCAGGTATGCCGAGCGTTGGACCGAGGCCCCGTTTATCTGCGTAGCCAACTAGCGGACGAAGTGGTGGAAAGTTTTGCAGTGGCGCCCATTTCTAGCGATGACGAACTGGTCCGCTTGGTTGAATCCCATCAGCACTGTGTTGTGCTTGAAGATGCACATCGTTTGAACCTCGACAGCAACGATGCGTCTACGCAAATGTCGCACATAAATAGCGCGAGCAATTGAGACGCCATGGACTCTAACCTCATCGACTCGTCCGTTGCGGAGTATCAAGCGGCACTCGCAGAGTGCGGCCTCTTTGAACTGCAAAACTGGTCGACCGTAACGCTAGTCGGCAAAGACCGCAGCGACTTTCTGCACAACATGTGTACCAACGATATTCGCAAGCGCGGTTGCGGGGAAGGCTGCGAATTGTTTCTTACCGATGTCAAAGGCAAGATTGTGGCACATGCCTTTGCCTCAATGCAGGAAGATCGTCTGACGTTGCTGATGGTTCCAGGCCAAGCGGGAAAGATCGTCAGCCACTTGGATCGTTATATCATCCGCGAAGATGTGCAGTTGGAAGATGAAACGGAAAGCCAATCGTGGAGTTTCCTCGCCGGGGAAAAGTGCAACAAAGTCTTTGAGCACCTGGCTGGGATAGATTCCTGTGCATGGCAACCGTGGCAGAATGCGAGATTTTGTTCGGAGACGGGTGAAGGATTGTTGATGCGATGCGACATGCCGGGGCAGAACGCTTTTTTTGTTTGTTGCTCAGAAAATCATGCCGCAAAATTCCGTGCAGCACTTTGCGAGGCTGGTGCTGTGGCGTGCAGCGACAACTGGTGGACCACGGTGCGAGTTGAAGCGGGACTGCCGTTGTTTGGCGTCGACTTTACCGAAGGCAACCTCCCGCAGGAAGTGGCACGCGACCGGCAGGCAATCAGTTTTACCAAGGGTTGCTATTTGGGGCAGGAAACTATCGCTCGCCTCGATGCGTTGGGGCATGTGAACAGAAAGCTGGTGACGCTTCAGTTTTCGGCAAAAGAAATTCCGCAACCGGGGATTCAACTACTACACGAGGGGCAGGAGGTCGGTACAGTGACCACTTCTTGTTGGTCCCCGCGGTTGGAAAGTCCCTTAGCACTGTGCATGCTGCGCCGAGGAGCTTTTGAACTGGGAGCCATGCTAGAAAGCGATTGTGGCCAAGCAAAAGTAATCGCGACTCCCGCAGCCGGGGCGTAAATTTTCAGCACGGGTCGGCATTATTTCACGTGAGGCGAATCGGCGATCGCTATTTGCGAAACTTCGTCCAACCACTGCCTAAGTCTCAACAGCGCATCTGCATCTGCCGGCACTTGTCCTGCCACAGTAAAATTGTCGGAGTCGAGTGCTTCATTGAACTCTTGTAGATAGCCAAGCAGCTTCGCGCAGAATTGTTGGTGCTGTTGGTCGTCGCATTGATGGCTCATCATCTCGGTAATGTCCGAGGTTCGTCGCGGCTGCCAGACGACCAATTTTCCTTCTTGAGCTTTGATAAGTTGCCCATCGACAAAAGCCCGGCGGAGTTCGCCGCGGCTATTGAAATGGTAGACCGGCTCCGTGTCGAAATAGAGGCTTAGCGCGTTTTCTTTGCGAAACCCCGCAAACACTTCGCAGCGCTGACCATGGATTGAAGTGTGCAATTCAATACGCGGGACGAGCGCAGATGCATCGCGCAGCAAGTCTTCTCGTTCTTCCACTAGACGGGCCATGCCGACATTCTACATGGGGACGGTGCTGGCAACAGGAGTCAAGTCGGAAACTTGAGTTTGCGAAAAGTAGTCACCTAAATAGGGTATCCCTATCGGATCAGCACCCGGGCACAGGAGTCGGGCAAGGCATTTCGACCGGTTCAGAATTGGAGATCTCGCTGATCTTATCTCGAATCGAGAAGAACGCTTCAACGACCTCGGGATCCCATTGCGAACCGGCTCCCTCTCGAAAAATTGAATCGAGCTTTTCGTCGGACATCCCCTTGCGATAGGGCCGATCGCTAGACATGGCATCAAACGCATCGGCGACCGCAACAATCCGTGCAACTTGAGGCGTTTCCTTGCCCTTCAAGCCGGAGGGATAACCATTGCCGTTCCAAGCCTCGTGATGATGGAGAACGACCGGCAAAATACTTTCCAGCGACCGGACTCCCTTGAGGATGTCGTAGCCGAATTGTGGATGTTGCTTGATGTGCTCAAACTCTTCGTCGGTTAAAACGCCCGGTTTATTCAATACTTGATCGTCGATGCCAATTTTCCCGATGTCGTGTAGCAAACCAGCAAGATAGATCAAATCTTGCTTTTGCTTGTCGAGTCCTAACGTATCGGCCAGCGAGACGGATACACGGGCCACGCGATCGCTATGTCCCGACGTATAGCGGTCTTTGGCATCGATGGTCGAAGAAAGTGCTCGAACTGCTCCGGAGAACAGTTCCGCCTGTTGTTGGTATAGATCTAAATTGCTGATGTGGATCCCCAGGATCGTACTCACACTACTCAGGAGCCGAATCTCGACAGAGCCGAAAGTGCTGAATTCCTCGCCAGCAGTTCCTTGGTGATTCAGCGCTAGCAGCCAACCCATCAGTTGCGTGCCTACCCGGACTGGGACGCACACGAGCTCTCGTATTTCGGGAAAGCCCCACGTGGGTAGCGATGTTTCTGCACGATTCAGGACGAGCGGACTTTCGTGAATTCTGGACCCCAGTTGCGAAACTAGCCGCTGAAGATTTGCTTTCTCTGTGGGACATTCGCCCTGAGTCAATACTCCGCTTGGATCTTCAATCTGAAATCGCTGGGACTTAACGTTCGTCGAATGGTGGGATACTAGCGCCAAACTTTGCGCCTGCACGGCATCGGCCAACCAAGCCAAAGCGCTTTTCCAAAGCTCAGCTTCGCTTTCAGAAAGATGCAAGTGCCGGGTCAACCGGTGTAGCAGCGCCAACTCGATATAGGTGTCTCTTGCGTGTCCAACTGCATCATTAATTTCGTGATGCAAACGTTTGATTTGGTTTTCTTGAACCAAATTCTGAATCACGGCCTCGCCTAGTTGCAGCAGGGCTCTCGGTGGCCAGAGAGTTTGGTTCGCTATCCAATTCAAGGCACGCTCTGAATCGACTCCAAATGCATGCGCGGCAGCAGCCATTTGTTTCTGATTCTCGACGTGCTCGTAAGCAAATACGCCAACAGCTACCAAAGGAGGATCAACGGGCAACGAAAGCAGAGGGACAGCAAACATCAACAGCGGCGAGACATCCTCGATGATCGCTGGCTTTCCTGAACGAGAAACTTCGGCCAACAGGCCTAACCGACCTGTAAGATCGCAGGGGAAGCTTTCCGACTCGGCGTAGACAATTTCACCACTCTCGATGTCGACAACGGAAAATGGCTTTGCGAATGCCTGCGACAGGGCATGGAATGCGGCGCGAACGTGCGGTGTTTTGTGGGATGGTTTATCCTTCGCGCAGCCGCAGAGATCCACTCCCAAAGATGCGGGAGTGAATGGCACAACAGATTCCAATGGTGTTTCTGGCAACATCGCGAAAATGCGCAGTAGGAGAAAAAAACTAACTAGAACCCATTCCAAAACTGCCAAGCGGCGTCACAATCCTCGAGAATTGTGAACCCCAACTTGGTTCTGAATCTGGCTCTAGACCCTGGGCTCAACCGATGCCAAGCACATGGCATCTCATCAGAAACATACGAGGTAGAATGGACATTAGCCCGCTACGGTGGCTGATGATTCGGTGGAGCAGACCAGACTGGGTACGAATGTGCGGGCTAGACCGTTATTGATGCGTAAAAAATGCAGAAAAAGCTTCTAGCAGGAAAAAGCCAGATTCCCGGTAGGGAATGTAGATCCCTCCGACAGAGAGCCAGGAAGCGATTTCTCGAACACAAAAATTGGCGGGTGCTTCAAGAATCTTGTTCGAAGGAGCGACGCTGGCGATAACGTCGACTGGCCCGCTTGAGGATTGCTCGATCTTCTTCGGAAAGCTTGCCAAAGCCCAGATCATGCAGCCGGGCCAAAATATCGTCGACGCGGGCATCTTCGGTCGCTTCGCGCTCACGGCGTTTATGGTCGATCCGTTCCTGCTGTTTATCGGGCATGGTTTCCACAAGCACAGCTTCTCGGTCCTCTTCAATCCATTCGCTGATGAGCCAATCTTCATCGTCGGAATCAAATTGATCGATTGCCAATCCCACGTCATAACGTCTCGCTTGAGCGTTCCGACATCCGCCATAGAGTAGGAAAACCGAAATACCTGACAGCGGAAACCAGTATGGCACTTGTCCGTTAGGCGTAACTTGGAGCAAGATCAGCGCCAACATGGCAAAGAAAACTGCTCCGCCCAGCGAAATTTGCGAGGTAGCTGTCGCAGCAGTTGCACGACCCACCACGGGCCAAAGCACGCCCTGCAACAGTTCCGCGCCTGCGCAAGGTTCAATCGGCAAAAGACTAATCAGCAGGTAACAGCAATTGATCCAAACTGTGAGTTGCCCAATCACCAACAACGTGGATTGTGCGGAAGAGAAACTATCGATTTGGGGGTTGCACGGATTCATCAAACGGAAAACATGTTGATCGCCCGCGAGGGCAAGCCCGCAGCCGGCTACAACCATCAGGGCGCAAAAAGTCATTGGACCAGCTAATGCTGCCGCAATATGCGCTGGTGGGTCGAAGGGGAGATGCAACTTGGTCCAACCACCCACGGGGCCAAGAACCACAGTGTCGGCGTGCCCTCCAACGCGGTGTGCTGCAACCACACGCATCACTTCTTGCAAAGCAATGCTACAGACCAGCACTACCGATCCCCAAGCAAGCATCCGCAACTCGGAAACGCCCCAATCCACCACCACGAGCAATCCGAAGAGTCCTAATAGCGGAAGCAAAATGTGGAGCCGCAACTCCAGGCCATTCCAACGGCCAATGCACAGACTCCAGAGATGGGACGAGTTTTCGGTCATGCCGACTCAATCAGATAAATGACCATGCGGTCTATGGAGTGGAGAGAGTGAAATCCATCCAACGGAAACCCGCTAAATCGATCGCACCAGTTGCGCAAACACCCGATTTTATTATCTTAACAACGACCGATGAATTCGGCAAACCTGATAGAATGCACTGCGAAAAACGAGCAGTTCGATGCGATTCTTGCCCACTTCTCAGCTGCTTTTGTTATTTGTTTCATCGATTTTCTTTCTGAAAGGAAAGGCGACCCCCTCCATGGCACAAGCTCCCAACACGTTGTTAACCACCGCTCGTTTTCGTGTGGAAGAACATATCTTGCCCACGGCACTAAACCAACCGGAGATGAGACGACAGGTGGTCGTCCATCCCGGAGCCGTGACGATTTTGCCGTTGCTCGAAGGGGATCGCGTTTGTTTGATTCGCAATTATCGCATTGCCGTCGGCAAAACATTGATCGAATTACCCGCAGGGACAATCAACCCCGACGAACATCCCTCGGTCACCGCTGCGCGAGAACTCCAAGAAGAAACGGGATTCACCGCCAGCAACTGGCGCGAGTTGCCGCAGTTTTTTATGTCGCCGGGAATTCTCAACGAGCGGATGCATCTGTTTGTTGCCGAGGGACTGACCGCAGGCCCCTCGGCGCGCGAGGCGGGCGAAGAAATCGAAAACTTGATCGTTCCCTGGGACGAAGCGGTCGCCATGGCCGAGCGGGGAGAAATCGAGGACGCCAAATCGCTTGTGGGCATCCTACGTTGGGACCGTATGAAAATGACGAATGACGAATGACGAAACATTTTTCTGGGTTCTTCGTCATGGGGTATTTCGTCATTCGTCATTTCCTCTCGGTCACTTGATTTCGACCCAATAGGGCATCATCAGCGCGACCGGTTCGCGGAGAATTTTGCTCAATTGGATTGCTCGGCGCATGGGCGCGGAAAACTCCGGCACGATCTGTCCGATACTTGCGAGCAGCTTCGCCTCGCGCTCCGCGTCGAGATCGGCTCCTAGTAGTTTTTCGAACGGATTCTCAGGTTCGGGGAAAATTTCAAGCTTCACCTTCTTCTCCGAATCGATTCCGGCAAGTCTTTTGGCCGTCTGGATGGCATCCTTCAAAGTTCCTAATTCGTCGACCAATCCGTTGCGTTTTGCCACGCGACCAGTGTAAACCTGTCCGCCGGCGAGCGACTCGAGCTTTTCCAAAGGCATGTTGCGACCCGCCGCGGCTTTTTCTGTAAATATCCGATAGATATCGTGCATCATGTCGCTCACCACTTGCCGTTCGCTTTCGCTGAAGTTGGAGGTCGACGAAAACATTCCGCTGTTTTTACCGCGGCTGATGATGTCGGTCGTGATCCCGATTTTCCCAAACAGACCGCCCATGTTTAGCTTGCCGCCAACGACACCGATCGAACCGGTAATCGTGCCCGGCTCGGCGACAATCCGGTCGGCCCCCATCGCGATGTAATATCCGCCGCTGGCTGCGACGTCGCCCATGCTGGCGACGATCGGTTTGTCGATCGCTTGGGTGGCCCGCCAAATCATGTCGCTGGCCAATGCGGATCCGCCGGGGCTGTTGATGCGTAACACAATCGCTTTGACGTTTTCATTATCAGCCGCTTTGCGAAGCGCCTCGACAATCGTGTCGGAACCCATCGAGTTTCCGCCGAACGCTCCGCGCTCGCTCTTGCCAGACATGATCGGCCCGACGGCGTAAACCACGGCGATTTTGGGACCCTTCTCATCGCCGTCCCCTGCGGCAGCGCCGATGACGGCTTGAAAGAGTTTCAACATACCCATCGGTCCGGAGAAGTCGGTGTCGTGTTTCTTCTTGCCGTAATTCAGCACATAAACCAGATCCTTCGTGTCGAATTGCTGCGAGAGATGTTCGCGAAACGCATCGGGATACGCCACGCGATCAATCAGTCCTGCCTGCTTGGCTTGGGTTGCCGTGAGCAAACCTTGATCGATGCTTGCCCGCACTTCGTCAACTTGCAATTGCCGATCGGCGGCGATAGTTGTCACAATTTGATCGTACAGATCGTCGACGAGCGCAGTCAGATTTTTTTTGACCGGTTCGCTCATGTTGGTGCGCGTAAGCGGTTCGGCCGCACCTTTGTAATCGCCCACGTGCATCATGTCGGCTTCGATGCCCAGTTTTCCTAGCATCTCTTTGTAGTAAGCCACTTCGGCACGCACGCCGGGAATAAGAATCATGGCGGCCTCGGGCATCACGATTTCATCGCAGGCGGTTGCCAGCAAAAACTGGCTGCCGATGGCTGTTTCGGTTTGGGCGTAAACTTTTTTGCCCGCTGCCCGGACCCGGCCTACTGCTGCGCGCAGTTCGTTGAGTTTGCCGCGCGATAAAGCTGCCGGACGAATCTCCAGAACGACCGCGGCGATTTTGTCGTCTTTGGCTGCTTTGTCGAACCGGGCGATGGTTTTCCGCAAGTCGATTCCCAAATCGCCGAACAGCGTCATTTGGCCGGGCGACTCGGGGAGTTTGCCCTTAATCGTAATGTGGGCCAAGCGTACTTTCTTGGGCTTCACAGCTTTCGCGGTTTCCGTGGTTTTCTTTTCGTCTTCAGCAGATTTTTTTTCGCCGTTCTTTTGTTCTGATTTCGTTGCGACGGTTTCCTCGGCAATGGCCAGTGAGCTGTCGAATAGTTGTCCGCCCACCAGGCAAACCACTGCAACTAGCCAGACCTTAAGAAAATATTTTTCGGAGTTCGTCATGATAGCCACCCCCCTCAGGAATGAAGAATTGTGAGGCAGATCAAAGTGAAATCTCTGCCTTTCCCATCTTACCTTATTCAACCCTTGGCAGGCTATTCGCCGGGCGTGTGAGATTCTTGGGAGAAAAGGGCTGATCGACTGAAAATTGGCTGCTAGCGGGCATCTTCTGGCTATTTGGGGTTTCGACGGGTTCCACCGCCGTGGTGGACCAGACAGTGGCATGCTGCACGGAGTTTGGTTCTAACCTGATCTGGTTACCTGGGGGACCATTTGCTACTTTCCCCGCCTGCAAAAATTGCCGAACACACGAAAATCCAAGCTCTCTGTGGAGATTCTCTTTCTATGCACCGTTTGCATTCTATGCACCGTTTATCGCTTGTGCTGTTGCTAATCACTCCGCTTGTCCACTGCGGTTCTACAGCCCAAGCTGCCGAGCCGCTGTGGAAGCAACTCGTCCCCCAAAAACATATTTCCGCCGATGCCAGCGCCGATTACACACTTACCGAAGATCAGGGCCCGTGGCTGGTTTTGGCCGCTTCGTTTTCTGGTCCCGAGGGAGAAAATCAGGCGCGCGATTTGGTGTTGGAGCTTCGCAGTGAATTCCACCTGCCTTCGTACTATTACGGAATGACTTTTGAATTGGATGGAGCAAACCCCGGACGTGGTATCGACGGCTACGGTGCGCCGATCAAGCGTCGGTACAAACGGGGCGAGCGGGTTATTGAACATGCGGTACTCGTGGGCGAGTTCCCTGCGATTGACGATCCCGAGGCGCAGCGATTGCTGAAGAAGATCAAGCACCTCCAGCCGGCGTCGCTGGCCACCGAAGATGGAAAAGAAACAACGCAAAGTCTGGCCACGGTGCGACAGTTCCACGACTTTGTGCAGAAGAAGCTTGGCAAAAACGAAGACAAAGGCCCCATGGGCCACGCGTTTATGACCCGTAATCCGCTACTTCCGCGCGAGTACTTTGCACCGCAGGGTGTCGACGAAGACGTTGCCAAGTGGAACCAAGGTTTGGACCACTCGCTGATGAAATGTGCGGGAAAGTATTCGATTCGGGTAGCAACATTCCGAGGCCGATCCACGTTGCAAGGTGCTTCCGACAAGTCGCAACAAGCCCGTACTCGCAAGGCGAAAGAAGACGAGCCCTTGGTCGTCGCCGCGCACAATGCCCATTTGCTCGCGGTCGCACTGCGTGAAAAAGGTTGGGATGCCTACGAATTCCACGACCGGCACGAAAGCTATGTTGCCGTCGGATCGTTCGACGATGGAAAAACGCTCCCCGACGGGCGCGTGATTCTTGATAGTCGGGATGCGCGAATTATTTTCAACACGTTTGGAGCAACCTCGCCCAACAACGTTTTCAACCGCCCGGCTCTCGAAGACCAGCGTCGGGAACAGTTGCAGAAGCAGCGTTTCGAGACACTTTTCACCAATTCGCATGGGAAAGTTGCCGAGGGATTTCATCCCAAGCGGTTTGTCGGACTGCCGTTCGATATCTATCCCCAGCCGGTGCTTGTCCCCCGCCGCTCGATCAGCGCCGCCTACGCCCGCAATTGACAAAAGAGAAGTGAGATGTAAGAAGGGGAAAGTAAGAAGTAAGATGTCAGAAGGAAGAAGCGAAAAGACCGGTGGTGGTCGTCGCTTCTCTCATCTTACTTCTGCCTTCTAACATCTAATTTTCTCACATCTTATGCATTTAGTAATCGGCACCACAAATCGAGACAAAGGTCGCGAGCTTGCGGAATTATTGGCTCCGCATGGTTTTACTGTACGTACTTTGCAGGATGTCGACGATCCTCTCGACGTCGAGGAAACAGGCGATTCGTTCGCAGCCAATGCTCGGCTCAAGGCAAGCGAGCAAGCTCGGCATTTGGGGTGCTGGGTATTGGCTGACGATAGCGGGTTGGAAGCCGACGCCTTGGACGGTGCCCCCGGAATTTACTCCGCACGTTTTTCTGGCGACAACGCAACGAATCAGTCGAACAACGCCAAGTTGCTCGACGAACTCAGCGAAGTGCCTGCGAATAAACGGGGCGCTCACTACGCATGTCACGTTGCGGTCGCGGACCCCACGGGTGAAATCCGCGCCGAAAGCTCGGGCATCTGCCGGGGACGTATTCGCACCGAACCAGCCGGCAGCAACGGCTTCGGTTACGACCCGCTGTTCGAAATCATCGAGATGCACCGCACATTTGGCGAGTTGGGCTCACGCGTGAAGTCAGCCCTGAGTCACCGTGCCCGAGCAATGCGGGCAATTGTCCCGAAATTGGTGACACTCGCAACAAAGGGCGATTGGAAAGCGGCGACAGAAAAACAGTAACAAAAAAATGAGCCGTTCCGAACGAATGACCATCGGAACGACTCAATGAAAAGAGCAAGAGTATGAATGCTGGAAATGTAACAAGATTTCGCCCCGCCACCAAGCGATCGACACGAAAAAAATCCGACTTTTTCACCGAGGCATTCGCCCACACCGCCGGGGTGCTTATGGCACTTATGGTTACGTCGCCAGTGGCTTTGGCAGAGACTTTTGAAACCGCACAAAACTGGGCTCAGCAGCAGGCACCACAGCTTACCCAGATTTACAAAGACTTGCATCAGGCTCCCGAGCTTTCCTTTCACGAAGAAAAAACTTCGCAACGCATGGCTGCGGAACTGCGTGAATTGGGGCTCACTGTGACCGAGCACATCGGAGGATTCGGCGTGGTCGGGGTGCTGGAAAACGGCCCTGGCAAAACGCTGCTGTTGCGAGCGGACATGGACGCACTGCCCGTCGCCGAGGAGACCGGACTTCCCTACGCGTCTGCGGTGCGAGTACGCGACGACCGTGGGGCGACTGTGGGCGTAATGCACGCCTGCGGGCACGACATGCACATGACCAATCTGATCGGAGCGATTTGTTTTTTGGTCGGGCATCGCGAGTTGTGGAAGGGAACGATTGTGGCCGTTTTCCAACCGGCTGAAGAACGCGGAGCAGGCGCCAAGGCGATGCTTGAGGCCGGATTGTTGAAACGATTTCCACGTCCCGATTTTGCTTTTGCCTTGCATGTTGCCGCAGACGAAGCTGCCGGTACGGTAGGTTATCGGGACGGCTATGCGATGGCAAACGTCGACAGTGTGGACATTACAGTTCGCGGTCGAGGCGGCCATGGCGCGTATCCTCACACGACGGTCGACCCGGTGGTGATTGCCTCACGCTTGGTGATCGACCTGCAAGCAATCGTCAGCCGCGAAATCGAACCGATAGAACCTGCCGTGATTACGGTCGGCTCGATCCACGGCGGTACGAAACACAACATCATCGGCGATACGTGCGAATTGCAGCTCACGGTACGCAGCTACAGTCCCAAAGTGCGTAAACAGCTGATCGATGCCATCAAGCGTAAAGCAATGGCTTCGGCAGCAAGCGCTGACGCCCCGGAACCGGAGATTTCTGTTTCGGAAGGGACCCCCGCGCTATTCAACGATCCTCAGTTGACCGGCCGAGTGGTATCGGCGCTGGAGCGCGTTTTAGAAAAAGAAAACGTGCGAGAGGTGCAGCCGACGATGGGCGGCGAAGATTTTGGACGCATCGGCCGCGCCGGCGTGCCGATAGCGATGCTCAAACTGGGAGCCGTCGATCCCCAGCGGCTCGACGAATACAAGCGGCAGGGCGTACCACCCCCGTCGCTACATTCCCCAAAATTCTATCCCGACCCAGAAAAAACTATCGTCACAGGAGTCACGACCCTGGCCGCAGTGGCACTCGAGCTCTTAGGAACGGGTCAAGAATAACCCGGCATTTAATTACGCCGAAGGCGTTTTACACCACAGCCCAGGGTCGCGGCGCAGCCGCGCACCCTGGGTAACGATCAACCAAAGAATCGATTACGCCGTAGGTGTTAAACAATCGTAAACGCAGTAGTGGAGAAATTCGTCTGCTCCCGGGTGTGTAACACCTACGGCGTAATTTGTTTTTTGCGAACAAGTACCCAGGGTGCGCCGCTATACGGCGACCCTGGGCTTTGGTATGTAACGCCTTCGGCGTAGAAATCTGATCAAATGCAACTTGGAATGCGGAAGGACGATTTGAACAGGAGGTAACAGAGAGAACGGAGATCAAGCCCTCTGTTTTCTCTGTTACCTCCTGTTCATTTTTTGGCATCAAACATCCCGCAGCCGTGGGTCGAGTGCGTCGCGTAGTCCGTCGCCGAGGAAGTTTAGCGCGAGTAGCGTCGACCCGAGCGCGACGCTGGGAAAAAGAATCAGCCACCAATAGATTTTCACTGGCGTGATTACTTTAATCCCCTCGTTGGCCAACAGGCCCCAGGAAACGTCTGGCGGTTCGACTCCCAAACCGAGGAACGAGAGAAACGCCTCGAAGAGCATCACGCGGGGAATGGTCAGCGTCAGATACACGATCACCACGCTAAACAAATTCGGCAGCAAGTGCATGAATATAATCCGCGCTTGTCCTGCACCCAGCGAGCGTGCCGACTCGACAAAGAGTTCGGTCTTCAGCGAAATCACTTGTCCGCGCACCACACGCGACATGGTCAGCCAATAGATTGCTCCGACCACGAGAAAGAAAATGGTAATCCGGTCGATACCCCAAGCGGCGAGCGCATCGGCAACGTCTTCCTGGCCAAGGATGGTGAGCAAGAAAATAACAACAAAGATAAAAGGTACCGAGTAGAGGATATCGACAAACCGCATCATCGCATCATCGACCCATCCGCCAAAATAGCCAGCCACTGCGCCGTAGGTGACGCCGATCGCCAGCGAAACAACCGTGGCGACCAAGCCGACGATTAACGAAATTCGCGCACCCCAAAACAACCGTGAAAGCATGTCGCGGCCCAGCAAGTCTCGTCCGCAAATTGAATTGAAACTGCGATCGCCAAACAGCGCAAACCGAGTGCGAACCATCCAGCGGCTCAAGCCTCCAAGCGGCGCAAAGCCCAGCTTGCGATAGGGGAGTTGGATCGTATCGTCGATTTCGCCCTGTTTTTGCCGCAAGGCGTACCAGGCCTGGTCGTACGCCGTTTGCTCGGAGGTCGTCTCTTCTTTGGAAAGAGTCTTAGCGGCAAGTTTGAGCTTTGTCTTAGCGTTGTCAAATGCCAACTGCAAGTCGGGCAACTCCAATTCAAGGCGAGATATCGTTTCAGGTGCTGCCGCGATTTTCTCGGTGTCGAGATTGAAGGTGTGCAACCAGAGTGGGCTGGCGACGGGCTCTGCATATCGGAGTTTGGTTTGAGCATGGTCCGGCGCTTGCAGCGGCAACAACGGCGTGAAAAACGCCAACAAACAAATCGCCCCAAGCGTAAACAGCGACAGCATGGCCACGCGATTGCGCCGCAACCGACGCCACGCATCTTGCGAAAGCGACATCCCCTTCGCGGGGCTGCGCGATGATCCGTCTTCGGGTTTAATAGATTTTGCAGTCAAATCAATCTCTGGTAATTTCTTGGCGATCTTGGCGGTTCATTTCTTCACTCTGATCACTATTGCAACTGGACACGCGGATCGAGCACCGCATACGACATGTCGACAATCCAATTCATCGAATACAGCAGTACGGTGTACAACATCACTAATCCCATCGCCAGCGTGTAGTCTCGTTGCAACGCAGCTTGCACAAAGTGGGATCCCATTCCTGGAATGGCAAACACTTGTTCCACGACCAGCGAACCGGTAAGAATCCCCGCGATTGCCGGCCCCAAGAACGACACCACCGGCAACATCGCACCGCGTAGCGCGTGGACCATCACCACCCGCACCGGCCCGACGCCCTTCGCCCGTGCGGTGCGGACATGGTCTTGGGACATCACGTCCAACATGCTGGTGCGAGCGATGCGGGCGATGTAAGCGGCGTAGGGTGCACCCAAACAAAACGCGGGAAGAATCAGTTGATTGAAGTCGCCCCAACCTGCCGCCGGGAACAACGGCAACAGGAAGACAAACAAAATTATGCAGATCCCTGCAATCACAAAATTGGGCAGCGCAATTCCGACCGTCGCCACCAACATCAGAACCACGTCGCCCCAAGTGCCACGAAACACGGCAGAGACGATCCCCGCCAACAGCCCCAGCACCGCGGCAAAGCCCAAAGCGAGCAGTCCCAACGCAATCGAAATCGGCAAACCCTCGGCAATCACTTGGTTGACCGTGTAATCGCTGAGTTTGAAACTGTATCCGAGATCGCCGCTCAGATAATTTCCAAGCTCCAGGAGATATTGCTCATGGAGGCTTTTGTCCATGTTGTATCGTTTTTCGAACAGCAGTTTGATTTCAGGCTCGAGTGCCCGTTCGCCATCGAACGGGCCGCCGGGAACCGACCGCATCAAGAAAAAAGAAACGGTAAACACCACCCACAGCGTAAACAACATCCAACACGCGCGGCGCACACAAAATGAGATCATGGCCGACCTCGCATGAATTCGGTCGGTTCGCGGTTTTCACGGTTGATCCAAATTGCCGACAGCGGATGCGAGTCTTGAATGTTGTTATAGAAACCGCGGACGTAAGGTTTGACCATGTTCTTAGATACATAAAAATAGATGGGCACAATCGGCATTTCATCCATCAACAGCCGTTCGGCCTGTTGAAGAATTTTCATACGCTGCTCTGGATCGCGCTCGCGTCCCGCATCGGCAATCAGCTCGTCGTACTCGGCGTTGCCCCAGCCGGTGTTGTTTTGCTCGCCGCCGGTGACGAACATGTCGAGAAACGTGTTGGGGTCGGCGTAATCGCCGATCCAGGCCCGTCGGCTCACGTTGTACTGCATTTGCCGTTGACTGGAGAGATAGGAGGCCCATTCCTCGTTGCGGGTTTTTACCGAGATTCCCAATTCGCGTTGCCATTGTTTGCGAATCAGCTCTGCGATGGTTTGGTGCGTCTCTTCCGTGTTGTACATGATGTCGATCCGCGGAAAGCCTTTTCCTTCCGGGTAGCCAGCTTCGGCCAGCAGACGGCGTGCCTCTTCGGGATTTTCGTGTGGGCACGACTGCCCCTCGTAGCCTTCGATGCCAGGAGGAACTAGGCTTCTGGCAGAGATCTCGCCGGCGGCAAGAATGGTGGTGGTGATCTCGTCGCGGTCCACAGCCAGCGACAAGGCCTTGCGCACCCGCAAGTCGTTAAATGGCCGGCGCTTTGTGTTGAGCATGTAGTAATACGTACCCAAAAAAGGGGCCGGGTTGATGTCTTTGCGCGGCGGGTCTTCTGCGAGCAGGATTCGCAATGCCGCGGGTGGCACGGTAATAATCCAGTCGGCTTTGCCCGTCATAAAAAGATTCAAACCGGTCGTTGCGGCTTCGACCGCCAAGGCATCTACAACGTCGAGTTGTACGGAATCGCGGTTCCAGTACGTTTGGCTTTTGACCATGCGAATACGATCGCGGATACGACGAAACTGGATGTTGTAGGGGCCGTTGGAAACAATGTTCCGGGGATGCGTCCACTGCGGGGTACCATACTGTTCAACACACTTTCGATTGACCGGACACAGTGGGTAATAGCCAGTCAATTTCAGAAAAAAGGGTGTCGGGTTTTCCAGTGTGATGCGCAGCGTACGCGAGTCGAGCACTTCGACGCCCACTTCGCGAAAATCGAGCAGTACCTGCCGACACCATTGCACCCCTGCCGGCGGTTGGCTTTCGGCCGCGGTTTGGTCGTCGGTGGCGAGAAACTTTTTTTCGACGCCGTCAATCTCAACCAAGAACGTGCGAAGCTCCAAATCTTGGGCATTTTCAATCGTAACTAACCGGCCCAGCAGCAATTTGCCGCGACGCGTGTTCACCGCGTCGACCGGCAGGTTCAACTCGACTTCCACTGAATCGCCAGGCACCACGCCGCTGCCACCTTGGCTGTAGCGACGCCCGTTTTTGATGTACCATGCCTGGAAGGCGTATTCCGCCACGGTACGCGGGCCGAGAAATCGACGAAAGGAATAGTAAAAATCCTCGGCGGTCACCGGTGCCCCGTCCGACCAAAGCGCGTTTTCGCGGAGATGAAAAGTATGGACCAGAAGGTTATCGGAGATGTCCCAGCTCTCAGCCACACCAGGAATCGGCTCGAGAGTTTCCGGATGCCAGCGCGTGAGGCCTTCGAACACGGCGTTGACGATATTACCTTCGGGTGAACCGTTAACAATCTGCGGGTCGACGCTTTTGACTTCGGTGCTATTGATAAACGTAAAATCAGCCGGCGGCAGGCCACTGCCCAACGATGCCCACACGATTGCCGCCAGCAACGCGGCGACGAGCAAACCTGCAAATAGATTCCGGGCGTTGACTGGCATGAAAGTTTTCGGTCGAGGGGTACTTGGTGTGAGCTGCATCAGCTTAGCGTGTCCTGCGGAATTACTCAAAGGAGATTAACTCAGTTGTTCGAGCATCAACGCCATAAACCCCCCCGAGAGTTAGCCCGATCGCGCGAATTGATCGTGGTTTGCGCTCCCATGCGAAGCAAAGTAAATCTGTCGCGGATTGCTCGGGCGACCGGTTGTTGTGCGGTGGAGCGAATTATCTGCACAGGGCCGGCCAAGCTCGATCGCCGCATCGCCCGCGATGGGGCGGAGTCGGTCAACATAGAAACCCACCGCACGCTGCCGCCAGTGTTGACCCAACTCAAAGCAGAGGGATATCGACTCGTCGGGCTGGAGCAAACCACCGGTTCGCACGATTTGCACCAATACAAATTTGATCGCCGCACAGCACTAGTGATCGGCAACGAACGCACGGGGCTCACCCCGGAACTCTTGACGCTGTTGGATGACGTGGTCGAAATCCCCGTGTGGGGTTTGCCCTACAGTTACAATGTTGCCACCGCAACTGTGATGGCACTCTACGAATATTGCCGACAGCATCCCGAGGGATAACGCGACTTTTTCTCTACGGACTTTGAACAGGAGATAACAGAGTGAACGGAGTGAGGAAATTCCTCTGTGATCTCTGTTCCCTCCTGTTCAAAATAGTTAATCATATCGATTTAATCTCGGAGGAGTCTGCCCGATGTGGGATCGTTTTTCGTCGTTGCCCCGATCAGTCATCAGTTTGCTTCTCGCGAACTTGTTACCGCTGGCGGGTGTGCTGTTTTGGGGCTGGAACACGTTCAACATCGTAGTGCTTTATTGGTCGGAAAACATCGTGATCGGGCTGATCAATCTGCTGAAGATGCTTTTCTGTATGCCGAACGAGAAAACGCTGCTTTCCGGGAGTTTTACGGGTCGAAAAAAAGATTCACAGTTATCCAACGCTGCGAAGGAGTCCAAGAGCAATCTGCTCGCGGAGCGTTTGGCGCACCTTGTACTCAAGCTGCTGTACTTGCCGTTTTTTACGATTCATTACGGGATGTTTTGCCTGGTACATGGTGTATTTGTATTCGCGCTGTTGAGCGGGGATAGTATGCCGCACATCAGCGGATCGCCCCTCGATCAGTTCCAAGCAATGTTTTCGAGGCTCAACGAAAACCATTTGCATTGGGCGATCCTCGGACTGGTTGTGAGCCATTTGATCTCGTTTTTCTCCAATTATTTGGGGAAGGGAGAATACCGAACCGTTCCTATACAGAATTTAATGACGCAACCTTACGGGCGAGTTGTCGTCCTGCACGTCACGATATTATTAGGCGCGGCAGCAACGATAGCATTGGGAAATCCGATTTGGCTGCTAATGATTTTGGTGATTGGCAAAACGATTCTGGACGTGAAATTTCATTTGCATGAGCGGAACAAGAATTCTCCTCTGAATTCCTCCCCTGAAAATTCTTCCTGATCAAACGACCAACGCCACGGCGATCATCCCCGCGATGACGGTGGCAAAAACCGTTTTGATCCCCGTGCCCAACAGTCGGCCCCAGAAGGCGGCTTGGCCGACTTGCCACGATTTGCTTTGTGTTTCGCCGCGCGATCGTTCGGCCAGCGCGGCTCCGGCCAGCGCTCCCAACGCTCCGCCAACAACTGCCGCGACGGCAGAGCCAACGATCGGAATCGGTAGCCCCACCAAGGCCCCCCCGATTGCCCCGACCAGCGAGCCGAACAAGGCAAACACCGCCGCCCGTCGGCTACCGCCCGCACGTCGTGCCCCCCACGCGCTTGCGGCAAGCTCGGCTAGTTCGCCAATTCCTGCTAACACAGCCGTTGCCACGGCGGTGGAAAACGCCACCTGCATGGCCCCCTCCGTGGGACCGAACATGGCATAGACAACTGCAGCCAACACCATAAGCCAATTGCCCGGCAAACCCACCAGCGTAAGCCCCCAGCCGAGCGTGGTGGTGGCCAACAACAGAATCGCAGAGAGATAGGGAAGCACAGCAGACATTTCTGAGGGAGTCGTCGGGAGATTATGACCAGGGCTTTTGACTTTTTGAAGCTGTACAAATTGGGTGGCATGCCCTCGTCTGCGTGGGCATGGGTCAAGCGTACTAAAATGCTGTAATCATGGCCACGTCGGCGGACCTCCGAGGCCATGCCACCCACTCCAAATTGAAAAGCGAAAAGTCCTGGGTAGCTGACTAAGCCCGTTTTGTTCCGGGTTTGCATGGGCTACAATGGCCGATTGTGTTTAGATTCTAAGGGCTCACACTATCCTTCACAATCGAGAAGAGTGCGAGCAGGTAATAGCGTGTTATAAGGAGAACCCTGGTGCCCGGAACAGCGGTAATTGGATTGCAATGGGGCGACGAGGCCAAGGGAAAGATTGTCGATCTCTTGACCAGCCAGCACGATATCGTCGTGCGGTATCAAGGGGGCGCGAATGCTGGCCACACGGTCGTGGTCGGCGACGAAGTCTACAAACTCTCCCTACTCCCCAGTGGAGTGCTCACTGCGGGAGTGACCTGCGTCATCGCCGGAGGCGTGGTTTTCAACCCGGCGAAGGCCATCGAAGAACTCGACGAACTCGAATCGCGCAATGTCGAGGATTGCGACAACTTGAAACTGAGCGATCGGATTCACGTCATCTTTCCCTGGCACTTTGCCGAAGATCGGGCGCTCGACTCCAACACTTCCGACGGCGAAAACATTGGCACCACGGGCCGCGGCATCGGGCCTTGCTATCGCGACAAGGTGGGCCGATCGCACGCGGTGCGGTTAGGCGACATGTACCGCAGCACGTTTCGCGAGCAAATCGAGCATATCACCGCAGCCAAGAACCGCGTCCTCGCGTCGATGTTTCCCGATGGCGACCTCCAACCGCTAGACGCAGAAGAAATTTTCGAGCAATACAGCGCATTTGCCGAACGGCTCAAGCCGTATGTTGCCGACACGACCGACTATCTGCTCACCGCCGCGGAGTCGGGCAAGCGGATTTTGTTCGAGGGAGCCCAGGGCGCTTTGCTGGATGTCGACCATGGCACCTATCCGTTTGTGACCAGCAGCAATAGCTCCGGCGTGGGGATCAGCAATGGTTCCGGGTTGCCGGCCCGTTATGTCAACAAAGTGATCGGGATCGTCAAAGCCTACAGTACGCGTGTCGGCGGCGGGCCCTTTCCGACCGAGCTGGACAACGAAATCGGCCAGCGCATTCGCGACCAAGGAAACGAATACGGCACCGTCACCAAGCGGCCCCGCCGGTGCGGTTGGCTCGACGCAGTTGCGGTTCGATATACGACCCGTCTGAGCGGTGTCGATTCGATTTGTGTCATGCTGTTGGACGTTCTGAGCGGACTCGATGAGCTGCTAATCTGCACTGCGTATGAACTCGACGGCCAACAGTCGACGGTATTTCCAAGCCATGTCGACGATGTCCGACGCGTGAAGCCAGTTTTTGAAACGCTTCCCGGCTGGCAGGAAGATATTACCAAGGTGCGCAAGCTCGCAGATCTGCCGGCCAATGCCCGTGCGTATCTCGATCGCGTTAGCCAACTGGTTGGCGTCCCGGTGGAAATGGTTTCTGTCGGCCCGGCTCGCGACCAAACGATTCCCGTCAGCCCCGGCTAAACTATGTCCTCGGATGTTTCTTCTGCGGAGCTTGCTCAATTGCCTCGGGAACGTTGGCCCAGGCATATTGCCGTTATCATGGATGGCAACGGTCGTTGGGCCGAGCGACAAGAGTTGCCACGCATCGAAGGGCATCGCCGTGGCGTGGAAACGGTGCGCAAAATCACCGAGCAGTGCGCAAATCTCAGTATCGATCAGCTCACGCTCTATTGCCTTTCCAGCGAAAACTGGAAGCGTCCCCAGCAGGAAATCGATTTCCTAATGCACCTGCTGGAGCAGTACATGATCGAAGAACGTAAAACGATCATGGACAACAACCTCCGCGTGCGGATGATTGGCCGGCGCGATAATATCCCCGATCAGGTCCTTGCCGAATTGGACCACACGGTCGCGATGAGCCGAGCCAACGATGGCATGTGGCTCAATCTGGCAATCAACTACGGCGGACGGGCCGAACTAGTCGATGCGGTGCGGGCCATCGGCGATAAGCTGGCGTCCGGGGAAATTTCTGTCGATCAACTCGACGAACAAACCATCTCGGCACATCTTTACACGGCTGGGTTGGACGACCCGGATTTGCTCGTGCGAACCGCAGGCGAAATGCGGATCAGCAATTTCCTGCTCTGGCAGGTGAGCTATGCCGAAATTTGGGTCACCGAAAAATGTTGGCCGGAGTTCGACGAGAGCACGCTCCAAGAAGCGATTCTCGATTTCGCATCACGCGACCGCAAGTTCGGCGGCTTGGCACTCTAGCCCGTGAGATATTAAAAAGAGATTACCACGGAGTCACGGAGGACACAGAGAAGATAAATAAATTTTCGCTGGCATCTCCTAACCGGCTGTTATTTCCGTTATTATAGCCATTCTTCCCAATCCGCTGACGGACCTTTCTTCTCCGTATCCTCCGTGCCTCCGTGGTAAATTTTTCGAGTTCGCCAACCCTTTTTTTGGAATTTTACACCTGTGCTACGTTGGCGATTGATCGTTGGCTCTTCAACAGTAGTCCTATTAGCTGCTTTGTGTTGGTTGGATAGTCAAGCCGAGCGTCCCGGGGTTTTTCTTGCGCCATTGGCCTTGTTGCTTTGCCTGTTGGCAACACAAGAAATATTGCGGATGTTTCGCGCAAGCGGAAATCGGCCACTCGCTTGGGCCGTTTACGTGGGGACTTTGTTGCCCATGCTGGCTTCGTCCGCGCAGGTCGCTTGGATCGATTATCCAACAGACTGCCCCATCGGTCGTATCGGTTGGATTGCCTGTGGCTTGGTGGCAGGGCTGCTTGTGGCTTTTGTTGGTGAAGCGGCCAGATTTGGTAAGGACGTTCAGCAGCCCGGCGCCTCAACTACGAATCTCTCGCTCGCAACGTTATCGATTCTCTACGTCGGCGGCTTGTTAGCGTTTCTCGTCCAACTGCGTTTGGTTCCCGACGCACTTGGCGGAGAACTCAACCAAAGCGTGGGATTGATCCCGCTGCTGTCGTTGATTGGCACCGTGAAGCTGAGCGACACATGCCAGTACATCATCGGCAAACGGTTTGGCCAACGGAAACTTGCCCCGCGCCTGAGTCCCGGTAAAACTTGGGAGGGAACCGTTGGCGGGATCGGCGCAGCGGTGCTGATTTCTTCGCTGTGTTTGTCTGCCTTGCTTCACGGCAAGTTAGGACTGACTACACCAACCTACCTGAGCCGAGCATTTTTGTATTGTTTGCTGATTTGCATCGCTGGCATCGTGGGCGATCTGGCCGAATCGATGCTCAAACGCGACGCAGGCGTCAAAGATTCCAGCACCTGGCTGCCCGGCTTGGGTGGGGTGTTGGATATGCTCGACTCGCTATTGGTTGCGGCTCCCGTGGCCTATGCCTGTTGGATCGCTGGACTGATTGGACCCTGAGGGAACTCCTGGAACGAATCTAGTGTGAATTAAGGGCAGAGAGCTAAGGGCTGAGAGCCAGAAGACGAGGATAATGCGTCATCCCCTCTGGCTCTTAGCTCTCCGCATTCTGCTCTTAGCTTTCAGCCTTTCTCCCGTTGGGTGACACAAAAACCCCACATGGCCACAATTTCCCCGAGTGTCTTGTTGCCAAACGACCGGCAATACCCCTACAAACCGTGTGTTGGCAGCCATTTAGGGTGAATAGACGTGCCGTGGCTAGTTTCGTATGGGTACGATTAGGTATAGTTGGAAGAATCATCTGTTTTTCAAGCCACCAAGATAATCGTCAATCGGAGTTCACACGTCTGTGTGAGAATTCCTCGGAGTTGGCCAAACACGTGTGGCAAAGTTTATCGCGGCAGCCAGAGTGCGGTCGTAATTGTGCATGATAGAATCAACTGTCTCGGTAGGTGACGCCGAAAACCTTGTACTGCTGCTTGGCACCAAGGACCAGCATCTCAAGCAGATTCGCGAGTCGATTCCCGCGAAGATCTCTACGCGCGATGGCAAAGTACTCGTTCAGGGCGAGGAAGATGCCGTCATCCAGGCAACCGCCGTCCTCGAAGAGCTGCGTTCGCACATTGGTCGCAACGGCCCGCTCGATTCCACTCAGGTCTCTCAAATCATCCAACGGGTCACCAGCGGCGAAGAGTCTCCGCAGACCGCTCCGATCGGGGTTCGCGATGGTCGATCGATTCATCCTCGAACAAAGGGGCAAGCCGAATACGTGGAAGCGATTCGCAACCATTCGCTCGTGTTTTGTACGGGCCCGGCAGGAACCGGTAAAACTTATTTAGCGGTGGCCACTGCAGTCGAAGCGTTAATGGCTCAAAAGATTCGCAAAATAGTATTAGTGCGCCCCGCGGTAGAAGCCGGCGAAAGCCTGGGATACTTGCCAGGCGATTTGCAGGCGAAAATCAACCCCTACCTGCGCCCGCTGCTGGATGCGTTGCGTGAAATGATGGATTACGAAAAAGTGCAGCGCTACATGGACGAAGATGTCATCGAAGTCGTGCCCTTGGCTTACATGCGAGGCAGGACGCTCAATCAGGCCTTCATCATTTTGGACGAAGCACAAAACACAACCGTTTCGCAGATGAAAATGTTTCTCACGCGGATGGGCGAAGGTTCGCAAGTCGTGGTGTCGGGCGATACCTCGCAGATCGATCTGCCACCGCACACAAAGAGTGGTTTGATCGACGCGATATCACGCCTCCAAAAAATCGAGGGATATGCCTTGGTGAAACTCACCGGTGCCGATATTGTTCGCCATCGGTTAGTCCAGGAAATCGTCCGCGCCTACGACGAAGGCTCGAAGAAAAAACGCTGAATTGTTTGAGATTACTGTATTTGAGTTTTGAATTTTTGTTGCCCGCGAATAGCGCGATTATTCGCGAATGAGACAAGTGAGCGACGATTGCTTGGAATGCTGCATCATCGCCGATAGTCGAAGATATCTCAAAGAAGGAAATGCTTGTAATTAGTTTGCTATTTGCGGTCATTCGCATGATTCGCGGGCAAATAAAAGTGTAAAACTTAAACTGAGCCAACTGTTTCAAAATGTCCAACGGCAACCAAAAACGAACTCGACAGCAACGCGTGGCAACGGTCGAATTGCCGCCGGGCGCTTGGGGTTTGCTCGTCGGACAAATTCGACGTGGGAGCATTTTGCTACGGGTGGCGTCCTGCACCCTGGTCGCACTGTTCTTGTGGGCATTCACGCATGGTTGGGATCCGCCCTTCAACCATCGTTTGGGCGAAATTCCACAGCGAGATATCATTGCTCGCGTCGATTTCGAGCAGCCCGACTCGGAAGCGACTCGAGAAGCACGCCGCAGAGCTCGGAGTCTTGCTTTGGCGGTCTACGACCAAGATCCAGCGCCGCTCGAACAACTGCGGGCGCAGTTGCGCAGCGAGATTGGCAAGCTTCTGACCAACGAAAACTGGGAAGACGTGGATGCGAAGGTTTGGCAAGATTTTCAGCCCCACCTGGCTCCCGGCACTCCCGACCCAACCGCCGAGGAACTCCGCGAGCAATTCCAACGGTTCCGCGATGCATTTAGCGAAGAGAATGCGCTGGAAGATTTTAGCGATGCGATGGCCGCGGTGATGGCACCTTACGAGCAGTGGGGGCTTTTGCAGACACTGCCCGAGGAACACAAAGAAGTCAACTTCGAGAAAATTTATGTGCGAAGCCGCGAGGGCGAGGGGTTTTCTGCCGAAGCGCAAACCAGCGTTGCGGAAGTGTTGATCAAAAACGCCTCGGCGCGCTTGCAACAATCGCTTAACGAGAAGCTAACGTCTGTCGAACTTTCCCAGCGCGTTTACGCCTGGGTTCACCCTCGGCTGATACCGACTTTGATCCTCAATGCCGATGCCACACGAAAAGCGCAAAACGAAGCAGCAGATGCCGTTCCCGTCCAAACCAAACGATTTCTCGCAGGCGTAGATACGCTGGCGACTGCAGGGCACCCCCTCAAGTTGGACTCGCTAGAACTGTTGGACCTGGAACACAAGCAGAAACTGTCCCAGCGAGAACTCGGATCTCGCGTGCGTCGCACGATGGCTGTCTTGGGAATGTTTGTGGCACTTTATATCTTGTGTGGGTTTTACATCCATTCCCGTGAGCCTATGGCTCTGGCGGATTTGCTGAAGTTTATGTCGCTGCTGTCGTTGGTGCTGATCACCGTTGTGCTAGCGCGAACGGTGAGCGAGTATCTGTGGGGCACCGATATTATTTTAATCCTGTTGTTCGCGATGACCTTGTCGATTGCTTATCAGCAGGAAATGGCACTACTACTTTCTGCTTGTGTCTCTTTGATTATTGTCGTTGCTATCGGCCACGACATGTCGCAAGGCCTGGTCCTGATGGCCACGGTGGCCGGGACCATCTTGATGCTCAAGCAAGTGCGTACTCGCGGCAAGCTGCTCTCGGTTGGATTTGTCGCCGCTGGCGTGGCACTGTTCACCACCTTGGGCGTGGGTACGCTCGACGGGCAGCCCTGGGGGCTTTTGATACAAAACGGCTTCACGCTCGCGCTGTGGTCGATCATTGCCGGGTCGTTGATGACGGTGTTGTTGCCGGTTGTGGAACGTGTATTTGGTGTGCAAACCGATTTGAGCCTCATCGAATTGGGCGACCCCGCACATCCGCTTTTGCAGGAATTGATTCGCCGAGCGCCGGGAACCTACAACCATTCGATTACCGTCGCATCACTGGCAGAATCCGCAGCCGAGTCGATCGGAGCGCGCGGCTTGCTGGTCCGCGTCGGAGCGTACTTTCACGACATTGGCAAGATGCTCAAACCTGGTTACTTCGTCGAAAACCAAGGGCAAGGCGGCAATCGGCACGATTCGCTCGTTCCCGCGATGAGCACACTGGTGATTATTGCGCACGTAAAAGATGGGGCAGACCTTGCTCGTCAGAATAAGTTGCCCGAGTCGATCATCGATTTCATTCAGCAACATCATGGGACAACTCTGGTCGAGTATTTTTACCGACAGGCAAGCGAACAAAAAGACAAAGACCCCGAAGGTGGTGAAGTCGATGAAAGTTCGTTCCGCTATCCCGGACCCAAACCGCAAACTAAAGAGGCGGGAGTGCTGATGATGGCCGATGCCGTCGAAAGCGCCAGCCGGGCCCTCAAGGAACCAACCCCTTCGCGGATCGAGAACATCGTGGAACAACTTTCCATGAAACGCCTGCTAGACGGACAGTTTGACGAATGTGGTTTGACTTTGGAAGAAGTCCGAAAAGTTGGCGAAAGTTTGATAAAATCGCTCACCGCCGTGTATCATGGACGTGTCAAGTATCCTGGTCAGGAAACTGCTTGACTCTCCGGGTCAGAGACGATCTCCCACACTCCTATGTGAACTGATGAAAGAAAGCACTTCTCTCGAAAGCTCCCCCCCCGCGTCTTCAACCGAAGAGTTGTCATTGGAAACAGATTCCGACCCGGCAGAACCTGCGCACAAAATTTTGATTGCCAACCAGCAGGCAACTCTGACGGTGGATGAAGCACGGTTACGCGCCGCTGTGGCGAACGTCTTGGCCGATTCGCAATTCAAGGCGGCAACCGTTAGCCTGGCAGTAGTCGATGATCCGACGATCCACGAACTCAATCGCCGGTATCTCGAGCACGATTATCCCACCGACGTACTCAGCTTTACGTTGGAAGAGACCAACTCCCACTTGACCGGAGAGCTGATTGTCAGCGCCGATACCGCTTCGGAAAACGCCCGCGATGCGGGCTGGTCGGCCAGTGACGAATTATTGTTGTACGTCATTCACGGCACGTTGCACTTGGTTGGATACAGCGACAAAATCTCGCAAGAGACAACCATCATGCGTCGTGCGGAGGCCGCCGCTCTCGAAAAGTTGGGTGTTGCGCTCTCCCCGCAAGATACTCGATGGCAGATTCCAGAACAAACTGATGGTGAGGAAAACTCGCAGTGAGCGAAAACCAGTTTTTCTGGATTTGGCTTGGCAGCCTGTTGTTCACAGCGCTTGCCAACTTCGGCGTGCGCTCGCTCCAGAATTTTTCCAGGCACGATTTGGTAGAGATGTGCCGAAGGCGGGGAAAGCCAGAACGCTTTGGCCAAATCTTGCGATTGCACGAATCGGTTGCGCTCGGCGTAGAATTCCTGGCGCTGCTGACCTCCACTATTGCTGTGATTGCCGGAGCCCTGTGGGTGGGCGAGCGTTGGAATCTTGCTGCTGCCGATTCCTGGCAGACTCTTCTGGCGGTCGCCGTCTTGATGGGATTGCTGCTGGTCACAGTGACCACTTGGACCTCCTGGTCGGCAGCGCGCGTTTTTTCAGAAGAGTTTTTATTTTTCAGTTGGCCGTTGTGGAAAGCCGTCGCCACGTTCGCTAGCCCCTTGGTGTGGGGAGCGAAATTGGTCGACACGGCATTGCATCGAATTGCCGGTCGCGCGCCGCAACAGGCCGATGAAGATACTATTGAAGAGGAAATCCGCACCATCGTCACCGAGGGGCACCGCGAGGGACTCTTGGAAGAGGAAGCCCGCGAAATGATCGAAGGCGTCATCGAGCTTGGCGATGCCGACGTCTCGGAAATTATGACGCCCCGCACCGACATGCACATGCTCCAGGTCGACATGCCCTGGGAGAAAATTCTGGACGACACCATTCAGGCAGGGCATACTCGCATTCCTGTCTACGACAAGAACCGCGACGACGTCGTAGGAGTGCTGTATTCCAAAGATTTATTGCCCGAATTGGCGACTGGCAATCCCGATTCGCGCACGCCCATTCGCGAACTTTTACGCAAGCCGGTATTCGTCCCCGAGACCAAGCCGGTGAACGATCTACTACAGATGTTTCAGCACATGCGCACCCATATTGCCGTCGTCCTGGACGAATATGGAGGCGTGTCGGGATTGGTGACGATTGAAGACGTGCTGGAAGAAATCGTCGGCGAGATTGTCGACGAATACGATAAGGAAGAAGTCGAGGAAATCGAGTTGATCGACGAAAACACTTGTCTTGCATTAGGCCGCACACACGTCGACGACATCAACGAAGCAATGAATCTCGAGTTGCCCGACGACGGCGATTTCGACACCATCGGAGGGTTCGTCTTCACCGAACTCGGCCGGGTGCCGCTCCCCGGCGAAACGCTCGTCTGGCAAGAAAGCGTGCGGATCCACGTGCTAGAAGTCTCCGAACGCCGCATCGATCGCGTCCGCATCGAACGCATCACCGGCAACCAACTCGAAAGCGCTTAGCGCAAGTCCGTAGGCCGGAACAAGCGGAGCGCGGTTCCGGCAATGCGTGTGAATGATCGGCAACGAACGCGCGGGTTCACTCCGGAACTGTTGGCGCTGTTAAAGAATAGAGGCGAGGGGATAGTGGTCAATCAAAGACTCCCGACCCCTTTTCTGGTCCGAGGGGATAGTGGTCAATCAAAGACTCCCAATCCCTTATCTCGGTCGTTGGATGGATTTTCTGACACTACGCGTTCCTCTTTCTTCAGGTAGTTTTCGATTACCGTGTAACCCTGCTCAGACGCAAAGTCAGCTGCTGACTTCCCATCAACGTCAACCAACTCTAAATCAGATCCCTGTTTCACCAAGTATTGTACGACAGGAAATTGACCAGACGATGCGGCGCACATTAGAGGTGTAGTATTCTCGCTTGAGCGTTCGTCAATATCAGCTCCAGCTGTGATCAATTTCTTCACAATATCCAAGTGGCCCCAAGATGAAGCGTGCATAAGTGCACTCCCTCCCCAACTATCACGATCATTTACGTTTGCGCCTTTAGAAAGTAATTTTTCGACCGTCGCCAAGTCTCCGTCAATTGCAGCATCTATGAGACTATAAGAACTTCGCGCTCGCTGATACCACACGAACAATGTCATGAAAATCGCAACGAAGGAAAAGAGAATGAAGAGGCTACGTAGGCTAAATCGAATTGGTTCCGCACAGTTTTCTGCCGACATATGCCGTGCAACGACGAGTGCGACAGCATAGGCTACAAACGAGCCAAGAAATCCGGCTAGTGCGTTAAATGGAGTAATAAAAACGATCTCAGTAAGAACTATTCCTACTAAAATTAGAAGCGTTTTTGAGAGTCGTCGATCGCGCAGTGATAAATAGGTAAACGGATAGACTGCAAGTGTAGAAATCGATGTAATGATCGACATAATTGGAAATACTAAAGGATCCTCGAAGGGAGCTTGGCCAAACGCACCATCAGTGGAAGGCAAGGTTAGTGTCATAACGATAACCCACGAAATCGCAAACAAAAATGCGAGTACAAGGCAAATTAAAAGGATTAGCAGCGGATGGTGGTAGTGCATTGAAATGAATTCAGTAAATACAGTAATTAACGCAGGTCAGTCGTGATAAGCATACCTTTTTCGCCGCATCTTAAACATATCGAAGGAGCGTGTTTTTGGCGGTGAGAAGATCGGGGCCAAAGGCGATCAGCCCGTCTTGGTGGCCGGACATGGCTAAGAGGTTTGTTTGGGCTAAAGCACCTTCCCTATAAAGGCGCTTAACGGCTTGTGCCATTTCTGGGGTGCCGTAGGGAATGTGTTTTTCTGTTGTGGGAATATGGTTTAGTAGTTTCTTCCAAGAAGCTTCATGATGCACGTGCAGAATTGCTTGAACGGAATCGCTGAGTTCATAAATCGCTGCGTGGGTCAACGATTCGGAGGATGCTTTGATCGGCCCCTCGCAGGTGATGCGATTTTCTTGGATGCTGTAACCGGTAACGGTTGTGGTTTGGTCGGGTTTTAGAACTCTGTCTTTTCCCGTTTGTGTGCCTGTGATTACGAAGCTTTTATTCTTTGTTTTTAGACTTAAATTTCCAAAACCGATGCCGTCAGAATCCACACCGACAAAACCCAGGTCATGTAATTCTGTCCTTACAGAATTAAGTACTTGGACATACGTTTCGTCCGGAGGGTCGGACGGTTGCCATTGGCAATCGAATTTAATGACACCTTCATTCATGGAGGGTTTCTTCCTCTATTGCATCTTCTGGAAAAAGTGCGGCAAGGCCCTCACGCGATGCTTGGCAGACACCGCGCTCAGTAATAATTCCTGTGACCAAGTCACGCGGTGTCACATCAAAGCCAAAATTCTTTACGGGAGAAGCTTTGGGGGTTAATTGAACTTCTTTTAATTCACTTCCAACTAAGCCTTGGATATGCGTGACTTCTTTGGCATCGCGCTGTTCAATCGGGATTTCCTTTAAGCCATCGTCCATCGTCCAATCAATGGTGGACGAAGGCAGTGCTGCATAAAAAGGAATATTATTGGCCTTCGCCGCCAAAGCCTTAAGGTAGGTGCCTATTTTGTTGCAGACATCTCCTGAAGCAGTGGATCTGTCAGATCCGACAATCACCAGATCCACCAAACCTTTCTGCATTAAATGGCCGCAAGCATTGTCGGGCACCACCGTATGGGGGACTTTGGCTTCAGACAGTTCCCATGCCGTTAAAGAGGCTCCTTGATTACGCGGACGCGTTTCGCTTACCCATACATGAATATTCAAACCTGATTCATGTGCATGGTACATCGGAGAAGTCGCCGTTCCCCAATCCAAGCAAGCCAACCATCCGGCATTGCAATGCGTCATAATATTAATGGGCTCAAGCATGGGCTCAAGCTTGTTTTTGTTTTTTTCAATCTCCTGAATAATTTGTAAACCATGCTCACCTATGCGCCGGCATTGTTCCACATCGTCATCACCCAACTTGATCGCATAATTCAATGCCGCTTGTATTCTTTGATCCGGCTTCAAAGGCAACAAATGTTCAAGCTGCAAATCGACAGCCCAGGCCAAATTCACTGCTGTAGGACGCGATGCTTTTAGCTCGCAGGCAGATTGATGAAGAAAAGCATCTGATGGGTTCTCCAAAGCCGCTAAATACATCCCAAAGGCCGCCGCCACGCCAATTAAGGGTGCGCCCCGGACCTGCATATCCCGTAGTGCCGCCGCAGTATCAGAAACATTTTTTAGCACTTGCGTTCTGATCTCATGAGGCAAATAACGCTGGTCGACGATTTCCAGTAAGGAGGGTTCATCCGCAGTCAGCCATAAGGTGCGATATTTCTTCAACATAATGCCTTAAATGTATCACACAGTGGGATGGAAAAAATAGCGTTCCGGAAACAGTGACGTACCAAAAGCATTTGTATTTCAACCGAGATAAGAAAATTGTCGCATTAGGAAACCAAGGGTTGCCATCAACCAGCCAACACGATCGGTCTCAGGCCAACTGCGCAACAGAAAGCTGCGATCAGCCGCGCGGGTGTTCGCCTTCTCGTGCTGGTACTCTGTTGGGGGTCTTTGCAAAGTACGAACCCCCCCTTCGGAGCACTTAATCGCGATGTGCGATGCGCGTGACTAGTGTGCGGTCCGGCGCGCTTCGCCTTCTTATTACAGGCTTTTTCCAGGCTGGTCGTGAGCAACATTCCTGCCAGAACGCGATAAAACCACCTCCTTTGGCATTGTTTGGCATCCAATTTGCGTGTTTCCATAGATAGTTCTCCAACAACTTTTCTAATAGGGACTCTTCTCATGGCATCTCTCTGCAAACCGATCGATAGCCGTCACACGTCCGATTATCAGGGTTGCTATTTGGATTCGCTATTGGATGCGCTCAGCCGACGCTTCCGAAAGGAGACCCAGGCGAGCCGCAATTTAGTCTCTTTGCTGAATGCGTTGGCAGTTCATTTAGAGATGCATTTCGAGTTAGAAGAGACCGATGGCCTGTATGAGAACATTCTTTGGCGAGCACCGAGAATGACAAGAAAGGTCGATAGTCTCCTACAGGAGCACGTGTTGCTAATATCGCTGGTAAGCAACTTGGTAGAAACTGCTCGCGAAGCGCTCACCACGGGCTCGAAGACGGTCGAATTGGCGGAAAGTTTTGATGACTTTCGCCATCGCCTGGAAAAACACGAAGAGAAGGAGCGCGAAGTTCTCCAGGAATCGTACCTACGAGACATCGGCAACTGCGATTAGTGATTGTCTCACTTGGTTTGATTAGATTAGCCGCAGGGCGCTAGCCTCAGTTTCCTCAAACAACCAGAGTTAGCGCCCAATCAGTTGATCCGGTGAACCTTATTTGCCGTTTCTCAGCGCCGCTTGGGCGGCAGCTAAACGGGCGATCGGCACTCGGAAAGGGCTGCACGACACGTAGTCCAATCCCACCTGGTGGCAGAATTGGATCGAGTCAGGATCGCCGCCGTGTTCTCCGCAGATGCCGCACTTCAAATCGCTTTTTACTGAACGGCCCTTCTTCACCCCCATTTCCACCAGTTGTCCCACGCCTGTTATGTCGAGCGACTCGAACGGGTCGCGGGGCAGGATTTCCTGGCTGAGGTAATCGGGCAGGAAGGTGTTGATGTCGTCGCGGCTGTAGCCGAACGTCATTTGTGTCAAATCGTTGGTGCCGAAACTGAAGAAGTCGGCAGATTCGCTCACTTGGTCTGCGGTGAGCGCTGCACGCGGTATTTCGATCATCGTGCCGACAAGTATGTTGAGCTTCCCGGTATACTTTTTCTCGGTCTTTACCTGATCGATTACGCCACGAACCTGAGCGCTCAGAAGCTTAAGTTCGGATGCTGTGCCGATGAGCGGAATCATAATTTCCGCCTGGGCGTCAACTTTCTTTTTCTTGCACGCGATCACCGCCTCGGTAATCGCAGTGACCTGCATGTCGAGGATCTCGGGATACGTCACCGCCAAGCGACAGCCGCGGTGGCCCAACATGGGATTCATTTCATGCAGAGCTTGAACCCGAGATTTCACGGTGGCCCGCTTCACGCCCATTCGGCTTGCCATTTCTGCCTGACTCTTGTCGTCGTGCGGCAAGAATTCGTGCAGCGGTGGATCGAGCAGACGAATCGTGACCGGCAAGCCTTTCATGGCAGTGAAGATGCCGATGAAATCTTTACGCTGCACTGGCAAAAGCTTTTTGAGCGCCAGTTTCCGGTCGGCCTCATTTTCGGCGAGGATCATTTCACGCATCGCCATAATGCGATCGCCCTCGAAGAACATGTGTTCCGTGCGGCAAAGACCAATGCCTTGTGCGCCGAAATTGCGAGCACGTTTTGCATCGTCCGGAGTGTCGGCATTAGTGCGAACTCGAATCGTGCGATACTTGTCGGCCCAGTCCATGACTTTGGTGAAATCGCCAGAAAGCTTGGGGATTTGCGTCGCAATTTCGCCGGACATCACTTCGCCCGTCGAACCGTCGATCGAAAGAATATCTTTATGGGTAAAAGTTTTACCGCCGACCTTGATCTTCCGTGCCTTTGCATCGATTTGCATCTCGCCCGCTCCGGCAACGCAGCAGCGACCCCAGCCTCGCGCAACAACTGCTGCATGGCTGGTCATTCCCCCGGTGCTGGTGAGAATACCCGCTGCGGAATGCATCCCGTCGATATCCTCGGGATTGGTTTCCTTGCGAACCAGTAAAACTTTTTCGCCTTCGAGGGTGCGATTCACTGCTTCAGCGGCCGTAAAAGCCGGCTTTCCTGAAGCGGCTCCCGGCGAAGCAGGCAATCCCACGGTCAGCAACTTGCCATCCTTTTTGGCCTTGGATTTGGCAGCAGGGCTGAAGCTGGGCAAGAGAAGTTGGACCAAGTCGCCAGCGGGAATTCGCAGCACGCCTTGCTTTTCTGTGATCAGCTTTTCTTTCACCATATCGCAAGCGATTTTTACAGCCGCGGCACCTGTCCGCTTGCCGCTGCGCGTTTGCAACATAAAGAGCTCACCCTTTTCGATGGTGAACTCGATGTCCTGCACATCGCGATAATGCTTTTCGAGCTTGTCTTTGATCTTCAACAGCTGGTCGTAGACGCGCTTGTTCCACTTGGCCATTTTCTCGACCGGCTGCGGAGTGCGGATGCCTGCCACCACGTCTTCGCCCTGGGCGTTGATCAGGAATTCGCCATAAAACTTGTTCTCCCCCGTAGCGGGATCGCGTGTGAATGCCACGCCAGTACCGGAATCGTCGCCCATGTTACCAAACACCATCGATTGCACGTTCACCGCGGTACCTAACAGACCGGTAATGTTTTCCACTTGGCGATACTTGACCGCACGCGGCTGCATCCAGCTTTTGAACACCGCTTCGACCGCCAGTTCCAATTGCTTGAGCGGGTCCTGTGGGAATGGTTTGCCAAAGTGCTTCTTGAACACGCGCTTATAGGCATCGCACAGTTCAACCATACCTTCCAGCGGAACATCGGTATCTTCGACAGCCTTGTATCGCTTCTTGATTTTGTCGAAGGCGTTTTCGAAGTACTCGTGATCGACACCACAGACCACGTCGCCGTACATATTGATCAGTCGGCGATACGCATCGTATGCAAAACGCTTTTTTCCCGTGGCGTTGGCCAAACCGACGACCGACTCGTCATTCAGCCCCAGGTTCAAAATCGTATTCATCATACCCGGCATAGAAACGGCAGCCCCGGAGCGGACCGACATCAGCAGCGGCATCTTGGTATCGCCGAACTTCTTACCGAGTTCTTTTTCCAGCAGTGCGACATTCTTCTTGACGGCCTCCATCAAACCGGTAGGAAGATTTTTCTTGCTCTTGTAATAGAGATCGCACACTTCGGTAGTGATCGTAAATCCAGGAGGAACCGGCAGTCCGATGCTCGTCATCTCCGCCAGATTGGCCCCCTTACCCCCGAGCAACGTTTTTTGTTTTCCGTCCCCTTCGGTTTTAGTCTTCCCAAAGTAATAGCACATCTTCGGAGCGCGCGATGCTTTCTTAGCCATGAGTTGTTTATTCCTTATTCTCAAAGAGTTTTTTTGTTTTATATTTCTAGTTTATGTTTGCTGTTTTTGCGTTTACTATACTGACAAGGCGAGAACGGTTCCTGCAGCTGCGGAGAATACTTCCGCGACCAAGGAACCTCTCCGACGAACCAAATGGCTGAAACCAGTTGTCGCAGGCGACAACATGCTAGGATGTCGCTCAGATAGCCCTAGAATCGTAAATCGAAGCCAATTAGTGTAAATCTAAATCCGGTGATCGTCAAGACGCCATAGGCCCTAATCTGCCTTGTTTAGCAGGCCTTTCAGGGGAATCATGCACAGGAACGCACGAACTTTTGCATTGGCCATGTTGTTCGAATCGGGGCTTGGTTTTGCCGGGATTTTGATCGCCAAGTGGGCGGGGATTCCGCTGCATCCGCGGTTGGAAATTACTTCCGCCGCAGTCGTGCGTGGATTTTTGGCCTGTTTGCCAATGTTTGTGTTGCTGGTGGCGATGACCTGGAGCAACTGGTCACCCTTTGTCCGTTTGCGTCAACTCGTCGAGCAGTTGGTACAGGAAATGTTTGCCGGCAGCAGCCGACTGGAGCTAGCGCTGATCTGCATGGCAGCCGGTCTTGGCGAAGAGCTGTTGTTTCGCGGCGCGCTGCAACCTTGGCTAGCAACTTGGATTCATCCCTACGCGGCAATCGGAATCGTAGGCGTATTGTTTGGCTTGGCCCACTCGATGTCAGCAACCTATTTTGTAGCGGCGACATTGATTGGCTGTTACCTAGGATGGCTCGCCGAAGCGCATCAAGACCTGATTGCCCCGATCATTGCCCATGCCACATACGACTTCGTGGCGCTACTGGTTGTGCTGCGAAGCATACGCAAACAAGAAACCTCGGCTAAATCTTGAGTCACATCCGCAAGGTTCCTCCTGCCGCTTGATGGGCCAGCCGGGTCGGTTCGGGCAAGCGATACCCTGCGCAACAATCCAACACTATGTCCAACGCCGTGGGGAGATCGATTTTGTGGCCCACGGATATATACAAAGGTTTTACGTTGGTGCGCATTCTGAGAACTGCTCCGATCAACTCGTCGCGATCGAACAGGTCGGTATAGCAACCCGCCTTGGCATCCGGTTCTTCGTGAGTACCAATAAAGCGTGACTTCGCACAGCCAATCGTCGGTTTATCCAACAGCACGCCCAAATGCGATGCGAGCCCGACGCGTCGGGGATGAGCGATTCCTTGGCCATCAATCAGAAATAGGTCAGGCGAGGCGACCAGACGTTCCATGGCGGCAAGAATTACAGGAATTTCACGAAACGAGAGATAGCCGGGCACATAAGGGAATTTCACAGGCAACTCGGCCCGAGCGACGTCGACGATCTCCAGATCGGCAAACCGCAACACCACAACCGCGGCGATCGACCGATTGTTCTTGACGCTCACGTCCACCCCGGCAACATGACGTACCTTGCCGCGAAACTTCTTCTGCGACACTTGCGACCGCAGCTGCTCTTGAATCGCTTTGGCTTCCGTAGTGGAAACGTCCCAACGGTGCGGCACACGTACTTTCACGTTAGCCGTCCGGGTCGTCGAGAAGTTGCTGAAGCCGCTGGCCTAGCTCTGTGGAAAACTTTACAGGCCATGTACTGTCGATGAGGCCGACGTCGATCATGTCAAGAATATGGACTTGATCTTTGAGGCGAAAGGACGTGAGCTTCATTCTTACGAGCGCTTCGAGGGAAACGACGCGAAATGCCGCGTCTTCTTCAGTTTCGTCCAGGGTTGGTGTTGCCGAGAGATCTTCGTCGCGCACCTTTTCTCCTGCGAACAAAATATGGACCGCATCGCGTGCCTTCGCCTTAGGGCCGTCAAGAAACATGTCGAGCCCTTTGGCATGACGATAAACGAATCCAGCAGATTCGAGAGCAGCTTTCGCGGCTTCAAAATCATTTCGCCGCAATAGGATATCGACATCTCTGGTATTTCGTATTGCGGCCCGGTCAATGCGAGACACCCATGCCGCCACAGCATTGCCTCCAATTACTGCATACTCAACATTGGCGCCTTTCAGAACAGCGGTTGCGCGTTCCAGACGATTGCGTACATCTTCCACGGCTCCGATCATCCTTTCCCAAGAGATAGGTCCATAGGTAATCCGCGACATGATAACACCTCCTCCAATTGTCGTTGCAAGCCACTATTATACCACTGCCGGAGAGAATAGTCCTCCACCACAACATCGTAGAATGGCCCATTTTAGGGTTCATGTGTGTTGCCGGTTTGCCTATCCCTCTGCTAAGCAATGCAATTGCGGTACCCGAGCAATCCACCTCATCGGCAACCAGCATCTTGTTTTTCGTATTGGCTTTGAAATCGGCTTTTAGGGGCCGCTCATTTCCGTATGAAAACCACTCTAAGGATTCGACGGTATTTAGTTAAGTTCCATTTCTAGACGGATTCGGGTGGGAAACGTTAGAATAGGGACGATCCTGAGCTTGGATCAGTCCCGGGCCCAACTTATTTGGGAAGCGTCGGAAAGATGAAAACTATGCGACGTTTTACAACCGACAGTATTTTGGCACTGGCAGCAGTAATAATCGCTTGCGGTTTCGCCAACCCCCTCCGCGCGCAGCCGCCGGACGACGTGCTAACTTCGGCCGAATGGCAGCGCGTCGACCTCAGTGTCGAACGTGCTTTGCTGTGGCTGGCTTCGCGGCAGCAACGCGATGGTTCTTTTCAGACCTTGTCCCAAGGGCAACCTGGCGTAACGAGTCTATGCGTCATGGCCTTTGTCGCTCATGGTCACATGCCCGGCGAAGGCCCCTACGGCGGTCAACTGCAGCAGGCGCTCAACTTCATCGTCAGTTGCCAAAGAGCGAATGGACTGCTGGCCTTGGTCGGTCCACCCGGCAGTGAGATTTCTCGAAATATCTCCCACGAGCGAGGTAGCACATCGGCTTACAACCACGCCCTGTCGGCCATCTTGCTCAGCGAGGTGTTTGCGATGGGCGGCGGCGATTTGGAGAAAAGTCAAACAGCGATCGAGAAGGCGCTTCAAGCCACCTTAGAAATGCAGCGCTGGCCCAAACGCCGCCAAGAAGACAAGGGAGGATGGCGCTACGTCGATCCTTTCGCCGAGGAGATATTCGATGCGGATCTTTCGATCACGGGGTGGCAGCTGATGTTTTTACGCTCAGCAAAAAATGCTGGCTTCGAAGTTCCCAAACGGTCGGTCGACGATGCTGTCGCTTACGTGCGTCGCTGTTTCCAGCCACGACTCCAGACTTTCACACTCTTTGCTGACCCAGGGGATCAACGCAGCCGAGGCATGGCGGGAGCGGGAATTTTGGCATTATCTCATGCAGGGCTGCACAACTCGCGAGAAGCTCGCCTTGCGGGCGATTGGTTGCTGAAAGAAGGATTCGAAAACTATAACGAATGCCGGCCGTATTCCAATCGAGGCTGGGTCGACGATCGCTACCACTACAGCGTCTTCTGCGCTAGCCAGGCCATGTATCAGCTGGGTGGTGACCACTGGCGACAGTTTTATCCCGCGGCTGTCACCGTGATTCTTGACAATCAAAACAAGAATGGATCTTGGGAAGTTGAGGCACATCACGACGCCAAGTTTGGTAATGCCTACACGACCGCGTTAATGACCCTCACACTGGGCGCATCGAATCAGCTACTGCCCATCTTCCAACGCTGAATAGCTTGCTGACACCCAGGAATATGGCGACACTTTAGTGAAAACGCGGGTGGCCTAGTACTACAACGCTAAGTCAGAAACCACGGATCACACGGATACCACTGATTTTGGAGACTTAGTGCAAGCTTGTTGCAGGGCCGCAGGTTGGACCACAAAGAAATTCGTTATATTCAAGACTTCATCCGAGTCAATCAGTACC
>JAJDED010000035.1 GCA_029259915.1 Planctomycetota bacterium | reverse complement strand
GGCTGGAAACTCGATCGTGGAACTGTTAGCTTCGCACATGGTGGCGTGCTCCTGGGGTTGAGGTCTTGAATAAACCAAATCAAACCCAAGTACGCCGCCTTTTTCAACCTAACTCATCCACAGAATTCTGTTATATCTCTCTACTTCGATCCTTTAGGCTTACAATCGCAGCCACCGTGGCGTCCATTCCCTGGAACTTCGTACTATCCTGAACTTATAGATGATAAAAATCGGCTGCCACCAGGTCTACCAGGTGTACCTCCCGGTCCAGCATGTGACCCCTACAAATGCGGCGGCGATGATAGCTTGTATGTAATTTGCATGACGTTCGGCGATGATCCTCAAAACAATTGTGTCCGAAAATGCCTGCTTGATGACTACGACTCCGAAAAAGGCGAGTACGAATCCGGGTATTTTGGAGTTCCCATTCATGTCAAATGTTTCCATTTCTGTCGTAGGCGATAGGCCGCCATTTTTAGACAGTAGCGGGCTCTCTTAGTTAACTTTCTGTGTAAAGCACTGTATTGCTGAACGCTATATGGAGATCGTTGATGTTAAGTATGGATGAAATAGTCTGTTTGACACTCGTGTTAGCGGCTGTGTGTGTTGGCACGTTCAATTATCCGAAAGAATGGTTTTTAGTTTCTGCGAAATCGGGAAGTGAGACTTACTTCATAGCCTTTGCCCACGTATTGCAGTTACTTCAAGTAGCAATCGCTATTCTCCTGTTGATCGGGGTAGTGGGTATGGCAATCCAAGCTGAGACTTCGTTGTGGATTTTCTGGCAAATGTTTTATCTCCCTAGCGTCGCCATAGTTTTCTTTGTATGCCCCATACTGAACCTAGCAGCCTCAGTTTGGGGAATTGCAGGTTTTTTTCGGCTTAAATATGGACTACAGGCCATTGCCGTTATTATTGTGCTAGTGCTGACTTTTGCGTTAGATATTGGATTGGATTATTTGTTCGAGGCTTTGGCGAGGCGTCACATCCTTTTCGATTGATCTCGTATGTGAAAAGGTGTCAGGAACCAAACCCAGTTAAGGTTCCTGACAGGCTCTGTAGAAAACATTAGTGTGATAGCTAAACGAGGCTGTGGGTTGATACCGTAGTATCAAAAAATCCAGCCGACGATTAGCTCTTTGAAAATTCAGCAGTAACCTACGATGGCCTGCAGCGTTTGCAGACGGTTGATGAATCGACTGCTGCCAACGATCGCTACTGGGAGCTCGACCAATTGGGCAACTGGTCGAAGCTGCGCAATGGGCTGACCGACACGTCGACGGTTCTGGATACGCGTACGCACAACGATGCGAACGAGATGACGACGGTTACCGGTTGGACCGATCCTCCGGCGTACGACAAGGCGGGGAATCTTACTTTTGGGTATGCGATGGGAGAAACTTGGCCCCGGCGCCAATATAGGTACGACGCCTGGAACCGACTGGTGACAGTTACCTATGAGACGGGTCAAGGTGGCGTGAACATTCAGAAAAACGAATACGACGGGCTGCACCGAAGAATTGTCCGCGACGAAACAGCCAACGGTGGCGACCTTCGACATTTTTATTACAACCAACAGTGGCAAGTGTTGGTCGAGTCGGTGGAAGCCGGCAGTGTGGAAACTGCCGACGTGATGTACAGTTACCATCCGTATTATGTCGACGCGGTCGCGGTAAGGATGACCGATACCGATGCGCACATCTATCTGCACGATGCCAATTTCAACGTGACGGCAGTGGCAGACGACACCGGCACGGTGGTAGAACGCTACAGCTATACCCCGTATGGCGAAGTCACTTATCTCGATGCCAGCTACGCCGCACTAGCCACGCAGGCTAGTACCATTGATAATGAGTACTTGTTTACCGGCAGGCGCTTGGATCCCGCGACGGGGATGCAGTTGAATCGCAATCGGTTTTATTATGCGGCGCTGGGGCGATGGTTGAATCGGGATCCGGCAGTATATTGGGGTGGGCTTAATCTGTATGGTTACGTTGGTGGGATGCCAACACGTTTCGTTGATCCATTAGGACTTGAACCGGGTGTTTGGCCTGACCCAACTCCGGCCCCCTGGCCGGGCCCCATCATCGATCCAATCGAGAACGTAAATCCCTTTCCCCCCGGGCCTATACCCGGTCCTCCTACACCCATTGACATTCCCGATCCCCTGCCTCCTCCATCTCCACCACGGCCAGATTGGCCATGTTGGGAAGCGCCAGAAGGTCCTCCACCTGAACCATGCCCAGAAGGCATGTTAGCATGCAAAGAAAGGTGCTTCAGGAGATCCGTGCAGTGCGGCATCATAGCAGCTGTGGGAGGTGTGGGAAGTGGTGGCGTGGGTCTCGGCTTAGCCGTTGTCTGTTACATTGACTTCGAGGAATGTATTGCAGATTGCAACAACAGATGTAATTAATAACCCATAGTCGGTTGAGTTGTGAATAGATTTTGCTTTAAAGTATTGGCATCAATTCTCTTTATTGCAGTCGTGACGACTGCTGTACTCTCAAAATTTGAAATCTGGGGATTCTCATTCAGTAGAGAGATATAACAGAATTCTGTGGATGCGTTAGGTTGAAAAAGGCGGCGTACTTGGGTTTGATTTGGTTTATTCAAGACCTCAACCCCAGGAGCACGCCACCATGTGCGAAGCTAACAGTTCCACGATCGAGTTTCCAGCCCT
>JAJDED010000034.1 GCA_029259915.1 Planctomycetota bacterium | reverse complement strand
AACAAGTCGAAGGCTTCGCCTGCATGTTTTCGGGTGTCGGCCATCCAGATCTGATGGATCATCTCCTTCGCGCCGGGTTGAATCCGTTTGGGCAACTTGTCGAGCACGTTGGCCGTTTTATGCACCCAACAGCGCTGTTCTTTTGTCTTGGGGAAGACTTGTGGCAGTGCCTTCCAAAAGCCCAAGGCACCGTCGCCGGTTGCCAACTGTGGGTCGACCGTGAGCCCACGTGCTTTCACGTCCAGCAATAATTCCTTCCAAGATTGTTCGCTCTCGCGAAAACCATCATGCACGGCAATCAGCTCTTTTTTGCCTTCTGCGGTAGCGCCCATCAGCACCAGGATGCACTGCCGGTCCTCCTCCAAGCGGATATTGAAATGGACGCCGTCGGCCCACACATAAACATACTCCTTGCCTTCCAGGCTACGCTGGTTCCACTCACGGAACTCTTCTCCCCAGACTTTTTTCAGATTCGTAATCGTCGAGGCCGACAGTCCGGGGCACTCAGCGCCCAGCAGCGACTGCAACGCTTCGCCAAAGTCGCCCGTGCTGATCCCCTTCAAGTAGAGCCAAGGAATCAGCTCCTCGATGCTCTTGGTTTTT
This sequence comes from Planctomycetota bacterium, assembly GCA_029259915.1. Lineage (GTDB taxonomy): Bacteria > Planctomycetota > Planctomycetia > Pirellulales > Lacipirellulaceae > Bythopirellula. The sequence goes on along the minus strand of JAJDED010000034.1, from coordinate 18,659 downwards.
CGAAGATAGGGTGGAAGAATCTTGGAGGTGAATTTCTCTCGCGATTCGGGGTTTCGACGATCGTGCACACGGGGCTGTTCGATTTCGAGCTGCCCCAGGCCGGTCGTGATCTTCCGCTTGCCGTGGTAGCCGTTACGGACCACCTGGCGGTGCCCCGAGCCGTCAGTCAGATGCGCGTGGCTGTCGATCCACTCGGCAACTTCCGCATCAATGGCCGTGGCTAGCATCTGCTGGGCTCCTGTTCGGAGAATGTCCGTCAGCACGTCTTGAGAACTGAGGGCTGGAAACTCGATCGTGGAACTGTTAGCTTCGCACATGGTGGCGTGCTCCTGGGGTTGAGGTCTTGAATAAACCAAATCAAACCCAAGTACGCCGCCTTTTTCAACCTAACTCATCCACAGAATTCTGTTATATCTCATGGTAGGGACGGCTCCCACGATGCCTGCAACTCATCGCATAGCCGGTGATGCCTCAATCGACCACCACACCACACACAAGGTTTTGGAAGGTCTCGCGGTCCGGTCAGATAGTTGCGGTCACCTTCCGTGAGATTCACCCAATAGAACTCATTAGCCGCGTCGGATACGCCGCCATCGGGGAAGAGTGTGTAGGGGAAGTCCCAATCGTCGTCGATGCCGTGGTCGCGCTCGACTTCGACTGTTTCAGTCTGTATTTCTAGGGTTTTCGGGGCAATCGCTGGTAATGGAGAAAACCACCACGGGGCACTCTGGGCCGCGATGGTCCGCGATCCACTATATTTTTGCTCTAACATACTACTTACCCTTCTCTTTCCAATTCACTGCGCAACTCAAAATAAAGATTACCGCGGACCACCGCGGACCGCTCTTACTAAAACCCTTGCTTTAAATTGATCCCTATATAGACCCTGGTCCTTTCTCTCTCTTCACTAACACGCCTTTTTTTGATGTTCGGCTCAACTGCGAGTAAGTCTCTCGCGAAAGATTGAATCGTCCCGCAATACCTTTCACGGCCCTGCGTTCCGCACCACTCTCGCCAGCTTTCAAACAAGTCCGCCACGGAAGCCATTTCTGCCGGCCCCACAACGCAACGATCTCTCACAAAAACCGCAACCGGACTCGATAAATCGTTCATATCGCCGAGTGCTTCCAAACCACTATCGGGCTGCAAGAGGCGGCCACGTTGCCGCAATCGATGCCAGCCGCCAGCCGCCCACAATAAAATCCCCGGCAACTCGGCCAGCAATTTCTCGGTCAGATCGTGGTCTTCTCGGCCAATGAAACTTTTTGTCATTCTCAGAAGAATCATACGAGAGACGATCGCACCACTGGTGTCGTTCATTCGAGGCAATTCGTTGGTTAAAATCACAAACCGCGTCGGCAGTTTGCATGTGATTGCCGTCTTGTGTTTGCGGTCGATCGTTTGGGCATCTTCGCCGGTAATCGACAACAACCGTTCCACGACGATTGCTTGATCAGTACGTCCCGAGAGACGGGCGTCGGAAATTATCGCGACGCTTTTACCGACCAATGGCTGCAAGCCGAAATTCGTAGTCAAGCCGCCAAGTGTTGGGGAAACAGTGTTTCCATTCCCGACCATCGCACCTAGCACCCTTGCAATAGTCCCTTTCCCGCTTCGTTTGGGTCCGACTAACAATAACATTTTCTGTTGTCGGGTGTCGGCAGTTAGCAAATAGCCGAACCACTCTTGGAGTGATTCGATACTTTGTTGGTCGTCGCCCCAAAGCTCATCCAAGAACTGAAACCACGTCGCCGGATGCGGTGCCTCCAGATTTAGATCAAAGTTGCACCCGTTTGTTATGAAAAAACTTGGTGTTGCCGGTACCGAAAAGTTTTCTTTCTTTGCGACAAGCGACGGCAGATGAACCACCGTACTTCTCATCGCCAGGCAATCCGCCGCTGTGAACCCCGCAGGCGGTTTTCCGCACCACGTCGGCGGGTCCACCTCGCTTGGAATGATTGCCTTGGCCCGCAGCTGCTCCATTACGTCGGATATGATGCGAGATTTTACTCCGAGCCAACGCGGATTCATCGCGCCGACAATCACAGCGCGGATTTCTTCGCCAGTGATTCCCTGCCAGCACCCTTCCAACCATCGCCACCAACTTCCACGCCAATAGCACAATGACGGCGCACCATTATTCTCACTGGCTCTCAGAATATGATCCGCTTCACTGGCAGGATCCGCTTTGGTGGCGGAGTCCTTCAACTCGCCCACCTCCGGCGGTTCCGGCTCTGCTGCATCTTGCAGCAGCTTGTGGAATTCTGCCGCACCATGAGCAACTAGAAAATCGTCGATGCCTTGTTTATTGCCGTTCTCTGCGGGGGGGATACGCACGACAAGGACTTTTGCGCCATGCCGTTGCAATACTGCGGCCAACTCCCTTTCGTTGCGCGTGACGTTTTCATTTGACATTGCATCAGAATCGAACGCGATGAACACCTCGCGGTTTTTCCACTCGATGCGTTGCAGGTCGGGCATTAGCGTTGTTTGTTTGCGGCCATGCCAACAATCAACTCCGCACAATGCCACGCAAGCAAAACCATCTTGGGTGGCCTTCAACGATTTCTTTTCTCCTTCGGTAATTAACAACCGTGCCGTCGCGTCGTTCACCTTGGGGTACACTGTAGGCGGGACGTACAACCGCACCGGCTGCCCGCTGGGCCGTAGATACTTTTGCAGCTTGCCGTTTCGCTTTGGTGGTTGGTCCGGCTTAACGCTAATTTGCACAACCGTGCCGCTCGAATCGTAGTATGGAAACACAATGGCGCTACCATGTTTCCAGGTTTTGCTGCTACGAAACAACATCGTCAGCAGGCGCACCTTGTCGGTTTCCGAGTAGATGCCGGCTTCGCGAATTGTCATTTCGGTCAGACCGGAACCGTCGACCAGTTCCTGCCGGTGGTGCGGCTGTAGAATCGCCGGGAGGGCTTTCCTGTTGCATTCAGTCCGTGGGGTTGCAGACGTGCTCATGCACTGTGGCCCCCGACTTTTTGGGAATTTGCGAACGACTGTAGATCGATCACGTCGAAGCGTACGCACGACCCTATACGCACGCGGGGCAGCGCCCCCGATGCAGTCAGCTGGTCGAGCTTGCGCTGACTGATCGCCAAGAACGCTGCTGCTTCACGTCGGGTGAGCAGGTGATTGGGTACGGTCAGGACCGCAGTTTCAAAAGTAGTCATTGCAGTAGACTCCTTGAAGGGTGCAGTTATAGGCAGCCTCAGCAGCCACCTTTCACCCTGAGTCTATGCAGCGCAAAATAGATAATCAGTTAGGAAACGGTTGCGGAACTGTTATGAAACTGTGCGCACAGTTTCTACAGTTTCACAGGGCCTTGTCGAACAATTCCTTCAAAACGAGCGTAAATCAGGCAGGAACGGACTTGCCAGGTTTTCAGAAGGAGCTTTTCGATGGCTACAAAGGTTAAATCGAGTTACAAGATCACCAATTGGAAAGAATATAACGAATCGCTTGTCTGTCGAGGTGACATCACGATTTGGTTTAGCGAAGATGCGTTGGATCGTTGGGAACACCCGAATGACACTGCAAAAGTAGGCCGGCCTTTTGTGTACAGCGATACGGCCATCGAGTGCTTGCTGACGATTCGAGAGTTGTTCAAGCTGCCCTACCGCCAAACCGAAGGCTTTGGGCGTTCGTTGGTTAGGCTGCTGAACGCCGACATTGCCATTCCCGACTTCACGTCGCTGGCCAAACGAGCGGCTAAACTCGGCATTTCGCTCAGCGTGGCGAACAAACGAGGACCGATCGACATCGTCGTCGATAGTACGGGGATGAAGGTTTTCGGCGAAGGGGAATGGAAAATGAGGACCCATGGCAAGTCGAAGCGTCGCACCTGGCGAAAGGTTCACTTGTCGGTCGATCCCGAAACGCATGAGATTGTTGCCGAGGTGTTGACGGAGAACAGCAAGGACGATGCGAGCCAAGTGGCCCCGATGCTTGAACAAATCGATCAGCCCGTGGAAACCTTCTACGGCGACGGTGGCTATGACAAGTGGAAAGTGTATGACCTGCTGAAGTCGGAAAATATCCGTCCAGTGGTTCCGCCATCTTGGTCGTAAAGGTTGGAAAGAGGAAATTGGCTATCATTGTCGCAGTCTTGCCGAAACGGCCATGTTCAGGTTGAAACAAACGCTTGGAAATAAGCTAAAAAACAGAACTCTCGAAAATCAAAAAACTGAATCTCGAATTCGATGTAAAATACTCAATCAATTCACTCTGCTAGGCATGCCTCAGTTTGAGTGGAATTAGTCAACAAGGCCGTTTCACAGATAAAGATTTACCCTTTTCCAAGAGCCAATAACCGCCTCCCCGGCCTACTTTGGATTTGATGTAGGAGTCATCTTTCAATTTAGATAGCGGCAACTTGAACTTATTCACATTGGCAGCAGGACCTTCAGCCTTCATAGCAATCTGATCGGTAGTTTGACGTGCTTCCGGCGTATTCGCTCCTAGTTCGTGCATCGCTTGCAAGATGTCATATTTTAGCCGACTCAACGCTGGGTTCTCGCTTTTCTCCAGCATTGCTTCACCCTTACTGTCGCCAGATTCTTCATCTTCACCGGTATAAACCGGCATTCCTTCACCGCCACACACCGTAATCGGTTCATCTGTATCAAGCTTGTACGCTTCGATGAGGTGAACACTTAGTTGAAGCGGTTTTTCTAGAATCGCTTTTCCGATGTATTTGCCCTTTGGACTTCGAGCAGTTGTGCCGGTTGCTATCAGCATTAGTGCCAACCATCGTGTTGCCGGTTCACTCATATACCAAGGGCAAAGCCCTCCCACCACTGGTTCAAATTGCAGTGGAAGTGCCGCTCCAGCTCGATTGAACAATTCTCGAATGCGATCCGCTGCTCCTAGATTGTCGCGCTGTTTTTCAATCACAGCGAATCCAATTAACGTCGAATTGTACATGTCAGGGGTAACAGGCATATCGTCAACAACCGGCATACAAACTTGAGCAATTACGTCGCATTTCTCTCTGTCAAAAGGCGGATTACGGCTATCGTACGAATCAGGGGCATAAACATCGATCATGTGGTAAACACGGCCAAGGTCAATCCATGCTTGTCGAAAGTCGGCTAGTAATTGTTCAAATGCATTTCCGCTCAATTCAGGAGCCTTGGTTTGTTTCGGCCTCATAAGTATTGCGAAATTGGCCACCGTCATGGTATTGGCACTCGATTGGTCCCTATCGTTCGAGAAGCACCAAGTGGCCCACTGCTGTTCAACCCATTTCTTCGACCATTTTTTACCCCCTGAATTGCAAACCAGCCTCAGTTGCTCCACTCCTGGTTGTTTGTTGATTCGCGAGGAAATTCTATTCGCCTTGTTCCGATAATCTTCGGACGCTTCGACGTAAGGCGAATTTTTGGAGTCATCGTTCGAGCGTCCGTCTATCTTCTCCATTTGCTTAGAGGCACACTCGTAATTAGCTTCACACGAACCCAAGTCCGAAATCAGCTTAGCGATCGTGTACTTTTTGCTGCTACTGCCTGCCATCAGAAATCGGCCTCCTGAATGCCCGTAGATGAAATGCCAAAAAACAAAATAGGGGAAACGGCTAGGAAAACCTCGTTCAGGCCGTCGCCCTGTCGCACCTTATTGTACCGGCAAGCAGCTACTTGCGTCAAAAAGCGAGGAGCGCTACGCAACCCTCGCGTACGCGTAGGGATCTTTGAATCTGGGGAACAGAGTCCGCCAAACTGCGCCAGTCTTGCCACAGTTCGCCAAAGAAAAACATTGGCGGACACTGGGAATTCTGGCGCACAGTGGCTTGAAGAAAGTGGGGCAGTACGTCCCGGTCCTGCCCCCGGGCTAAAACCTGATCAGGGTATTTTGGTCGCATTTGCAGAATGCACCCGGTAGAATGCGTGCGTAGCCGATTGCATCGAATGGCAGGCTGCGAACAAATCTCAACTGATGGGAAGGGACGCTAATGTTTGCTAGAAATCTGGTAGCAATGCTCATGGTCGGCGCAATTGCAGTTGATTCCCAAGCAGTTTCTTTTCAACCCTTGGGAGATTTGCCGGGGGGTGGGTTTGGCAGTATAGCGCGGGCAATTTCAGCCGATGGAAATGTGATTGTTGGCCAGAGTGATTCTGAATTGGGAGTGAGTGATGAGGCGTTTCGGTGGACCACGTCCACAGGGATTGTCGCGTTAGGCGACCTCGATGGAGGGCTATTCGCTAGTATTGCCTACGGTGTCTCGGCTGTTGGCACAGTAGTCGTAGGAACGGGTCGCACGGCGGACCGCCAAGAGGCTTTCCGCTGGACTCAGTCAGGCGGCATGGTTGGCTTGGGTATCCTGTCTGGACTTCCTGGCACAGTCTACAGCCACGCTAACGCGACCTCTGCAGACGGTAGCGTGGTGGTCGGGAATAGTAGCGCCATTAATGTTAGCGATGTTAGCCGCGCTTTCCGCTGGACCGAAACTACTGGAATGGTGGACCTTGGTTTACCAACAAACGGTAAACAAGTAACGGCGCAAGGTATTTCGGCAGATGGATCAGTTATTGTTGGTTGGATCGAATCCAATGACGAGATTTTTCAGGGCTTCCTCTGGAATGAACAAAACGGCTTTCTTGGCTTAGGCGATCTACCGGGTGGAGTAGTCGAGAGCACTGCAGTCGCGGTCTCTGGCGACGGCGTCGTCGTAGTTGGCGCAAGCAATTCAGATTTGGGAGAGGAACCATTCCGCTGGACACTAGCAGAAGGCATGGTTGGTTTGGGAGACTTGCCCGGCGGCGGAGTCAATGGTATTGTTTGGGCGACCAATGGCGATGGTTCCGTCGTAGTGGGACAAGCCAATGCCGGTAGTGCCCATCCATCCGGTGACGCTGCGTTCATCTGGGATGCCGTCCGTGGGATGCGAAATCTACAGGAAGTGCTGGAAGTCGATTATGGAATGAATCTTACCGGGTGGGTCCTTTCGTCGGCCACCGGAGTCTCTGCTGACGGAAAAGTTATCACAGGCAATGGACTCAACCCTGACGGAGAAATAGAAGCCTGGGTCGTAGTGATTCCCGAACCCACCACCACCGCCCTCGCTCTGGCCGCATTCTGCTTGGCGATGGTAGTGAAGCGCCAAGAACACTGAGACTAATAACCTGAATCCGTTTGGCGAAGGGCGGGGGGCAATGCAGATTATCAGGCCCGCAACTCCCCTGCCGTAAATTCTTCTCAATTCGCTTAACTGCAGGTGCTTTCTGCACCAGTCTCGCCACATTGCGCCAAAGAAAAAACTTGGCGCACACTGGTAGTCTTGGCGCAATATGGGTCGGAAACACCTTGCCGCACTCTCACTCGGTGTTGCACTGCCGGTAAAGTTTGCCCTATTCGCCTACTTGCAGCGGCTTTCATCGCAGTGCATCTTCCCGCTATACTGGCAATTTCTTGTCGAATTTAGCCTGACCGCACATAGGTCGGTGGAAAGAGACAATCAGAGGAAACGCATGGCCAAGAAGAAGTCTTCGAGGATTCACCGATTCATGGGGATCACATGGGTGATAAGGAAAACTTTTCAAAGCAATTTTCTGCGCTGACCAGCTTTGAGCCGATGCCCTGGCAAGAGGCGTTGTATGCGCGGTTTGTTGAGGGCCCCGACGGCAATATACCGGCCTGCTGTGATATTCCTACCGGTTTGGGCAAGACTTCGGTGATTGCCATCTGGCTGATTGCGCTGGCGAATCACCCAGACAAAATGCCTCGTCGGCTGGTGTATGTGGTTGATCGTCGAGCAGTTGTAGACCAGGCAACGGACGAAGCATTGCGTCTCAGGCGGTGGCTTGAACATCAGCCGGATACAAAATCGTCGCTTGGGCTGAAAACGGACGAGCAACTCCCGATCTCCACATTGCGTGGGCAGTTTGCTGACAACCGGGAATGGCTGAGCGATCCGACGCTCCCGTCAGTGGTCGTGGGCACAGTTGACATGGTGGGTTCTCGATTGCTGTTCGAAGGCTACGGCGTGTCGCGCAAGATGAGGCCATACCATGCCGGTTTCCTTGGTGCGGACACTTTGTTTGTTCTGGATGAAGCTCATCTGGTGCCGCCGTTTGAAGCTTTGCTGACAACTATCGTCGAGACCAGTCCTGCGCTACACGGTGAGCAGTGCGACGACCAGGTGGTGCCGCGGTCAATGTTGCTGTCGCTGTCCGCAACCGGACGCAGTTCTTCCAATGCTTTGCAGATCGACGAGCGCGACCTCAAACATCCCGTTGCAGGCCAACGCCTAAACGCAGTGAAGCGATTGATGTTTCACGAACCGGTCGAAGACGGAGCGGAAGGAATTGCGGACCGTCTGGCTGCTGAGGCATGGGAGTTGAGTGGTGAAGGCACGCTGGCCACGCGAATCATTGTCTTCTGTAACAGCAGGGACTGTGCTATCAAAGCCAAGAAAGCTGTGGCCGATCGAGCAAGGGCCGTCAAGAAAGCCAATATTCCAAAGCGCGAGATCGAAACCCAGCTCTTCGTAGGTGCCCGTCGAGTTCGCGAGCGTCAGGAAGTGGCCGACTGGCTCAGCACGTTCGGATTTTTGGCCGGCAGCAAGGCAGAGCCGGAAGTGCCATCGTTTGTGTTTGCAACCAGCGCCGGAGAAGTCGGTGTCGATCTGGACGCCGATCACATGGTAAGCGATTTGGTGCCCTTCGAGCGGATGGTGCAGCGGTTCGGTCGCGTCAACCGTCGGGGGGACGGCGAAGCCGAAGTGCGTGTCCTGCTGGAGCGAGATCAGCCCAACAAGAAAGAACAGGTTGCATTGACCAAATCGCTCGCGAAGGCAGTTCGAGAACGCAACGCGAGTGAACACAACCTGGTTGGTCAATTCGACCTCGCGAAGAAATACCGGGCCGCGCTCCAACAGTTGCCGGGCCTGAACGGTTCCGATGCGCTGGACGCCAGCCCGGAGGCTTTGCGGCAACTCAAGATCCAATCGGCCGATGATGACAAGTTGCGGCAGATTCTGAGAGACGCAACTACCCCCTCGCCACTGCGCCCGGAGCTTACGCGGCCGATACTAGATGCGTGGTCGATGACGTCGCTCGAAAAACATTCAGCTCGACCCAACGTTGGGCCATGGTTACGGGGCTGGGTCGATGATGGACCTCAAACCACGGTCGTTTGGCGTCGCTGGCTGCCAACACGATCGTCTCAAGTCAATGACAAGCAAATCTCGGAGTTCTTCGAGGCGGCTCCGATCCATCTGACAGAAAAACTGGAAACCGACAGCGATAGTGTTTTCAAGTGGATCACCAAACGAGCGGACAAGATCATCAAAATAAAATCCGATCCAAAGAAGGTCGATAACGAGATTGTCGTTCAGTTACCCAACGACGACGAAGTGGTTGCCATCGTGCTGGGCAACAGTGGCGACGTCACATGCCGCCTGACGTTGCAACAGTTGCGATTTGAAGGCGGGAGGGATGTTCAGAATGCGAAGAAACAATTTGCTCGCAACCTCCAAAACGAAACCGTTGTCGTGGATGCTCGCATGGGAGGAATCAGCAGTGGCTTGCTTGATTCCTCGGGAAAGGAAACGGACTTTGCCGATGCAGCTGATAACTCCGCAGGCTGGATGCCGGAAAGTGAAACCGAAAACATTGATGTCAGTCCGGTTCCGCCATTTCGAGTTTCTGAGCAGAACGCCGGCGCGGCTGAAGCAGATTCTGACCAGAGTTCAGAGCCCCGTCACTGGCGAACCTGCTTGCGTCTGCCGATTATCGCCAAAAACGAGGATGAACCATCAGCGTTCCTGGTTGTGCAAAAATTTCACCGTGCAGTAACCAGTGAAGAGAGTCGTTCCACGTCCAGTGATCTTGGGCTGGAGGATCACTTGCAGCAAACCGAAGACGAGGCGATTCGTTTGGCCAACCGACTGGACCTGCCACCCGATCTCACTCTTGCGCTGCGAATTGCCGCCCGCAATCACGATCACGGAAAGAACTGCGACCGCTGGCAGAATGCCTTCAGCGCGAAGGAAGAAGGTCGCCCATACGCAAAAACCGCCGGGCCATTTCGGTCAAGTGTACTCGACGGATACCGCCACGAATTCGGGTCGCTGCCGTCCGTAGCAAAGGACGCAGATTTTGACTCGCTCAGCGAAACGATGCGTGACCTCACGCTACATCTTGTCGCCGCGCACCACGGATTCGCTCGGCCCGTGATTCGAGTCGATGGCTGCGACGACGGGCCGCCTTCGGTCCTGGAGGAACGTGCCCGCAACATAGCGCTCCGGTTCGCTCGTTTGCAGAAGCAATGGGGATCTTGGGGACTGGCATGGCTGGAGTCCATTATGCGAGCGGCCGATCAGCGAGCTTCAGCGGCAGCCGAAGTGGTTGTTGAAACAGATGCAAACGAAAACACAGAAGACATCAAGGCCGAGGTGAACAATGGCTGAAGCATCGATTCCCGTAGATTTACTCAATCCCGGACAGGTCTTCGCGTGTCTCGGTTTCTTGGAAGCCGCCGAGATTCTGTGTGGCGATGCCACTGGCGGCTTCAACTGGGACGACGAAGCCGATATCCGTTTTCGGTTGTCAGCAGGCGGCGATCGAAATCCGGTCGAGGCGGTGTTGCTGTTTCTTCGAGATGCAACGGTCTCTTCACGCAGTGCGGGAGAACTTAGCCTGGACACGAAAAAGTGGTCCGTCGAGACTCAACAGTATTCGCCAGACGAACCTCTCCCGTTTTTTCCGCCAGCCAGTCCCGCAACATTGACGGCGGTCTTGTCGGTTGAAGGTTCAAAAGACGGCGACTCAGCTGGCGTGTCCCACAACACAATCGAGATCAGTCATTGGGGTGACGATCGTCGCGTGTTGGGTCGCGACAACGTCAAGTTCTGGGCGGGTGCTGGCGGATATCCTGGAGCTGCCCTTGCAAGAGATTCCCTGAACTTGATTCGCGATCGACTGGGCGACTCGGCCGAGCGCCCGTTCGATGTTTGGGCCGAGCAGAGCAGCAGCTTTCGGCTCGATTGGCGTCGCGACTACATTCCACTGGACATTGGTTTTTCGCTCAACGCACACACCGGCACCCGCTTCAGAACAATTGGTTACCCGATCGTTGAAATCCTGGCGGCGATCGGTTTGTCGAATGCCCGGCCCGAGTTCCACGATAAGCTCACCTACCGTTACGGCATACTCGGTGTTGGCCGGGCTGGCGATCTGTTTGACCCGTTCTTTCTACGGGCATCGCTGGGAGCACCGCAACTTCCCTTTCCGCAACGAACCTTCCGCATGAATCTTGGTTGGCCGGGCAAAGAGGGGCAGGCTCGATGTATCACTACTGTTTACGAGGAAAACGATAATGACCAAGACTGAAACGAAAACCAAACCCGCGAAGCTCACAACCGAACTTCTCGATGAGTGGGCAACTGACCCAACCGGCCCGGTTGCGCTGCACATGCGGCAGCGACTGCTGTCTGTCGAAGGCGAAGACGGTGAAGACCAGATCATCTACCCGCCGACATTCGCTGATGTCGGTTACAACGTTGACACGCTGGCCGATGGTACGAAGGTCGCACTCATTGACAGCGTCGGTTCTCAGGCAAACCGGCTCGAACCAGCCTTCAAGTCCGACTCCGGTCACGTTCTCGCGGGTTTTGTGCCGCAAATCGATATCGTGTTGCGGCAGGAGCCGTGTGGCGAGTGTGATCCGTGCAAAAATGCGAGTAAGCCAAAGGCGGACAAATGCAAAAACCCGTGGAAGGAAAAGCGATCGCTATTCGATCTCGCACACCGCGCGGCGGATGCGGTTGTACAGTCATCGCCGACTCTTCTCCCAGCCATTCAAAGCGCGTTTGCGGAACTCCGCAAGACAGGAAACGCGATGCCCCTGGCGTCAATTGCTCCGACGTCTCTCGTCTTTGGCTGTTGGGATTCGCGTGGGGGTTCCGGTGAAAAACGACCACGATTGGTTCGCAGCATCATTCGGGCTTGGGATGTGGATGAACTGACTGTGCATTCACAATTCAATTCCATTTGGAAAGCCCTGAACGAAGAACAGCGAGAGGGACTCAAAAAAGCTCTTCCCAAAGGCAAGAAGCTGTCCGAAAAAGGCTTCAACGATGCACCCGCAAAGGGACTCGGCGGTGTCGTGGTTCGCGGCAGTGTCGAACGCAATGCAACGATCAACCTCGTGGCACTGCGTGGTCTTGTCGGCGGTTCGGACGACGAAACAACAGCACTGCGAAAATACCTGTTGGCTCTGTCGTTGCTTACAGCGACTTCCGACATCGACATGTTTCTACGGGAAGGCTGCAACCTGAGGATCGCCGACCCGGAAGATCAATGGAAGTGTGTGCCGCGTCGAGGCGACAAGACGGCTGTTGATCTCAACAGCAAAGAAGCACAGGAAACGCTCAAGCAGTACGCCACGACTGCTTTCAAACCGTTCAAGAAGGCGTGGGAAGAAACTGAACTGGAACTTGAACACGTCTTCGATCTGAAAGCTGCCAAAGCGCTGCTCGGTCAGACAACTGACGAAGAAACGGATTCGTGAAAGTTATGACAAACTCGCTTATTATCTCCGTTCGCCTGCACGAAGGCTGGTATCACGGGGCTGGGTCGATCCCATCGCCCGCCCGACTGTTCCAGGCATTGGCTGCAGGTCGCGGACTCGGTGGACCACTACAGCTGCAAACGATCGAAGCGCTTCAGTGGCTGGAAAAGCAGCGGCCCCCAATCGTCGCGGCTCCCGTAACAATATGCGGGCAGCTTGTGGCGACGTACGTTCCCAACAATGACCTTGATGCCAAACAGGGTGACCATCGACGAATGGGCGACATTCGTACGAAAAAGACAGCTCACCCGTTGCTGTTCGACCCGTCGGTGCCATTCCTGTTCTGCTGGAAACTGACCGATGAAGACATGGACGAGTCTGCCGTCAAACACATTCAGGAACTAGCAAACGGGCTCTATCAGTTGGGACGTACCGTCGATGCCGCATGGGCATGCGCGGATGTCGTCACGACCGACGAACTTGGCGATCACCTGCGTTGTCACCGTGGCCCCGTGCTGAGACCGGCCAGCGGTCAGGGCAATGTGGAATGCCCCACTCCGGGATCGGTTCACAGTCTCATCGATCGACACTCTGATATGGCACGCCGTTATGGTCCGACTGCCGACGGCAAAGGCCAGACGTTTCGTCGCCGGTCCAAGCCAAAATGGCGGATGGTTTCGTACGGCAATGCCATGACCAGAATTTGTTTTGATTTGCTGGATCGGGAAACCTCAACACACGTTGCTTGGTCGCCCACGGAGACCGTCGCGCTGGTCACTATGATTCGCGACGAGGCGGTCAACAGGCTCGTGGCGGCATTACCTGCTCACGAGGCCGAGATCCAACAGGCATTGATTGGCCGTAAACCGACCGGTGAGAACGCGGGGCTAGCATCGGCGCGGGTCCGCATTGTCCCACTGCCATCGATTGGGCATGAACATGCCGATCAGCAGATTCGACGGGTCGTGATCGAGATCCCAGGCAACTGCCCGCTCCGAACTGACGATGTGGTTTGGGCATTTTCGGCTCAAAAACTTTCGCATCGCGATCGATGCGTTGATCTTGTCACCGCCCAACCGAACCGACAATTGGAACACTATGGTGTTACTTCCGCAGCGTCACGTCTCTGGCAAACAGTCACGCCGGTGGCCCTTTCAGCCCGACGCCGTCGTATCGAACCGGACCGCACCAAACGCCAACTCGGTGACGAAAAAGGAGCCGCAGAAAGACGGATGGAACACGAAGTCGCTGCATCTGGAATTCGGCAGGCACTGCGACACGCGGGATACGAAGCTACGATTCGCAGTATCCGCCTGCAGCGCGAACCATTTACCGCCCGTGGTCAGATGGCAGACGACTTCGCAACGGAACCCCGGTTTAGCAAGCACTGTCTGTGGCACGTATCGCTGGAACTCAACGACCAGATCACGGGGCCGATCTGCGTCGGCGATGGGCGCTTTCTTGGCCTTGGCCTGATGAGACCCGTTGTCGCGGTCGTAGATTCCGACGGCGTCTCAGCGTCAAACGGAATTTTTGCGTTCACCGTCGAATCGGGTCTGCTACCGAATGCCGATCCGATTCACCTCGCCCGAGCCCTCCGCCGAGCCGTCATGGCTCGTGTTCAGCACGAACTTGGTCCGCGAACCCGACTGCCCACGTTCTTTTCCGCTCACTACCCTGACGGGACTCCGGCGAAGTCGGAAAAAACGCCACACCTTTCTTTTCAATTCGATCCGGAAAACTACCGGCTGCTCGTCATCGCACCGCAGTTCCTGCATCGGAACTCGTCGCACCAATTTCCTAAAAATCTCGATATGCTGGAGACCGCGTTGACCGATTTCCGAGAGTTGCGTGCGGGCAAGGCTGGGTGTCTACGACTCCAGCTGGCTTCAGTCGATTCATCGGACACGCGATTGTTCGGCCCATCCCAGGATTGGAAATCAGTAACACCCTACTCCGTCAACCGCCATGCCAAACACGCTACCGTAAAAGAAACACTCTGCCGCGATGTCCTCGCGGAATGCGAAGGTCGAGGCTTCCCGCGACCACAAGCCATCGCCCTCGATTGGCTGGCTCAATCGGGGAAAAGCTTGAGCGGCCACATTCGATTGACGTTCAAACAATTGGTCTCCGGCCCGATCATCCTTGGAAGAACGCGGCACTTGGGAGGTGGCCTGTTCGCACCGTGCCCGAACAACGGAGGTGCAGAATGAGGAAACTAACTTCCCCAACCGCATGGATCGACACGCTTGATCCCGATGAAGTCGCAGCTGCTTGCGAAGAGGCGACCTTGGATGCCAATGATGAAGAGGAACAGCTGTCGGGGTTGATCACGATGGCGGAAGAAGCCTTGGAGTTTCCCTTTCCCGCAAAGGTGATGGGGCAAGTTGTACAGGTTATCGATTCGCAATGGTCCGAACGGGGTGCTTGCGGGCTGGATCTGATTATCGAGGTCGAAGGCGAACAGCATCGTGTTGCTGCTCAGAGTGTCGAGTTGACTGCGCCGCTTCCTGAAGGGGCCGTTTTTCTGGCAGCGCTGCTGGATTGGAAACAACGCTTCTAAAGGAGGTAGCCGAGTCATGGCTAAAAGAAAAACCAAGAAAAAAGTTCCCCGGAAAACCGATGTGAAAAACGCCGCAGACCGATTACGCAAGGCTTTGGCCAAACAAACCAAGTCCGTTCTGCTTGATCTTCTCGTGGGCTTTGCGACCATGGACAGATCGGTCATGCGGGGCTAGAAGAGCGATTCGATATAGAAATGCCGACTGCCGATCTCGTTGCAGCAACTCGCCAAGCGATTTCCGATGCTACTGACTTTGATGACCGGGAAATCAATTGCAATTTCGACTACGACTATCAAGCCTATGCAACGGTCGAGAGCAATCTGAAGAGACTGGTTGATTTGGGCTGCTTTCGCGAAGCGATGGAGTTGTCACTTGAACTGATGGAACAGGGCAGTTACCAAGTTGAATCGAGTGACGAAGGTATGATGACCGACGATATTGAGGACTGTTTGCGAGTCGTCGTCAAGACTCTCAAGAAATCGGGACTCCCTGCGAAAGAGTTGGCGGGGTGGTGCAATGCGATGGCCAAGAAAGACCGCGTCGGCTTTATCTGCGAGGACGAGCTGGATGCATTACGAGAATCAATGCAGAAGCAGTCCTGAGACAGGCTCGTATAGCAAACATATGTTTGCATCCCCACCACATCCAATTACAATCAAAGTGTACCTCTTCTTCGTCTCCACGGATGGTCACCCTTGCACTTATCGCGAGCCCCATCCATGCGAAACACCTATCTCGTTACTTACGACATCTGCAACGACAAGCGCCTCCGCAAGGTCTTCAAGACGATGCGCGACTTCGGCGATCATTTGCAGTATTCCGTCTTCGAGTGTCAGTTTAATCCGATCGATCTTGCCAAGTGTCGGCATACGCTCGCCGAGATCATCAAACACGACGAAGACCAGGTGCTATTTATCAACTTGGGACCCACGGAGGGCCGGGGCGAACGGGTAATCGATGCGATTGGCAAACCGTACTCGCCGATCAGCGCTCCTTGCATCGTTGTCTGACCCCATGCCATTGAAAGACTGCCTGGAGAAACCAAAACCCTTTTTGAGCAGGGACGCCTTTTCATCGAACCCCAAGGTGTCTCATGATTCACGAATCGCAAGCACCCAACCCAACAGTTCCCAACTATCTTCCGGCCCGGATGCTCAACGAATATGTCTACTGTCCGCGATTGTTTTATTACATGTGGGTCGACAACATCTTTGCCCACAATCGCGAAACGGTGGAAGGTTCGCTGCGTCATTCGAAACTTGACGCTCGGCAGGACGAACTGATTCCTGCCGACGAATTGGACGAAGAGCACAGGCTCCATTCACGCAGCGTCACGCTTTCGAGCGACACGCATGGCTTGATCGCTAAGTTGGACCTGATCGAGGTATTGGACAAGGCAGTCACTCCCGTCGACTACAAGCGAGGCAAGCCGAGGAAGAACGATGGCGCAGGCCAACTCGAAGCATGGGACACCGACCGAGCGCAATTGGGAGCGCAGGCACTCGTGCTTCGCGACAATGGTTACACTTGCGATGAGGCCGTGATCTACTATGTCGCAACCAAACAACGAGTTCGCATTGCGGTCGACGATGCATTGATTGCTGAAACACTTCAGAGACTAGCTGCTGCCCAAGCTGCCGCCTCATCAGAGACCATTCCACCCCCTCTGGTCGATAGCCCCAAGTGCCCCCGTTGTTCGCTTGTTGGAATTTGCTTGCCTGACGAAACACGGAATTGCCAGATAGCCGACGCCCAGATTGAAGGGCAGGCAAATGGCCAGTTTACGGTAAGAAGTAACGGTGACGAGCCTCGCCGTCTGGTCCCCGCTCGCGACGACTTGCGTCCTCTCTATTTGAATCAGCCAGGATTGCATGTGGGGAAGTCGGGGAACGTGCTCAAAATCAAAGAAAAGACCAAAGTTGTCCAGGAGGTTCGCATCGGCGAAACGTGCCAGGTGAATGTGTTTGGCAACATCCAGCTCACTACCCAGGCAATTCAAGCACTTTGTCAGAACGAAGTCCCGATAGCTTATTTTTCCATGGGAAGTTGGTTTTACGGAGTGACGCACGGCCTGGGCGTGCGGAACGTCTATCTGCGCAGGGATCAGTTTCGGCTTGCGGAAAACTCTTCGTTTTGCCTACGGCTGGCACGTTCTTTAGTCTCCGGAAAAATTCGTAACCAGAGGACGATGTTGCAGCGCAATCATGTCGAGCCACCCCGTGTCGCACTCAATCAAATGAAATGCATGCAAGAAGATGCAGAAAAGGCAGATGCTCTCGACCAGCTTCTTGGCATCGAAGGCAACGCAGCAAGGGTGTACTTTCAAAACTTCGCAGGGATGATCAAGGCAGACGAAGAACCCTTTGGCGGTACCGACATGAACGGTCCCTTCCGAAAATTCGACTTCCTCGGTCGCAATCGACGACCACCGCGTGACCCGGTCAATGCGCTGCTCTCGCTCGCCTACAGTGTGTTAGCCAAGGACTTGACCATTGCCTGTCACGCAATCGGCTTTGATCCTTACTTGGGATTTTATCATCAACCCCGGTATGGCCGGGCGGCGTTGGCGCTAGACCTGATGGAGCCTTTCAGGCCGTTAATTGCCGACTCGGTTGTGTTGTCAGCAATCAACACGCGAATGGTAACACCCAACGATTTCATCCAGACAGGCGAAGCAGTGGCACTGCGGCCCGCAGGACGGAAGGCGTTTTTTCGTGCTTACGAACAGCGCATGGATACACTGGTCACGCACCCGATGTTTGGCTATCGTGTAAACTACCGTCGGATGCTGGAGATCCAGGCACGCCTATTGGCACGAGTGTTAACCGATGAAATCACCACCTACCCAGTGTTTGTGACCAGGTAGGGGGCCAAGGTATTTTTCCAGCAATTTTCGTAACTGCCTACGCGAGCGGTGAGGTCCGGACGAATCCCCGGGGGTCGCTCGCATCGCGTAACATGATATTTGGAGGTGCTTTACATCGACCCAACAACTTTGTACGATGACACAGGCCTGCCGAGTGTTATGTCGCTCGCAAAGCAAGTTGTTGCTCTTTGGCAATTCACAACTTATGAAGACGGTCTTTCCGCAGTCACGTGACTGCGGCCCCATTGAAGCACGGCGAGGCGGCTCGGGTAAGCGCCATTATCAAGCTTTCCGCAGTCACGTGACTGCGGCCCCATTGAAGCATTACTTATAGCTGGTTGAAACTTTTCTTCCGCAGAGCTTTCCGCAGTCACGTGACTGCGGCCCCATTGAAGCACTCCCGGTCGTCTCCCTTGGTTCTTGTCCTCTCTCTCTTTCCGCAGTCACGTGACTGCGGCCCCATTGAAGCTCGAGTTCGGCAGCACTTTTAGGCTTCAATCCGTCGGCCCTTTCCGCAGTCACGTGACTGCGGCCCCATTGAAGCGTAATGCAACATACTCCTCTAGTTGGTTTTCCGGCATCTTTCCGCAGTCACGTGACTGCGGCCCCATTGAAGCTCGGGTAGCCGCCGCGCTTTCGTATCTCCGCTGCAACTTTCCGCAGTCACGTGACTGCGGCCCCATTGAAGCTGAAGGGTTGTGGGGCCC
>JAJDED010000033.1 GCA_029259915.1 Planctomycetota bacterium | reverse complement strand
AGGGCTGGAAACTCGATCGTGGAACTGTTAGCTTCGCACATGGTGGCGTGCTCCTGGGGTTGAGGTCTTGAATAAACCAAATCAAACCCAAGTACGCCGCCTTTTTCAAGATGCCTCATCCACAGAATTCTGTTATATCTCAATTGAATGATGTTCTTGCTCGTTGGATGCTCAGATATTGACGTTATTTGTGGATTGCAACTGCCCTTCACTGCGGCGGGGAATTCAACCTGCCCAGTTGTCACTGTCAGTTGCGATTAAGAGTCCTCAGTAATCTCTATCCAACATTTGTAAATAGCGGAACCAAAGAAATAGCCCTGGAGAGGTAATCCCCAGGGCCAAATCTAGTGACGGTACTAAGTATCCTTGCTTCTAATTAGGCCTCTAATTCTAGCGAGTCAGAGTCCCTTGGTGCGTCAGTGTCGTCAGTATCGTCAACAGAATCCGAATCGCTTGGCTCATCAGGACTTGCGTCTGACGATTTGGTGCAAGGTTTACCGTCAGTCACGTAAACGAGGCCGTCTCCTGCTAGCATCGCCTGTGGTATAGCCTCAAATTTCGAGTTTTTGAGCAAGGTCGTGTGAGATCCAGACTCGCGATGTTCGATTTTAACATCAACACCGCATTTCATTAGTACTGGTGTGAGTCTACGAAGTGCTCGGCTAAAACCGTTGACATAGGGCGTAATAATTGACTCGCCACTCTTTCTTAATGCTGCATCCTCGACTCGTAACCTATCAAGCAGCTTTTTCGTAGGACCATCGAACTTGGGCATCATTCCCATTAATTCCAAAACAGTTTGGATAAGTGGATCGTCCTCGATCTTTTCGGACTCAATTTCTGTCAAAATTCGTGCACCGCATCTACATTCGGCCCGAATTAAGCA
Source organism: Planctomycetota bacterium (assembly GCA_029259915.1). Classification (GTDB taxonomy): domain Bacteria; phylum Planctomycetota; class Planctomycetia; order Pirellulales; family Lacipirellulaceae; genus Bythopirellula. The sequence goes on along the minus strand of JAJDED010000033.1, from coordinate 75,970 downwards.
CAATAAATAAGCCAAGTCACTCCCTTGAATCACTTTACCATCAAACATTTCAGCCCATACAATGATCAATAGATCTTTGAAGTCCTGACTGTCAATCAACACAATCGGAGAGTAGCCGTACGTTGGCACTTTGGCGATGGGCTTCAAATCAGTATTGAGTGCTAACTTTATACCCTCCTTTTGCATTTGCTCTATTAGCTTTGCTTTTCTGGATTTTGCGGTAATAGGAATGTCCATCAAACTAGTGACTGTAGGCGCCATGTTATAGCTCCTCCTCTTTATGGGCGTGAGCCACTGGGATGCAGAGTCGACAACGATGTCGACTAACTTAACTGCTTGTGGCTCACCTACTGAGGAGCGGAGAATTCATTTTCCAACTAAGAAATGCTGGTGCAGAGGATGAGTGAATGATAACTAGAGGGCATTCAGAGAGAGTTTGAATTCGTGGTATATTCAAACGTTCCGTTTTGGGTGAATATTCGCGTACCGGTAGAGGACTAACATGAGCCGAGTCTGGAGTTAGCTGGGGCGGATGAGGGGCAATCGAGTCACTGCCAAGAGTGGGTCGCATTCAGAAAAGTGTACCCACTTTTTATGGGTACACTTTTGTGTGCCAGGAAATGGCCGACGACGTAAGTCCTTACGTAGTAAGCACGCCCGGGAGGACTCGAACCTCCAACCCCTGGTTCCGAAGACCAGTGCTCTATCCAATTGAGCTACGGACGCAAAACTGTTGATTGCGCAGCATACGATTTCGTGGCAGCCGAGACAAGCGCTAAGGAATGGGGGCGTAATTTTGCCGCGCGTGAACAGATTTTCCTATGCCAGGGATTCCATCAGCGTCAGCACACCCATGACCACGGCCATGAACACCACGATCCAGATCCCAAATCGCAACGCGTGATGCAGGATGGGGCCAAGCTGCTCGTGACGGGTTGCTGCACAAACCAAGCTGACACTTACCACGATGGGCACCGCGTACCACAGGCTCACCACCGCCAATAAAGGGATGAGGCCCGGGAACATCGTGGCAAGCAAACTTATTGGTGTCATAACAAACAGTCCTGCGTACTAAGACGGTGGATTTTCTTTTTTGTCTTTTTTCTTATCCGAACCGTGCGAAATGATCAACGGCCCTCCCGCGGCATCGCAAATGACCAACACATTGAGCAGCCCGGCGATGACCGTATAAACGGTGCCGAGTTCAAAGTACGGGTGCAATTCAACGGTCCACTTGGCAAGTTCGTTGGGTTGTGTCGACAAATTGCCCGAGTAATCTTCGCTGTGAACCGGTTCGTTACGTGGCGGTGCCATCAAACCATTCCACAGCAGCGGTTTCTCCTCGACCATACGTTGGCGTTGCACCAGCATTGGTGTGCTGGTCAATCCGACTCCCAACTGGCACCAGTATTGCCAGCGGTATTGTTGTTCCCAAGGTACGGCAGCGTAAACCACTTTGCCACCGCCGAGATACAAGCCGTAGAGAAACGTCCCCAACACGCAAACAAAAAACAGCAAGCCTTTGCCAGTGCGACCTTGGTAGATATGCCCCAAGCCAGGCACGGCCCAAGCCAACAGCGCAGCCAACCAGGGTTGTTTTAATTCGATTGTGATCGCATCTTCCGACGCGGCCGAACCCTCGGCGACAGGAATTGTGGTGGTAACCATGGCTACTACAAAAAAGCAAGAACAACAGGGCAGGGCTAGCGCGTGTCCAAAAACGACATAGCAAAAAGTTAATAGCCGCTGGCGGAAGCCAGTAGTTAGGATGCTATTCGTCCTTCAGACATAAATCTTGTGCAAATCGCGTTGAAAACCACGCGAAACTGCCTGACATTCTACGCGAACAGGTCGAAAAATCCAGGGCAAGTGCGTACGCATGAATCGACATGCGCTAGCCATCCAGACCAATCAGCCTGGAATCAGGCCTTGATCAGTAGCTTGCTGATCGGTGAGGTAATGCGCCAACTGGGCTTCAAACGTGGCCGCATCGACTTGCCATGAGGGCTGGCTACCGACATGCGCCTGGCAATGGGCAACCAACACCCGATAGAGAAACTTGAATAAGTGCCGCGGGACACGGAGCGATGCAAAGGCGTCGATCAAACGGCGGTCGCTCACGGTGTCGTCGAACAGATCGCGCAGCTGCGGCGCGGGTTGTTCGTCTCCGCAGGCTGCCACGCGGGCGTTGGCCAAATCGTAAAGCGATTCGCCGGTCCATTCCAACGAGGGAATCATGTTCTGCTTGTCGAGTCGAGCACGCTGGAAAAAATCGTGATTCTCATGCTGCACGTATTCCGAAAGCTCGATCGGCAAAAGAAATTTTAGCCCCAACCCCGGCTGCTTCAGAAATTTGTTGTCGAGCATCGACCAAACCAGCCCGCGCATGTTTTCTAGCGACCCTTGCACCAAGTGGGGCTCGTCCACGCGGTCGATCAGCACCACAATGCCGGTGAACCCCAGTGCCTGCAACACACCCTGAAATTTGTAGAGCAATTCGTAGCGATCGTCAGTGCGACGCTTATTAGGCAGCGGCTGGCCGTTGATGTCGCGTGCCGAAAACTGCATGAACACCTGCCGCAGGGGATGGGTATCGCGAGTGACACATCGCAAATGTTTTGAAACCGAGTGTGCCTGAAACCACCATCGCCAAACCTGCGCGAGCCATGGCGCCCAACCCAAAGCAATGATCAACCAAGGCCACACCGTCATCAGCCAAGAATAATTCTTGGTGTAGGCAATGAAACCCAGCACTGCAGCTTTCACCGCGACGCCTATGCCTCGGATCGCCCAGCTTTGCCAGGGACGATATTTCAGCTTGCGGCGAAGCCGATACCAGCGCGACTGAAACGCTTCGGTCAACGAATTGTCGTAACAGGCGGCCAGCAGCAATAGATCTCGCTTCTGGAATCGGTCCAATCGTTTTACTGCGTCGTCTGGCAATCGGTTGGCTGGCGAACCGCTCGGCTGATACGAGCCCAACATTCGATCGACGACGCTAGTCACCCCCAACGACAGAATCGCATCGACGTGATCCCACAGCTTCCATTCGTCGAGCACCTTGGCCGGATTCCGACGCTTGCGCCCGCTGAGCCTGTCGGCAAACCGATCGAGAAACGGATTGAAATCGTCGTATTCAATAACAAACGATCGTCCATTGTCATGCCGGCTATTATGCTCTTCCACCAGCGCGGCTATCTGCAACCGCATGGCAGTCTTCCCAGCGCCCTTCTCGCCAAACACGATCGAAGTGGCAGGGCTCGACGGATCGCCGTAGACCTTGTCCCAATTGGGATGGAACGTGCTCGTGCGACACCGGTTTTGAAAAACCGGATCGGTCTGCGCATCTTCGTCCGCAAAAGGATTGGCCGTGATGCCGTGGTGGGTGAGAAAGTCGTGCAGGTTCATCGGAATCACTGATCCTTGCGGAACAGAGTGGGGTGGCTAAGGCTGTCGGTTTCGGCTTTCTAATTATAGGTTGCCAAGACACCCCCTCGCGGGAAACGGCATAATTGACACAGACAGTCAAACCGCCAAAATCTGGCTTTTTCGGCCCATCTGGGATAGGCTACCACCAGTTCCGCTATATGCACAATTGACGCGGAATGGTAACTGAATGTTCTACGGCAGCGGAGTGGCAATGCACGAGCGGGGAACTGTCCTCTTTAGAATCAGGCTACTGCTAGTTGTTCATCTCATCGTGGGCATCGCTCCTGTTGGAATGTTCTTGATTCAGTATTCCAATTGGATGTTTCCTTGGATGTGGGCTCTATCTGCCCTCAGCATAGCTCAACTAATGCTGTTGTCTTTTTGGGCAGGAATGGCAACGACTAAAGGGGCGATACGCCTACTGGGCGCGCTGTGCGGAACCGCTTACGTGACCACCTGGTACGAGGTCGCTCCGCTCTTGTCGCCTAACTACTCGGGACTGGAACAGTCATTCGCAACCAGCTTTCTCGTCGAGTTCTCTTCTGATATCGCAGTAGTTCTTCTCTTTGCCGGAGCGTTTATGTTGATTCGACGAAGTGGTACAAAGCTTCGACGCCTTTCTTTATCCGAATCGCATGCCACACCCGCTCGTGTCCAGTACTCGATTCTTAACCTGCTGGTTATTTTGTCGATATCATCTGTCGTTTTCGGTCTTACACGGAGCGCAAGAACTGCCGAAACCTCTACTGCTGGGTTCGTCGATTGGCAATCTCTCGCTGGCATAGGTTTGATGTTGATCGTCTTTCTTGTCAACGTTGTCTGTGCCGCGTGGGCCGCATTGAGCCCTGGGGGGATCCGCCTGCGAATCGTATTGGTGCTGTTCGTCGCAGTCCTTCTCGGCATCGCCTTTTCGGTTGCTTCGGGGAATGACTCGGGGTCGTGGTGGATCTTCGTATGCGCAAGTCTAATTCCTGTGTTGTCCACCGCGATTGTCATCTTGACTTTGCTAGTCGTTCGTTCGTGCGGGTATCGGCTTCTCCCGAAGGACTTTCCCTCGCCTGATTTTTCGAGCTAATAGGGTAGTGGGTCAGTTTGGCCGAAGGCCTTGCTTCACCGTAGCCTGGGGCAACGCCCCAGGAATCAAAAAGGCAGAACTCTTTTTGGCCAAAGGCCATATTCACCCGGAGCGCAAGTGAATACGGCCTTCAGCCGAACAATCGTGAAATACTTTTCCGACCTGGGGCGTTGCCCCAGGCTACGGTGACAATGGCCTTCGGCCAAGATTGCATGGCAAACTGACCGGCTACCGCTAATAGGGGGAATTTGGGTCGGTCGCATTCATTTGGTAGACTAAAAAGAGTCAAACCTTTGGTGTGGCGACCGCCCTGCGCGAATCAGAGGCACGCACAGGCGATTTCGCTGCACTCGGAACAGAGGCAATCTGATGAAAACTGATCCCCGATACGGATACTATCCTTGGTGGCCCGAGGATGGCGACGACTGGCTCCATCCTGAAGATGTAGAACTGGCACGCCAGTTGATCCCCAGCGCGCGCATCTTCCGCCGCGACGGCGAGCAGGGAGAGTTTGTCCTGCTGGAATATGGCAATCAACGGCTGCGGGTGAAACGCACGCTGTGGCAGGAGGTTGCTTGGGAGGGATTTGAAATCGGCGATTGGGTCGAGGTTCTTTCGCGCGCGAAGCGCAATACTCCCCGCACCGGCGTCATTCGCGAGATGGTGTGGGACAAGAACGATCGCTGTATTCAGTACCAAATTTTGGAAAACACAAAACCGATTCCCAAGTACTACAGCAGTGAAGATCTCCGGCACGTCGAGCCCACTGATGCCAAACTTGAATAACAAGCATCCGCAGTGAAGTGCATTATCGCCGGTCGGTCGTACGCCAGGCAGTGCGGTTGGGGTGCTCTGGTCCTAATGCCAAACCGATCCAGCCCTCTTCGAGCACCAACTGCGTGACCATCAGTTCGTCGAACCGCGGATCGTCGCCCAAATTGCGATTCAACAATCGCACTTCGTGATCTTTGGTGAGCAACTTTCCGAACACGCTATGCAACACCACACGTGGCCCGGTGCGCAGGTTTCTGCCGGCAAACTGGAGCGTTCCATCCCGTACAAGTCGGACGTCGAGCCCGTCGATCTTCGGACGGAAAAAAGCGTGGACCGCGAAATTCTGAATCTTATCGCGACCCTGAGAGACCTCGCGGATATTCAGCACTATTTCTAGTCGATCGTCAACGCAGTTGACGCGAATTGCATCGTGTTTGGCGAATTCGACGACCGCCCTGGTAGGCAGGTCGGCCGGGGGTGCTTCCCCGGAACGTCCCAATTTTTCTGCGACAAAGTCGAACAACTCAAGCATGGTCATTCGTCGCCCATTGAGCCCCAGCCCCGCGACAGCATTGTTCAATGCCGATTCGTGCAGTTGCATGCTCATGAAGCTGTCTGCGGGAGCAAGCGGACGTGCGGTGTGTGCCGCGAGCTGGCCCTGATTGGCCAACCGCAATTTCATCACCAGTCTCTCCTCGGTGGTAAACATTTCGACTGGCTCGGCAATCAGCGCCAGATTATCGATCGATGCAAGAATGTTCGATTGGAATTTCTGTTCGAGGCGTACCAACTTCGGATTGGCCTGGCTGTCCATCTGTCGTCTTGCCTGCCGCGCCACGTTGTTTTTGACTTGCGAAAGAGCCAAGGGCCTCGATTTATTGTGTTTTTTGCGCGCAACATCTCGCAGTAAATGGCTAATGATGGGAATCGGGTCGAATTCGGTATCGATTCCCACCAATTCGTTATGACCACGTGCCTGTGCTTTGGCCGGTGCCACGCGAAGGCCTTGCTGATCGATGACGATCTTTTTCTGTGCATGATAGTGCATCTTGGCCGCGTTCCGCACGCGTGCAGGCCATGTGTCCGACCGCGTTTGCGAGGTAACCGTACCGTTGGCCTCGAGGGCAAGTTGCCAAGCCTTTTCGTTGGGAAGCAGCCGCACCTGTACCCGCGTAGTGGTGCGCGCCCGACCACGGACTTTGGCTCCTGCAATGCGGGTATTGACCGGAGCAACCTTCGAAGTCTGCTCAGGCATCATCTCATTCAGCAAATCGTCGGTCAGCGCAAGTCGCATGTTTGCGCCCCGATAGTGGCGGTCTAGGTGCTCGGCCAATTGCTGGAAACGTGAATCGTAAGACCACAGCAACCGCTGTTGCAGTTGCACCAAGGCTGCCGCGTATCGATTATCGGGTTGCGATTCATAGCGTTCGATCAGGGCGGCGAATGTTTCGATGTCGACGGGCCCCATCGCCCAAGGTCGCAATGCTTCGCGAAGCGCGACGACCGGTTCGGTTTGGAGAAAATCGCTTTGTGCCTCGGTCAGACGTTGGTCGGTCATGCGCGAGAGAACTTCTTGTGCTAATTTTCGCCGACCCTTGATATCGAAAGCCGCCCCTTCACTCGCTGCGGCGGCAATTTGATCCAACAACAAATACTCCCGCCACTCGGAGCCATGTTTTTTATCTACCAGGTCTTTATCTGCCAACAGCGAAGCCAAACTGCCAAGAATCGGCATCAACGGTGTTTCAAGCGTTGCTGGGTCCGGCAAGTCCGTCCCAGCCGACTGCAGCCTGGAATCAAAAAGCATTTGCCAAATACCAAGTCGACGTTCAAGAGAACGTACGCCTCGAAGCCAGTCCTGCCGACCGGAATTGTGGGAAAGCTCCTGAACCTGATGGTTTCCCTGCTCAGCAAGCAATTGCAGTCGCTCGACAATGGCTCGCCCGTCTGCCACGGAAAGTGTCGTGTCTTCACACAATTGTTGCACAAGCGCCAGCGCCTCCGCTGCCCACTCCGACGCCGGCGAATCTTCGGCAAGCAATTCCAATCGGTCGATCAACACTTTGGGACGAAATCGCAACAAAGGCGATGCGGAAGATAGCTCTGCTGCCCCTGGCGTTTTGGTCTCTGTTGCATTGGCAGTTGCGCGCAAAGCCAATCGGGATTCTGCTCGGGTCGGTCCGCGCGAGCGACGGACCGCTTGAAGCAACACATCGGCAAAGTCTTCCTCCGCCGCTGCACTTGCTTCGGTAGGTGTTATTTGCCGACGTCGGCCACGAACCGACTCGTCGCGCATCGCCAGTCGGTCGCTTTCGCTGGAAACTTTCACGCGAGACGCCGCGGAACTCTCGAGTGAACTATCTGCTGGCGATACCTCAGACAAACGACCAACCAACCCAAAAAGCGTGTCCCGCAATTGCAGCAATGTTTCTAGCTGAAACTCTTGCCGTGCGGGCAATCGTTCCGGAACCGAAACCTCGGCATAATCGAAATCGGTTTCCGAATACGAGTCTTGCTCGATCGGAGGAAGATCAGGCACCAACACCGGGCAGCGTAGTGCAGAAGGGTCTTCGGGCTTGGGAATGTCGGCATCGAAGATCTCTGAAACTTGTAGCTGCAGCGGCAAAGTGACTCGCTGTGGAGAAGTTTGAATCGCAGGGCGCAATCGCTGCCAAGTGCGCGGTGCGGCAACCGCCAGCGCGAACAGACAGCCAAGTGCACACAGCAAAGGCCAGAGCGGTTTTTTTTGGTTCCACCGCATTAACAAGGCCTCCTGCATTAAAACGGCGCGAGCTTTCGAGCCGCACACGCGAGCGACTATTCTATATCCTCTGTTGAATCTGGTGATTCCCCGCTACGGGTAAACCATCAGCCTGACGGCATGCAATAAGCCGCTTTCAGTTAAGATCGGTATTCTGAGCCGTTCGCTTGCGTGCAGATACGTTTCACAACTAAATCAAATAGGCAATTTGTAGTGGAAAGCCACCCAAAACTACCGGTTATCGGACACACGCTGCCGACTGCGTAAACTAGCAAAACCTTGCGGGCAAACTCGGGTTCATCCATAAACTTTCTTCAGTTCCACTATTCTTTTTAACCGCTGGTGCCTCTCGATAGCCCCCCAGCAAAAGGAGATAGCCACAAGAAACACAAAAAATCCCGGAAATTGAGATCGAAGATCGAGTTGATTGTCTCGTTCTATTTTGTGTCTTTTTGTGTTTCTTGTGGCTATAAAAACGTTGCGGTGGATAAAGAAACTTATCGCAAAGCATACAAAGAACTCGGTACAATAAGTTGATGCAACCCGACGATGAGCTATGCCTTTGTTTTCACGTCACTCGGCGTAAGGTGTCTAACTTTTTGCGCATCGAGAAACCAAAACGCGTCGGTCAGCTCTCCGAGTGTTTTGGAGCCGGCACCGGGTGTGGCTGGTGTCGACCATTTTTGCAGCGCATGTTTGAAGCGTCCCAATCGGGAAGCGCCGCGGAAGCCCAGTTGCCCGACGCCGAGCACTATGCGAACGATCGTGGCGAATACGTACGCTCTGGCGGTGGCACTCCCCCGCCGGGGGCAACGCCGATCGATTCGAAATGAAAACGAACCCGCGATACAAGCGTTTCACAGAGGAGAGAGGCGCCGCGACTTGCCGCTGGGCACCCCCCATGTTATAAGCGCTAATAGGGGATTAGACGGGTTTTCGTACATTTTGCGATCCTGGGGGGCCAGGCGCTCGCAGCGATCGTCGGAATGGCTTGGCAACGGTAATCGAACGATGACCCGAATCACTTTACGAGTTCTGGATGGCGCAGACCGAGGACAAATCTTCGGCGAGTTGGGACCCCCTATAACCATCGGGCGCGAAGAGGGTAACTCGGTTCAGCTCAACGACGAACGGATCAGCCGCTTTCATATTAAGATCCAAGAAGATCAGCAGAAGCTGGTGCTCACCGACCTGGAAAGCACCAACGGCACGCGCGTCAACGGCGAGGACACGCAGCTGCGGATCTTGCGCTATGGCGACGTCATCTCAGTAGGACGTTCCGTATTGCTATTCGGCACACGCGCACAAATTGCCAACCGGCTCGAAGAGTTGCGTAACGATGGCCTAAGCGAAACGAGCGATTTACGCGCCGGCGAATTGGCTGGGCGAGCCGATTCGTCCTCCTTAAGCTTCGAGTTGCGCCTTGGCTCGTCTGAAGAATTGCAAAGCACCCTGCATATTCCTTTGCCACCGGATCTACCTGATCAACTCTCCGCCGGCCAATCCGCACAGGTTTCAGAGCTTTTGGAGTATCTCCATTTGCGCACTCGCCAGCTCGTCCAGTCGGCTTCCGTCGACGATCAAGAGCAGCACGTGACCATGTCGCTGGCCCAATGGCAAGACCTGCTAGATTTACAGTCGCAACTGGCAGAGTATCTTCGCTCGATAGGCAACCCGGGCGAAAAAAGCTAACTGCTCTCGTTCACCAAATTGTCCCCCGGCAGAGCCGGGGGCTACCATTTCATGTCCAATTTGCGCTACACGATGGTCACGACTACAAGCTATGGTTCGTGGCTCCCAGGTGATGCTCGCGGCTATGTGCAGCAAGGCAGAATTCTTCCGCCTGAACCAAAACTTGTGTCGCATGCTAAATCCCTGCTGAAATCAACGCCGGTTCGATTTTCCGATGATGAGCAGGCACGGCTATTTCAGGCGCTCCAGTCGGCTGCTGAAGAATTTAATTACCGACTATCCGACGTCAGCATAGAAAGCTGGCACGCTCACTGGATCATTCTTCATAACGATACAGTACAAACGATGGTCGGGCGTCTGAAAAATCGGCTGCGACAATCGCTAAATCGAGGTCGTATTTGGACCGAGGGTTACCATTTCCGTGAAATCCGCACCGAAAGCGGACTCATTACCGCAAGAAACTACATCGCCCGGCACAAAGGCGTGAGATGGGTTAACGGGCAATCACCGTAGCCCCCGGCTCCGCCGGGGGATTGCTTGCCACATAACTATCGTTGAGCATCCCCATTGCCACACGGAAACGCTACAATGGCTTCACCACGTTGTTTCAAGTAATTGCCAACCGGAGGGAGCCGTCTTGTCGAAGCCGTTTGTTCATTTACACTGCCACAGCCATTTCAGCCTGCTGGATGGGGCAAGCCCTATAAAGAAACTGGTGCGCCGCGCTAAAGAATTGGACATGAATGCGCTAGCGCTGACCGACCACGGCAATTTGTACGGCTCCTTGCAATTTTATCAGGCTTGCCGCGACGAGGGGATCAACCCAATTCTCGGTTACGAAGCGTATGTGGCCCCCGGCAGTCGGTTCGAGCGGGGCAGCGCCCTGAGCAGCAAGGACGCCAGCTACCATCTGACGCTCTTGGCCCAAAATCGGACCGGCTTCAGAAACCTCGTGAAGATGGCCAGCCGGGCTTTTCTCGAAGGTTTTTATCACAAGCCGCGTATCGATCGCGATCTGCTTGCCGAATACTCCGAGGGAATTATTTGTCTGAGTGGATGCGTGTCGGGTGAATTCAGCAGGGCATTGCTAAACGGCAACAACCCAGCTACCGAAGAGCAAATCGCTCAAGGCCGAGAGATTGCTGCTTGGTTCCATCAAGTGTTCGGCAATCGGTATTTCATCGAGATCCAAGACAACGGCCTCGATATCCAGCGCCAAGCCAAAGAGGCGGCCGTGGAAGTGGCCCAGCGGATGGGCTTGCCGTTGGTAGCCACCAGCGATGCCCATTACGTCAACCAGGAAGATGCCGAAGCGCAAGACGTGCTCCTGTGCATCAACACCGGCAAGTTCCGCACCGACACGAACCGCATGAAAATGGAGGGCGACCAATTTTTTCTGCGTAGTGCCGAGCAAATGTACGGCGCCTTGCCCGATCAGCAGGAAGCACTCCAACGCTCCCAGGAAATTGCTGATTTAATCGAAATTGACTTGGAACTTGGCCAGCGACATTTCCCAAACTTCCAGGCACCCGACAACAAATCGTCGCAAGACTACTTGCAAGAACTGTGCATCGCGGGCCTCAAAGAACGCTACGCCGATCAGCCCGACCGCTGGGAACAGGGGAACCTGTCTCAGGAAGTTATCGATCGTCTCGACCGCGAGCTGGGCGTCATCGGTAAACTCGGTTTTTCCGATTATTTTCTCATCGTCTGGGACTTTGTTCGCTTTGCGGTAGAAAAAGATATCCCCTGCACAGCGCGCGGCTCGGGCGTTGGTTCGCTTGTTTGTTACGCGCTGAAAATGAGCCACGTCTGCCCGTTGCGCTACGATCTACTCTTCGAGCGATTCCTAGACGAAAACCGATTGGAAGCGCCCGACATCGATATCGATTTTTGCAAAGAACGTCGGGGCGAAGTCATTCAATATGTGAAAGACAAGTATGGCGAAGCTAACGTTGCTCAAATTGGCACCTTCGGCACGCTGGCAGCTCGGGCGTCGATTCGCGACGTGGGGCGTACCTTGGGCATGCCGATCTTTCGCGTCGATTCGGTCGTGGCCATGGTGCCCGACCAACTCGGAATCACAATCGAATCCGCCTTGCAACAGAGCGATGAACTCAAGAAAGCCTACGACAGCGATCCCGAAATTCGCGAACTGCTAGACCTTGCCCAAAAAATCGAAGGCTTAGCACGCAACGTCGGCACGCATGCCGCGGCAGTAGTGATCGCCGAAAAACCGGTCGACGAGTATGTCCCCTTGCAGCATGTGAAGGGCAAAACCGAAGTCATCACGCAATGGGCGATGGGCGACGTCGAGCGTGCCGGGCTATTGAAAATGGACTTCCTCGGGTTGCGGAACCTAACGATTCTCGCCCGTAGTATCGAACTGATTGAGAAAGCGCGAGGCGAGCGCGTCGACCCGCACCAATTTCCCTTGGACGATCAGGAGACTTTCACTCTGTTATGCCGAGGCGAAACCAAAGGCATTTTTCAATTGGAAAGCGGCGGCATCCGCGACCTGTTGCAGCGGATGAAGCCCGATCATTTCAGCGACGTCATCGCCACCAACGCGCTCTATCGCCCCGGCCCGTTGGAAGGGGGCATGGTCGACGATTACATCGATATCAAACACGGCCGCAAGGCTGCCGAGTATCCCCATCCGGTGATGGAGGAAATACTCGAAGAAACCCACGGCGTGATGGTTTACCAAGAACAAGTGATGCGGATTCTTAATCGCTTGGGCGGTATTCATCTTTCCGACGCCTATGCGTGCATTAAGGCGATAAGCAAGAAGAAACTGGCTACCATTGCCAAGTTCCGCGAAGAATTTCTCGCCGGCGCTCAAAGCCAAGGCTTGGAGAAGAAAAAAGCGGAAGAACTTTTCCGAATGATCGAGAAATTCGCCGGCTATGGCTTCAACAAAAGCCATTCGACCGCGTATGCCCTGATCGCTTACCAGACTGCCTATTTGAAGGCACACTATCCCGTCGAGTTCATGGCAGCGCTGCTTTCTTGCGACATCCCGGGCCGCAATTTCAAGAACAAGGACGCGTTGGTCGAACACATGGAAGATTGCCGGCGGATGGAAATCGAAGTCGCTCCGGCAGACGTGAACTCGTGCGATGCCGACTTCAAAGTGGCCGACGGAAAAGTCTACTTCGGACTCAGCGCAATCAAAGCGTGTGGCACTGGCGCCGCCGAGGCAATTTCTGCCGCGAGAAAGGAAGCGGGCCTGTTTACGAGCTTGTTCGATTTCTGTGAACGGATCGATGTCCAAAATTGCAACCGGTCGGCAATCGAATCGCTTATCAAAGCCGGGGCATTCGACACACTCGATGGCCACCGAGCCCAGTTGATGGCCGTGCTCGATCGGGCGCTGCAGTCGGGTGCGGCAGCCGCGGCCGATCGACGCAGTGGCCAAAAAGGATTGTTCGACGCCTTTGACGAATCTTCGTCGGATGAAACCGGCGCCACCGATCTGCCGAACATCCTGCCGTTTGACGAAAAGGATCTACTGCTCCAAGAAAAAGAGGTGCTCGGCTATTATCTGACGAGTCACCCATTGGCCGAGCATGAGGCGACGCTCCGCACATATTGCACGCACACCGCCCCGGCACTTGCAGCACTCGAACACCGCAACGAAGTGCGAATGGGCGGCATGCTCTCGGCTATCAAATTCTCTCACACCAAGAACCCCCGGGCTGGTAGCACGGTCACCAAATACGCCATGTGGGACTTGGAAGATTTGGATGGCATCACTCGCTGTATCCTTTGGCCCGAGCAATTTGTCGAGCATGGACATCTAGTCACACCCGACACGATTCTCGCCGTCCTCGGCAAGGTCGACCGTCGACCGGGCGGCGAGGAAGTGAATTTGATTGTCGACAAGCTGATGCCGATCGAGGAAATGGCCAAACAGTTCAGCAGCGGCATGATCATCCGCGTGCGAGAAGACGAACATGGCGAACATGCGTTGCAGCAATTGCGCGAAATCGCGCGCGGCTATCCGGGGAACAAGCGATTGCGATTACGGCTCGATTTGGCGGCGGGGGGGCAGGTGTGGATCGATAGCTCGTGGTCTGGCGTGGAACCCAATCCCGAGCTCAACGAGCGCGTCGATCAATTGCTGGGAGTAGGCAATCGGCTACTAGAAAGCACCACGCCCCGTCCCCAGCAACGTTCATCCACTGGCAGAGACCGCCGATAAACCGTGTTCCGATAGAGAGGGGCTCGCCTGGTAGGGACTGCTGATTAAGATAGAGGATTCAGGCCGACACAAATTTATTGCAGCGGAATCAATTCAAAACAAAATCAGGGCAATCATGTCGCGTATCAAACGAATTCTGGTGACTGGCGGGGCGGGATTTCTGGGCTCTCACCTGTGTGAACGATTGGTCGAGCAAGAACACGACGTGATCTGCCTCGACAACTTCTTCACCAGCCAAAAAACAAATGTCGAACACCTGCTCGCCAAACCCAATTTCGAATTGGTCCGCCACGACATCACGCAACCGATCTTTCTGGAAGTCGACGAAATCTACAACCTCGCCTGTCCTGCCGCGCCAGGTCACTATCAATACAACCCCATCAAAACTATGAAAACCTCGGTCCTCGGGGCGATTCATGTGTTGGGTTTGGCCAAGCGCTGTCGCGCACGAGTGCTGCAAGCTTCCACCAGCGAAGTTTATGGCGACCCCGAGTTGCACCCGCAACCGGAATCGTATCGAGGCGCCGTCAACCCCGTCGGACCCCGAGCCTGCTACGACGAAGGAAAGCGAGCTGCCGAGACTTTGTTCGTCGATTACCACCGACACAACGGTGTCGATGTACGCATCGTACGCATCTTCAACACCTACGGGCCGCGGATGCATCCGTTCGACGGGCGCGTGGTGTCGAACTTTATCCGCCAGGCACTACGCGGAGAAGACATCACCATCTTTGGCGACGGTTCGCAGACACGCTCTTTTTGCTATCGCGACGATCTTGTCGAAGGGATCATTCGCATGATGAATGGGTCAGACAATTTTCTCGGCCCGGTGAACCTGGGAAATCCCGGTGAATTCACGATCCGCGAACTTGCCGATTTGGTACTGGAGCTGACCAATACAAAATCAAAACTGGTCGAACGCCCCTTGCCGCCAGATGATCCGACGCGACGCCAACCCGACATCACCTTGGCAAAAAAGAATTTGGATTGGGAACCCAAGGTTCCGTTACGGGAAGGATTGGTCAAGACCATCGAGTGGTTCCAGTCCATTCGTTGGGAAGACTTCCGCGCACCGACTCCCAACTATTGATTCTCCGCGCGAATCGTCCTGGCTCCAAGAATTCGGAAGAAAACAGGGCGAAGAATCTGGTAGAGAACCAAGCCGATAAGGATCCCCCCTATGTCGGCCAACCAATCCATTAGGTCGCACACTCGACCGACCGGAGTTTGCGTGATTTCGTCAAAAGCTCCATACAACGTGCCAAAAAGCCAGACCGCAAAATAATGTTGGGGCCGCAGGACTCCCGTGCTTAATTCCCAACTGGTAAGCAAAGAGCACGTGAGTGCCATGAAAGCCAACGTGTGTGCAAGCTTGTCGGTATGGACAACATGGGGCCCTACGTCCGCAGGTATATGAGTGCCGATAAACATACCCAGCAGCAAAATCACGGTCGCATAGCGAGCGAAACGGGCTGCTCGACGTAGCTGCGGAAGATCGGTTCCAGTTGATTCAGGCATGACTAATTCTGTGACCACGAAAACCGACGTTTGAAACAGGACACCTCCACAGGCGTAGGGAAAGAAATACCTGCCACCAAACGCGAAGATAATCTATTATAGCTGGTAGATGGGACTAAGACTGCAAATCATTGGAATTCGTAGGTTTGCTCCGATCCCTCTAAATCAAAAGAATACTTCCAAAACACCTGTACGCCTCAGACAGACTATTGGTTCCGGCTAACCTTACCGAAAAGCTTTGACGGTGGATCACCAACACTACATGAATTTGGCGCTAGCGCAGGCCGAAGAGGCCCTGGCAGCAGACGAAGTTCCGGTAGGAGCGCTGATTGTCCGCGAAGGTCGGGTTCTCGCCGCTGCCCATAATCAGCGCGAACAATTGCACGATCCGACGGCACACGCCGAAATGGTTGCTATCACCCAAGCGGCGTCGGCCTTGAATTCGTGGCGACTGGAGGAGTGTACGCTTTATGTCACGTTAGAGCCATGCCCGATGTGTGCCGGGGCAATTTTGCAATCGCGCATTCCTCGTTTGGTATACGGTGCCGCCGATCCCAAGGCGGGGGCTGTCAACAGCCTATATCAAATGTTGGACGATAATCGTCTCAATCATCAGGTGGAAGTCGTCGAGGGTATAATGGCAGAGTGCTGCGGAAGAATTCTGACCGACTTCTTTTCCCAAAAACGAGCGCTCGGCAAAAAATAGCGGAATCGAGATCGCCCATGAGCGCCAAAAAACGTCCGATCTTGATCACAGGGGGATCCGGGTTCATCGGCAACACACTGGTGCGACAGTGCCTAGCGGAGGAAAATTCCGCGATCGTCAATCTCGACAAGCTCACTTACGCCGCCAATCCCGATTCGCTCTGCGATGTCGAAGATCACCCCGACTATCGGTTCGTTGAGGGCGACATCGTCGATGCACGTTTAGTGGCCGACTTATTGGAACAGTTTCGCCCCTCGGCAATCATCCACTTGGCAGCCGAAACACACGTCGATCGCTCGATCGCCGATCCGCCCACTTTCGCTGTGACAAATGTACTGGGAACATGCACATTGCTGGATGCTGCCACCCGCTATTGGCAACAGCTCGAGGGTCCTCAGCGCCAAGAATTTCGGTTCTTGTTGGTGTCGACCGACGAAGTCTTCGGCTCGGCAGAACCGGACCAACCGTTCGACGAACAAAGTCGTCTGGAACCACGCTCGCCCTACGCGGCCTCGAAATCCGCCGGCGAACATCTGGCTTTTTCGTTTTCCCACACCTATGGACTTCCCCTGCTGATTTCCAACCCCAGCAACAACTACGGGCCAAGGCAGCATCCCGAAAAATTGATCCCCAAGATGATCCTCGCAGCGGCGGCCCAACAACCGCTACCTGTCTACGGAGACGGAAAACACCAACGTGATTGGATCCATGTCGATGATTGCTGTCGTGCGATAATGCAGATTCTCAAGCATGGCTTGCCGGGAAATCGCTATGTGGTAGGAGCCGACATGTGTTTGGAAAATCTGCATGTAGTTCGAGCCATCTGCAATCTGGTCGACGAGCGGTTCGGCGACAACGGCCAAAGGTATAAGCTTATTGAGCATGTTGTCGATCGTCCCGGCCACGATCGGCGCTATGCCGTTTGTGCAAAAAAATTGCGCCGAGAAACCGATTGGCAACCAACTATCTCCTTGGAACAAGGGCTCCGCGAAACCGTCGCGTGGTACCTCGACCATCCCGAATGGAGTGAAAAACTCATTGGCAAAGCACCGCAACGGTGACGATCCTGTCGATAATAACGGATTCCCAACCTGCTGGACCAACAACTGCAACCGCAGGGCAGGCCTGGACGGCACTAACCCTCGAATGGGCTATATTTACGTGGGTTTTGTAAGAATCAGTATCCCTCGGTACACCTGCTGAAAGAAAAAGTTGTCGCCTGCAAGGGAAAGGCGTATCATAAGTGTGGCCTGATGGCCGCATTGTTCATTCAATTTCTCGAAGTGTTTGCGAGGAAACTGTCATGTCGTGTCGTATGAAACGCTTGTCGTACTTGTTGTTGTCTTTCGCTTGGACAGCGATGGTTGCGTGCAGCGCACAAGCTCAATCGGGCTACACCTCGACACAATTGCGGTCGTATCAAAATCAGAATAGCGCATCCAATTACTCAGCCGACACGATTCGGCAGCGACTCCTGAGTCGCTCCGTAACCAACGCTGGTGTTTCTGGCGTCAACCGGCGTTCGTATCTCAGTTCGACGGGTCCGTCGCGTAAAACGAAACCATTTTCTTCGTTGAAACGTGGGCCAACTGTGAGCCCGTACCTATCGCTATCTGGATCTCTCAATGGTGTGTCGGACTACTACAACGTTGTCCGCCCCCAACAACAACGGCGCCGGGAGAACGAACTCCAACAGCGGCAGTACCTCATCAATGAAAAACGGTTGAACCAAATCGCTGCTCAGGGGCCCTACAGCATCCAAGGAGACCAGGAATTAGCGCCCACCGGCCATGCAGCCGTCCATCAGTACACCGAGGGTAGCTTCCAAAACACCGGCAATTTCTTTCCGCCACTTGTCGGGCTGGAAAAACGCTGATTGAAAACCTTCGGCTGCCTTCTCCTGGCATCTGCTAGCAGACGTAGATGTGCCATCATTTCTTGTGGCTGGTCTTGTGGCTGGCAGTTTGCTAGCGCTCTTTGGGGCAAGCTTGGGAAAACTAAAGTTGTCTGCTGAGAACTCCGGCTTGACCCCGTTCGGTGATTTTGACAAACTCGCGACCGAATTTTTCAGACCAATTCCTGGTGCTTTGCTAAAGCTTCATTTTCTGGTTAGCCGTTTTGGCGCTAGCCACGATTCCTAAGAAAAAAATCGGGGCGAACGCCCTTCGGCTGGGAGTAGATACGATGCCACGGATGCTTTCACTACTGGTTGCCCTCGTTGTGTTGACGTCGGCGTTGGGTTGCAATTCGAAAAGTGACCCTGCAAGCGGACAGGCCAACCAGGCACTACCAAACGATCCCATCGCACAGACCGTTTACGAATTCCTAGACGCCATCCGCACCGGCAATGCCGAAGTTTCCAGCTCGCGGCTGACACCGTTGGCACTAATGCGCATCAGCGAGAACGATATGATTTTCGCTCCCCCAGCCAGCGAACGTGCCACTTTTCAAGTCGGACAAGTCGAAATGTTTGAAGCCGACAAAGCTTTCGTCGAATCGGTCTGGACCGACGTCGATGTCGATGGTTTGCCAAATCGCGAAAAAATGACTTGGGCTCTGAAGCTTAGCAACAACCAATGGCGAATCTCCGGAATGGCTGCCGACATGGGTCCCGACCAACCGCCCGTTTTGATCGATTTCGAGAATCCGGGCCAATTGGCAGGCCCCAGCCAACAACAAAAATCTGCCAATCCACCTGCTCAGCAAGACGCCACCACACCACGTCAAGCGAGCCAGCCGGCACAAAATCCCTTCCGGTAAAGCTGCCGACCAAGCATTTCTGGATCAACTGCTGGTATCTGATCGCTGCGAAACAGTCCAAAATGTTGTACGTCGCAGGTCCATCGAGCCACTAGATTACCTTCAAACTGGAAGCAGCTTGAACGCTAAGTGGGCTCCCTCTACAGATCTTTCCTAAGATCAGGCGTGCTATGGCAGTTTACGCATCCTGGGGATTCCCGGGAGAGCCGGGGCGGGGAGCGAACAGGATCGGCCCCTAAGTTCAATCTCCCCAAAATCGGCCACTTGACAGCAAGAACAGCCATGTTATTTTACCGGCCTATGTTCGCTAATACTCAAACTCACCCGGATGGGTGGTGTCGGGATAGCGGCATTGGATTGCATTCGAGAACCAGCCCTAGTGGGGAGCCTGTTCGCTCACCGCAGAGGGGTTAGACCATATACAAGCTTACTGGGCATCCCATTTGCTGCTGACCGCCGTGGCGCGAGGAGGAAAGAAAGCC
The DNA here is from genome assembly GCA_029259915.1 of Planctomycetota bacterium. Classification (GTDB taxonomy): domain Bacteria; phylum Planctomycetota; class Planctomycetia; order Pirellulales; family Lacipirellulaceae; genus Bythopirellula. Next base: position 56,566 of record JAJDED010000033.1, on the reverse strand, counting down.
GTAAGGCGGAAAGAGATTGTCTTTAAAACATTGTTAATTGCATCAGCACTCCAGCTGGTGCGTACCACAGTATTACTTCAGAGGAGGATTTGAAATGAACCGTATTTTGACCCTGACAACTGCAGTGATGGTCGTTTTGGCTGGTTTTTCCGTGATGAGCGAAAACCAAGCTGAGGCCGGTCTGTTCAATCGCAACAAGTGTTGCAAGAAGACCAGAAACAAATGCTGCAAGCCAGCGCGCCGCGCAAGAAAGTGCTGCAAGACTGCTTGCTGCGAGCCAAAGCCTTGCTGCGAAGCTGCACCTGCCCCTTGCGGTTGCGAAGCAACTGCTTCGTGTGGTTGCGAGTCCAACTGCCAAAAGTGCTGCAGCCGTCGTCAACTTCGCAAAGCCAAGCGTCAATGCTGCTCAAAGTGCAGCACATGCTGCGGAGCACCTGCTGCCCAACCTTGTGGTTGCAGTGGAGGTGCCGGCGCTGCACCTGAAGCTGCTCCCGCTGCACCGGAAGGCGATGCCACTACCTAAAGTTGTTGGTAGCAGTTCGTAATCAAACAAATGGCCGAATCTCGTTTTCGAGGTTCGGCCGTTTTTTGCGCTGGCTTTCAAAAGCAAATCAATAAGACGCACGTTGCCAACTGGCGGGTACAATCCGCATCGTGGGACCCTTCATAAATCCCGGCGGCGGTTGATTGAAAGTCGTCGAATCATACTCCAAGAAAAAATCCGAATCTGCCGCGATCTGTTCGCAAACAACAACGCCTCGGAAGCAAGAATCGAGTAAATCGCCAGGAAAGGCCATGGTGCCAGACACATACACCAATCCTGTGATAATCGAGGGATAGACGTCGCTTTGGTCGGCATCCTCAACAGCCTCATACGGTGTTCCCACGGGATTGAAGTTGACCAACAACGTCGACTCATTGAGATCAACTTTACTTGTCTTGATGCAAACTGTCCCCTCGACCAACAGCGACGGGAAATTCGCGACGGCCGGCTCCATCGACATCGAGCTATTCAATCCCGCAGATGGACCAGGATTCAATAGCACAAGCGTCCCCACAATCCGGCTATTCTTGATGCATAAATTCTGCCCCTGGCAATCGATCACATAAATACCCGCCGGGTTTTTGGCACCGAACGGATTCACTTGCGGGCTGAGCAACGTCGCCGAGATCAGCGGTCGGCTGAATCCATCGACCGGCAATGTGTTGACGTCGATCCACGTGCCGTTGAACAGATAGTATTGAAACACGTCTTCCTGAGGCAATTCCCGAACCACAGCGCCCGGGATCTGTGTTCCGATAATATTTCCCGTGATCGTACCGGCCGCCTGGATTTCGCCCTCGACGGAGGAGTTTGTGTTAGTGGCCGACACGTTGCCGTTGGAGGCAATGATTTGGTCAGAGATAACGTTGACAGTCCATCCAGCGGTTAAATCGCCGCCAGCACAGAGCGACACGCCCAAACAATCGAGCGGATCGCCCAACGGTTGGAGCAACACGTTTGCCACGTGGATGGCATCATTCGATTTGCCAATTCCCTTGACGGTTACCGCGTCGTCGGCATTGTCAGCCAAATCGCCATCGGAATCGAGCAGCATGAACTTAAATTCCCCTTGGCCGGGCATGCTAACCCAGCTAGTGGGGTTTTCGACTCCGTGGGTGTAAGTAGTCCGCCACAAGGGATCGGCATCGATCACAGCCATGGCGTACTCCACGGCCGATTGGGCCAACATTTGTGCTATGCCGATATTCTCGCTAGCAACAATGTTTTTCATCTGCAACCGCGACATCTGCATGGCCGACATGCTGACAATCCCCACAATCATCGCCACACCCAACACAACGACGTAGATTCCTCCACGCCGCGCCCCGCGCCGCTTCGATCGGGCTTTCCAGTCTTTTCCAACCATATCACTCATAATTCATCTATCAGCAATCTGAATTTCTAGTCCTTTGTGCCTTTGTGGTTCACTCTTAATTCGTATCGTAAACATGATTCAAAAGCTGCGTGCCCGCGTGAGCGGTAGTGGAATTTCCTAGCTGCAGTTGGGCCCCAATCCATGTTACGGCTGTAATATCTGCCGCTGGCAATTGCTCGAAACTGCTCTGTGTGAACCGCAACGCATTGAAAACTGTGTCTTTGTTGTCGGGGTCCGTGACGACCACGCTAATTCGTTTCAACCCTGTCTCGGAAAGCAAATTGTTTGCCGTGTTGGAGGGACTTACCCAATCGACGTAAACTCTTCGATCCCAGTCGGTGTAGCCAGCGTGGACAGTACCATCTTTGGCGACTGGGCTGGAAGGATTCCAGTTGTCGTAGTCGTCGACGTCGTCGAATGCGGCGCGGGTGGCGCCGGACTCACCCGTCTCGGTGCCAAAATTCCCAGCGGGAACATCGGGGTCTTCGTAATTGTGCGAAAGCACCTCGGCCATCATCTCCCGCGCCAATCCAGGCCCGGACAGCCGTGCCGCGTTCATTCGCTGCGTCCGAAACACGGCACCCAACGTATCGAGCGACGCCACCAGCATCACACCGACAATCAGCGTGCTGACGACCACTTCGACCAGGCTCAAGCCTCGATTAGTAACGTGTTTTCTTTTCATGGAATCGTGATTATGGAATGAGTAGCTGCGATTGGTCTGGTGCGATGGCGATGGTCACTGTGAGGTATTGTTGAGAACTAGTTAGTGCAAAACTATCGGTGCCACTATCTCCTGCCGAAGACTGCGTCGTATATCCAGCACCTGCGGATACATTTCCGCCGCTAGAACCACTTTCATCCATCAGGATGGTCGTGCTGTTCGTCAAGCCGGTATTGCCAATTGTAATATTGTGGTTGTCGAAGGCGCCGAGTCTTAGGATCATCGAATCATCGGTGCTCGTTATCACAGCTGGACTGGGGGGCAGTGCGTTCGAACCATTAGCGGTCGACATCACCTGAATAGGGCTGAAGCTGTCGTGTCCGGTGAATCGCATCATCCATCCCATGGCCTTTTGCCCGGTGTCCCAAGAGAACAATTGCGTGCTCGTTTCCGTTCCTTGGGCAATCTTCCACCAAACTCCAAAGGTGACTGTTCCTCCCTCTTGGCCCACGGCGGCAACAGTCCAGCCCGCTTCGGCTGTTAATGCTGCTGAGGTATCTGCGTCGGTTGCTACACAAGCAATCAACAAATCGCCAACAGACGTTCCCGGAGGCAAGTCGATCGCTAGCTGGGTCGCATTGCTGGGGGCTTGCAGAAGCGTGTATTCTTCAAACACGACCTCCGGTGGGGGAACAACAACATTGACGGTCGCGGCGTTCATCGGACGGGTCAGTCCGGAGAAACTAAAATTCTGTACATTTCTAGCAATCGTAACTGGTGCTTCGCCGTTGTACTGGTAAGTGAGCGGATCGCCGAGCGTGCCGGTCCAAGCGTAACGAATAGTCTCCGGACTTCGATCGCCAGTGCGGTCAGGCACAGTAAACGTGACCACCGTGGCGGTTCGCTCAGTGAAAGAACGGGCAAGCGATAAATCGGCCATCATCTCGCCCAACACTTCCGAAGCAAACGCCGACTGCCGGGACGAAGTGTCGTTCAAATCGAGTGCTTTGCTCGACATGTAGAGCGCCGCCGCAAGCCCCACCACAAGCACACCCGACGATACCATGCCGAACACCAGCTCCAGCAACGTGAAGCCGCGAGCCAGAGGTTCTGTCGAGTTTGAAAAACGTGTGTATATCATGATTTACGGTTCTACAGGAATCTTAGTGGGGAAAATAACCAACGCGTACCCCAAGGTTGCCCTGAAGGGGCAAAATAGGGTAGCCCAGGGCGCGAGCCCTGGGTTAAGAAATCGGTATCCCCATCGTCCGAGCGGTTGACGTTGTCACTTGACGGAGCGCGACCGAGGACGAAATCAAGCCGCGGTCTTGTGTCGGCCTCGGTTGCGCGCCATTTGATGGCAAAGCTTCTCGCTCGGCCGAACATTCGTTCGCACACTGAACCCAGGGCGGCGGCCTGTCTCGCTGCGCTCGCTCGGCCTTGCCCTGGGCTATTATATTTCGTCCCTTCGGGACTAATACACTTCGTGCCGGCTCTGATGAAAAATCTACCCATTAAATTTCCTGAACATCATGATCTATTACAGGACTGTGATCATCCCTGCTGCATCTACCGCGATAGTTTTCGTGCCGTTTTCAGTTTGCACGACCACCGAACCGGGCAAAACCGGTCTGCCGTAAATATCAAACACTAACGTCGGGCTGCCACCAAAGTCGGCCGAGATAATCTGCGCACCGTATTGGGAATCCCCCAGTCGAAACTCATAGATGCTATCTCTGTGGTCGAGAGCGCTCATGCTAGCAACTTCATAACGATTGTCTCCTGCCAGGAAGGCAACACTCTGAGTAGTGCTTTGAAGCTGGGCTCGACGCCGGGCCATTTCCAGATCGATCGTGATGCGCTTGACCGTGGCATCGGCGCGGTATTTGGCCAGGGCATTAAAATACCGCGGCGCCGCGCCTGCCGTGAGAATGCTAAGAATTAGCATCACAATCAGCAACTCGACAAGCGTGTATCCAGAGCGAACGATTTTCACAACAACATCCTGCGAACAAACGCTTATACGGATCAGTGTGCTAGTGGGAGAGGTTCCGTATCGCTGAGCAACGGCAAAACTGGCGATGTCATCGATCCTGAGCCCTGATTATCAGCTTGCAAATTACTGGCAGACTCCAGTTCTTTTCTGTCCGGCATGGGAGGGCGCTGGTAGTTATCGCGAATTTCCAGCATTTCTGGTAAGAGACGCACAAAGGTCTCCACCAGCCCGCTATCCCACTGGGTGCCAGCCCCTTCTTGCATAATATTCACTGCTTTTTCTACGGGCATTCCTTTTCGATAGGGTCGATCGGAAGTCATTGCGTCGAACGCATCAACCACCGCCAAGAGCCGACCCTCCAGTGGAGTCTGTTCACCAGCAAGCCTGTCAGGATATCCTTTGCCATCAATTCGTTCGTGATGATGCAACACACCAGGCAGCACATACGACATCTGCTCGAGCTCTTGTAAAATCGCCCAGCCTAATTCGGGATGGCGCTTAATCTCTTCGAACTCTTCGCCCGTAAGCGGACCTGCCTTTTTGAGCACTGCATCGCTGACACCAATCTTGCCAATGTCGTGCAGCAACCCCGTGAGATACAGCCTCAAGGAGGCTTCGTCGTCGAAGCCGATCTCCTGTGCCAATCGTCTGCCGTAGCGTGCAACACGCTCGCTATGGCCACAAGTATAGGGGTCGCGTGAATCGACCGCTGCGACAAGCGTTTGAACAACGCTGATCAACAGACCTTCTTTTTCGCCAAACAAAGCGAGATTGTGGGCGTGCGAAGCCAACATCGCCGCAGTAGTGCTGATCAGCGACGCCTCGCAAGAGCCAAGTTCACACTGACTCAGATCCCAAATTGACTCAGGATGCCGTTTCTCTTGAGTACAACGACGATTGACGGCCAACAGCCAACCAAGGAGAAATTCGCTGGTCGCTACTGGAATCAATATAAACTCTCGGATTTCGGGGAATTGGTCGTTTGCCTGGTCCTCCAGGAAGTGGTTCTTGACTACAGGTCGATCAAGGGCTTTTTCCTGGAACAGCTCAACGAGTTGAATGGCCTCAGACGGCGTTGGCCCCGTTTGGCATGAATCTGTTTGCCAATAATCGGAAACATGTAGCTGGCCCTCTGATTGGCAATCGATGTAGTAAACAGCTTCTACCCCAGCGGCTTCACCCAGTTGCGGCAAAACAAATTCCACCAATCCCTCGAGTCTCAGCGAAAGTCCCCCCAGTGCCAACTTTTCAGCCATGGCTCGCAAGAAGGTTAGCTCCTCCAGATCTTCGCTAAGTTGCTGGAGGTACATGCCACTCTCTTCGCGGAGTTGGGCGATTTTTTCTTTTTGGTCATTAGCATGAAGAATCGATTTGCACAGGTGTACCAAAAGATCGGGGCGATCCGTCGTTATGGAAGTAACGGCACAATAAGTCGCCTTCTGCGCAGCGCTGGTCAACGGGACTACCAGCAAGTGTCCGCTCGACTCCAATACCACGGAAATCGGTTCTTGTTGAGCGTGGGCGCGTTCCAAATCATTGCCAATATCGTCGATGGTGTGGAGCGATTCGTCCTGTTTTGCTCCGAGGCCCCAGTCGCCTTCGCGATTTCGCTCCCACAATTGACAACTTGTGTTGAGCGCATGGTCCAATTCGGCGACCGTTTGGTCGACCCAACTTGTCTGCAATTCTGCTTTATCAGATGTGCCAAGGTTCATTGGCTCTCTTCTCTCGCAAAATCAAAAAAAAGCGATTCGTGTGCGTCGGCATCACATATATGGGTACTGCAAAAGGAAAGCGTACCTTGGGATACTTTCCCTAACGGAAAGATAGCTCACCCCATGGGCATCGCAACTCGCAGCCTTCCGCTCAATTCGATTCTGCCGAATGCAGCGATTAGTCCACCAGTAAAGAGAGCGATTAATTCAGACGAAAACATCACCCGTAACAAATGCGCATGCTACGTTTGACAAAACCAACAACTAGAATTGCTGGTCCGCGGACCGAATACACGTCGCCTGCGCAAATGCGCAAGCTACAGTTTGGAAGAGAAGCAACACGCGTTATTAGAACAATGTATAGGGTTTTTTGCCTCAAAATTGAGCAGGAGTTATTCGTGATGAACAAGAATCGCAACGCTTTCACACTAATTGAATTAGTAGTCGTGATATTGATCCTAGGAATTCTTGCCGGCGTTGCCGCGCCTAAGCTGCTGAATACCTCCAAAACTGCAACCGAAAACGGACTCAAGCAGACACTGTCGATCGTCCGGGATGCAATCGAATTGTATGCGGCGGATAATGGCGGTTCATTGCCACCTTGTGCGAATGCAACAACCAGCTTGCAAACGGCGCTGGCCCCTTATATTCGCGGCCAGTTTCCGGTAGCTCCGGTAGGCACACAGAATCGACAGGTGACTGCCACGTCGACTAGCCCCGTGGTTGCTGACGTAACACCTACCACTGGATGGAAGTACAACACAGCCACTGGAGAATTCATTGCCAACTCTGACGCAGTCTCATCCAACGGAACCACTAAGTTCGACGAGTTTTAGTGTGGAATGCGTACTCACATACGTCGGCTGCCGCTTTCTCGATAGATTCTCGAGGAACAAGACCACGCAACTTGGCAAGTTGCTCCAGAGTGGTTTCTAACCAAGAATTGAAGCATGAGCGAAAACACCAAGAAAGCACTGGTCGTTGACGATAACGTGGCCCTGGCCAGAGTGATCCAATTTGCGCTCGATGGGGCGGGATTTGACACTCAAACGGCACCCAACGGCCGACAAGCATTTGAACTGGCAAGCGAAACGCAGTTCGATCTGGTGGTCACCGATCAGCAGATGCCGGAAATGACCGGACTGGAACTTTGCAGAAAGCTTCGCGCACAAAGTAATTACGCCGACTGCCCAATCATTCTGCTTACGGCAAAGGGACTAGAATTAGAATTGCCGCAATTACAGAAGGAACTCGGAATCGATGCAACCTTCCCCAAGCCGTTTAGTCCCTCCGCCCTGGTGAAGACCGTCAATGAGTTAACGTCAGCCGCTGTTTCCTAATAAGACGTGTCGTGGCCGTGAATCACTACTTGGATCATCATGATTGGCAAATCTCCCAACTTGGGTCTTCCTCGGAAAGTGGTCGCTTGCTACCTGCTTTTCTGCTTGATCGCTATTTGCTGGCTCGCCTTGGGTGTGTGGTTCACTTCGCATAGTGTGCTGAATTCTCACTCGGTGAATAGCTGCTTAGCCCGCTTAGGGAAAACAGCTTCGGCAATCGAAATCTCCTATCTTCGCCACGGCAAACAAGATTTTGCCAAGTTGCTCGAACAGGCGAAAGCCGAGGGGCGATTTGCCTATTGTTCGATTGCGGGGCCCGACGGAACCTACTGGGCGCATACCAATGCCCAAATGCAAGGTGAGCCCGTCGTAGAGCCAACAGGCTGCTTGCTACGCTGGGGAAGCGTGACTGGCATTCGCTTTACGGATAATGTTGGCCAATCCTTGGGTGAATATCAGGTGCCGCTGACCGCTAGTACCGAACCTATCGGGACACTACGAATCGCAGTGATCGAACCCAATGTTTGGAACACCTTTGGCGAAGTCGCCCGACATTCACCGTTGACTATTTTGATTCCTTTGGCACTGGTCGGACTCGGGGCTGTGATGATTTCGCGGCTGACGAGCAGTGTTGCAGACATTGACTCTCAACTACGCAAAATAGCCGAGTTGCCGCCTGGCACAGAAGTCTCGCTCGCACCTTTGCCGGCAACCGACGCAGCAACACTCGGATGGAACCATCTCGCCTCCTCCTTAAAAGACCTGCGCAATCATTCAACTTCGCCAGGTCTCGACGACCGACTTACAAAAGCTGTCGCTTCACGTAAGCAAAGCGAACTCGCCGAGATATTGCATAATCTGTCCGATGGGATCGCTGTTACCGACCCAGAGGGTCGTATTACTTTTGCCAATCGGGCCATTGCCGCCCTGCTTGGCACCGAAGCAGAGGAAGGCGGCCTAGAAGGGGCCGATCTTGCGGACTGCTTTACTCGCGATCTCCCCGAGCTGTCCCACTGCACGCTGTTCGATCCCAGCATGGCAAACCGACCCGTCGTCTCCGAAGTTCAACGCGGGAGTGAGCAAGCGGAACGTGTATTGCGTGTAGCTCGCCAACCCCTGCAGGACGCCACCCTCAAAGGGCAAGTATGGTCGCTTCGCGATGTCACTCAACAGAAACTCGCCGATAAAATGCGCGAGCAGTTTATCGACACCGCAACACATGAACTGCGCACACCACTGTCGAACATCAAAGCTTATGCCGAAATGCTCGCTACTTGCGACACAATTGAAGTAGAGCAGCAAAAAGAGTTTTGCAACACCATCAATAGCGAAGTGACTCGATTAGCTCGGTTTGTCGATGATTTACTTAGCATCAGTAGCATGGAAGTTGGCTCGATTTCCGCGGAACGGCAAAAGGTGGAGACTTCACGACTATTTGAAGAAGTGCTTTCAAAAGTCCAACCGTTGATGCAGCAGAAGGATCTCGATTTCGAAGTCCACTTGCCAGAAAAAATGCAAGAGCTGCAACTCGACAAGGACAAGATTGTGGCTGTGTTGGTCAATCTCTTAGGAAACGCGGCCAAGTACACTCCTACGGGGGGACATGTTGCACTCAAGGTCAATCTGGACGAATCCAAATTACATATTGCAGTCGAAGATTCAGGCGTTGGTATCTCAAGCGAAGAACTGCCAATGGTCTTCGAAAAATTTTTCCGCAGCAGCGACGAGCGAGTTCAAGCAGAATCGGGCACGGGCTTGGGACTCTCGCTGGCACGCGAAGTGGTGCGGATGCACGGCGGCGACATTCTCGTTGAAAGCACGCTGAACCAAGGAAGCAACTTCCTGGTTACCATTCCCTTGGAGTAGCCGGCATGTTTAGCGTAGAAACCCAAGGTGCAGTCAACGTCGTTCAGCTTGTCGGCCCACTCAACCACGAAAACGCCGACACCTTGACCGAGACCATTGCAGATGGCTTAACCAAAGGCCAGCCCATGGTGGTTCTGGATATGAGCGATGTCCCGCTGCTGGATAGCGCAGGGCTCGACTCGCTGCTGGATGTACGCGATTCGGTCCATCAGCAAGGTGGCGACCTGAAACTGGCGGCATTGTCTCAACTGTGTGAAGACGTACTGCGGGTTACCGGAGTCAACGAACATTTCGACAGTCATAAGGAAGTGAAATCGGCGGTCAGGAGCTTTATCCAATGAGCACACTTGCCGACCTAAAATCACAAGACCAACTGCTCGAACCCGAAGCAATCGCCTCCAGTCGGCAGCCCGAGGTTACGCCAGGCACTTCACGGGGCCCACTCGGACAGCGGCTGTTGAGCGCGGATCTGATCGCACCCGACGAGCTCGAGGCTGCGCTGAATCATCAGGCGCAAAATGGCCAAAAACTGGGTGAAGCACTGCTCGATCTCGGTTTTGCCAGCGAAGAACAACTGTTGCCGTTTATCGAATCGCAATTGGGGGTGACGAGTGTTCGGCTACGCGAGGGCCTGCTCGATCCAGTGGCTGTCAAATTGATACCACGCCCATTGGCAGAAAGCTTGAACATCCTAGCTCTGTTTCGTGTGCGTAACACCTTAGTCATAGCTACGGAAGACCCACAAAACTTGGATACGATCGACACGATCGAAAGTTTAACCGGGCTGGAAGTGCGTCCTGTGTTTGCATTTCATGTATCGATCGAGCGCATGCAACGCCGTGCATACGAAGAAGATTTTCGCGTCGATGCGGTAACCGCAGACATGGACGAGTCTGCTGTAGAACTGCAAATCGAAACCTCCGACATGGACATCGCCTCCGTGCACGACTTGGTCGATGGCAGTCCAGTCATCAACTTAGTCAATTATCTCGTACTCCAGGCAATCCGAAAGACGGCCAGTGACATTCACATCGAACCAAGCCGCAAGTTTGGCACGGTCAGATTTCGAATCGATGGTCAACTCGTCGAAATGCTGCGACCACGACGCGACATTTTTCCGGCGATTGTTTCTCGTATTAAGGTGATGGCGCGACTCGACATTGCAGAGCAGCGCATTCCTCAAGATGGTCGCTGCCAGGTAATCGCCGACGGCAAAGAGGTCGATCTGCGTATTTCCACGCTACCCACGGTACTTGGCGAAAAAGTGGTGATTCGCGTGCTCGACAAGCAGCGCCTCACGTTCAATTTAGACCAACTTGGAATTCCAGGCGACACGCTCGGCATTCTCAAAGACCTATTGAAAAAACCTCATGGGTTGTTGCTCGTGACCGGCCCCACGGGAAGCGGAAAAACTACAACACTTTATTCCGCATTGGAGCTGATTAAGTCGGTCCATCACAACATCGTGACGGTCGAGGACCCGGTTGAGTACCAGATCGAATTAGTAAACCAAGTCCAAGCTGACGGCACTCGGGGGGTCACGTTTGCATCGGCATTGCGATCAATCCTCAGACAGGATCCCGACGTAATTATGGTCGGTGAAATTCGCGATGCAGAAACCGCTCAAGTCGCTGTCCAGGCCGCGCTCACGGGCCATCTCGTACTCAGTACGTTGCACACTAACGACAGTATTAGCGCGATCACTCGAATGATGGACATGGGAATCGAAAGCTACAAACTCGCAGCCGCGATGGTGGGAGTTGTCGCTCAGCGACTCGTGCGAACCATCTGCCCCAAATGCAAAGGTTCCTATTTCCCCCGTGCCGAGTTCTTAGAAGCGTTGCACTACCAAGGCGATATGCGTCGTAGTTTTTCCAAAGGAAGTGGCTGCCGCGAGTGTTTCGACACTGGATTCAAAGGCCGAACAGGCATCTACGAAGTGCTTCCTGCCAACGCGGACGTGCGCCGGATGATTGCAGATCAGGCACCGTTGGAAACCATTCGCGATTGGTTTCAGGCACAAAATTTTCCCACACTACTTTCTGGGGGCATACGGCTCGCAGAGCAAGATGTTTCGAGCCTCGAGGAGATTGCCCGCATTGCTTTCGTGGAGTAAACGATCCTTCCTCGCCAGCAACCAATCACAACCACATTCGATACTCAGAAAATCAATTCCATGACTGCCACAAAATTCGACAATTCAGCATTCTCAGGTTTGGGAACTATTGCCGGCCAAGCGGAAGATAATGCTGCGCCGATGCATGCTCCCACCGGTAACGAGTTGGAATGGGGTTCCTCACACGAGGACGTGCAACATCGAACAACTGGCCGCCACCGACCTATCCGCAGGCAAGACATCGCCGAAATTACTTCGCAACTGGCGATCATGACTCGATCGGGAATCGACGTCGCCTCGGCGCTCGGATCCTTAGCAAACCAATGCCAAAAACCCGCTTTGAAACAGGTGCTCATCGATGTTCACGATTCCGTACTCTCCGGCAGCACACTTTCCAGCGCCTTAGGAATGCATGCCGAAGTATTTGATCAAAGGTTTATCGCAACGGTAGCCGCGGGAGAAGCATCCGGCAAGATGGCCGAGGTGTTGCAACAACTCTCGCAAGTACAGCGGAGTGAAATCCGTCTGCAACGAACGATGAAAGCGTTGATGACCTATCCTGTGTTGTTGATGACTGTTTCTTCAGCAGTGATCGTAGCACTCGTACTCTTCGTTTTGCCACGATTTGCTGACATCTTCGAGCAGTACGACCTAACCTTGCCCGTCATTACTCAACTCCTGATTGCTATTTCCACGGAATTTCGATCTCGCTGGTGGCTTTGGGGACCTGCCTTCGCATCAGCAGTGACGGGGCTACTAGTTTGGCGAAAAACTGCTGTCGGACGTCGCTGGCTCGATGCGTTGTGGCTCAAACTGGTGATCATCCAAAGCGTTTACAGGCCCCAAATTGTTGGCCGCATGTGTCGGATCCTTGGCCTGATGCTGGAAAGTGGCGTACCGCTACTGGAATGCCTACGACTTAGCAAACAGGCGCTTGGAAACGTCCACTATCAAGACCTGATAGACGAACTCGAAGATGCCGTGGTCAATGGCCGTGGCTTGGGCTGCGTGCTGCAAACAGCAGAAATCGTGCCGCAATCCGCGCGCGAAATGATTATCACCGCCGAAAGTACTGGAAATCTGGGCGAAGTCACGCAACTGCTCGGTGAATACTACGAAGAAGAAGCCGAGGCCCGCATGCGACAAGTGGTCGGCATGTTGGAACCGATCATCACGGTCGTCATGGGAGCGATCGTGGCAGTAGTGGTGTTGGCGGTAATGCTGCCCGTGTTCGATTTGTCGACCCTTGCCCAAGGTGGGCGGTAAGCCAAAAAAAGATTGTCATTATGTTTTTCGGAAACAAAATAGGCTGGATCGGCGTTGACGTCGGCGCTTCTCACCTCAAAGTGGCTCAGTTGGTGCGCCAACAGAATCAACTACAGTTGGTCGCATCGGCAATCGTTCCTCGTAGCTCGTGCTGGGATGGGAATACCGCTCAAGACCAGCAGACGCTTTCCACCAAAGATGAAATGCGTACCGCAGTTTCACTCCGTTCGAGCAGCGCCGAACGTGGTTTCCAAGGCCGACGTGCCGCCGCCACATTGTCGATGTCGCTTTGCCAACTGCATCAGCTTGATCAATCCTTGAGCCAGGAATCGAAGCCCGAAAGGGTGGTCCGCAAGGCAATCGAGACCGTCACCCAACAATCGGCCGCACACCTACAGGTAGCAACGTGGCCCGCGGAAGCGGCAGACAATGGCAAACCGGTTTCCAAAACAAATGTCCTGGCTGTTCCGACCGCCTGGTCCGAACAGATCTGCACAGACATTGCCAATACTGGCTGGTCGTGTCAATTGCTAGACGGCGTGCCGTTGGCACTTGCCCGCGCTGTAGCACTAGTGCACGGGGCCAACAATCATGCACCTACGGCAGCGCTCGACTGGGGATTCAGTCAGGCCACTTTGAATGTGATTGTGGATGGAAGGCCTGTCTACGCGCGCCGACTCAAAGATTGCAGCCTGCAACGATTATTGACTTTGATTTGCACCGAGCTCAATGTCTCGCAGCAGGAAGCACAACAGCTACTGCTCGAGCATGGGCTTTCCGAGACAGAATCCACGGAAATCTCTGTTCTGATCGGAGAACTACTATCCGCGCCAATGCAAAATCTGGTGGAAGAGATCCAACGAACTTTCGCGCATCTTCAAGGACAACGTCGCACGGTCTCGCCACAGAGCGTTTATCTGTTTGGAGGGGGAGCCACTATTCGTGGGCTAGCCGAATATCTCACCCAACAAGCTGGCCTGGTGCATCGTGTTTGGAGCATGGACGCGAACAATCCTAAATCCAACCCACAAACAAGCATACCATCCTGCTTACTTGGGCCAGCGATAGCACTTTCGGCACTTGCCTGGGAGAAGTCATGAGTCGATCTATCAACCTCATGTCGGAACGTGCCTGCGCGCGCGATTGCTGGTTAAACTGCGCTCGCCAGTGGACGCGCATTTTGGCGATTGTGGTGGGAGTTCTGACCTTGCATACGGCTTTCAACTGGTGGCCGGTTCACAAACAAAGCCAACAGCGCATCGCAATGGACTCGCAATACGAACCAGTTCGTCGATTAAAGACCACAAACCAAGACTTGAAAAAACGAATCGACGAATCGAAACAATTAGGCCAATTAGAACTTACTCTTGAGAAACGTACGCCCACAACCACTCTGGCAGGCTTGGTCAGCCAGGCGGTCGCCAAATGCCATGGCAATGTATTTCTCGAAAATATCGACTACCAGCAGCAAGGCTCGGACGGCAGTGCCACACGAGACTCCTCGGCCAAACTCTCGCTGGAAGGAATTGCTACTGACCCCAAAGCTGTCCGGGTCTTTGCCGAACTACTTAAATCATCCATCCCGAACGCCTCTACGGAAGCAGAACAATTTGAAACCATTGAAATCAATCAGCAGCAAATGCAAGCCTTTCGAATCGACTGTTTTTTCTAAAAACTCCAACTGAGCTAAAAAGTGTATCGTCGAACGCAACATCACGAACGTCAATTGGGCTGGGCACTACACGCGGCAGGGTTTGTTGCCGTGGCGTTAGTCGTTGGGTGCTATTGCCTGTTTATTCACAACCGACTAGTCGGCCAGAAGGAAGACGATTCCGCGAGAATCGATCACCTGCAAACTCTACTGCGCCAGTCGGCTCAAGTGCAGCGCGAAAATTTTGCCTTACGCAAAGAGTTCGATTCGCTCCAGAAATCGATCAACCATATTCGGCAGCGATTGCCTAGCGACCTCAACAAAGACGCTCTGGCAGACGAACTCCTCCGGGTGGCACAGCAAGTAAGCTTGCAGGTGGATAACCACCACTGGGGTCCGCCTGAGGCGGGGGAAGGGCACTCTCATGCAGAAATTTCGCTCGTTTGTAACGGCAGCTTTGACAGCATTTGCCGGTTTCTCGACGAAGTTAACCAACTTGCCTTGATCACGGATGTTTCCAAGTTGCGATTTGGGGCAAGCAACAAAGACAACCGCTATCCGTTTCAGGTCACATTTGTTTTGTATTACGGCATCGACTCGCATGATACAGAAAAGAGAAAGGCTTCGCTGTGACGAATAGTAAGAAGCGAGACATGATCGGCGCCACGCGCGGAAAGCTAGCACTTGTTGCTGTGCTAGCCGTCGTGTTTGTCGGCACTATCGTCTCCCAATTCAACAGCTCCTCAAACAATGTGGCCACGTCTCCGAATAACCAGATACCAGCCGCAAACGAACAACACGTCGTCCGCGGCAAGACTATTCCAGAAACCTCGGCCAAGACAACCCCGGAAACCTCGGACAAAAAATCTTGGCCCCACTTATCGATCGACAAAATCGTCGCCTTCGATCCGTTAGCAAAACCGTTTTGGTATCTCGCAGCTACAAGCTCGACGAACTCAACGGAGCAGGACGAATCATTGGCTGGTGAACAAGAAAAAAAACCTCTGATTCTCGCCGACATGCAGCAGCAAGGTACTTCCATGATTCTCATAACCGACAACCAGCGAATCGCAACCATCGGCGGTCAGGAGCTTCGCGTCGGCGACAGAGTCCAAGGGTATCAGGTTAGCGATATTACCGCTCAAGGAGTGGTACTCACAAAATCAAAATCCAGATAAATGCATCCCGAGTACTCAGCCATGCCAAATGGCGCAAAAGCAATCAAGCGTGCACTTCAAGGACTCTGGCCCATTGGGCTGACAGGCCTGTGTCTAGCGCTATCTTTTGCAACATGTCTGCATGCACAGCAAGAAACAACCGTACTTGTTGTTCCTGACGCGAATGTCGGGAGCGCACCAACCAACACTCCTCCTGTTTGGTCGCCGTCGGGCATCGTCAATGTACTCCGCAACTCCCTAAACCCACTGGCGAATCAATCGCTCGAATTGCAACCCGGGCAGCCGACCGTTCGGCAATCTCCCGCTCAACAAGAAATTATTCCACTCGCCAAGCCGGATGCCGCAGGCACATTCCATGTCGAAGAGAACCAGGGACTGATCTCGCTGATGGTTCGCGATGGGTCGCTTCGTCAAGTAGTCGCCCTGATTGCCGAAACTCAGAAACTCAATCTAGTGTTTGCCGCGCCAGCTGAAACCCCCATCACCGCGTCGTTCGAACGCGTACCTTGGCAGCAGGTTCTCGACTCTCTCCTTTCCGCCTCGGGTCATACCTGGACAACAAACAACAATGTGATTACGGTCACAAGCATCGAAAACGCCGACTTACTCTCGCCTGAGGCAAGTGGCCGAAATGTGGAAGTGTTCGAACTGGACTTTGCCTCGGCAGTCGATATCGATCAAACCGTCAAAGGATTGCTTTCCCCCTCAGGGAAATCGTGGGTCATGGAAACTAGCCCCGAAGACAACCGACGTACCCGCGAGGTGGTTGCTGTGGTCGATTATCCGGGAAACCTGCAACAGATTCGCGGTTACATTTGCATGTCCGATCAACCTCCACGGCAGGTGCTGATTGAGGCGCACATTTTGCAGGTCGACTTGTCGGCAGACTGCCGCAACGGCGTGAACTTCGATGCTCTTTCCTCCTTCTCAGGCAACGAGCTCGACTTTCGTTCTGTAGGATTTGCCAACCCGGCTGCCTCCTCGGCCTTTTTCCTGGAAGCCACGGGTAGCACGCTGGATGGCCTCGTCGAATTGCTGCAAACCACCACCGATGCCAAGACACTCGCTTCGCCCAAAATACTCGCCGTGAGTGGTCAAAAAGCACGCATTCAGGTCGGCGAACAGCTTGGTTTCCGCGTGGTCACAACCACACAGACCAGCACGCTGGAAGAAGTTCAATTTCTCGACGTGGGCGTTGTGCTTACCGTCACTCCCCGCATCACCCGCGACGGCCGCGTGCTGATGCGCATCAAGCCCGAAGTTTCTACGGGGCAAGTCAGCCCCGAGACAGGACTTCCTTCGGAAGAAACCACGGAAGTCGAAACGGACATCTTGCTCAATGATGGCCAGGGGATGGTCATCGGCGGATTGATCCAAGAAACCGACAGCAACATCCAGAACAAAGTCCCCTGGCTGGGCGATTTGCCTTATGTGGGAATTTTGTTTCAGAAGCGCCAGCTCGTAAAATCGCGATCGGAGATAATCGTAACGCTAATCCCTCGCATTCAGCCCTATACGCCAATCATCGAAGAACGCGAAAACTTCGAACTCACGCGGACTTTGGAACCTTTGACGACGGGCCCGCTCGATTTGAATCCACGGCTTTACGAAGCGCGGCTGCCCGATACTTTCCGCAATCCTCGCCGGCCCTTGGCCTCGCTATTGTGGAGACTCCCACCCGTAGAAAACGAAGTGGCCTTTTATTCTCCGAATGACGAAACATTTTTACCCTCCACAAGGTTGACTCTACCGCCAGACGAACTTCCAGTACTCGCACCACCAGCCGAGCAATCGCACTGAGAACCTACCCATGCCCAATCGCCTAAATATCCCTGCGGATCTCGATTCGCTAGTTGAAAAGCGGGAAGAGGAAGAACGCCGCCAAACAGAACGTCGCGACAATCAAGACGAACTCGCCGAAAATAAGACTGGTGACGAAGAGCGACGCTCCGAGCCTGACCGCCGCAAAGGCGACGACCGCAGGGAATAACTCGCTTCGAATTTCCGCAGACCTACGGGCGGAAAATGCCATGCGGATCGTCATTCAGGTGGCGAACTTGTCGCGACAACTCATCGCGGAAGAAACGACTTCCCTCGAACATCTGCATCCGATCCCGAAATGGATTGAACTCCCGCAATAGCACGGGAACCGTGGCTGCGAAATTACCCGATCCGAAAACCCCCAAACGCACGTGCAATTGCGCATCGGGACGCAGCTCGAAATCAAACTCCGGATGCACCGTACGAAACGGCAACACATATCCTGCTACGCCGTCTACAAAATCCTCAGGCATCACCGGCTGAGTCCATTGCTGCAAGTCTTCAAAGTGGACCCTGCCCGAGTGATGCTTGTTGTGTTCACCCATCAGTCGAACCGTGAGATTACCCTTCACCGGTACTGAACGACCGTAAACATCCACGGCAGCAATTGCCAACTCGAATCCGTCCGGCTCCACGTCGCGGTCTAGATTCACCAGCACCGCATCGATTTCCAAGCTAGTGATGCGGCTACGTAACGGCGCTCTGTTCCAGGATGTCATCGTGGAAGCCGGAGCATGTTGTTGCTCGATTCTCGCCCGCAATTCTGAATCGTTGATTTCCGAGAGAAATCCAAAGCGTCGCTGCGTGGCTAGCCGACTTGCTCGATCAGCCAGCGCCCGCGCGTCGATTTGTTCGCCATCGACATGGGCCGAAACAACCTTGGCCCAATCTACGGAAGTGGCCAACACAATCTGATCGGTTTCCTGTCGAATCCAGAGTTGTTCGGCGGAAGTGCGCGCGTCGACTTCGCCCGTAAGCACGCGGCCATCGTTCGTCTGCACATGCACGTCGGCACGTACGCTAGCCCCGGCACTCCAGAACGTGCATAGACAACCAACGATAAATGGAATTCGCCCGTAAGCAGGGTAGCGTCGAGAAAACATGGCAACTCAGACAAGCGATGAGAAAAGCGGGGGGGCGCCACAGCCTCCATTTTCTCATGGGCAGATGCCGATTGCCAACAAAATCCTACCAACAAGCGTCGAAACCGTGTTATCCTGAGAAAATCGACCCCACCACATTCCGAATGCTCTTTCGAAGGTAAAGGTGCGAAGTGACCACGAAAAACTTCTCTCTTGTTGTAACGATTTTGCTAATCGCGCCTCCCTCGGGGGCTTGGGCGGTATTGCCTGAGCGAAATCCACTCAGCGTCGACTTCACGAAGTTCTCGTGGTCGGTCACGCTCGAAGACGTGGTGACAATCCCCAATAGCTCGGGTGGCAACAAGCCCCGTTTGGAATTTCTCACAGACGGCGGCGCAGCGGGACTAGCTTACGTGATCGACCAACGGGGAAAGATCTATTCTTTCGATCCCGTGGCACCAAGTCCTAGCCCGACGCTGTTTCTCGACCTTTCGTCGGCCGTGCCAAACTTTAACAATGGAAATCAAACCGGGGTACGCGGCTTGGCCTTCCATCCCGATTTCAACAACTCCGGCACCGACGGCTTCCGAAAATTTTACACGTCCCATAGCCGCAATGGGTTCGCTCCGCTAATTGGAAATCCCGAGATCTTTCCTTCGCCACCAGGGCTAAATCACGACTCGGTAGTCGGCGAATGGACTGTCAACGCCAACGGAACTGTCAACGTAGGTTCTCACCGCGAGCTGATGCGCATCGGGCAACCCTTCGACGATCACAACATTGGCCAGATCGGCTTCAACCCGAATTCGTCTTCCGGAAATGCCGATTACGGCAAACTGTACATCGCACTGGGGGACGGTGGCAACAAGTTTCCGATCGACGAAACCGACCCCAATAACCTGGGCCAAGACTTAAACAACCCCCATGGCTCAATTTTGCGGATCAATCCCATCGCCTCCGGCGCCGATCCTTACACAATTCCTACCGACAATCCATTTCGCATCAACAATGATCCCGGCACGTCGCGCAACACCATTTGGGCCTACGGGCTGCGCAACCCTCACCGGTTTTCGTTCGATACTGCCGGCGACGGTGCGATGCTGATTTCCGACATCGGCCAGGCCAACATTGAAGAGGTCAATCTTGGAGCGGCTGGTGCCAACTACGGTTGGGATGCACGCGAGGGAACTTTTGCGAACACTTTTACAGTAAATGGCAATAACAACCTCATCGACAACTTGCCCGCCGGCCACGCCACCGACGCCTTCACTTACCCGGTTGCCCAGTACGACCACATCAACAATCTACTCAACGGCAGTGTGGCAATCGTCGGGGCGGGCGTGTACCGAGGGTCGGCCGTACCGCAGCTTACGGGCATGTATCTATTTGGCGATTTTGCGACCAGCTCCGGACCAATCTTCGCCGTGGACGTCGACGAATTGGTGCAACGAGAAGACTTTACAAATCTCAGCAATCTCAACGATGGTCTGCTCGCGCCGTTTCAAGAGCTTCGGCTTGTCCACAACGGTCAAGAGAAATCGTTGCTGCAGATTATTCGCGACGAACTGGGCGACCAGGGAATATCGCGCACCGACATGCGCTTCGGCATTGGCCCCGACGACGAGCTCTATGTGCTGAACAAACGTGACGGCGTCATCCGCAAGTTTGTTTCCGCTTCGGGACTGCTGGACGGCGACACCGACCGCGATGGCGATGTCGACGGGGCCGACTTTCTCGCCTGGCAGCGAGGTGTTGGCAAAATGCTTCCCGACTGGAGCGACGGCAACTTCGACGCCGACTCGACAGCCGACTCCGCTGATCTTGCTCTCTGGGAAGCGGGCTTTGGCAATTCCAGCTTTGTGGTGGCCGTCCCCGAACCTGCGTGCGGCTGGGCCCTGGCTATGCTGATTTTTGCCGCTTCTTTGCGATTCCGCCGCCCATAAGTGCCCCGTCTACTATTCCGCCTTCTACGATTGTTTGATAAAACTGATTGAACCACAAAGGCACAAAGGGCACGAAGATAATGAACTGAGGATGGATTCTTGAAATAAAGCAACTTCTTTCTTGCTTTGTGTTCCTCGTGCCTTCGTGGTTAGTCTTCTTATTTTGAAGCTAAGCTAAGCCAATCCAAACTACAAATAGACCGTCGATTGCGAGAAGCTGGACATGACCATTCGGGCGAAAATCAATTCGCGGCATCTGTTTCGGCTAGCGGCGATCGGCTCATTTTGCTTCGGGCTAGCGCTGTGGGCGTTGTACGACGGCCTGGTCGGCTGGCCCAATCAGCGCGAACGCGCGCTCGCGTACCAAGAACTCGACCAAGAAGATCGCCTGGAAGAGTGGCGCAAATACGCTACCGAACGCGGGTGGGAAGTAGCGAATCCGGGCCCGCCGAAAACCGAAGCCGCAATTAACGGGCAGTTTGTTATGGTCGGACTCGCCGGAGTTGCCGGAATGTGGGTGTTTATCCATTTGTTGCGATCGATGGGTCGTTGGGTCGAGACAGACGGGTCAGGGCTCAAGAACAGCCGTGGCCATCAACTGCAATTCAACCAGATCACCGCGCTCGACAAGAAAAAGTGGAGCAATAAAGGAATTGCAAAAGTCCAATATCAGGCGAATGGCAGAAAAAAGAAATTTGTGCTCGACGATTACATCTACGAACGCGATTCGACCGATGCTATTTTGATGATGGTGGAAGAAAAAATCGGACCCGAAAAAATCGTCAACGGCAAACCGGAATCGCCAGCAAGCAAATCACCCGGCACTGCCCCCCCAGCAGGCACCGGAGCAATGTAGGAGGCGGGGTGGCATGGCCTCGGAGGTCCGCCGACGTGGCCATGGTTACGGCATTTCAGTACCCTTGACCCATGCCCACGCAGACGAGGGCATGCCACCCAATCTGCGTAGCTCCAATAAGCCTATAGCTTGTACCCGATCAAGATTTGCTGGACAAATGGGCCCCGATTTGAGACAATTAAGGGGCTAGTGCGTGCCGCGGTCGGGCGAAGTAGGCTTGGTTATTCATATATTTTTTCTCCACGGCATTCCACATTAGTTCGTTGGCTGCGCAAATTTGCATGGCAGGCGTGCGAGGCACACGTCGGCCCATGTCGCGGCAGGGCTCATCCCCATTATTTCATAGGGCGTTTTCGCCCAGGAGAACAGAAGATGAGGCACACATTAAAACATGGCTTCACGTTGGTCGAATTACTGGTGGTAATCGCCATCATCGGCACACTGGTCGGCCTGCTGCTCCCCGCAGTCCAGTCCGCCCGCGAATCAGCACGGAGTAATACCTGCAAGAATAATCTTCGTCAGTTAGCGCTGGCACTTTCGATTCGCGAAACGTCGCTGAAGCAATTTCCTGGTTACATTAACAAGCTTGGTATACCTGGCGATGTTGCTGCGAATCAGAACCGCGCAAGCTGGGTTGTGATGACCTTCCCCCACATCGAGCAGAACGCTCTCTGGGAAGACTGGCAACGGGGGGCGGCCGGAGGTCCCCAAGACGGAGTCGGCTTGTTCTCGTCGATAGAAATACTTGTCTGTCCAAGCGATCCACCGGAAACTCTCGGCCAGCCACTGACTTCCTATGTCGCCAACGCAGGTAATATCAACCGAGTCGGCGATACTTCTGACTCAAGCCTTTGGGAACTTGCTGCCAATGGGATCTTTTTTGATCGTACGCGGACTGCCGACGATGCTTATCAGCCTACTTCGCCATACATGGACGACCGCGACCATGCCGACGACAGATTCGACGAACCAGAAATCATCATGACCGTGGCCAGCATCAAAGACGGCACCAGCAAGACGCTCATGCTTTCGGAAAACTTAAATGCCACGCATTGGGGCTATTTTGGCCAAAGTGGGCCTGCCATGGTGCCCGATAGAAAATACCATTTCGGTTTCTGCTGGGAACAGCCGGCAACTATTATTGCTTCACTTCAATCACCGATGGCCACACCAGATTTTGAATCGGAAGAACGCTTCCGCCGTGTAAATGGGGTCACTCAGCAATTATTCAATCAAGAAATCGTTGCCGAAGGCGGCTCCAATGGCATGACCGGAAACTATGGTTTTCCTTCTAGCAACCATCCGGGAGGGGTCAATGCTGCATTTGTCGGTGGGCAGGTCTCTTTTTTGAATGACCAAATCGACCCATTGGTTTACGCACAACTAATGACTTCCAACCACAAGAAGTCAGACTTAAGGAATGGCACTGGAACATTGGAGAGCGAATTGCCGCAACCAAGCGACGACGAATACTGATTCTCGTCACTTAATGCTTGCTGATGAATACCAACAACGGAGCGCCTTCGGGCGCTCCGTTTTTTCTTTTGCACATATCTCCATGAGCCTCGCATAATATACCCATTCGTTTGCTGCGCAAGAAACAAGGCCGAGCCCGTTGGGACTCGACCTCGCAATGGATATCTTGGCCCTTACGCCATAAGGGCTGTGATACAGATCAGTAAGCTGACGAATGGGCGAATCCGCCTGCAAAGACGACGACCGCCTTCACGTGCGGTTGCGGACGATAGCCGCCGTTGTCGTTCCCCCAAGTTGGAGGTCCACCGCTGTTGCCCCAAGGCTGCGGCATGCCGCCATGACCGCCGCCGATGACGATCTTGCCGGCAATCGAACCATGCTTACCCGAAGCATGATGCTTGCCGATGGCCAAGAAGCCATCGATGCTGCCCGCACCAGCTTTCTTTCCGCCCACGTGGGCATACGACACGCCGAACGCAATCGCGATCGACTTACCCCGCTGATATCCATGGCCACGAATACTCATCGCTTCGCTATCGGACACCACCTGCATGCCCGAGAGACCCATCGCATTTAGGGTCGCCTGACTCGGCATTCCCTGCTGGGCCTGAACAAAACTACCCATGGCAACGAGCACCATGGCCGACAAACTGAGTGTGAAGAACTGTCTCATGATCTAACCTCCCCGAAAAAATAAATACCCTCCTACGAAAAAGAACTTGGATTGGAGTCGGCGATATGTTCCCTGCGATTAACTGAACGCGCATATCCAAGCACCCCAATTACCCTAAATCTCTCAAATTTGACTTTGGGGTCAATGAAATTCTCTGAAAATTGTGGGAGTCCTTGGTGCCAAGATTATTCACCACAGAGCCACGGAGGACACTGAGAGGGAAAAGGACGATTTATGAAGCACGCGGGATAGATCTCTTTTCTGTGGCATAGTTGTTCTTTCTGAACATGGACTACATGAGTGCCAAGGGCAGGAAAACAATGTTTCTTCTGCGGAAATCAGCGCGATCTGCGTTTTATTATCCCGTGCACGACCTAAACGACGACTCAACTGCCGGCATAATCAATCAGCAACCAAAAATCAACTATTCCCCCTTTCTGGGTAAGTCTCATGAGTAATGCAGATGGGAAGTGCATTGGGCGCAAAGAAAAACGAGGCCGAACCACTGGGGTCCGGCCTCGTTCGATTTTCACATATTGCTTCCTCGGCGTGATCTTCCGCTAGTGAGCCGAAGCCACCGCGAAACCGCCGGCGAACACGACGACAACTTTCACTTTGCCTTTGGGCTTATGGCCACCACCGCCGTCATGGCCTCCACCACCATTGGTGTAGCCACCGCCGCCATTGTCGTTGCCCCAAGGCTGGGGCATTCCCCCACCATGGCCGCCGCGCTTTTTACCACCATATTTCTTGATGATAATCTTACCTGCAATCGAACCGTGTACCCCCTTGGCTTTGTGCTTGCCCTTGGCGTAGAAACCGTCCTTGGAGCCGGCGCTGGCGCCATATCCGCCTACGTGAGCATACGAGCTGCCATAGGCAATGGCGACTGACTTTCCATGAGGCTTGTAACCAAAACCGCGGATATCCATCGCCTCGGTGTCAGAAATTACCTGCAGACTCGACAAACCCATGGCTTGCAGCGTCAGTTGGCTTGGCATGCCTTGATCGGCTTGAGCCGTACCAACCACCGTGGCAACCAAACCGGCTGCCAATAGAAAAGTTAAACCTTGCTTCATTGTGAACCTCCCCAAATCTGATGAAAGAGAACCTTGAATCGTGAACGCCGGGAGCGAAGTCGGACGGTGCGGGTGCAATCACTACAACTCGCATAATCGGCTTAACCCCAACTATCCACACTGCTCGGCAAAGGGACTGGGGTCAATGAATTTCTGGAAAGTTCCCGCGAAAACGGGTGCCTAGATAGCTGAAACCGGGGCAGAGTGCCCGAAAACTAGACCGGACAAGCAGGTGATCAATTCAGCGGGGCTCATCTCAGATTAAACGCATAATTCACAGAGCTACCCTTCGGCTCAGTGGAAATCAGCATTTCAAATACAGCCGATTTATACATCCAGATTTTTCACGTCAAGCGCATGCTTCTGGATGAATTCGCGGCGCGGCTCGACGTTGTCGCCCATCAGCACGCGGAATAGCTCGTCCGCCCCACCGGCGTCTTCCATTTTCACCCGTAGCAGTGTGCGATTGGCGGGGTCGAGTGTTGTTTCGCGAAGCTCCTCGGCATTCATTTCGCCCAAGCCTTTGAAGCGGGTAATCTGTAGGCCCTTTTCGCCAGCGGCTCGAATCGCGCTGGGCAAGCCGCGTAAGTCCTCGAGCCCCGTTTCGCTGTCGCCACGACGCAAAGCATAACGCGAGCCTTCTTCCCCTGTGCGATCTTGTGGAATCAAAGCTTCGATCGAAAAGTCCAATTTGTCGAGGTCGCCCAACAGCGTGTTGATGGTACGCACCTCGTGCAATTCGATGATCCGCAGTTTTGGCGAAGAGAGCGGGGCATCCTTCGGAGCCGTGCCATTCGTTATTTCCTCTGCCGGACTTGTGGTATTTGCGTCGACTCGCAATTCGTGCCCGATCGCCGCTTCTTTCTCCGCCACAAATGCGTCGAGTTGTTCGCGCGTGGTAAACCAATGTTCTTCGATGCCAAGAAACACATGGTAAACCGGCAGCTTCAACGTCTCAGGGTCCTGGCGCTCGGCATGGATTTTCAGGCTGATGCCGCGACGCTCCAGCGCGATGAGCGCTTCTTCAAGTGCAGCCAATGTGCGGCACAGCTTTTCCATTTTCTCGCCGTCGATCAGCGTGCCGTTGCCCGGATCGAACACGCTTTCGCCTAATCCCAAATCCAGTAATTGCGCTTTCATATCATCTTCGGTTTGCACGTAGTGGGTCTGTTTGCCTTTACGCACTCGAAACAAAGGCGGCTGAGCGACGTAAATATGTCCCTGGACAATCAGCTCGTACATCTGCCGATAGAAGAATGTTAATAACAGGGTGCGAATGTGCGAGCCGTCGACGTCGGCATCGGTCATGATCACAATGCGGCCGTAGCGGCGCTTGCTGAGATCCTGATCCTCGCCGATGCCGGTGCCAACCGCGGAAATCATGCTGCGTACTTCTTCGTTGGCCAACACTTTGTCTTCACGCGATTTGTAGGCATTGATGATTTTTCCGCGTAACGGAAGAATTGCCTGATACTCGCGCAGTCGGCCACCTTCGGCACTACCACCCGCGGAGTCACCCTCCACCAGATACAATTCGCACTTGTCCACGTCGCGGCTGGAACAATCCCGCAGCTTGCCAGGCAACCCGCCGCCGGCAAGGGCCCCCTTGCGCTCGCGGATCAATAGCCGTGCTTTGCGCGCCGATTCCCGCGCCTCAGCAGCCAACACGACCTTACGAATCATCAATTTTGCCGACTTGGGGTTCTCCTCCAAATACTTCGACAGATAATCACCGAACGCCGAATTGACGATCCCTTCCACCTCACTATTGCCAAGCTTGGTCTTGGTTTGACCTTCAAATTGCGGATGCGGAACGCGAATGCTGATAACCGCCGTGAGTCCTTCGCGTACGTCCTCGCCCGAGGGAACCAGATCCTTGAACAGCCCCTGTTTCTTGCCGTAGGTGTTCAAGCATCGCGTCAACGCCGTGCGAAACCCGGAAAGATGGGTACCACCCTCGGTCGTGCTGATGTTGTTGACGTAGGTATGCACATTCTCGGTGTACTCGCCGGAATACTGTATGGCAATTTCAACAGAAACACCGTCGACCTCGTCGGCCGCGTAAAGAATGTCCGCATGCACTACCTCGCTGGCTCGGTTGAGGTGCGCGACAAATTGACGAATGCCGTCTTCGTATTGGAAGGTTTCCGATTCCTCATTGCGTGCGTCTATGATGGTGATCTTCACGCCCTGGTTCAGAAACGCCAATTCCTGTAGCCGTTTCACCAGTGTGGCGTAGACGAACTTGGTTTCCTTAAAAATCTGCGGGTCGGGTTTGAACGTGGTCTTCGTACCCCGCTTGGTGGTGGTGCCGACACGGCGAACATCGCTCTTGGGGATGCCTCGCTCGTATTCTTGGTGGTAAACATGGCCATCGCGGCAGACTTCCACCTCGCACCATTCGGAAAGAAAATTCACCACAGTCACGCCCACGCCATGCAACCCGCCAGACGTTTGGTAGGCGCCCTTGGTAAACTTTCCGCCGAATTTGAGAACCGTCATCACACCTTCCAGCGTCGACACCTCGCGGTCCATTTGTTCAGAAAGCTGCTCGTGCCGCTCAACGGGAACGCCTCGGCCATCGTCTTCGACCGTAACCGAACCGTCGGCGTTGACCGACACCTGAACCTCGGTGGCGAAATCGGCCATCGCTTCGTCGATCGAATTGTCGACCACTTCGTAAACCAGATGGTGCAAACCACGGCCCGTGGTATCGCCAATATACATACTGGGGCGTTCACGGACGTGTTCCAGATCGCTCAGATGCTCGAGGTCTTCCGCGTTGTATTCGCCAGAATCGTTGTTGTTAGCCATTATTTGTTGTTATCACAATCTTGTAGATTTCAACGGTCTTCGGTCGAGCCGTTACTGATTTATTCACTTTCGTTTTTGCAAAACTGCTTCACCTTGAATCGAACCTGCTTGATCTTCTCTTCAGGCAAAGCCTGCTGCAGCTTGGCCAGTAATTCTTCCTTGTAAAAAGTCAATTCCTGCATCAGCAGCGAGTCTGCCACCATCACCTCAAACACACCTCGGCGAAGCCCCCCAACCTGCGTTGAAGTCACCCACTCTGGCTTGATCAACTCGGCTAGGGCTTTTTGCCAAGCCTCTTCTCGTGCACCCGTGGCACGAATTTGTGCGTAGCCCTTGCGTTGCACAAGCTGGGCAACCACGCGGTCGATCCGCTGCGGCTGCCGGGCAAAAAAATTCCGGCGTTGAGCCGCTTTGCGACGACCAAAGCCGGCCAATTTTTCGGCTGCAATCTGTTCGCTCTGCAAATCAACTTGGTGGGGGTTCATCGGTCGCGTGCCAAGGGCATGATTACGTAGCCATAACCATCGTCGGTCTGGCACAAAGCTGCGCTGTCGGCGTCTTTCACATCAAATGTAAATGTTTTTTCCGCGTCAAGTACCTTGAGAAAGTCCATCACAAACCGCGGATCGAGCGTGATGGTCGTCTCCGGACCGGAGTAACTGATCGGCACCTCCACGCGAGATTGCCCCACTTCGGCAGCAGAACCCGCAAGCACCAACATCCCTTCGCCAAAAGTAAAATCAACTCCGCGACTTTCGTCACTCGTAACAATGGCTGCTTGTCGCACAGCGGCATGTGTCGTGCCCACAGACAATTCCAGTTTCACACCAGAATGTTGCGTATCGGGGAAGACTCTTTTCCAATCGGGAAATCGCCCTTCTAGCAATCTTGCAGAAATTGTTACACGAGGCGTGTGAATTAGTATCTCATTGCCCTTCAATGCAACCTGTACTTCTGCGTCGTTTGGCGCAATCGCCCGATAGATTAGAGTCATCGCTCGGGTAGGTACAATCACCGTCTGATTGGGGTCGGCCGCTGCACCCGTTATCTGAATCGGACCCGCCATTTTCGCCAAACGGCGACCATCTGTACCAATCGAGGTGATCGAATCCTCATCAAATTCAAGTTTGACACCCCCCAAAGCATATCGGCTGCTCTCGCTGTCGGTAGCGAATTCCGTACGGTGAATCAATTCTCGAAGCAAACGTGCAGATATTTCGTAGTATGCCGTCTCTTCAAATCCTGTGACATGAGGAAACTCCGTCGGGCTTTCGGCCGACAAACGAAACTTACTCCGCTCGCCACGAATCGTAATCCCTTGACCGTCCGATTCGAGATGCAAGGTTTCATCGCTACTTTCCCTTAAAATATCGCCAAAACGTTTTACCGAAAGAACGGCCGCCCCCGGCGATTGAACATCCACGCCAGTCACCTTATGAGAAATTCCAATTTCTAAATCAGTTGCTAATAGCGTGACACCATTTTCAGAAGCCTCCAATTTCACATTCTGTAAAATGGGTTTGGGACTTCTCGTGGGTGCCACCGTAGCAACCGTTTGAAACGCCTGTAATAGCTGTTCACGATCACACGAAATTTTCAGGGCTGACCCAGCACTATTTGACGTGTGGGATTCTTCCGAGATGGGTTGATTTTCTACTGCAACGGTCACGACGATCTCCTGTGTAATAGTTTTCTTGTTTTTATATTGTGTTTTTAAATATTAGTAGTAGTAATGAGTCGAAACAAAATGTTGATAACGAGGGCAGAAGAAACAAAAGACAGCGTTTCTATATGAATTGGAGTGATGTCTCGCATGGGGAAAAGGTGTTTTGTAAGCGACAAGTATTTGACGATAGAGTGTTGGTAATGTTGAGCCAAGATACCAGCCGCGGGACAAACCTGGAAAACCGGCCAACAAGTTTGTTCTGATGACGGGTTAACAACAAGTTTTCCACAGGCGGCGGCACAATTGTCGAGCTGTGCGAATGAACATCGGAATTCAACAGGAACCTTAAACGCATGACAGTTTAGATTTTTCTTATGAAGGTTAGGCAGCCGTTAAAATATGCTGGAGCTTATCTAAAGCTTGTTGAGTGAGTGGATCGGTAGTAGCCAATTGTTGGGTAATACGCATTGAGTGCATGATTGTCGAATGATCGCGGCCTCCGAGCCCTTGGCCAATCTGGGCAAAGCTCAGATTGGTGAGCGAACGGGCTAAGCAAACCACAATACCACGTGCGTGGACCAGCGATTTCCGCCGAGCAGAACTCGTCAGTCCCGCCTGAGTCAGTGAATGGTAGCGGGCCACGACGGCAATGATTTGTTTCAGCCGGACCGGCGGGTGAACCTTTGCGGCAGATTTCAAGCCGGTTTTCGTTTGAATCTCGGTTTCAGATAGAGCCTGCCAAAGTCGAGGAGCAGGGCCGTCAACCCGAAGGGCAAGATTTCGGCATTGGTCTTCATCAAGAGTAATTTCCCGAGCTTTAGCGGCAAGCTGGAGCAGATCTTGGCGAGCTTCAATCCCCGGCAGGCTGAGCCGTATTCCTAAGCCAGCAACAAGCCGATCTCGTAAGCCAGGCTCTAAAGCGGCCAGACAGGCCGGTTGCTCTCGAGCGGTAATCACCACAAGCCGTTTTTTTTCTTGCAACACATCCAAGGTGTCGCGTAGCTCACGCTGTACAAAACCGCTTTGGGGCAGCGATTGTAAATCCTCCAGAACGAACAAACTTGCGGCAGCCAGGCGATCTCGAAACCCTTCGAGGGACTTCTCGCTGTGTGCGGCACGTAACTCACGCGCGAAATCTCTGGCCGTAAAGTAAACCACGGCTTGCTCGCCAAACTTCTGAACAGCATGCCTAGCAAGCCCACGCGCCAAGTGAGATTTGCCAGTTCCGTTCGGCCCAGAGATCACCAACAGGTCAAGCCAGAACTCAGACGCAAAAAACGACGCGCTGTCGCCATTCAACAGCCGCTCCAAGGTGGCGGCAGCCAGACGGTTTTCCGGACCTGCAACAAACGTCTTGGCAGGCGCAGCACAAGCCGCAGTCGAGCCAAGCTCGCACCCTGGAAATTCAATTCGTGTTACCCCGTCGACCACGCAGGCTCCGTCCACAGGCACAGAAAAAAGCTAGTCAAAAAACATAACCAATGCCACAAAACTATCGCGGCAACGGCCGGAAATCGAATTCTTGAGAGGCCCATCAACAGCTAGATATACAAAGAAAACCGTTGCGAAAAGCAACTATTATTGGGCTGTAAATTCCGCCGAAAATCCAAGCCCCCAGTGTATCCGATTTCGCACCATTTCGGGAGGAGCCAAGGCGATTTTTTAACAGTTCTCGGCGTGTCGTAAGTGCTTGCATATCAAAGAGATGCGAAGAGCCGATTCGTCGATTTCAGCCGGCGTGTTCGTGGGCCCCAGACTAAACCGCACAGAACCGGAAATCACGCGATTTTCCAGACCCATCGCGGCAAGCGTAGGCGAGGGTTCGCTGGAGCCGCTGGCGCACGCCGAACCCGTGGAGCAAGCCACGCCGGCCATGTCCAGCGCCATCACAACTGCTTGCCGGTCGAAGCCGACAAACGCGATATTTGATGTATTGGGAAGCCGCCTGGCAAGGTTTCCAAGGATCGTCGCTTCAGGAACATCGCCGATGATCTTCTGTTCCAAGCGGTCTCTCAACGACTCGATCCGTTTTATCTGAGCGGCTGCTTCCCGCTGCCAAATTTCCAAAGCGACCATCATACCAATTGCAAGGGCCACGTTTTGTGTGCCGGGGCGTAGGCCCGACTGCTGATGGCCCCCGTAAGCGATAGGGCGCAGCTTGCAGCCGTGACGGACGACGAGCACTCCGATGCCAAGTGGTCCCTGGAATTTATGGGCAGTGCAGCTCATGGAAGTTGCGCCAAGAGCGTTGAAATCCACGGGCAGCTTGCCAACCGCTTGAGCCGCATCGGTATGCAGCGGAATGCCGTGGCTAGCACAGAGCTGCGCGACCTCGGCAACGGGCTGCAGGACACCAGTTTCGTTGTTGGCTAGCATCAGGCACACCAACTGAGTTTCGGGATTCAGCAACGCGTCGAAACTCTGCAATTCAACGAACCCTTCGGAATTTGGCAGCGGAGTTTCAATTTGCCAGCCCCGGCTTTTGAGAGCGGCAGCAGTTTCTGTGATGCTGGGATGCTCAATCGCGGAAACCAGGGCGTGAGCCTGTTGCGTGCCAGAAGGGGCAAGCTCTGCTGCTAGCCCCAGCAGGGCCAGATTGTTGGCCTCCGTGCCACCGCTCGTAAAAACGATTTGATCTGCATCACTCCGACCCACGCGGGCCCCCAGCAGTTCGCCGATTCGTTCGCGAGCATTTTCCAATGCACGCCTCGCCTGTCTGCCGAGTTCGTGCTGGCTTTCCGGGTTTGCGCCGTACTTAAGAGAAGCCTCACGCACCGCATCAGCCACTTCCGGCAGGATGGGCGTGGTGGCATTGTGATCCAAATAAATAGGGCTGCTCATGCTGGCATTATAGGGCCGAAACAATTTGGTTGTCAGGCGCCAGATGAACAGCACAGGCTTCCATGGGATATCTCAGCCAAGCCACATCTGCTAGCGCCTAGCAACTAGTCCCTAGCATCTCCAGAATTGCCATTGCGGGCAGAAATCTTCTCTAGCTATCATCCGCCGCCAAACATGGCAGTTTCCCTGGAATCACATTCCGGGTGCCAGGGTTTGAAAATTATTCGAAAACGAGGTCACCATGGCGGTGCTACTTAGGGCGATTGTGATGTTGGTTGTGCTGGTCGGTTTACCGGCCGCTTGGGTTTATTATGGACCATTGCCCCCCGGGGCACAGCAGGCGGTGGATCGAGTGATCGAAATTGTCAAAGAGACCACAGGCTGGCAACAAACAACAGGTCGACCCGAACAGCCGAAAGCGGCCCCTCGATATCAGACAGCCATCGAACCGGCCCCCGCATTTATGGCGCCCGTGGCCAACCAGCCGGTAACGATTTCAGCGGAGTCGACGCTTTCCGAACGTGCTGAACCGCTCCTAGAACAGCTCAGGTCACTCGGGGCCAGCCAATACACGCTTGAAAAGTGGGGCCAGGCGGGCGAGCTTTTCCGGTTCCGCTGCGCAATGCCTCTCGTCAAAAACCAACAGTTTACCCAACAATTCGAGGCGGTGGCCAACAGCCCGCTCGATTCGATCGAGCAGGTGGTGGTAGAAGTGGCCCATTGGCAGACTGCTCGTCACGTTAACCACTAATTCAACCAGACTCTCCCCTCCAACAGCCAATAGCTACTGCGACTTGTCAAGATGCGTAAAACCCACCAAACACTAGGTCGACAATTATCGAGCGCGGCACAGAGATATCGCCATGGTTTTGCGCAAGCAGACGGCATGGATTTACGACACCCCGCCCGACATGCGAGCCTAGCTCCATCAAGACGTGTCGCCGATTGCCCAGAGGATATTGATGCAAAATTAGCCAGGCTAGAAACGGTGCTTTTTTTAGCCAGAGAACCACTCTCGACAAGAAAACTGGCCAAACTAGCAAATTTGGCCGATGGTACCCAAGCTCGAACGCTAGTGAAACAGCTCAGTAAGCAGTACAACCAGCGAGCGAGTGCCCTGCAGGTGGTCGACGTGGCGGGAGGCGTGCAGCTGCTCACCCGACCGCAACTTGCCGACTGGATACGGCGATTTCACGGTGGCACGGACCCTTTGCGGCTTTCCGCGCCGGCGATGGAAACCCTTTCGGTTGTAGCCTACCGGCAACCGGTGATGCGAGCAGAAATCGAGGGAATTCGGGGTGTTCAGTGCGGAGAAATCCTGAGAGTGTTGATGGAACGTGATTTATTGCGTATTGTCGGGCGAGCGGAAGAGCTCGGTCGGCCCTTCCTGTACGGCACAACCAAAAACTTTTTGCAAGTTTTTGGTCTCCGCCGCTTGGAACAACTGCCTTCAATCGATCAAATTCTTAGCGTCGGAGCAAGTCGCTAAGGTTGCCTGAGCTAAGTTGCTCGGGGGCAGTGCTTTTCGCTTTGGGAATTGCTAAGGAGCATAAACGTGCAGTCCATTGAATGTGTCGCTGAGAAGGTCTCTCTTTGGGCCGAATGGGGGTGGTCGACGGCCACCGAATTCGGGGGCGTTTGCACTCCGGCAACAATTTGTAGCGACGCCAAAGACGACGAGTGTGAAGACGAAGAAACCGACGATGACAACGATGATGAATACGAGTACGAATACGAGTACGAATACGAAGATGAGGACGAGACCGAAGACGAAGATGGAGATTTCGAGGAAGACGAGGAAGAAGATGATTTTGATGAGTTAGAGGACGGCGAGGACGAAGAAGATGACGACCTCGAAGAAGAGCTCGATGACGAGTGGGAAGAGGTTGACGACGATTCGGAGCTTGAAGACGAAGACGACGCTCTCGAAGAAGAGTACGAAGACGAGGACGACGAGGACGGGGAAGAGTTCGAGTACGAATATGAAGACGAAGAGGAAGAAGACGAGTAGCGCAATCCAGGGCAAGCGGCTTGCATTAATCTTCGAGCTGAAATAATCGCCTTAACGCATCAAGCAGTCCATGGTGTGTCCCGTTTTGCGAAGCGTCGCGCAGCGATTCCAATGGCGGGTGGAGCATCTTATTCACAAGCCGATCCGCAAATTGCTCGATTTCCTGACGGGCATGGTCGTCTAGTTCGGGAAGCTTGTTGAACAGCCGGGATAACTCCGCATTCTTTGGCTCGTGCATGCCTCGACGCAGCTCGGAAATGACCGGCCCCGTCGCCCGATAATGTGCGTTGGCAAAATAACGGTCGGCCTCTTCTGTGATGATTTTTTCCGCCGCGGGGAGCTCGGCGGCGCGTGCTGCTTCATTCCGCTGGCAAGCTTGCGTTAAATCATCAAGCGAATAGAGATAAATACCCAAGGCCTGACCCACCCCGGGGCTAAAATCGCGAGGTACAGCCAAATCCAAAATAAACAAGGGACGCTGATGACGCCGGGGCTCGACATGCTCGGCAAATGCTTCGGTCGAAACAATCGGTTCCTCGGCCGAAGTTGTGCTGATAACCAGGTCGGCTCGGGCCAGTTGGTCCCACAGATCTTCCCACCGGTGGAAGTCGCCTCCCCAGTTTTTTGCCACCTGCCGGCCACGCTCCTCATGGCGATTGACGACATGAATCTCGGGGCTGCCGGCATCGCGCAAGTAGCGGAGAGTTTCCTCGGCCATTTCGCCGGCACCCAAGATAAGCACATACTTACCGTCAAACGATTCGAAGACACAGCTGGCCAATTCGGCGATAGCCACACTTGGAATGCTTACTCGATGCTTGTGCAGCGAAGTCTCGCTGGTAATGCGTTTTGCAGTGTGTAACGCGGTTTGAAACACATCATGCAACAACGGTCCCGTAGTGCCTGCTTGCTGGGCGCATTGATAAGCTTCTTTCACTTGGGCGAGGATCTGGGGTTCGCCAACCACCATGCTTTCTAGGCTCGCCGCGACCCGATAGATGTGCTGCACCACCTCGCGCTGAGAAAAAGTTGACAAGCACTCTGCATATTGTTCACGCGATAAATTATGGTAGGAGAGAATCGCATCGATCAGGGCGTCTGCCGTGGGCAAGCGATTCTCATCTTTGCATGCAGAATAAAGCTCTACCCGATTACACGTGGAAACAAGCACCAATTCAGATTGGGGAAAGCGTTGCTGCCAGGCGCCCAGCGCATGCGCCGTCTGTGCGGGGTCGAAGACCAACATTTGCCGAACATCGAGCTTTGCCTCGTGATGCGACCAGCCGATCATACGCAAGTTCATGTCGGCCCTCCCGCGGTCGGCGCCGCTTGGCCGATAGTCTCGCTCTTGAAATGAAGCGAGTCGCCACCAAACGTCATGATGGCTAGAACCAATATCAAAAAGACGAAAGCAGCGATGGTCAGATAAGCCACTTTCCGGCCCTGGCGAGCGGCCGGATAAATCAGTCGGAACACCTCGGCGATTATTAGCCAGCCCATCATGGCCGTCAGGCTGAGCACTACAGGGTCCGACCAGGGAACGAACCCACGGTCGCCCTGCTGGGCCAAGCGGCTCAATATGCCGGTAATAAAACCACCGCCAACAAGCACAGTTGCAGTTCCCAGTGCTCGGCTGTTGGCACGCTCGAGCCATTCGAGGCTAGGCAGTCGAAGCCTGCCACTAGCCAACGTTTTGTTTTTAATTCGAGAGCTCTGCATCAAGTACATCAGCCCCGCCACAAATCCCAGCAGCACCGCTACCGTGCCTAACATAAGAAACACACCATGCACCAATCCCCAGACACGCGGTGCTTCGAACGAGGCCAATGGTTTGGTGGCCGCCAAACTTGCCGCGCCCACCAGCGCCAGAATGGCCGGCAGGAGAAACACCCCGAGCGACTTCTTGGGATAGTAAAAAAGAGTTCCCACATAGATTGTCGTTAACACCCAGGCGGCTAGCAGATACCAGTCGTGATGGCTGGCCAATGGTGCTGCCGGCAATTCTGCGACACGTTTGCCCAGATACCAGGTGTGGGCCACCAGCCCCGCCGCGGTGACCATCAGACACGCCACCCGGCGCAGCCGAATCCGCGTCCACAGCCCCGAAAGCTCCAACGCAAGCGCTATGGCATAGCACGCGCCGAAACAAATCATGTTGATGCCGGAATCCATGGTCGTTTACCCGCAGTTTATTATAGCGTTCGAACTCAGCAAGCGGGCGTTAAAACAGCGTTCTCTAGGACTCGCCTTCTAGTCCGTATTGTATGAGTTTCTTGTGAAGCGTGTTGCGATTGATGCCCAGACGCGCGGCCGCTTTGATTTGCACATGGTCGCACCGCGACATCACTTGGGCGATCACTTCGCGTTCTACGTGATCGACGATCCGTCCATGCAAGTTGTCCGCCGATTCGTCGACGCCGTTCAAGCCGACTTCTACCAGCTCCTCGGCCAGGGAATCAAAATCCACGGCGCGGGCGCCCAACGTCCTGGGGGCACGGCCAGTGGTGACCACTTCGGGAAGTAAATCCGCAGTAAGCTCATCGCCGGGAGCCATCACGACAGCGCGCTCCACGTAATTCTGCAACTCTCGCACATTGCCGGGCCAGGCGTACTGTTGCAGGGCGTCCATAGCGCGCGGATCAATATGGGCGACGTAACGGTCGTTCTGCTCATTATAGGTGTTGAGGAAATGGGCCACCAGTTCCGGAATATCTCCAGTGCGCTCCCGCAAGGGGGGGAGGTAAATCGGCACTACGTTCAGCCGGTAGAACAAGTCTTCGCGGAATAGCCCTTCGGTGGCCAGGTCGAGTAAATCGCGATTGCTAGCGGTGATCACTCGCGTATCGACTTGCACGGTGCGAGTGTCGCCAACGCGTTCAAATTCGCGCTCTTGCAGCACGCGCAGCAGTTTCACTTGCAGGTGGAGCGACGTGGAATTGATCTCGTCGAGAAAAATCGTTCCCTTATGAGCCGCTTCGAACCGGCCCGTGCGATTGTCAATCGCTCCGGTGAATGCCCCGCGAACGTGACCAAACAGTTCGCTTTCGAGCAAATTCTCGCTGAGTGCACCGCAGTTGACCCGCACGAACGGTCGGTCGCGACGGCTGCTTAATTCGTGAACCGCATGGGCGATCAATTCCTTGCCCGTGCCGGTTTCGCCCAACAGTAACACGGAAGCTTGTGACCGCGCTACTTGGCGGGTAATCCGATACACCTCCGCCATCGCGGCGCTCGACCCAATAATGCTGGGTAGAGGTGCGCATGCCGGATTTTCTGCGGCAGGCGTTTTCGAGTTGTCGGCGCTGGGCGTGGGGGTCATTGGTCCTACGGCCCAAGGGGTTTGTCTTCCAGGATATCGAGCAACTGGCCCAGCACACGCTGGGTATCTTTGTCGGCAGTTTCGCTGGCATTGTAGCGATCGAATTGTTGGGTAATCTCACTGGGGGTGAGCAATTTTCCATAGCGTGAAACGCTACTCGCAAATGCCGAAACCGCCTGTTGGCGAAGTTCCAAGGAAACGGTTCGATTGCTCACGAAATCGACGAGCGAGCGTTGACTCTGTGCCGTGCCAAGCAGCGAAAGCACGTCGAGCGCTGGCTCCGCAAGCTCGGCAGTGTTTAAAGCCCAGTCGATTTGCCCCGAGTTGCGAAGCAGTTCGTCATAAGGATGCCCCGCTTTCAGGAGTTCGGCGATCCATTCCAGCGCGCTGGTTGCCTGCTGCATCCGTAGTTCTGGAGAAGGCAGCGGGTGAAGTTTCTCGATCTGCCCAACGATGTTCTTCATCGCGTCGTCGTCATGAGGACGCGCAATGGCCAGCAGCAGTGGGTCGTTTTCCGCCATCCGCCTTGCCCGCTCAAGATGAGGCAAACTGCTAAGTATCGCCACCGGTACGCGGGCCATCGCGCCACTCGAACGGATTTGGTACAGGGTTTCACGCAACAGCGGCCGACCGATATCGCTGTCGACCAGAACCAAGGCCAAGCGGGGCGAAGCATGCGCAGTTTTTAGGGTTTCGCTACCGGTGCGAGTCGGCGTGGCATCGAAACCCAATGCGCGCAATTGGCCAGCCCAATCACTGGCACGTGTTGCAACTGGCGAAGCCGCAATAGCCTGCGGCGCGCCAGGCCCAGCCGCAAAGTCCCACAAAGCCTGCGGAACGTGGCTCGCTCCGGCAAACGATTTCGAGGGAGAAAGTTTCATCACAGCCGAGAGCGCCGCAAACCGCAAGCCTCGGTCGGCATGCGCAACCGCCTCCGCTAGTGGCGTCGGTCGGCCGTCGAACGATGAGAGAGCAGCCCCATCGGCACGTTGTCCCAGTAATTCTACGCAAGAGATGGCCGCGGCGATTCGATTACGATGGACGGCTAAGCCGAGCGTGCCACTCAAGGCCTGGGTGCTAAGTGAATCGGTGAACGTCGCCATCGCCGGGGGTAGCGACCGATTGAATTTGCCAGTCACCTCGAAGGCATATACGAGCGCCAATTGGCGATCTTCTGGCAAAGCACCCGGCAGACTGGTCAGCACTCTGGCCAATCGGGCGATTGCCAGAAACTGCCGGTCATCCGACGAGAAATTTTCCGCAATCAGTTTGCCTCGGTCACCTGCAAAGTCCCACCATGGAGCAACGTCGTCCCACGATGCCCTGCGGTCGGCGCCAACGCCCGCTTCAAGCCGTTCGATTTCACTTTTCAAAAGTGCCCGGGCATCATCCGCATCGGGCCGAGGAAGCCCCAGTGCTTCCAAGGCAAGTTGCGCTGCCGTGGCGGAGTCGGCATCGTCGCCTATAGCAACCGCTCCCAACAGCGGTGCCGCATCGAGAAAGCCAATGTGTCCCGAAAGCTCAGCCACGTCGCGGAGCAATTGTCCCCGACCGTCAGCTAAAATGGCCAGCAACAGCGGATCGACCTCAGGGCGCATTTTCGCAAGCGCCAGCATGAGATTCGCGCGCCGGAGTTCGTTCTTTTCGTTAGCAAGAGCTTCCAAACAGGCTTTGGCGCCCGCGGTGCCGGTGACCGACAAATCGACTCGGGCGGCGTTGCGTGCCTCGGCTGCTTGATCGTTTAGCTTTGCCACCAGCGAGGCAAGTCGCTCGGGGCTTTGCGAATATTCGGCAGCCGACTGAAGACAGCGCTGCACAAACTTTCTAGCCCCCGCAAGTGGCGAACCCTCATCTGCCGAGGCGGTTTTGTCTCGCCGGGCCAAATTCAGAAAGCGGGCCGTGCCAAATTTTTCGACCAAACCGGCGCATGCTTTATTGTCTAAGTCTAGTTGAATTACAGGTTTCAATAGAGCCGCGGCGACTTCAAGTTCGCCGAGGTCCAGCAGCGTGAACACAGCGCCGAGCCGTTCGGCGGGCGATTCGTGCGGCATGTCGAGTACAGCCGCCACGGCAGGGCTGCGCGTGGCAGCAGCGTCGAACGATGCTTTCTCGTCGTTGTCATTTTGTGCAATGGCCGACAGGGAAAGTGAGTACACGGCCCACAGTGCCAGGAATAAATCCCGGAAAAGCGATGGTTTCGGGAGTGTCACAAAAGCCTCTTTCTCCAGGCGGCCACTTGTTGCGCAACCTGGTCGGGGGCGGTGGAACCGTAGCTGGCAAATGCTTCGATCGCCCGCTGCACGCCCAGCACTTCGTAAACTTTTTCATCCAGCGCAGCATGGGCCGACTGGAACTCCTCCAGCGGTAAATCCGCCAGCGGCACGTTTTGCTTGATCGCCGTGGCTACCAATTGGCCGATAATTTCGTGCGCGCTGCGCTGCGGAATTCCCAGACCGATGAGGTGTTCCATCAGCGTGGTGGCATCAAGATATCCGCGGTCGAGTTTTTCGGAAATAGTCTTGCGATTGAGTTCCGCGCCCGTCACCACGGCGCTAGCCAACTCGACGCACGCTTCCACCGTGTCGGCCGAGTCGAACACCCGTGGCTTGTCTTCCTGCAAATCGCGGTTGTAGGCGAGCGGCAAACCCTTTACGAGTACCAACAAACTTTGCAAGTTGCCCACCACGCGCGCCGTCTTGCCGCGTATCAATTCCAGCACATCGGGATTGATCTTCTGCGGCATGATCGACGAGCCGGTGCAGAAAGCCTGCGGGAGGCGCAGAAAACCGAATTCGCAAGTCGCCCACAATATCCACTCCTCGGCCCAGGTGCTCAAATGCTCGGCAACCAGGGTGAGTGCAAAGGCAAATTCAATGGCAAAGTCACGGTCGCTGGACGAATCCAAGCTGTTGGCCACTACGCCTTCAAAACCTAGTTCGTCGGCAACCATCTGTCGATCGATGGCGATTGTCGTACCTGCCAGTGCAGCAGTGCCGAGCGGCAGTTGGTTGACCCGTTTTCGACAATCGACCAGCCGCTCCAGATCGCGCTGAAATTTTTCGCAATAGGCCAGCCAATAATGATTGGCCAACACGGGCTGCGCCCGCTGCATGTGGGTATATCCAGGCAGGACAACTCCCTCGTCTTGCGCGCAGCGCCAGACATACGCCCGTTGCAGTTCGATGATTTTTTCCTGCAAGCGATCGATCGCATCGCGTATCCACAGGCGAAAGTCGGTCGAAACCTGATCGTTGCGGCTTCGGCCCGTGTGGAGCTTGCGGCCCACGTCGCCAATTTGCTCGATGAGTGCGTGTTCGATGTTCATGTGTACGTCTTCCAGCTCTTGGCGAAAGACGAACGAGCCATCGGCGATCTCTTTGGCGATTTGCTCAAGCCCGGCAACGATCTTCTGGCACTCGCCCTGCGTAAGAACACCAATCGCGGCTAGCATGTGCGCATGGGCCACCGATCCGCGGACGTCTTGTGCATAGAGTCGGTGATCGAAGCTTACGCTTTCGGTAAACTTCTCTACACGCGGGTCTGTTGCCCCGTCGAAAACACCGCCCCATGGTTTTTTTGATTGATTGGTCAAGGGAGGAGGCTGGGACTGGGAGGACAAAAAATGTGGGTGAAAGTTGGCAAACTCGAAGGGGCCCCATAGTCCAATGGTCCCATCGTCCTATAGTCCTCTCTCCGCATGCACTGACACTAGCAGCAATTGCGGGTTCACCAACACGTTTACAGTAAACAGTTTAGGTTGCCGAGTCAATTCTCCTTGGGCAGCCATCGCCTAAGAATTAGGCACTCTTCCGAGAGGTCATACGGCAGTTCTCTGCCCTAAAGAACACAATTCATAAGTGGTAGCCAAGAATCCACTTGCGGCAGCGAATATCCCCCAGGAGCGACTATTATAATATAATAGTGTTTTTACTGTGCTCTTTGCACTTGAACTGCAAGCCAAGGCAATCCGATGAGCGAATTCTTAAAGACCATCAGTGACCTGCAAACGCCGTTCAACATGGTGGCGATCATTTGCTTAATCTTCGCGGTAGCCGGGGTTATCGGCACTATTGCCAAGCAAATCCGCAAATACGTTTGCCACCGCCAGGAGATGGAATTCAAACGCGAATTGCTCGACCGCGGGATGGGCGGTGACGAAATCGAGCAGGTCGTCCGCGCTCACGGCGAGCAAGCCTCCGACGCCTGACCTTAGCTCAGCACCTCTCTAAGGGCCTCGATGTGACCGTTGTCTCCCAAAGTGAGCTACTCCATGTCGAACTCTTCAGAGCTCTCGATGTGTCCGACAACTTCGGCGTAGATTTGCAGTAGTTTGAGGTTCTGCTTCGACTGTGCCATCAGGTTGCCGATGATGGCGTAGAACAGGATCGAGTGGCGTGTTTTGGACGATCCATCGCGGATTCGATCGAGCTGTTTTTCGTGGAGCTTCTCGGCCAATTCGCGAATTTGTTTGTCCTTCTCATGCACGCTTTCAAAATTGGACGAGCTTTTTCCTGCGAGTATGTCATCGACATCAGAGAGTATCTCAAAGAGCAGGTTTGCCATCAGGCGCAACTCCTTTACCTGAACATCGAGCAGTTCCTTGTGTTGATTGCTCACATGAATGTACGCACGCAAAGTAATATCGCGATGGCTATCGACAAGGCGTTGGATTCGGCGAACGGTTTGGCCGTACTTAGAGGACATGTGCGGATCTTCTCTTTGGATAAGCCGCATCGCCTTGAAGATATTGGCGACAATAATGTTAGCCCAGGCTTGGAGCTGTTTCGACTTCGTCTTCTCGCCCTGTAGCAAATAGAGATTGGAAGTAAAAAGGGCTTCGAGGGTCGTCTCGATCGATATCCGAATTTCGTGCAAGAGAATGGTCATGTGCTCGAACGACATCGAGAGCGTCTCGGATACGTCGGTCACTTTCTTGAGGTTGAAAACCTTTTCCATTTCGGCCAACGAAGCACGTTGCTTGTGGCTATGATGATTTGTCCAGAAAGCGTAAATCGCCAGAAGGATGATCGCGGCAATGCCATAAAT
This sequence comes from Planctomycetota bacterium, assembly GCA_029259915.1. Lineage (GTDB taxonomy): Bacteria > Planctomycetota > Planctomycetia > Pirellulales > Lacipirellulaceae > Bythopirellula. The sequence continues at coordinate 14,228 of JAJDED010000033.1, read as the reverse complement.
CTGGCCGAAGTAAATAGCCACGGCAAACAGACTCGATACGGTAAAGGCAGTAAGGGCTGTAGCAAACCAGCCGCCGATGACAGTCAACACGCCAGTGACTCGGTAAACTGCGCTATCTCGTCCCCACGCTTTGTCGGCGAAGGAGGTTCCCATCGCAACCATGAACGTGACGTATGTAGTAGAGAGAGGAAGTTTACTCGCCGTCGCATACGAAATAACGGCACTTGCAACTGTCAAGTTCACGCTTGCGCGAAGCAGGTCGAACGAAGGCCGATTCTCCTCGCCTGTTGTCGCCTGATAATGCGTCGTATCAAGACGCCGTGCTATGGCCGACCTTGCGGGTGCCGGAATAATTCGCCTGACTGTGTCGAAAAGGCTAATCGCCATCCGGACGATCACACGCGCGAGAAAAATCGACTCGAATCGTTCAGAACCTTCATCTTGTCGGCCAAGGCTGATCTCGGTTTCTGTGACGGTCTGAGCCTTGCGGGAAATCCAAAGCGTGACGACCATGACCGCCCCGGCAAGCAAGAGAAAATGAGCCTCGACCGGCACCTTCTCCGCCAGGGCATCCATCGTGACGGTCAGTGGCTCGCTGGTCAGATTCGCTTCTTGGAAAGCCTGATAACCAGCCATCGGCACGCCGATGAAGTTGACCAGGTCGTTTGCCGCAAAGGCCATCGCCAGGGCAAAGGTCCCAACCAGCACAACGACCTTGAGTATGTTGACTCGCAGCAGCAGCAACAGTTGCAGCAAGACTGTAGAGACACCGAAGCAGCCGAGTAGGATCATTGCGGAATTCGAAGCGATCCATTTTGCTCGCTCCGGCGTGATGAAGGTTGCCCCTTTGGCTCCCTTGATCAGGATAAAGTAAGTAATCATGGCCATCGCTGCCCCGCCCCACAAGGCACCATATCGCGATAACCGTTTGCTGAAATCAAATGTAAACAAAAGGCGTGAAAGGAACTGAATGAATGCACCAAAAACGAACGCAACCACAATCGAAAGCAAGATGCCGCCGATGATCAGCAGTGCCTTGGCCGTATTGATATAGTTGATCGCCTCACTCAAATGTTCGCCGAGCTGCACGACCTTAAGAACAGCCATCGCCGCCGCCGCGCCGAGAAGCTCAAAGACAATCGAGACGGTCGTCGAGGTGGGGAGGCCATAAGTGTTGAACAAATCCAGCAGGATGATGTCCGTAAGCATTACGGCAAGAAAAATCGTGATCAGTTCGGGCATCGTAAAGTAACTTGGATGGAAGATGCCCTTTCGCGCCACCTCCATCATGCCGCCGGAGAAAGTTACGCCAGCAAGGATCCCAAGCGAAGCGATAATTAGAATCACCCGTCGCGAACCGGCATTCGAGCCGAACGAGGAATTTAAGAAATTGACGGCGTCGTTGCTCACTCCAACCGTCAGATCGAAGACGGCAATGGCGGCTAATAAGACAACCGCCACAAAAAGTAGATCTACCCCCACGCCTCCCCCTCCTTTGCCCTGTACTTATGTTGTTTGCTTCAGCGTATGAGTCATTTCCAGATAAGCCGAGATTTTCTATTTAGATTGAGTTCGGAACGGTTCCAGGCTCAAAGTATGGCGGTATGATAGGCTTTCACATTCTAGTGTCTATGGCCTGCGGAAGTTTTCGCATATTCTTTCCTGCAGCCCAATTTTTTGGGCCCCTAACGCTCCTGCGTTTTACATCCGCCGTCGAAAGCTCAGCAGACTATGCCTCAGCAGACACTTGCCGCAGTGCCCTCTGGCAAGCTACGATAGAGCGATTTTATACGTATATTTGCCCGTTCACCGGCAATGGCTTCCGTGGGGTACTCCTCGGAATCCTAGCCCCTAACTCCTAGCCCCCTGCCCAATCTGTGCCACGACGCGACGACATTCACCGTATTTTGATTATTGGTTCCGGGCCGATCGTGATTGGCCAAGCCTGCGAATTCGACTATTCCGGCACCCAGGCTTGCAAGGCCTTACGCGAAGAGGGTTATGAGGTGGTACTGGTCAACAGCAATCCGGCCACCATTATGACCGACCCGTCGACGGCCGATCGCACTTACATCGAACCGCTGACCTGGGAGATGGTCGCCAAAGTGATCGACGCCGAGCGGCCCGATGCGCTGTTGCCAACCCTGGGCGGACAGACCGGGCTCAACGTAGCGATGGATTTGGAAAAGCACGGCGTACTGAAAAAATATGGCGTCGAAATGATCGGCGCCAATGCCGACGTGATCGACAAAGCCGAGAGCCGCGAGCGATTTAAGAAGGCAATGGACAAGATTGGCCTGGAGGTCTGCACTGGCAAGACAGTCACTACGATCGAAGCGGCGCGCGAGTGGGTTGGCGAGATCGGCCTGCCGGCGGTTGTGCGGCCGAGCTTTACGATGGGCGGTAGTGGTTCGGCGATTGCCTACAATCGCCATGAATACGACGAACTAGTTCTCCGCGGCTTGGACCAATCGCCCACCAGCGAGGTGTTGATCGAGGAATCGATCATCGGCTGGAAAGAATACGAAATGGAAGTCATGCGCGATGTGGACGACAACGTCGTAATCATTTGCTCGATCGAAAATTTCGATCCCATGGGTGTGCACACGGGCGATTCGATCACCGTCGCCCCGGCACAGACACTTTCCGACAAAGAATACCAGCGCATGCGCGATGCAAGCCTGGCGGTGATTCGAGAGATCGGCGTCGAAACGGGCGGTTCGAACATTCAGTTTGCCATCCATCCCGACACGGGGCGGATGATCGTCATCGAAATGAACCCCCGCGTAAGCCGATCGAGCGCGTTGGCCTCCAAGGCGACCGGCTTCCCAATTGCGAAAATCGCCGCCAAGTTGGCCGTCGGCTATCTCCTGCACGAACTACCCAACGACATCACGCGCGAGACCACGGCCTGTTTCGAACCGTCGATCGACTATGTCGTGACCAAAGTCCCTCGGTTCACATTCGAAAAATTCCCCGAGGCCGACGACACGCTGACCACGCAAATGAAAAGCGTAGGCGAAACCATGGCCATCGGCGGCACGTTCAAGGAATCGTTCCAAAAGGCGCTGCGAGGTTTGGAAGTTGGTAGCTTCGGCTTCGGCTGCGACGGTTCCGACCTGTGGGGCACCGACGAGCAGCCGGACGATGCGGAAATCCACGCCAAGATTTCCAGGCCATGCCCCGAGCGAGTGTGGTTTCTGCGCTACGCGTTCAAGAGCGGGATGACGGTCGACGAAGTTTTCGAACTAACAGCGATCGACCGTTGGTTCTTAGACAACTTGTTGGAAATCGTCGAAACGGAAGAACAAATCCGCGCGTGCGGCAGCTTCGATCAAATGTCGCCCGCAATGCTGCGGACCGCCAAGCGACAAGGTTTTTCCGATCGGCAATTGGCCATCATGTTCAACACCACGCAGATCGAAGTCCGACAACGGCGTCTCGAGTTGGGAATTGTTGCCACCTTCAAATCGGTCGACACCTGCGCCGCCGAGTTCGAGGCATACACGCCGTACTACTATTCTACCTACGAATCCGAAGACGAAGTGCCGCCGAAGAAAAAGAGGTCGGAGGTCGGAGGTCAGAGATCAGGGTTTGGAGAGCAGGGGGGGGATGAAAAAGAATCCCTGACCTCCGACCTCTCACCTCTTGTCCCTCGAATCATGATTCTTGGCGGCGGGCCCAATCGCATTGGGCAGGGGATCGAGTTCGACTATTGCTGTTGCCATGCCAGTTTTGCACTACGCGAGATGGGCATCGAGTCGGTGATGGTCAACAGCAATCCTGAAACGGTCAGTACCGATTACGACACGAGCGATCTGTTATTCTTTGAGCCGCTCACGGTGGAAGATGTGCTGAACGTTTGCGACCGTGTTGATCCTGACGGGGTGATCGTCCAATTCGGCGGGCAAACGCCGCTCAACCTGGCCCGGGCTTTGGAAAGCGCCGGCGTGCCAATCATCGGCACCAGCGTCGACGCGATCGAACGGGCTGAGGACCGCGAAAAATTTCAGCAATTGCTCGATAGGCTGGGACTCCGGCAGCCGGCCAACGGGATTGCCCGTACGATGGATCAGGCGCGCAGCATCGCCAAGCGGATTGGCTATCCGCTCTTAGTGCGGCCAAGTTTTGTCTTGGGCGGGCGGGCTATGGAAATCTGTTACGACCGATCGCAGCTCGAACGGTTTGTTGCCGAAGCATTTATCGCAGCCCAAGGTCAGCCCGTGCTCTTGGATCGCTTTTTAGAGGGTGCGACCGAAGTCGATGTCGATGCGATCAGCGACGGCGTCGACGTAATTGTACCCGGCATCATGGAGCATATCGAAGAGGCAGGCATCCACTCGGGTGACTCGGCATGTGTGATTCCTCCTTACAGTTTGCCACGCGAAGTGGTCGAAGAAATTCGCACTGCCACAGTTGCGCTGGCCCGTGAGTTGAAAGTCGTCGGTTTGATGAACGTGCAATTCGCCGTGAAATGGGAAGAAGAGCAGGGCGAGGAGCGAGGAGTGAGGAGCGAGGAAGGTTTGGAAACGCATGATGGTGATGAGTCTAGCCCCTCGTCCCTCGCCCTTCGCCCCACGATCTACATTATCGAAGTCAACCCTCGCGCCAGTCGCACCGTGCCGTTTGTTGCCAAGGCGACTGGCATGCCCGTCGCAAAAATTGCTGCGAAAGTGATGGCCGGCGTATCGCTCGCCGAACAGGGCATTACCGAAGATCCCGTGCCGAGCCACGTTTCCGTGAAGGAAAGCGTGTTGCCGTTCATCAAATTCTCGGGCGTCGACATCGTGCTTGGCCCCGAGATGCGTTCCACCGGCGAAGTGATGGGCATCAGCCCCGATTTCAGCATCGCGTTTGCAAAGAGTCAGCTCGCTGCCGGCACGGTATTGCCTAGCGAAGGAAATGTTTTTGTGAGTGTTGCCGACAAGGCAAAGCAACACGTGGTCGACATCGCCCGCTGCCTGCACGAGATGGGTTATACCTTGCTGGCTACCGAAGGCACGGCCCGTGTCTTGGCGGAAGCAGAAGTTCCCACGCGTCACGTCAAAAAAATTGCCGAAGGGCACCCCAATCTTCTCGACTTCCTGGAAGACGGCGAAGTCGCGCTGGTGGTAAACACGCCGGGCGGCAAAGGAGCACGGACCGACGAAGGAAAAATCCGCGCCGCCGCCGTGAGCGCCGGCGTGCCATGCCTCACCACCATCGAAGCCGCCACGGCCGCCGTGATGGCGCTCGACGCCCTCCGCAATCAAGAGATGGAAGTCCAGGCGCTGCAAGACCGCTTCCCTCAGGAAGAAAAAGCTTTCAGGCGGGACTCCCGAGGTGCAACTGCTCAAAGCACCTAGCGAAGCAAGAAGAAAAGACTGGTAAGTTCTTTGACTCTCCGGTTACAATGAAGCCATGAGCACCCAGTCGTCACAATTCGATATGCTGCCCGGCTTTTCTCCGCCTTCGACTCTGGGCCCGCACCACGCTGCCGATTATTGGAAGTTGCCGGAGGGCGAGCCGGTGGAACTCTTGCTAGGGAGACTCATCGTGTCGCCAGCACCGACATTCTTGCATCAAACGATTTCTTTAGTGCTTTCAGAACTCGTGCTTCGCACCGCACGCCAATCCGGCGGTTGCGCTGCGGCTTCGCCAATCGATGTGGTGTTAGCCGATCATAGTATTGTTCAGCCAGACTTGATCTATGTGAGCAAAGATCGGCGTGGCATCATCAAAGACCAAGTCAACGGCCCGCCCGATCTCGTGATCGAAATTTTGTCTCGGTCGGATATTCGGCGCGACCGAGTAGACAAACTGAATCTCTATGCTGAGTTTGGTGTGGCCGAGTATTGGATAGTCGATCCCAGCGAGCGTCAGTTCGATTTCCTCATCAATCGCAATGGCCGTTTTGAAGTGCAGCCGCAGCACGACGACTGCTACCAGTCGCCATGCTTGCAGGAACTCTCGATCAATCTGGTCGACTTCTGGACCGAGGTTGCTCGGCACGTCGTCGACGAGCCGGCAAAATGAGCGAAATATCCTGGGGCTTAATCGCTCTTCACACCGCCTTGCCCAGCGCCTAGTATCCCGCGCATGACACGCTGGACTCACCAAAGCAATGTGGCGGATGTGTTGTCGCTGGGGCCGCGAATCGCGGGGCGACTGACGCAATTGGGGGTGCGCACGGTGACGCAGCTCTTGGCGGCGAAACCGCAAGCGGTAGCCGAACGCCTGCAGGATGAGCGTTTTTCCTCGAGAATAGTGGCCGATTGGCAGCGCGAGACGCGACTTTTGGTCGACGCTCCGGGATTGCCTGCCGAAGCGGCGCGAAGGCTTGCCGCGGCAGGTTTTTCGTCGGCGCAGCGGATTGCGCGTTTTACGCCTACTGAACTGTTGTCGGAGTTGGAAAAGTCCTGCCGCGCAGCGGACGCTTCCGAATGGTTGCCGCAACAACCGAAACCAAGCGTAAAAGAGGTGAACGCGTGGATACGATGCGCGCAACAAGCACAAAAAAATCTCGCGGCCTGATGCTAGCATCGCACTGCATTGCAGCCACTACATTTTTGATCTTGCAATCGCAACCACACTACCCAAGGCGGACCGATTGATTGTGGTTCGCAAGCAAAAGAAATCTTCCAAAAAGTTTTTCGATTCTCATTGCAAACCGACCTTGACCGAGATTTTTCCCTGCCGTATTCTCCCGACCCACGAACGAAACAAAACCTTTTAAGGTCACGCGAAGGCAAGGAAGCCAACACACAGTTTCGCAATCGTGAAAACAAAAAGTTAATCCCGAGCGGCAGCAAGGGCGGCAAATTCACAAAACTTTAGCTGCAAGGAATAGACTCAAAAGGGACCACGTGGTGGGTCGGCTCGTTTCACACAGGTTGACCCGCGGAGCGGTTGGAGTAGGCACGGATGCCACCCACCGCTGCGATACACTCCCCGTCGCATGAGCTGACACACTCGTGCGTCCGCCTGACCGCAAGCGTCATTGCGTCCAATCGCTCCCGGAAAGGTATCAACGTCCTTTGCCCCCCTGGGACGTGTGCTTTTCTGGGAGCATTTTTATGCGCCCATCGAGCTATCAGCTATTAGCTATTAGCCAGCGCCTCTTTTTGAGTACGTTTGTTTCTACCGTACGGTTCTCAGTTTTTTTTGCGGTGTGTCAATTTGGCCGAAGGCCTCACTTCACCGTAGCCTGGGGCAACGCCCCAGGGATCAAAAGGTAGAAACATTGTTTGGCCAAAGGCCATATTTACCTAAAGCGCAAGTGAATACGGCTTTCAGCCGAACACACATGAAAAAATCTTAAACCTGGGGCGTAGCCCCAGGCTACGTTGAAAATGGCCTTCGGCCAAGAAAGCAAGGGTAACTGACCCACCACGAAGTTTTTTTGCGTTTAGAAAACTGTTCTGGACATACCTCAAACCAATAGGTATCGTCCGCCGTCATGAGCACCTCCTTCGCCACGAGCAAACGACGAACCAATCCCGACTTTTTGAATGGTGTGCCAGAGCTGGTTGTGCTCGAACTTTTGAGCCAACGGCCCATGTACGGTTATGAACTGGTGCAAGCGATCAAAGAGGCCAGCGGCGAAACTCTCGAATTCGGCGAGGGGTGCATTTATCCGTTGCTGCATAAACTGGCCGAGCGGGGCGATTTGTCTTCGCGGCGGATCGACGTCGGTGGTCGCAGTCGGGTTGTGTATCGCGTAACCACTAAGGGCCACAAACAGAAGGCCCAATCCCAGGCGCAATGGTCCCAGGTGGTTTCATCGGTGGGCCGCATCTTGCAAGGAGGCAAGTATGAACACGCAAAAACTGCTTGAAGGTTTTCAGACAGATTTGGTCCGCCGCGGTTTGCCGGTCGATTATGCACAGAAAACAGCCGCGGAATTGGCCGACCACCATCGCGATCTTACCGAAGAACTGCTGACAAGCGGTCTCGACGAGCCAGCCGCCGCTACCCAAGCAGCCCAACGGCTTGGCGATCAAAAAACGCTGGTCAAAAAGTCCGTCCGCGAGTTCCAACGGCGGCATTGGTGCGGCCGTTGGCCGTTGTTGACTTTTCTGTTCGGGCCTCTGGTATTACTAATCACGGCTTGGGTCAGTACTTACCTGATTCTCGCAGTCGTAGTGGTTAGTGCTATGAAGCTGACGGGTATCGAAGATCCGTCCAACGACGGTATCGTATCCACGAGTGAGTATCTCATAATGTACGGGTTCATCGGTTGGTGTGTCTTTGTCATGCCTGCTGCCGTGCTGCTCTTCCTGTCGCGACGGGCATCCCGCGCGGGTGTGGGCTGGCAATGGATTACCTTGGCAGCGCTGGTTCTCGCGGTACACGTGGGCACTTTTAAGTGTGGTTTCGTCGATCGATTTCCCGGCAATCCCATCAACCTGGAGACCGGCGAACCGTTGGGAGCCGACATGGTCATGATGAGCATCCCCTACTTTTTCATGTCCAACTCCCTGCACGACGTCTGGGCTTGGTACGCTAGCGATCCCTGGCAGTGTTGCCAATTGCTACTGCCGGTTTTGGTGGCAGGTCTGATCGTGTGGCGGAGCAAGAACTTTGCATGGCGTCGGGAGCAGAGTCTCCGCGCTATGTGCTAGCACCCGTGTTCGCGTTGTGGCAATGCGGGCGATTCCCTACAATCCGCCGCTCCTATTTCCCCGCCACACTCGCTTCGTCAAGGAAGACGGTTCGATGAAACCTCAAGCAGCGCGGCGTGCGCGGCCAGCGGTCGCTCCACGTTCGGATGAAGATGTTCTCCAATTCGGTCGCGAAGTGATTGCCGCCGAAGCCCACGCATTGACCGAGTTGGTCGAAAAACTCGATCGTAGTTTTTCTCGCGCGGTCGACATGCTAGTAAAACTCGATGGCAATCTGATTGTCACCGGCATCGGCAAGGCAGGATTGATCGGTCAAAAGCTTACCGCCACGTTTGCTTCGACCGGCACCCGGGCCCATTTTTTGCATCCCGCCGAAGCATTTCACGGCGACTTGGGTCGTCTGCATCCGTACGACGTAGCATTGGTGCTTTCGCAAAGCGGCGAAACGGCCGAGGTGGCGCAACTGCTCCCGTCATTTGCGCAATTGGGTGTGCCAATTGTTGCCATCACTGCAAACGCTCAAAGCACGTTGGGTCGAACTGCTCAAATTGTTTTGCCCACGGGCGATTTGGACGAAGCCTGTTCGCTCGGCCTGGCGCCGAGCACCAGCACGGCAGCGATGCTTGCCTTGGGAGATGCGTTGGCCTTGGTGGTGAGCCGACTAAAAGGTTTTGGCGCGGAGGATTTCGCCCGTTTCCATCCAGGCGGATCGCTTGGATTGAAACTCTCGCATGTCGAAGACCACATGCGCCCTCTCGACGAGTGCCGACTGGCGCGGGCCGACGACACGATTCGCAAAGTACTAGTCACCTGCACCAAGCCAGGCCGGCGGAGCGGGGCAATCATGCTTACCGATCGACAAGGTCGCCTGGCAGGTTTGTTTACCGACAGCGATCTGGCCCGACTCATCGAACAACGGCAAGACGCGGCGCTCGACCGTCCGGCTGGCGAGGTGATGATTACCGCTCCCACGACCGTCCAAGAAGGGCAACCGATGAGCGCAGCGATCGAGATCCTTGCCGAGAGAAAAATTAGCGAACTGCCGGTCGTCGACGCCGATGGCCGCCCGGTGGGGATGATCGATGTCACCGACATCGTCGGCATGTTGCCCGAACCGACAACTGCCCACGCCCCCGAGGATAACGGTCCGACGATTGTTCGCATTTATCCTGCGGACGAGTACGAGGACTGAAGTGGGAAAGGGGAAATTGAAAAGTGGAAAGGGGAAGGGATTAAGCAAACGCGGATCTTATTGATTTTTTATGACTAAACTTGCAGAAAAATGTGCTGCGATTCGTCTTGTCCTTTCCGACGTGGATGGGGTGCTGACCGATGGTCGGCTTATTTTTGACAACCAGGGTGTCGAGTCCAAGCAGTTTCATATTCGCGACGGGCAGGGTATCCGGCTTTGGCAACAAAGTGGTGGGCAATTTGGCATTGTTACGGGCCGCAGTTCACAGGTGGTGAAGCTACGCGCTGCGGAGTTGGATATCGCGATTCTTCGGCAAGGAATCGACAACAAACTGGAAGTGGTACGTTCGATTTGCAGTGAAGCAGATCATACCCTCGAACAGGTTTGTTACCTCGGCGACGATCTGCCCGACTTGGCCGTGATCGACCATGTGGGCTTGGGCGTCGCGGTCGCCGATGCGGCAGAAGAGGTGCGTTCCGCCGCCGATTACACCACCAGTGTCCGAGGCGGATGCGGGGCAGTGCGTGAAGTTATCGAACTACTTTTGAAAAACACCGACCGTTGGGACTCCGCAGTACGCAAATACAAGAGTTAGTCCCGGAGTAACCGGGGCACTTGCAAAAATCCGCTCTCCACAGGCGAGTCGCCGTGGCGACAATCCGAATTCCGAATCCCGCATTCACTTCCATGTTCACTCGTTTGATGCACGCTGCGATCGCCTTTGCCGTGACAGTGGCGGTGTATCAGGCTTACGTGCTTTTGGCCGTGCCGTTTCTGGAGCCGGCCGCATCCGGTGAACGCCAGGAACCGACCGCGTCTACAGCAACCCGCAAGCCCTATGCCACCCCGCACAGGGTTCGCAAGTTGCTCTCTGCGTATTTTCCCGTCGGCCATTGGACACGTGCCGCTCCGCCCAAGACATTGGAAACCGGCAGCGTGATGATCGTGCTAGACGATTACGAGCCGCGGGACGATGGCCAAATACGAGTGAATCAGTGTGTGATGCTGTTTTTCCCCCGTGCGCGCGTCCAAGGCGAACCGCCTCCACGTGATGCCATCGTTCTCGAAGCGCCGCATGGCGCGGTATTGCAAATGGACGAGGGTTTTCGTTCCGGTTTGGGTGGTTTGGGACGAATCCAATGGGGAAAGCTCGTGGGCGACATCGTCATTCGTAGCGATATGCACGAGCCAGGGCCACACGACGATCTACTGTTGACCACGCGCGACTTGTACATGAACGAAGACCTAATCCGCACGGAAGAAAAAGTGGAGATGCAGGTGGGTCGCCATTGGGGTCGCGGACGCGTACTGGAAATGCGACTGGTGGCCGTGGAAAGTGCCCAAGCTGGTAGCGCTGGTCCACAAATCGGCGCGATCGACTCACTGGAGATCCTGCACGAAGTTCGGGCGCAGCTTGCTCCGGAGAAAATGCAGTGGTTAGACACTCCGCCGGCAGGAGATTCCGAAGTGGCCCCGCCGCCAATCAAAATTGCCAGTCGCGGTCGATTTCGTTTCGATTTTGCGAATCAAATGGCATCGTTCGTCGATCAGGTCCAGCTTATTCAGCAGCACGCCTCGGGCGTTCGCGATCAGCTGTTTTGCGACAGGTTGAATCTTTATCTGGCAAGCGACGAAGAAACGGTTCACGCCGACAGGCAGGAATCGGAAAGGGCAGTTGCTGTTGGCGGCAAGCCCCATGCGTTCTCCGGGTTGAAGCCCGCAATGATCGAAGCGCTGGGTTCCGACGAAATCCAGGTGCAATTGGATGTTCCGTCGCTAGAGGCTACGGCCAGATGTAGACGTATGCGATTGGAAATCGTTTCGCGGCGTGCAACATTCGATAGTCAAGACGAAGTGGTGCTGACCTACCAAGGCAGCGAAATCCACGCTCCGATGATTCGCTACCAAGCCCCTCCGCGTGATTCGACCGCGCGGATCGGCAATCTATTGGCGGCGGGCAACGGTTGGATTCGCGCACTCACCGGCGATCGGCGTGCCCAGCCCTTCGAGGCGCGTTGGACCGAATCGTTGCGGCTCGAACGGATCCAGGGACGACCGGTGATGTCGCTCCATGGACGACCTAAACTCGATATGGTCGGCATGGGTAGACTGTGGGCTGACAACATGGAAGTCTTGCTTCGCGAACGCAAGGGTGATGGTTCGGAAGCCGACCTACTGCCCGCCGACGTCGTGCCTGAGCGAATTGTCGCCAGCGGACACGTCGCAATCGAATCGGCTGAGTTAAGTGGCAAAGTCAATCAACTCGATGTCGCGGTGCAGTACCTTTCCAGCGATTTAGTTTTGGCGACTGCCGATGGAGCCAATGCTTCGCGCAGTCGAAAAACTTTCCGAGGCCCCGGCAGCGGTGACAAACGCACTTATCGTGTCGTAGGCGACGAGCTCAACGTAGAATTAGCTATGCGGCAGCGCCGTCCCGAGGTAAGCCAGATTGAAGTCACCGGAAATGTCGATTTTCGCGAAACGGCAACCAACACAACCGCCAGCGAACCACTAGTCGTCAAGGCAGATCAACTCCGCGTGAAAGATGCCGACACTCCCAACGCCGAGATTACTCTGCAAGGCGAGGCGGCTTCGATCACCGCGTCGGGCGTTACGCTTCATGCCAACAGCCTAAGAATCAATCGCGGCACCAGTCGGGCGTGGATCGATTCGCCGGGAGAAATGGAGCTGCCGCTGCATCGTGATTTGAACGGTCGGCAATTGACTTCGCCAACCAAACTGGCCATCCGCTGGCAAAATGGAATGGAGCTCGACCAAGATCGCATCACATTCCGCGGCCGCGTGAAAGCGCGCACCCAGGACGGTACGCTGGATACCGAAAAACTCGTGGCAGTACTCTCAGCACCCGTGCAATTTGACGGCGCAACGCGGCAGGGAGAAACGCAACTGGAACAAATCGAGTGCTGGGAAGGTGTGCGGGCAAAGTTCCAACAGCGCGACGCCGGTGGCGTGACCTCGATCCAAGACATGACCCTCGAGTCAATCGCCGTCAATCAACAGACGGGCAACATCACTGGCGTAGGACCGGGCAGGCTGGAATCGGTCCACCTTTCCGGCGGATCCAAACTCGGAGGCCAGGTTTTGCCAAGTGGCGGCAGAAATCGGCCATCACAACGGCTCGGTTATCTGCGGGTTGATTTCCGGCGAGGCGTACGCGGAAATTTGCACCAGCGGCGGGTGGAAGTGTTTGGCAATACCAAGTCGGTTTACGGACCGGTCGATGCCTGGGAGCAAAAACTCGAAATTTCGCTACGCGGTTCCCCAGGGCCGGGAACCATATGGATCACTAGCGAGCAACTCGGAATCGCCGAAAGCCCTATGAATCGCGCGAACGGATCGTCGCGTTTGGGTGCGGTCGAGTTGTTTGCCGCCGGCAATGTCACCATCGAAGGCCCCGCCGGCGAGCGCGGCACATTTACCGCACGTGCGCAACGCGCAACCTACGACCAACCGAAAACCATGTTCGTCCTAGAAGGCAACGGACAACGCCCCGCGACACTTATCCATCAAGAATTCGTAGGCGCACCTTTTTCAGAACAGTCAGCCCGCAAGCTGACCTACATCCAGTCCACCGGCGAAGTAAAACTCGAAGGCATCGTCAAAGGCGAATGGAACCAAATCGACCTAGGCCGGCAACCGCAGGGTTCCGGGCAACCGGCAAGCCGCTGATTCGCGGCACTATGGGTATCGCCCCAGGTTCGCAAAAAATGTACAATCGGCCTTGCCAATAGCTTCTCGGCAACACCTAAAACTCTTGGTAGCGGCAGGATGGAAAAACGCAATCGAAATTTGCAATACTCTGTATTGGGACTGCTATTGGTGCTTACAGTTGTTGCAGTTGACTTGACCGCTTTGCGAATCCTCAATTCATATCGATTGTTAAACGGCGGCGTATCGCAGCTCGCAAACTTGGGGGCATGCCTGTTCGCCGCGATACTACAGTTCGGATGGATAATGATAGCTGCCCGGACAGATTCAAAGCGTCGATGGTGGATTGGATTCCAAAGGTATGGTCTTTACTGGATACTGTTTGCTGTATTCGCAGGTTGGCTACTTGGCAGTGTTGCTCAGCAGCGAATTTGGGATGTGTACAAATCAGGTTTCTTTGGAGCAATAAGCTCACGCACACTGCAAACTGTTACTGGTCTTCTTGTTTTCCTAGGAATTCCTGCGGTAGGTGTCGTGTTAGGAATTGTCGGAGGTGGCATTGCGAGAAAGCGTACTGCTACGACATCCAATCCGCTCTCTGCGAACTAGCTTCGGATTGATCGTCGAATGGCACGTAGTTATTGATAAGTTCTTTCACACCAAGCATTAAGCAATGCTATCGCATCAGTGCATTCTGCGAGGTGTTTTTGATGATCTTCGTTCGGCATCTACAAATGTTCGAGAAGTGGAAACACTGGACGGCT
>JAJDED010000032.1 GCA_029259915.1 Planctomycetota bacterium | reverse complement strand
AGGGCTGGAAACTCGATCGTGGAACTGTTAGCTTCGCACATGGTGGCGTGCTCCTGGGGTTGAGGTCTTGAATAAACCAAATCAAACCCAAGTACGCCGCCTTTTTCAAGATGCCTCATCCACAGAATTCTGTTATATCTCCAATGCCAATCCAAACAAACATAAGCTGTGAAATTATTCTCAATCCGCTTATGGACATTCTTATAAGGTGGTAACTGTTTGAACTGAATATTGTGCCCTTTAATAGATAATTAGTGTGCTCACTGCCGACTCGCTGATCATTCTCATTCCTGTATTTGATATCAGGAGGGAGATTTTCTGCGCTGGGAGATTTGTTTTCTTCTGATTCAATATGGCCATCTGGTTTAGCCTGCACTAACTCGGGAACCGTAAACTTCGATTCACACCTTGGGCATTTCCCTTCTGTCCCAGACAGATTCAATGGGCTTTTCAATGACTTGCCACAAGAAGGACATTCAAAACGGATCATTGGTTCCATTTTCATGCTCTTGTCAGAAGTGTTTGTGTCTAATCGCGTGCTTTCGCTCTGAAAAGTTTGGCATTTGTACACGATAATGCAAGTAGCCATAGAACTACAGAAGATGGTTCGGGGACTTCGTTCAGGTCAATTATCCAGGCTTCATCATTGCCATCTGGGTTTAATCCGACTCCTACTATTACCGTGCCATCATCTGAAACAGCATTGGCTTGGTTCAAATGCCATCCCGATACGTTTTGAACACCCTGAAGAAGCAAGAGGCTCTTTAGACTTATAACGCCACCGGATCCTATCCAAATGGCAGCTTCATGACGGAAAGTCGATCCGGATGTTCCAACTCTTCCAACAATTACAGAACCATCGTGGGAAACAGCTAGGGGAATACTGCCTCCCGTGCCAAAGTCATCTAATTGTGTGGCAACTCCTCCTTCAAGCTTGAAACCAAGACCAGAACCACTGGCAGCACTGAAAGCACCGACAATCACATTCCCATCACCGGAAATGCTCTGCGCTCCTGAGCTAAAAGTGTTGAATGGGTTGAGGGTCGACATAACACCATTCTCCACAAGTAGGACTTCACCACCACCATTCAGGAGCTTGGAACCAGCGCCAACTATCACTGTACCATCGTCTGAGATACCTGAAGCACTAGTCCACTCAAATCCTGCTGGAATCGGTATTCCTACAATCCCACCACTATCCCAGCGAAATGCTTGAAATGGTGCATTGCTTTCACTGTGACCGACAATTACCGATCCATTACCTGAAACAGCGGATGCGGAACTACTTGGGCCTCCTCCAAGCAAATCTCCGAGTCCTGCCATGATTCCATTCTCCCAGCGGAATGCTTCTGTAAGAGTGCCAGACTGACTCACTCCAACAATCACGTTTCCGTCCGCCGATATAGCATTGGCACGACTCAAGTCTTCAGCCCCAGGAAGAAAGCCAAGTCCAACCATTACACCATTTTCCCATCGAAATGCTTCTGGTCCTGTAGGTGTGCTGCCTTCACCGACGACAATCTTCCCATTTCCGGATACTCCAAGCGCTTGACTTGCAAAGTGTCCACCCGGAAGGTCTCCGAGAGGTCGAAATGTAATCGCTTCACATGCTGATACTTGCGAACCAACTATGAGCCCAACAACGAACAATCTAGCGTTCATGAGTAGCCTCCAATTCAATGCAGTAAAAAGTACAAATTGGATAGAATATGTCCCCTTGGCTCACCGTCTATCTTATGGCCGTTGACGCCGTCCAAATCTCTCCTTGAAAACCAGAAGACACCTTGAGAGTCACGACATCCTCGCCAGTACGCCAAGCTATCGCATCTACTTGGTAAAGAAATCCTTCTCAGAAGTCAGGCACAGTCATAAGTATAGTCGAAATTCGACTACTTGTCGTCGTGGTGTAAAAGGCAGGATTCCCTAGAATCCCGTCGAGTTAAGCCGTGCCTAAGTCTGTCTTTACTGCCACCTATCGCCGATTCACTCAATTGCTGGAGGAGGCGAGAATTGAGTCTGGGCTAACCCAAGTTGAATTGGCCGAAAAGATTGGTTGGCAGCAGACTGATATCTCAAAGGTCGAGCGTGGTGAAAGGCGACTAGATGTCGTTGAATTCTTGCAGTTTGCTAATGCAATGGAAGTGGACGCTGCGAAGTTCATGCAAAGATTACAGCATAGACGATAAGACCTTAGTATGAAGACCTGCCGGCGATTGCCAGGATTGCTAGAGCCACGAAAATCCCGCATCGCCAGCGTCAGTGAAACTTCGACTGTCGATTTCTTGTCGAACCGACTTCAATTGCCACTATTCGGGGCTAATTGCAAGGGAAGTTTTTTTGGGACGTTGTTTTCCCGAAAACTGGCGGATAGGCTATCCCGTAGGCGGTGGCAAAATCCCTCACCTTCCGAGGTTGAAATTATGGAATACCCCCACTGGCAATACTTTCTTAGTTTGGTAGAGGACGTTGAGCGGCTGTCACGTTACGTCTCGCTCAACGAGGAAAACTTTGGCACCAGTTCTATTGAGTGTACGCGGTTATTGTTGTCTGCATGTTCGGAAATCGATGTCGTTTGCAAAGTGCTTTGCGAACGGGTTTCGCCAGGGAGCGATCCGGGCAGAATCAACGAATATGGCGAGATTATGCTTCCACGGTTCCGGCATATTCCGACGATACTAATCTGTGTTCCTCGTTTCAGTTTGCAGTTTCAGCCGTGGGAGGATTGGACTACCGAGCGCCGCCCCGATTGGTGGCAAGACTACAACAAAGTTAAACACGAACGACATAGGTACGCCGACCTCGGCAATCTAGGAAACGTCCTAAACGCTGTCGGGGGTCTTTGCGTTCTAGTCAGCTATTTGCATTATCACGATTTTATATCTAAAGGCTTGGCCACTCGCCGCCCGTTTTTGTTTCTCGATAGTCTTTACAATGGCGAAGGTAGTTTGCTAGTGTCACCGAAAATTAACTTACCTGATTTCGCAGCCGTCAACACGGCAACTGTCTCTGCGCAAATCAAGTAACAAGCTCGCGCGTCCGAGCCGATGACTTGCGAGCCATGAGCGAAAGTGCGGGTTAGTTTTTCTGTAGAGTGGAATTGAAGGTTCCAATTTGAATGAGCTAGCTGAAAGCAAACGGTGGGTAAATTTCGACTGGTTTACTGTCGGCCGTATCCTTGCTATGCCGTTAGTTTCATCACTACTCGGAGCGGCATCGCTGGGAATCCTTAACATATTTGCTCTTTACAACTATGCCGTGGGATACGGGGCACGACTACCGGTTGAAGGCGTGCCTTTCCTAGGTGTCGCCGTTGGTGTTTCCTATCTCTGCCTATCATTAGTAGTTCTTTTCGGATTTCTGTTCGTATTTTACTTCTATCGCTATCTCACGAAACTCTGCCAAAAAGCCTACAGCCATCCAAACAAAACCCTTCTCGGTTGGATAGTTAATAAGCTCCCTACTGCGGTACTCATGGCGATGACTTTTGCCGGCATTTGGTCCTTAGATGATTCGAATGTGTACGGAATGGCACTGTTCGGCCTGTTGATGAACTACGTAGCACTCTCGCTTTTATTCTCTTTAAGTGGCCATTCGTGGGTCCCCTCAATAACAACTACAGTCTTATTCGCGGGGTTTGTTCTCTTTAACTTGTTTTCAATCGAAAATTATGCGTCTTTCTTGAGAACGATAAAATACGGCGGGGGCATACCTGTAGCTTTGGAACTAGCCGACGACTCCCGTGGGTCTATACAACCAGAAGTGGGGTATTTATTCCTGCAAACCTCTCGAAATTTCATCATGTTGAGCGAACTTAAGGACCAACGATTGTTTTACGAAATCCCAACTGAGAAAGTTGACTCCGTAAGGTATTATCAGTCTGGGCTACCCGTGCTACCCGAAGCGATTGGCTCTTTGTATGACTTGCTCAAGCACTTGTGGATACGGGGCATAAACGCTTCCGAAGACTACCAAGAAAAACAAGAGTCCGGGAATAAACAACGGATGGATATTCTCCGAGAAATTGAATAGGAAAACCCGGTGGTCGATTTCAACAACCGCCCGCATATCACCTTTCTCTTCCCCTTGCGCCGGAACCCTTTCTTGCTCTCCCTTCGGCTTCTGAGCCCACCTAACGGCGGATCGGTCCTGGGCGGATACCTAAGGTTAAAATTCCCCGCCACTAGCCCTGGCCAAGTTTATACGACCCTCCAAAAATCAGCGCAAATCTCATACCGTTTTGTTACCGTTTTTAAAAACGCACATACCGCTTTTCTTCGAGAAACGTTGCAATCAAGTAAGAGGACTTGCAACTGCTATAGAAGGCGCTAAGATGAGAACTGTTCAAGGATTTTGAGTGTTTTCAGCTTGCTCCCAGGTTCGCCTCTTAATCAATAGGTTGTAGGTTCGATTCCTACAGGGAGCACTTCTCAGATCGCCGCTTCAGCGATGGCTTTACTCACGCCCTCCTACTCAAGCAATTATGGCACCGGCGTGCGGGTGCGCGGGGGAAGATTGGGGATAATCGTCGAGGCGGGGTCCTCGGCTGGGACTTTTAATTCTTCTCGTAGTCGTGCAAGTTCCGCTTCCAATCGTTGGCGCACCTTAGCGTACGCTGGATTGTCGAACACGTTTTGTAGCTCGTTGCGATCGTTGTAGAGATCGAACATCTCCCAATGGTCAACATCTGGCTCGTAAAAATAGATCAGCTTGAAACGACCGTCTGTCACGCCGTAGTGACGGCGAACGTAATGCCAGCCTGGGTATTCGTAGTAATGATAATAAAACGATTTCCGCCAATCGTCGGGGGTGTTTCCCTTTAAGATCGGGACAAGCGATTGACCTTGTAGATCGGGCGGCAACTCTGCACCGGCAACTTCCAGAAAAGTTGCGGCAAAGTCGAGCGGCGAAACAATGTCATCGTTGTAAGTGCCTGGCTCCACGACACCCGGCCAGCGAATTAGGCAGGGAGTGCGGAGCGACTCCTCGTACATCCAGCGTTTGTCGAACCAGCCATGCTCGCCCAGATAAAAACCTTGGTCCGAGCAATAAATGACGATCGTTTTGTCGGTCAGCCCCGACTCGTCGAGGGTATCCAACACCCGACCCAGCTGATCGTCCACCGCTGCCACGCACCGAAGATAATCTTTGACGTATCGCTGGTATTTCCACCGCGTCAAATCGTCTCCCGAGAGTTTTGCCTCTCGAAACGCCTTGTTCTTGGGACCATAGACGGCATCCCACGCAGCCTGCTGTTCGGGAGTTAGATTCGGCGGGCCCTCGAATTTTAGGTCCCGATCGCTCATGGTCTCGGCGATCGTCATATCTTGTTGCCGTACGGCCGGGCCACGCGGGGAATAATCCTCAAACAACGTCGGCGGTTCAGGGAGATCGACTTCGTCGTACATGTGCATATACTTTGGCGCCGGATCCCATGGTCTGTGCGGTGCTTTGTGTTGATACATCAGCAGAAACGGCTTTTCGGCATCGCGCTGATTCGCCAGCCAATCGAGCGCCAAGTCGGTGATAATTTCCGTGGTATAGCCCGTACGTGCGATACGTTCGCCGTTACGGATCATCGTCGGATTGTAGTACGGCCCCTGATCGATCAGGATGTCCCAATGGTCGAAGCCGGTGGGATCGGACCGCAAATGCCATTTGCCAATGAGAGCCGTCTGATAGCCGACATTTTGCAGTAGTTTGGGAAACGTCTGCTGCGAACCGTCGAACGGCGTAGTTCCGTTCACGTAAAAGCCATTCGTGTGGCTGTACTTGCCGGTGAGAATTGTCGCTCGACAGGGGCCGCAAATCGAGTTGCTTACGTAGCACCTATCAAACCGCACGCCCTCGCGAGCAATGCGATCGATGTTCGGCGTCGTATTGATGCGCGAACTGTATGCGCTGATCGCCTGGTAGGCATGATCGTCGACAAACACCAGCAGGATATTGGGCCGAACGTTGGCGTCTCCATCCTCGCCCGCTCGCAGACTGTGGTTCGCCAAACTTTGATGGATCGCAACCACGGCGAGCAAGAGACGCATTTCCCAACAAACATCTCTGAGGAACATACGGTGTGTTTCCTTGTTTCTATTCGACGAATCGATGGACGGATGCGCAGCTACGACAGTCCAATTTCAAAGAGCTGTATTCACTTGTTGTATAGCGACACCAGGCAGCTTGGCAAGCGAATGGTCTTTCCGGGACGCAACCAGCTCAGACTTAGACATCATCGACAACAATCAAGGACTGGAAATTGGGGCAAGGGCCCTTTTTTACTGGCACACCACAATCCAGCCGTTGGTGCGCACCGTGCCGAATAGCCAGGGCCAACGCAATGGCTGTCGGCGAGGGGCATCGAGCGGGATACGCTTCTTGATGCGGAAACCGGCAGACTGCAAATCGTCGGCCAACTCGCGCCAACGAAAAACGTGGAGAAACATCCGCGACAATCCGCGATAAGGAAACCACTTGTCGCCGATCTCCACATCACGGCTGAACGGTGCGCTCAGCAGATTTTTCATCAGCCAGGTTGGGCCCTGGGGATCGCGCAGGTTGTACCAGTAGTTGTGGACATGCAACACAAAATGGCCAGCCGGTTTTAAGATTCGCCGCACATGCGCGAGCGCCTGCCGTCGGCAGTGGCGCCCGCGAATCATTCCCAGCGTGCTGAACAAACACATCGCGTGGTCGACCGAATCGTCGCGCACCGAGTCGAGTTCCACTAGATTGGCTTGCAGGCAATCGATGGGCAGTTCCGCCAAACGCACCTTTTCTCGAACGACCCGTAGCATGTGCTGCGACAAATCGATGGCCAACCCACGATGACCCCTTTGCACCAGGGGAAGCAGTGCCCGTGCGGTACCGCATCCCAAGTCGGCTACCAACCCTGGTGGTTGAAAAAATTTGCTCAGCACACTTTCGTCATGCTCAAACAAACTGTTCAGCGCAAAGGTTTCGTCGTAATCCTCTGCAATCGACCGGCTATGCGTGTAATCCCACAACCCCCGCGAAACGCCGGAGGGCAACTGCCAGTTGGGAGTGTGTCGTGTGGGCATGGTCGGGCGGCTTGGCCCAGCCTCTCTGAAAAAGTGTTACCCGCGTCAACGCAAGCTATCGGCAGTGTCTTAATGAAGTGCCCTAATAAGGTTACGGGGCAACGGTACGACTAAAACCCAATACCCAATCACCAAGGATTCCCCCAATTGGTCATTGGTCATTGGGGCTTGGTCATTCGCATCACGGGTGGTTGTTGATCGGCGTCAGTAGCAGTATAATCCCGAGTTCGGTTCCCTCACAGGTTCAGTGCCATGCAAATGGATTGCCTTTCTGTGGGTTAGAAAATCAAACACCCAACCGGTCCTAGCGATCGGTTTGTTTCACGTTTATTTGAAGGAGAAATTTTATGTCCGTTCGTGTCGCTATCAACGGGTTTGGCCGAATCGGTCGCCTGACATTCCGGAATTTACACGCCCGTTCGAGCGAGTTTGAAGTGGTCGCCATCAACGATCTGACCGATAACAAGATGCTCCGCACGCTGCTGAAATACGACAGCACCCACGGCCGATTCCCCGGGACCGTCGAATATGACGACGAAAACCTGATCGTCGACGGAAAAGCCATCAAAGCAATGGCGGTACGCAACCCGGCCGAGTTGCCGTGGGGCGAATTGGGTGTGGACGTGGTGGTCGAAAGCACCGGCATCTTTACGAATCGTGCCAACAGCGGCAAAGCCGGTTACGACTCGCACCTGCAAGCCGGCGCGAAGCGCGTGGTGCTTAGCGCGCCAGCGAAAGATGGCGCCGATTTGACGTGTGTGCTGGGAGTGAACGACGACAAACTCACGCCCGATCTCAAGTGCATTAGCAACGCCAGTTGCACCACCAACTGCTTGGCACCGGTCGCCAAAGTCTTGCACGACTCCTTCGGCATCGAAAAAGGTCTGATGACCACCGTTCACGCATACACCAACGATCAACCGACGCAGGACCAACCACATCAGGATCCTTACCGTGCCCGGGCAGCCGCCCAAAACATTATTCCCACCAGCACCGGCGCCGCCAGTGCCGTCGGGCTAGTAATCCCCGAACTCAAGGGCAAGCTCACAGGCATTGCTCTGCGAGTGCCCGTTATCACCGGTAGCATTGTCGACCTGACTACTTTGTTGGCAAAAAGTGTCAGCGTAGAAGAGGTCAACGCAGCTATCAAAGCCGCCGCCGAGGGACCGATGAAAGGGATACTTTACTACACTGAAGACCCAATTGTCTCGACCGACATCATTGGCGATTCGCACAGTTCGGTCTTTGCTGCCGACTTCACCCAGGTGATCGATGGCAACATGCTCAAAGTCGTGAGCTGGTACGACAACGAATGGGGCTACAGTTCCCGCACCGCCGACTTGATCGCCCGAATCGGGGCTTTCTAGTAGTAACAACCCGTAGGTCAGGTGCCGCACCTGACATTAAAAGAAACCAATTAACAAAAAAACTATCGACCGCGTTTGCAATGCAGACGCGGTCGATTTTTTGTTGGTGCCAGTCATGCTAGCACTTCTACCGAATCATTTGCCTTAACTTTTAATGCAGGGATAACCACAGAGGCACGGAGAATAAGAACACTAATCTTCGCTTATCTGCGCTGATTTGAAACTCTTAGCGAAGATAAGTGCAGATTAGCGTTAAAAAAATTTCTTCTCCGTGCCCTCCGTGTCTCCGTGGTAAAAATCCAGTCAAGCCACTCGCTCTTGGTGGCTTTGCGGCGTTTTGCTACAACTCCCGCCCGCTATCAGCGGACTGCTGTCGTATTCCAAAACGCCTATTTCCCGCTTGCCGTTTGATCCGTGCAAGTCGAAGGACAATCCATGGGCAATTTTGCTCGCGCCATCCAAATCGCTCTGCGTCACCGGTTTACCGTGGTCGCCTCGATCCTCTGCTCGTTGATGGTTGCCCTCTTCTGGGCGGCAAACATTACTGTGGTCTTGCCGATTGTCGATGGCGTGATGCACGGCAAGTCGGTACCAGAAATGGTCGACGAATGGATTGAAAATAAAAATATCCGGCTGGCGGAACTGGATGCGGAGCTAGAAACTCATCGCGAACAATTGACCAATGCCCCTGGCAATGCACAGCAGGCGTTGCGTTTTCAAATCGGCCACTGCGAAGACCAACGTGCCGATGCCAACGCCAAATTGAAGCGCTATCTGTTCTTTCGTCCGATAGTCCAACACTGGCTGCCGATCACTCCGTTTGGCACACTGGTAGCCATTTGTCTGTTTCTGTTTCTCGGTACGCTGCTGAAAAGTCTGTTTCGCATCGCCGGCACCTTCTTTATGGCTCGGCTGGGGATGCTAACCGACTTCGAACTGCGGAAGCAACTGTATCGCCAGACGTTGCGGCTCGACTTGGGCACCTTTCGGCAAAACAGTTCGGGCGACCTGATGAATCGGTTTACCGGCGAAATAACCTCCATCGCTCTCGGAACACAAATGGTGTTCGGCATGGCAATACGTGAGCCGCTGAAGATGATCGCTTGTCTGTCGATCGCAGCTTGGATCAGTTGGCAACTCTTGCTGCTAACGATGATTTCTGCCCCACTGGCCGCCTACGGAATCCACTGGTTGGCCAAGGCCTTAAAACGGGCCAACCGCCGGGCATTGGAAGAGCTTTCCAGTGTGTACGATCATCTGGAAGAAACTTTCGGCGGCATCAAAGTCATCAAAGCGTTCACCATGGAATCGCACGAGCGGAGCCGATTCCATCAGGTGTCGAAACAGTATTATCGGCGATCAATGAAAATCGCTATTTACGACTCGCTGGTCAGTCCACTCACCGAAACCGTCGGCATCGGCATGATCCTGGCAGCCATGATGGCGGGCGGCTATCTGGTGCTCAACCAGCAAACCCACTTATTTGGAATTCGCATCAGCAGCGAGCCACTGTCGCACGGCATGCTCACTTTGTTTTACGGAATGCTAGCCGGGGCCAGCGACCCGGTGCGCCGGTTGTCGGCAGTGTTCAACAGTCTGCAACGTGCCGCGGCTTCGAGCGACCGCGTCTATGCACTGCTCGATCGCACCACCAACGTGGCCGACCCCCAAGTCCCAGTCATGCTGCCAAAAAAATTGGGCCGCATCCAGTTTCGCGACGTGTCGTTCGCCTACAAACCGGGGGAACCGGTACTCCAGAAGCTGAATCTCCAGGTCCATCGGGGCGAAACGATTGCCATCGTCGGACCCAATGGCTGCGGAAAATCGACGCTGATGAATCTGCTGCCGCGGTTCTACGACCCAACGTCGGGGGCCGTCACCATCGACGGCATCGATCTGCACAATTTGCGAATCAGCGATTTGCGCGCTCGCATTGGAATCGTCTCGCAGGAGACTTTGCTCTTCGACGACACGGTAGCCAACAACATCCGCTACGGTTCGCCGGGAGCAACCAACGAACAAGTAACCGCCGCCGCCCGGCAGGCGCATGCCCATCAATTCATCACTAAAAAACTAGCCGCTGGCTACCAATCGCCGTGCGGACCCTCGGGAAACAAACTCTCCGGCGGACAGCGGCAACGCATCGCATTGGCGCGGGCCATTCTACGCGACCCCGAAATTTTAATTCTCGACGAAGCCACCAGCCAAATCGACGTCGAAAGCGAACGGCTGATTCACGAGGTGCTTGAAAAATTCGTCCAAGGCCGCACCGCATTCATGATCACCCACCGCCCAAGCACACTGGCTTTAGCCGACCGGATTGTCGTAATGGAACACGGTCAAATCGCCGATGTTGGCAAATTCGAAGAACTCTCGCAACGCTGCAAACTCTTCCGCCGCCTGGCCCACCTCGACTACCGCGAGAGCGCGTAAAGTTTAGTGCCATCCTAGCCACCGGCGGTAGCCGGTGGACCACTGGCTGCCGCCAGCGGCTAATAGCCATGTCGTTTCCAGATGTAGCTGTAGGGTAGGAGGTTCTGTCGGCGCGAATAGTCTGCCATCTTTTTCAACGTGAACGCCCCGGCATCGAGTACCATGTAATTACAGCCTACTTGTGGCGAAACCGGTTACCCTACTGGTTGACTACATTGGGAAAGATACCGTATGCGTGACCAAGAGTTTGAACACTGGCTAAGGAAAAGATACCCGAACCCAAACAGCTGGACAACATTTCGTAGTGAGACCCGGAAGATAGCCAAATACAAAGGAGATCTCGACGACCTCTACGAAATGAATCGTTTCCAAGGTTTGCTGGATAGCTTTCACTGCTCCAAAAGCAGAGGCATCCTGCCGACGGACGACATCCCTCATAACGCCGACCCTTATGTTACAGCAGGATTCCGCCGGCAATGCATCAAACTTTATTCGCAGTTCTATCAGGAGAATCCAAGAGCGAGCGTGCTTTGCCTCATGCCCGGCGAGATCGAACAGGATACCGAGTACCTTGAGGGATCGGTTCAAACGGTAGTTGTGAACAGATATGAGCGAGATGCAGCGGGCAGAAAGGCGTGTATACACCACTACGGGACGACATGCGTGATATGTGGCTTTGACTTTGGACTTGTCTATGGGGAGATTGGCAATGGGTTCATTCACGTGCATCACTTAACGGAACTCTCCAGCATCGGGGAGGAATATGGAATGAACCCGATCAAGGACCTGCGCCCGGTCTGCCCAAATTGTCACGCAATGCTCCATCAAAAGAGGCCCTCCTATTCAATAGAGGAAATCAAAGCCCTATTAGAACAGGCGCACAGCCAGTAGGTGCAGGCGACCTTGTGAGTAGCAGCGACACCGACACATGTCCGAAAAAGTTGGTATCCATTGGCAACGCATTTCGCGGACAAGTGTCGGTGCCACCCTGATTCTCTTTGAATCACCCCCGTTGGTCGAACCCCTCCCAAAGCAGTAAGATAGAAAAGACCCTGCACCATTCCCACTTCCCACTTCCGCCTTCCCCCATCCCCCTTTCTCCGATGCCTTCCCACAAACTACACACCGCCCACGACCGCACGTTCGACGCCACCCGGTTCGTCTATCCGGTGCTGAGTCGACGTTCCGAGGGGATGTCGGTAGGCGTGAATCTCAATCCCGACAAGGTGTGCAATTTCGATTGTATCTATTGCCAGGTCGATCGGACCACGCAAAGCGAAACACAGTTTGTCGAAATGGAACCGCTCGTCGACGAGCTTCGCGCAATGCTCCGCTTGGTGGCGTCGGGCGAAATATTTCAGACCGATAAATTTTCCGATACGCCGCCCGAACTTCGGCGGCTAAACGACATCGCGTTTTCCGGCGACGGCGAACCGACCACCTATCGCAATTTTGATGAAATCATGGCAGCGTGCGCCGAAGTGAAGCACGAAGCCGGTTTGACCGATACAAAGATGGTATTGATCACCAACGCCAGCATGTTCCACCGCCCGCACGTCACGCTTGGCCTGGCAATCCTCGACGAGAACCAGGGCGAGATTTGGGCCAAGCTGGATGCCGGCACCGATGCGTATTATCAACTTATCGAGCGCACCCCGATTCCCTTTGCACAGATCTTGGAAAACATTACTGCCGCCGCGCGGGTCCGACCGCTGGTGATTCAGTCGCTGTTCATGCAAGTTTCTGGCCAGATGCCCGACGAGCACGAATTGATTGCGTACTGCGACCGCTTAAGCGAGATCGTCGCAGCCGGTGGAAAACTCAGCTTGGTGCAAATCTACACGGTGGCCCGCCCGCCGGCAGAAAGTTTTGTGACGCCCCTTTCCGACGCCCAAGTCGACGAAATCGTCGACCTCGTCCGCCAACGCGTCGGCATCCCCGTGGCCCCCTTCTACGGCACAGCCGCTTCGGCTTCGTAGCTTGGGATTCTCTCTTGTCACCCGTATTCAGGCCATTTGCCTCCGCTGCATAAGCAACTATGCTAGGGGATTACCCATATTTTTAGAATTACTGTTCACGGATCAAATTCGTCATGAAAATCGCTGTGATTGGAACCGGATATGTCGGCCTGGTAACCGGCACTTGCTTTGCCGACAGCGGTAACGAAGTTGTTTGCGTCGACATCGATGCCGACAAAATTGCCGCACTCAACGCGGGCAAAGTCCCCATCTATGAACCCGGCCTGGAAGAAATGGTCGAGTACAATCTCGCCGCGAAGCGCTTGATGTTTACCACCGACCTGGCCGCGGCTGTGAAGCCCGCCGAGATCATCTATTTGGCAGTTGGCACTCCGCAAAACTCCAACGGTTCGGCCAACCTGTTGGCCCTGTGGTCGGTGGTCGAGGGGATCGCCCCACACCTGCGAGAAGACGCGGTCGTCGTCACCAAAAGCACCGTGCCTGTGGGAACCAACGCGCACATTTATGCACAATTGCAGGAACTAACCGGACGCGATTGCGACGTGGCCAGCAACCCTGAGTTTCTCAAAGAAGGGGCGGCGATCGACGATTTCGTCAAACCCGACCGAGTTGTCGTCGGCGTGCGCAACCAACGCTCGGCGGACGTGTTGCAACAATTGTACGAACCCTTCCTGCGCACCGAACACCCATTTCTGGTGATGACTCCAGAAAGCGCGGAGATGACCAAGTATGTCGCCAATGCACTGCTCGCGACCAAAATCAGCTTTATCAACGAAATGGCCAACCTTTGCGAGCGGATGGGAGGCGATATCAACGACGTGCGACGCGGCATCGGCCACGACAGCCGCATTGGCTTTGCGTTCCTTTTCCCAGGTGTTGGGTACGGGGGGAGTTGTTTCCCCAAGGATGTCCGCGCCCTTTCGGCCATGGCTACCGAACTCGGCATCGTACCGCGGATGCTCACAGCCGTCGACGCAGTCAACGAACTGCAGAAAAAAGTAATGATCGAAAAGGTAGATCAACATTTCCAGCAAGATCTCAGCAACAAGACGTTCGCAGTCTGGGGCCTGGCGTTCAAACCTCGCACCGACGACATCCGCGAAGCGCCGGCACTAGTATTGATCGATCACTTGCTAGCGCAGGGGGCTCGCGTTCAGGTACACGATCCCGAGGCAATGCCGAACGTCCGCGCCGTCTATGGCGATAAGCTCACTTATTGCGAGTTGCAGGCCGAAGCACTCCAGGGTGCCGACGCGCTGGTGATTATGACCGAGTGGAAAGATTACCATCGCCCCAACTGGGAAGAAATGCTCGCCGCGCTGAAAGAGCCCACCATCTTCGATGGACGCAATCTTTACGATTCGCATCGGATGCACGATTTGGGCTTCCGCTACTACAGCGTAGGCCGGCCAGCCGTGTGACGAACGACGCAATCTGAGACCATCGTCTGACTACCACAACGCTATCTTGAACCACAACGGCACAACGAGCACAACGGAATTGAAGTGCTGAGAATGTTTTTTTACGGATCGAGCCGGTCCGCGGGCCAAGTGATGTTTCGCAGAGTTGATTGGTTTGTTGGAAACAACACATATCGAGTTTTGAACTGCTATTCAACTATCGCGTAGTGCTCGTTGTGCCGTTGTGGTTCAATTAACTTCTTACAGTAGTATTACTTACTTATGGAGAAAGTGCCGTGAGCAAACTGGCTTGGTTACTTTTGGCTTCGCTACTACTGCCACCTGTAATGGCGATGTCCGGCGAACAGGTCGATCTGCTGATTACCGGTGGGACAGTGGTCACTATCGACGACCAGTGGAATGTCTTCGAAAACGGCTTTGTCGCGATCCGCGATGCAAAAATCGTCGCAATCGGCGACAACGCTTCAAAAAATCTTCGTGACTTTCAAGCCGCCGAAACCATCGATGCGCGGAACAAAGTAGTTCTGCCCGGACTGATCAATACCCACACGCATCTGCCGATGGTTCTGTTCCGCGGCCTGGCCGACGACCTGAAGCTCAACGAATGGCTTTATAAACATATCTTCCCGGCAGAAAGCAAATTCGTGACGCGCGAATTTGTCGCCGTCGGCACCCGGCTCGGACTGGCCGAGATGATTCGCGGCGGCACCACGACCTGCTGCGACATGTATTATTTCGAAGACGCCATTGCCGAAGAAACAAACAGGGCCGGCCTACGCGCAGTTCTCGGCCAAACGGTAATCGATTTTCCCGCGCCCGACTACAAGACTTGGAGTGAGGGGCTCGCCGCGGTCGAAGCGTTTGCTGAAAAATGGAAACCGAACGAATTGATCCATCCCGCGATTGCCCCCCACGCTGCATACACCGTGTCGACCGAGCACCTCACAGAAGCCGCCTCGTTGGCCGAAAAGCTTGATCTGCCGATCGTGATCCACCTGGCCGAAGCCCGTACCGAGACTGATTACACCTTAAAACACTATCGGCAACGTCCGGTCGAATACCTGGAACAAATCGGCCTGCTTTCTCCGCGCGTGATCGGCGCGCATGTGATCAACGTCAACCATCAGGAATTGCATATTCTCCAGCGTCGCGAAGTCGGCATCTGCCACTGTCCCCAATCAAACATGAAAATCGCCGCCGGAGTGGCCCCGGTTCCACAAATGCTCGCCGCCGGTTTGCGCGTTGGGCTGGGGACCGACGGTGCCGCGTCGAATAACGATCTGGACATGTGGCAAGAAATCGACACCGTCGCCAAACTGCACAAACTTCACAACGGCGACGCCACGGCCGTCTCCGCGCGCCAAGCTCTGCAAATGGCTACTTTAGGCGGGGCTCGGGCACTTCATTTGGAAGAGAAAATCGGTTCGCTGGAGGTGGGGAAAATGGCTGACCTGATTATCCTCGAACTCGATGCCCCGCATCTCGTCCCACGTTACGACATCTATTCTCTGCTAGTTTATTCCGCGAAGGCGTCGGATGTGGTCGACACGATCGTCAACGGCAAAATCTTGATGCGCAATCGTCAGCTTAAGACGCTCAATCTCCAACAGGTGATTGCCGAAGCCCGCCAGATCGCCGCCCGCATAAGAAAACCCCTAGCATCGGCTGCTGAGTGAACGGCCCCAAGCGGGAACAGAAAAGGTCGAAATTCTGTACCTAGCCGTCCTCGAATCGACATAAATCGAAGCACGCCCGGGAGGACTCGAACCTCCAACCCCTGGTTCCGAAGACACCTCAACGATCATGCTTGTATTTCAGACAGCCTTGAAACAGCTGAAATAGTGGCATTCAGATTCACTGCATGAATCGAAAAACACCGTCAGCACATCAAATGTGGGTACAGTTATCCGATAGTGTACCCACTTTTCATCTGACCCACCTGCTTCAGCCCGCACGATCTAGCACCGAACGCAGTAGTTCCGCATCGCGTTGTACATTACCTGGAGCATAGTGCTTTTGAGTGATCTCCCAGGAGGAATGCCTTAGGACAGCGGAGATCACTAAGGGTGGTACTCCAGCCTCTCGAAGCCTTTCACCACATGACCTTCTCAAATCATGTGCGGAGGCATATTTGGCAGGTTTCCTCTGCTTTACATTACCGGGATCAACTATTACGTTTGCCTCATGGCCAATCCGAGTAATGATTCTTCCCACCCACTTGGAACTTAGTCTTTGGTCCTGCGGATTTCTTCCTCGCCTAGTTTGGAGAGATTCAGGATTGAAGACCCAACCAGACCTTTTTTCAGGTGATGTCTTTAGAAGTAGCTTTTCAAATCCGGGAAGCATTGGGATACGCTGATGTGTGTCATTCTTTTGCATTTCCGCTGGGAAAAGAAGAGTCGGCATGGCTCCCTGTTTCCACAACGGCTGTATGTATCCTTGCTGATCCCAGGAGACGTGCATCAGTTCATCTAATCTGAGTGCTGATTCCCAGAATCCATGCAGGACGTAGAGCCATGATGGCGCGGCTTGGTTCCCTACAACTTGGGGTGTCGCCTCAAGCATCTGTTGAAATTCTTCTGCGGTGATGGGCCTCCCTTTCATCTCCTTTTGTTTACTGACTTTGATCTTTCGAATCACCGGTGTTTTTTCGATCCATCCCTCCAACTTGGCCCAGTTTAGGGCCGCCATCACCGCCGCCATGTAGCTCTTTACAGACCGGCGTGACCGATCTCTACTAAGCCTGCTCTGTTCACCTTTTAGTAAGCGAGCTTGCAGGTTGCTTAATGCTGCGGGGTCTGCCAAGTCTGCTAACGTCCTAGGCTTAATGATTCTCTCGGCTACGTCGAGCCGAACCTCCGCACTTTCTGCGGAGCTGTCCCGTAACGTGTCTATGTGTTGAATACGGTAGAGCTGCCGGAAATCTTTCCAAGCCATGGTTGGACCTTGAGTGACAGCTACGGCCGGTTGTGGATCGAGTCCTAGGAGAAGCTTGGCTTCGAGTTCTTTTTTCTTATGTTGGGCTTCTCTTTCGTCACGTGTGGAAATCGAAATTCGAATTTGCTTCTTCTGCGTCGGACATTGGTACCTTAATTGAAATGGCCGCCCAGAGGGTCGTGCGATATGGACCTTCGGTATCTTAGAAATGGAGCTCGAGCGTATAGATCTACGTTTGGCCATATACCACCTGTTGATCGCTCACGAGGAACGCTGTAAAGCTTCCTACAATCTGCTGTCACAGGTGGGTCCACCGTTGCTGGATCGTCCAAATTTCATGACGTGCTCGATCCAGTCTTTCCCATGCACATACCCTTGCTTATGAGCGTAGCGGACATCCAAACCGGCACGCCGGGCGGCACGTAAGGAAGCGTCTTGAATGCCAAGCCGTCGCTTCAGGGCTGTCAGCGTGTACAATTCTGTTGGATTGATAATACCTGCATTAGGGTCGTTGTTGCTTGCCATGGTGAGTGACCTCCTATGAAATGGAAAAAAGCCTTTCACCTATAGGGATCCGTATTCATTACTTACTCCTGGCAAGCTGACTGAACTGCTGAACAAACTCTGTCCAATGAGGGAGGGGAAATAGAGGAATAGTATATTTATTCACGAAATGTGTAATTGTGAATTATTCATCACCAAACTCATTATCATCTCCGTCTTCTTC
This sequence comes from Planctomycetota bacterium, assembly GCA_029259915.1. GTDB lineage: Bacteria > Planctomycetota > Planctomycetia > Pirellulales > Lacipirellulaceae > Bythopirellula. The sequence continues at coordinate 3,439 of JAJDED010000032.1, read as the reverse complement.
CTCAGGAAGTTCGTCAAATACAATTTTGTCGTAATCGACTGTACCATCTTCAAATTCTTTCCTGAAACCTCTCTCTGGCCTTTCTCTTAAAAACATATTGCTATAAGCTCCTTTCGCGTCATCGGTTTTAAATAGTCGTTTCATATGCCGATTTATCGTTGGTTGAGAGCATTCAAGTCTTGTCGCAATCTGCTCTTGAGTTAGAAGTGTTAGGTTTACATGGCCAGTTTCTGGGAAATGATGCTCTCTCAAAATCGTTGCGAGGGCTGAAATTGCCAATTTTGTTTTCCTATGGCGGGGCATTTTTGGCTGCTTTTTTTCCGCATTTTTTTCTTGGCTATCCTGCAGTTCTTTAATTGCTGCAGATTTAATTTCCTGGTACTCCTCCGAATCTAGAACATCCCAATCCCCATAAAGCATGTACGGCGGGTTCAAAAAGATCATCAAAGCCTCATGTGCAGATTCGGCATGTATCGGCGTTGATTGATATCTCAGTCCTGGGGGAACTTGGTGGAATTTTGGATTTCCACATCGTTTTAGTTGCGGCTTGATTCGTTCGTACGCAGCAGCAAATTCCTCATCCCAGCCATTGTTAATGTGATCGGGTGAAACATGTCCCCGCCATCCGTGTTCGTGGTAATCTTGCTCGGCTCGTAGTACGTAATTCCAAAAATCTTCCATAACATCCAACTGTTGATTTTTCTTGACCATCGCTTTTCATCTCCAAAGATAGAAACAGTAAAATTCTCGAGTCGGTATTATTACAACCGGCTTGAGAATTCTGCTTGTCTTGTCCACCGTCTCAATTCGAGAACGGATGTGTCGGCTCCCTTAGCCGCTACATCCGAAAATTCGGGTTGCCACATTTTTGATTTACCGTGGACAGTTGTTCCAACGAGTGGTGTTTTGAGACGAGATGGCCAACGGATCGTTCGAAGTCATTTTGCAGGTAGACACGCTTGCGAGTCGTATCAACTTCGTTGCAAGGTCGCTCGCATTAGCCTGAGATGCGTAAGAGGATGCTTTTCTCGTTATGCATCACTCTTCCACTGCTTCACAGAAAGCCCGGAGCGATTTCATGAATGCTTCGCCATCTTTGAGTACCTGCTTTGCGGTAAAGTGAACCTGAGACGGGTCAGCCAACGTCGGATTCTTTTTTTGCGAGACATCTATTCCCGGAAACTTGAATCCTGGCTGTACTTCATAGGACCTGCGTACACTGTCGTAGCGGAAAGGTACTCCGGCCATCGCGAGGGTCTGTAGGATTCGCTGAACCGTACGGACCGAGCATTCCAGTTCCTTGGCCAGTGCTTCGGCATCCCAACGTCCGGGACCCATAATGCACTTAAGTGTCCGCAACATACGAGCCATGCGTTCGCATTGACGCGAGCGACGCTCCGAGTCACTTCTTGCTCGTGGAGTTTTGATCTTCTTCGCCATTTGGCCGTCGCTTCCTCACGTCGACAATTGCATGTGAGGTATGACTGTAGCGACTGGCTCCGCCAACTGTGGGTCGTTAGAAGACCTACTGTTGGCGTTTCTTTTTGCATCAACGTTCTGCTGGCTGCGACCGTCGCAAATCTTTTTCGCCAAAAAAGTTCGTGCGTTATTGAACGGACGATATCGAAGTAACTCGGCCTAGGAGGTTTCGATTGCGTCGCCCCAGAGTTGGCGTATTGGTTGGCTATCTTCGTTGGTTCACCAGCGGTGATAGCCCAGGCAGATTTTCAGCGAGCTCAGCATGACTACCAAGAAGCCCAAGACCGAGTTTGACACATCCGATGGTTTGCACATCCTGAAGGATAAACTCAAAGATAAAACTGGTATCAGAGCTTATTGCAGGCATCTCACCAAAGAGGACCACCTGGAAAAAGTGATCGAGGCCACTAGGAAAGCTGCTGCTGAGAGAGAAGGAGATTACCGACTTACTCGACTTCCGCCGAGGGACATCGATCGTAGTCAACGAGAGAGAACGTGGGAAAGAGGCATTTATGATCGATGGAGCGTTACCAATGGCGTGTCCACCATTCCCGGTTGTTGGGATCGGATCATCTCCGTGCAAGTGCCCTTGTATGCTGTCAGGAAGAAAGACGGTTGGGGAAGTATTGACCTTCTAGGATATAGGGAGAATTCGAGAGAATGTCTTCCAGTTGTCGTTGAACTCAAGAAGGAACCGAAAGCGGAAACGAACGGGTTGATATCCACTTCTTGTGAGACGCCTCTGCGAATGGTTCTTGAGGCAGCAGCCTATGCGGTAGCCCTACAAGAAAACTGGGGGAACTTTCGAAAAGAGTTTGCCGACCACCTTGCGTATTACAAGACATCAAAAAAAAGTAAGCTCCCCAAAAAATTGAGGCGAGTTCCTCTGGTGGCTGCTGCACCGGCCAGTTTTTGGTTGGAATGGTCGCCTTTGACAAAAGCGGGGCGTACCAAGCCCGTCCAGTCGGACACGTGGAAGGAGTTTGGAAATCTCTTGAGTGCACTCGGCACCGAAGGTTTCCCCGTTTCGTTTCTTAGTTTGAGCGGGGATCCTTATTATCCCGATTCACTTGCGGCACAACCGCTAGTGGGTTTTCCACCTAGTAGCTGCTAGTTGAACCCGGGGCAAGTGAATGCAAGGACCGATCGATTCCGACTCGATCTAGATTGGTCACAGCTAGCTGGATTTCACAAGTACTCGGTTGCTTGTCGTGTGATGGATCAGAGGCTACCGATGAAAGCAAGATGTCGTCGAGAGAGTCAACAATAATTGCGGGAGAAATCCTTAAGGCTAATAAGTTATCATCGAACCTGCAGTTCTTCGCCATCTTTCAGTATTCGCACGTTCCCCATCCGTTTTGCAAACTCTGCCGGCTCAAAGGTATGCACAGGAATCACCGACTTCGGTTTCAAAGAATCCACGAAACCCACGATGTCCTGAGATAGAATGTGCCCAGATGTATGAACCTGAACCAATTTGCCATTGGCTTGTTGGATTTGCTGGAGGGTGTTGTTGAAATAAGGCTCCTCCAAATATCCTTCCCAGCGTGAGTGGAGACAAAGTACCTCCGGGGGAAGTTGATTCCGAAAATCTATTTCCAGCATCGATGGCCGAAAAACCATCAGGTACTTTGACGGCTCTGCGAGGATTTGATCGATTTCAATTCGACCCGTTAGCATGTGTGGACATTTGTTCGTGACGGAGGTTCGTTTGTTTTCGTTCTCCCAGAAGTATGCGGGGAAGAAGACAGGATACCCTTTACTTTTTCCGGGAACGGGAACCGGAGTTTCGCTGGAAAGCAGGTGGAGAATAAATGCGGTGTATGCATCCGCCACGAAGGTGCGTTTTGCTTCGAGGGCCGTATGTATAAAACCGACGAGACGGTCGAGATGCTGGGGAGAAAAACAGGCGAGCACCAATCCGTTTGCGTCTTTGACATGCTGTACGATTTCATCTTCC
>JAJDED010000031.1 GCA_029259915.1 Planctomycetota bacterium | reverse complement strand
GTTCGAACTCACGCGAGCGGAAGGTGAAGTTTCTCGGCGTGATCTCGTTGCGAAAACTCTTGCCGACTTGAGCGATGCCGAACGGAATGCGAACACGAGTACTGTCGACGACGTTCTTAAAATTAACAAAGATGCCTTGGGCGGTTTCTGGCCGCAGGAACGCGACGTCCTTGACCGGATCGGCCAACGCGCCGACCATTGTCTTGAACATCAAGTTGAACTCGCGTGGCTCCGTCAGATCACCACCACATTCGGGGCAAGGCATCTGCAAGCCGGTTTCGTTCTTTTTCTCCGTCGCTAAATATTTAAGCAATGTTGTGAAAGAGAGTTCCATTTCGGGATCGGCTTCCAAATCTTCGACGAGCCACGACAAAGTCACTTCCGGATTGCGGACGAGCGCCAGACCCGGAGCCTTTCTGCGGCCCCGCTTTCGGTCTTTGGCCCAGCGAAGTGCGTCGGGCGCCGAGAACGTGATCTTCTCATCATCGATACTGGCCGAGAAGACTTCTGCGAGTGACTGAACCCATTCTGCATTCTGCAACGCACCCCACGCATGATCCGATCGGAACAGCTTCTTGCACTGACGGCAAGTCTGCATCATGTCGCAGAAGAGGTCGTAGTGGCCGCTGCATTTCCAGACTTGCGGATGCATGATGATCGTGCAATCGAGGCCAGTCATCTCGTAAGTCGCCGGAGCACCTTCCGCCACGGAGAGATCATCATGGCCATTGACCATGTCGCTCCACCAAGCTTCTTTGACGTTCCGCTTCAGCTCGACGCCCAGCGGACCATAGTCCCAGAAGCCATTGAGGCCACCGTAGATTTCGCTGGACTGAAAAAGAAAGCCACGACGTTTGCAAAGCGAGACAAGTTTGTCCATCTCCATTGGTCGTTCCTATCCTTCTGAGACTCAAAGCGTTACTGCTAGCGTATCGAGACTCGTGTGTTGCCACTCGCAAAGTGGGACATCAGCGGTCCCAACTCGGTTCGTTTCGACTGGTTACCGCTCTAGCTTTAAGTAATTCAAACAATCAATCTAATCATTTGTGCCGTTGAAGAGCTAGGAGTCTGCCTGAGACTTCCTGCCGGAAGTAGAATGCAGCGGTCGCTCCAGAGGCGAAGACTGAAGAAGAAACTAAACCTGACTAGTAGTCCGTCGCAGCTTGTTTTTCGGATTAGCCGTTTTGGGGGTATACCCAGGTGTGAGGGGGGGACCCGGGGGAGGGGCCAAAAGGGGAATTTTTTTGGGCTTTGGGTTTTTGGGCGATCCCCTGGGTTCGGGGGGGCCACCGGGGGCTCCCCCCAAAACGGCTAATCCATAAATCGGGCTTTTGACTTGCAGCAGGGAATTCTAAGCAGTGAGTATCGTATCGACGAAGGCCCTTGGGGACAAGGTCGGGATTGGCCTCGGGAGGCACTCGTAGACGCCGCAACTTTTTGCTGTCACTCGACTTGCGGAACCCCTCCGAGGCTCATACGGGGCTCGTCGGGCGTTCGGTGACACAATTACCGTCGGTTCTGGCGCCGGAGGAGTCTGCGCTGCCGGCGTGATTCAGGCGACTCGTCGGAGGAAGTGTCGAGTAGGGTTTCGAGCGGGGTCAGCCCATACCGCAGCAGTTCTTGCGTGCTCCACCGTGTAAGCGTTCCCTGGAGATCGAAATCGGAGGTCCTGGCAACCAACTCGCCGCCGGGCACTTCGGCTGCGATAAACGCGATGCGGTTTGTGCTCCCCTTGTCTCCCTGGCGTTTAGTTTGCACGCAACTGGAGCGGATCACTTGGTCGTCGATGGTATAGGGAATGTCCAGCGCGACCGCGCTCACCACTTGAATGGCAGTCTGCGGCGAGTTGTCCGCGCCGTTTCCTGGTAAAGTTGTGCGATCTAAAACAAAAGGAAAATGTCCTGGCGTGTAGCGAATACGATCGATCAACGTACGCGCATCGTCGCGATAGACGACTTTCCATGTTTGGCATTCTATCTCGCGTCCACCGACATGTATGCTTGCATCGTCCAACGGAACGGTTTCGACAATCTCACCCGCTCGATCGGTCGGTAGGTGCAATACACGGGTGATCCAGGCGCCGACAATTCGTTTGCCAACGAGATCGACAGTTGCTTGAACATCCAGCGTATAGCGATCGCCCGAAACCGACTTGAGAATTTCCTGTTGGGTTGTCACGCTTCGGTTGACGAGTTCCCCTTGCTCGTCGAAGGTTTCGGTGGTGATCTCTACTTCACGCCAGGCACCGGGAGCAAAACGGGCCCAAGGATGATGCTCAGCAGGCAGGCGGAAAAATTCGGTTACTGCTTCCTGAGGCTCGGCAATGTCTGGAGCTGCGGAGGGTACGTCTGCCGGAGGTTGTCCGGTTGTTGCCTCGCTGTGTGCTGGGTCCGCGGAGACCGCCGAAACTTCGGCTTCGGCCTGCGCAAGGGCAACCACTGCTTGGCACGTCAGTGCCATACTCACAAGCAAGATGCGATTTGAGATTTTCAATAAAGAGACCACGAAGCGTTCACGCACTCGTTCACTAAGTTGCTGGAAATTGCTAGGCACGCTATTGCTCGACGTCTGAGCAACCATTCGTAGTCGGACAAGGCCCTGCGACGATCGTACCATCATAATTCGTAAATGCGTGGAGACCAAGGGTCGATCGACGTGTGTTTGGGCCGATCATTCGTCGTTTGCCAGACCTTCAACCGTGTCGATCAGCGTCTGGTCCCAGCGGGGAAAGACAGACCGCAGGTCCATTCGCAGTGCGTCTTGGACAGCGCGAACCGATACCTGGGGCGACAAATCGCTCCAGCGCTTGGCAACTTCTTCAGCCGGGTGGTCTGAGAATTTCAAGCAGATGGCCCAGCTTGGGCCCACCAATTTCTCGGCAGGAGTTTCTAACCAGATCGAATCAACGGCCATCGGTTCTGCCGAGGCAATTCCCGGCGCTTCTGCCATAAGCGTTGCCAGTCGTTCGCACCGCTGTTGAAGATTTTCCAGCGGGGTTGATAGCAATTGCCAAACAGGAATTTCGTGCATCGCTCGATTTCTGTCACGAGTAAGATTTAGCGTGGCCGCGAGCGCCGTAAGTTTTAGTTCGTCAATTTCACAAGCAACCGCCAGCGGATGTTCGGCAAATCGCTCGATTGTTGCGTGCGAACCAACGACAATGCCGCAGGGAGGACCGCCGATCAAACCGGCACCGTCGGCGATTACCAGCTCTGCCCCCAAGCGCAGATGGTCGCCCAACGTGTCGACATGCTCGAGCTCGAAATCCGCGGGATCGATGATTCCCGCGTGACGTGCGATTCTAAGCGAATCGCAAGATAACTCCTGCGCGATGTGCGCTGCCACGGCAAAGCTGTCGACGATCCAAGCCGACTCGGCAGTGGCGAGATGCGTGAGCGTTTTACTGACTTGCTCGAGTAACGACTTGCTTTGCTCGTGGTACTCGCTGGCGAGTTGCAGCATTTCGTGGATTGCCGGTTGTGCCAGGGGAAGTGCCGGGCCATGTTCGCTCCACACCACGCCGGTGGCGTTGACAATAAGATTGCTCGACTCCCGAGTGCCGAGCAAGCGTTGGGCCAACCGCTCGGCAAGTTGATGGATTGATAGCGCCGGCGATTGCCCGGCGCGCTGTTGGACGTTGGTGCGCATTTCTTCCAAGAAGCCTGCCGCACGTTTGGCCACGGTGCTCTGGTTCACACGCTGAACCACCTGCTCCACTTTGGGGTGTTTTAATAGTTCGCCGATGGAGGGGAGTTTTGTCATGTTTGGAAAAAGGGGGCAAACGAAAAAGGAGTCCTTCAGAGATTTTAGTGGGTCTAACTACCAACGAGTACCGCTTGTATCGCAAAACATTTGGATTTATCGGTTTGATTCGCTAAGCCGCAAGCGGCTGGCCCGAGTTATGCAGCACGAGCAGTTGGCTGAGAGGGAGAACCGGTAGCCAAAGCAATTGGGCGAAGACCGAGGGGGCCCCGTTTTAGGAACGGATAGCCGGGAACGCGTGATTCGTACAGCCGGTACTCTTCGCCCATATAGAATGCCAGGCGTTCGTCTTTGAGGTAGCTGCCTACGAAAAGATAAACCGTCCAAAGCAGCGTGAGGACGGCGTGATCGAGTGTCATTCGGGGGTTGAACCACAGCAAACAGAGAAAACTCAGATAGACGGGATGGCAATGCTGACCTGCCCCCACGGTAGGTACCAGTGTTTAAGTTAGTGTTGGGGTGGCCTCCTGGCCAGCCCCACTTGCTCGCTGAGGCGTAGCCGAAGCGAGCAAGTGGGGCTGAATCGCTTCGGGGGCCGGGGGTTGGTAGCCTAGCGAGCTGTGCGGCCGGACCGTGTTGAAATGCCGTCGCCAACGCTCGACGAGCACCTTGGCTTCTAGCAATGTGTCGAACAGCTCGCCGTTGAGCAACTCGTCGCGAAGCTTGCCGTTAAACGACTCAATGTAACCGTTCTCCCATGGACTGCCCGGCTCGATAAATAGCGTTTGTACCTCCACTCGATCGAGCCAATCGCGAACCTTGTTCGCTGTGAACTCGGGCCCGTTGTCACTGCGAATATACTTTGGTACGCCACGGCGAACGAACAGGTCACTCAGCCGCTCCAAGACGTCCTCGCTCTTGAGCTTCCTCGCCACATCGATCGACAGACACTCGCGTGTATGCTCGTCCATGAGCGTCAACATTCGAAACGAACGGCCATCGCTGGTCCGATCCGCCACAAAGTCGTAGCTCCACACGTGATCTTGGTACTGCGGACGCAGCCGCACGCACGCCCCATCATTCAGCCACAATCGTCTTCGCTTCGGTTGTTTTTTAGGCACTTTCAGCCCTTCCTGACGCCAAAGTCGTTCAATGCGTTTGTGATTCACCCGCCAGCCTTCGGCTCGCAACAGGGCCGTCACTCGGCGATAGCCGTAACGTCCGTAGTCACTGGCTAACTGCACCATCTGACGAACCAGGCGTGGCTCATCGTTGGGGATCTGCTTGCTTCTTCGTTGCGTACTGCGAGGTTGATCGAGCACCTGGCAAGCCCGACGTTCCGACACGCGGTCGCGTCCGAGAGAATCTCGGACGTGTGCGACCGCCTTGCGCCGTTTCGCCGGGCTCAGAAGTTTCCCGAGGCAGCTTCTTTCAAAATCGCCTTATCGAGTTCCGCATCGGCCAGCAGACGCTTCAAACGGGAGTTCTGCTTCTCCAACTCTTTCAGACGTTTCGCTTGGTCAGTCCGAAGACCACCGTATTCTTTACGCCAGCGAAAATACGTCTGGGCGGTCACGCCAATTGACTTGGCAGCAACGGCTGACGTCTGACCTTGAGAAATAGCAACCTCTGCTTCGCGGAGCTTGCTAATAATTTGCTCCGCAGTGTGTTTCTTACCTCGTGACATCAAAACTCCTCCTTCAAGTTATGAGCTTCCAGCTGATGAGATTATCACTCAGAAGCTGCGCTCAGTTGAAGGGGGCAGGTCACGACCATGTGGATGAAGTTGTTGACCACACCGTTTGAGCGAAGACCGATGTAGCCACGAAGGTAGTTAAGTTCTTGCTGATTACTAGTCATCTGATTTATCACAGTCAGTACATTGTCGCAAACCTTCATCAGATCGCCGCCGGCCTTCTTGTCCCAATAAGACCGATCGGCTTGGCCACCACCTCCGTCCTCATCTTCGGTATCGTCGATGCGCAACTCGGTCTGGTCGAGTACTTGAGAAAAGTTGAGCAAGAGACTCTCGCCAACGCGTAAGGCGTCAAGCTGAATCGCGATGATCGGAATGCTACCAGCCAACAGGCTCATCACGTTTAAGAATCGCGACGTGATATCCTCAGCAACTATTACCGCGATATGATCATATCCTGGGTAGCGACGCCGTTCCATATCCCAATACTCAATGCACCGCATAATGTGACTGGGGTCTGTTGCTCCCAGTTGTATTTCGACTTCATAGCGGGAACTGTTGTCGTCATCCAGCAGAAGAAGGTCAATGCGTCCACCACCTGGGATGGCACGTTCACGATCGAGAAGGCGAATATCGCCCAGTCCAAGTATCGCAGGCCAAGCAGAGACACTCGTCTTCTTTTTCCCTGTAAAACACGGGAAATACAAGCCTTTTACAAAAAAGCTAAGCTTTTCGAGACATCAATCAGTCCCCAAGCTAGGCGAGAGTATTATGTTCGCAACCAAAGAAATCATGACCCATGAAGTAGTCTCCATCGATCCGGACGATCGTGTGGAGCATGCCATCAACCTGATGTTGGACCACGGACTTAATGGTTTGCCCGTGGTCGATTCCGCGGACCAATTGCTGGGCGTCATTACTGCGTTTGACGTCATGGATATGGTTAGCGATATCCGCACCGAGAAAAACAAAGTTTATCACTACATGACCCGCGATCTGGAAACGGTCGAGGCGAATGCCTCGATTTTCGAGTTGTCCGAAAAATTCCGCGGGCACTCGATTCGTTGTTATCCGGTGGTCGAGAAAGGTCGCTTGGTTGGAATCGTTGGCCGTCGTGATCTGATCCGATTTGTTCGTGATCTACGGTCAAAAGCGCAAGAGGATCATCTGGTTGCAGAAGAAAGCAGAAAAGGGAAGCGGGGAAAAGTGGATCAGGAGTCTTTGATCCATACCGGCGGCCATCATTTTCCTCAGCGGCAGCCTAACACTTCGCAACACAATTCAGAACGTGGCAAACGTCAACGCGGATCTCACACGCGAACTTCTGAGCATGCATAGGTTGTTTCGTGACAAGCAACTCCGTTGGGGCTCTCGGAGTATCATCGCTCGCAAAAACCTGGGAAATTCAAGCCTTCTAAGAAAAAGCTAAGCTTTAATAGACGAGATTCTTGCTCACGAACCAACGGAGAGCATTATGTTTGCAGTCAAAGATATCATGACCCGTCACGTAGTGTCCGTTGACCCGGACGATTGTGTGGAACATGCCATCGACCTCATGTTGCGGCACAGTGTGAGTGGATTGCCCGTGGTCGATTCGGCAGGCCAATTGCTGGGCGTCATTACGGAATTTGACATCTTGGATATGGTTGACGATGTCCATACCGAGAGGAACAAAGTCTACCACTACATGACCCGTGATCTGGAAACGATAGAGGCGGAAGAATCAATTTTCGATTTGTCCGAGAGGTTCCACGAACGCTCGATCCGTCGCTACCCGGTGGTGGAGAATGGTCACTTGGTGGGAATCGTCAGCCGCCGCGAACTGATTCGTCTGGTGCATTATCTGCGGAAAAAAGCTCAGGAGGATACAAAAAAATACTCTGGAAAATTTCATAAGCCTACGGTTGATGAGGAGATAGTCTTTCGGTCGTAGGTGTACGCAAGGATGGCTGCATAGTCCCACGGTTCGATTCAGCACGCGAACCAGATCTTCCGATACTCTTCGCAACCGTCTGGGTATGCGCAGCGGCGCGGCGTCCTATCCGCCGATCAGAGATTGTCGTTCCCTGTTTCCATTCCAACATCTTGTGGGGATGGAAAGGGGTCGCTTTTGGCTTGCTCGACGATGTTTCTCTCGTCGCGAGAAAAGCCTATGCCGGGTAAGAACGAGGTCGAGGGAAACGCCTGGCAACCTGCGCAGAGTATTACCGTGAGAGCACACAACTTTCGGCAAAGCTTCGACAGCAGGTTATTCGATTGCGTAGCCACAGAGATCACAGAGAACACCGAGAAGATTCCCATCATCAAATTTCTCTCTGAGACCTCTGTGGTCTCTGTGGCACTATTATTTTTAAGAAGTGCTCGAATAATTACGGATCAAGCCGTGGTTGCGACATCCATTCGCCCACGGTTTGCGGTCCGTCGGGTTCCGGGGCAGGGGCAAGCATCCGTTGCCAGAAGGAAGGCTTTGTTTGTTGTGCGGAGGCGATCGACGTTTGTGTATCGTCTTTCTTGCTGCCGAAGCTGAACAATTCCTTGGTGCCTGCCCAGGCTTGTTTTGTGCCGGAGGATATTTTTTCTGCGCCGGCGGAGATTGGTGCAAGGGGTGACAGGGCCTTCCCCTGATCATCTGTGGGCCATTTGGGAAAAGCAATTTTTGGCATCGATACCTTGGGCATCGTAATTTTCGGCATGGCAATGCCCGACCAACTGGCGGGTAAGATACTACTTTTTTTTGCCTTGCCACTTGGGCTCTCCGCCGCCTGCTGCACTCCCTCGTCCGTAGCGGGTTGGGCCGAGTTGAGGATTTGCGCCTGCAAATTTGCCGTCATCCCCATCGCCAGACAGAGACTCGATATCAAGGAAAAATGGATTCGTGGTCGCGACATGAGATTTTGCTCCCGTCGGTCGGTTGGGTGGTGAGACCTCTTTGGAATTTGTCTTAGTTACGGTGGAACGTCGGCAAAGACAGGGCCTCAACTTGGGCGACGGAGTGTTCCAAATCGGCCCGATCACGTCCAGGCGGTTTTTAGGCAAAGGGGATATCAGGATTTGCTATCGTCGTCTTGACAGTCGACAGCGACCAACCGCCGATTGTGGGAAATAAGGCGATCACGTAAGATAGCGGTCAGCTACTAGCTACTAGCTGTTAGCTGTTAGCCTTTGTAGGCTGAGTGCTATCAAAAAATGCTAACCGCTAACCGCTAACAAAATGACTCGTTTCACTCAAACACTTGGATTTCTTGGTTCTGGACGCATGGCGACAGCACTCGCGCGCGGTTGCATCGAGTCGGGGACCGTTTCCGGCAACCAAGTGCTAGCTGCCGATCCTTCGGAAGCGGCGCGACAGCAGTTTGCCGAGCAAGTTCCTGGGGCGCAAATTGCTAGCGACAACCGGCAGGTACTCGAGGGCAGCGAAGTGGTTGTCCTGGCGGTGAAACCGCAGATGGTTGACGAAGTGGTCGCGGGGATTGCCGACAAAGTTGCGTCGAAACATTTGTTGATCTCGATAGCCGCGGGTGTGACGCTTGCGAAGCTTTCCGCAAACTTGCCTACGGGGACGCGCTTGGTGCGTGTGATGCCCAATACGCCGTGCTTGATTGGATTGGGCGCAAGTTGCTACAGTCGCGGTGCGACGGCAAGCGAACAAGATGGCGAGCTAGTGCAGCAGATTCTTCAAAGCGTAGGAACCGCATTTGAAGTCGAAGAATCTTTGCTCGATGCGGTGACGGGGCTTTCGGGTTCGGGGCCGGCATTTGTATATCGAATGATCGAAGCCCTGGCGGCCGGGGGAACGGCGATGGGTTTGTCTGAGGAAGTGGCCTTGGAGTTGGCGGCGCGGACCGCGCGGGGTGCGGCGGAGATGGTGCTTGCCACTGGCAAATCGCCCGCGGAATTGCGCGAGCAGGTTACCAGCCCTGGCGGGACAACAGTGGCCGGATTGGAAGTGTTAGAAAAAATGCAAGGTCCGGATGCGTTTCGCGCGGCCGTCGAGGCGGCGACCAAACGTTCACAAGAATTGGGCCTATCGTAAGAGGGGATTAAAACGATGTCGATTATGTGCCGGGTGGATGACATGCTTGTGCCGCTCTATCGAGTGATGTGGGTATCGGCCACTCCTCACTTTTGCGGCGAAGAGGATTGCACTCGCGAAGGTTTTCACGAAATCCGCCTGGAACAGGGGGAATCGGTTTGGGCCAGCGCGGAAGAGCGTGATTTGATGCTCCAAAAATTGGAACAGTGGCAGGGCGGCTTGGGACCTGCCGATTCCTCTGAAGAAGACATGTGGTAACATACGGGGAAACCGCATTTAGCGGGGGGAGAAACTCATGCCTGATCTCGAAGGTTCCAGTGGCAATGGCGACGAGTTGCATTGGTGCGAAACCTATTTCATTGTTTTCACGCAAGATCGACGACCTGATCTGAAGCGTGTGGCTGAGGCGCTCTCAAAAGCGAACCCCCACTTTCAACTGGAGAACCTCGCAGCGGACGAAGGGGGACTTTTGGAATCGTTGATGGTCGAATCGCCCGAAGACCATGCCGTGGTAGAAATCAGCTACGAAGTGGGCGATGCAGTCGTCGAGCAAAATCTGGAATGGGCCAAGCAGTTGCAAAAAGAAATCCCTGCCGAGCAGTTGCAGGAATTGATTCGCGCCGATGCCCGGCTGGATGTTGCGCATTTCGAGAAGGTCCGCAGTGGAGAAGAAGAGAAAATCTTTAGTGAGTTCCCCACATTCGGCAGCGATTTCGACGAGCCGGAAGAACCCTTCGAAATGCTCGACCCTACTTGCCTGCTGATGGTGGTGGATACCCTCTCTTCGCTTACCGACGGCTTGACATTCGACCCCGCCTCCGGCGAAATTCTAGCTTGAACTTCCCACGACTCAAAGAGTCGCGGCTAAATCTTATTCCCTCTTTCCCTAAATCCTCGCTCCCAAATCCTCACTCCTATTCATGCTTGCCAAAGATCTAAAACCGGGTGGAATCGTTTTGCACAACGAAGCTCCGCATGTTGTCGAAACGGTCAAAGTCCAATCGCCATCGGCCCGTGGTGGGGCGACCCTATATAAGTTTCGCGCGCGAAATATAGTGACGAAACAAAAAGCCGACTTCCACTGCAAGGGGACCGACAATCTTGCGGAAGCCGATTTTCAGCGGCGCGAAGTCACGCTGATGTATGCCGACGCCGACCAGGTGCATTTTCTCGATTCGCAGGATTACAACCAGTATTCCGTAGCCGCTGCAGATGTTGCCCAGGAAATGCAATACGTCACCGAGAGTCTCGGCGGAATGTTGGCGCTGATTTACAACGAAGAATGCGTTGGCATCCAGGTGCCGCCGTCGGTCGAATTGCAAATCACCGAATGCGATCCCGGCGTGAAGGGCAACTCCGCCACCTCGCGCAACAAGCCCGCCACGCTAGAAACTGGCCTCATCATTCAAGTGCCTGAATACTTAAAGCAGGGCGAAACAGTCAAAGTCGACACCCGCTCGGGTGATTTCTTAGGTCGAGCGTAATAAATTCTATTAACCACAAAGGCACGAAGACACGAAGAAAGAGAAGGAAATTTTAAGAATATGGTACAACCTCGCTATGTTCTTTGAACCACGACGGCACCACGAGTACAACGAAGCAAAATTCCTGCCAAAGGTTCTTCAGCGGTTTAGAGGCTGTTTAGTCGACTGACAGGTCGCTCCAATGAATTGACTGGATTGTGTATCGTCATTTCAACCTGTGTTTTACAGCTTCCTCGTAGTGCTCGTCGTGTCGTCGTGGTTCAATAGAGCGATGGTGTAATAGGAATAAAAGAATTTTCTAGTTCCCTAACTTCTTCCATCATTTTCATTGTGTCTCCGTGGCTTAGTGGTTCATCTGTATCAGACAACCGCGTTAAAAGAGTGATCGTTGCGTTACCTTAGATTTCTTTCGACCTTTCTTCTTCGCAGCAGTCTTTTTCTTTGCCGATTTCTTCACCTTCTTTTTTGCAGCGGCTTTTTTCTTCGGCGATTTCTTCACCGCCTTCTTTTTGGAAGCGGACTTTTTCTTGGCGCTCTTGGCGACCTTGGCGGTTGATTTTTTCTTTGCGGAAGTCTTCTTCTTCGGCGATTTTTGCTTAGCAGACTTTTTCTTCGTGGTTTTCTTTTTGGCTTTGCCAAACGCCACGTCCCAATTGTCGGAAAATGTTTGTGTTGAACCGGTTCGTATTACGCTCATGGGAAAAACTCTCCTTCGGAGTTTGAGGTCAGAGGTCAGAGGTCAGAGGCCAGAGGCCAGAGGCCAGAGTGTCGTATTCCGAAGAATCCCTGACCTCTGACCTCCGACCTCTCACCTCTTCTCAATCAACTCTTCTGTAACTTCTTGTATCGAAATCGTTTGGGTTGGTCGGCGTCTTCGCCGAGGCGTTGGCGGCGTTCGCGTTCGTAGGTTTCAAAATTTCCGTCGCACCAGGTGGCCACCCCGTCGCCCTCGAACGCCAGTATATGCGTTGCCAGCCGATCGAGGAACCAGCGGTCGTGGCTCACCACCACGGCGCAGCCGGCGAAGTTGGCGACCGCTTCTTCCAGCGCACGCAGCGTGTCGACGTCCAAGTCGTTGGTCGGTTCGTCCAACAGCAGGACGTTCGAGCCGCGACGCAATAGCTTGGCCAAATGCACGCGGTTCCGTTCGCCGCCGGAGAGTACGCCCACTTTTTTCTGTTGGTCGGGACCTGTGAAATTGAAACGGGAAACATAGGCCCGCGAGTTCATTTTGCGGCCACCCATTTCCAGGGTTTCATGCCCGCCGGAGATTTCGTCATGTACTGTGTTCTCCGCGACCAACGCGTCCCGCGATTGATCGACGTAGCCCAACTCGACGGTGGGACCAATCTTCAATGTTCCGCTATCTGGTTCTTCCTGTCCCATCAGCATTCGCAATAGGGTAGTTTTGCCGGCGCCGTTGGGCCCGATAATGCCGACGATTCCCCCGGGCGGGAGTCGGAAGTTTACGTTTTCGAAGATTAGGTTGTCGCCGTAACTTTTGGTGAGGTTGTCAGATTCAACAACCATGTCGCCCAGTCGGGGCCCCGGCGGGATTTGAATTTCCAGCTCATCGGAGCGATCTTCAAATTGTTGCGACGCCATTTGTTCATACGCTTTTACGCGTGCTTTGTTCTTGGCCTGACGCGCCTTGGGAGCCATGCGAACCCATTCCAACTCGCGCTGCAACGAACGCTGTCGGGCGGTTTGTTTTTTCTCTTCGACTTCAAGCCGTTTGCGCTTTTGCTCCAGCCACGACGAATAATTTCCCTCCCAAGGAATGCCCTCGCCCCGATCGAGTTCCAAAATCCAGCCGGCGACGTTGTCCAAAAAATAACGATCATGCGTCACCGCCACGATCGTGCCGGCGTACTCGGCCAGATGGCGTTCAAGCCAGGCGACACTTTCGGCATCGAGATGGTTGGTTGGTTCGTCCAACAACAACAGGTCGGGACGTTCGAGCAAAATTTTGCAAAGTGCCACCCGCCGCCGTTCGCCCCCGGAAAGCTTGGTGACGTCGGCATCACCTGCCGGAAGATTCATCGCGCTCATTGCGATTTCCACTTGGCGATCGATTTCCCAAGCCCCAGAGGCGTCAATTTTATCCTGCAGCGCGGCTTGCCGATTCATCAGCTTTTCCATCGCGTCGGGATTGTCAGCCACGTCGGCATACTTGTCGCCGATTTCCTCAAACTCTTTCAACAGCGCTCGCGTTGGTGCGATGGCTTCTTCGACATTCCCCTGTACGTCTTTGTCGGGATTCAATTGTGGCTCTTGTTCCAACAAACCAACAGTAAAACCGTCGGTCAGCCGGGCTTCGCCTTCAAACTCTTTGTCCTTGCCGGCCATGATTTTCAGCAACGTACTTTTGCCGGAACCATTGCGCCCAAGCACGCCAATCTTCGCGCCAGGATAAAACGACAACCAAATGTCTTTAAGCACTTCGCGCTGACCGATCTTCTTGGTCAAGCCGCCCATTTGATATATGTACTTCTGTGCCATTATTTACTTTCGTTTTTATGTTTCTCGCAGAGACGCGGAGTCGCGGAGAAATCAAAATTCAATGTGTCATTACTGATTAGCGCCAATTATCGCTCCGATGATTGTGCCCAATCCCATTCCAACCGGTATTGAGAAAAACATTATCATTGCGAACACTGTTCCAACGCCCTGAGCAGGATTGGCCATTTCATAAAAGAACCACCAAGCATAGGGAATAACAAATCCTAGAAAACCTCCAAGAATGAAACCGAGTATCATAGCTTTAAGCATGATTGGGTTCTCAAAAGGCATCTGGTGATCGCAAGTTCGTCCACTCTTTCCTCCGCGTCTCTGCGCCTCTGCGAGATTATTCCCCGCTACTCCCATTCGATTGTTGCAGGCGGTTTTGAACTGATGTCGTACACCACGCGATTTACCCCTTTCACTTCGTTGATGATCCGCGTGGAAATCTTGGCGAGCAACTCATACGGCAAATGGCTCCAGTCGGCGGTCATGAAGTCGTCGGTGTTTACGCAGCGTACTGCCAGGGCGTCGTCGTACGTGCGGCTGTCGCCCATCACGCCGACGCTTTGCACGGGAAGCAGCACGGCGAAGGCCTGCGAGGTTTCGCGGTACAGTCCCGCGGCTTTGATTTCACCCACTACAATCGCGTCGGCAGCGCGCAACGTTTCCAGCCGCGACTCGGTCACTTCGCCTAAACAACGAACCGCCAATCCTGGCCCCGGGAACGGATGGCGCCACACAATTTCTTCTGGCAAGCCCAACTGCAAACCGAGTCGTCGCACTTCGTCTTTGAATAAATCGCGCAGTGGCTCGATCAACTCGAAACCCAACTCTTCGGGCAGACCGCCGACGTTGTGGTGCAGTTTGATCGTGTCGGCCGGTCCGTCGGGGGCGGCGCCACTTTCGATGACGTCGGGATACAATGTTCCTTGCGCCAGATATTTCGCGCCCTCGATTTTTTGTGCCTCGTCGGCAAAGCATTCGATAAACGTGTGCCCAATCCGGCGGCGCTTTTCCTGCGGGTCGGTGATGCCGGCAAGTGCATCGAGGAATTTTTCCTCGGCTTTCACTACGTGCAGGTCGGTTTTGAAGTGATCGCTAAATTCGCGAATGACCGACGCCTCTTCGTCCTGCCGCAACAAGCCGTTGTCGACCAAAATACACGAAAGTTGCGGGCCGATTGCCTCGGCCAACAGTGCCGCAACCACCGACGAATCGACACCGCCCGACAGGCCGCAGATGACGCGATTGTCTCCCACTTGCTCGCGGATTTGTGCGATGGTTTCCGCGGCAAAGTCGCCCAGCTTCCACGTGCCGTGCGCTCCGCAGATTATCTTAAGAAAATTACCCAACACCTTTCCGCCTTCGGGCGTGTGGGTTACCTCGGGATGAAATTGCAAACCGTAGATCGGCAAATCGCGATGCCGAATCGCGGCGAAGGGGCAAGTTCCCGTACTTGCAAGTGGGATAAACTCGTCGGCAAACCCCGCGACTTGATCGCCGTGGCTCATCCACACCTGGGTCGCGCTGTTGACGTCGGCGAACAGGTCGTCGGTGCCCGTGATGTTACATTCGGCACGCCCGTACTCCCGCGAAGGCGTGTTATCAACTTGTCCGCCAAACGCCTGGCAAGCCAGTTGCATGCCGTAGCAGATACCCAGAACGGGAATGCCGAGTTGAAACAATTCTGCATCGCACTGCGGAGCGCCTTCTTCGTAAACGCTCGCCGGTCCGCCGGAGAGAATAATTCCTAACGGCGCAAGTTCGCGCAGGCGATCGGCCGAGATGTTGTGCCGCACGATTTCGCAATAGACGTTTTGCTCGCGCACGCGGCGCGCGATCAACTGCGCGTATTGCGAACCGAAGTCGAGTACCAACACACGTTCGGCCGCAGTACGGCGGGCGACAGCAGGTATTTCAGATGCCGTCATGGTCATTCACACCCTCCTGGCAGGGAATAGCGGAAACCAGGGATTATACGAGGGGCGAGGAGCGAGGGGCAGGGGGGAGAGGAAATGCGAATGTCGAAATGCGAAAGGGGAAGGCGGGGGAATCGAAATGAGAAATGGGAAATTGGAAAGGGGTGGATTAGCGGCATTTTATAGCGTGCTTTGGCTGTTGGCGCGTTGCGATTTTGCCACGGTGCGTTGCCGATTTGCATCGGGGCCGATTATAATGATGATGGCGGCGACGTGACGGAAACCCCTGATACAAGGAGATTTACGACTTGCAAATCCTGCTCACCAACGACGATGGCATCTATGCACCGGGCCTTGCGGCTCTGGAACGCCAGTTGCGGCAACTGGGAGACGTCACGGTTGCTGCCCCGCTTACCGAGCAGAGCGGCGTCGGCCACGCGATTACGTATCTCACTCCGCTGATGGCTCGCGAAGTGTTTGACGAGGAGCGTGGTCACCGCGGCTGGGCGGTGGAAGGAAGCCCCGCCGACTGTGTGAAATTGGCGATTGCCGAGCTGTGTCCCAAACGACCGACGTTGGTTGTCAGTGGCATCAACGGCGGTTTGAACGCCGGCATCAACGTGCTGTATTCCGGCACGGTGGCGGCGGCGATTGAAGGAGCTTTTTTTGGTATTACCAGTATCGCGGTGTCGTTGGAGTTTCACGACGATGCGCGATTCGACTTGGCGGCCCAACATGCCGTGGCAATCATCGAACAGATATTGGCTCAGAAAGATCCTGAGTCGCAACTATACAACCTGAACATCCCCACGGCCGCGCTGGATGGCCCGACCGAAGTGCGAATCGTGCCTGCGGCGACCGCACCGTGGGGCGAAGATTTTGAGCAACGACTCGACCCGCGCGGTCGGCCTTACTACTGGGCGACAGGCATGGCACCCGACCCGCCCAGCGACGAAGAAACCGACCTGAACGCTTTGCGTGCCGGGCACATTACACTCACTCCCCTCAAGTTCGACATGAACCGCCGCGATAAACTACGCGAGATGCAAGCCTGGCAGTTCGGTCAATTGGAGCAAACACGATGAAAACGCAACTCACACTATCGATGATTGCTTTGCCGATTGCCGCACTTTTGTTTTTGAGCGCTGGCTGCGATGTGCCCGAGATCGAATCGCCTGCTGTGGCCCCAGCCCCGACGGTTACGAAACAAGTAGTTGAAGAACCGACAGTGAAAGAAGGATACTTGCCTGATGGTCGCCTCGACATGTCAGGCGTTCCAGGCGAGCCTCCACCGACCACTTCGATACCTAGGAAGGTAGTGGCGAAGGACCCGAAACAGGGCAAACTCACGCGTCGCGATGGAGGGGCTTTAGGGACTCACATGCAAGCGATTCCCTGGGTTAAGAATAAAACAATTTTCGATATGATCGATTACAACCTCAGAATTTACGAAGCTGAGAAAAGTCATTATCCCAGATCCCATGAAGATTTTATGAAAGAATACTTACCCCAGTATTATCCTGCTGCATTACCGCTCCCTGAACTGGAGCCAGGAGACGAGTACATTTACGACCCCGAAGATCACACACTGAAGATTTACCGCCCCGAAGGTGGAGCGCAGTAGCGAATTGTTATTTTTGTATGGAGAGCTAAGGGTCCAAGATGCTTGCTTGCCGTTACAACTTGATTGCAGCCACGCTAACTTTGTCACTTCTGTGTTCCGGAAGTCAAGCGTTTGGTTTTCGGTGCTGGAACAAGAGAAACTGCTGCTGGCATCGTAAAAATGTTTGCCAAACCTCCTGTCCTAAACTGCAATGTGTTAACTCTCTTTCACGAAGCCGATTGGACGAAATTCATACCAAGAAAACTGATAAAACATCCGAGTCAAACAACGGTTACACAGAACCTCCACAAGTCACTTCGACGCCGCGCGAGGTGACAGCATACGACACTCTTAAAGGAAAGAAGTCGCGCGAAGTAAGTGGCTACCAGGGTGCGGCACTTCAGGGACATGCCTACGCCGAGGATAGGGTGATTTTCGACATGATAAAACATGCGTTGATCCTCCACTGGGCCGAGCATGGCGAGTATCCGCAGACGCACGACGAATTTATGGAGAAGGTCGTTAAGTACAACCAATTGCAACTTCCCGAGCTTGACCCGGGCGTTGAGTATATTTACGATCCCGAAGACCGCACACTAAAAATTTACCGTCCCAGCGAGCCATAGGCTCGCGGCTATTTTTCCTCGCCCCTAACTCCTCTTCCCTCGATCCTCCCTCCTCGACCCTCATCCCTCCAAGATCCTCATCATGAAAAACACTTTTCCTCCGCTGTTCTGGCGATTGTTGTTTGCTGCGTCGTTGTTGGCCGTGGCGTTGTTGACCGAAGCGCGTGCGAATGAATGCAATTGCGAATACGTGCTGGCTTACGCGGCGCCGATGTCCGCGCCGCAAGGCGATAGTTGGATATTCGCGCGCAGTCGTTACAGTCACGATCCAGAAACCGGTGTACGCGTTGCTCAGTACACACAGAAACCAGCCGTGGAACCGTTGCCCGATCAGCGCGCCGTTTCCAGCGGGTACGCCCGTTCGCGCACCGTGTTGCGTGGTCCCGATGGGAGCACGAGCACGTACTACCGCACGCAGAATTACGGCAATGGCCGCGGCGGCATCGATGCCGAGTGGGAACGTTTTCATGATGCGTGGCGCGGTTCAACAATCGCCGGCGGCAATTTTTCCGGCGGCTATCCACCCTATGGCTACGGCGGTTATCCCGGTCCTGGTTTTCCAGGAACAGGTGTTCCCGGATACGGTTACGGTGGTGGAGGCTATGGCGGCGGCTTTCCGCCGGGCGCAGGTTATGGTCCCGGCCATGGTTTTAATCATCCCGGGTACTACCAACCCGGCACGCCCGATCCGCGAAGGCTTGATCCCGACGGTGCGGACGGATTTTACGATCACCGTCGCCGTACGCCCGACCGCCGCTTCTTCGGCCCGAATTTTTCTGGTCCTGAACACGACCACCATGGTCATGGCGATCACGGTCATGGCGACCATGGCGAGGAATGAATAGCCGTGGGTTGCAGAGAGCTTACGGCTGAGGCGAGATATAATCTTCCAGCCGTCCGATGCTCACGTGGCTTTTTTCTACGCGGCGATCGCGGAAGATTACGAGTTCGACCTTGCGGCCGATTTCGGTGCGCTTCACGAGATTGATCAGGTGCTCCATGTCTTCGACTTGCATGCCGTCGAAGCGGAGTATCACGTCGTCGATACGCATCTTGGCGTCGGCGGCGGGCGATGTTTCGTTGATTTCCGAAATGCGTGTGCCCATCAATCGCGGCAAGCCTAAATAGCGGGCCGATGTGGCATCGAAACTGGCGTCGAGTTTCACACCGAGAAAGCCGCGTTCGACTTGGCCGTTTTCGATCAACTGACGCATGATTCGCACCACAACGTTGACAGGAATCGAAAACCCGATGCCTTCGTTACCGCCCGAGTTGCTGGCGATGGCCGTGTTGATGCCAATCACCTCGCCGCGCAGATTCACTAACGGTCCGCCGCTGTTGCCAGGGTTGATGGCGGCGTCGGTCTGCAGAAACTTTTGGTATACGACTTCGCCTTCGCCCAAATCGAGATTCGATCGGCTTTTGGCGCTGATGATTCCGCGGGTCACGCTTTGCTGTAAATTGAAAGGGCTGCCAAAGGCCAAAACAATTTCGCCGATCTCCGCCGAGTCGCTATTTCCGAGGCGCGCGGGAATTAAATGGTCGGCAGCAACCGCAAGCACGGCGACGTCGGTGTCGGCATCACTCCAGATTTGTGTGGGATGAAGTTCTCGACCATCGGCCAATTCGAGACGGATGAGATCTTCTTGCGAGTGTTTGATCACGTGCCGATTGGTCAGCACATAATTGTTACCCCGATATTGAACGATTACCCCAGAGCCAGCCTCTTCCACGTCTTGGTGGAAGCGGAATTTAGGGAGGGGAGTTGATTCGACATGAACCACGGCTGGCGAAACCAATTTTGCGACCCGTTTGTAAATGCCCAACTCGCGCTGCAAAGCGTCGACATCTTGTGCCAAATCGGCATACAATTGCTCGCGATCGATTTGAGACTCCGACGCAAATTCAAACTGTTGAGCCAAAGACGAATTGAAACTCGCGGTTCCAAGCGTTAGGGCTACCAACCACATCAGGCACCTGCGGAATTGCGTTTGTCTTTTGCCGACCATACTTGGATCCGTAGCTTAAATTGGAAAGAGTTCAATTCCGTGACAATCGCGCATGCAGCCACACATTGCGCCAGTTTTGAGAGCTTGGATTCACGATCGTACGGGCCAAACCTCGATTGTAACCTCGTCTGCAATCCTTCGCAAAAAAAAACGAATGCTTTGTTATATCATTATTTTCAAAGCACTAGATTCAGGGATGTCCTTATCAAGAGGTTTCTAAATCTCGGAGGAAACCTCGCTGTCGGCAAGCGCTTGGCCCCAGTCGCCTCCAACGGCGCCGTTTCCTATGCCCGACTCGGCTGCTCGTTGGCAATCGATACAGGTCAAGGCATAGGGAAGTGCATTAAGGCGAGCCAGAGGGATTTTACCATTACAGATATCACACTGGCCGTAAGTCCCTTCCCGAAGACGCTCTATGGCGTTGTCGATTTGCACCAACTCGCGGCTTTCGACTTCCGCCAGTTTCGAACTGATTTCGTCTTGCGCCGCGTCGAGTGCCGCATCGACTACATCGCCTCCCGTTTGTTCGGGAAGCGATTTAAGCATGCTTAAGTCGCCAGCCAAAGCTTTGCGCAACGCGTCGCGCCGGTTGACCAGTAGTGCGTGTAGCTTCAAGATTGAATCTTTACGAGCCATGTGAATAAACCTTACCTAATGGGCCGCGACGCCCGGTTTCCTTAGAATACCAATTGATGCGATTCTGATTGGTCGTCGCGAAGGCCTCATATTCTCTGTTTGTTTTCAATTACGAACACACCGCGTTTCCGTTGCGAGTTGTGTTCGGTGCCTGCTTCCGTTGCGCCCCTCCGAAGTGGGATGCACCGTAACTATAGTACGCAACACTCCTAAAAAAGGTCGGGCAATAGAATAAGGCAGATTTTTTTCTGGTTTGCGGGTCGAGAATTCTTATAACTCGTTTTAGTTCAATAAGTTCCGTAGCTTAAAGCCGTTGGAATCGGTGAATCTGTGACTTTTTTCACTAGCCCTAGGAAGTGGACAACAGGCCATCCGACGGGAATTTGGCTTAATCTCATGGGTCGTTAGGGGTTACCACGCTGTCGATATCGGCGCTTTAGGCCATCAGCGTCTAGTTCTTTGGCCTACGACCGTCACAAGCCGAATTTTCCGAATTGCTTATCGTGCAGACTGGGTTGTTCCCCTATTCCAAGGCTGTTTTAGCGATATGGCACCTAGAACCTATAGATTGCAGCACTTGCTTAGGAGTGACCTAGGTTTAGATAAGGCGCAATGCAGCGCTACGCGCGGAATCTGCATGATTCCGCTGAACAATCCCAACGATGGAATATGGATTTACCCGATCGATGACCTCTCTGATTTCCACCGAATCAACGCCACCGGAATCTAGCTCGACAGCGCATGGCGATTTGTCGACGTCGCTACGATTGCATCTAGTTCGCCCTGAAGACAAACAGCAGCAATGGGAGTTGTTGCCGGGGCGTTGTACGCTGGGTTCCAGTTCCCGCTGTCAAATTCACCTGCCGGGCGAACAAGTCCGCCCGCTCCACTGTTTGATCGTTCATAACGAACAGGGAACCAACATTACCCGTTGGGCGGCGGGCGCACTTCTCAATGGTCAAGATTTTACGACGGCACCGCTTCGTCCGGGCGACCGTCTAACGATTGGAGAGATTGAACTCGAACTGCTGACAGGCGATGCCACATTACCCAATCAAGATCGAAAGACAAACCAGCAAGGAGATCGCCAGCAAGGAGATCGCGAAGAGTTTTCTCTGAGCAAAGAGGCGCAGCAACAGCCTGCAGGAAAAAGCACGAACGGACCGTGCGACATTAGCTCGCATTGGGAAGCGGACCGACTGGTTAGCCATTTGTGGTCGGCAAACTTTTCCGCTCGAACCCGATGCCGAAAACTACTCGAATCGTTGCGTAGCGAACAAACCATTGAAGCGGATCTTCAGCGAACCATTGAAACGCTTCAGGACGAATTGCGCAGTGGCACCGATCATCGAGATCGTATTGCCAGCGAATTGAGCGAACTGCAAACGGCTGCTTCGACACGAGACGGAGAGTCTGCTGCGGAGCTGGATCGCTTGATTGATGAGCTGAATTCTGCTTATGAAAAAATTAGTGTTACCGAATCGGTTGCTGCAGAACATGCCGCTCAAAGCGAGCGTTTCAATAGTGAAATCATCAGGCTCTCACAAGATTTTGAACTAGCCAGCGGCGCTCACGCCGAAGCGATGCACAGGCTGAGCGAATTCTCCGAGCAACTCGCAGAGCGAGATCAGGGGATCGAGCAACTTCAGCAGCAACTCACAGAGGTGCAGCAGTTCGCGGCACAAAATCTCCAAGCAGAACAGGAAGCGGGTTGGGAAGCCGTCAATCGACTGGAGTGTGAGCTGACCCAACTTCAGGAAGAGCGGGATCACCTCGCTTCGGTCGAGTCGCAGCATGCCGAAAAAATTGGTCATTTAGAAGCTCGTTCGGAGGTTGCCGATCAACTTGAGCATGACTTGAACCAACTGCGGGAAGAAAGAGATCGCCTCGCTTCGGTTGAAACGCAACAGTCCGAAAAAGTTGGACAACTGGAAAGTGCACTTGGCGACCATAAGCGTCAGCTCGAGGAGTTGCGTGGAGAGCATGAAAGAGTGTGTCAGGCACTTCACACGTTTGAAGAAGGCGCATTCGAGCAAGTCGACGCGTACAAGCGTCTTGAGGAAGAGCTTGCCGAAGTGTGTTCGTCACGGGACGAATTGGCAGCAAGCCAAGCCGAGCACGGTCAGCGCAGTCATCAATTGGAGCAGGATCTTGCCGAACGCGATCAACAGATCGAGCAGATGCGTGGCAAGTTGTCTTCCACTTTGCACATACGCGAGGAATTGGAACAAGAGGCCGCCCAGTATCTCGCAACGCGCCAAACTTTGCAGGAAGAAATTGAAGAACTCAATAGCCGATGCGAACAGATGGCGGAGCGTCTTTCTTGCAAAGAAGAAGAACAGAGCGCATCACAGCAATTGGCAGCCGAACAACAACAACAGGTTGACGAACTCACTGCCCAGCTTGAATTGGCTCAGGAAGAAAGTCGCCAACTGCAAGGCACGTTTGATGACAAGGACGAATTGCTCCGTCGACGCGAAGCCGAGTTGGATCAACTCCGCGCGGAGAAGCAAGATCTTAGTGAGCAGCATGCCGCCGAGTTTGAGCGCCGGCAGCACAATGATCAGTGCATCGCAGAAAAGCAGCAGCGCGTCGAACTGTTAGAAGTCGACTTAAACAGTACGCAGTCGGAGCTGAAGCAGGCAGCCCAAGCGGTTGCCCGTCTGGAGAAGGAACGCTCCGAGGCCGACCATCAGATTGCCGCATTGCAAGACGAGCTGACTACCCGAGCACACGAATGGGACAAGGGGTTCCAAGATGAAGCACAGTTGCGGGAAGAACGCGATCTGCTGACAGAAAAACTGCAGGCGACCGAGCAGGAAATCGTACAACAGCGTCAGCATTCGGAACAAGTCGCACACGACTTGCGGGAAGCTCAGGAACTTTTAGCCGTTTTTGAGCAGGACAAAGTTTTGTTCAATGCACAAGCGGATGAAAAATCCGAATTAGTGAATCAGCTTACCGAAGAACTTGAAGCCGCTCGAAATCAGTTCGAGGAGTGCCTGACGCGGCAGAAAGAATTTGAAGCGTTGGCCGAAGAGTCTCTAAGCGAGCTCGCAAGACTCAACGCGCAGTCCGAAGAAAAGACAGCATTGACTGGCCAGCTTACCGAGGAACTTGAAACCGCACGTAAGCGATTTGAAGAAAGCCAGACACAACGCGACGAGTTTGAAGCGTTGTACAACAACTCGCAACGCGATCTGGAAGCACTCAACGCACAGCCTGAAGAAGAGAGCACGTTAGCTGATCAGCTTACCGAGGAACTTGAAACAGCACGCGAGCAATTCGCGGAGAGCCGGACACAACGAGAAAAGTTTGAGTCGTTGTATTACGAGTCCCAACGTGATCTGGCAGCGGCGCGAGAATGCCTCGTCTCAGCAGAGCAGGCATTGCAAAAGACCGAGCAGAAAAATTCTCCGCAAACTGCCTCCGACGACCAAAATTCGCATTCGTCGGAAAGTGAACATACTGCAGAGGAAGCGATCGAACACTTGCGCGAGATGTCGGTATGGTCGGAAGAGGGAAGTCAACCTGTTGCCGAGGACGATTCGGTTGCGAATGATGAGAACACCGCTTCCAACGATTTCGAGCCGACTTCGTTTATCGAACAATATAGCCACATGCTCGACGAGGATTCATCAAACCTCGAATCCACCGATACGCATGAACCAACGGCCCATGTAACAAATCCCGAGCCTCTGCCGGAGGATACGGACGATGCCGCGCTCGAAGCGTACATGAGTAATCTCATGCAGCGAGTTCGCGGTGGCGAAACATCGGCTTCGACGGAAATCCGGACGCAAATCGAGGAACCTGTTAAGTCAGACAGTGAACCCGCCGCATCGGTTGAAGAGAGTTCATCTATACAAGCAGACGAACCGGTCGAGAGCGGCGAAGAGTATCAGGAGCCGCTCGGATTAGAGGATTTGAAAAAGAGTTCCAGCAAGCCGCCCCTGCCTACCGACCTGTTGGCCATGCGTGATCTTGCAAACAGCAGCGCGCGGGGAGCCATTGCCAAGCATAGCGCACGCCTCCATAAGGAATCGGCATTTACCCATTTGCTGATCAGTGGCGTATCGACGGGAGTTGCACTCACATTATTGCTTGCTGCTGAAAGTTACCAGAGTACGAGCTTTATCGTTGGCGCTTGCTTTGCCGGGATCGGGCTTGTTTGGGGAGCCAAGCTATTGGGCAATCTTTTTTCGGCAATTCGCGCAGGCTCTTGGCGCCATGCCGCACCGGCAGAAATTGAACTCGACGACGACGCGCTACCCATCGCCGGTAACGACGAAGTGAAATAAGACTGCTGCCATTAAAATCCTCGGTCGGCGCAGATGTCTTCCATGTCGCGGAGGTGGTAGTCGATGCCGACATAGTCGAGTACTCGGCATAGGCCTTTCAAAGCGACGGCCATTCCGTCGGGCCCGCTGAATCCCCCAAACTGACCGCCACCTTTCAGATGCGGTTCTAAATCGAGAAACACACCGGGGATTCCGCGGCGCCGCAGTCGTCGTTCCAGCTTGGGCAATTGCTCGGCAAAATCTTCTAAAATCTGCAGATGCCCGCACTCGCCTTCGTCGGCGGGGACAAAGTGTTTTAGCTTGTCTTGCTTGACATGCTTTTTTCGGCCGCTCGAATTCAGATCGTGATAGTCTTTAATGTGCATCCAACCGATGCTCGGTTTCATGGCCTGGTATTGTTCGAAGCAATGATGCGTGCTGAATCCCTGGCTGACAATGTTCCCGCCGTCGAAGATCGTCATCAGCGCAGGATGATTCACCCGTCGATGCAATTCGGCAATCAGCTGCCCGGTTTGGCCAACGAGGTTGGCCTCCACTTCCAAGCCAAACGTGAGGTCGCTGCGATGGCACATTTCGGCAATCTCTCCAAGCTGGTCGACCGCTTGTGATACATGATCCCAAGGGTCGGTACCACGAGGATGATAAAACGAAAAGCCGCGAATCAGCTTCGTTTCGAAAGCATGGGCCAATTCGCATGCGCGACGAACCTCGGTGTCGAGATATTTTTTGAACGGCACATGGTGATTGTCGGTACCGTCGTCGACCTTGCGGAGCTTGACCTTGCCAATCGGCGAACCGATCGACGCGACGTTCATTCCAAACTCGTCTTCCATATGACGGAGCTTCGTGATTTCGCTCTTGGTAAGCTTCATCACATTTTTTACGCCACCGCCTACATCCACGTAGCGAAGGCTGTAGTACTGCAACCCTAGCGCGGCAAAGGCGGCAAACTGTTCGATCGCCGTCTTGTGAATGGCCGCTTCGTCGGCAAACCCGGAAAGAATAACTTGGGGCTGTGATGGCATAGTGTGCTGGGTCCTAAATCGGAGTAAGGGTGCAACAATAGTAGTGGCTCAAAAATATCGACAACAGTTTCAAGTCGAGGCAGTGTGTTGGACCGAGACGGTTTCTGTCATTCCCCCACGTGCATTGAAGGCGGCTTCGATCTTCATCCAACGCGGGGAGAGCGCGCCGACCAAATCGTCGAGAATCACGTTGGTAATATGCTCGTAAAAAATTCCTTCGTTGCGGAAACTTTGTAAATAAAATTTCAAGCTCTTAAGTTCAACGCAAAGTTCGCCTGGCGTATAGGTAATCGTCAACGTACCAAAGTCGGGCTGACCCGTGCGCGGACAAACCGAAGTGAACTCGGGGCAAACGATCTCGATCTGATAATCGCGATCGGTAAACTGGTTGGCAAAGGTTTCAAGTTGGTCTTTAGATTCGCTCATAGCAAAGTATCTCCTTTCGGCGAACCTACGATTGTGGCATGATATGAGGGATGCGGAAAGAGGCAGAGGGGAGCAGTTAGCTCTTAGCGATTAGCGATTAGCTTTTTTCCGATTAAATCTAGTCTCTTCAGGCTAACAGCTAAATGCTAATAGCTAACCACTTCTGAGCAAAATGCCAAACTTTGATTTTCTCATTTTTCAATGAACGACGAAAATTCAACTTCTGAAAAACAGGCGGTTGTTTTGCTCTCCGGAGGGCTCGATTCCGCTACGACCGCGGCAATCGCTCGCCGCGAGGATTTTTATGTATATGCGTTAAGCATCGACTATGGCCAGCGGCATCGGTTCGAGTTGCAAGCCGCTGAGCAAGTTGCCCGTTCATTAGATGTGAAAGAACATAAAATGCTCACCCTCGACCTGGCGACACTCGGTGGAAGCGCATTGACGGCCGATATTGCCGTGCCGCAGGGACGCAGCGAAGACCAAATGGCCGAGGGAATTCCAATTACCTATGTCCCGGCACGCAATACCGTAATGCTTTCGTTGGCGCTCGGTTACGCGGAAGTGCTGGGGGCGGCGGATATTTTTCTCGGCGTCAATGCCGTCGACTACAGCGGCTATCCCGACTGTCGCCCCGAGTTTATTTCCGCCTTCGAGCAGCTTGCCAATCTGGCGACCAAGGCGGGCGTCGAAGGCACGTCGACTTTCCGAATCCACACGCCTTTGATTACATTGACCAAAGCACAAATTATTCAGCAAGGAACAGAATTGGGCGTCGACTACGGATTGACGCACACTTGCTATGCACCCGATTCGCAGGGAATTTCTTGTGGGCGATGCGATGCTTGCCAACTTCGGCTGAAAGGTTTTGCCGAGGCCGGTTTGGTCGATCCGATCAAATACCAACGATGAAAATTTCAGAAATTTACAAATCGGTTCAGGGCGAAGGCTTGCTCACCGGCACGCCGAGCGTGTTTGTGCGCGCGAGCGGTTGCAATCTGCGTTGCTGGTTTTGCGATACGCCTTTCAGCTCGTGGGTGCCGGAGGGCAACGATTATTCGGTCGACGAAATCATTGCAGAAATCGAAGAGTGGGATTGCCGACACGTGGTGCTCACCGGCGGCGAGCCGATGCTGTTTGCCGAACTGTTGCCGTTAGCGGAACAACTGCGCGAACGGAATTGGCACATCACCGTGGAAACCGCAGGCACGCTTACGCTGCCCGTGGCATGCGATCTGATGTCGATCAGCCCAAAACTTTCCAGCAGCGCTCCCGACCCGCAGCAACATCCCCACTGGAGCCGACGTCACCAGCGACAACGGTTTCAGCCGGAAGTGCTGCAATCGTTGATGTCGAACTACGATTACCAACTGAAATTCGTCATCGACAGAAAATCGGAAATCGCCGAGGTCGAAAATTTCTTGGAAGCGTTTCCCGCCGTGCGCAAAGATCGCGTCATGCTGATGCCCCAAGGAGTCACGCAGCAGGAACTCGTGGAGCGTTCCGAATGGATCGAGCCCGCCTGCCAACAGCGAGGCTGGATTTTTTGTCCACGGAAACAAATCGAATGGTTCGGCACCGTGCGGGGAACTTAGACGGCAGGATTTACCACGGAGTCACCGAGGAACGGAGTGTGGATTTCTGAATGCTGAACGCTGAGTGCCGAAGACCTTGTTAGTTCGGCAAACAATCTTTAAGAACAGTTTCAATTTCTCCCACTGCGTGCTTAAGCGAACCAACTGCCATCTGGAAATTGGTGTGAGTCGACACTTCAGGTTGTACTTCGGCGAAGAGTTCGGTTGCTGCGCGCAGTTTCGATAATTTCTTTCGCGCTTGTTTAATGTATGTCTCTGAATCCTGCGCTTTCCAGGCGGGGCCGAGGGCGAGCATGGCATCGTACAGCGATCGTTGCACTTCGAGCAGTTGCGGATCGTCCTGGGCTTCTTCGCTGTGCTTGATGAATGTGCGCACCATCCAGACGTGGCTAAACAGGGCGTCGATTTGGTGCATCGCATCGTCGTGAGACATGGATTGATTTCTGATTGCTGACCGCTGATAGCTGACGGCTAACCGTTACGATTCGTCGGACGGAGTTTCACGGGGCGTTTCAACAGGCGGTGGTTGAGTGTCGCGCGGCGCGAAGACCAACACCATTGCCGCCCCGGCGATTACCAAGATGAGTCCGGCTAAAAATAGCGCACTCACTTCGTTCCATAAACCACCGAGGAGTGCCGTAAACAGCGTGTTGACCACCGGTGCACCGCCGAACACTAGCGGCATGACGTAAACCGGTTTGCCCCCAAAGTTGAACGCCATAATGATTCCCAACGCACCGATCGCGCCCGCGGCACCGGCTGCCAAACTCCACAGCGATCCACCAAAATTGTAGGCGCTCGCTTCGGGATTTCCCGCCAGCCACAGATTGGGCGCGACGACTGCAATCACAAAATATGCCAACCCGACGCACAACAGCGGCCGCAAACGACTCTGGTTCATCGCCGCCTGCCCTTTGTGCAACACCGGGCCATAAGCGCCCCAACAGACGACCGCCATGAGTATGGATGCAATCCGCATGAAAAAATCGAGCACCGGCGTCGACTCGACTGGCTTTTCCTCTTCGACTTGCTCGGTTTGCGCTTCCGCCTTGTCTGCGTCTGGTTTTGGGGCATGCGGTTGATTCAACAGCACAGTGACTGCCCCGATCAACACAATCATCAAACCGGCAATAAACACCGGCCCAATTTCCTTCATGCGTCGGGTCAGCGTGATCGTAAGAAACGAATTGACGACCGGCGCACCGCCGAACACCAATGGCATGACATACACCGGCCTGCCGCCGAATTGGAAGGCGAGGATAATCCCCAGCGCCCCCAACGCTCCCAACGCGCCGCCAGCTAAGCTAAAGACGATTCCGCGCACAGTCCATTCGCCCTGTTCGCCGCGGAGTTTCAAAAGCACCGCGGGAACAATCACTCCGATTGCAAAATAGGCCAACCCCACACAAACGAACGGCCGCCAGCGGGCCAGGTCCCCGGTGGTCGACATGCCGTGCTGTCCCCAATGCAGCACGGGACCATACATTCCCCAAGCGAGAATGGTGACCGCGAACGAACTAACAACAAACAGCAAACTGCGCATAGAGAAAGTGTGGCGGCTAAAGTGAAAGAAAGCAACACGGATGGCGGGAAATGTTGGATGTGAGGAGCGAGGATTTAGGAGCTAGGAGTTGCTTGATCCCCTAATCCCTCACTCCTAGTTCCTCGCTCCTCAATCCTCACTTCTTCCTTCTCACATCAAACTTCTTACATTCAAAAAAGGATGGGATCCCATCGCGGGCGTGAGGGTTTCTTAGCTGCGGCATCCACGCGATCACCCGTTACCAAGCCAGATCGACCTCCAGAGAGTAATTCGCTCGCACCTCACGAGCGACACGTTGGCCAACATCGATCCGACAAGGCAACCTGGTCCGCCGCCGTGCAGCCTGTCCGCCCTCAGTCGTGGGTTATTGTAGTGAACCACAAAGCGCTGCGCAACAACTATTTTTGGCCACCTAAGAACCATGTCATTCCGAGGTCTGCCGAGGAATCTACGAAGCCTCTCGCAAAGGCGCGAAGGCGCAAAGAACAGTGGGTAGCCCCGGTTGTCTTCAACCGGGGCCGCGCAGCGGCAAGAGGCAAAGAGGTAGGACGCATCGCACCCTACAATCTGGCCAAGAATCGTTTGGTATCTTTTGCATTCTTCAGTTGGATAACCTTGAGGTGCGACCACTTAGGCTCTTGAAACAATTCCGGATAATTCTTCCGATGTTTCCAATGCGTTTGCAAGACCCAAAGCAGTATCGAATCGCGGCTAGCAAACGCTTTGCCCAGCGTTTCCTGGTTGTCGGCATACAGTTTCTTCCCCGTCAGACAACGAACGAGCGTTCGCCGCACTGCGCGAGAAAAAACAACGGGGAACGAATAGTTGAGCCAGACGATCGTATCTGCGCGTGTCCAAACAAGATCGCGGACGATGGAATAATTCCCATCGCAAATCCACTGCGATCCTTGCGTGGCTTGGTCCACGAGTGCACGTAATTCCTCGATCGGTTTCGGAGTCCAGTCGGGATCCCAATGGAGCCTATCAAGCTCGACATGCGGAAACCCAAGCCGCTCGGCCAATCGCTTAGCAAACTGAGTTTTCCCAGAACCTGTGGTTCCAATGACCGCAATGCGCTCCATCCTTTTGACCTTAGCTTCTTTCATAACTTTATTCTATCACTCTCCGTGTCCTCCGTGCCTCCGTGGTAAAAATCCGCTCTACTCCCCACGCAGCGCCGGTAGCAACGGCGCACGCACCGCGGCGCGCATGGCAAATCCCCCGGCAAATATTCCGGCCAAGGCCACCGTCAACAGCATCGCGCCGAGCGTTACCCATGGCATCTCGGCGTGGCCGAGCCACCAGTGGGGCAGCACTGCCGCCGCCGCCGCCAAGCAGCCGAAGCCCAATCCGGCGGCGAGCAGCACCATGTTTTCCCCCAGAACCAGCATCGACAAACGCCCACGAGACCAACCAACACCGCGCAACAACGCGAGTTCTGCGCGACGTTCGACCACGCTACGCAACTGCGCCACGGCCAGGCCAAAAGTTCCCAGCAACAGCCCCAACGCCCCGAGCGATTGGAACGTCGAAAGATAAGTGTTCTGCACAGCTTGGAATTCGGCCAGTCGCGTTCGCGCGTTGGCAACGTCAAAACCAAAATCTTCCAATCGCGATTCCAACAGACCGGATACAGACGTGCCATCGGTTTCTTGTTGAGAGTTTTTCCGGATCAAAAACATTTGGTACCCAGCCGCAGCGGGATACAGCCGCAGGAAATTCTCTTCGCTCATCAACACGTCGCCCTGCAAAATACACCCGGCCAAAAGCCCGACCACTTCCAGCGTTACCGGTTGATCGTCGGCATCGCGGATTGTCATCTGCGCACCGACGCCCGCCAAATGCAAACTATAGGTGGCCGTGTTTCTGTCGAGCACAATTGGCACAATGGGACGCCCGTGGTCGTCGTTCCCCTGCTTGGCGGTAAGCACCCGCCACGGTTGGTCCTGGAACTCCTCAGACTCAACGCGAGCCGACCAGGTAAATCGATTTTGCCCAAAGAACGAACGGGGCACACCCAAAACCCTGGGCCGCGTGGTTTGGTAAAGATTCAGACAACTGGCATCTTCCCCCGCGCGCACTCGAAACGATTGCACCTCGAAATTTTTCAATCGTTGGTTCTCTTCATCGCTGAAGCCTAATTGTCCGCGCCCTGCTGGGTTGTTCAAATCAAAATGCATGGGATGATCTGCCGTGGCTATCCAATCGAAACCACCGGTGCCATGCTCCGTGGGAGCGAGGCGAAACGTACTGAGCGCGACAATCAAAAAACTGGCTGCCGAGGCCAGGCCGACCGAGAGAATCGTCCGCACCGGATTGCGTCGGGAAGTGCGACTTGCCAATCCGGCAAGCGTGAATTGTCGTGGGGTTGTTGCGCGCACATTGTGCAGCCACGTCCGCAACCAGCGGAGCAGGGCGGTGAGTACGAGCGCCCCACTACTAAAAAACGCCCCCGCTTGGGCTTCGCCTTGAAGATTTCTCGCGAACCACGCAACCATTACCGCGCACGCCAAAAACACCCCAGGCAGCCAGCGCCAACGTCCGCCGCGTTTAGTGGAATTTTCAATTGGAATCGAACAGTCGCCGGCAAGCAGTTGCCAAACGGGCAAACTGACGGTGCGCCGCAGTGACCATGCCGTCGCGCAAACGGCGGCAACGATTCCAATCACCAGTCCTCCCAGCAGACTTGTCGGCGTGACATGCAACGTCAAAAAAGGAGTCCCCACCGCGTCGACCCACCAAGTCGTCAAGCCGTGGATCATCAACTGTGCGTAAGCGAGCCCCACCAAAACGCCAGTCGCTGCCCCCACAACAGATACAATCGCCGCTTCGCCGAGCAACAACCGGCGCAATCGCTCAGGGGTAAACCCTGCTGCCCGCAAAACGCCATTTTCCGCCACGCGGCCTTCGACACCCAGGCGAAACAGCAGCAAAATCAACAACACGGCCGAGGCCATCAAGAAAAAACTGAAACCCAAAAACAGCCCTTCAAACGAAGTCGTCCCCCGCGCGGCCCGCAGCGCTTGCCGCCGGAGCGGCAACCATTGCATTCCCAGTTGGGCAGGATCAATGTGGGCCGCAAGTTGTGCTTCGACATACTTTCTGGCTCCTTCATTCGAGCCTGGTAATCTCAGCGCGCTGACGGTCCCCCAACGTGTTTTCCAAATCCTCTCCGCCAAAGTCTTGGATATAAAAGCTTTTGGCGTGGTGCGGTAGTCATCCCAATACTGTTCGTCTTCATTGCGAATCGTTTCAACCAATTCGAATGGCAAATCCCAATCGTTGATCGAACGACTATCGGTCACACCCGGGAGTTCCGGCGTAAGCATCGGATCAGCCGCCCGAGTTGGTTTTCCAGTAGTATCGGCGAGCGGCACGATGGCTTTCAACGTTAGCCGCAACGGCTGCCCCTCGCGCAGTTGGCCGTGTGTGGTTTCTGGTTCGTAATAAGTGATTCGCACCTCGTCGCCAACTTTTGCATGCAAATTGGTTGCTGCCCACGTGTTGAGCACGATTTCGTTTTCTGCAAGCGCGATCGGTTGATTGCTTTCGTCAACCAGCGGGCCCAAGGCTGCGGTCGATTCGACGCCGGTGATTGTCGAATAGGGAATCTGGCGCTCACCCACGGCAAGCGTGTTGGCCAGATACGTGATCACTGGTTGCGGTTTGCTCGCAGCGAATTGTTCCACTACGACGCTGACCACATGGTCGGCAAGCACCAAACCCCGTGCGGTGATTTGCAAAAAAGTCGCGGGCGGCGTGCAGTCGAGGGTAATTTCCTCGACCGAGAGGCCTAAGTCAGTTGTCGTCGGTTGTAGTTTTTCATACTGGATTGAACTCCCTGCGGTTGGCGACACTGCAATCGCGTTTACTTCATCTTGCCAGTCAAGCAGGTCTTGAATCTCCGCAAGCGACAGAAACACATTCCGCGGATTGCGCTGGCTGGGGCGCAGCGAAAAACGCGCGAGCCCCGCAGGGGAAAATATTGCAGCAAGCCTTAAGCGCCGGGCTACCGACGATTCGTCCTGCTCGCCCAGCGGGCTGTCGCCCGGCATTCGGCTGGCCGAAGGAATGCGCAGCAGCAACTCGTCGCCAACTTCTGCACCGAGTTCTTTGGCCAACTGTTCCGTGATCGCGCATTGGGTACCGATGAGCGGCTTTTCAGGTGCGCCGGTGCCAAGTCGCCAGAAATCTGCGGTGCAACCGAAGACCGAAAGATTCGTCGCCAGTCGCGATGTATTCCCGTTGCTGGCTTTGAGCGTTCCCCGAGTAATGACCAACGGGGCGATGTCGATCGGAGGGTCGCTTGCCGCGTGCGCGGCGGAAAACTCTTGTGCCAACGCTTCGCGAAAAGGATTGGCACCGACGAGCAGCGTTTCGACACGTCCAAGCCGTTCCAGTGCCAACTCGCGCAAGCTGCCGCGAACCGAATCGCCCACAAGCAATGCACCGGTGATCACCGCCGTCGCCACAGCAGCCCCCGCCGCCACGGCCAATTGAATCCGCCGATAATGCCACAGGCTGGCCAAGATATAACGCAAACCACTCATGCCCACATTATGACCACGCGACCGCCTGCGGAGAAGCTAGGAGCTAGAGATATCCGGCGACTCGACAGAGTCGCGGCTACCTTTATCCCCTAGCCCCTCGCTCCTTACTCCTCGCTCCTCGCGTCGTTAAACAAACCAAAAGGTTCGCTGTTGCCACTGGCGATAAGACTCGCCGAACTCTGCCGCGAGGACGCGATCTTCCAGCTTCGAGCGGTAAAGTTGCATCACGACAAAGACAAAATAAAACGCGAACCACACCCAGTGCAAACTGGCAAAAAACAACCACACGCCCCCCTGAGCGATGAACTGCCCCAGATAAACGGGGTGCCGGACAAACCGGTAAGGCCCCGAGGTTTTCAACTCGCGCGATTCAGGAACGATACTGAAGCTGCGGGTCAGCACCGCGTAGCCCCACAAGTCGAGCAGGTTGCCGAAGCTAATCAACAACCCGCCGACAAGCATATCTGGCAACGTAAGTGGACTGCGCCACAGAAAATCGACGTAAGCCGTTTGCCAACTTGTGTTGACCATGCCCAACAGTGGCTGTAAAGAAATCGGGATCAGCGGGGTAAACGCGGTAAACAACGTGAACGCCACAATCCAACCATTGGCCGCCCGATGTCGCGCCGGGATGCGGAAGCAAAAGCTCAGTGCGATCCAAACAAACGTCAGATCCACCAGCACCGGCACCCACGGCATGTGGATCGATCGGCCGTCTGCAAAATTATAAAAAGGTCCGAGCTGCCAGAAATCGTTTTGCCAATATTTTTGCGCTCGGTACGAAACATACACAATGCAAATCGCGGCACCCAACGCGCGAAACGACCACTCGGGCGCCGCCAACCAAAGCCGCATCGGCAGTGCATGCTTTTCTGACGAAGGTGTCGCCGCGTCGGTTTTTTTGAACTTGCTTGCCATACCGCAAGTATACGACACAACAGCTTGAGAGACAGCAGAGAGCTAAGAGCAGAGAGCCAGAAATCTACCTCTGGCTCTCTGCACTCTGCTCTTAGCTCTCAGCCCTTTCACTGTAGCGCTTTGTCGGAGATGTCCTTGCGGCACCACGCCCCATCCCAGCGGATGCATTTTACGGCGGTGTATGCCTGCAGCTTCGCAGTGGAAATTGTATTGCCTAACGCCGTCACGCCCAACACCCGGCCGCCGTTAGTGACCGTCTGTCCGTCGCGGATCGCGGTGCCCGCATGAAAGACTTTCACGTCTGTAACTTGCGATGCCTCGTCGAGCCCGCGAATGGCGTGGCCCTTTTCGTAATTGCCGGGATAACCTTCGCTGGCCATCACCACACACACGGCCGACCGTGGATCCCAACGCATGGGCGACACTTCGTCCAGGCGGGTGTCAATCGTTGCTTCCAACACGTCGACCAAATCGCTTTCGAGCCGCATC
Source organism: Planctomycetota bacterium (assembly GCA_029259915.1). Classification (GTDB taxonomy): domain Bacteria; phylum Planctomycetota; class Planctomycetia; order Pirellulales; family Lacipirellulaceae; genus Bythopirellula. The sequence continues at coordinate 39,602 of JAJDED010000031.1, read as the reverse complement.
ATCAACGGTTGGCACTCGGGATCGCCGAAGCGCACGTTGTATTCCAGCACCTTGATCCCTTGTTTGGTGAGCATCAGTCCCGCATACAACACGCCGCGGAACGGACGCCGCGAGCGCTTCATTTGATGGACGGTGGGAACCAACACTTTTTCTTCGACCTCGCGAATCAGTGTGTCGGTTGCCAATGGTGTGGGGCTGTAGGCGCCCATGCCTCCGGTGTTCGGACCCCGGTCGCCGTCGTGCGCCGGTTTGTGATCTTGAGCGGCAGGCATCGTAAGAATCGTGCGGCCATCGGTGATCGCCAGCACACTAACCTCTTGGCCCACCAAACGCTCTTCAATCACCAGTTGATTTCCCGCCTCGCCAAAATCTTTGGCACCAGCAATTCTCTCAACTGCCACGAGCGCCTCTTCGCGATCGTCGCAAACAATCACTCCCTTGCCCGCGGCAAGTCCGTCCGCTTTTACCACGACCGGTACATCCTCGCGTTCGATCAGATAAGCTATCGCGCTTTCGCAATTGCTAAACGTGCGAAAATCGGCCGACGGCACATCGGCATGGCGGAGCAGATTTTTGCAAAAAACTTTGCTCGCTTCGAGCTCGGCGGCTTGAGCGCTGGGGCCGAACGCCCGAATTCCCGCCGATGAAAAAGCTTCGACCGCCCCGGCAGCCAACGGTGCCTCGGGACCGATGACTGCCAGATCAATTTGATTTTGCTTGGCAAATTCCAGCAGCGCAGGAATATCGCCATGGGCGATATCGACATTTTCGGCATCGACCGCGGTTCCCGCGTTTCCTGGGGCAACAAAAACACGTTCGACGCGTGCGCTTTGCCCGATTTTCCAGGCCAAGGCGTGTTCACGCCCCCCTCCGCCAACCACCAAAACTTTCATCAGAAAGACTCCGCTACTGCAAAAACAGATTTCCTCCCGAGTGATTTTAGGGGGATTACCTCGGTTGAGGAAGGCTCGGAGATTTGATCACAGGGCTTTTCACTTTTTCAATTTGGAGGAAAGCCAATCGGGTGGCATGGCCTCGGAGGTCCGCCGACGTGGCCATGATTTCGGTATTTTAGCCTGCTTGGCCCATGCCCACGCAGACGAGGGCATGCCACCCAATCTGCTCAGCTTCAAAAAGCCATGGGCCTAGGGGTTCAATCGTGCTGCCCTTCCATCAATCGCCTTGGACCACAAGTTGATTGTCTATGCCGGAAGTCGAGTAAGCGTTCGCTAGGTATCTGATAGAAAGGGCGGTTGACAATTTGGAGATTTGCTCTTAAACCTATCGGTTCGTGAAAAAAGTCACAAACCCCTTTTGTCGACCCAAGTTGCGGCTGCCAATGGCCTTGCAGCAAGTGAATGGATGGGTCTTTGGGGGGGCGTTGTAGGGTGATTTAATCGCGAAATTCGGTTCGTGGCAGGGCAAGTTGCCGGCGCTCCAAATGGATAAGTACACGACCGCTTTTTTTTGCGGATGAAAGTCGATATGGCTGATAAGAAGAAGATGTCTGTCGCCGATATCTTGGCAGCGGCTCGCAAGACCGATGGAGGCGACAGCGCTGAAGTCGAAGAAGTGCCCGCCAGCGCGCCTGCCGAATCGGCTGCCGCCGCGCCGGTTGCTTCATCAGGCCCTCCCAAAAAGATCGCCAAGCCCGGTTCGTCCGATCGGCCAAGTGTTGCCGAAATGATGGCGATGGCGCGCGGCGAAAAATCGGCTGCTGCAAAACCGGCCGCGCCAAAGAAAGCTGCCCCAGCCGCAAAGCCTGCCGCGGCAAAGAAAGCGGAGCCCAGCAAGCCGGCAGAACGCGACACAGCAAGCATCCTTGCCGCGGCACGCAAATCAACCAAGCCCGGCCCGATGTCCAAAGCCGAGGCTGCCGCCAAGGCGAAGGCCGATCCCACAAAAGCCAAAGCCAAGCCAAAGATCGTCGTCCCCCCGATGCCGGAGAAGCCGGCCTACGCCATGGCCACGGCGCCAGCGGAGGAAAAGTCAGAGCCCGCGGACGATAGTCGCCGTGAGTTCATGAGCATCGGTTTTTGGAATCTGGGAATTGTCACGTTCCTATGGACGGTGGCTTCCGTGAAATTCATGTTTCCCAACGTGCGTCGGGAACCACCGAGTAAATTCAAAGTCGGCTTCCCCGATGCCTTTCCTGCCGGCCAGGTCCAAACCAAATACAAAGCGCAGTTCGGTGTTTGGATTGCCAATGCCGAAGTCAACGGCGAGCAGCAGATTTATGCCCTCAAGTCGGTTTGCACCCATTTGGGATGCACGCCCAACTGGCTCGAGGCGGAGCAGAAATTCAAATGTCCCTGCCATGGAAGCGGTTTTTACGCCGACGGCGTCAACTTCGAGGGCCCCGCGCCACGCCCCTTGGAGCGATACGCCATCCGTATCGCCGACGATGGGCAAATCGAAATCGACAAGAGCAAGACATTCCAGGAAGAAATGGGACAGTGGAGCGACCCGTCCTGTTTTATTCCTGTGTAAATGAAAACCCTGTTTAAATGACGAATGACGAAAACCCCAATGACGAAAGCACAATTGTAAGAAATCAAAAACCCCCTTGGCGCTCTTGGCGTCCTTGGCGGTTTTCACTTTTTAGAACTTTAGATAAGCCAAGTTAAAATTATGCCCGGTTTAGGCGAGATTATTCGCGAATCGCAAATTTGGAAAAGTATTTTCCGCCATCCGATGCCTCTTGATCGGCGCAATCGGATTGTGGTGATGCTTACCAATTTCTTTTTGCATCTGCATCCTGTATCGATCAAAAAACAGGGAATCGCGCTTTCCTATACATGGTGTATGGGAGGGGTGACCTTCTTTCTGTTCTTGGTCGAAACAGTGACCGGCGTCCTGCTGATGTTCTACTATCGTCCCACGGTCGAGTGGGCTTATACCGATATCCAAATGCTGCGCGATGTCCATTCGCTGGGCATCTTGCGCGAAATCCATCGCTGGGGTGCCCATGCGATGGTGATTACCGTCTGGCTGCACATGTATCGTGTGTTTCTTACCGGTAGTTACAAACCGCCGCGGGAATTCAACTGGGTGATCGGCGTCTTTTTGTTGTTGTTGACGTTACTACTCTCGTTTACTGGATATCTCCTACCTTGGGATCAATTGGCCGTCTGGGCGATTACCGTCGGCTCGAACATGGCACGGGCGACGCCCATCCTGGGACACGAAGGTCCCGGACAGCAATTGTTGACCCTGGGTGGTGTCGACATGATTACCAACGCCTCGGATGCCCGCTTTGCGCTACTTGGTGCGCGCGAGGTAGGTGAAGAGACGCTCAACCGATTTTATATTCTGCACTGTATCGCAATCCCGCTGGCGGTGGCGCTATTACTAGCGATCCATTTCTGGCGAGTAAGAAAGGACGGCGGCATCAGCGGACCATTGTAGGAAAAGGCGCTAGGGGCGAGGATCGAGGAGCGAGAAATTTCCTTCGCTCTTCGCTCCTAACCCCTCGCTCCTCGCCCCTCACTCCTCGCCCCTCGCCCAATGACTCACGGACTGACCGAAGCACAATTTTTGGAAATGGCCGCCTCGTTTTTGGGGCCCTTCTATATTGCGCTGGCGGCAATGAATGGCTTGGCGGCGTTTTATCTTTGGCGCACCAACCAGATGAAAACCTGGTTCAAACTGCCGATCCCTTTCGTCGGAAAATCGGTGAACGTGACCAACGCGCTGGTCTGGCTGGCGGTGGGGATTGTGTTTGCCATCTTGGCTGCCGTTGCCGGCAGCGGATTGGCCAGCTGGGCTTCGCTGCCCGAATCGTGGCGAGAAGCGATCAACAAAGGCACCGGCCCGGTGATTTACAGCGTAGGTACCTCAGTCGGGCTGGTGGTGCTTTATTTCTGCCGCGGGTTCTTCGTTAGGCCGGCTGTTGCCTGGTCGATCTGGAATCTGATGTGGTTGTTTTTGGGCCTTTCGATGACCGACCGCGATTTCTACGAAATCGTCGCCAAGCCAGACAATGTGCCGATTGTGATGCTGGTGTTTTTGCTCGCCTTTTTCACGTGGCTGGCAACCTCTCGTGCCGTAGAAAACGACAAGCGCATCGAAAACGGCGAACCGCCGCTCGAGAAACTCGACAACGAAAAAGTACTCGTGTGGCCCGACCTGGTTTACATCGAGCTGATCTGCATGATCGCGCTCACCGCGTTTTTAATATTTTGGGCGATCGCGCTGCCGGCTCCTTTGGAAGAGGCGGCCAGCAGTGTCAAAACCCCGAATCCCTCCAAAGCGCCGTGGTACTTCCTGGGCTTGCAAGAAATGTTGGTGTACTACGATCCCTGGATGGCGGGCGTGGTGTTGCCCAGCTTGATCGTGGCCGGGCTGATGGCGATTCCCTATATCGACTTCAATAAAAAGGGCAACGGCTATTACACCATCAAGGAACGTAGGTTTAGCTACGCGGTTTTCCAATTCGGTTTTCTGGAAATGTGGGTCACGCTGATCGTTCTCGGAACTCTACTGCGAGGGCCGAACTGGAATTTCTTTGGGCCCTACGAGCATTGGGATGCGCACAAGGTCGAAGCGCTGAACAACGTGAACCTGGCCGAGTACTTTTGGGAGCGCGGATTGGGAATGAGTTTGCCCGCCACGCCAGAATTGCTTTGGCTATCGGACTTGTTGCGTCCATTTGGTCAGTTTTTCAGTATTCTCTTCGGTCGCGAGTTGCCGGGGACCTTGTTGGTGTTGGGCTATTTCGTCGCCTTGCCGCCGATATTGGCCGTGTTTGTCATGCCCGGTTTTTACAAACGGATGGGTTTCCTCCGCTTCATGGTCCTGGCCAATTTAATGCTGTTTATGGCATCGTTGCCAATCAAGATGGTGCTGCGCTGGGTGTTTAACCTGAAGTACCTAATTTCGATTCCGGAGTTCTTCTTCAATTTTTGAATAGGCGCTAGTTGCTAGTTACTAGCGACTAGTTGTCGAGGAAAGTTTCGAGCCAAGCGCCTAACAACTAGCGCCTAGCAACTAACACCTAATAACTAACAAATGCCTGCAAACGAACAAACTTGGCGCGATCAAAAGACATTGCACATCGTCTTTGGTGCTTCTGCGCTCGTAATGACGATTGCCACGCTCTGGCTTCTGGCAAAGGACCACAACCGGGAGTGGAAGCGTTGGCAAATGGCCGACCGCAATAAAGAAGCGCAGATGATCCAAGCCCGCCGCGACCAGTTGGCCGATCAATATGACGTGCAGCAGGCGAGCTACACAAGCGACTTGCTAGAACTTCAATGCCAAGCGATCGATCCCTCGTGCGTCGACAAATTCAAGGCCATAGTCACGGAAGAAGACAAACGGCTGAACCTCGAAAGCAAGGGTTTCGCGTCACTCGATTCGGCATTCGCCGCTTTCGATCAAGCGGTTCAGGACAGCGAGGCTGAAAAGCAGGGTGTCGTTAAAAAACGAGAAAACCTGTTTTCCGAATTCGCTCCTTATATCAAGGAAGCCAAACGTCGCGAAAAACAATTGGTCGGCAAGCGTAAATTCGTGGCGGCCGATCGTACCGCGTCGCTAAGCGCATTGAGTTTGAAAGTCGGCGGCGGCGCCAGTGAAAAGGAGTTGCAGGCTGCTCAGGACAAAGTTCAGGGTTTCGCCGACGAAATTACCGAACTCACTGCTGCGATTGCCTTGGCAAAATCTTACCGTGGTAACTTGGAGGCGGTTCGCAACGAGGTGAATGTCGCCATCACCGAGATCACCAAGCAGCGCGACGCGCTCCAAACCGAATTGGCCCGGCTCGACGATCAAGTTTACTTAAACACCTCCAATGTGTTGGAATGGATCACTCGCTGGCCGGTGCTCAACGCTTTGTACGACGGCAACGTGCGGATCGATCAGATCTGGCTCCCCGACCTGACGATCAATTTCAACTTCTCGCAAGTAGCCCGGTTCGACCGTTGCAAAACATGCCATCGGGCAATTTCGCAATCCGCTCCCGGCGCGCCCTCCGAGCCTGCATATCCTACTTTGCCTGAAGAGCAGCGCGACCTGACGATTGATCTTCAAACGCCGAATTCGGCTCCCGAGGCGGACAGCGATTTGCGTGACGTTTACGGAATGGTGCTCACCGGCGACAGCCTGGTTGGCTATGTCGAAGAAGTTACGGTCCACTATGTTTTGCCAGGAAGTTTGGCGGCGCTTGCGGGACTACAGTCGGGCGACGTGATCCTGATGGTGGGTCCGCAAGGGGATGTGCCCGTTTACGAACCCGAAGCGGTGGACAACTTTTTGTTAAAGCAAGCCGCGTGGGGAGAAACAACTCCGATAAAGGTTCGCCGCGGCCTGGATCATCCTTTCACCACCCATCCGCGGCTTGACTTGTACTTGGGCGATTCAAGCCCGCATCCAGAAAAAGTAGTCGGCTGCACGATCTGCCACGACGGGCAGGGCAGCGGCACCGAATTTCCTTGGACTTCGCACACGCCAAACAACGCTGAACAGCAGGTATCTTGGACACGCGAGCACGGTTGGTTCGACAATCACCATTGGATTTTCCCGATGAAGCCGGCTCGCTTTGCCGAGAGTAATTGCACGAAGTGCCATTACGACAAAGCCTCGCTCGAGCCAAGCGAGCGTTTCCCCGAGCCGCCTGCGGAAAAACTTGTCGAAGGATGGACGCTTGTGGAGGAGTACGGCTGCTTTGGCTGCCACGAAATCGGAGGTTTCGACGGCCCCAACCGGCGCTTTGGCCCCGATATTCGGCAAGAGCCCAACTATAGCTCCGTTGCATTGCAGATTTTGCAGGACCCCGGGCTTTCGGAAGATGAACGAAAGCTGGCGGAAACACTGGCAACGGTTGCTGATAACGCAGGCGTCAGAAATCAATTGATGGTCGCGGTAAAACAAGATGCCCGGCTGGCCGCGCAGTCCGACACGGCCGCCGAAGCGAAGCTTCTCCCTGCTACGCACAAACTTTCGGATAGCTTGAAGGACGTCGAAGTCCCCGGCAGCTACCGCAAAGTGGGCCCCAGTTTGCGATACCTGGGAGCGAAAGTTGATTACGCCTGGCTTTACAGCTGGATCCGTAAGCCGTCCGACTTCCGTCCGACGACGCGGATGCCACAGTTCTTTGGTTTGCACGAACATTTGCAAGATCCAGAAGACGCCGAGGAACTGGCCGAGGGCGAGCGGTTCGAACCGGTCGAGATTCGCGCACTCACCGAGTTCTTGCTGACCAACAGCAATACGTTCGAATATCTCAAGCCGCCCACCGAGGTGACCGAACCCCCATTGGCTGAGCGTGGCAAGTGGTTGTTTGAATCGCGCGGTTGTTTGGCGTGCCATTCGCACGACGGCTTCCCCGACACCGATTTCACAGCCGATCAGGGGCCTGACCTGTCGCGTGTGAGCGTGAAGTTCGATTCGGAGAAAGGCGCACTTTGGCTCTACTCCTGGATCAAGCAGCCGCACCGATATCATGTGCGGACCGTGATGCCCAATTTGTATCTTGACCCAATTGCCGAAACAGATGCCGCTGGCCAACCAACGGGTAAAGTTACCGATCCGGCTGCCGACATTGCCGTCTTCTTGCTTGGCACTCCCAGCGATTGGCAGGCGGAGGGAGTTCCGTCCAGCGAGTGGTTGGTCGAGGATCAACAGGCGCTCGCCGATTTGGCGGTCGAATGGTTGGCAAGCGATTTGATTCCCGAATCGCGCGCCAAACAATTTGTTCGTGAAGGAATCCCCTCGCATCTGGAGCCGAAGCTCAAAGCAGACGAAAAACTACTGGTGGGCATCAACGCGGGCAATCGGCTCGGTCGGCTCAAAGAATATATCGCACGCCGCACGATCAGCAAGCACGGCTGTTTCGGCTGTCACGACATCCCCGGCTTCGAAGGCGAAAAAACGATTGGAACGTCTTTAGCCGAATGGGGACGCAAGGAAACCTCGAAGCTCGCCTTCGAAAACATCCACAAATTCCTGGAAGGCCCCGGCCATCCTCAGGGCGAGCAAGCCGCGCACGGCGAACATGCCGGTCACGACGATCATGCCGGTCATGGGCTCGACCCGGCCGATTTTGACGACGACACAAGCTATTTTATCCAAGCTCTGAATAGTCATAGTCGCGACGGTTTCATCTGGCAAAAGCTGCGGATGCCGCGAAGTTTCGATTACAAGACCACCAAGAACAAACGCTACAACGAGCGGCTACGGATGCCGAAGTTCCCGTTCACGCCCGAAGAGCGCGAAGCGGTGATCGCATTTGTTTTGGGACTGGTGAACGAACCGCCGGCCGAAAAGTTCGTCTATGATCCGTCTCCCGAGCAGCAGGCAATTGTCGAAGGCCGACAAGTTCTGGAACGATTCAATTGTGCCGGCTGCCATACGCTGCAAATGGAGCAGTGGCAGTTGGCATTCGAGGAAGATTGGTTCGAGAGCCCGTCGCAGCTTGAAGACTACCCATTCCTGGCCAAACAATTCTCTCGTCTGGAAATCGCCAATTCGCTCGTCAAAGACAATCGCGGTTTGTTGCACGCAACGATTCACGGCTTGCCTGTGTTCAGCGAGCAAACCGGAAAGGCTGAACGCTTCGACGAAGATGGCTTGCCGATGGAGCCGGACGATGACGAGTCGGATCCTTATTATCGATTTATCTTATGGAAAGACTCGGTGATTCAGGGCGAACCGTGGTTGGTCGGGATTCAAGATTTGATGGTCCCAGCCGATCGCGAAGGATATGGCCCGGCGGGGGGCAAGGCGTGGCCTGCATGGGGCGGTGATTTGGCCAGCTATCTTTATCCGCGCGTGATTGAAAAAGCAAAGCAGACTAACCCGCAGGTCAAGGGGAGCGAAGCCTGGGGCTGGCTGCCGCCGCCGTTGATGATGGAAGGCAAAAAAGTACAGTCGGATTGGTTGCATGGTTTTCTGATGGATCCCACTCCGTTGCGACCCGCGGTCGTGATGCGGATGCCCAATTTCCACATGTCCTCCGACGAATCGGCCAAGCTAGTCAACTACTTTGCCGCCGTTTCCAAGGCAGATTTCCCCTACGAATTCAAACAAGAACAGCGCAGCAGTTACCTAGCGCATGCGGAAGTCGATCAACCGGAGCGGCTGCAACAGGCGATGAACATCGTCGTCGACGGCAACTACTGCGTGAAGTGCCACGCGGTGGCCGACTTCCAGCCACAGGGCGACCCCACAACGTTTGGTCCCAACTTGGCGGATGTCACTCGGCGACTGCGTCCGGAATATGTCCGCGATTGGGTTGCTAATCCCAAACGCATTTTGCCCTATACCGGCATGCCGGTGAACATTCCTTACAAAGCGGGGGCTGAACACCTTGGCGGAGTTGCCCAAACGCTGTTCCCCGGAAGCAGTCTCCAGCAACTGCAAGGATTGATTGATCTGCTGATGAATTTCGACGTTTATGCCAGACGTCAAACTTCGATTGCTCCGTTGGTCAAGTCGACCGCAGAAGGAGGCTCGCGAGCTTCCAATACAGATAGTGAATCTGCACCACGTAGATAAGAGTGCTTAACAGGAGAGGGACAAAATTATGAACATTAGAAAAAACTCGCTGGGAATGTTGACGATTTCTTTGGTCTTGGCGACGGTTGCTCCGGCAACCGGTGCGGATTGGGGTTCGCTCAAGGGTCGGCTGATTGTCGATGGCAGCGTGGCTGCCCCCGCGGCGCTGAATGTCAATAAAGACACTGAGTTCTGCGGTCAGAACAAGCTCTTGGATGAAACGATCGAAGTAGGCGAAGGGGGCGGCTTGGCCAACGCTTTCGTTTTTCTGTACCTCAAACGGGGAAAGTCGGTCGACGTGCATCCCGACCTGGCATCCTCCGGTTCCGAGCCCGCCGTGGTCGACAACAAAGGCTGTCGGTTCGAGCCGCATGTGCTGCTGTTGCGAACTCAGCAAACGTTAGAAATCCGCAATTCCGATTCTGTGGGTCACAACACGAATTTCCAAACCTTGTCGAACCCAGCCTTCAACGAAACGATTCCTGCCAGTGGCTCGATAACAAAAATGTTCGAGAAGCAGGAGTCTTACCCATCGAACGTCGTTTGCAACATCCACCCATGGATGAAGTCGTTTGTCCTGGTACGCGACAACCCGTACATGACCATCTCCGGCGCAGATGGCAGCTTTGAAATCAGTAATATGCCGGCGGGAGAGCTTGAATTTGTTTTCTGGCACGAATCCAAGGGCAACCTGAAAGATGTCGCACTCGGCGAAGCCGGCAAGACCGACCGCAAAGGTCGGGCCAAGCTAGAGATCCCCGCAGGCGGTACGCTCGATTTGGGCGACATAAAAATCGCACCCACTGCATTGGGACTGTGATTCGATCAGTAGCGTGTATTGGATAAATTGATGACAAGAAAAAATAAAATCGGCTTTACCTTTCTAGCGCCTCTGATGGTTGCGGCCATCTTGGTGGCCGGTGGGTGCCAGAGTGGCGATGAACTGGGGCCTGTGGCAAAAGCTTCGGAAGCGTCGAAAATCCGCACCGCATTCTCGCAGGGTGCCGGCGGAGGCGGCGTGGCGACCGCCGCGGTTTCCTCGGGCACCGGTTGGGCGTCGTTGAAAGGCAAATTCGAGTTCGACGGCGATGTACCCACAATGCCCCCTTACAACGTGAACAAAGATAAAGCGACTTGTTCCGTTAGTGGGCGGGCCCCTCTGCAAGAAACATTGCTCGTCGACGAAGCGACCAAAGGCATCGCCAATGTCGCGATTTATGTCCGCAATGCTTCGCGCGTGCACGATTCGGCCGCCTCGCCACCGGCTGCTCGGACATTGTTCGATCAAGAGAAATGTGTTTTCCTTAGCCACGTGTTTCCACTGACTCTTGGGCAAACAATCGAAATCAAAAACAGCGATCCTGTCGGGCATAACACCAATATCGAAGGCAAAAACGGGTTCAACCAAACGATTCCCGCGGGGCAATCGATCGACTTCACTCCACAAAAGGAAGAGGCGGTTCCCGTGGCGATCCGCTGTAGCATCCACCCTTGGATGTTGGCCTATTTTCTCCCGCGCGAAAACGGCTACTTCGCGGTGTCGAATCCCGATGGCACGTTTGAAATCGCAAACGTCCCAGCCGGGGAAGATTTGGAATTTCAGGTCTGGCACGAAAGCGCCACCGGGCCCGGACACGCTTTGGTGTTGAATACTCCCAAGGCAAAAGACCTCAAGTGGTCGAAGAAGGGCCGATTCAAAATCAAGCTTGCGGAAGACGAAACCCGAGAGATCAAAGTCACGGTCCCCGCCGCGTCCCTGGGCGGATAATCGCAGGCAAACACACATTGTTTTCAAACACAACTCATTGGTCAAACAATACAACGGTTAAATGGTCTAGAGATGAACCACGGTTTTTTTATTGCGTTTAACAGAATCAGACAAAGCCAGCCTAAGGCGCGAGGTTTTGCAACACCAATCCATTTTTGTTCATTCGCAAATAAAACTCGTCTACTCGGACTCCTGACGGCTGTCGCTTTCATTGGCGGTTGCGATCAGTTGGATCCGCCCGCTTTTCGGCTGAACATGGTCGAAGCCGTTTCTAACGAAACCTCGACCGAGTATCAGCAGGAGATTGCCGACGTACTGGGTGGGCTGTTCGGTACCCCCGACGAGCCTTTCGCTCTGCCGTCGACAGGGCTTGACCTCGGGAAACTGCGCATCGCAGCTGGACCGGTTTGGAGTGATTCCGCCGGGAAACATCTAGGTTTGTATCGCAAACATTGCGTCCATTGCCATGGAATCACCGGCGATGGCCGTGGGCCCACGGCACGGTTTCTTAATCCCTATCCGCGCGACTATCGTCAAGCGGTCTACAAATTCAAATCGACCTACAATCCGGCCAAACCGACCGACGAAGATTTACACCGGGTGCTGATTCAGGGCGTACCCGGCACGGCCATGCCTTCGTTCTCTTTGTTGCCAAGTTCCGAAGTCGAAGCGTTGGTGGAATATGTGAAATATCTGAGCATTCGCGGCCAGATGGAAACCGAGCTTATCCGTTACGTATTCGACGAGCTTGGCGAAGAAGAGGAAGAAGACGAAAACGGGAATCTGGTCATGAAACGTTATCCGCTCGATCCAGAAACTGACGCGGATCAGCGCGAGGCCATTCTCGAAATACTTGCGGAGATTGTTGACGGTTGGAATGCCTCTTCGGAAGCGGTGATCGCCCCCGAGGAAGCAGAGATTCCCGAAGACAACCGCGCGCCCGAAGAGATTGCCGCCTCGGTTGCCGCGGGACGCGATCTTTTTTACGGACCGCGAGCCAACTGTGTGAAGTGTCACGGCCCCACAGGCTTGGGCGACGGTCAGCAGGATGACCAAGACAATTGGAACAAGGCCCACAAAGTGTTTTTAGAAACACTTGCCGGGGAAACCGAACCTGAATTGGTGGCGGCGAAGTCGGTGGTTGCCGACTCGCTGTACCCGGTGCGCAACGCGATCCCACGCAACTTGCGCAAGGGCGTTTACCGCGGCGGTCGTCGGCGAATCGATATTTTCTGGCGCGTTTACGCGGGAATCGCCGGTACGCCAATGCCCGGTAGCGGGCCCGCCAGCGCAGGCGCCCAAGGAACGCTTACCGACACAGAAATGTGGAGTATCGTCGATTATGTTCTCTCGCTTCCGTACGAAGCGCCCAGCCAACCGCAACAGGCTTTGCCGGAGAATCCCAATGCGGTGACTTCCGCCGGTTAAGTAATCAAATCAAGCTGAAAAAAACAAGGAATTTCACCACGGAGTCACGGAGTGCACAGAGTAATTTCAAACAAGAAAACGATGAATCCAATCCGTCCTAAGATTGATACTAATGGTTCTTTTCTCCGTGTTCTCAGTGTCTCTGTGGTAAATCTTCTTTTCACTTTTGAAATCAACGTGAATCTGAAAAACAAAACTAGAAATTTGATTCCTGCATACCCGTGTGGGGAGGAATAACGTGAAACGATTTTGGAGTTTACTGTTTTTGTTGGTGCCGATTGGCGGTGTGGCTACTTTTCTGGTCGCGCCGTATTTCAATATCGTGCTGCCGCGTGATGTTTCGGTGCATGGACGGGTGATCGACAACCTGTTCATGTTTATTTTGTACCTAACCGGCGCGGTCTTCATCGTTACCGAGTTGGTGCTCTTTTATTTCATGTGGAAGTACGATGCCAAGTCGAACTCAAAACCAGTGAAATACTCGCATGGCAGCCATTCGCTAGAGATTGTCTGGACGATTCTCCCAGCGGTCACCTTGCTGTTTATTGCGATTTACCAAATGGATGCCTGGGCCACAGCCAAGATGAATCCGCCAAATATCAAGCCGCATGCCGAGGTGACCGGTCGTCAATTCAATTGGGATTTCCGCTACCCGGGGGGTGATGACGAACTTTACACGGAAGACGATATCGTCCGCACCGACGGCAAACTCTATCTGCCTGTCGATGAGGATATATTGTTGAAGATTACCAGCGCCGATGTGCTGCACAGTTTCTTTTTGCCCAATTTACGTCTCAAGCAAGACGTGGTGCCCGGCATGACGCAGAGCATGTGGTTCAAAGCGAAAAAGACGGGTGGCTACGACATCGTTTGCGCCGAACTGTGTGGCTGGGGCCATTACAAAATGAAGGGCCGAGTGTTCTTCTTACCGCGTGAAGAATACGACCAAAAGATTTTAGAAATGGCCGCCGAGCAAAACACGATGCGCGTCGACTTGCCCGATGAAGATGAGTAACTATTAGCGGTTAGCTTTTAGCGATTAGCTATTTGCTTTTGTCCTGAAAAACTGTCCTTCTAATAGCTAACTGCTAAAAGCTAACAGCTAATAGCTAACAGCTAATAGCTAAAAGAGATTTTCACATGAGTACCGTAACTGCGGATGTCCATTCTGGCGACCACGCCGACCATGCCCACGCCGGCGGGTTTTTGCGAACCTATGTGTTCTCGCTCGACCACAAAATCATCGGCCTGCAATTTTTGTTTAGCTCGCTGATTTGGTTTTTCGTCGGCGGGCTGTTAGCGCTGGGGATCCGCTGGCAGTTGGCCTATCCCTGGGCGCCGATGCCGATTCTGGGCAATATGCTCGCCGGTGCGGAAGGGGGACAGATCGCCCCTGAAAATTACACCATGCTCGTGACCATGCACGCGACGGTGATGATCTTTTTTGTGATCATCCCAGTGCTTGCCGGTGCGTTCGGAAACTTTCTTATCCCGTTGATGATCGGTGCCGAAGACATGGCCGTGCCGGTTTTGAATATGCTGAGCTACTGGTTCATGTGGCCTGCATTTATTGTGATGGGCGCAAGCTTTTTTGTGGAGGGAGGTGCGGCCCAGGGGGGCTGGACTTCGTATCCGCCTCTTTCAGTAATCTTGGAAGCAGCGCCGGGAAGCCTCAACGGCCAAACGCTTTGGTTGATCGCCCTCACGATGGTTGGCATTTCCTCGATGATGGGATCGGTCAACTACATGACCACCATTATCCAAATGCGCGCCCCAGGGATGACGATGTTCCGTCTGCCGATGACCATTTGGGGAATGTTCATCACCGCGATTCTTCAGGCGTTCGCATTGCCCGTGCTTACCGCGGCAGGTTTCATGCAGCTTTTGGATCGCGTGGCAGGGACAGGATTTTTCCTGGCTGACGGAGCAACCGCCAACAACGCCTTGATGGCCTCCGGCGGTGGACAACCGCTGCTATGGCAGCATTTGTTTTGGTTCTACAGCCATCCGGCCGTGTACATCATGATCCTTCCCGCGATGGGCATGGTCTCCGACATTCTTAGCACCTTCGCCCGTAAACCGTTGTTTGGCTACAAGCCGATGGTTTATTCAATCGGCGGCATCGCTGGCTTGGGCTTCATCGTGTGGGGACATCACATGTTCGTCTCGGGCATGAACCCGATGTTGGGCATGACATTTATGGTCGCGACAATGATGATCGCCCTGCCGAGTGCCATCAAAACATTCAACTGGCTCGGTACCCTGTGGGGTGGAAAAATTCAATACACCACGCCGATGCTCTTTGCCATTTCGTTTGTTTCGATGTTTATCATCGGCGGCTTGAGTGGCATTTTCATGGCGGCCACGCCGGTCGACATCTTCATTCACGATACTTACTACATTGTTGCCCACTTCCATTACGTCCTGTTTGCGGGGACCGCGATGGCCGTGTTCGGTGCCATTTACTATTGGTTCCCTAAAATGTTCGGGCGGATGATGAACGACGCCTGGGGCAAAGTGCATTTCGCACTGACGTTCGTGCTGTTAAACTGCGTCTTTTTCCCAATGCACATCTTGGGGTGGACCGGATTTCCCCGACGCTTGGCCGATCCTTACCACTACGAGACGTTCCGCAATCTCTTGCCGCTGAACCAGTTCATAAGTTGGTGCGCATTCATCATGGTGGGTGTGCAGGTGATCTTCGTGATCAACTTTTTCTGGAGCATGTTTTTCGGTCCCAAAGCAGGAAGGAATCCTTGGCACTCCAACGGCTTGGAATGGCAAGCCCCCAGCCCGCCGGGACACGGCAACTTCGATTTCCAACCGCAGATTTACCGGGGCCCGTACGAATACGGTTCGCCGGAAGTGGAAGAAGACTACTACCCCCAAACCCAGCCGCCGCCGGCGGAATGACTAATGCCGAAAGACCTAATGACGAATAAGTGGTGCTGTCGTCTTTCGTCATTGGGTATTTCGTCATTAGAAAATTATTAGCCATGCCTTCAACTAACACAAACCGAACCCGTTTCGTCCACACCTGGGCCTGTGTGCTTGCCTGCGCGACTTTCCCGCTGGTTTGGGTGGGCGGATTGGTGACCACGACCGATGCCGGAATGGCCTTTCGCGACTGGTTGACTTCGGACGGGCATTTCATGTTGTCGTATCCCTGGCTCAGTGCGGTAGGCGACAAATTTGTCGAGCATGGCCATCGTTTGCTTGGGGCTGCGGTCGGATTTCTCAGTATTGTTCTCGTGGTTGTCACTTGGCGCTGCGAACCGCGACGTTGGGTTCGTTGGATGAGCTTGGCGATTTTGGCGGGTGTCATCTTGCAAGGCGTTTTAGGAGGCCTGCGCGTGGTGCTCGACGAGCGAACGCTTGCCTTGGTCCACGGTTGCACAGGCCCCATGTTTTTTTCGCTCTGCGTGGCGATGGTCGTGTTTACTTCGCAGTGGTGGAGGGATGCCGGATCGCAAACTCAAAATCAGAATACTCAAAATCGGAAGCAGACACGTCTACTGCGGTTGGCGATTGTTTGTACCTGTCTGGCTTTCGCTCAGGTGGTGATCGGTGCAATTTTGCGGCATAGTCCCCGCATGACCGGGTCGCTCGCGCCCTCGCTATTTCAAACGGCAGTTTATTTCCACCTGTTATTGGCTTTGCTGGTTGTCGTGAACGGGTTACTACTCGCTTGGCGGTGTTTTCAAAACGGTATGCAAGTGCGTAGCGGCATGTGCCTCGTGGGTTTAATAGCTGTGCAGGTGATCTTGGGTGCTGGCACTTGGGTGGTTAAATACGGTGTCCCCCTGTGGGCAACCACCTGGTGGGAAATGGAATTCGTCAACACCCAGGCCAACTTCCTGCAATCTTCGATCATCACCAGCCACGTCGCAGTTGGTTCGCTGGTTTTAGCAACGGCCCTGGCCATTTCGTTACGTTTGGCACGACAATTCGGGATAAGCGTTCCGCGCATTTCGTTTGATACATCGAGATTGGCGGAGGTGGCCCTATGAACAATGGCATGCTGAATGATGGCATTCTTAATAATGCTTCCGTTGTCTCGCTTGAAAGGCGTCAGTCACGCTTCCTGACCCGCTTGGCGGATTACTTGGAGCTGACCAAGCCACGGATTGTGATTTTGGAATTGATTGTTGCCGCTGCGGCTGCATGTTTGGCAATGCCCAGGGGAATTGAACCGGCAGTTGTCCTGCACGCCCTGTGGGGGACTGCTCTGATTGCCGCCAGCGCAAGTATTGCCAACCAGTGGATCGAGCGAGACATCGATCGACGGATGCCACGCACGGCTGAGCGCCCACTTCCCGCAGGACGCGTTTCGAGTTTCGAAGCGATCGGCCTGGCGACGATTGCACTGATCGCCGGATTGGCTTGGCTGGCCATCAACGTGAATTGGCTCACGGCGGCACTTGGTTTGGCAAGTTGGATTCTTTACGCGGTGGTTTACACGCCGCTGAAAACACGCACGACCTACAACACCGCGGTGGGCGCGGTAGCCGGAGCGATTCCCATCTTGATGGGATGGACGGCCACCGGCGCACCGATAACCTTGAGAGCCGTTTCGCTGGTCGGCGTTTTGTTCCTGTGGCAGTTTCCCCATTTCATGGCGATTGCTTGGTTATACCGTCGCGAATACTCGGCGGCAGGGCAACGCATGCTCACCGTGGCCGACCCCACCGGGGTGCGAGCCGGGGCCCAAGCGGTGGTTGGGGCGTTGGCGTTGATTCCGGTCAGCTTGATCCTGGCCATTTTGCCACCGACCGGCAGCCCACTCGTTTATTTTGCCTGGGCCGTTTCCTTGGGGATTGCCCAGTTGGCATGTGCCATCCAGTTTGCCTTGTTGCGGGACGACGATTCGGCCCGCCGATTGTTGCGCGCATCGCTATTATATCTCCCCGCCTGGTTGGCGATGTTATTGATTGTCACGATGTGATCGAAACCTTGTAATTGAAACCTTGTGATTGAACCGTAAAAAATCAAACGAACGTTATTTGCTCCAAATAAGACATCCACAAAAAGAAATGCCATGAGCGATTCCCACAGTCACTCCCCCATGTTCGATTATCAGCCCGCCTTGCCCATTTCGAACGGCAAGACCTTTATGTGGCTGTTTCTCTCGACCGAGATTATGTTTTTTGCCGCGCTGATCGGCACATTCATCGTCCTGCGGTTCGGTGCAGTTGCCTGGCCTAGTACGCATGATGTGCATCTGGCCGAGATTTGGGGAGCCACCAATACCTTCATACTTATCTGCTCTAGCGTAACGATTGTATTGGCGCTCGAAGCAGCCAAAAAAGACAACGCCTCCTCGGCAAAGGGGTGGATGTTGCTCACCTTCCTGTTGGGCAGTGTGTTCTTGGGGATCAAAGCCTACGAATATCAAGCAAAATTCTCGCACGGCATTTATCCGCAACAACCGCACAGCCAGATTTATGAAAAAGCCGACATCTACTACGCTCAAGCGGTACGGATGCGTCTGAGTACCTTGAAAACCGAATTGGAAAGCACCACCGATCGCACGGAAGACCAGAACGAGCAGATAGAAGTAATCGACGACATCGCTCTCCGATTGGTCGATCCTGCCGAGAAAGCGATGCGCGAGAATCCCGATTCGCCCGCCGGACGGGTGTTGCTGCTAAAACTGGCCGACGAGATCTATCCCCGCGCGAGCATTCATGAAAATCATGCCAATGCAGGCCACGCGGCAACCCCCGATTCTCGCTTCACGCTGGTTTCGACTTCTGCAGAGGGCGACACGGGACATCTTGCCGGATTCAACGATAAACATCCTTGGCTGAAGTTGCCGATTATGATTCCCGGCGGCAATATGTGGGCCAGCACTTACTTTCTGCTGACTGGCTTCCACGCCTTGCATGTGATAATCGGTTTGATTGCTTTTGTCGTTTTGCTGGGGATGACCCTCAATCGGACCAGTGCTGGAGTGATCGAAAACGTTGGCCTGTATTGGCACTTTGTCGATCTCGTATGGATCTTCCTGTTCCCGCTTTTGTATTTGTTTTAATTAGAATTGCACTTTTATTTACTTTGTAACAACTCGAACTGGAATGAAGACTAACCACAGAGACACAGAGAACACTGAGAAGAATACACTTATCTTCGCTTATCAGTGCTAATCTGAATTTATTAGCGAAGATCAGTGCAGATAAGCGTTTAAAAATCCCTCTCGTGTTCTCTGTGGTGAATTCCCTTACTTGTTTTTAGTTTGAGCTTAAAACCCAATCGAGGCGCTCTCACTTTCGAGCGACGTAGTATGTCCAATCCAACGAACGACGCCAATTCTCACGACGACCATGAACATCATGGCGGTGTGGGAATCTATATTGCTGTCTTTGTGAGCCTGTGTGTGCTCACGTCGTTGTCGTTTCTCACGTACTTCGATTTCTGGCGGGATCGCGTGCCGATGGAGGCCAGCCGGGCATTCATGATGTTCGTCTCCTGCACGAAAGCCATGCTGGTGATCATGTTTTTTATGCACTTGAAGTGGGAAGCCAACTGGAAGTGGGTACTCACGGTGCCGGCGAGTGTGATGTCAGCATTTTTAATCCTGATGCTCATTCCCGATATCGGATTGCGAATGCGTCACGCATCGAACGAGCGAATGATCCATGCGGCCGAAGTACCCGCCCAAGACGAAGAACATGATTCACAAAAGCACACCGACCATCCAGACGATTCCCACGGGGCAGAGCATTAGAGTGTTTCTCCAAAAAATTTAGCCACAGAGTACACAGTTCGACTTTTGCACTTTTGAGAGTTCAGGAACCACACAATTTCGATCAAAAAAAGAATAGACCACGGATATACACGGATGAAAGTGATTGGCGCTGATTATGAAATAGTTAGGGAAGTTCGTTTTCATGGACGTAGTTACCCTTACTCTGAAAAAATCTGCGGAAATCTGCATAATCCGTGTGCATCTGCGTTCTATTCTGCTTGCTGAAAAGTGCAAAAGTCGAACACAGAGATCATAGAGAAAATGCTGATAATTGTATTTTTCTCGGTGTTCTCCGTGGCTAAATAATTTAAGGATTCGCATTAGGCCCGCCCTCCCGCCTTCTTGATCCCATCATGCCTGTTCAACCGGCGATCGAAGTTACACACGTCTCGCACAACTACGGTTCGCGCGTTGCAGTGGACGATTTGTCTTTGCAGGTAAACGAAGGCGAAATCTTCACCTTCCTGGGGCCTAACGGAAGTGGGAAGACGACGTTGTTTCGTTTGCTTTCGACACTGATTCCCTTGCAAAGCGGCAGTGTCACAATCCTCGGGCACAACCTCTCCGGTCGAATCGCTGCGGTTCGCGCCGAAATGGGCGTCGTTTTTCAAGCACCTAGCCTCGACAAAAAACTTTCGGTCGATGAAAACCTCCAGCATCAGGGACGACTCTACGGTTTGTCGGGCAGCACGCTGCGTCAGCGTAAACAAACGATGCTCAAGGCATTGGCGATTGACGATCGGGCGAACGATCGCGTTGAAACCCTCTCAGGAGGAATGCGCCGACGCGTCGAATTGGCAAAAGGCATGATGCACGAACCGCGGATTCTTCTACTCGACGAACCAAGCACAGGCCTCGACCCCGGCGCCCGAGCCGATCTTTGGCACTACCTGCGGCAAGTCCGCGAACAACAGGGTGTGACCATCGTGTTGACAACCCATTTGTTGGAAGAAGCCGAACGGGCCGACCGCATTGCCATTATGCACGAAGGGAAATTAGCAGCGCTCGACACCCCCGCTGCCTTGCAGGCGTCAGTCGGTGGCGATGCGATCACGATCCAAGCAGATTCTCCCACGGAATTGGCACTGAGAATTCGCGAAAAACTTGCTTGCGTTGCGATTGTTGTCGACGGCGCCGTGCGGCTTGAGCAACCCGACGGTCACCAATGGATTTCCCGATTGGTCGAAGCATTTCCAGACGAGATCAAATCAATCACCCTGGGCAAACCAACACTCGAAGACGTATTTATCGATCGCACCGGACATAAATTTAGCGATTAGCCATTAGCTGTTAGCGATTAGTTTTCTTCGTTAAAACCCAGCCTAAAGTAGCTAACCGCTAATTGCTAACTGCTAACGGCTAATAATGATAAACAACCCTGACGTTCCTGCCGGGCCCGTAGTGCTCACGCTTGCAAAGCGCGAGTTGGTCCGTTTTTTTCGCCAGCGCAATCGGGTGATCGGTGCGCTGGTTCAGCCGATCATGTTTTGGGTGCTGTTCAGCGCAGGTTTGCAAAGCAACGATCTCGGCTTCGCATTTTTCTTTCCCGGCACGTTGGCAATGATTTTGCTCTTCACGGCCATTTTTGCCACGATCTCGATTATCGAGGATCGCAGCGAAGGATTTTTGCAGTCGGTATTGGTCGCGCCCGCGCCGCGCTGGGCGATGGTCTTTGGGAAAATTCTGGGCGGCGCCGCGATTGCTATGCTGCAAGGGCTGTTGTTTCTGGTCCTGGGTTGGCTGACGTTGGGGCTTTCCAGCTCGGCAGTCGAGTTGCTAGCGGCGATTGGGTTGATGGCGGTGATCGCCATTGCATTGACGGCTCTTGGATTTTTTATCGCCTGGCGGATGGATTCGACCCAGGGATTCCACGCTATTATGAGCGTATTTTTGTTTCCGATGTGGCTGCTCTCTGGGTCGTTGTTTCCCGACGATCCGGGCAGTTGGCTCACCTGGCTATCGCGATTCAACCCCCTGACCTATGGGGTGGCAGGTTTGCGACACTATCTGCAATTTGAAAATTCGGTCGTCGACCGCAGTGCATTGCCAAACCCTTTGGTATGCTGGCTGGTAACGATTGGCTTCGCTGCGATCATGTTCGCGCTGGCCTGGCGAATTTCCTCAACACGCACGACGGGGGACCTACTATGAATAATACGGCATTGCCCTATTGGTTGGCTCTCATGGTGCTGTTCGTTGCTGGCTATGGCGGCTGGAAATGGTGGCAAGTCCAGCAGTTCGAGGCGAATCGTTCCGTCGGCGGCATCACAATGTCGGGCCCGCCGCTGGAAGAGTTTACTCTCACTGAACGCAGTGGACAGCCGTTTCGCTCGCGCGACATGCTGGGCAAAGTCTGGGTTGCCACGTTGTTTTTTACAACGTGCCCAGGAGCCTGCCCGCGGCTCAATGCGAATATCAAGCAACTTAACACTTTGGAAGAATTGCATGACGTCACGTGGGTCAGCATTTCCGTCGACCCGGAGACCGACACCCTGCCCATGCTACGCGACTACGCCGAACACTACTCCGCCGATCCCGAGCGCTGGTTGTTCTGCCGCGGCGAATTCGGTTACGTGAAACGGGTGGGCGAGGATTTCCTAAAGGTCGAAGTCAGTTGGCGGGGACATAAAGACTATGCCGTAGTGATCGACAAGTCGGGAAAAATCCGTGGAATGTACGACGCGATTCGCACCAGCCAATTGGCAAAACTCCGCACGTTGCTGCTGGAATGTCTGGAAGAAGAAGGCCCGGAGACTTCTCCGGAAAGCGAATCGCCAGTTCGGGAGTCAGCTGCCGCGTGAACGCACTTTTTTCGGTTGTGTTGCTCGGTGCTCATCCGCTAGTGCACCTCAATGCGGCGCTCAACTTGCTGGCGGCAGTGCTTTTAGTGATTGGCTGGATGCTGATTCGCCGCAGGCAACGCCTGGCTCACGGTCGAGTGATGATCGCCGCGTTTGCCGTCTCGTGTTTGTTCTTGGTGAGTTACCTGGTCTATCACTGGAACGCGGGCAGTGTGACATTCACGCACCCGGGTGCCGTACGGACTATCTACCTTACAATTTTGGCATCGCACGTTGTGCTGGCAGCGGTTGTTCCCTTTCTGGCGTTGCTGACGATTGCATTTGCACTGGTGGGAACCGGCTGGCGCGGGGCAGGGCGGCTTTCTGCCGAGACGCATTTGCGATTTCTCGCCCGGCATCGTCAACTGGCCCGCTGGACGTTGCCGATTTGGCTTTATGTCTCGGTCACCGGCGTGATTGTCTACGCGATGCTCTATCACCTCTGGCCGCCGGCGACGGGATAATCTACAATCTCGGGAACTGGAACAATCGTCATGAAATTTCTACGCCGCAAATCACTTCAGAGATGTTTCCGCCTACTGGTGCTGTTTTGTCTGATCGTCGCGTCAAGCGCCGCCTGGGCGTGCCCCACATGCAAGGACGGCATCGCAGAAAACGATCCTACTTCGCAAGCGATGGCTGCCGGCTATTTTTATAGTATTCTATTTATGATGGCGATGCCGTTTGTCATCATCGGCACCTTTGGCAGCTTTGCCTATATCTCGATTCGCCGCGCCCGCGAAACACAAAATCTTTCTGCAGAGAGAGCCGAAGGGTAGCCGTTCTGGCCCCTCTTTTGATGGTTCTTCAAGAATTTCAGTGGTTCAAAAAAATCAACGGGTGCTAAGAGATTGCCCTGAAGGGGCAACATATGACAGCCCAGGGCGCCAGCCCTGGGTTAAAAGAGCGAGCACGCCATCGTCCGAGCGGTTGGCGTTGCCACTTGGCGGAGCGCGTCCGAGGACGAAACCAATCCGCGGTCTTGTGTCGGCCTCGGTTGCATGCCGATTGATGGCAAAGTTCTTCCTCGGCCGATAAAGAACTTGCACATAAGACCCAGGGCGGCGGCCTGTCTCGCTACGCTCGCCCGGCCTTGCCCTGGGCTAACATATCTCGTCCCTTTGGGACTAAAGCGATTTAGTGCCATCTCTGTCTTGAAGTTCCCTCGTTAAATTCTTAAAAACCCTTAGGGTAAGGGCTTATCCTTCGCCAGCGCGCGGGCTTCTTCCTCATTGGGCCAGGGGTCGAACACTTCGTCAAATGCAATCCACAATCCACGCGCGTGCCGAAAAAAACAAACAGGAAACAGCAAACTGAAGCCGGCCGTCACGGCCAGTAGCTGCCTACCTGCCAGCACTTTTCCGAAATACAGGCTGAAATAAATCACCACAACCAACAGCGCGGTCACGCCATAGTTGAAGTAGATCGATCCCAACAAATATCCCGGCGAACGATCAAACTTTCGACCGCAATTTCCGCAAGGGTCTTGCATCGCAAACCAGCTCCGGAACATCTTCTCACGCCCACAGGCGGGACAACGCAACCGCAGCCCACGCCACAAAATCCGCATCCAACTCGCTTGCGTGGGTTGTTCCATGATTGCAGGTTCTTCAGGAATTTCAGTCGGTCAAAAAAAGCAACGGGTGCCAAGAGGTTGCCCTGAAGGGGAAAAATATGACAGCCCAGGGCGCGAGCCCTGGGTTGGAAGAGCAGCAGCACCATCGTCCGAGCGATTGGTGTTGCCATATGACGGAGTGTGGCCGAGGACGAAATCAAGCCGCGGTCTTGTTTTGGCCTCGGCAGCGCACCGAAGGATGGCAAAGCTTACCACTCGGCCAAACGAGTGTCTGTGCATCAAACCCAGGGCTGCGGCCTGTCTCGCTACGCTCGCCCTGCCTTGCCCTGGGCTGTCATATCTCGTCCCTTTGGGACTAATGCACTTTGTGCCAACTTTGTTTTGATATTCAACCACTAAAACTCCTGAGAGACTGATTGCAATTGGGAAATAGAAGGAATTAAGGAGTGGAAGGAATTTCACTATCCCTTCATTCCCCAATTCCTTGTCTCTGTGTCCTCCGTGCCTCTGTGGTTCAATCTTAAGAAACACAGCCTACTTGTGGCGATCTAAATTCCCCGACTTGCTGATCGCCCGTAAGAGGCGCAGGCCCATCGCAGCGCTCAGCGCGATTCCCAATGTACCGGGGACCGAAACATCCTTCACGGGCCAAACGTGATTCGACACCAACGAAACCGAACCAATAAATAGCGAGCTAGTGAGCAATCCTAGCACCAGCCGATTGACCGAGGGTTCCAGGCCTCGGTGATCGAGATGCACGTCGAACCGCCCCGTTTGTACTTGCTGCAAGATGTCGCGAAGCCGTCGTGGCACGACTTCTGCAAGTTGTTGTATTTCGTAAGCAAACCGCTTTGCCTTGCGGAGTTGCCGCGTGGGCGACATCCGGCGGGCAACAATCTTCCGCTGGTAGGGGCCGATCACTTCCATCAAACTGAAATCGGGCAGCAGTTTCTGTGCAGTTCCTTCCAACATCACCAGAACTTTTAGCAGCAGGGCCATCGACGATGGCAGCACGATCTCGTAGCGGCGCATCAAGTCGAACATTTCGTTGAGTGCCGCAGCCAGTTCGAATTGTTCGACCGATTGGTAGGCATAATGGGCGACAAAGTCGGTCAGGTCGAGGCTCAAATTCGTTTCGTCCAAGCCGGGGGGGACCAATCCGACTCGCATCACGACGGCCGCCAACTGATCGGCATCCTGTTCCACGATTGCCAAGAGCATATCTTCGATATCTTCGCGCAGCGATTCTTCGATCCGCACCACCATGCCAAAATCCAACAGGCCGATCGCGCCTTCGTCGGTGACCAGCAAATTGCCCGGATGGGGGTCAGCGTGGTACACGCCATGGCGAAAAATCATCTCCAAATAGAGTTCAGCGCCCTGACGTGCGATGGCCCCAAGATCCACACCCAACTGGCGGATTTCCTCGGGGGCCGAAAGCGGCGTGCCCTCCAACCACTCCATCACCAGCACACGCTCCGAACAAACCTCGGAAAACACGCGAGGGATTTTCACCTGTTCGTTCTCTTCAAACGCTTTGCCAAACTGTTCCAGGTGCCGACGTTCGCGCGTGAAATCGAGTTCGCGGCGCAGCGCCCGCTGAAATTCCGCGGCCGTAGCGCAGGGTCGGTAAGGTTTTAGCTCCGGCAATCGCTCTGCCAATTGGGCCAGTCCCGTCAGGATATCGAGGTCCACGCGAACTCGGTGGCGGATGTCGTGGTGTTGGACTTTAACCGCCACTTCCTCGCCCGATTTGAGTTTCGCACGATGCACTTGCCCAATCGATGCCGAGGCAACCGGCTCCGTGGAAAACTCCTCAAAAATTTCGTCGAACGACTGTCCCAGTTCATCCTGAATGATTTCCGTCACGCGATAGGGCGAGTCTGCCGGGACACTGGTCTGCAGCTTTTCCAGTTCGTCGGCCAATTCGCCGCCCACAATGTCGGGGCGGGTACTCATGATTTGGCCCAATTTGATAAACGCGGGGCCCAGTTCTTCTAAAGCGAGTCGGATGCGGCTTTCGCGACTCTGGTCCGCCAGGACCGCACCGTCGCGATTCTTCAACCAATTTTTCCCGAAAGCAAACTCGAACCGACTAAGCCAATCGGCCAATCCATATTTGCTCAACACAGAAAGAATTTCGCGCCAGCGATTGGCGTTGCGATAGATCTGCGGAATAGTGCGAATTCGCATGGTGAAACGACTCGAAAGAATGAAACAACTAGGCGAACGTATTGTAGCCCTTTCCCGTGTGTACTCACAAGTCATGAGAGCGTGTCGCCAAAGCGTTTAAGTAGCTCAAACTCGCAAAATAGCCGGACCGCCACGCGGTCCGGGGAAGCCCCCGCGCTCCTCCGTGCTACTTATCACCTCACTTCGCAAGTAGGTTTGCAACCGCTGTTTGCCAAGCTGGTGTGCAACCTGTAAAAATATATTTCGGTGATTTACTCATCCTGGCCACTCTCCAAAGTGCGAAGCTAAGGAAGACTGTTTAGCTAGCGTCTACAGGTTTTCGACAGAGCAAGACAGGTCTAGTTTTCACTTTCTCGTTTCCTTGGACAGGCATTCAAAGCCGGACACTCCAGCGATAAATTTCTCAAAGGCTCAAACGTGTACTAAGTGCGTTCAAGCCTTCAAGAAACCGATCATGAGCCAATTGAATCGAAACAAAAGTGGTGCAAATACCCTAATGCAGCTTGACCGTTGGTCAATATGATGTGCAACAAAGTTGTTATTGATCACGTAATTCGAGTTGGCTTTCAATAAAGGTCTTGGCAAATTGCATTGCCATGTTATTCTCAGCGTGCTGTTTGTGAGTCGCACAACCTTTGGGCTGCACCTGGATAGCACATCTTCGCATGATTAGGCCCACCGCAAATCAGACTGAAATGCTGAATCGTTCCGATTCGGTGTTCGCCGCATTGGCGATGCTGTTCCGCGCGTATCGATATGCGGTTGAATCGGGAAGAGAACTTTGGGAGTTCTCGATCGAAGTCAGCGAATTCCATTCAACGGGCATATCCACCAGCGATTTGCGCTGGTTGTTGGTTCAAGGTTATGTACAACATGCGGTGGAACTAACATCACCCGTGCAAACACGACGCTGCTTCCGCCACTTGGCCAATCTTGCCATTCCGCAACGATCATGTTTTGTTTTGACTGAAACAGGCTCCCAGCTGATAGCGGTAAAACAACCAGATGATCAGTCGTTGACTGATCGGCCCCCTCGGCAATCCAAAGTAAATGGCAACTCTACAGAAATCGCCGCGGCCGACAATGTAAAGAAAGATACAGCAGCAACTCCTTGCTGGAATGCTCCGCGTCGCGAGCTTTGCTTGTCGTCGGAAATCATCAAGCGTTATCTCCGGCCCGCTCCTAACCAAGAGACCATACTCTCGGTTTTTCAGGAAGAAAAGTGGCCTGCACGAATTGACGACCCTCTCCCACAACTGGGAGGGTTGGTTCCCGCGCGTCGGCTTCACGATACGATCAAGGGCCTGAACCGTAATCAACAGATTTGCCGGATTCATTTCCGCAGCGACGGAAGCGGCAAAGGCGTTGTGTGGGAACTCGTCTGAACTCGCCTGCGGCATTACTTTATCAATGCGTCCGGTTGATGTATGTCAGTGGGGCAATCTCAGGAACATCATGGGGCTTGAAACTTTCGTGTTACTAACGATTCAAGTCTTCGTAATGTGCATATATTATTGAACAGGAGGAAACTGAGAGAACAGAGAAATACTTATTCAATCCTCTGTTCTCTCAGTTTCCTCCTGTTCTATTTGTTTGGTTGCGGTCGAAAGCCGCGCTGGGTTCCTTTCTGCTCTGGAATCCGGTCGCCCTGTCGTATTCTTTCGAAAGACGAGTGGAGTTTTCTTACTGCAAAATTCTTTTTTGCAGAGGGGGCAATCTGGTGAGTCATTCACCACATCGCCCCTCCCGCTGCTTCCTGAGATCGTCCGTAGCGAATGTCCTGTTGCTGGGTGACATTTGAGAACGATACGCGCGGCTAGCAAGCCGTGAATCATCGTCTTCCACGGATATAGGACGGGACTCATCATGCGCAGCTCTCCCTCTTGTTGGAACAAAACCCTTGCTCAGTTAGGCTTCAAAAGAAAACGACGCAAAGCTCCGAAGCGATCGCACTTCATGCGTCGACGTTCGCTGTTCGAGAGCCTCGAACCACGGCAGATGCTCGCCGCGGATGTTTATGCCATCACGACGCTTCAGGATATCGGAGTTGCGGGAACCAGCACGGACAGTCAGTGGAGTCTCCGCGAAGCTCTGGCCCACTCGGCCAGCGATGGGATCCTACCGGGCGAAGTCGACACCATTACGTTTGCACCGGGATTGACTGGTGATTTGTTACTCAGCGGTGGTCAACTATCGATCAGTAGCAATGTCGACATCCTTGGCCCCGGCCAGGATCAATTAACGATAGATGCTCAGGGCCAAAACCAAGTGTTTATTGTCACCAGCGGCGTCACCGCAACGCTGGAAGACTTAACAATCACAGGAGGTTCAGGATTCTCCGGCGGAGGTATCTATAATAGTGGCAACCTAACTCTCGAGGGCGTGGCCTTACAAGGAAACAATGCCACGAATGGAGCGGGTGTTTATGTAATGCCCGCCGGTTCGCTGATAGTTTCCAATAGCACGATCGACGACAATCACTCGCTCGCTCGTGGTGGAGGCATAACTGCGGACCTTGGTACGGGCAGTTCATTAACGATTTCCAACAGCACCATCTCCAATAACACCGCTGCAACTGTGGGCGGTGGACTCGATGTGAAAAGAGCTGCCAGTGGTGCCACGATCTCGATTTCCAACAGCACCTTTTCAGGGAACAAGGCCACCACTGCCGGTGCGATCTGGAGGAGCAATCTCTCGGACGCAGCGGAGATGACGATTGTCAACACGACGATTACCGACAACCATGCCGTCGCTCCTACAGGATCAGCCGGCGGCATATTCAACGAGGGTGTTGTAACGCTACACAACACGATTTTGGCAGGCAACACAGCCGGAAACGCCAACTATCATGATGGTTGGGGCAACATCAGTGGCAACGTCGGCAGCGAGAGTTCTCACAACCTAGTTGGCATCGGCTTCGGCAACTCGGGGCTTACCCACAATGTTGACAACAATCTGGTGGGCACCGCCGCCGCGCCGATCGATCCTCTGCTCACCCCGTTAGGCAACTATGGTGGGCCGACCCAAACGCACTTGCTATTACCCGGCAGCCAGGCGATCGATGCAGGCCATATTTCTCAAGCGCTGATACAGGGATTGGGTACGGATCAGCGTGGGTTTGAGCGATACATCGACGACCCGGCCATAGTAGGCGTTGTCGACATTGGTGCTACGGAAGCGTCTCCACTCATTGCCATGGCCGACTTCAATGGCGATTCACGCAATGACCAAGCGTTCGTCGATCCACTTACAGGCAACGTGAACGTACACGTGAATCATGACGCGGGCGTTATCGGCATCAGCAGTTGGGGCAATTTCAATCCCGCAGGCAACTGGACCAACTTCCAAACGGGCGATTTCAACGGCGACGGACGAGATGATGTAGCTGCATTCGATGTCACCACAAATAAGTGGTCACTGGCAGTTTCTGATAGCACCCAATTTCATTTTGTTGAGTCAGGCGTTACCAGCTTAGCCTGGACGGAAACTTTTGTCGGCGACTTCGACGGCGATGGGGCCGACGAACTCATGGGTCGCGCAACTTTTGGCGAAAATTGGCAGGTCGTCCAATTCGACGAGCAATTCGGGCTTGCATTAGAAACCACTTGGGGTGGTTCCATGCGAAGTGCGAGCCTTGTCGGAAAAATCTATGTAGGCGACGTGAACCTCGACGGTCGAGATGATCTGATTGCCGGTGATCCCGGTGCGTGGCTTGTCAGCCGATCGCTTCCATCCGCTGGGACCTCGGGGATGTTTACTGCTATCCCGAATGGCACCCCGAATTGGGGAGATTGGTTTAACGATTACTTTGATAGTTCTACCCTCAACGCGGAAGGACCGGTCCAAGAAATCATTGACATCTTCTCCGATGTCCGTAACAACATCGAGCTGGAACTGTACCCCGGCTTGATGAAAGGCATCGAAGCCACCGATCAAACCCAAGCGGGAAATCCCTGGGATCAGGCGGCGTTGTTAGTCTATAAGTTGGAGCAGGCCGATTATGAAGCAGAAATTGCGGCCGGGCAGGTCGACGTGACAACCGCGCAACTCATGCAGTGGCTCGGGGTCGAAAACCAAGATGCAGCGCTGAACATCATCACGACTTCGCTTGACGGAAATGCTTCAGCTACTGCCACAGGCGTAAAGTTCACACACGCCTGGGTTCGCGCAAAGGTCCCCACGGCGAATAGCCCGATTGTGGCCACTGACAATGGTCTTGAGTGGATCGACCTGGACCCTTCTTGGAAATTCAAAGACCGTCAGGCCGGTATCGACGTCACTCTCACCAGCCCACAAGGCGAATTTGACGAATTTGAGTTTCTCTCACTCGACCCGACCACAGACCATCGCCTGCCGGTCGAATTTTTCGAAGACAAGATTCTCGACTACCTAGCCGACAACCACCCCGGCAAATCGCTCGCCGACGTCCCCTTCGACGGCCCAATTCTCACCAAAACCTACGAAACCATCCCTGCCGGCTTGGGCACGGGGGTGACTGTGGTGGGCGCAACTACAGTCCTCGGCAATTTTGACGCGATAAAAAACAATCCAGCCTATGCTCACCAAGTAACAATTTCCTCGGATCGCGTGACGACGCTGAACGACAACTTTCTTGCCGTTCCACTTTCGCAAGGAGCAGTCGCTTCCTACCAGGGGCTGGATCAAGTGGCTGATCCGCTGGCTGCCTCAAGAAATTACACCTGGAATAATTCGCTTGATTTTAAAAGCTACAATGGGCTTGATCCAGGACCTGAATCGCGGACGCCAGTTTCGTTGAATGGAGTAACAACCACTGATCTAGTTCCGTACGATGATCTGGATCCATCCTTTGGGAGATTCGATTTTACTATTAATCAGTCTTTTACTTTACCTGTGAATGCGACTAGCCAAAGTAATGTTACTTCACTATGGATGGAGGTAATTGCTGGTCCTATAAACATTACTAATCACACTCGTATATTCCAAACAATACCAAACTATGAGCTATCTTCATCAACGATATTAGAGTTTGAAGTTTCATTTTCTGGAAGTACAAATACTTATGAACTATCATTTGGTCCAGGCGAGACATTTGTGCTTAACTCTCCTTTTAGTGTTCTGGATGCGTATGCTGTAGACATCGGCAACGGGTTTAGTCGCTACACGATACCATTGCATGAGCTAGGACCAAGCTATGCGACCGGCACATTCTCGCAGCTAGATTTTCGACAATTGTGGGATACCTTTCAACAACGTAATGATGCTGGTAATGGGGAGTGGCTACCTCGACCAGATCTTTCCGATGATGCTGAAACAAGCAGCTATAGAAATGTCAGAATTCGAGAGCCCTCGTACGGCAGTGTTCTATTAGCGACCGACAACAACAACGACACCGCAATACGCGTCACGGGTACAAGCTTTCAGCGGCTCGATATTCCCGATTATCATATCACTGCCGACACTGCACTGCGGTTTACTTTTAAGAGCCAGCAACAAGGCCTCTCGCACTCGATCGGCTGGGACACAAATACAAGCTACCAGACCGATACGATCCCGACCACGAATCAGGAGTTTCTGTATCCCATCTACGGGACGGCCGTGACGCCCAGTGGTGATTACAATTTCTATACGACATCGAACAGCGAGCAAACGCTCACTATTCCAATTGGAAGCCTAGCCCATCAAGGTGGTACCCCGCCTGTGGGCGTTTGGCTCAGACACTTGATCTTTGGTGTGGACGATGGGGGGCAGATTACCAGTGCAGATTCCATCTTTAGCGACATCGAGCTCTTCGAAAATCGCCCCAGTGGCAATTTTTCTGTTGGAATCAATGAAATCCAGCTCACCGGTACGGCAGCCAAAGCGACCGCTGCTGGCGTGGCAGGTAAGGCAAGCATCCAAGCTGATTCGTGGCTGAAATTTAAATTCCGTAGCACGAGCCCAGGACAGGCTCATCGCATCGGTTGGGATTTTCAGTCGGCTACATACCAAGACGATGCCAACAACGAAGCCCTCTATCCGGTCTACGATAACGGAGCCAATAGCAACAGCGTCTACCCGCAATACAATGGCTCAGGTGTCGACCAGCAAATGGCAATCCCCATCGGTCGGATTTTGGTCAACGGTGCGCCACCCGTTGGAAAACTGTTCGATCATTTGGTGTTTACGACAGAGGGAAACGTAGTCGGCAGCACTGCCGAAAGCGTCTTCAGCAACGTCGAGCTGTGGCGACCAACAAGCAGTGCAGTGGTTAGCGGAAGCGCTGGAAGTGAACAAATCGAACTCCAAGGCAATTCGTTCAAAACAATCGATATCGGCAGTTACAATATTACGCCAAACACTCGCCTAGAATTCACGTTT
This sequence comes from Planctomycetota bacterium, assembly GCA_029259915.1. GTDB lineage: Bacteria > Planctomycetota > Planctomycetia > Pirellulales > Lacipirellulaceae > Bythopirellula. Next base: position 7,215 of record JAJDED010000031.1, on the reverse strand, counting down.
GACAGCGACCAAGAGGGACTGCTACACGGGATTGGTTTGGACAGTGAGGATGATGCACTGGATGGCGACGGGAGCCTATGGCAACTTTATGGAACAGATTCGGCCTACATCCAAAACCAAAATAATTTTCAAGGGACAGAGCGAACCTATTCTATCCGTGTTGGAGACTACTACAGCGGAAATGCGACACGTATAGTTCTATTTAATGAGAATAGCCCGCTCCAGGAAAATGCAAACAGTATCTTTAAGAACATCAAACTTCGAGACGAAGTTGGCCCCATGGGCGAACTTTGGAGCCGAACGCTCTCTGTCCCTGAGCACAGTCTCGATTCCATTCAACTGGAGATGATTCCTAGTGGTATCAACCACTTCAGCCCTCAACTTTCTGTTGGAGGGAACCCACTTGCGAGCTATAGCAACTCCATCTGGGCCGAATTCGGCGATAGTGCCCAAATTACGGTGACACATTCGGCGCCCGCGACGTTTGGCATCAATCCTACAAACGATACGTTCGTCTACAAACAAGAGTTTGACGAAATCATCGTCCTCGGCCTCGACGCCAATCAGTATTCAAGCGAGAGCCTTGCCGCGATGCAATCGGCTTTGATTGCCACTTTGGACAGCAACTCTTCGTCGGAGCAGGACTACATAGACGACATCGACGATTTGCTGTCTTACACAGTTGCCAAGTATTGGAGCGATTTCAACGAGAAAAACGAATTGATTGCCAATCTCACGCATACAATCAGCGCACAAGGCTTCGTCGGATCGGGCGTGGCAACCGCCAAGAACGTGCTTTTGCAAGACAGCGAAGCGACGACCGATGCGCATCTCATCGAGCACTTGCCCTACCGTATCGCGCCATTTGACATGGGCGTTGATCTGCCCAATGCCACACATGGTATCCACAACCGTACGACCGGCCTGACAGATAGCGAGGCCTTTCAATTGGTGGGCTATAACAGTTCGGCACAAGAACACAACATTGTCGAAGAGCAGATCAATAGCGAGAGCGTCTCGACGATGAAGGGGTTGCAAAACGCCTATCAGCGCACTCTGGGAGTCGATGCCAACCATGATCCAATCAGCAACGACGCCATTCTGGTATTTCAGCGGACTTCTTCTGGCACGATCCACTACAAAGGCGAGTGGTACGCTGGCAGCGGACAGCCTGCCGGGACTACTGCGACTTCCTTGGCGGATATCAACGCGAAGCTCGCTTATCATGTTCCAATTGGTGGCGGAACGAACAACATCGCTGCGGCTATCTGGGATGCTTTGTCCAATCCTCCGGTAGCTGGTGAGGTCAACGTCCTGGTACCCAAGGGAAAAAGTCAGGTAGGCAATTGGATAGGCAGTGTCTATGTCATCGAATCTCCAGACGGTGCCCGATATTCGATTGCCAAAGAAGGGGGCCCGACCACCAACGGCGGCTTCAGCGGCAACCAGTATAGCTTCGAAAACACGCTGCTCCCCAACACTTCGTTCAAAAACCAGACCTTCGCCGGCGATCCGGTCAACGTGGCCAATGGAAACATGTTCCGCGACGACGTGGACATTGTGTTCCCCAATCTGGGCGTGCCGCTGAACTTGACTCGGCACTACGATTCGCAATCGAAGGACGACATCGGCATGGGCGTAGGCTGGACCTTCAGCTTTGGCGACGTGCTGTTTGTCGATCCCGAGGATACGAATAACCTTGATCTGATTTGGCTCACCTCCAATGGGCAGCGACACAACTTCAAGTGGGACAATGTCAACATGCAATATGACGTCCCGGCGGCATTGCACGGCAAATTCTTCGAAGACACCAGCTTCTTCTACTTCAAAGACAAGAACGGCATCGAGCATTATTTCGAGAAGATCACTGGCACGCAAAACGGCCTCGCATTACGCGGTCGGCTCAAGAAGCAAATCGACAACATAGGCAATGGCGTCGATGTCATTTACGATATCGGTACTATGCGCGATATCCAAAGTGTTCAAGATGTTCACACACCCACCCGTCGGATTGATTTTGATTACGATGCAAACGGTGTTATTAGCCAAATCAACAAAGTTGCGAGCACCAATGTTGGCACCTGGGACTATACATACCTTAGTATTACGGCAAGTGGTGTTGCTTCCAGTCAACGATTGACTTCTGCAGCTGCCCCAGAGGTAACCTCTGTCGATGCCGCAGGCCTTGATGTGTTAATGCGCCCCACGGTCTCCTACGATCATTTCACCAGCGGAGCGAGCAAGGGCAACATCAAAACGATCACCGAGCCCGACGGCCAGACGCACACTTACAATTACTATCCCAACGGTCGGGTGTTCCAGGTGACCGACAGCCTCAGTGGCACGCAGACTTTCCGCTACAACCTGTTCCGTAACCTTACGGAATTCACTGACGAAAACGGCAATACGGAAACATACATCCATCAAGATAATGGCCTCTTAGAGCGGCAGATTCACAATGACCGCTCGCGACAAGAGTTCACCTGGGGTGTCGAAGAGACGGACCGTGAATTTCTAATGACCTCGTCCACCGACGAGCGCGGCGCGGTCGAGACTTTCACTTACTACAACGATCCAACCGATTTCCGCGACCGCGAGCTTTTCCAGTCGACGGCCAAGCACTTTGTCGATGCTGCCGGAATGCCGCTTAACTTGTCAGACGTGTTGACCACCCAGTTCGACTACTCCCGGCCAGCCACTCTTCAGCACATGATCAACATGAAGAGTGTCACAGTTGATCCAGGTGACGAAAATATTTCCACAGGTTTTACCTATGACGCTGTGGGTCGCTTAACAACTACGACCGATGCGCTCGATAACGTAACCAAGCGGACCTACAACGCCGACAGCACGAGCGCAACCGGCGGTCTGTTGAAATCGGAAATCAGCCCCCGTGGTAATGATTCTGCTCAGCCGGTAGCGATTAATTCTGAGTTTGTCGCTTGGGATGAAGTAGCCAGTTCGTTTGTGGTCACGGGCGACACGCTATCGGTTCGCGTTTCATTCGACCCCGCCATTACCGATCCTAACGTTCTTGTAGTAGCCGATGCGATTCGTATTGAGCGCGTAAACGGCGATTTTCCGTTTTCGAAGGTCATCGACGACGACAACGATGGGATTGACAATGAGTTTAGTGTTACCGGGAATATAGCACAAGGAGGTGGGCTGGGTGTTTATTATGGTGGCGATCGCGCGCTCCTGAGTGAAGCGGGGGAGACCGCCACGTGGACCTTTTCGGGGCTTGAGCCAGGTAGCTACCGTGTCTTGGCGACCTGGCACTTTGTCGCCGGAGCCCGATGGGACCAAGTCCCCTACGAGCTCTTCGATGGCGTTGCCGCCGGTTCCACGGCGCCGATTCCAGTAGATCAGGCAACGGTGCCCAGCGACGTTGGCGCAGACACGGCCGATCCCGATTTTGAATCCGAGTTTTTCTACGATGCTGCTGGTAACATAGTTTGGACAAGGACCGACAGTTTGGAAGGTCCGATAAACTCGTTCGACCACCACGGCAATCTGCTCAGAACTACTGATCTGACTTTCGTGGACAGCAACTTTGGTTACGACGCGCTCGGTCGTCAAATATCGGCGCAAACAGTGCCGAGCGATCTAAATGGTCAGCCGCTAACAAGTTCATCGCGTCTCGACGCCAGTGGACGCGTGCGATTTGCGACCGATCCCTTGGGCCACGTTACCGAATTTCAGTACGACGCCAAGGGAAATCTCGTTCGGCAGCTCCACGCTGACGGTAGCGAGACGACGTTTACCTACGATGGCCTCGGCAATCGCACAAGCACCACCGACCCACTGGGTCGCACCACGCGATTTATTTACGACGGTCGCAATCGGCCAATCGAAACAATCCATCCCGATGGTGCCACCGAGCGCATTCGCTACTCGGGCACAGGCCAAATCGCCGCGACGATTGATGCGTTAGGCCGCGAGACGACTTTCAATTACGACGGCGCGGGCCGATTGCTCTCGATGGAAATTCTCGAAGGCATCTCGGATAGTAATCAGTACGATCAACTGGGACGACTTGTCTCCACCACCGATTTCAACGGAAACATCACGGCATTCAAATATGATGATCTGGGACGCGTGATCGAGTCGAGGACGTTGCCGACAAATTCGATCGATCCCGACGTGACTTTGCAGACGACCGACTACGACGCGGCGGGTAACGTGGTGCGCATCGTTGCTTACGATACAAATGGCTTGGCTGCGGATGGACAAACGATTCCTGCCGATCCGCGCGATTTGGTGACGGTTGCCAACCAGGCGACCAATCTGGTGCAGGTGATAGAAACGCGCTACGACAGCCTCAATCGGCCGTTCGAGGTCGTCAACACCGACGGGACTTCTTCGCATTCAGTATTCGACAAAGCCGGGCGAATCCTATTCCAACGCGACGCACTCGATCGCAAAACTGAATTGAAGTACGACGTTTACGGTCGGCTCTCGGAAACGATTCTTCCCGATCCCGACGGTGCGCTGTTTCCGCAAGCGAGTCCTATTACACACTTCGAGTACGACGCGGCTAGCAATCAAACCGCTGTGATCGACCCGTTGGGAAATCGAACCGAGTTTACGTACGACGTCTTCAATCGTCCAATCGCGACGACCGACGCACTGGGCAACACGAATCACGCGGTTTACGACGTCGCGGGACAAGTTGTGGCTTCGGTCGACGCGCTAGGGCGTGCCGTTTACACCATGCTCGACAAACGGGGCAGGGCCTCTGCCGTGCACACGGCCGATCCGGATGGCACGGGTGGCCAAACTGCCGCGACCACGCGTTTTGAATACGATGCCGTCGGTAACCTCACGCGGCAAATCGATCCACACGGTGTCGACAAGCGATTCTTCTACGACCAACTCGGTCGGCTTGAGCGGCAAGAATTTGTCGATAGCCAAGTGTACGACAATGGCGATGCCGAGTTCAGCATCATCCGCAGCACGCCGCCTGAACAGGGGCTAACCACCGGCTTCAATGGCGACGCGCAGTTTATCGCTCACGATGTCAATTCCACAAACGCTAATCTAGAAAACGCAATTGCCGAATGGAAAATTAAAAACCTTGAACCGGGTACTTACCGAATACTCGCTACTTGGGAAGGTCGGCCCGATGCCACTGCCAACATGTCGGCAGTCGTTTGGGTTGACATGGTCCAATACACGCTTAACGGACTCGCCGAGCGCGACCAACGCATCGACCCCACGGCTGAACTGCGCTTCGACGATGGTGAATTGCGCCCATGGGCAGAGATTAAGTCCGATGTTGTGGTTACTGCCGGCGACACGGTCACGGTCTGGCTTCGTTCCGCGGCAAACGAAAACCTCGTTGCCGACGCGATACGGCTTGAACGCGTTGTTTCGCGACAGTTCGCTTACGACAACAACGGCAATCTCACCAGCGAGACCGATACACTTGGCCGCTCGACCGAATTCATTTACGACGAATTGGGCCGCACGACCTCGGTCAAACTTACCGATCCCGACGGCCCGGCTGGCCCACTTCTTCAACCGCAGACAACCACCAACTACAACGGCTTTGGCAACGTCACCAGCACGGTCGAACATCGGGGCGGCGCGGGAAATGAACGGACCACCGCCTGGACCTACGATCGCCGCAACCGCGTGTTGACCGAAACGCTCGACTCCGGCGGCAGCAAGGAAGTCACGACCGCTTTCGAGTACGACAAAGTCGGCAATCTCACGCGCCAAACCGATGCCGTCGGTGTGATCGACGTTGTGACGGAGTTCCGATACGACCAGCTCAATCGTCAGGTTGAACAAGAGCAATTCCGTTTTGCCGGCGATGAAGAACCGTTGAACACAAGGTTCAAGTACGACGCTAATAGTAATCTCATTCAATCGATCGACGAAGTGTTTCACGACATTGGCATTCCACTGACGAATCAAAGTATTACAGAATTTCAGTACGACGCGATTGGTCGGCAAACTTCTGTCACGCGCGATCCTGGTGGTTCACTCGAATCAATTACGCGCATAGAGTACGATGCTGTGGGCAATCTCACCAGGACGACCGATCCGCTCGGCCGCACTTCGACCAGCGCGTTCGATCGCTTGAACCGGCTCGTCACCACCACCGCGCCCGACCCCGACGGCATCGCGGGCCCCTTGACCGCTGCCACCACCACATTCGTCTACGACGCACTTGGCAACCTGGTGAGCCAGACCAACGGCGAAGGCGAAACCGAACGGTTTGTCTACGATTCCCAGGGTCGGCTCGTCCGGCAGTTCGATGGTTTGGGGTACGAATCGATCTCCCGTTACAACAGCGAAGGCAACCTCGTCGCTTCTTCCGACCCGCGACTCAACGTCACCAGCTTCGCCTACGACGGGCTCGATCGGCTTATCAGCGAAACAATCACCCTCGCCGGCAACGACGTCAGCCGCACGTTCACTTACAACGACCGGGGCAACCTGTCGGAAATCATCGACCGTAACGGGCGACGCCGCACGTTATTCTACGATCGCCTCGATCAACAGCTCTCCGACGTTTGGTACGATGCGTCAAATAATTTTGCCGAAGCGATCACAACGATCTACAACGATTTGGGACGCGTGGTTGTCAATAGAGACTTCACTCTCGGCAACACCTTCTCACAGACATTTGAATACGACCATCTCGGACGCGTCACCAAACAGCTAAGTGCGGAAACCCAGGGCACCCCCTGGCAGGTCGAACAGCGATTTACGTACGACGGGCTTCATATTTCAGACGCCAGCGAATTTGTCCGCACCGTTTATTCCCAGCATTTCTTGGACGGCCTCGGCGGCGAAACGCTCATCGGCAACACCACCTTTTTTACAGATCGTTTGGGCCGCACGGCCAAAATCGAAGATGCCGCCAACCCCCTCAACGGCGTGGCCGACAAACAGATCGAACTGGTCTACGACAACGCAAACCAGCTCACCACCACCCGCCGCACCGCCGGCACATTCCAGTTCAACACCCACAACACCTACGACCAAGCAGGGCGCGTCACCGAGATTTCTCACCTCCGACCTCTGACTTCTGTCCTCCCCTTCACCTCCTACGCCTACCAATACGACCAAGCCGACCGCATCACGCAGCTAACCACCACGCACGACACGTCGTTGGCCGCGTTCTCCACGGCTCCGGCTTCTGATAACGAGTTTTTCGTTTTCGACGAAGCGGGCCAACTCGAGGCCGACGGTCTCGGCTCG
>JAJDED010000004.1 GCA_029259915.1 Planctomycetota bacterium | reverse complement strand
CGGAATCTTGGTGGTAATCAAGTCCAACAAAGACTGGTACACTATTCATGGCTCGTTGCTCCTTTGGGTTCTGGGCTATGCCGCTTCGGCGACAAACGCTCGAATGGAACTCGGGAGCAACGAGTCTTCATCCCTATCCAGGGCAAGGCCGGGCGAGCGTAGCGTGACAGGCCGCAGCCCTGGGTTTGATACGCAGACGAATGCTCGGCCGAGCGAGAAGCTTTGCTATCAGTCGGAGCATAGCCGAGGCCGAAACAAGTCCGCAGCTTGGTTTCGTCCTCGGTCGCACTGCGTCAAGTGCCAACGTCAACCGCTCGGACGATGATGATGCCGAACACACAACCCAGGGCTCGCGCCCTGGGCTATCATATTTTGCCCCTTCAGGGCAATGTTGCTGCACCCAATGGTTCTTTGCCCCACTACAATTTGTAGAGAACTAACTTTGGTGCATTTTCCTGCACTCGCACAAACGCACTATCGTGAGAAGCCCATGCTGAAGCTGAAGACTTCCCGATCGTCGAAGTCGGCGTGATTCACAGCCCAACCAAAGTCCAGGGCAATGGGTGCCGGCCCCATCGCGGGAACGCTCACCCTTAAGCCCACGCCTGGCACGACGCGGAAATCGTTGATTGTCACATTCTGTTCCACCGTGCCAAAGTCGCAAAACACGACGCCATGCAACATGTCGTCGGCAGTGATGGGGAACAGATATTGAACCGAATTGAGCCATTGGAATTCACCGCCCAATTCTACGCCCGTACCAACATCGATTGGCGAAGCGCCGCGGAAATCGAAACCACGCATCGTGGAAAAACCACCAGCGAAAAAGTGTTCGTAAATCGGTGTTCGTGTTCCCGAATATCCTACGTTCGTGGCTGCGCTCAATACGTGCCGCCCCGAATGATCGGGTCGCTCTTTGAGTAACCAGTACTGACGGAAATCGGCATTCACGCGCGGATAATCGAACGTGCCGACCACCTGTTCGCCCGACATTTCGAGATAGTGCCCCTGCGTGGGCAGAAACGAACTATCGCGTGTGTCGTTTACCACCGTGAGCTTGAATCCGTGTAGCACATTGCTTCCCAGCGCCGCGGCCAAGGCGGGTACTGAGCCGGCATTAGGAGCATCGCTAATCGTGACTTCTTCACCACGATAGGAGAGCGAAGTTGATAAATCATGTTCGACCCACTGATAGCCAAGCGAAATGCGTCCGCCGACGCGCTGTTCGTCCCAATCGCGAAACCGGCGGTCGAAAAACGAACCGCTCAGGCCCAAACTGATTGGGCTATCGAATAGATACGGCTCCTGAAAACTCATCAGGTAGCGGTTCACTTCACTACCGGGCGAAGCATCGATACGGAAACGTTGTCCAGCACCACGGAAGGCGGTACCGTTGCGGACATCCTCAAAGCTACGCGGTGGACGCCGCCAATCGAAATTCCGCTCGTCGAGTACCACGTTGCCGACGACGCCCGCATCGGAATTCACCCCGACGCCTAACATCAGCCGTCCCGTCTGTGTTTCTTGTCCTTGGAAAATGATGTCGACCGTTTGCTCTGGATAGGGTTGGCCAGGCAATCCGAAATGCCCGTCGGGGAACAATTGGTAGCCGGGGACCGGATTGGCAGTAAAGCCGCGTGGGGGTCCGAAAGCACCCGCAGGGGGAGGAATTGAATCGCTGTATTGGGCCTGTTGAACTCCCTGAGCGGTGGCAACTGGTTTCGAGGCGGGGCCGGTGGCACCGACCATGCGCCCCCCATACGGCGACCCATTTCCTGAGACAGGCAGCGTGGCGTAGGCCTGGTTGACACTATTGTCGGGACTTTGCCCGCGAATGATCGTTGTTGCTTGTGCGTTTTCCGAAGCAGGAACTACACCGCCACGGTTTTCTTGCGTCGCGGCATTTTCGCTCTCAAGCCATTGTTGATAATGGTCCCAGTTGTCGCACTCAATGTGTACCTCTGCTCCATTTCCTGGCGGCGGCAACACTCGGGGACCTAAGTTATCCGGGCTTTGTCCGCGCATTCCCGAGCCTTGCGGAACATTCGAACTGGGAGCACTGCGCCGGCGGGGTGCCTTGGCAAATTCCAGATCCGTGCCGTCGGGAATCCGATAGGAAATTTTTGGTCGCGTGTTGGACGCTGGGTCGTTGTGGAACAAACTGCTGGCTTGCAGCCGGCGTTCGCTCGCTTTGAGTTCCCGTATGTCCATAATATCGCCCGGCCGCAACGTCATACGGTTGAGCGCTGTCTGGATACGTGTGTGTGGGTTGTCTCCCCCGATGTGGACGAAAATCCGCCCGACGCGGAATTGGTCTCCTTCGTCGATATGATAAAGTAAGTCGAGTTCACCCGGTTCCTCCAGGAATACCGGCTCGGGACGGATGTTCGCAAACACGTAGCCGTGGCTGCCGTAAAGCTCTTGCAGCCAGAGTGCATCGCGTTGAACTTTAGTTTGCTCGAACGGCTGACCTGCGTTCAGCTTGGCGGCAGAGGCCATCGCGGTTGGTTCAAATTTGGTATTGCCCAGAAACTTGACGCTGCGGATCTGATAGCGGGGGCCTTCGTGGACGACAAATGTTAACGTCGCCCAATTGCCTTTTCCATTGAAATCGATTTTCCGGCTCACTTTGGCCTGGAAGAAACCGAAAGAGCGATAGTAAGCAGTAAGCTGATCAACGTCGGCATCGATTTGTTCGCGGCTGACGTATCCCTTGAAGAGTTTGAGAACCGGGGGTTTCGATTTGATGATCGTTTTCAACCGGCCATCGCTCACGAATTCGTTGCCGATAAACTCCACGCTCCACACGCGTTGCAATGTGCCTTCGTGAATCAGATAAACGATTCCATGATCGGTAGGCTTGGTTCCTTCGAGTATCGTGACCTGGGCTTTGTTGTACCCACGTCCTTCGTAATACTGCTTGATCTTTCGGCGTCCCTCTTCAACGGAGTAAGGGTCGACGGCTCCTCCTGATTTCAATCCCGTCTCTTTTTCGAGCTTCTTGTCGGCTATTTCTTCGTTACCCAGGTAGGTGATATAGCGAATCGTTGGACGTTCGACGACTTGGAAAATGACCACGCGGCCTTGGGGCGTGGCTTCGTACAACGGTTTAACGTCGATAAACCAACCAAGATTGGCCAGTGTGCGAACGTCGCGCTGAACGACAGTACGATCAAAAGGTCGGCCGACGCGGGTTCCCAAGTGGCCTGCCACCTGGGTGGCGGAGATCGTGTCGTTGCCCAAGATACGGATTTCCGAAACGAGCTCTTCCTGGGGCTTTGCTTGCGCCACGGGCGATACGAGCTCCGGTCCTGCCATCGCATGTTGCGGTGCAATTCCGAACAACAGCGCCGCCAGGATTAGGAAAATGCTCCAGCCCGACAGGCATGAATTACGAAGCTGATAATCTGAGAAGTCCATGGGCACGGCCGGGGTCGCGATACTGGAGAAAAGCAAACCGCGCAATGTCCAATGACATGACCAGCGCAGTTTTTCCGCCAAACGGGTTTGCCGCAAAGAAATAGCGAATCCACCCAACACCGACAAGGTGAGTTCCCAGGATTGTTAGCTTTCGGGACTTTCCAAGCTAAAAATCTGGCGTTCCATACGCTTCAAATTCAGCATAGGGCTTCTGAGAGAAATTGCGAAAACGGGTAAAATCGTGAATCCAGGTAAGTTTCACGTCCCCCGTGGGACCATTTCGCTGCTTGCGAATCAGCAGGTCTGCCTCGCCGCGGACCCGTTCACGATCTTCTTCAGAGCTTTGGTAATACTCTTCCCGGTGTACGAACATGACCACGTCGGCATCTTGTTCGATGGCTCCTGATTCGCGGAGATGGCTGAGCTGAGGTTTATTGTCGCGGGTTGCTTCTACCTGTCGGTTGAGCTGTGCCAGGCAAAGCACAGGCACATCCAGCTCGCGTGCTAGTCCCTTCAAACGACGCGCAATCTTGGCAACTTGCTCCTGCCGTGGATCACGTGGATTATCAGGTTCGATAAGCTGCAAATAGTCGATCACAATCAGTCCCAGATCGTCGCGACGTTTTAGCCGCCGGGCATTCGCCCCGATTTCGGTCATCGTACGACTTGGAGAATCGTCGATGAATAGCGGGGCCTGACTCACTTCCGCGGCAGCTTGGACCAGCTTACGCCGCTCGTCCTGCGTGATCGTGCCATTCCGAAGGCGGTGGCCATTTACCTCGGCCACCGAGCAAAGCAGCCGATCGCCCAATTCCAATGCAGCCATTTCCAGGCTAACGAATAAAACGGGCACACGCATTTGCAGGGCCACATGTTCGGCCATATTCATCGCTAGAGCCGTTTTACCCATACTAGGCCGCGCGGCGAGAATCACGAGTTCCGATTTTTGCAAACCCCCTGTGAGTTGGTCGAAATCGTCGAAACCAGTTTCCAGACCACCGAACGCATGCTGGTGTTCCATGCGCGCGGCGATGCGGTCGAGCGATTCCTGCAGCACTTCGTTGATGACACTCAATTCGCCGTGGCCGCGCGATTCCAAAATGCCGAAGATGCGTTCCTCCGCCTTACTCAGCATTTCACGAGCGTTGCTAGTGGGGTCGTAGGCGTCGTGCAGGATGTCGGTGCCGGCATGGATTAAAGATCGCAGCACTGCTTTTTCGGCGACGATCTTGGCATAGTATTCGGCATGGGCTGCCGTAGGAACTTGATCTCCCACCGCGGCCAGATAGGCGGCCCCGCCTATTTTTTCGTATTGGTCGGCACTCTTCAGGCGCTCGATCAGTAGCATCAAATCGATTTGTTGGCCGCCGTCGTGCATTTGCAACAGATGCTCGAACAGGCACCGGTTTGCATCGTCGTAGAAGTCCCTTGGACGGATGACCAGCGCCACCTCGTCGAACACTTCCGGCAACAAAAGAATGCTGCCCAACACAGCCCTTTCGGCCTCAGCACTGCGGGGGAGTTGATGTTCAACAGACAAGTTGGACGCACGGCGTGGAGTCGAATCGTTAGATTGCCGAACGGGTCGATCTTTGATCGTAGACATGGGACGCTCGCTCCATCTTGTCCAACCCCCTTACAGGGGGCATTTCTTGAAGAAGTCGAGCCCCAAGCGACTCGACTGTCCGACCGCTCTCTCAGCGGAACCAGAGAGCTTAACCAGTGCTGTTGCACATGTCTAGCAACTACTCTTCGGAGCCAACAATAGGGACGACCCACACTTTCAGCTCTCCATCCACTTCGCTGGAAAGCCGGAACTTTACGGTATAAAGGCCCAATTCTTTGAGGACGCCTTCCAGGCGGATTTGATCCGCCACAAGTTGGATGCCATTTTTCTTGAGAGCAGCCACGATTTCCGGCGCGCCCACGCTGCCGTACAGATGGCCATCTTCGGTGGCATTTGCTTCGATTGTGATGCTCTGCTTGGCAATCTCTGCGGCGCGCTTGCGAAGATCGGATTGCTGAGCCTTTTCCAAGGCTTGTAGCTTTGCCCGATGCTTATCAACCATCCGCTTGTGGTGATCGGATGCCATGGTTGCCATGCCGTGAGGCAGTAGATAGTTGTAAGCGTAGCCAGGACGCACTTCGACAACGTCGCCCTGCTTGCCGAGGTCTTCAACATTATGAATTAGCAACAGCTCGATGCCCCCATTGGGACCCTTCGGCAGACGACGGAAGCGATGAGGGTTTCGCTTCAATTTTTTCTGAGGTTTGGTTTTCATGATTTTGTATGAATTTTGGCGTTACTGAAAAAACGTGAGATCAATATTTGCTGATACTAGAAAGGAATTTCGTCATCGGGTGGCAGCGAGGGACCACTGGGAGCCGTCGAACTGTATTCGGGCGACTGCTCAAACGAACCCCCCCGACTGCCACCATCGCTTGCCGGGGACCCACCTCCGCCACTTCGACCGCCGAGCATCTGCATCTTGTCGGCAACTACCTTGAGCTTCGAACGTTTTTGACCGTCTTTTTCCCAGGTGTCGAGTTTTAGCCGGCCCTCGATAAACACGTTTGAGCCTTTGCTCAAGTACTCATTGGCCACCTCGGCAGTACGGCCCCAAAGCGTTACATCGACAAACGTAACCTCATCCACCCATTGCTCGTTGCGTTTGACGCGGTCATTGACGGCAAGGCCAATATCGGAGACGGCTGTCCCGCTCGGAATGTAGCGCAATTCAGGATCACGGGTAAGATTTCCCATGAGCACAACACGATTGTAACTGGCCATGCTTGAGTTCCTTCCTTCCATTCAACTTCGGATGACTGAACACTTGTACCGTATTCTGCAATCTAGCAAATCGGTCCCGGAATGACAAACACTTTTGAAACAGCTTGCGGGTATTCTATTTTTGGGCCAGTAATGGACTGAGACGTACGCAGGACAGTAGAACCCAGCAACATGAAGCAGTTACTTAGCTTGCAGAGGCTTCTACAGCCTCCACAGCCTCGGTTTCCTCTTCGGGCTCTTCTGCCACCTCTGGTACAGTCTGGGCGGAATTTCCCTTTGCGTGATCTAAAATGGGATCGACCAAGCTATCTGGAAGGCGAATGAACAGTTGGCGCAGGATGCCCTCGTTGAGTTCACATTGGCGGCCCAGATCTGTAATGCACGTCGTAGGAGCGCGAAAATAGGTAATCCAGTAAGACCCTTTACGATGCCCCTTGATAGGAAAGGCCAACCGACGCTCTTCCCAGAGGCGGCTCAATTCGATGTGACCACCGACAGACTCGATCAGTTCGCCCAACTCGCGAGGCAAACCTTCCCGGTCTCTAGCAAGCCGATTCGAGTCCAAAATGAACATGCCTTCGTAAACCGCAGTATTTTCTGGCAAAACCAAGACTCCCAATTACTAGTATTTTAAATAAACGTTTGTTTTAGTTTAACGAACATGCTCTCTCGTAGGTTTTTGTCCGGCTACGGTTCCTCGGAGAGCTGATTCCCATTGTACTGATTCATCGCCTGACCGATACCACTGTGGATCCAGGTTTCTACGGCGTCGCAACTCTGCGATACCTGTTTTTCAACCTCTATCTGCTCGTCCGAAGTAAATTTTCCCAGGACGAAATCCGCGGCTTGCCACCGCTCAGGCACGGGCCCCACTCCAAACCTCAGCCGAGCGAATTGATCCGTTCCTAAATGCCGAATCGTATCCGCCAAGCCCTTCTGACCGCCGTCTGAACCCGCCGGTCTGAGCCGCAATGTTCCCAGAGGCAAGTGAAAATCATCACAAATCAAAATCAAGTCTTCTAAAGGCAATTTATGAAAATTCACGACCTGCTGAACGCAGTGTCCACTGAGATTCATAAAGGTCTGTGGCATCAACAGCAGGGTTCGCTCGCTGGCAATCGTACATTCGCCCAGGTGGCCATCGTACTTCGCTCGCAGGGCCGGCTGTCCATGTCTTTTGGCCAGCTCCTGTACTACCTCGTACCCGATATTATGCCGTGTCGTTTCGTATTTTCTCCCAGGATTTCCAAGCCCAACAACTAACTTCATGCAATCCTCTGCCGACGCATAGCGATTTACTCCGCTTTGTTCTCGTCTTCATCTTCCTTACGCCCAATCACCTCGGGCTCCGCTTCGCCAATGGCAGCCTCTTCTTCAGGTGCTTCCGCAGGTTCGTTGCATTGAACCAGTGTCTGATCTAGATCGCCCACGATTTTTGCATCTGCAGGCAGGTCTTCGATATCGGATGCCTTCAACTCGCCATGGATATGTAGGTCGTTGACACTGAGATGCAAATTCTCGGGAATGGCGGCAGGGGATGTTTCAATTTCGACCTGATGCGTGAGCTGCTCGACAACTCCCCCCTCGCGTTCGCCAGGGGCTTCGCCGCGCAAGACAAGCGGTACCACGATCGTCACCCGGTCCGAAGCATCCACCCGCAACAAATCAACATGCAAAACGTGCTGTTGGAAAACATCCCACTGAATATCTTGCAACAGCGCTTGCCCATCGGCTGCGCCCTTGAGTTGAACCACCTGTGCACCGTGTCGCAATGTGGCATCAAGTTGCTCGGTGGGAATGGCCAAGCTCAAAGGGTCTTTTCCGTGACCATAGAGTATTGCTGGCAATTGCCCGCCAAGACGCATACGACGGTTTCGCAGTTTGCCGCGAGACTCGCGCTCAGCTACTTCTAGCACTTCCGACATAGTTACCTCGTAAATCCATCAGGTGGCTACCAAACGAGTCGAGACACCGAACCCGCACCGCCACGTTCAAAGCAAAAGGGAATCTGCAAACCCTCAATTCTCCCTGATTTCCCGGGAATTTCAAGCCCAGCAATCTTGGAATTCCAGGCTGACTGCAAACCTCCGCAAAGTCGCAAGCGGCTAGCCGATAAAGGCGCTTAGCCGGTCTGCCCCGACTCGCCCTGGGCCAACAGCCGGGCGTTTACGGAGTGGATACGCTCCGGGTCGGCAATACCTCGTAACAAGGTTGCCAACGCATAGAAACGGCCCATATCCATCCGATGGGGTGCTTTTGGACGAGGTGCGGCATCATCGAGCGCAAACTGCCCCGAGCCGTTGCCACGTAGGACGACCGTGCCGTCGTCGTAACGCGAATCTCCGCCTGGGAGTTGCTCCAATCGGTAAAGTTGACCATCGATGCGGGCTGTAAGCGTTAAATTCCCGAGTTGCCCCTCCACGAGGAAGCCATCGTGGGGTGCCCCGTCATCAAACGCCTGCCGGCTGCCAAAGAAGCTTGGTTTCATCAAATAGGGGCCATCGTACTCGGGACAAAAAGTATCGCAGTTGCCGCAGTGGTTGCAGTAATCGGCAAAGTTGGCGATTTGCTCGCGATGCTCCAGCTTGAAAACTTGCTCGTTCCCCACCGGGAGTAGCGAACCATCCGGCTGGATTTCCAGATCTTGGTAACCCAATTGAATTTCGCCCGTATGATACGCAAAGTTGGCGTCGTTTGGACAAACAGGAATGCACTTGTCGCAAGTAATGCAGTCGAAGGTAACCAGATGCGAACCAATCTTCTTCGGCACGCCTCGATTCTGCGGGGCGTAGTAGCGAGAATCGGCTTGCGTTTGGTGGACCACCAAAGGGGTGTTGAGCAGTCCCGCCGCGACGGCGTCGTCGCCCGCTTGTTCTCGGTGGCCGTGACAATCGAGGATGAAGTCGTCGATCGTCTTCGCCCCGACTATTTCCATCGCGGTATTCAATTCTTTGAGATACGGCGGCAAACGACCGTATCCGCCCACTTTCAGTAGGTCAGTACAGGTGGTGATGGGCGTAAATCCGCAGGCGACCATGTTGACGAAGTTTTTACGGTCGACCCCCGCAGAAAACGTGATCGGCATCTCGGCGCCCATCTGCTGGCGAAACTCGTTGGCCAGGGTCAGCGTAATTACATGCAGCGGAAGTCCCGAGAGGTACATCACCTTTTCTTCTTTGGAGAAGAAATCGCGATGATTGGTCACTTCTAGAGTGTTGGAAAATTTGGCACCGAATCCTAATTTGTGCGAATTTGCAAGCTCCGAGAGACGACGGCACATGGCAATCGATTCGTCGAACAACAAGCCGCTCGTGTAAGCGGCGGGGTTGACCGTGATTTCCGTATAGCCCATCACCTCGTGCAGCAGGTGCTCGAGGCGATCTTTGCCAAGCATAGGCGGATTCATTTTCACAATGACATGGACGCCAATTTCCGTGAGCAAGAATTCACAAATGCGCTCGATCTCGTCAGCCGGACATCCATGAAAAGTGGAAAGCGTAATTCCGCGACTCAGAGCGGTGGGATACTCCAACTCGCGGAGCCGTTTGAGTCGTTGCGGGATCTGATCGCGCAGACGTTCGACACTCGCCGTGGCATCGATCATTCCACGAATAAAGCCGCAAACTTTTTCCGATTGGATTCCAGTCAGGTCGTAACCAATCGACATGTCGTAAATCGTTTCGTCCCAGGTGCCGTGTGGTTCGACTTCAGAAGGAGCAATGCCAAACTCTTCGGGTGCGTGCCGAAGCATGTGGATCAGCATCGCCCCTTGCACGTATTGGTCGAGCGATTGTTCGACGCGCAGTTCTTGAGACCATTCGATGTTGTAACCGACGTTGGTGGCGTCGATGCAGGGGCGTCCAATTTCTAGTTGGTCGTTGATTTGCACAGTTTTCAGTTCCAGAATCCGCGCCCCGGCCAGCCACGACAGCACCAGATTCTGGGCCATCTGTGTTTGCGGTCCTGAGGCGGGGCCGACCGGAGAGCCGGCAACCTGATCATGAAACTTGACCGTGAGGTCCGGCGCGTTGCCGGCGGCTCCAGGCTTGAACCACTTGCGCTCCGGCAGATCGAAAATGCTTTGCTGTTGTCGGTTTTCCAACCGCATGCGGTCGATTAACTCGACAAAGGGAGTGCAGAAGAGATCGACCATGCTAAATGCTTTGAAAAGGGCGTAAGCGGAAAAGCGAATTTTTATGTCGTCTAAGCAATATTAGGAAATCACAGCATTCACGGATGAATTGGAACGATCCCTTTGGTTTTGTTCGTACGTTATAAGGACTCTCCGCAATTCTAACACCACATGCCCCTTGGCTCTAGCTTGGCTATGTTGCTTGGGCTAGATTCAAAGTTCAGGGAGAACTTTTTACTGTGATTACGTCTTTGGTTACCGAGCTGAAATGTGTTACGTGCAATGCTTTGCGGAAAGTACGCAGCGACGGTGCGCCCGCACAAAACTGGATGACCTGCGAGGTCTGCGGCAACGAGGATGGGATTCTCGACATTCATTACGATTTTGAAGCGGTGCGAGCCGCCTGGGCGGACCGTCCGCTTGTCGAGCGGCCACACAATCATTGGCGTTATGCGGAGTTGTTGCCGCTGGCTTCTTCAGGGCTACCTTGGCAATGGCAGGTGGGTTGGACCCCAGTGGTCAATGTCGATCGATTAGCCGCCCAACTTGGACTAAAACAATTGTTGCTAAAAGACGAAGGCCGAAACCCTTCCGCTTCTTTCAAAGATCGCGCCAGTTCGGTGGGAGTGGTCCACGCCATGCAGTGTGGCGCAAAAACGATTGCTTGCGCCTCGACAGGCAATGCCGCCACGAGCCTTGCTTGCCATGCAGCGCTGGCGGGAATCCCAGCCAAGATATTTGTGCCGCAAACGGCTCCCGAGCCGAAGCTTGCCCAATTGCTCGTTTATGGTGCGACCGTGTTTGTTGTCGAAGGAACCTACGACGAAGCCTACCAGTTGTGCAGCACCGCTTGCGATCAGTTCGGTTGGTATAATCGCAACTGTGCGATCAATCCAGTTTTGGTCGAAGGAAAGAAAACGGGTGGGCTGGAAATTGCCGAACGGTCTTCGGATTTCGGCGGAGTCCCCGATTGGGTGGCAGTGAGCGTGGGCGATGGTTGCACTATTGCCGGGGTGTGGAAAGGTTTGGTCGAAATGCACGCGCTGGGCGTCATCGATCGTCTTCCCAGGCTGTTGGGAGTACAAGCGGCGGAAGTGGCGCCGATCAAATACGCTTTGGAACATGATCAATTACCAAAACCGGGCGATGGCACAACCATGGCCGACAGTATCGACGTGGCAGTTCCTCGCAATTGGCGAAAGGCGGTTCAAGCTTTGCGCGCTGCCGAGGGCGAACTGGTTTGTGTTTCTGACGAACAGATAGAAGCCGCGATGCGATTGGCAGGAGGCCACGGTGTGTTTGCCGAACCGGCAGCGGCGGCGGCGCTCGCGGGAGTCGTCGCGGCGAAGGAAGCGAACATTGTCGGTACCCAGGACCGCGTCTTGGCGATGATCACTGGCAGCGGATTAAAAGATACACGCAGCGCCATGCGTGCAGCGGGCCAACCAATTCGCATCCCACCGACAGTGGATGCTGTAGCAGCGGCTTTGGAAACGTAACCAACCCTTATAGGTAAAAGAATTAAACCGCCAAGATCGCCAAGGACGCCAAGAAAGACTAAGAAAGACTAAGAAATTGTAGGTCAGGTGCGGCACCTGACATTGCCCTGTTTTGTTGGATGAAAAAATTCCCTTGGCGCTCTTGGCGTCCTTGGCGGTTTTTGTTTCGAGTCAATCAACCAAGAGACCAGTAACATGCAAGTCGACGAAAGTGTATTGGAGCGAACCGCAGCCCGATTCCGTGAACGGAAAATCCTACTGCCAACCTTCGCCCAGATGCAGAATCCGGACGCCATCCCGCAGAAGATCAAAGATCGATTGAAAACCATCGGCCTGTGGGACGTCGATCCGGCGAACCTGTTCCGAATCTCCTGGAAGAACGAACCGGTGGAACAAGGCGGCCTGTTTGGCGACGGCAATTGGATCGAGTTCCCCTCGGAGCTTACCGGCGTCGATGCGCGAATTATCGGCTTGGTCGGCAAGTATTTTCCTACCGGAGCACACAAAGTAGGTGCCGCGTTCGGTTGCTTGGTTCCAAAATTGGTCAGCGGGCAATTTGATCCCACTACGCACAAAGCCGTGTGGCCTAGCACGGGAAACTTCTGCCGTGGCGGTGCATTCGACTCCGCATTGGTCGGCTGTACAGCCGTGGCAATCTTGCCGGAAGAAATGAGCCGCGAACGGTTTCAATGGCTGGAAGAGATCGGCGCAGAAGTGATCGCCACTCCCGGGTGCGAATCGAATGTGAAAGAAATCTACGACAAATGTTGGGAAATTCGCCGCACCCGGCCCGAGTGCATCATTTTCAATCAGTTTGAGGAATTCGGCAATTCGGTTTGGCATTATCACGTAACCGGCTCGATTATCGAAGAGATCTTTGCCAGTTTGCCTGACGGGCATCGGTTGGCGGGTTACGTATCGGCCACCGGCAGCGCCGGCACGATTGCCGCGGGCGACCGACTGCGCGTGGCGCATCCACAAGTGCGTATCGTCGCGACCGAAGCGCTCCAATGCCCGACGCTCTACCAACTCGGCTTTGGAGGGCATCGGATCGAAGGCATCGGCGACAAGCATGTTCCCTGGATCCACAATGTGCGTAATACCGATGTCGTCGCGGCAATCGACGACGAGCAATGCATGGCCTTGCTGCGATTGTTCAACGACCCGGTAGGACAAGAAACCCTAAGCCGTTCGCTTTCCAAAGATTTTGTCGACAAATTACCACTTCTGGGTGTCTCCGGCATTTGCAACCTGGTGGCTGCCGTGAAAACGGCAAAGCATTTCGACATGACTGGCCAAGACGTCATTTTCACATGCCTCACCGACTCTGCTGACTTGTACGCCAGCCGCCTGGAGGAACTTGCCGCCGAGAACGGGGCCTTTGCTCGCGACGACGCACTAGTCGCCAGGGCCCGGTATCTTGACGGGATTTCGACAGACTATTTCCGTGAACTCACGTATCACGATCGCAAAATGCTGCACAATTTCAAATACTTTACGTGGGTCGAGCAACAAGGCCGCGATGTGGAGGAATTACGAGAGCTGTGGCAGCCTGAATTTTGGGAACGCACTTTTGCGCAGGCGCCGGAGTGGGATCGCCAAATCGAAGCATTCAACGAGCGCACGGGAGTGATGGACTTGCTGTAATGGGAACTTTTTTTCGCAACGCATTGTTAGTTCAACTTGATCCGCCTACGGTGCAAACAGGGCATTTGCGGGAAGAAGCGGGTGTGATTGCTGAACTGGGGCCGCGGGTTGTTGCCGTTGAGGGCGACGAAATTGTCGATTGCGACGGTGCCGTGCTGATGCCGGGGCTGGTGAATGGCCACACGCATCTTTATTCAGCTTTGGCGGCAGGCATGCCCGCCCCGCCGCGAACGCCGCAGAATTTTCACGAGATACTGCAGTTCGTTTGGTGGCGGCTCGATCGGGCGCACTCGTTGGAAAGTGTGCGGGTAAGCGGCCAAATTGGCGCGCTCGCTGCTTTGCGGTGCGGAACGACTACGCTTGTCGACCACCATGCCTCGCCTACCGCGATCGAGGGAAGTCTCACGGTGTTGGCCGATGGCATTGCCGACGTTGGATGTCGGGCCGTGTTGTGTTACGAAACGACCAACCGCAACACCGACGATGAAAGCCGCCAGGGCTTGTCGGAAAACGAGCGTTTTGCCTACGAATGCCAGGCGAAAAACGACGGCAAGTTTGCCCCGATGGTGGGCGCCCATGCCAGTTTTACGCTGAAAGAAGAATCGTTGGCGGGCTGTGTCGATATGGCCCAGCAACTCGGCGTGGGCGTGCATATCCACGTGGCGGAAGATCCGGTCGACGAGCAAATCACCCGTCAAGAATTCGGCTGTGGACTTATGGACCGATTTCAGCAACATGGGCTTTTGGACGTGGCCGGCTCAATCCTAGCGCACGGTACGCATCTTTCCGAGAAGGATTATGCCCTATTGAACGAGCGCAGTGACAAACTCACATTGGCCCATAATCCCAATTCGAACATGAACAACGGCGTCGGCTACACGCCAGTGGTGCGGTTGGAGAAACCACCCCTCTTAGGAACCGACGGAATCGGCGCCGATATGTGGCGCGAAGCGCGCACCGCCCAGTTCAAGAGCAACGACGCGGGGTTGCCGCTATCGTTCGGCAAGCCTTTGGAGATGCTAGGTCAGTCTGCGCGATTTGCTTCGCGTTGCCTGAATGCAAAATTGGGCCTGCTCGAACTGCAGGCCGCGGCCGATTTGGTACTGACCGATTATCGCCCAGCGACACCGTTGACCGCTGAAAACCTTGCCGGGCATCTTCTCTTTGCAATGGGGCCAGAGTTTGTTCGCCATGTGATGATCGACGGGCATTGGCGGTTGAAGGATTCGCAAGTCGTCGGTTGCGACGAAACTGCGCTACGCGCCAATTCGGTAGAAGTCGCCAGAGAACTGCACCAGCGGATGGTAAATTTGTAATTCCGCGCACCGTCTGAGAATATTTACCACAGAGGGCACAGAGAAGAAATTTTTAGAACGCTTATCTGCACTTATCTTCGCTAATATTTTCAGATCAGCGCAGATAAGTGTTCTGTTCTCTGTGTCCTCCGTGCCTCTGTGGTAAATATTCCGGTTTACTCCCGCACAACACGCGTCCCGCTATTGCCGGCCAGTGCTTCGGGAAACTTTTCCAAGCTTGCGATAATTATGAGCGGTTGGGCTGAGGGCGAACGTTCGAGAAACTCGATGGCCGCTTCGATCTTGGGACGCATCGATCCCTCGGGAAATTGCCCCGTTTCCAAGTGTCTTTTGGCTTCGAACAGAGTGATCTGCTTCAGTTCACGTTGATTCGGCTTCCCAAAATTGAGGCAGACATGTTCTACGGAAGTGAGAATCACTACGGTATCGATTCCTAATTCTTGGGCGAGCAAGACCGTAGTAAGATCTTTGTCGATTACCGCGGCCGCACCACTAGTTTGCCCCTGGGCATCTCGGCAGACCGGTATGCCGCCCCCGCCGCAACAAACGACTAATTCATTCGCTTCGACGATTCGCCGGATGGTTTCAATTTCCAGGATTTCCAGTGGCCGAGGCGACGGCACAATGCGTCGAAAGATTTTATCATCCACTTGCTGTATTTCCCAACCGTCTTCCAGCTGGTGGGCTTCTGCGATGGCGCGGTCCAAGCGGGGACCAATCGGTTTGGTTGGCGAGACAAAAGCTGGATCGTTCCGATCAACCAGCACAGTGCTAACCAACGTGGAGACGATTTGCGGTTGGCCCCGTTCGGCGAGTTCGTTCATCACGCATTGGGCGATCATGTAGCCCATGCCGGCTTGGGTATCGGCAACGCAGATTTCTAGCGGGATAGGGTAAAGTTCCGTGCGGGCGAGTTCCACGCGGCGCAGCACATTGCCCACCTGGGGGCCGTTGCCATGTGTGATTACAAGTTGGTGGCCTTCGACTATCGCGTCGCATAAGAGGCGAGCAGATTGGCGAGTTTGTGCAAACTGTTCGTCGACAGTCCCTTGCTTGTTGGGAGTACTAATCGCGTTGCCACCCAGGGCGACCACCAATCTCTTCGACACGGTGGACATGGCGTTTCAGGCTCCAGACATCGGGGAGATTTTATATTTCAGATTGAACCACTAAGGCACGAAGACACAAAGAAAAGAAATATATGATTGCTGATTGATGAGTGATGAATTAGGGAATCCCGCCCAACATTACTCATCAATCAGCAATCATCAATCTAAAAACTTTGTGTCTTCGTGCCTTTGTGGTGAAAAATCTGGATCAGAAGGGTCGCTCGCGCATCGTGCAGGACATGATCGCTTTGGCGGTGTGCAGGCGGTTTTCTGCTTCTGGGAATACGATCGATTGCGGCCCATCGATCACCGCGTCGGTTACTTCCGCACCGCGATCTGCTGGTAAACAGTGCATGTACACGGCCGAATCCTTGGCGAGTCCCATCCGTCGTTCGTCGCAAATCCAGTCTTTGTATTTGTCGTTCATCGCCAGGCAGGCACGCTGGTTTTCATCGATTTCTTCACGTGTTGTGGCGGCTTGTCGGGCAACCATCAAGTCGTACACGCCCCAGCTTTTCGGATAGACGATGTCCGCGTCCTGGAAAGCGGTATCCATGTCGTCGACAATTTCAAACGAGCCGCCCGATGTGGCAGCGTTCGCGCGGGCATCTTCGACGGTGCGTTCGATCAGGTTGTACCCCGGCGGATGCGCGAGCGACACTTGCATGCCGAATCGGGTCATCAGGGTGATCAACCCTTGCGGTACGCTCAGCGGTTTGGCGTAGGAGGGGGCGTAAGCCCAGCTGACGGCAATTTTGAGCCCTGATAAATTGTTGCCAAACTTTTCGCGAATCGTTTGCAGGTCGGCCAGCGTTTGTGTCGGGTGATCGACGTCGCATTGCATGTTGATAATCGGCACGTCGGTTGCTTCGGACATCTCTCGCATGTAGCGGTTCCCCTCGCCGAGTACCAGATCGTGCCGAATACAAATGCCATGGCCCATCGACGCCAGGATGCGTCCCGTGTCGGCGGGGGTTTCACCGTGGCTGATTTGTGTGACGTCGGCATCCAAAAAATGCGCGTGCCCACCCAATTGGGTCATGCCTGCTTCGAAGGCGTTTCGCGTACGCGTCGACTTGTCGAAGAACAGCAAAAACCCCGTTTGGTTTGGCAATAGGAGAGTGGGTTCGCCGCGGTGGAATTTTTCCTTCAGTTCGGTCGTCGTGTCCAGCAGTAGATCGAGCTCCTCACGGCTCAGATCTTGTGTTTCGATATAGTCGCGGCCCTTGAGTGATGGCATCGATTAGCCTTTCTTATCTTTAAGAGTGAAAACCGCCAAGGACGCCAAAAGCGTCTTAGAGGACAGAGGTCGGAGGTCAGGGGTCGGAAGGGACTTGTGAGCCAGTTTTCTGACCTCCCACCTCTGATTCCAGACCTCTTCAACCATTTCTTGGCGTCCTTGGCGATCTTAGCGGTTCATTTTTTCAGTTTGTTTTCTTGCGCTTGAAATTCATGGGAGTTTTATGGGGACGACCTGCCGCTAAATCGCAATATGCTTGGCCGTAGCCGGCGTAGAACGCTGCGCAGTCGATCAGATGTTTGATTGGCACGGAGTCGTTGACCGTATGGGCCACATTTTCAGGGGCAGGGCCAAAACCGACGCAGGGGATGCCGAACATCCCGGCAATCGATACCGCGTTGGTGCTAAAGGTCCAGCGATGCACCAGCGGGGCCTTGCCGAGCACTTCGCGATGCGTTTTGATTGCCGCCTCCACCTGCAGGGCATCTTCTGGCTCACACCAGGTGGGGAAGTATTTTTCTGTTTCGTAAGTCAGGCCGGTATAGCTCGGGCGGTCGTACCGCAGGACTTCGACTTTGGCCTTCACACCGGCCCGTTTTACGGCATCTTTTACTTCCGCCACGGCAGAGGATTTGCTGTCTCCCACTGTCAGCCGACGATCGAGATGGATGTAAGCCTGCCCCGGCACGGCGCAGAGGCTGGGAGTTTTGCAATCGACGTAGCTGACGGTGATTGTCCCCGCACCAAGAAAAGGATCCTTTTTGAGTCGGCCATTGAGTTTCTCGATTTGCTGCGCGACTTTAGCGATTTTGTAAACGGCGTTGTCCCCTTTGTGGGGCATGGAGCCGTGGCATGATTTGCCTTTGCAGGTGACGCCGATTTCCATCCGCCCGCGGTGTCCGCGGAGAATCCAGCAGTTGGTCGAATCGGTCACCACAACGGCGTCGGGGCGAATCTTTCCCTCGTTGACAATATATTGCCAGCAAAGCCCATCGCAATCTTCTTCCATCGTCGTAAAGGTCAACAGCAGAGAGTATTCGGTAAGGTCGACATTGAGATCGCGCATAATTTTGGCCGCGTAAACCATTGCCGGCACCGCCCCTTCTTGGTCGCCAGCACCGCGTCCCCAAACTTTGCCGTCGGCTACTTTTCCTTTGTAGGGATCGTGTTTCCATTCCGAGAGATCGCCGACACCCACCGTGTCGACATGGGCGTCGATGGCGATCAGTTTCTTACCGCGCCCCGGCTTACCCACTTGACCAAACAGATTGCCCATTTTGTCGGTCCAAATGCGGTCAAACGCACCGGTCGACTTCATCTCTTGCTGGATGCGTTTGATCACTTTTCCTTCCTCGGCAGATTCCGAGGGGATCGCGATCAGGTCGCGGAGGAAGCGAACCATTTTCTTTTCGTATTTTTTTGCGGCAGCGTGGAAGCTGGTTTTTTCTTTCATGGTGGGCCTAATCTAGCAGAGCGGGACAATGGTCGAAATGGTGGATTCTGTTGTTTGTAGGAGCCGTGCAAACCGAACTCGAACACCAGAATTTTCGAGCAGAGCTTGCATAGTCTCCGTGTGTGTGAGAAAATCGTACTCGGTGGAAGGAGAGTCCGGCGACGACGCCGGGCATAAGTTGGCCACCTTACCAATCAGCTTTGCCTGGGGAGAGCTTCTCTTTGGCGTTGCTGAATTCTCCAGAATGTTTTCCTTTGGAGGCCAACTTGCGTGTCAGCACCTACTGAGTCTTCTCATTTATTGTCGTGTTGCGTCAATGGGTCCGACGTTGAATTGCGGATATCCGAAGACGATCAACTCACTTTGCTCGACGTTTTGCGCGACCGGCTGGGCATCACTTCGCCCAAAAACGGTTGCCAACCACAAGCACAATGCGGTTGTTGCACCGTGCTCTTGGACGGCAAACCTGTGTTGGCGTGTGCCCTGAAGCCGTCCAAAGTCCAGGGCAAAACGATCACCACGCTCGAAGGTTTGGACGACGAACACCGCAAACAAATTTCGGAATCGTTCGTCCAATGCGGTGGCGTGCAGTGTGGATTCTGCATTCCAGGAATGGCGATGCGGGCTGTCGGCTTGTGCCAGAACAACACTGAACCTTCGCGGGATGAGATTACCAAAAGCCTCAAGCCGCACCTTTGTCGCTGTACGGGCTACGCCCAAATTGTCGACAGTGTTGAGCAATACAGCCGCGTGCGACAGGGAGAAGCGCCCGCCGATGCGTCGCCAGAATCGCTCAGCGGCAAAGTGGGAACCAGCCTGCCGCGATACACGGGCCACGATGCCGTGTTGGGCGATCGGAAATTTATCGACGACATGACGGTCCCCGGCATGTTGTACGGTGCGCCCCGTTTGGCCGACCATCCCCGTGCGACCGTCGTGAGTATCGATCCAGGCGAGGCGTTAGCGCTGCCTGGAGTGCATCGCGTGGTGACTGCCGCCGACGTACCGGGCGATCGTTATGTCGGTTTGATCGAAAAAGATTGGCCAGTGTTCGTCGCGATTGGGGAGCAGACTCGTTGTACGGGCGACATCATCGCCACTGTGGTGGCGGACGACAAGCATTTGGCCCGCCGTGCCGCGGCACTCGTCAAAGTCGAGTACCAGGTACACGAACCGGTGACCGATCCCCGTCAAGCGTTGTTGCCCGATGCCCCGTTGGTCCACCCTCAGCGGGAATCCAACTTGCTCAGCAAGTCGGCACTCAAGCGGGGGGATGTCGAAGAGGGTTTCCGGCAATCTGCGCATGTGATCGAAGACACCTACCGCACCCAGCATATCGAGCATTTGTTCCTGGAGCCGGAGTCCTGCCTTGCAGTGCCCCGGATAAGTGAAGGACAGCAGACGCTGCACGTTTATAGCCAAGGGCAGGGCGTTTTTGATGATCAGCGTCAGATTTCTTCTGTTCTGGGCGTGAATAAGCTAGACGTCCAAGTCGAGTTGGTGAGCAATGGCGGCGCCTTCGGTGGCAAGGAAGATATGTCGATCCAAGCCCAGACTTCCCTGATGGCTTGGGTCCTTGGCAAGCCGGTGAAGATGACGCTCACCCGGCCCGAAAGTTTTCGGATTCATCCCAAGCGTCATCCGATTGAACTTGAGTACAAAATTGGCTGCGATGCCGAGGGCCACATCTTGGCCGTCAAGGCGCGCATCATCGGCGACAAAGGAGCCTATGCCTCGGTCGGTGCCAAGGTATTGGAACGTGCGGGCGGACACTGCACGGGACCGTACCGAGTGCCGGCGATCGACATGGAGTCGCTCGCGGTTTACACGAACAACCCGCCTTGCGGCGCGATGCGCGGATTTGGTGCCAACCAGGCCGCGTTTGCCATCGAAGGATTGCTTGATCGGCTGGCGGAAAAAGTGGGCATTGATGCCTACGACATACGCGATCGCAATATCCTCGAACCGAACGAGGCGTTCGCCACGGGCCAGATTCTCGACAAGCCGTTCGGGCTGAGAAAAACTCTTGAAGCGGTTCGCGAGCAGTTCAAAGGGGCCGAATTTGCGGGGATTGCGTGCGGGATCAAAAATGTCGGCATCGGCAATGGCATGCCCGACATCGGCCGAGCGGCTTTTACGGTCGAGGACGACCAAACCATACACATCCGCACCGGCTTTACCGAAATGGGACAGGGACTGTTTACCATCTGCATCCAATTTGCGGTGGAAGCAACGGGCTTGAGTCCCGATCAGTTTACGGTTTCGACCGACACGAGCCTGATGCTCGACTGTGGGCAAACCACCGCAAGTCGCGGAACAGTGTTGGCCGGCAACGCGATCGCCGAGGCGGGCAAATCGCTCAAAGCCGCGCTGGACAACGGACAGACCTTGGCCGATTTAGTCGGACACGTTTTCCATGGCGAGTGGATTTGCAATTACACCAGCAAGCTTGGTAAAGATGTCGACAAGCCGGGCGGGCCAAAGACGCATCTTACTTACGGCTTCGCAACCCAAGTGGCCATTCTCGATGACCAGGGGAAACTCGTAAAAATGATCGCCGCGCACGACGTAGGCCGGGTGATCAATCCAATCCATCTCCAGGGGCAAATGTACGGTTCGTTGCACATGGGCATCGGATACGCGTTGACCGAAGACTTTCCTGTTGAGGAAGGTGTTGTGCAGGCCAAAAAAATGAACGATTGCGGCGTGCTGCGTGCGCATCAGATGCCTGAAATGGAATTGATTTTCGTCGAAGAGGAAGATCCCGAATGTCCGTTTGGAGCGCGAGGCGTCGGCGAGATTGGCCTGGTGCCGACCGCCCCGGCTATCGCTGGCGCACTATACCGCTACGACGGAGTTGTACGCCGTCGCTTGCCAATGAGCGATTCACCCGCGGCGCTAGCGATTACCAAACCGCAGGTCAGCAGGAACGGGAAGTAGAAAAATCTCCATGCCTATTGAGAAACCTGTTCAATGCCGGCCCATAGGCGTTCTTTTAGCCGCAGGGCGTGGCCACCGGATGAACGGTGCCAAGCAGTTTTATCCATGGCCCACGGCAGAGGGTGAAAAAACGTTGGTGGCAGCCGCGTATGATGCGATTTCGCCCGTGTGCGATGCGATGATTGTCGTGCTGGGGCATCGTGCCGAGGAAGTTGCTGATGTGTTGCGTCCACGTCGGTTTCTGCAAGTGCAAAGCGATCCCGACGCACCAATGTTCGAATCGGTGCGAGCGGGAATTTCTGCGGCACTTAGTTTGTATCAGGATGCACCGCTGCTGTTGCACCCTGGCGATCATCCTGAGATCTTACTGGAAACGCTTGAGAAGATTTTAGCCGCTGCAGACGATGACGCCGAGCGCGCTATTCTTCCGGAGTATCAAGGGCAGGGGGGGCATCCGGTGTTGATTCCAGCAAAGATTGGCCAACATCTGCTGGAGACCGACTGCCCGCAGGGTTTGCGGCAATACTGGGAGGATCATCCACAGTGTTGCGTTCGTCTGCCCCTCGACGATCATCGCGTAATTCAGGACATCGATTCACTTGCCGATTAGCACTATGCAGAATTGAACCACAAAGGCACGAAGACACAAAGCGTTTGGATTTATGATTGATGAATGATGAAACAGGGAGTCAGCCCAACATAATTCAGAAATCATCAATCATAATTTTATTCCTTGTGCCTTCGTGCCTTTGTGGTTAATAAAATTTGCAAAGTCAGCTAAGCTTTGTTTGATTTGACAAACGCTTGCACTTTCTTGCGTAGTTCGTCGCTATTCCAACCTTTGCGTTCCGCCTCTGCCAAGAATCGGCGCTGTTGGGCATGTGTCAACCGTGCCACGGCCGCGTGGGCCGACCACGAAAGTGCGGGTCGGCGATTCTGCGCTGGAACGCGGCGCGCCACCGACGCATAGCGGCTGACCATTTCGGTAGAAAGCGTCTCGCCGCAGGCTGCGCCGAACTCCTCGCCGTACATGTCCTCGCCTGCGTTGATCATGTCGCCAATCCACCAAGGGCTGGCGCGCTGGCACCATAGGGCAAATTGCAGCGGACCTTGCCAATCGTCGATCGGAGGTTTTCCCTGCACACGCACATTGGCAGGGCGGAACTGGAAGGGACCCAGCGCCATTTTAGGTTCGTTGGATGGCATTGAATTATTCGACTCATTGCAGGTAGTGATGCACTCAACCTGTAGATTTTATGGGCTTGATCTCACATAATGGAAGTCCGAAACCTATCATTCGCTTCAATCGTGGATAACAGCGACTAATCATGGAAAAATCTCCTAGTCCCAACCCTACAGGCTCGTTTCCCGGTACGCGGCTACGCCGACCAAGAGCGGAAGATTGGTCGCGTAGGCTAGTTTGCGAAAACCGGCTGAGCGTCGACGACCTGATTTGGCCGTTGTTTGTCTGCGAAGGCAACCAGCATTGCGAGCCGGTGACGTCGATGCCGGGGGTCCAGCGGGTGTCGATCGATTTGCTGGTCGAAGCGGTTGGCGAAGCGGTTGCGTTGGGGATTCCCGCCGTCGCGCTGTTTCCGGCTACTGATCCTGATAAGAAAACTTCCGAGTGCGAAGAGGCTGTTAGTCCGGACAACCTGGTCTGTCGGGCAACTAGTGCTGTGAAGTCGGCCCACGGGTCGAAGATCGGCGTCGTTTGCGATGTGGCGCTTGATCCCTATTCCAGCCACGGCCAGGACGGTTTGGTCCGCGACGGATTGGTTGTCAACGACGAAACGGTAGAAATGCTTTGCCGACAGGCACTCGTGCAAGCCGAGGCAGGGTGCGACATCATTGCGCCTTCCGACATGATGGACGGACGCGTCGGCGCGATACGTCGGGCGCTGGACGAAGCCGATTTTCAAAGCGTGCAAATCATGGCCTATGCGGCCAAGTACGCCTCGGCATTTTATGGGCCGTTTCGCGACGCGGTCGGTTCGTCGGCTAACCTTGGCAGCGGCGATAAACGGACCTATCAGATGGACCCGGCCATCGGCGTCGAAGCACTCCGCGAAGTGGCACTCGACTTTGCCGAAGGGGCCGACATGGTAATGGTCAAGCCGGGCATTCGGTATCTCGACATCGTGCAGCGAGTGTAGCAAACGTTTGGGGTGCCGACGTTTGCCTATCAGGTAAGCGGCGAATACGCCATGATTTGCGCCGCCGCCGAGCGCGGTTGGCTCGATCGCGAAAAGACAATGCTCGAGAGTCTAACTGCCTTCAAACGGGCCGGAGCCGATGGCGTGCTCACCTATTTCGCCCGCGACGTGGCACGGTTGCTCGCGTAGCTGTGTTGCAAGAGATATCGAGTTGCCTACAGCGGTAGAAAGTCGGCTATCTGTTGCCAGAATAGTACGAGGCCCAACGATGCAAACCAGAGCGGCCACAATATCGAGAGATATTGGCGTTCTGGTTTTTTATTGCGAAGTCTTACGACAGCCACCCCGATCCCCCACAACAACCAAAGAACCAGAGCAGCCTTCAAACCGAGAAATCCGCCCGCGATTGCCGTGCCGCAGTTGGTCGCGTGTACGTGTCGCTTTGCTTGTTCGCTGAGTCGCAATGCAGTCGCACCCAAGAGTACAATCGTCAGGCCGAACAGCGAAGCGGTAAACGCTCCTACTCCCGCATCAACAATCGCTTGAACATTCGAGGAGAGCCCGGTCCATCCTCGCAGTGGATAGAGGAACTCGAACGTAGCCGCACAGCAGATCGCCACTACACCGGCAAACAACAACAGCCGCAATGGCACCCGCCTGCGGTCCTGATCGATGAGCGCCACGCACATCAAGAAGCTCAAGAGCGTGCAGTGATAGGCATAAACGCCAATCACGGGCCAAAGGGGATTCCAGACATTGTCGAGCGCGCCGGTCCATGGCAATATCGGCCCGCCGGGGAGATTCGCGCCTCCGCTGAAGAGTTCGACATACGCAAGAACAAAAAAAGCGGCACCCATCATCGCTTCGACGATGGCGTAACGAGGCGAAATCGGCTCGGCACAGTCGCGACATTTCCCCCTCAGCCAGAGCCATCCTAGCACCGGGACGTTGTCCCGGGCTCGAATCGTGTGTTGGCAGCGGGGGCAGTGCGACGGCTTCCACACGATCGACATTCCCAGCGGCATGCGATAGGCAACCACGTTGAGAAAACTGCCGATACAAGCGCCGGTAAAACCGAGCCATAGTGCGGTTGCCAGATCGATGGGAAAGTTAGCTGTCAATGGTTCCTCTTGCTGCCTGCGGACAGCCCCTTTGTGCCAAGCGTGCCGGAGCATTAGAATCGTTGGAGTTTTACGGCCCAATACCGAATCTTCGAATTTCCAAATCCTGCGAGATTCACTTATGTCGAAAAAATGCTTATTCCACAAGAAGCCTTTTTTACGAGCTGGCAGGATCCTATTTATATTGGTTGCTACTTGCTGCGTTTACCCTAGCCATGCCCAATTCATTGAGTTGTCGGACCAAACATACCAACCTCTACTGGGTGAAGGATATGAGAAGCTGTGGCGTGGTTACAAGGACCCGGCTTGGCCGAGTGGATGGAAAGTTGAATATGGCGTCCTGAGCCGAGTCGGTGGTGGTGACGATTTGATCACGGTTGAAAAATTTGCCGACTTCGAACTGGAGTTGGAGTGGAAGATTTCCTCGGGAGGGAATAGCGGAGTTATGTATCGAGTTTCAACAGGGGACAAGGCGGCATATTTTTCCGGTCCAGAATTTCAGATTTTAGACGATGCTGCGCATCACGATGGGAAAGTGGCTAGCACTTCTGCCGGCGCTTTGTACGCGCTTTATGCTCCCAGCGAGCAGGCTGTGCTACCAGCGGGCGAGTGGAATCATTCGCGCATCGTAGTCAGGGGCAATCACATTGAGCATTGGCTCAATGGCAAGCAGATTGTCTCGGCAGAAATCGGCAGCGAAGATTGGCAGCGACAATTGAAGAAAAGCAAATTTGCTGATTGGCCGAAGTTCGCCAAAAACCGTGAAGGACACATCGCCTTGCAGGATCACGGCAATCCGGTGTGGTATCAAGACATTCGGATCCGTCGCCTGCAGGCAGAGTAATCGAATTGTTCGATTCGCCTGTTTGATTACTATCCAAATTTTTCAGTCTGAATATCCAAGATGGCAAGCAATACTTCGTCCAGCGATATTGAGCTTGCCAGCGGCGGTGCACGCAGCCTACTCTCGGCAAGTTTTGTCGGGTTGTTGGTGACCCAATTCTTGGGAGCGGCAAACGACAACATTCTTCGCTGGTTGGTCATCGGCATTGGCAAACAGTTTGTTGCGCCGGAGCAAGTCAGCTGGATTCTCGCTGGCGGCAGTGCTGCCTTTGTGCTGCCTTACGTCCTGCTTGCTGCCCCGGCTGGCTATCTTGCCGATCGTTTCAGCAAACAAAAAGTGATTGTCACCTGCAAGGCCGCGGAAATCGTCATCATGCTGCTGGCAGTGGCGTCGATCATGCTTGGCAGCGTGACGCTGATGTTTTTCGTGGTGACAGCCATGGGGGCACAAAGTGCCTTGTTCGGCCCGTCGAAACTGGGCAGCATCCCCGAGATGCTCGACGAGCGAAAAATTTCCTCGGCCAACGGCGTCTTGGAACTGGTGACCGTGATTGCGGTGACCGTCGGCATGGTCACAGGTAACTGGCTTACGACAGCCACAGGCGAGAAAGGGCAAGAACGCTGGTGGCTTTCGGCGTTGGTACTGGTGGGTGTGGCGATCGCGGGATTGCTAGCCAGCACGCTAATCAAGCGGCTAGCGGTGGCCAATTCCAAACGCACTTTTCCCTGGGACGCAGCGCGTCAAACCTGGCGGGACGTGAAAACTTTGGCCGTCGATCGCGCGATGTTGCGCGTTGCGTTGGGCATCATGTTTTTCTGGTCGCTGGCGATGATGGCCCAGTTGAACATCGATCAATTCGCCTTTCAGGGTGGAGCAACCAAACAAACCCAGGTTGCCGCCTTGTTGGTCGCTTTAGTGATTGGCGTGGGATTGGGAAGCGTGTTGGCGGGCATCTGGTCGGGAGGGCGCGTGGAATTGGGCATCTTGCCGTTGGGGGCAGGTGGATTGGCTTTTAGCGCGCTGATGCTCTTTACCGTGGAAGGCGAACTTTACGATCCCAGCAAGCATTGGACACTCAGTTACATTGCCGCGTGTGGTTTGCTGTTTTTACTTGGAACTTTCGCCGGGCTGTTTAATGTACCTTTGGCAGCCTACATGCAGCGTTACAGTCCGGCTAAAAACCGCGGTTCGATCCTGGCGGCCAGCAACTTCTTGACCTTTGCGGGGATGCTGGTCGCATCGGGCGGTTATTGGTTGATGGGCACCGAAATGTTTTATCTTAGCGCTCGCGAAGTCTTTTTGCTCTGCGGCGTGTTAACCATACCGGTTTTGATCTATATCGTTTTTTTGATCCCGCAGGCGTCGATTCGTTTTCTGGCTTGGCTGCTCACACACACGGCATATAAGGTCCGGGTGTTTCATCGGCACAATCTTCCTGAGACAGGGCCGGCGCTGCTCGCGCCGAATCATATTTCCTGGCTGGATGGATTGTTTTTGGTCGCCATTTCTCCGCGGCCGATTCGTATTATCATCTCAAGCGATCTGGTAACCACCCCCTGGGCCAAGGGTCTGGCGAAAATCATGGGTGCGATTCCCATCCGCCGCCGCGCGCCCAAAGCGACTCTCTCGGCGATTGAAACCGCGCGCGAAGCGCTCAACAATGGGGAGTTGGTTTGCATTTTCCCCGAGGGGGGAGTCAGCCGATCGGGGCAGTTGCAGGTGTTTCGCCCCGGGGTACTCGAACTGTTGCGGGGAACATCAGCGGCCGTAGTACCGGTCTATCTGGATGAGCTCTGGGGAAGTATCTTTACGTTTCGCGGAGGGCGATTTTTCTGGAAGTGGCCGCGAGTTTGGTCACGCCCTGTGTCGATTTGGTTCGGAGAAAAAATTGTTCAACCCGCAAGCATCCATACGGTCCGGCAAGCGGTGCAAGATCTCGGCGCCGAAGCGGCGACCGGTCGAAAGGGACGAATGATGGTTCTGCCACGCCTGATGTTGCGGAAGTGTCGCAAGACACTCTTCAAATTCAAAATTGCCGATTCCAGCGGTGCGCAGCTCACCGGCGGATCGCTGTTGATGCGTTCGTTGATTCTGCGGCGATTGCTCCGTAGAGAAGTGTTTGAAGATGGCGAAAAATACGTGGGCATTCTGCTGCCGCCCTCAGTGGGTGCGGTGGTTACTAATGCCGCGGTCACGCTTTCGGGCAAGGTGACGGCCAATTTGAATTACACGGTCACCTCCGACGTGCTGAACGCGTGCATCCGCAAGGCGGGGATTCGCCATGTGTTGACCAGCAAGAAAGTCATGGAAAAGCTCGACCTGGACATTGATGCCGAGGTTGTACTGCTTGAAGATTTCAAAGAAAAAGTGACCCTTGCCGACAAATTGGCCGGCGCCGCTTTGGCCTTTGCCACGCCGATGGCCCTACTGGAGCGCATCCTTGGCGTGCAGAAAATGACTGGCGACGACGAGCTAACCGTAATTTTCACCTCCGGTTCCACCGGCGATCCCAAGGGAGTAGTTCTCACCAATCACAACATCGGTTCCAACGTCGAGGCGATCGATCAGGTGATCCATCTGCGCAGCGACGACACGCTGCTTGGTATCCTGCCGTTTTTCCATTCCTTTGGTTTCATGGTAACGCTTTGGACGGTGTTGGGGCTCGACGTACGCTGCGTTTATCATTTCACGCCGCTCGATGCCAAACAAGTGGGCAAGCTGGCTGGCAAATGGGACGTTACCGTACTGTTGTCGACGCCAACTTTCCTGCGTTCTTACATCCGGCGTTGCCAGCCGGAAGATTTTCGCAAGTTGGAAATTGTGGTTGCCGGTGCGGAAAAATTGCCCGTCGACCTTTGCGATGCGTTTGAAGAAAAGTTCGGCGTGCGGCCCGTAGAAGGATACGGTGCGACGGAACTCTCGCCATTGGTGTCAGTAAATGTTCCGCCGCGGCGGTCGCAGTGCGAAAAGATCGATTGCAAGGAGGGCACAGTGGGGCGTCCCGTTCCTGGCGTGACGGTCAAAACTGTGGATCCCGACACTTTGGACGATCTCCCCCTCGAATCGCCCGGCATGTTGCTGGTCAAAGGCCCCAACGTAATGAAAGGCTATCTGGCCGATGCCGAAAAAACTGCCGAGGTGGTCCGCGACGGGTGGTACGTCACCGGCGACATCGCACAAATCGACAAGCAAGGATTCATCCAAATCACCGGCCGACTGAGCCGATTTTCCAAAATCGGCGGCGAGATGGTCCCGCACATCAACATCGAAGAAGCCATCCAGAAATTTGTTCAGAGCGACGACGACGAGGAAGTGCGCGCCGTGGTGACCGCCGTGCCCGATCCCAAAAAGGGCGAGCGGTTGGTCGTTGTCCATCGGCAGTTGGACCGCACGCCGCAGGAAATCTGCGATCACCTCGCATCGCTGGGCCTGCCCAACTTATGGATCCCCAGCCCCGACAGTTTTCTGTTGGTGGAAGTAATCCCCGTGCTGGGTACCGGCAAGCTCGATCTGAAAGGCCTCGAACAAGTCGCCCGCGAGCACTTTGGTTAAAAAGCGGCTCACAATAACTTCGACGTTACTGATTACGCTTCGGAAAAATCTTGAACAAGAGGGAACAGAGGAAACGGAGTGAAAGTACCCTGCGTGCAGACTCTTGTGGCTGTGCTACACCGGTAGGCGAAGACGCCAACCGGTGCTCCCCATTCAAACTGTCTCGTTACCGCAGAAACGGTTCAAATTCTATGATCCATTACAACGTTTGGTTTTCATACAAGACCGGAATTAACGAAAGAATCGAACTAACCAAGGTTCGAGGTTTTCTCGACGAGATGCAGCGTCGCGATTTAATCAACGGATTCAACCTACTGAAAAACCGAGCGGCTGACGGAAAGAGTCGACTTGAAAAGTACCACGCCATCATCGAATTTTCGGATGACGAACAGTTCGATTCTCCATTTTCAGAAGTACGGAATGCCGGTATTAACGTCGGGGCTCACGGGTCGATGATTGAAAACGTAGATTCGTTTACCATCGAGGTGTTCGGTGAAGTGAAGGGCGTTGAACAAGACACTTGAATAGCTAAGGATGGGTGCCCATCGGAATGTGCACCCATCCTGCGATTACTACGATTAACTAAGGTCCCGAAGATTCCTCACCGGGTGGCCGGACCAATGTGACTGAGCTCTTTCGGTAGGTGCCGTCGGTGTCTCCGGCGTGTTCTACCGCGAGGCTCGCTTCGAGGAAATCGAACTTCTCCACCACGTTGGCCACGCTTGGCAACAACGCCAATAGTTCCTGCACCGGTTTGAGGTCTTCGGGATCGGCTTTGGGGTTGAGCATCCCGATCATCGCGGGGGCGACCATGCCGATTTGGCGAATCACTTGGGCCGCGTGTCGTGTCTGTTCGGCCAGGTTCGTGTAGTGAAGCGATCGGACGGGGCCGTCGATTTTCAAATCAAAGCGTTGGAAGTTCTCGCTGGCATCGATCGACGCGCTTTGCCCGGAGCGCACGTCGAGTACGCGCTGGACGGCGCTCTCGCTGCTGCCCAGGATCATCCAACCATCGTCAAAACCGATCACCGGCTGAACACCAAACATCGCGAACAGCATCGCGTTGAGTCTCTCAAATTCGGGCAGATTCTCGCATTCTGTGAGATTCAATTGCTGCGCTTGCACCGCGGGGATTGTATTTAGAGAATCGACTAACTGGTGAAGCAGCTCACCGACCCGCTCGGAATTTCGACACCGCAAGGCACACACCGATTCGTGCTTGCCCTCTGCGCCGGGAGCAGTCGCAGGCAAAGTGACCGAGACCGACTCGCCGCTGAACGACTGCAGAATGTCGCGGTCTAAATGCACCCCGTAGGTTTCTTGAATTTTTTCCCACTGATCCATTGGTCCTCGCAATTCCGGAATATGCTCGCGCAAGAGCTGCGTCAACCTTTCGTAGAACGGATGGAGTCGCGCTCCCGTCGAAAGCGAATAAGAGACCGCGTCGGCCGGTATCCAGGTTTGCCATTGCTCGAACGGCTCGCCACCGACCAGCATCGTTCCCAGCAATTTGTCTTGGGCATCGTCCGACCATTTTCCGATCGTCGCCATGCGGTTTTTATTTCCATCGGTATATTCCACCGCGATTTCATAGTCGAATATCGCGAGTTCGTCGATCAACAGTTCGATCAGTGTTGCCATTCGCTCTACTTTTTCGTTGGCATGTCCCTCGCGTCGGCTCTCTTTGCGGACGAATTCACCTACCTCACGAATCTTTGTGAACAACCGTTCGCCATCGAAGAACACAATCGTATCTTCAGCCTCGGGCAATTGAGCCAGCGCCTCGCGGAATCGCGGGTCGTCGAATTTTGATTCACCACTCTCGCCTTGCAACATTGCCAGGCTTCGTTGGGCGATCACTTCCGATGTGGAGAACACAAACACGTCGCCCAATCGGGCCACAACCGGGCGCAACGGAACTTTCGGAGGCAGAGCCAGCGTGTTGATTTCTGCGCCATTCTTAATACTTGTCTGCACCGCAACGCCGCCCTCGCTGTACTTTTCCAGTAATTTGAACAGATTTTTGATACTTGTTTCCAGTCGCTCAGCCCCGTCCGAAGAAAACCGAACCACGAGCAGATGATGGTTCACCGGCAGTTCCATTTGCTGCGCGTACACCACTTCAAGACAGCCAGAAAGCGAATCCCAATCAGTGGGTTCCAGGGCACTGCGAATTTCCTCGAAGACCGACTTGGCTTGGTCGAGTTTGTCGTCCGGAATTCGCGAAGTGATAATCTCCAGAAAGCGTTCGGCAAGCTTCTCGTCGCATGCCGCCTGATAGATTTCCCGGTAGTAGGCGGTTTGATAATCGCGTTCCGGATTATGCTTGCCATAGATGACCATGTGGGCCTCGACCGGCACACTACGCCGCAGGTCGACTCCCTCTGTTGGCTCGGCAGCAAACGCCAGAGACGCACCACACAACAATGCCACGGCAAAGAGACAGTTTTTAGTCTTCATCGCATCGTCCCCCTATGAAAACGTTGAAATCAGAAACCGATTGGTTTTCTTCAATTGGAGTGCTATTCGCCGGGGCTTGTCCAGTCTTGGCAAAATTCCACACTTCTATGAGGCCGACAAGAATTCTGCAATCTGAATGCACTATGTCATCTCGCCTCCGCGAGTCGCCTGTGGAGACCCGAGGTCTGCCGAGGGATCTAGCCGGATTTCTCGGAAGACCTCGAAATGACAGTTAGCGCAAGATACCAACTAATGCGCGTTTGAGGGCTTACCACGTTTAGGGTAAGCACTTGAAGAGAGGGTTCAGATCGTGTGGTAGCCACGAGCTAATCGGCGGTGCGTGCCAGACGTGGACCCGTGGAAACGGCTGAAGCCGATTTTTGTTTTGAGCATTGATAAGCGAGTTGGACCAACTCGCTTCTTTGCCCGCTTGAGGTGTGTGGCAAGCTCAGTGCCAGCCGTTCGATCGTAACGGGGCGAGTCTCGGCGGCTTGCGACAGGTTGCCGATGAATGTGATGGTATCGCTAAAGTTGCGATCGGCATTTTTACCGACCAGCGGGTGCAAGGCCTTGGCGAACAATTCGAGGCTCGTCCGATCGATACGCACAAATGTGTCGAGCCGCGCCGCCACGTAAGGTCTTCCGTTTGTCTCTTTGACCGAACCGCTACGCAAAAGCATGACACATTGGGCAGTCATGGGACGTTTGAACGGTTTGCCCTCGTAGGCACCTTCGGCATACATGACAATGCGGTTCTGCGCAAGGTCGTCACACGTTTGTTCGACGATTACAAGTTTTCCTGTGGTGCCCACGTTGTCGGTCAGGCGGTAGGCGTTGGTTCCCGTTCGCACGAGATTCACGTTGCTGATTCCCAGTTGCCGCCAGATTTGAACCAGCAGGTCAGGATTTTTTGCCATGAAGGTAAACATGGGCGGGTGGCATTCGACCATCATCGTCGGCAAACGGCGATAGAGGCTTGTGTCGTTAAGTACCTGTTGGACCGACTGTCGATATCGGGGATCGAGCTTTCGCAGCGGAATCGAGCGCAACGCGTCCGCGCGTGATGCAGCCGAAGTGGATGCCCGACTCGTTTCAATGGCATATGCGGGCCTGGCAGTGGCCAACAGACCACAAACAGTGCCAACCACAATCGCAGCGCTTGCGCAGATTCCCCGACGACTCCGACCGTGCATGCATCCCCCCTCTGAAGCGAACCCCACAAGGCTTTTGAGAAGTCTTGCGGGTTGTAGAACTATTTCGGCTTCGCGAGGGTCGGCTCAGCAGCATTTTCGCTCAGCATACGAGCAGTTGCTAGCAGTAGAGGTGATTGCGTGGTGTTGTGAAGGGCGGTCTTGTGCGGTTGGAGCGATTGCGCGACAATTCGCCCGCAACGTATTCGAGGATTTTATGTTTCGCGAAAAACTAAAACGCTGGGGCGATAGCATTGGCCAACTCGCTGCGCTAGCTGCGCTGGTGGCTGGGTGTGCGATTGTGAGCTGGGAAGCTTGGCCGGTGGTGGGGAACTGGCATCGGCAACGGCTTGCCCGTCAGATTGCAGCCGAGATTCCAACTATCCAAGATCAAGCGGTTGGAATTCCCATTCACCAATTGGCCGCATTGGGGTCGCCCGCATTGTCGCCATTGGTAGAAGCTGCTGCTTCCGAGCGATTTGTTGTCGCGGAGGCTGCGAGACAAGTACTCGAAGAAAAGTTTGCGTCGTGGCAGTCTCAACTCGATGAGGGCAGCTATTCAGATGTCTCTGAAGCTATGCTTGCCTTCGCCACCGCACTTGCCGCTCAGATTGACAATTTCGGACCTGCAGGCAAACAGTGGGCTGGAAGCTTGGCGTTGCGGATGATCGATCTGGCAGAAATATTTCCTGTCGACGTCTCTGCAAAACTGCTTAGCCAGAGTAGCCATGTCCTTGAACATGTCCCCCCGCGTGGACCACGGTTGCAGAGTATCGAAACCGTGAGCAAACAGCCCTTGCTGAACGAGAATCTGGTGGACTTGTCGCTTCCGCAAGTCGATTTACGAACGCTTG
Source organism: Planctomycetota bacterium (assembly GCA_029259915.1). Taxonomy (GTDB): domain Bacteria; phylum Planctomycetota; class Planctomycetia; order Pirellulales; family Lacipirellulaceae; genus Bythopirellula. Next base: position 100,208 of record JAJDED010000004.1, on the reverse strand, counting down.
CGGCGCCACTCGACGAAATCGAGGGTTCGCTTGTCGCCCCGTTTGATAATTTGGTTGAGGCGCCACACGCTGAATCTTCTCCCGAGCGCGCGAGTCGTTCCAAGGGCACTTGGTCTCCGCAATGGAATGTTCGAGTTCCACGAGAGCTGCGAGGCGATGCGTCGCTTTCGGTGGAAGTTTTTGAGGAAATCCCTGGTAATTCAGTCGCTGAAATGGTCGACGTTCCGACTCCGGAAGAAATGGATACCCTGCGTGATGCCCTACGCAAGCTGACCGACGATGTTTTGTTCGAGCGATTGAAAACGGCGGGCACTTATCAGACAAGCGTAATTCACGCCGTGCTTGCCGAACGCGGGTTCGACGAAGCCGAACTGGACATGGCACGTAGAATTCGTTCTCCGGATGTCTTGCAACGAATGCAGATGATTGACGATGTGTCGGTGCTACCGGCTACGAAAGCCCGCACATGGCTGCGAATACTTCTCAACGACGCGAGCGGCGAGGTTCGTCTTCAAGCGCTTACGGCACTGGCCACAACAAACGACCCCAAGCTGCCTGAGCTGGCACACGAGATTCTCACCAGAGATACCGACCCCCGCGTTGCTGAATTGGCAAGCCGGATACTTCGTGAAGATGATTAACCACAAAGGCACGAAGACACAAAGAACAGGATTATAATTATTGAAGGATGACTACTGAATAACTATGGACTGAACTCACTGGTTCATCACTCAGCAATCAACAGTCCAGAAATTTTGTGCTTTTGCGGTACAATCCTATCGTCGCAAGGAATCGCTCACGGGCGTGATACGGCTTGCCGTGACATGTGCTCGACGATAGTCGGTCATGAATCCGCGTGTTCCTTGCACTCCAACATGTCGGCCAATGTATGGCTGGAGATTCAACTCGGGCGTGGGCGTGACAAACGAAACTACGTTGCCCTTGGTGTTGACCAAAGCGTATCTCGGCGCCTTTTCTTTTCGAGACACAACTTCTTTAAGCATTCCCACCGCGTCGTACAAAGGTTCGTCGATAGGCGCTGAGGCAGTCTGCTTGCGGCCCCTGTTGGCCCCTCCGGAAAAATCCTCTCGAACTCGTTGCCGAACATCATGCACGATATCAGCGATCGGATCGACCGGTGGTCGCGACGTTGGGCTAGTCAGCTCGGTCTCACGCGGCTGTGGTGGTCCTGATTGCGTATAACGGCTGTGGACTCCTTGAAATCGAGCGATGCGATCGAGAAATGCTCGCAGTTGTGTGCGATCTTGAGGAGTTTCTGCAACTGCCAACAGCGATTGTGCTTCGCCTGCGAGTGGATCGAGGTTCCACGTAGGGGGCGGTTGCGTTACCGATTGCGAAAGCAGCAGTTCCAGTTCTTGGACGCGTTCGCTCGTCGTCCCCATGGTCAGCGGTCCTGCGGAGGGCGAACTTCCGTCGAATCGCACTCGGGGCGGATTTGGTTGAATGATGCCTTGCGCTGAAACATTGGATATTTCAGAGCCCGTAAATAAGTTTGGCGCGGTCGGGCTTTGGTGGGCCGTATGCTGGAATTGGGCCAGTTGCAGGTCGGCTGGAGTTCCAGCCACGATCTCAAGCTGATCGCTGGGAGCATGTTGAACGGTACTTGCTATTCCATTTTGTGGATGTCCGGTGCTGGGGGCATGCAAAAGGTGTTCGAACGCATTGGTTTGCTGCAAGTGAGAATCTGGTTGCACCGCTGGAGCGGTTTGATTCTCTTGAATTTCGACTGATTGGGGCCAGGCTTTGTTAGGTTCCGCCGGTGCGTTAATTTCTAATGGGACCTGCCGAGCAAGGCTGCTGGCTTCGATCCAACGAAACTCTCCCGTGGGAGCGGCAATCGGGAACCAGTCCGCCGCGCCGTCTGTTATTGCTTCGTGCATTTGAACGAGTTCGCCCCGAGGAAGCAGTACCTGCACGGCAGTGCGCGACGGCGACAGGGTACTGCCGACGCGTGGAGTGGCGACCTCAGCAATCACTTCCGCAATGTTGTCGCCAGCCGGTCGTACTTCGTGACTGGAAATCCAGCTAAAGCTTCCCTCAGGAGGGCGGATGGCACACCAACCCCCTTCGTCGTGGCGATACACTTCTACCGCGAATCCTTGCGGCAATTGCTGAGTGGGATAATGCCGCTGGTCCGGACCGCTTCGCGCATGAGCGCCATCTTTCACTACGTAAGCGACGTAGGGAAACTCCTGCTGGGAAAAACAGTTTTCCGCAGTCAGAAGAATGCCCAGCAACAGCAGCGCACCAGTGCGCAAGCGAGCGGTGAAGACATTGAATAAATTACTTGGCATACGGAGCCGGACCATGGGATCTCCTCACAAGGCTGGTCCATCAATCCATGTCAGCGGCTGACGGAATTATGACCCGCTGGTATGGCAAAATGAGAACCTCTCCCAGAACGGTCTGGGCTTAGGTTCTTGGGCAGAACTTATAGGAAAAACACGAGGGTTCCTCAAGCCCTGCTAGTGCAATATCAGAACGCCGGAAGAATAGGCGAAATATCGGCGGCTTCTTGCTAGCAGCTATCCAAGTTCACCGCACGCTGTATAGCCGGACCGCCACGCGGTCCGGGAATTCTCGGAGGGCAGTGGCCTTCCGGCTACCAACCATTTCATGAATCGAAAAGACGTGACTTTGTACCGCTCCCTAGCGACTTCCAGCGATACTAGATGCTCCATCGTCCGGACGTTATACTTCTAGTGATAGTTGTGCAAGCATTAAGAGGACGCTTGGAAATATCACCGACGACTGGGGCTTTGACGGCCTCAGGAGGGGCTTGATCATGGGTGCAGTTTCGCAAATTCAGGAACGTCGACGACTCGTCTATACGGGACACGTTCAGGGTGTCGGATTTCGCTATACAACGCGTACCATTGCCCGTGGCTACGATGTGGCGGGCTACGTGCGCAATTTGCCCAGTGGCAAGGTCGAGTTGGTTGCCGAGGGTTCGGCAGAGGAGCTGGATCGGTTCCAGTCGGAATTGGACGATCGCATGTCGGGTCAGATCCGCGACGTTCAGGTCGATCGTCAAACGGTCGCCTCCGAATTTGCCAGTTTTGACATTCGTTATTAGTTAGAGCAACCCATGTAAGTTTGCGGTTCTCTTTCCCCAAGAATAATCCACTAAAGCATTATGTCTAATTTATCTATCTGGTTAACTCCCATTTGGTTGCTTGCCGTTGGAGCAACAATCGGAGCGCTTTGTTTAGTACTTCTTTGGGGTGCCTGTTGGCTGGTTAATAGACAATTGGCCAGCTCGATTTTAGCGACCGTACAAGAGAGCATCTTGTTGCCGGTTTCTTATATGCTGATCGCCTTGGCAGTGGTTGCCGTGGTAGCAACGCCCATTATGCCGCTCGAAAGGTTGGCTTCTTCACTCAAGCGATTGCCCTACGTGGGGCCTGTGGAATTCTCAGTCTCTGTTCCCGCTGAAACTTCCGACTTCGAGATTTCCGTTGCATTGCGCGCCGACGAGTTGCAGAGTTATACGCTGGAAAGCGCCGAAGACGTGGCGATCAACGTAGAAGCTGGCAAGGGCTATCTTGATCCGCTGATTCAGATTAGTGGGGGGGAGAAGCCATACCATTGGTCGCCCGGGAGCAATAATCCTCGTGGATTTGACGATGACGTCGTATCCTTGTTTGTCACGAACGAGAGCTCTCTGGAAACGGTCGTAAAAGGCATCCTCCACACCGATGTGGAAATGCCCGAGGTTCACGACCTCCCCGTTGTGGCTATTAGCGTGGTGGCGCTGTTTTTTGGTTATCTTCTGATCCGTTGGCTGGCCCCGCAGGTATCGGTCATTGCAACGGCCACGGCGAAGGAAGCCGTTTCTCAGCCACTTTTTATTCTTCTTACGGTGCTGGGAATCGTTGCCTTGGTCGCCTATGTTTACATCCCCTACAACACGTTTGGCGAAGACGTCAAGATGCTCAAAACGTCTGGGATGACCACCATTAAGATCCTCGCCATCCTGGTCGCTCTGTGGACAGCCAGCGTTTCAATTGCCGAAGAAATCGAAGGGCGAACCGCTCTTACCGTGCTTTCCAAGCCAGTAAGCCGACGCCAGTTTATCTTAGGGAAATTTCTGGGGATCATTTGGCCGATCGTGCTGATGTTCGTCATCCTGGGGATTATTTTTCTGTTGACCGTCTCTTTCAAAGTGGTTTACGACGCGCGAGAATCTTCCAAGACTCCTCCCGAATGGCAATTGTGTTACGAAGAAGTGGTGCGCATTGTGCCTGGCTTGGTCTTGGCGTTTTTAGAGGCTGTCGTCATCGCGGCGATCAGTGTTGCAATCTCAACGCGGTTGTCGATGTTGCCCAATCTCGTGATTTGCGGTTCGATTTACGTCTTGGGGCATCTCGGTCCATTGATCGTAAAATCAGCGGTGGGGAAAATCGTTTTTGTCAGGTTCATCGGGCAGTTTATATCGGTGTTGTTTCCCGTATTAGACCATTACGAGATCGAAGGCGCCATTGCGGGCTCCGCATCGGTGCCACCGGTCTATCTTTTGACGGCCTTGCTGTACAGTTTTCTGTACTGCGCAGCAGCGATGTTATTGGCACTCTTCTTTTTTGAAGATCGCGACTTGGCGTAGAAATTTGAAGACCGCGACTTGGAGAAATTGAAGGCGACATTTTACTTTTCCTGGTCATTTCGGGGAGAAATTTTAGAAAAGTAGAATGCCCCCTGTTCTCTTTGAGGCAAAACCACTAACTCCATGAAGTGACAGCATTCTGAAAAAATAAGAAAAAGAATAAACTCGTGACCGGCTATGCACTGTGATAAACTGACCGGCGGGGACACATGGCATATATGCGATAGTACCAAACTGATTGGACTCACGTATGCACGAGCATTCTGTTCCCGCAAAAGCCGGCACACTTCCCTCAGTTCAGCGAGGTGAGCGTCTTGGCGTGATCGTGCCCTGCCACAACGAGGCCGGCACGGTAGGTGAGTTGTTGGACAGAGTCCGCGCCGCACTGCCATTTGCAGAAATCATTGTCGTCGATGATGGATCGACAGATGATTCGGCTAAGCTCATTGAAGAATGCGCGGAACGCCTGCAACTCGTGCCCGTATTTCTTGCCCGACAAAGTGGTAAAGGGGCTGCAGTTCGAGCAGGTTTGTCGCATGTCACTCGTGAATGGGTCGTCATCCAGGATGCTGACCTGGAGTACTGTCCCGAAGATTTACGAGAATTAGCAGCTACGGCGCAAGCTCATCCTGGTTCTGCAGTTTACGGTTCACGGTATCTTCACCGAGGTAAAGCCAAGGGCGGATCGCTTGCTCCGTATTTGGGAGTCAAATTCCTGGCAGTCCTAATCCGGTTACTCTTTGGAAAATCGCTCACCGACCCGCACACTTGTTACAAGCTTCTCCCGAAGTCGTTCTTTGAGCAACTGGCGATTCAGTCCAATGGGTTCGAAGTCTGTGCCGAGATCACCGGCAAGCTACTCCGCGCGGGATTTCCCATCATCGAACTCCCTATTTCCTATCGTCCTCGAAGCAAAGCCCAGGGCAAGAAAATCGGGGTGCGAGATTTTTTTATCGCGGCGGGAACCTACCTACACACATTCGTGGCGACAGAAGGCAAGCCTGTCGATTGCTCCGATAAACAGGCGGCAAAAACGCCGCCGGTCGTTGCAACAATTATGTATTTTCTAACCCGGTTCCTCGCTGGTGCCCTCCTCGTCGTGGCTGGAGCAATAAAACTCGCCCCCTGGCGGGAAATCGCGCTCACCGACTGGCTTGTCCTGCCCGCAAGTTGGGTCTTCGCCATCGGCACGGGCGAATTTATCCTGGGCTGCTTCGTTCTGAGTTTTCTCGCTTGGCCAGTCATCCACCGCACCTGCGCGGTGGCGTTTTCTCTCTACATCGCCATGCTCGCATTTCAGTTGTACTCGGGTGAGAGCGCCTGCCAATGCCTGGGGAGCCGATCGCTTCCGCTGCTAGGGATGTTGGCCCTTGATGTGAGCTTGACTGCGCCGTTATGGCTCCTGCGTACCTCGTGGCGACAATCCATGCCGCGATTACCTGCCAGTTTCTTCGTTGAAATAATTTCCTATACGCGGTACGCCCTGCCCGTGCTGGCACTCGCTGGCATCATCATGTTCGGCTCGCTGGACGCAGCTCTGAGTTACATGTCCGGCGCGCGATTGATTGTGACTGATTCGTCCCAATATGTGGGGCGCGTAGCTGGGGGAGAGATCGGCACGGCCTCCTTCGAACTCACCAACCACAGCGGCCAACCAGTACAGGTCCTGGGAGCCAAATCGACCTGCAACTGTATGGCGCTGGAAGACTTACCCTTGGAACTTGCGCCGGGCACAAGCAGAAGTGTGCACGTCAGTTTACGGGCGCGCGGCGGTGCGAAATCTCAGTTACAACGCGAGGTAGCCGTGTTAATTTTCGACGACCCCGTAAGAACGCTCATGCTTACAGTGACGGCCAGTGTTAAGCCGTCAACCTAGTTTCTGGTTTATTATTGTTAGAAAGGAGGATATTGAGATGAGTAGAATTCTGAGTTTCATGGGTGCCTGTGGTTTGGTACTCGCGGTTAGTGCCTTCATTCCAGCCCTTCCCATATATTCAGGAACTATGGGGTCAGGGTGCACAGGAAGCGGCTGCCCGGAAAGCGTGGATGATGGCAACTGCGAAGACAATCATTCAAGCGCTGAGTGTAGTTGTCACTGCAATGATGGGCCGTATAACTCATCTACGGGGAAGTTTACTTGTGATTGCAAAGACACTTAATTCGAGCTGCACAGGAGGCAAATAGTTTCATCGTGCCACCTTGCCCAATAAGTGGGCAAGGTGGCACGATTCTATCGCAGTGTATCCTAGAAGTGGAAGTTGTTTTTTCACAGTTATAGCTGACAGTTATCACTGATAATATCGCTGTCGAATCATGAGCATACTAAGAATACGATACCAATTCTTGATAGTTGCCTTCCTTTTGTCGCAACTTCAGATTTGGGGAGCGTCTGCGGGGCAACACAGTGCTAACTCTCTTGACGAACTTGAAGTGAGCGCCGCAAAGAAATTTGTAGACTCTTGTCGGCAAATTCGGGAAGAAAAATATGGAAACGTTCACTTCGTAATGAGGGAAAGATTCGAGAGCAGACGGAAAACACATCTTCACTATGTCACGGAAATAAGGTTCTGGGCTCGGGATAATCAATACTTTCGCGTAGATACAATAATTACCGAGTCAAACCATCCCCAACACAAGGTGGGGACTCGACGTCGCATGGTATTTACACCGGAGGGATCGGTATCGCTGCGAGCTGATTCTGAACCGGAACCGCTCACAATTCGCGAGTGGGATGGTGACCCCCAGAATAACCTAGCAAATGTGCTCGCTTTTCGATGGTTTCGAGCTGCAGGGAGAAGTGGTGGAATAGAGACTGATTCGTGTGTTAGTGGTCTTGCACACTTGGAACTTCATGACGGTGGTGTTAAGGAATATCTAAAAAACTGCGAACTCATCGACCTTACGCTCACAAACGACGGTTCACGTCTGAATATTAGCTGGTTAGAGAAAGGAAATCCGTACTCACGAGAGTTTTCCATAGTCTGTGATGTCGATTACGGAGTCGTGCTGCACACCGACACAAAAGCTATTGACCAAGATAAGTCGATCAAAGCCTCCAACACAGAGACCAAGGAATACGATTTCGACCGCTTCGGCTGTATACCTTCTAGCTATCTACAGACATACAATAAAATTGACGGCAAGACTAAATATCTCTACGAAATCCGCTTTGTCGACTGGGCACCTGTACCGTTAGGAGTGTTTTCTCTGGAAGCCCAGGGCCTGACCAGCCTTCAGCCTCAATCGGTCTGGGGCCGGCGGATCTGGACACTGGTCATTGGCGCGTTGCTGTTCGGCATCGTGTATCTAGTCAAGCGAGCTCGTTCTCATGCTAGCGAGTGAACGCCGACAAAGGCCGTCTTTTTGCCGCGTCCGAATGACAACACGAGAGCGAGTAGGGCTCTTGGTATTGCTTGTGATGCAGGCTGGGATGCTGACTTGGATCGACTGGCGAACGGCTCCCACTTGGGACGAGTGGGGACACTTACCCAGCGGGCTTTACCACGTCCAGTACAGTGAGTTTCAACCGTATTGCGTTAACCCCCCCTTAGTCAGAATGGTGGCCGCACTGCCCCTTGTGGCAAGTGACGATGGGATCCGCTGGATTGGTTTTCCTTTCCGGCCTGGTGACCGCCCCGAGTGGATGTTGAGATCAGTTTTTCTGCAAACTAAGGGAGAACGCTGTTTTGAATTATTTTCTCTGGCACGCATGGCACTAATCCCAGGGTCTTGGTTGGGAACTTATCTCTTGTGGTCGATCGGCAGGCGGTTTTACGGCGCGACGAGTGGTTGGATCGCAGCCGTGCTGTGGAGTTTTTCTCCCATGGCACTGGCCTTTGGCGGCACGATTGCCCCTGCTGTGTGGGCGGCAGTGTTCGGCTTCTTGGCCGCCTACCGATTTTACATTTGGCTAACCATGCGAACTTGGCGAGCGACCACTTGGTTGGCGCTCGCCACTGCTGTCGCCCTACTATGCAAATCAACCTGGATCATGCTGCCGCCGGTCTTTCTCGCATTGTGGAGTCTCGATTGGCTCAAACACCGACATCGCGCCGTCGGCAAGGACGCCTTGCAGTGCGTGGTCGGCATGATGATCGCTTGGCTGGTGATACATGCCGCATACGACTTCCACGGTGTGCTTCGTCCTCTGGGCGATTTTGAATTCCACAGCCGGGCGCTCACAGGTTATGAGGGGAAAGATTTTCCAACTGGCAACCGATTTGCTGATTCGTGGCTGGGACAGATTCCTATGCCTTTGCCGGCAGACTATGTACAGGGTATCGACATTCAAAAGTCTGATTTTGAAGCTGGTCGGCCGTCCTATTTGTTTGGCACCTGGCAAGACCACGGCTGGTGGTACTATTACCTGGTCGGGATACCTCTCAAGGAACCTATAGCCCTGTGGGGTTTAGCTGCCTTATTGATCTTAGGGGCTGTGCTTGGCCTCCAGCGATGGATTCGCTGGCGGGAATTTGTACTCTATGCGCCAGGAGTGATCGTGCTAGTTTTTGTCAGCTCACAAAACGGTTTTAGCCACCATTTACGTTATGTGATGCCATTCTTTCCATGTCTGTATTTGATTGCTTCCCGATGCGTGGCTGTGAACAGTCGTTGGATCCGGATTGCAGGTTGTCTCTTCACGTTGTGGTATGCACTGAGTAGTGCCGCGATCTTGCCACACAGCCATGCGTTCTTTTCCGAGGCCGTCGGTGGAGCCGCAGAAGGCTGGCGCTTTCTTTCCGACAGCAATCTCGATTGGGGACAAGACCTGCTCGCTATCCGCGAGTGGGCACAGAAAAATCCCGACAAGCGACCGATCTGGCTACTTTATTCACCTGAAATGTTGGATTTCCAGCGACTGGGGATCGATGCTCAAAATGGAGAGCATCACATAGTCCAAGGACTACCGAATGTGGCAGGTTGGTGGGCCGTGTGTGCCACGCCGATGACCGAACCCGGAAGGGAGTGGTTTCAAAAGCAACTCGCAACGATACGGTTGTCGCCAACACTCAAGCTCATCGAAGTGAAGCCTAGTGACCTCGATCAATTGCGTAGCATCAAGCGCCAAGGAGATTCGAGATGAAACAAGGTCATCCCCAGAGTAAACGTTTCGGCTCAGAGCGGACATTTGCCTTCCGCCGAGCTTTCACACTTGTAGAGTTGCTGACCGTAATCGCGATTATTGGAATACTGGTTGCCTTGATAATCCCTGCGATTCAAGCTGCCCGAGAGGCGGGCCGCAGGACCACATGTACAAATAATCTCAAGCAAATTGGAATCGCGCTCCAAGCACATCAGGCGGCACATAAGTCATTTCCAAACAACGGTGGATTTACTGAGAAATCGCTTATCCTCGACACCACCGAGAACCTGATACCCATTTCCACAACCAATTATGCGGAAGTTACCACTTTCCAATGGGGAGTGGGTCAGCCGGGTAAGCATCCTAGAGAGCAGTCTGGATGCTGGGCATACGCATTAATGCCCTATGCAGAACAGAGCGCGGCCTACCGGGCGGTTCGCTTTACGGAGATTCAGCACTTGTATCTTTGCCCGACTCGTGATCGGCTTCGACCAGAACCAACTCAAGAAGACCAGTTCGGCAGCTATGAATCCGGCGGATGGGCCTGGGCGAAAACCGACTATGCCGGCAACAAGTTTGCCTTTCCTAATTTACCTGATGTCACCGCCCCTAAAGACATCTTTGATGGATTGTCACAAACGATTGCCATCGGCGAAAAAGCGTTTAACCCGAGTCGTCAAATCCCGACGAGTTGGTATTGGGATGAACCTCTCTTCTCAGGAGGGGCAGACGGGACGGTCCGTGATGGGACTAAAATCGTAACGGATGGAGACAATTCGTATCGATGGAACTGGGGATCAGCGCATTCAGGATACGTTGATTTCCTTTACTTCGATGGCTCAGTGCATCGCAAATCTAATGCAATCGAAGAGAAAGTCCTTCGGCAATTGCTGGAAATCGAGAATGGGCAAGAGTTGGAGTAATTCCATTCTCTAAACGTTCCCGGAACCGACGACGACGGCAATTTCTGTGGGGAAAGGAGGCCGGATAGACTTGTTTAACCCGCTTTGCGGGGGATGATCACGGTATCGTCCAGCGACCAATGGTCCGGGCCGGCCAAGACATGGGGAGACTCTGGCATCGCGAGCGCTCCGCGACGGCTTCCCGCGTCGCCATCCCACTGGTGGGCTTCAACTTGTTGAAGAATCGCATGTGCCACAGCCAAAGCATCTCGGCCATCTGCGCCGGTTACCTGGGGGCTTTTCCCATCGCGTATTGCCAGGGAGAAGTCGCGCTGCTCCTCTTCGATGGCATTCACTTCTAGGGACGATGCCTGTCGCTGTACTAGCAGCTCGGTGAATAGATTTTCGCGGAAATGTTGTTGCTGTTCAACAGAAAGCGATTCGGCGCTAAAGCTGCGTGAGAGGATCTCTTCGGTCGGCTCGACCAGCGAAGATTGTCTGGCTGCGAAATCAAGCGTTGCACAACAACGGGGTGTAAAGACCTGCATCCGCCGCTGATTGGCATAGCTCACTCGCGAAGCAGTCAGATTCGCCACGCAGCCCGAGGCAAACTGAAGACGCGCGTTGACCATGTCTTCCTGATCGCCCAGTACAGAGAAGCCGACAGCCTCGACCTTTTCCACCGGGGATTTGACTAGATTCAACACGACGTCGATATCATGGATCATCAGGTCGAGCACGACGCCAACATCCGTGGATCGAAATGTGTAGCCGCTCAAACGTCGGGCTTCTATGTATTTAGGATCGACCAGCTTTTCTTTGACCGCGGTAAGCGCTGGATTGAATCGCTCGACATGCCCGACCTGCAGGGTCAACTGTTGACTTTTTGCAAGCTCCACGAGCTCATCGGCTTCGTCGAGGGAACAGGTGATCGGCTTTTCCACCAGGAGGTGGACACCGCCGTGGAGCAATTCTTTCGAGATTTGAAAGTGCGACGAAGTTGGCGTGACAATAATCGCGGCGTCTGCCAGGCCGAACAAGTCGCGATAGTCGGTCAGAGGTTGGGCACCGGTTTCTGCTGCTGTCTGGTTTCGTGACGCTTCGACCGGATCGACTACCGCCACGAGTTGAATCTCTTCTTGCGCGGCGGCAATCCGCGCGTGAATTCGGCCCAGATGGCCCGTTCCAACAACTGCTAGCCGCAATCGACTCATGCCGCTTTCCTCACTTCGCGACCTCGCCCATGCTTACCTTCTTGTTGTCCTTCGACAAAGGAGAGCAGATTTTCGACTTCGTCGGTGAGCTGGTCTTTTGATTGTAGGATTTCTCGGGCGTGGATGAGTCCGACCTTGGTTCGGTAGAGCAACCGATGCGCGGCTGCCAAACTATCGATGGCTTGCGTTGAAAAGTTGCTTCTTTTCAGGGCAACGATATTGATACAACGTGGTTTGGCCGCGATGCCTTCGACCAACATATAGGGCGGCACGTCGTGGAGAGCCTTGCTCAATCCACCCAGGAAGCAGTAGCAGCCAACCGTGACGAAGTGGTGGATGGCACAACCGCCCGATATCGAAGCATGATTTTGGATATGCACGTGCCCCGCCAGGAGCGAGCCATTGGCGATTACGATGTGACTTCCCAACTGGCAATCGTGTGCAACGTGAGCATTTGCCATCAGCAAGTTGCGATCGCCCATGCGTGTAACGCCATCCTCTTTTTCGCTGGCCCGATTCACGGTGACGCCTTCCCGGAGGGTATTCGCATCACCGATCTCGACACTAGTTTCGCCACCCTGGTAGCTGATGTCTTGTGGCTCGGCACCGACAACCACATTGGGGTAAAGCAGATTGTCTCGACCCAGCGTGACATTGCCCATTAAAGTCACGTTGTTTAGCAACTGGGTGCCGCGTCCAATTTTCACCCCGGGACCGATCACACAAAACGGGCCAATTTCGACTTCGTGGTCGATTTCCGCTCTTGGATCTACCCAAGCGTTTGTTGCAATACTAGTTGCCATGACGACGTTCTCTTCGTTATTCCCACGGGTGTGGGTTACTGGCTGATTTTCAATCTTGTTGCAGACTCTTAAGCTGTTGCTTGGAGCGTGGCATTTTCCACAAACCGAGCCATCAATTCACGGGCCAACTCCACATGCAATCGATGACCGCTACGGTTGGCGACTATGTTTCCGGCGATGCGACGATTGATAAGCGCCAAATCGCCAATGACGTCGAGCGCTTTGTGCCGAGCGCACTCGTTTTCAAAACGGAGTTGGTTTTCAATGGGCCCTCGGTCACCAAAAACCAGTAGTTCCTTGGTGGTGACATGGGTTCCGAGTCCCTGCGACTTTATTGCTTCCGCTTCGCTTTGCAAGACAAATGTTCGACAAGGGGCAATTTCATCTCGAAAACATTGGGGTGTAATCTCGAAACTTGCCGCTTGAAGTCCGATTTCTGGGTTGTGGGGATAGTCGAGTCGGAATTCGATGCGATACTCTCCATCGAGGGCCGGTCTGGCTTCGATCCAGGCTTCGCCAGAAGTCACACGCACGACCTCTTTGATTGTGAGTTGCGAGGCTTCTTGGTTTTGCTCCACAATTCCAACGGAATCGAGGGCCTCGACAAACTCTCGGGCCGAACCGTCGCACCCGGGCATTTCTGCTCGGTTGACGCCGATCTCGCAATTGTCGACTTGCAACCCGGCAAGTGCAGCCAAAACGTGTTCCACCATCTGCACTTCAACGCCTAGGCATTCCAGGTTGGTTCGTCGTGGGACATTGATCCGATATTCGGGAAGAGCCGGCACACGCGCCTGCGGTCCGATGTCGTCGCGAACAAACGTGAGCCCGCTCCCGACCGGGGCCGGACGAAACTCGACGCGGACATTCTGGCCGCTCCAATAGCCGACTCCGCTTACACGGACGGGTCGACGAACGGTCTGTTGCATGCGCTGAATCGACATAACGGAAGGCGTCCCCAAGTAGCCTTTTACAAACGGAATCGTTACGCGCTTTTTGGGTCAACCCACATAGGTGTTCCCATCATTTCGCGTAGCGAACAACTAACGCCGTGTGGTTTGGCGATTGGAAGCCGCGGGTGCCACGCCACCGGGTGTGCCGCCCCGATTTAGAAGTGCTAACACATCCGGCGTGATATCGATGTTGTTTTGGTGGACCACAGGCTTGTTGATGGCTCGGAGGACATCTTCGCGAAGGTTGGGATCGACTTGGTCGCCGTTGAACCGCACAACCAGCCCGATATTATGCTGCTGAGCATAGTATTGAACCGCGTTGCTCACCTCGAGATAAGTCTGATAATAGACCTTGGCTTCGCGCTCGAGAAAGTCTTTTCGAATACGCCCCGCCGTAAGATTGAACTCAGCTTTCAGACGAGCGATTTCTTCGTCCAATTGCTTGTGCTCGGGCGAACCAGGATTGTACTGTTTGCTTTGCTCTTCTTTGCTTTGGATCGCTGCGCGATCGCTTTTCAATTTTCCTTCTGCCGTTTCCATTTCGGTTTTCATACCGTCCAAGGCGGAAGTGAACTGTTGGTAGTTTTTGAAAATGTAAGTGACGTCAACCACGGCGACCCCAAAGCGCGAAGCATTTGCGCTGGGGGAAGCTTGCTGGGCAATGGACTCACCGGCGAATGAAATAAAACATCCTGAAACTAAGGCTGAAAACAGCAGAGTTCTCACGTCAGCACTCCTTGCTGAATAGGGTCATCCTTGACCGACATGGTGGAACCCGCCCGGGCGCGAGGTCACGCCCCCTCTAACTTGCGGGGAGGGGCGGTTGGTAAATTGCGGGGCGTATTGTGCCGAGAACCGCGCGCGGCGTAAAGAGCATTTCTCGCCGCAGTGTTCGATCCCTGGAGAACTTCAAAACAGGCTGCTTTTTAAGGCAATTTCGTTCTGCTAGCGGGCGGTGGGCTTCTCCCGCTCGCTAGCTCGCTCAAACTAAGCTTGTTAGGATGAACCTAAGCTAAACCGCAAGCGACCAGCCGCTTGCGGCTTAGCCTCAACACCATGAGTAGGATCAGGCGATCGAGGCGAAACATGGAATATGAAAGGCTCGGGCCTTACCGCATCGGCAAGCAAATCGGCAAGGGCGGGATGGGGGCCGTCTTTGAAGCGGTTTACGATCAGGTTGGCGAGCAACAAGGACTGCGCGTTGCCATTAAGGCGCTCAGCCCTCAAATGGCCTTTGCCGAAGGGTTCCGCGAACGTTTTGAAGCGGAAATCGACTCGCTAAAAAAACTGCGCCACGAAGGTATCGTCTGTCTTTATGGCTATGGCGAACAAGATAGTGTGCTCTTCTACTCAATGGAACTTGTCGAAGGCACAAGCCTTGAAGATGAGATCAAAGCGGGCCGCCGTTTCAATTGGCGTGAGACCCTGCAGATTGGCATCCAGATTTGCCGAGCTTTGAAACATGCGCATGACCATGGTGTCGTGCATCGTGATATTAAACCCGCGAACTTGATGCTGACTCCTGAGGGCCGGGTAAAGATTGCCGACTTCGGAATCGCTCGGCTTTTTGGTGGTACACAACTCACGACTGCTGGCGGTGTGTTGGGGACTGCTGATTATATGTCGCCGGAACAAGCGGATGGCAGGCCGGTCACTGAAAAGTGCGACCAATATAGTTTGGGCGGCGTGATGTATGCCCTCTTGGCCGGTCGGCCACCATTTCACGCAAAAACTATGCCCGAGATGCTGCAGCTCCAACGATTTGCCGAGCCCGAGCCTGTGCGTAGCTACGCGACCGAGACCCCGGATCAATTAAATCGCCTGATCGCACAACTCTTGGCCAAGGATCCTGACGATCGATTTCCCAATGTCATGGTCCTTAGCCGCCACATGGAAGCGATGGAAAAGGCGCTCTCGCGCCCGTTGAAAGCCAATCCTGGACAGGGTAACGATTCGGCAGTCGGGGCCGATCCGAGTTTGTCGCAAGCAACATCAGGAATGGCTGACGAAGCAACGCGCGCTCTTGATACGCCAGTGGTGCTCGCCCCCGAAGCGACTTCGCAGCCACTTTCAGATGATATTTTCGATGCTGCCACGCTTGATCAACCGACCGATGCCCAAGATATCCCGCTTGAACAGCCCACGTTGGCCGAGCCCGTTTCTCAACGGTCAATTAGTCGTTTTACCACCGTCGACGAAGACGCGCGTCGTCTTCAAGAACAGTCGCAGAGCAATGTTTGGCACATTGGGGCCCAGTTGGCTGGGTTGTTGGCTCTGTTGGGGGTGATAATTTGGGGCGGTTGGCAAATGATGCGGCCTCTGACCGCAGACGAGTTGTTTGAAACTATTATGGTAACCATCCACGAACAGGGTGAGGACAATCTTCGTCCTGTTGCCGATCAGCTTGAGGAGTTTCAACAGCGGTTTGTCGACGATTCGCGTAACCAGCAATTAGAACCTTACCGCCAGCAATGGGAATTTCAGAAATTCGAGCGACAAGCGCGACTCAAAGCGCGAGTGGCCGGTGCGGAAGCTGCCGATCCGATTGCCAGTGTTTATCTTGAGGCAGCCAGGATTTCTGCCGACAATCCCGAAAAATCGCTTGCCATGCTACAGGCATTGGTCGCGCTGCACGATCCGTTGGGGAAAACCAAGCAGACTGGTAACGACGATTCGCTGTCCGACAGGGCAGCACGTAAAAACGAAACTGAACGCTGGCTGGTTTTGACTCGCCAAAAAATCGTTGAATTACAAGACCGCGTTCAACAGCTTGCATTGGCCCAACTGCCCGCGCTTCACAAAAGGTTGGCTTTTGCCAGCCAATTGCAGACCACCCAACCAGATCAGGCCAGAAAAATGTATCAGGCAATCATTCGCCTCTATAGTGAAAAACCTTGGGCCCATGAAGTAGTCGAACAGGCTCGTTTAGGGCTAAAAAATATGGGATCATAGAGGCGGTTCTAAAAAACGTTTTCCCATTTTCATTAGTCGGAGTAATTAACCACAGAGAACACAGAGACAATAAATATTTGGAGTGAAGAAAATTAGGAATAGCATAGAGAAATTCTTCTTTTATATTTCTTCTATCCTCTGTGGTTTATTCCAAATCGAGAAGTAGAATTCGATTTTTCTAGGAAGATTCGCTCAGAGTTAAGCCAATCGAAAGGAATTCCAAGTATGGACTCGACACATGCCGCTGAGTTGACGTTGGAACGGAGCCAAGCCGCTTTTCAGAATGCCCAGAAACTCATGCCGGGTGGAGTGAATAGCCCGGCGCGAGCCTTTGGCGCCGTCGGCGGATCGCCCGTCTTTTTCCAGAGTGGGGAAGGTGCGTATCTCTACGATCTCGATGGCAATCGTTACACCGACTACATCGGTTCATGGGGGCCGATGATTCTGGGGCACGGTCATCCGGCCGTGGTTGCGGCGCTGGAGCAGGCCATCTCGCGGGGAACCAGTTTCGGGGCGCCCACCGAAGCAGAATCTGAATTGGCCGAGAGGATTATCGAAGCAGTCGCTTCCGTCGAGAAGGTGAGGCTCGTGAATTCTGGCACCGAGGCCACGATGAGCGCGATTCGCTTGGCGAGAGGATTCACCGGGCGGGACACGATCATCAAATTCGCCGGCAACTACCATGGCCACGTCGACAGCCTGTTGGTCGCGGCGGGCAGTTCTGCGGCTACGTTGGGAGTTCCCAGTTCGCCAGGAGTTACCGCCGGCACAGCGCAAGATACTCTGGTGTTGGAGTACAACGACGTTGCCAGTTTGGAACAAACTTTTGCAGAGCAGGGGGACACGATTGCCGGCGTGATTTTCGAACCGATCGTGGGCAATATGGGCGTGGTGCGTCCTAGCGAAGAGTTTTGCACTGCTCTACGTAGTTTAACTCGTCGGCATGGATCGCTTTTGATTTGCGACGAGGTGATGACCGGTTTTCGTGTCGCGTTTGGCGGAGCACAACAATTGTTGGGTTTACAGCCTGATTTAACCACGCTGGGGAAAATTGTTGGCGGGGGTCTGCCGGTAGGCGCTTACGGAGGGCGTGCCGATGTGATGGATCAGGTGTTACCCGCAGGCAAAGTTTTTCAAGCCGGCACGCTGAGCGGAAATCCTTTAGCGACCGCGGCCGGGTGCGCCACGTTGGAAGTATTGAAGTCGGATCCTCCCTACGAACGTCTGGAGCGACTTGCCGCACGGCTTGAAAGTGGTTTGCACAAGGCTGCTGAATCGGCAGGCGTTTCGCACACACTCGCGCGGGTTGGCAGCATGATGACCCTGTTTTTCCATGCCGAGCCTGTTACGAACTGGCCCCTCGCCAGTCAGTGCGATACCAAGGCGTTTGCCCGCTATTTTTGGGGATTGTTGCACCGCGGCGTTTATATGCCTTGCAGCCAATACGAAGCGTTGTTCGTCTCAGCCGCCCATAGCGAACAGGACATCGACAATACAATTGCCGCGGCAGCGGAAGTGTTGTCGGAGGAAGGTTCTTCCGCTGGTTGAGTGTCGCTCTGCCATCGGCTACAAAGAGCATCGTATCGAGAATCCCTTGTACCACCAATGAAGAGTATGTCATGTACGCGCCTCAAGAAAATCGGTACGAAAACATGGTTTACAACCGCTGCGGTCGCAGTGGTCTGGATCTGCCTGCGGTTTCGCTTGGCTTGTGGCACAACTTCGGGGGCGTCGATTGCTTCGAGACGGCGCGAGCGATCGTGCGTCGGGCTTTCGACTTGGGGGTAACCCACTTCGATTTGGCAAACAATTACGGCCCGCCTCCCGGTTCGGCGGAAGAAACTTTCAGCAAGCTGCTCAAGCAAGATTTTGCGAATCACCGAGACGAACTCATCATCTCGACCAAGGCAGGCTGGGATATGTGGCCCGGTCCGTATGGCGATCTTGGCTCACGTAAATATCTTTTGGCGAGCCTCGACCAAAGTCTCCAGCGGCTTGGGGTCGATTATGTCGACATCTACTACCACCACCGCCCCGACCCCGACACGCCAGTGGAAGAATCGATGGGAGCTTTGCACAGCGCGGTCCAACAGGGCAAAGCTCTGTATGTTGGCATCTCCAGCTACTCGGCTGACGAAACGCGCCGTGCCTGCGAGATTTTGCAGCAACTCGGAACTCCCTGTCTTATTCATCAACCGCGCTACTCGATGATGGATCGCACAATTGAAGACGGATTGCTCGACGTATTGGAAGAGAAGGGCGTTGGTTGCATTCCTTTCTCACCGCTGGAGCAAGGAATGCTGACCGATCGCTATCTTGGCGGTATTCCGGACGACTCGCGCGCAGCCAAGTCGCATGGCTTCTTGAAGAAGGAACGTTTGACCTCGGAAATGCTCGACAAGATTCGCAAGCTCAACGACCTCGCGACATCGCGCGGTCAGTCGCTCGCCCAAATGTCCTTGGCATGGATATTGAAGGATCCCCGCATCACCACGGTATTGGTAGGCGCCAGTAGCGTTGGCCAACTGGAACAAAACTTGGGGTGTTTAGAGGACTCGAAGTTTTCGGGGGACGAGCTGGCAGAAATTAATGCCATCCTGTCCACGTGATATCGACAATGATAGAGGCCGTTTTTTCTCTGCGCAAAAAGAAGAAAGTCGATTCTGAAGACGGTCTTCTCGTTTTCATGTGGCAGTTTTTGCCGGTTAAGCATGTTGAGACTGGCTTCGACAGCCAATTGTTCACTCACAGTTTGAAAGTCGACACTCTACCCCGTTGAGCAACGGTGTCCTGCCGTGTAAAATCATGGCCATCATGTGTGCAGGCGTTATGCCGAGGCGTAGCGGGGTATATCTTCAGTTTCCAGTGCTGCCCTCAGAAATGATTCTAGCACGTGTGACGCTGCAAATATTGCTACAGAAACAACTTCCAGCGAGGCCAGTAGAAAACGCAGGAGGTGTTTTGGATCTAATATTTGGCTCTAATAAAAGTCTTGCCTCCTAGGCAACGGCCCGTGATTAGGTTACTTTATTAAGTTCACTTACATGTGATGGTCGACGACCCTAATGGGTGAGACTCCTCTACGTCGATGGGGTCATCGACCAGATTCCCCCATTTTTTGTGATTCATTTCGAGGGTGGTAGTACCCACCCACTCAGCGTAAAGGTTTTTTTGCAATGGAAGTCGTTATCAAATCGGGTTACGAGGAAATTAGTCGGGCAGGCGCCAAGGTTGTCGCCGACGTACTTAACACCAAGCCGAATGCAGTTCTCGGTTTGGCCACGGGGTCGACGCCGCTCGGTCTTTACAAAGAACTCATTCGCATGCACAAGGAAGAAGGACTCGATTTCTCCCGAGTGACGACATTTAATCTCGATGAGTATGTGGGCCTGCGGATTGATCATCCACAGAGCTACCACCATTTCATGCATGAAAACTTCTTCAAGCATGTCAACATTTCGAGTCAAAATATTTATGTTCCATCTGGGAGCACAAACAACTACAAAGCATTCTGCGAGTGGTACGAAGAGCGAATCAAGGAGGCCGGGGGCATCGATATTCAGATTTTGGGTATCGGCTCAGACGGACACATCGCGTTCAACGAGCCAACCAGTTCGCTTTCTTCTCGAACGCGGCTAAAGACTTTGGCCAAGCCGACCATCGACGACAATGCCCGCTTCTTTGAAGATCGCAACGAGGTGCCAATTTATGCCATCACCATGGGCGTTGGCACGATTCTCGAAGCACGCCAACTGCTTTTACTCGCCAATGGCAAAAGCAAGGCCGAAGCAATTGCCGCCTCGGTCGAGGGACCCGTGACAAGCATCTACACGGCCAGTGCATTGCAGTTGCACCCATCTTCGATCGTATTCATCGACGACGACGCGGCTTCCGATTTGAAGATGCGAGATTACTACGACTGGATCCAAGAAAAAAAACCGGGAGCTCCGCAGACGTAATTTTTGCGTCTGCTGGCCTGCGACTGTTTGAACAATATGAACAAGACCTGTGTTATCCAATACACATGAGACCTATTCTAGTGGAGGCTTATAAATGGCATCGGTACAAGATCGCGTGAAGAGCGTTACGGCGCGGATACTGGAAGTCGACGAGTCCGCAATTAAGGACGACGACAATTTTTCTGCCGACTTGGGGGCTGAGAGCATTCAGTCGATTGAACTGGTTGCGTCGTTTGAAGAGGAATTCGGTATCGAAATGGACGAAGAACAAGCCCTTTCGGTCGACACGGTTGAAAAGGCAGTCGCCTTCATCGCGCAAGTTTGCCAGGAGCAAGGCGTTGAAGTGTAAGGAATAAGCGGAGAGACAAATCACTTTTTAGTCCTAACCTAGTAGATCAGGAGCCCGACCAAAACAGAATGCCACCGCGACCTCAAGTCGCGGATAATAAAAAGCTGTGGCGAAAATACTCTGGGTAGGCTTCTCATTGCTAGGTATGAAATCATGGTTTTGGAGACGAATGTATGTCCACGCAAACAAAAAAATCCCATCCACTGGTCAACACGACAGAACCCAATCTTCTTGAAGATACCTTCAATTACGATCTGCCGCCGTTGATTCATTTCTCAGACGACCCAGTGATCGAAGTGATCGATGGCAAGCCCGTCGAATTCGATTTCAATTCAGTCAAGCAGCGTGACATTGTTGTCACAGACACCACCTTCCGGGATGGCCAACAAGCTCGGCCACCGTACGAAATTGACCAGATGGTCAAGATCTACGATATGCTCTCACGACTTGGCGGTCCGAACGGCGTGATTCGCCAGACCGAATTCTTTCTCTATACCAAGAACGATCGCGAGACGCTCGATCGTTGTCGCGAGCTGGGGCATAAGTACCCTGAATGCACCGGTTGGATTCGTGCCGTAAAAGGCGATTTCCGCTTGGTGAAGGAAGCCGGCCTGAAAGAAACCGGCATGCTCACCAGCAGTAGCGATTACCACATCTTCCAGAAGCTCAAGTTCAAGAGCCGCAAGGAGTGCATGGACAGCTACTGCGAAGTGGTCGACGCCGCGTTTGAAGCAGGCGTCCGCCCTCGCTGCCATCTGGAAGATCTGACGCGAGCGGACGTCGACGGATTCATTCTGCCATTTGTCGATCGTCTCATGGAAATGTCGGAGCAGGTCCCTGACGACATGAAAGTCAAGATTCGCCTTTGCGATACGATGGGCTTCGGCTTGCATTATCCGAATGCCGAGCTGCCGCGCAGCATTCCTAAGCTGATTTACAAGCTCAATAAAGAATGTGGCGTTCCGAGCGATCGTTTGGAGTGGCATGGCCACAACGACTTCCACCGCGTTCACGCCAACGCTTCGACGGCATGGCTCTATGGTTGCAATGCGGTCAACGGAACGTTGTTTGGTTATGGCGAGCGATGTGGCAATCCACCTGTTGAAGGTGCGATTATGGAATACATCGCTCTAAAGGGTCATATGTGTGGCATCGACACGACTGTCATCACAGAATTGGCCGAGTACATGAAGTCGATTGGTTTCCCCATTGCGGAAAACTATCCGTTTGTTGGCCGTTACTTCAACACGACACGTGCAGGTATTCACGCCGGCGGGTTGCGTTCGGACGAGCGGATTTACAATATCATGGATACGACCAAGCTTCTGAATCGACCGCCACGGGTGTCGATTACCGATAAGAGTGGTGCCGATGGCATCGCACTGTGGGTCAACGAGTTCTTTGGACTCGAAGGAGACGATCGCATCAGCAAGATCAAGATCCACAAGCTGGCTCGCTGGGTGATGGACCAATACGAAGTGGACAAGCGTCTCACTGCCATCAGCGACGAAGAGCTTGAGAAGAAGACTGAAGAGCTGATGCCCGAGATTTGGGAAAAGTACAAGGGTTCTGTCGCAGCAGGTGCATGAAGTAGTTAACTTCGATAGAAACTTTTTCCCGTGGATAAAAAACGAGCAGGATGGGTGAACGGTCCGCCGTTCACCCATCTTTTTTCTTTCATAAATCCCCTTCATTCGTTTTTCAGGAGAGGTCATGTCGACATCATCCCGCCCGGTTTCCAAGGAAGAAATTCAGCAGCTTGAAGCGCAGGGCTGTCGTGCGGAATCGTGGCAAGATCTTCAGGTGTCCGAAACGTTTGATCCTGCTCGCGTTCAGAATGCCACGTTCGCAGGGAAGGTGCAGCTTGGCAGCAACGGGGGAACGGTTGCCGCGGGCGGCCGGTTGTCCAAACCGGCAGGCATCTACGGCGCTTATATTGCCGATTGCACGATTGGCAACGACGTGCGGATTGCTAACATCGGCTCGCACATTGCGAACTACGCGATTGGCGATGGATGTTGCATCGAAAACGTCGGCACTTTGGAAACTAGCGCCGGAGCGACTTTCGGCAATGGCGTGGAAGTCGAGGCGCTCAACGAAGGGGGCGGGCGGGAAGTCATTTTGCACGATCATCTCTCCGCACAGCTTGCCTACTTGCAATGCCTGGTTCGCTGGCGACCCAAGCTGGCTGAGCAGCTAGACAGTATCGCAAAGAAGGCAGTCGACGCGGTCCGTAGCGATCGGGGAACGATCGGAGCGGGAGTAACGATCACTTCGGTATCGAGAATCGCGGACGTCAACGTTGGCGATAATGCCATGATTCGCGGTGCAGCCTCGTTAACCAACGGGTCGATCCTCAGCTGCCCTGAAGCGCCAACCTTGATCGGCACCGGCGTGATTGCCAAGGATTTTATTGTTGCCGAGGGTGCAACCGTCGATGAAGGCGCCATCGTCGGAAAGTCGTTCGTCGGGCAAGGTTCTCAGATCGGCAAACAGTATTCCGCCGAAGGATCGCTGTTTTTCGCCAACTGCGAAGGTTTTCATGGCGAGGCTTGCAGCATCTTCGCGGGGCCGTACACCGTTTCGCATCACAAAAGTACCCTGATGATTGCCGGCTTGTTCAGCTTCTACAATGCGGGGAGCGGTACGAATCAGTCGAATCACATGTACAAACTCGGACCGGTTCACGAAGGCAAACTCGAGCGCGGCTGCAAAACCGGTTCGTTTTCCTACATGATGTGGCCCTGCCGGGTTGGTCCGTTTTCAGTCATCTTGGGAAAACACACACGCACGTTCGACACGCGCGATTTCCCCTTCAGCCACATCGCAGCCACTTCGGATGGTCGCTGCGAGATGGTTCCCGGGCTGCATCTTTCGACGGTCGGCACCGTCCGCGATGGCGCGAAGTGGCCGACTCGGGATCGTCGCAAAGCGCCCCAACTGCGCGACATTATCGATTTCGACGTCCTCAGTCCGCTGACCGTGGGTCGCATGCTTCGCGGCTTGCAGAAACTGCGAGAGAGTAGTGAATCGACGGATCGATCAAAAGCGGTCGTCACGATCGACGGTGCCGAAGTCCGCCGCGTGTTGCTTCGTAAAGGGATGAAATTCTACGAAGCAGGTATTGAAATGTACTTGCAGGAACGTCTGGTCGACCGCATTGAAAAGGCACGCGGCCAAAATGGGGCGTCTCTGGATGTCTGCAAAGACGCCGTGTTTAGCGAGGAGTGGATTGACGTAGCAGGGCAGATGATGCCTTGGGGTCGATTCGAAACGCTTTGCGAACGGGTCGAGTCGGGTGCGATCGGCTCGGTCGATGAACTCCAGAGTGCGTTT
The DNA here is from genome assembly GCA_029259915.1 of Planctomycetota bacterium. Taxonomy (GTDB): domain Bacteria; phylum Planctomycetota; class Planctomycetia; order Pirellulales; family Lacipirellulaceae; genus Bythopirellula. The sequence goes on along the minus strand of JAJDED010000004.1, from coordinate 76,033 downwards.
GCACAAATTCATGAATTGTACGGCGAAGACGAGTGGGCCTGGGTTGCTTGGGCGTACCAAAAGCATTTTGGCCAGAGTGTGGTGGAAATGAGTGCCGACGACCAAAAAGGTGGCGCCGAGTCGTGGCGGAAATCTCGCACCAAATTCCTCAATCTGATCGCGGGTGACGCCGGGAAAGAATTCAATGAAATGACCAGCACCGGCTTCGGAGTACGTCCCGACGCCACGGAGCGAGACGATGATTTCGTAGCGGTCCGCGGAACCCAAGACGGCAACAAGTTCGTCAAGCAAATCCAAGAACAAATCGACGAAGTGTCCCGCCGAGCGGATTCGATCTAGGCACGAACGAAGAGGGCCCAATTCTCACCGTGGCTTCACGGATAGCCAACAATAATTGGGCCTGCCTGCGTCACTCCCCTGGAATTGTTTCAGCCGGCTGAAACTGCACGAGCTGCCGCCACACTTTGCCGCGGAGATCCAGCAGGGGTGTGTTCTCACCGGTGAAACCGTTTGCCAATAGCGAGAAAGCCAGACGGCGGCCCGAGAGTGTTTGTAAATATCCGGAGATGGTCGAGACGCCGGACATGCCGCCCGACTTGGCTCGCACACTTTCTGGATCGAATTCATCGTCAGGCACCCCCGACCACTCGATGCGATCGAGATTGGGCATGCCATTTGCAAATACAGCTGCGTGAGGGTGATGTTGCATGAACGCCAGTAGATCGATTGCAGAAGTGGCGCTAATCAAATTGTAACGCGACAAGCCCGAGCCATCGACGAGCCGGAAACTGCTCGGTTCAAGCCCTGCAGTCTCGACAAGCCATTGCGAAATCGCTTTAGCGCCGTCCGGCCAGCTTGGTTGCCGACTGCCGCAGGCGATGGCAATCTCGTGCAACAACACTTCGCCCACGGCGTTTTCGCTCTCGTGATTGAAGTGTCGCAGTGTTTCGGTCATGGTTGGACCTGCGTGGGAGAACTCTTTTGCGTCGGTCGGCAGTTGCAGGCTTTTGGTTGTGGTGGAAAAGCATTCCGCCGGTGCATCGGCGAACTCGACCTGGCGATCAACCAGCATCTGGACAAACATTGCCGCGATCCACCGCCCAGGTTCGTGCATGGTGAGTTTCGACTCGATCAGCTGTTCCGGCGCGATACTGCCCAACAGAAGCAACGGCTCTTGGAACAGTTGTCGAGTGATTTTACTTTTGACTGGCGGGCCGTCACTTTCGGGAATTTTGCGAATGGGCGGGTACGCTGAGTTTGGAATCAGTGCCACGTCGACCGTGCCGTCTGGCGCGGAGAAAAGGCGAGCGACAAGTACGTTGAAGTCGACCATCAGCGGCGTGATCGACATGTTGTAGTAGTCTGGATCGTCGTCCCACATCCAACCTGGGCCTTTCAGCCGCGGCGTGTACCGCGAATTGTCGACGATTACGTGGCCCTCGATTCGACGAACGTGCCACTGCTCGACAACGCGTTCTGCCAATAGCGCCAAGTCGTTGTTCGAGAGCATGGCGTTGCCGCCGCCGACTAAAATCAAATCGCCCTGCAGGATGCCCGCTTCGTTGATCGGACCCGTTGCAATCAATCTCGTGTCGAACCGATGCAAAGGCCCGAACAAATCTAACGCACAAGCCGACGTATACATTTTTAGATTCGAAGCAGGGGTAAGCAGTTTGTCGCCTCCCCGATCGTACAGCACATCGCCCGATTCCAGGTCAACGACTTTGAGCGTGACCGTAGTGCGTAAAGCGGAGGGATGTTTGTCCAGCAGGTTGTCTAGCGACAGCCGCAAAGCTTCCTCGTCCAGCGGTTCAGCCATGGCTGCAAATGCACAGATCGCTACGATTGCGCAGCTGGCCACAATCTTCTGGAAAGAAATGGGCATCCACCATCCTTTGGTTTGTGTTGTGATTTCGATAAAAGAGGGTAGGTCGCGAAGTCGCGCTCACAGAGAGGACCGGGAACTAACCACGTGGTAAGAACTGATGACGGGTACGGTTTCATCATGGCTTCACTGGCAGCCAACTATAACCGGATCTGTCCCCGTTACTCCCTATAGCGTAATGTTTATCGCTGGGCCGCGAGAGGGCCTGTGAAGAGTGTAGTCTGCGACAGCAGTAGTACCGGAGGGGGGACTTGAACCCCCACGACCTTGCGGTCACTGGATTTTGAATCCAGCGCGTCTGCCAATTCCGCCACTCCGGCTAAGGTGCTAGGTGTTCCTAGAGCGGTTCCCATCGGGTGTGGAAAGAAGCAACCGCCGGTCTTGAAAAAAGGTCGGCGGCTAGCTCTAAGGTTTGTACCTTGCACTAGTTTAGAGCGAATCTGCGGGGCGTCAATTGCGGATCAATTGCTTCTCCGTACTTGGCTCGTAGACGCAATCGGGCTCCGATTGCAGAGGGTCGTGGGTGACCGCGAAAGCACGAGCACGGCTGCCGCCGCAGATGTGGCGGTATTCGCAAATGCCGCACTTCCCTTTGAGCTGATCGGGGTCGCGGAGCGATCGGAAAATTGGATGGTTTTGATAGATTTCCACGACCGAATCACGTGGGCACCGACCACAGCATAAGGGCAGAAAACCGGCGGGATAGATTTCTCCCGAGTGGCTGACAAACATTACCCCTTTTCCATCCCCAGCACCCAATGGTGCCCGATGTCCCACGGAAGGGCCATTTTTTCGTTGAGGCGATAACCTGGGATTCCCTTGATGCTCTAGCACGAAGCGGCGGTAATGTGGTGCTTCGGTGGTCTTGATGGCATAAGGCTGATGCTGTGCATGATGCCACAATTGTTCGAATGCCACTTCATATTCTTCTGGTGAAATCCGTTCTTCCTCGGCGCCACGTCCGACAGGTATCAAGAAAAAGACGGACCACATCGCGATACCTCGTGTGGCCAACAACTGGGCCATCTCATCGATTTGGTGGAAGTTTCGGCGAGTGATGGTCGTGTTTACCTGGACGCCGAGTCCCAAATCGACGGCGTTGTCCAGCATCGTAAGTGTGCGATCGAAGCTTCCCTCCCAGCCGCGAAACGAGTCGTGCGTCTTTGCGTCGGGACCGTCCAAGCTGATTCCCAATCGGGACACGCCCGCATCGCGCGCAGAGCGCAGCGCGGTGGGAGTGGCTAAAGGCGTTGCCGAGGGGGTTAGGGCGACCTGCAATCCTTTGGCAGTGGCGTGACGGATCAATTTGAAAAGGTCTTGGCGTTTCAAGGGGTCGCCGCCGGTCATCACCAGGACCGGCGGATGCGGAAACGTACACAGTTGGTCGATCAGTGCCTTCGACTGATCGGTGTTCAATTCTAATGGGTGCGAACACGATTGCGCGGAGGCTCGGCAGTGTTTGCAGACGAGATCGCAGGCCTGCGTGACCTCGTAGTAAAACATGAGTGGACTGTGTGCGAAATCGGAATACTTGTAGTTTTGATCGACCATGATTTCTGACTTACTTGTTAAGGTTTACGGGAGTGCTATTTTGGAACGCCAATTTGCTCCAAAACTCGTTCGGCAGCCTGCTGGCCGCTTAGGATACAGTTGGGGATTCCCACGCCTTGATACACGTTGCCTGCCAATTCGAGTCCAGGCAGCGTGGATATTCGTGATTCGATGTTCTTGATGTTTTCGCAATGCCCTAACACATATTGAGGCATGACAGATTTGTGGCGAACAACGTGTTGGATCGTTGGCTGACCCTGAATTGTTAGCAACTGCCCCAACTCTTCGGATGCGATTGCGAAGAGTCGTTCGTCCGAGCAACCGGGCGCGTCTGTAATCGTTGGCCCGCCCACGAACGCACGGAGAAGTACCATTTCGTCGGGCGCGCGGCCCGGATATTTGACGCTCGAAAAACTTGCGGAGAGAATCCCACGCCGCTCTGCCTGGGGAACCACAAAGCCGAAACCGTCTAGCGCATGTGCAATCTGATCTCGGCGATAACCGAGTGTGACGATTGCGGAGGACGCGTACGGAATTTTCGAGAGGTGCGAGCAGAGTGTTGGATCGACATCTGCGAGAGACGAGGCTGCTCGATGGGCAGGTGTTGCTATGATAACCGCATCCACATCGCAATCTTCGGTCCGGTCGCCGCTTATCGCTAACGTCCAACCGCCACTGGGATTTCTTGTAATGCGATCCACCGGTGCCCCGAGTTGGACAGTTTCCTTTGGTAGCTTTTCAGCAAGTGCGTTGACCATTGAGGACATGCCATCGCGTGGTGCTACGAACAAGCTGTAGGGCGCCCCGCTCCCGGTGTCGCTTTGCTTTTTTTGGCGATTTGCCCGTTCACGCAATGCACCACGAATCAAACTGCCATATTCTCGTTCCATGGTGATAAAGCGTGGCAAGGTTGCTTTGAGGCTAAGCTGATCGGGGTTGGAAGCATAAATGCTTCCCACAAGCGGCTGAATAAGTCGCTCGTACGTTTCGCGTCCGAATCGACGAACGACAAAGGCCGCCAGACTTTCGTCGACATCGTCGGTGTTGGTGGGAACCAAATATTCCAAAACTAGGCGAAGCTTCCCCAAGGGACTCAAGATGGGGGTCGTGATCATGGGCCAAATTTTACTCGGCGCCATGATGATGAAGCCGTCGGGAATTTTGCAAAGGCGACCTTTCCGGACGACCATCGCTTGCCGCAAACCGGTGTTGGTTCTGACAAGCTGGTTGTCGAAACCAATCCGGCGGCATAAGTCGAGAGCCTCGGGGGTGATAGTAATGAAATTGTCTGCGCCACATTCCAGGAGGAAGCCCTCCTGGCGCACCGATTTCAAAACGCCTCCCACACGGCTTCCGGCTTCGAAGAGTTTGATCTGGATATTTGGTGTCAGCTCCGAGAGTCGGAAAGCTGCCGTCAAGCCAGTGATACCGCCACCGATGATGGCCACGCGGGGCCTTGCGTCCGAACGATCGAAAAACTCTATTCCACTTGTTCGGCGGTCCTCCAGATCGATTGCAATGGCCACTTCGGTTCCTTTCGATGGCAGTTGGCTCAAGACGCTCTTGATTCATTTCGCAGAGGTAAGTGCAAAACTTGTACCGGTTGTCCCCTGCACTTGGTGATTGCCCAAAGGCTTGAATGCGTGTGTTTATCTTAAATTAGGCCGATTTCTAGTGAGCGAAACCGCACACTACGTTTGGAATCGCTCAGGATCTGAAAATTAGGATATCTCAGTGACTTCTCCGTTCCGCGCGCTCTACGAGTGGACAGACTAACACGATTTTGCCATGAGTCGGGTCAACGTGTTGGGATGCACTCCTAACAAGTGGGCGGCACGGCCTCTGTGGCCGCGGGATGTACAGAGGGCCTGTTCTACCGCAATTCGACGCAGCCTGTCCAAGTCGGTAAAGGGTAATGTTGTTGCCTCTTCGGTATTTACCGGTGGTGCATTGGGCAACACAGGCTCGCGTTGCAGGATATAGGCTTGCTCGATAACGAAACTCAATTGACGGATATTCCCCGGCCAACGGTACTCGCAGAATTGTTTGAGAACTTCTGGCTCGGGTTGCCATAGGGGTAGTTGGTGTTCTCTCGAAAATTTTTCTGAAAAATACGCGATGAACTCCGGGATGTCTTCTGGTCGCTCGCGCAAGGAGGGCATGTGCAGCTCGACTAGATTGAGTCGATAATACAAGTCCTCGCGGAAACGGCCTTTTTCGACCTCATGTTCCAAGTTGCGATTGGTTGCCGTGATGATTTGGGCATCGAAGCGAATTGGTTGCGACGATCCCACGGGAGTCACTTCGCGCTCTTGCAAAACTCGGAGCAACTTTGGCTGTAACTCCAAGGGCATATCGCCCACTTCGTCGAGAAACACGATTCCACTTTCGGCAGTGCGAAAAACACCGAGGCTCGCGCCGGCAGCTCCCGTAAATGCACCCTCAACGTGTCCGAATAGCTGGCTTTCAGCGAGACTTGGAGAGAGAGCGGCACAATTGACTGGAACGAATGGCTCGTTTCGACGTGGCCCAAGGCGCTGTAGCATGCGCGCCCAGACTTCTTTGCCGGTTCCGGTCTCACCGGTGATGAGAACCGTGCAGCCAACTTGTGCGGCGCGGTTGGCATGGTGGGCAATTCGCGTGATACGTTGGTTTTGACCTAGGACTAAATCTGGTGAATTGTCTTCAGACAAGTCGTCATCGAAATCCAGCGACTCAGAATTGTTAGCTACCATCTTTCTAACTCCATGTAATCTAGAAATCCGGTTACCCCTGCAAAACATCTCTGGGTCGCTGGCGTTTCTGTAATCTTAGGAGAGCGTTGTTTTCAGTTCGCTAGCGGCCCAACGATTTAACTATTAAATACTTCCGTTCGAAAAATCCCCGCGGTGAAGGGAGAGTCGCCACATGTCGACTCTCCCTCCCGCGTAAGACGGCATCCTTGTCACTACATCAAAGCTAGTTGCCTCTTCTGTCGCATCGTTGCTATTCCGAGGCCTGCAAGACTCATGAGTACCAGAGTCGCTGGCTCAGGAATGACGTTTAGGTAAAAGTGTTTATCACCATAAAATTTGCCGCCGCTAAACTTACCTGCAACAGCGTATTCAAGGTCGTAGGTGTTAATTGGTGTGTTAGCATCCACGGTCAAGAAAAAGGAATATGGATCAGGCCCACCGCCCCAGGACGTCCCGACGGGGCCAAACCCTGTAACACTTGTGAAGTACGTGGCAGGTAACGGTCCCTGGGCAAACCACGCTACGTCGGCGCCATAGCCTGTCAGGAAGTCGGTGCTGGCAGGGCCAAGCACGCCAGCGGTCTCTAGGCGTTTCAGTTGGACAGCATATTTATCGCTTCCATCGAGAACATTCATGGTCAACTCAACGGTGTCTCCAGGGGCTACCGTGAAGAAAGGAATAGCACCTCGAGTTGCGCCATCGTTTCGGCTTACATCAAGATCGAGCATTCCTTCGCCAACCACTTGGAGAGCGCCGGCTCGATCCGTTTCTCCTCCCGTTGATCCGTGGCAAGTCTTGCAACTGTTGCCTGTGCTAATTGCAGAGGGTGGCCAACCGTAGGCCGTGTTGTTCAAACCCGCGAGCATGCAGGCAATTGCCAAGGTGCCGACGGCGCGAGGGAAACCCAAGTTTCCAATGTTGATGGACATCATCATTCTCCTTTTGTACTTACGCGTGAAATTAAACAGCCTGCTTGTAACTGAGCAGCCTGGACGATCCGATTGCAATAATTCCCACCATTGCTAACGCTAGCGAAGCGGGTTCAGGTATTGATTGATTACTAACACGCACCGTGAAAAAGCGTGTAGTCGACCACTGGATTTCTTCCGGTGGCTCGGGTTCGCCCCCGGCAAAAATTACGGGAATGATGTAGTCGCCCGTCAGCACGCTGGGATCGATAGTCAGAGCTAGCGAAACCGATTTGGTGCCTTCAAAGTCTTTTGTGGTATACCAAGCACCCCCTGCCTGGCTTGTCCAACCCGTACCGACCGTCGCGCCGAACACAGCGGTATTGATGCCGGAGAGGCTTAATGCCCCTTCTTCACCTGGATTGTCGGTGATGGAGAAGGTGAGTTGGGCGGTTTCACCCGCTTCGACTTCAAGCAGGTCTGAGGGGAGAATGTCGAGGTCGCCGCCGGGATTGAAATGGCAACCATTGCATGCACTTGCGAAACTAGGTTTCGCTTGGGCTGTGTCGCTAACTGCTATCAGATTAAAACCAATTAGCGAGAGCAGTCCTAAGCACTTGAGAGTTGCTTGCATGATTCTTCTCCTTCAATAGATCCCTGCCTTAACTTGGATAAAACTTGTTGACGTCCGCCGATCGGACTGTCTAAACCGAGTCTAACCACGATGTGCAGACGGGCTCATCCGGGATTGGGATCCATTTTTTCCCGACAACCATTCGGGATATTACAGAGGGGCTCCGTAGAAACTACGGTTCGCCAAGCTTGAGAAGTCCGTAGTCGATGGCAAACCGTACAAGCTCTGCGCGGCCCTTAAGATCTAGTTTGCCTAAGAGATTGGTACGGTGGGATTCGACGGTGCGCTCGGAGATAAAAAGCTTTGCAGCGATTTCGGCATTTGTGTGACCGAATGCTAGCAGCTTGCAAACTTCTTGTTCGCGGGGAGTGAGAAGATCGAGTCTTCCCTCTTTGTTTCGAGTTGGAGTATGTCCTACGTAAGATGAAATGACCTGTCCTGCTAGCGCGGGATCGATAAATTGTTCGCCCCGGGAAGCGACTCGGATTGCTTGAATAAGTTCGGTTCCAGTCGACTTTTTTAGTACAAAAGCTTTGGCGCCAATCTTGAACAATTCCTTCATGTAGTATTCGTCTTCGTGCATCGTGAGCACGACAATCGCCAGGTCAGGAATTTCTTTCAGGGCAACTGCGGCGACCTGGGAGCCAGACATTTTTGGCATAGAAAGGTCGAGCAGTAAGACATCAATTTTGTACCGATTGAGAGCTTTGACTGTAGCCAGACCATCTCCCGCTTCTGCCACGACCTCCAGGTCGGGCTCGTTTTCCAGTAGAGATTTCAGTCCACTACGAAAAACGGCGTGGTCGTCCGCAATTAAAATACGGATGGGCATCTTAAGCCTTGATTAAAGGAATTTTGACTCGAATCGTGGTACCTATCTCTAATACTGATTCTACCGCACAATCGCCCCCGAGCAATGCGGCCCGCTCTTTCATTCCGGTCAAGCCCAGGCCGCTTTCCAATTTTTGTTGTACCAGGTTACTATCAAATCCGCTGCCATTATCTTCGATCAACAGCAAGACTTCATCTTGGCGTTGGAGTACAACAACACTTGACTGCGTAGCGTTGGAGTGGCGAACCACATTGGAGATTCCTTCCTGAGCAATCCGGTAAAGGGTAACTTCCACTTGGGCAGGGAGCCGTTCTGAATCAGGGACTCCACTGTATTGGTAATCAATAGCGAGTTGGGAGTGATCGCTGATTTTCTCGGTCAGACGCGACAGGGCGATATCCAGCCCGTAGTCGTCGAGTACGGAAGGGTGCATTCCCCAAGCGAGTCGCCTCACTTCTTCCAACACTTCGCGAATCAGTCCCTCGATATTATTTAGCGAATCCTCTGAAACCCGACTCTCCCTGTTCAACGCTTGTACGGCAAGCAACAAGGCCAAGAGGGATTGCCCCAATTGGTCATGCAGTTCGCGTGAGATACTTTTGCGCTCTTTTTCCTGTGCGTGAACAATTTTTTCGATAAGCCCGAGACGCGCCTTTTCTTTTTGCTGTACTTCCTGTCGGAAAGTCTGAAGAGCCTCGGACATTTGGTTAAAAGCCACAGCCAGTCGCCCGACCTCGTCTGCGGAGAAGACGTTCGCTCGTGCTTCGAAGTCGCCGCTGCGAATCCGGTTGGCAGCCTGCGCAAGATGCTGGATGGGATGCGTCAAAATGTAGGTTAGCAACAGCGCCAAACCTGCACCAATGACGGCACAAAAGGCGAGAGTGATTATGATCGACTGAGTTACCGAGTCGAGCTGCGATTCGATCGATCGGTCGGTGATGCCAATTTCCAACATCCCCTGACGGCCACTATCAATAGGAGTTGTGACCCTAAAAAAGAGTTTTTCTGGATTGAATATCGTTTCGGCCTGGGAGTCGGACTCGATAATTTGTGTTTCGGGATAAGATTGTTCGTCGACGGTTTCCTCTTCCGGTATCCGAGCGATCGTGCGACCAGTGCCATCGCGTATCACGACATACCGAACATCGGAAAGTAACACATTTATCCGCTTCAGACTCTTATTCACGGATTCGATGTTTCCAGATTCCATCGGTTCTTCCAAACCGGTGGCAAGGGCTTGCGCTACGGACTTAGCTCTTTGCTTTGCCGCCTGATAGAGTCCTCGTGAGGTGCTATTCCGGATCGCGACGAGCGTGACACCTCCGAACACCAAGGCAACAAGAAGCCCAATGCCCATGATTTTGAAGAATAGGGGGACCGAGAGCGCCCACCAAAAGAACTTCGATGCCATCCTGGCTAAGCGCGAATGAAGACTCGAGATTGCCATCTTGGTACCGCAGGTTCGCTGGAAATTACATACAGCTTGGATATTCCGGACCGCGTGGCGGTCCGGCTAATTGCCGCATATAAGGCGCGCCACTAACTTTATCTTAATCAGAGCGGCAGGAAACTTCCATGCAGATGCCTTGCAATATGTGCATGGTAATCAGCGAGAGCGATTGTCGCCGGGTGACTTTTCCTGTCGACTTAAGAGAAAACTCGTCCCGCCGACAATGGCGACGAGAATCGCCAGCGCGGTCCAGCGGCCGTATGCCATCAGTGATGTAGATAATTCACCGATCTGCAGCTCGATTTCATGGCCTACGGGCAATGTGCTGCCGGATGTGGTGTATGTTACACTTTCGCCAGTGATTGAGCGCGACGAGTCGAGATTGCACCAGACGTTAGCCGGGTTGTCGGTATTTACGGTCAACCGCATCTCTGAGCAAGGCAGGTCCACGGTTCGTCGCCAGTGGGCTTTGTTGCTGTCATTTGGGATGACATAGGTAAACTTCAATCGGCGTTTGCCCGGCGGCCAGGGAATTCCCGTCAGCAGTTTCCCGTCGACCAGCAAAAAGCGTCGTCCAAAAAATTCCTTTTCAAAGGTCACTTTTTCAAAGTCCTGTGGAATCGAGAGCCGAAATGTAACGACGCGATCGGGTTTGTCGTTTGCTTGTCCAACATAGGAAAACTTCGAGGGGTTCTCGATAATCATCGACTCCGTGAATTCTAAGGCGCCTGGGGTGGGATGCACGTCGATTTCGTGTTCGTGAATCAGCAGCGGATTGGGTTCTGTTGCGGACTCGTAAGCGACGATTGTGACGTCGGCTGTTTGCTTCTCGCGCGTTAGCAGAACGGGCTGGCTGGGGTAATGGACTTCTCCCTGGTTGGCACCTGGAATGTATTGGATTCCGTCTTCAACGGGCAATTCATCAAACTGGAACATGCCTGCAGCATCAGTCGTTGTTTCTTCAATAACAAGAAATTGTCTTTGGAGCTGCGCCCGTAGTACGACTTGCGCATTCTCCATCGGTTGCTGGTTGTGACTTCCGTTGAGGATGGTTCCCCGAATGCTGCCTGTGTTGGCGAAAGCTGGACTAATGCGCAAGAAAACCGTGCAGAGCACGACAGTGAGGATCGTTGTCCTGCCGGCAGACGTGAATAGATTTCTCCAGGCCCATTGTCGAACCATCGTTAATCCCCAGATTTTTCTGCTGCCGAACTTTGCAAGGGCAACTGCTGTGCTGCCATTCGTTTTAAGATTTGTCGTTGGAGACCGCTCATCCGCAGGATGTACAGTGCAACAGCAAACGCACAAATCACATACGTCACAATCAAAGTGGTCATGTCAAAATCTCCATTTCCCTAATTTTCAGTGTTTGGATTTCCAGACTATGCAGTAACCTTTCCGACAGCAGTTGGCTGCGCCGTCTTAGGAAAAGTACTGTGAAAAAAATTGTAAACGCGACAACGTTTAGTAAGAGCGTTATCCGCATGGTCGGTTCCATCTCCGGCGAAACCGGATGAACACCGCGAAACCATCTTGTTGCCATCACGACCAGTGGCAAATCGATCAGTCCGAGAACCGCTATGATCCCGGCAAGTCGTGCTTTGTGGTGAGGGTGCTCGATACTTCCGCGAACAACCAGACAACATGAACAGAGAGCCCAAAGAATGAACATCGTGGTTAGCCGAGGATCCCAGGTCCACCAGGTTCCCCACGCGGAATGTGCCCAGAGTGAGCCGGTTAGTAATGTCAAACTACAACAAAGCCAGCCGACTTCGTTTGCCGCTTGCGACCAGCAGTCCCAATCCAGATCGCGTCGGAAAAGGTATGCCATGGCTGCGGCACCCATCACCGCAAACCCCAACAATCCAATCCAGGCGACCGAGACGTGAAGGTACAGAATCCGTTGCACATGCCCCATCGTTTCTTCCGTGGGAGCAAAATAGAGTGCCATTACCAGGGCAGCGGTCATCACGCAGGCCGTTCCTACATAGATGGGGCGAAAATGGGAATGTGATTTGGTGTGTTGATTCATCTCAGTCCTCGATAAGAAATTCAATCAGGACGATCCCAGCCGTGACAAACACCACAGCAAAAACGGCAAGCAGACCAATCCACCGCCACCATTCGGCACCGATTGATCCATCGCAGACAAGCCTTGTGGCTTCCGATGCTGCTACGATCACCGGTGTGATTAATGGCAATGTCATAAACGCCAACAGCGGGGCACTTTGTCGGTCTGAGCAGCAGACGCTTCCTAACAGAGTACCGACCGCCGAGATCCCAAGATTACCCAGCAAGGCAAGCAGGGCCACTTGCCACGGATGATTCAGCAGTGGAACATTGCAGAGTACTATGCAGAGCATAAAGACAACCGCTTGAAGAACTCCTAGAGCAAGCACGTTAACCGTGAGCTTGGCCAAATAAATCCAAACAGGATGAATGGGGTAGAGTCGCAACGCGTCCCAGCAACCTTCAACGCGTTCTGCTGCAAACGATCGATTCAGCGACAGCATCCCCGAAAAAAAGATGGCGAGCCAAATCTGAATCGCAAGCATCCTCGACTGACTTTCGCCAACAGCATCCAACTGGGCACTAAATAAAAAGGTTACCACTACGCCAAGCATCAACATCGCGGGCCAAGCCTGTCGAGCCCGATATTCGGACACCAGGTCTTTCCAAACAATCCAATACATGGTGGTTGCGGTTTGCATCGGGAATTTAAGCTGCTTGATGGTGTTTGTGGGGATCGTTTTCTAGCAGGGTAGGGCACGATTTTTTCAGGAGTAATCCGTTTTTCAATACGAGCACCCGATCAGAGCAGGTTTGGGCATGTTTTATGTCGTGCGTGGTGAAGCAAATGCTTTGATGTTGTAACTGCAGACTGTTGAGTAACTCGGCAAGCCAGATTTGTCCTTCGGTGTCGAGTCCAGAAAAAGGCTCGTCCATCAACACAAGGCGCGGTTTGTGGATCAATCCACGCGCTACGGAAACACGGCGACGCATGCCATGGGAAATTTCGCCCGGCAGACTGTTTGCGAACGCCGATAGTCCGATCCGCTCCAGCCAATCGCTCACCTGATTAGCTGGTTGGCGTACTCGGGTCATTCTTGCGGCGAACAGGAGATTTTCCTGCAAAGTCAGATTTGGATAGAGCTGGCTCTCGTGGGCAACCATTCCCAGCATGCGACTCAGTTCTGGGCTGGCCCCCGCTGGTTCGCCGTGCCAAAGTAATTCTCCCGCATCCGTTTGGGCAATTCCTGCGAGACAACGCAAGAGCGTAGTTTTTCCCGATCCATTGTCGCCCATCACGGCGATGGACTCTCCAGATGCAATTCTGAGATCGATTTGTCGCAACACAACATGCCCACCGAACTGTTTGGACAGTCTCGTAGCTCGCAAGACATCGGTGATTGTTGATGGGTTCTTCACTTGGGTTGCTGAGTCGGTCTGTTAGGCCGCCTTGAGACCTTGTGGCTGTTCGCTGAATTCCGCGGGTTGATTGTAGTTTTGCCTGGCAGCTTTTTTGTTTGGCCAAAGTGAGACGGTTGCCCCCAGCAGCATGGTTAAGCCGCCGAGCCATAGCCAACGCATTCTTGGATTATCGACCAGGGTAAGTCTCACGCCTCCGTCTTCCGTTCCGCCATGCAGGATCATATAGAGATCCCCGCTCCAGTCCGACTGGATAGCGACCTCGGTGGTCCACTCGTTTTGCAGCAGGTGCAAGTGTTGTTCCGGAGTGAGTTTCACAGGAACATCGCCGATGCGAGAAACTTCTAGCACCGCGCCGGCAACGAGCTTGTCTGGAAGTTGGCGATCGACAATGTCTACCAGTTGGATCGATCGACCAGCCCATTCGATCGTTTGTCCCTGCATGAGGCTAACCTCATGGCGTTGGGTCCCCAACGACGAGCCGACGATTCCGATCGCTAAGGCAAAAAATCCCAAGTGAACGAAGAACCCTGCGTACTGATTGCGCTTTTCTCTTAGGCAGCGTACCAAGCTGGCCCAATAGTTGTCGCAAGGACGTCGCTTGGCGTCCAACCACAGGGAACACAAAAGCACGGCCACGGCAAACGCGACAATTCCTGTCACAGCGATCAAGAGATAATGTGTAGCACCCCCAACGACGATTCCCATCATAGTAAGAACGCCGACGGTGGCGGAGATCTTCAGCATTCGTTTTTCTGGAGCAGAAGGCGTTGATCCCCAGCGGAGCAGCGGTGCTAAAGCGGTTGCTGTCAAAATTAGCAGTCCGGTTGGTGCCAGAACGTTGTTGTAAAAGGGTGGCCCGACCGTGATTTTGGTGCCGACTAGGGCATCGGAAAGGGCAACGCTAAGCGTGCCCAGGCAAGTCACGGTTGCGAGCAGCAGTAGTGCCACCGTCGTCATGGCGACCATCGCTTCACGGCTCATTGCGGAGGTGATTTGATTCTCTGGCGCTAGTTCTTTGCGGCGTTGGTAAATCAAAATTCCACCGGCCAATGCCAACACAAGCATGAGTGCCAGAAACAACCAACCGATGGGCGACTGACTAAATGCGTGGAGGCTGCTGAAGATGCCGCTACGGGTGAGAAAGGTTGCGAAGTTGCACATTGCAAAAGTGGCAATCGCCAAGGCAACCGTTGTTTTTTTCATGATGCCGCGTCGTCGCCAGGTCATCATCGTGTGGATAAACGCAGTGCCCAGTAGCCAAGGGATCAGTGACCCGTTTTCCACGGGGTCCCATCCCCAGTAGCCGCCCCAGCCAAGTTCTTCGTAGGCCCACTCGGCTCCCAGCAGGATACCGGCGCCAAGCACTGCCCAGGCAAACAGGGCCCAAGGCCGAGCTTGTTGGATCCAAGTTGTATCGAAGCGTTTATTGATCAGTGCAGCAGTCGCTAGCGCGAAGGGAATTGCCCAAGCGGCGTAACCCAGGAATATGATGGGTGGGTGGATCAGCATCGCGGGATGCTGGAGCAAGGGGCTGAGGCCGGCGCCTTCGGTGGGAGTGCCAACACTTCGGGCCATAGGGTCGGCTGCGAACACCATGGTTGCGATCAGGAAGCAAGTGTTGGCCATCAACAAACCAAATGCGCGCTGCCTGAGTGTGTCTGATTTTCTTGACGACGCGAATCGGAAGATCATCGCTAGTATGCCCAAAAACCAAGCCCACAATAACAGCGAACCGGCTTGTCCCACCCAAAGAGCAGACAACCCATAATACCAGGGCAGGTGTTGGCTGCAGTAGTATGCGACGTAGTCGAATTGATAGTTCTTGGTAAGCAGCGCAATGGCCAGAATGAGCATGACCAGTGTGAGCAGTACGAGACTGGCTGCCGACGAAATGAGTGCGCTTTTTTCAAGCGCACGATGCTTGTCGTCGCAACCTGCTAAGGTTGCAAACGCGGCAAATCCCGATGCAATGAATGCACCAAGTAAACAAAGCTCACCGAAACCAAGCATTATCTTTTCGCATATTCCTATGGGGACCGACCACAAACCCTATCCGTTCGACGAGTACTTGCTTGCACATCGAGTAAGAACTTTGTTGCCTCGCACCAAACCGGTATCTTCCAACCGCCCTTCCACAACGACTTCGATACCTTCAGCCAGGTTGTCGGGGATGAGTCCGGTGTACTGCACGTTGAGTTTGGCGGTTTCACCCTGGAGAACAAAAGAGGCTTGGGAACGGTCGGGGGCAATTTGAAGAGAATCGCGGGCAACTTTCCCACTAATGCGCACACGACTCTCGCGGAACGACGCGGCGTCAGCCGCCAATTCGTCTACTGTGAGATAGAATTGCCAGCTCGAAGAAGCGCCCAAATAGGCGAGAGCCATCGTCGCGAAAGTGATCACGACCCCACCTAGGAAAAGTCTTTGCGTTGCCGTCATTGTGGAAACTGACTCCTAACTTCGGCAGTGAAAATCTGGTACGATGATCGCAGTTGAATTACGTGCAGCGAGCGCATACGGGCATATCCAACAAGCGTGGGGATGCCGTCTGGCACAGGGCTGCGTTAGATAGCAAATTGACCGGTTTTGGTCAAAGCCACCAGTTCAACGACGTAAACTGGCACGTGAATTGCTATCGTTATCAGAGATTTATGTCGTGGGTTGTAACAAGACACCCTAGGTCCTCCAGCTAGCAACAATTGGAAGGGAATAACACGATGAGTGCGATTTGGCGTAGTAGAAGTGGCCGAACTATCGGGGCTACACTTGTGGGAATTACTCTGGTCGTGCTGGCAGTGGTAACACTGGCAAAACCTGAGACTGGAGTCGCGGAAGAGGCAGCCTCCCCACCAGCCGATCAGAATTTCGTGGGAACGAAGAAATGTGCAGCTTGCCACTTTCCCCAGTTTCGCACCTGGAAAAAGGACGAGCATTCGAAAGCATTCGAAATTCTCCCTGCCAAGTACCGCGAGAATGCTGAATGTCTGGCATGTCATACGACAGGCTTTGGTATGCCTAGCGGATACAAGGATGCGTCGACGTCTGATTTGGCTGGTGTCACCTGCGAATCATGTCATGGCCCAGGAAGTAAGCACGCAGAGTTGGCCTTGAAATTCGTCGAGGAGGACATAACTCCGGAAGGCGAAGCGGCGGTCCGCAGCGCGATTCACAAGCTCCAGCCAGGGAACATCTGCATCAAATGCCACGAGGCCAAGAGGCACCAATCGCATATGGATTTCGACAAGGAATAGTCACCGCGTTTGACGCTGTGAGAGAGTGCGAGTTCGAAAACGGCGTTAGTCCTGGTGTCTTTCGTCTACGTTTTCAATTGCCTCGACGGCTAAAAGTAGCAAATACTTAAGCGGGCAGGGGCATTGGCTGGTAGTGCTGTTTTGGCAATTCTCGCAGACGCTGTCGTGAAGCGAGTCCATGTAGGGATCGATCCTGACATTGCTGACTGCATGGACGGCGTCGACAAACTCAGAGAGATGCAGTTCGATACCGCACCGTTTGCCCAAGGGCTTACAGGGAGGGCCACCCTCGGGGCGTTCAACACATCGGCTGCAAACTTGGGCACGTAATTCTTGCAGGTATTCGTCGAGTAAAGGTTGAGCGACCATCGGACTAGCTCCTAACAAGGCTAAGTAGACGGCTTCCCTGGTCCTTAAACGACGCACATCCTGTGCCGGTTGTCAAAATCGAGGCAAAAAAAGAGCCGCCCAGCTAAAAGCTGGACGGCTCGCTACGCATCCAAAGTGCGGAAGTCAATTACGACTTTTCGCCATGTTGGTTAGGCAGAACAAACACGTTATTCATTCTGCCGAGACTTTCTTCTGATCGACATCAAACCAATCGTCGTTAGGCCAAGGCCCATCAACGCAAGGGATGCCGGTTCAGGAATCGCTTCAATTACACGCACGGTGAAATCGAAGGTACTGGCCCAACTCGCAGGATTAAATCCTTTGTTACCAGCAAATTGACCTCCAATTCCGTAGTCGCCGAGCGTTGCACCGGCACCAATAGTCAGACCCAGCGTGTAAGATTGTGGTGCTGGGGCCTCTACAAATGGTGTATCCGTTGCGAAATAAGCGCCAGCGATATCAGACCAGCCAGCGCCCAAAGTAGCAGCGAGCAGGGGATCTGCGAGCCCTGTCAGCGCAATTGCCGCTTTGCCGCTTGGGATGTCGGTGATATCAAAGGTCACGGTCTGAGAGCCTCCCAAAGGGATTTCCACAATATCCGATGGGAGTACATTCAATGTACCTCCCACTGTCCCTCCCACAGAAGTGCCGTGGCAATTTGTACAGGCAGCTCCGCCGGCAATGGTAGGAGTGGCTTGAACCGTTTCGGACGAAGCCATAACGAGCAAACCTACTGTCATAGCGGTTATTGTTTTGATTACAGTTTTCTTCATGGTGCTTTACTCCAGTTCATGAAAGTATTGGGTTTCGGAGCCAGTCGGATAGTGCTAGACCGGATCCTGGGAACCTACGTAATGCGACACAAACGGCATTACACACAGTTTGCAGCAATAGGCTGCCGAGAATGAGGTCGCCCAAAAATAATGGGACCGGAGAGAGTGATCGACAAAAGTAGTCTTGGTTTTTGCCTGGGCTATTTCTGTGGAAACCCGGGGATGTCGAACCGCTAACACAGCCAGTCTTTGAGGTGACCTGCCAAGCGGTGTACCATTAGGCGCTCCGGAAATTCTTTGGCAGTCTCTTGCCAGGCTATTTAAAGAAGCTGAAAGAGATGCCCAAGGAATGGAACCACGTGTTCAAAACTACTAGCCCTCATCCTAGGCCTACGTGCCACTCGTGTCAAAGTGCAACTAGAAAAAAATATGACGAAAATAATCCATGTCAATACAATGTGTCGCACATCTATTTAGCCACAGAATTCTTCTGGAAAAGTGTGCACAACCGCACACCTAACTGTGCCAAGATCGGACACCCTTGAGCGCTAGACTGGTCTTCATTCACCGCTGCCGCAGACGCTTCGCAAGAAAACTGTAGCGAAAACGGCATGCCATCAGCGCGCTGCGGCGGGGCATCTCGCTCTAGAAGATGGCATTGATGCCTGTTAGGAACAGGTTGGCTGTGCCGCTGTTGATGTTTTGGGTTTTGTCTTCGTAATCGAAAAACTGGTAGCGGAAATAGAAGTCCATGCCATCGGTTAGCTGGTAGTCCAGGCCAGCGGACCAGCGGGTGGTTTCTACAATCACGTCTGAGAACTGCGAGATGGCAGGGACCGTTGCCGGCGTCGTGAATCCGTTGACTCCGCGAACAAACTCCAAACCCCCCGACAAGGTCAAGCAATCGTTCCAAGCATAGGTGGTGCCGACGTTCACCACGTCGCTTGTCCCACGATAATTCCATTGTGATGTGAGAGAATTGGTTAACGCGCCAAGAGTTACGTCTTGGTCAATCCAATTTGTAAAGAACGCCAAGCCGCCGGAAACAGTCCACCGAGTTACTGGGGCATACCAACCTGATACGACAACCGGGTAACTATCTTCTTGGAAGTTGCTGACACTAGAGCGGTTCCATCGGTTTTCTGAACCGAAGGTTCCTGAAAGCAAGATATTGTCTGCGGGAGTCCACGTGCTGCCGATTTCCACAAGATGTTCTTGAGTCGGAAGTTTTGTGTTTGTAGTGCCATTCTTGGCGATACCAAATAACGGATCATCGACAAAACCGAAGCGGTAGCGGACATGGGATTCGAACGCACGGTTCCACGTCATCGAAGCACGAACGTGTGCAAGATTGGCGGTGGTTTGCGACTGGTTTACGCTGGTGGTATTTTCGGTGAAAGTAGCGTTCTCGCGGGCCAGTCCGCGGTATTCGTAGCCTCCCGACAACCTCAGATCGTGTCGCCAAGAGCAGTCGCCATAGAAAGGTCGCCAACGGCCTTTTAGGCCTGCGGTGGTTTGATCGTAGTTGATCGGAGCGACCAAATCGCCAATGTTTTCTTCCGGTAGGAGCACGGAAGGCAGCTGGCCCGTTTGAACATTCTTCTTAGCAAACCCTGTCAGCGAAGAGGTTGCACCGTTACGCACCGTGCTTCGCACATCGAAGCCCCAGAGTCGGCGGTTGGTTTCGCGGGTTTTGTTTCTTGTGTTTCCATTGTAATAGCTGGAGTAGACATCCCAGTTCGGCAATAGTAATACGTTGGATTTGAGGCGATCAATTTCTGTGAAATTTTCTGGAACAACAGCATAGGGCAAATCGCTACCGAAGCCGAAGAAGTTGTATGAACGCGTGGTAACTTGATCGCTTTGGTCAAACGCCCTCATCGTCCTGGCATATTCGACCGTGGCCTGGCCGATGGTTGCCTCTATGGCGGGTTCGATTTCGGTGGTGACCCAGTCAATCCGTTGACGCTGCGTTAGCACATGGCAGGAAGTGCCGAACACTGGATTGGAGTTGATGTCGGTATCGTTGGGATGGTTGAAGCAATGCCCCAGGGCGTTGACTTGCCTCTCGCCTTGTTTGCGCATCCCCCAAACGCCAAGTCGCCATTTGAGGTTCTTCGTGAGATTGCCTTTGAAGTTTGCTTTTAGCTCTTGCACGCGGATTGCGTAATTCTCGCCTGCGTTGAGGTCTTCTTTGATTATGAAGGTCCCCCCCGCGGGCTGCTGTTGAAAATCGGTGGTTCCCGCTAAGGGGTCGTGATCCAGACGGCGCAGAAATCGTTGGTACTCGATGTCAGCTGATATTGCCGGGCCAAAATAGCGTAAGCGTGCGTCAGTGCCTTCGGAGTCCAACCCGGTCACAGAAAAATCTACCGTTTTACGTCCGTCGGTATAGAGTCCGTCGGCGTCCCAAAATTCTGAGGACTCCAAACTCTGGAATTCGCCAACTTTCGATTGATCCCCTTGGGTGTCGATGTCCCACCAACCACCCCGAAGTGCCAGACCATAGGGGGAGGCGTTGCACGAATTGCATGCGTGGAACGATCTCGGCGGTGCCGTGTAATAGTGATCCGGCGCGTAGCACCCTTCGCTATAGGCCGCCGCATGGACTTCGGAATCGGAAATCATGATCGGCAACTCCGATTCCTTGGTGAGCGTCCAATCGATCCAGGTTGTTAGTGGCTGGCCAGTACCAGCAAAAGTATGTGGCCAACCGAATGAAGACGACAGAGAATATTCCACCGCCGCAGTTGACGGTCGCATTGGATCGTCGCTTGAAGAATAGGCATATTTATCAAGCCAAACGGTATCGGCAGTATCCATCGAGGGTTTTAGGATATGGACTTTTTGCTGCGGCAGATCTGTAGAATCAGCGGAGCGCAATGTTTCAGCGCTAGCAATGCTCGTCATGATGACAAGCGCACTCACAATGAATATCGCATACTTCTTAAGCATGCTCTTCCCCCTCACAATGCACTTATACGTGCAGAACTATTTTTTGCTGACTATCCTTGGTTCCACTGTTCCCTTATCTCAAAAAGACACCGGCTCGACGTTGCGATGGATGATCGCTTCCGTGGATTTGGTCATGGCATTGGGTACAGTCGCTATAGAACGCCCCGCGGAGCGCTGGATTGTTATCGATGTCTGCGACCGGCAAACCAAAGTGGTCGAAGGTGGTCGGGTCGACTCGGTGACCTGTATGGCAACGCAGGCATAAGAACGAGGCCGGTTGTCGGAGCAGATTGTTCGCCACTGTGCCATGAGGCTCGTGGCAGATGGAGCAATCTTCCGTCACCGGTGGATGTTCATAGGCAAAGGGACCTTGCTTATCGGCGTGGCATTTGTAGCAAACGAGATTGAGCGTCGGCTCTTTGAGATTCCCCTCGGCTTGTCCGTGCGCGTCGTGGCAGTCGGAGCAAGTCACTTTTCCTTCTTTGATCGGGTGGTGCGATGGCAGGCCCGTGAGTCCCAAGATTTTCGGGTGGCACTTGTAGCATGCTTCGGGCTCGTTTACCGACATCGGCAATCGGTGGGGGCGCTTCACGGAGGTGTGGCTGATGTTCACAACTCGTTGGACGCTCGTATTGGGATGCGGATTGTGGCAGTCGGTGCAGGCAACGCCGGCCAAATCGTGTGAGGAAGAGTGCCAAGCGGCGTTCGGCGAGGTTCCGTCGTGACACTGCAGACAAAGTTCTTTCCTCGACGAGGGCAAAACATTGCCGTGGGCGTTGTGGCACGAAGTGCAATTCAAACTGTTGGGCCCATGGATCTGATGAGGATGGGCAACTTCTTCAAGCTCGTGTTTATCGCAATGGCATTGGTAGCAGATGTTCGGTGCGATCGCACCCAGGTTGTTCGACGTGCCTCGCAGCGATGGTAAAGCACGCCTTAGTTCGCCATCTTCGTCGTTTGAAGCAAATGTACTCGTAAGCAGGATTCTCCAATCCTGAGGGAACGATTCCTCGGCAATCGGTGTGGGAGTTATCTTCGGTGTGCCTGACGGAACGTTGTAATGGTTCTTTAAATGGCAATCGGTGCAGGCCACTCCCTTGTGTGCATGAACAGAGCGGCGCCACTCGTGTCCCGGGGCACAGGCGTCTTGCTCATGGCACTGGGCGCATACTTCCGAGCGTTGTGCAGGAGCCATGCGGTGGAAACTCAGTATGGATCCCGGATCTTTGCCGCGTGTATCAAGATGTCGGCTTGCTGGCCCATGGCACGCTTCGCAGCTTTCTCTGCGGTGAACATTATTCTCAAACGCGTGGACGTACGTATCGTGGCAAACCGAGCATAGCTGGTCGTTGTTCACATATTCTGCGTCGGGATTCGTAGGCAGTTCGACCCTCAGCGACGGAAATCTATTAGCTTCCCAAGTTTCTCTGGCCCTTGGCCAGCCCGAGTCGACCCGCTCCTGCTCGATGCGGGGAACGTCGTTCATCGATTTGCAGGACACCAGCAGAGAAATGAGCAGCCAGACGCCGCCAAGTCCAAAGGTGAGCGTAACCTTTGAATGCTGGTTTCGCGGCATGTCGCAAAGTTCATTACTCATTGCTGTAATTCCAACACACAAGGCACAACAGCCTCGCGGCAGCCTCCGACTGGACTGGCAAACTGAAAAGACTCTAAGGGTCCTATTGGTATTTCGCCCGCTTTAGATATGTGCTTCAGTCAATCTGAGTAATTCATGAGGAATCTGCACATGAAGACGATTGTCGGGGTTTTAGAAGAGCTGGGGAATTTCAGCGAGGGTCCATGACCTTCCAAGATGCATTGCTAGCAGCCACTACCATGAAGAGTGTTTTCTTATCCTCAACCGGTCTCATTCGTGATGCACAAATTCAATTGCTACGGTGCAGATCACGGTCTGCACCGTAGCACGCTGTGTCCACATCCCTAATTGCGTCGCAATGTCGAAGCGGCGATGCCAACTGCCCCAAACAAAAGCAGTACCATGCTCGCCGGTTCCGGAATCGTGATCACGAATGCCAAATCGAGCGACTCATTTGGCGGAAGCGGGTTGATCAGCTCACGCCAATGTACGTTCGGTGGCGGATCGACGAGGAACGTCCACCAATAAACCCCGTCGTCGTTCCAATGATCCTGCGAGGTCTTCCACCCAAAGGCTGTGGAAATATCGCTTGGCGCGGCGTGAATGCCCAACCAATAAATCTCATCCTTTTGCTGGATGAACGGATCCTGAATGTTCTGGAAGTTGATCTGCCAGTATTGCTGGTGATCCCCCGGGATCACCGTCTGATTGTCCGCCGGCTGAGGGTCGAACCAACCTTGGTCTCCCATTCCATCCAATCGTTCCGTGAATTGACTTGGTTGGAACATTCTTGACCAAAGTGGCACATCGGGATAACTGTACCCCAATTCGTTCAAAGGATCGTTCGCCGGCATATCGCTCCAGATCTCAACATTGATCCACAAGAAGGGGCTTGCTAGGTCGCTTTGCCAGGAGCCCCAGAAGTGGATATCGCTGACCGGGCCGGTTTGCGAGCATCGCCAGTCGTCGAACATCGTGTCGGCGGTAATGTTTACATCCCAACCGTTGGGATCAGGCAATTGCGGAAAGTGCATCTTGTGGCCATCGCCCGGCATCCAATCGGCCACCGCCGGAGCGGCCATTAGTGTAAAGACCGCCATCATCGCTGTGAATCTTGTAAAGTTCATCATTCCAACCCTCCTTCGCGGCTCTATGCGCGCGTTGCGTGCCACGCGACAAGGAGTCGCAATCAAGCTTGTCTCCGCACCAGTGCCACGCTGCCCAGGACACCCAAGGCAAACAAGGCGATAGTCGCCGGTTCGGGGACTGCAAGGTTCGTGTTGGCAACCAAAGGCGACAGCACGGTACTACCGTTCTGTTGTTGCCAAATTAAAAAGTCGGCGCCGTCACTGTCGCCGTCGTTGTCGGCATCGGCGCCGTTACCCACTCCGTAAGAAGCCTGCCAAATTACCAGGTCATCGCCGTCGACATCGCCATCAAGATCGAAATCAGCCTCTAATGCTGCCAATACTTCGAGCAGAACCCGGTTGTTGGGTGTGTCGTAAATAACATCCCACACCAAATCGGAGAGCAGGGGTATCTGCATTTCTCCAAAGGATCCCGTAACCCCTCCCGTTGCCGAGAGTATTTCAAAAGTATCGCCCGCCGAAGGCGAGAAAATGTTGCCGCCGCCAGCAGGGTCGATCAGCGAAATGCTTAGCGTGCCGGCCAGCGATGCTGCTCCGCCGACGATATTGAGCCGATCGTGTTGCGGGGGATTGGTGCCGCCGATTTCGATTTCAAGATTGCCGCTGGGATCTTGTATATAGTCGCCGCCGCTGATCGTGAAAACTCCCGCGGAGAGACCGGGCGAAACAGTTCCGCTGCTGGCCACCGCGCCGGCAATGCCCAATACAATACCTCCGTTGCCACTGATGATGCCGGCGCTGGTTAGCGTCGGCGCGGAAAAGACGTGGCCGTTACTTAAAACAAGCTCACCTGCGGCAGTGATCGTGGAAGCCTCGGCTGCCGTCAGGTCCCCGCTATCGAGCAGCAATGTGTTCGTGTTGGCGCCCGTTCCGCCAAGTGTGAACGACCGAACGTTCGTGTTGATGGCGGTTGGCCCTGAGACCGTGAGCGTTAGGTCCATGTCGATGGCCGTGGGATAAAGCGCTGCGGGTGCGATGCCGAGTGTCCAGTTGACGCTGTTGTTCCAATTCCCACTGCCGGGGGTACGCCAATGGAGCTCCGGGGTATAGCGGACAAGCATCTGACGTCCGTCGGCAAGTCCCGCAGCAAACGCAACCTGGGCCAGATCGTTCAAACCGCTACTCGTGTTGCCGGGAGTATGGTAGCGGGCGAAATCAAGAGAGTTAATCGTTGACCCGGCGAGGGGCTGATTTCGCCTGGCGACCTGGATGGTGTCGATCCCGTCGCTCAGGAAGATACCCTCGCTACCTGTTCCGCCGCTTAAACTTGCGACGAAAGCCACTTGACCGTGAGTATTGATCGCAGCCGTGTTCGCGGCCGGATTTGAGAAATTGACAAACGTGCCATCGCCGTTGGGGGCAGGCTGGCCTTCCCGAGCGATTTGTGTGGTGGTGATTCCATCTCCACGGAAGAGGCCGAGGTCGTCGCTAGTACCGCCACTTGTGCCGTTGAGCGAGGCCGTGAACAGCACCTGTCCGGTGTTGCTCAGCACCCATCTGTCGAAAATGCCGAAAGCGTACTGGCCGTTGCCACCGGGCGAGTTCTGGCCTTCGCGGAAGACTTGCGTGATCGCGCCACCACTTCCGCGGAAGATGCCCTCGTCGTCGTTAGTTCCGAGGGCGGTGCCCGTCAACGTTTGGGAGAAGGCCACCTGACCCGAGTCGTTGATCGCAATATTGGGATTGAAGCCCGAGGCTCCGTACGTGCCATTTCCGTCGGGCGCGGGTTGGCCCTGCAGAACGATTTGTGTGATCGCTCCCCCCGAGGTACGGCCGATTTGCATGGCACTGGCTGCATACAAAAACGCCACCTCTCCGTTGTTGTTAAGTACGGAAGGCCAAATGCTAAAGAAGCCCGTTCGCGCCATTTCAGTCAGTCCGAGTTCCGTAGCTCGGAAGCTGGCTGCGTAGGTTCCTGCAAAACTGGTGAACGCCGTTTGCCCCGAGTCATTGAGCACTCCGAAATTGCCGCTGATGCCACGAATCGTGCTGAAGCCGTCAGGCGCAAGCTGACCCTCGCGGGCAAGTTGGATGAGTGAGCCTCCCGAAGTGCGAAAGAGACCCTCTTTGTCGAACACGCCTGGCCCTCCGGTGGTATTAATAAGATTGGCGTAGAAGAGAGCCTGGCCTGCATTGTTGAGCGACCAAATGTTGTCAGGAAAGCCGTTGAGATGAAAGTTGCCGTTTCCGTCAGGCGCGGTTTGACCGATGCGCACCACTTGCGAGACGGTACCGCCAGATTCCAGGTAGAGACCCTTGTCGTCGACCTGGAACCCGCCGTTTGTGCCGGCAAGTTCGGACCAGAACAAGATCTGGCCAGCGTTGTTTAGATGTGCGCCGTAAGGAAAACTTGAAAACGTGCCGTTCGTGGGGCCGGGTGGGTCTGGTGCGGCGTCGCCTCCCCTCACGAGAATATCATGGGCATCGATTCCATGGGCCGGTGAGGTATGAAAGCTCCATCCCAACAATGTTAATAAGACAAATAGCCAAATTGTTCGCTTACGATTGCCGAGTTTTCGAACTGAATCGTTCATAATCGTTTCCCTCAAAAATCGTTTTACGACTGCTGAACACGATCGGCCCCAGTAACGGTGCGACTGCCTTGGAAGATGCTTTCATCGACTTGCCAAGTACTCTCTTTCTCTGCCGGATATGGTGGTATGGGATTTGCTCTACGTAGTTTGCTCCAACACGTACAAGTAGTGCAAATTGAGGAAAGTAACTATTAGCCTGAACTGGGCATCTATTTTGATTGCTCATAGGCGCGCGGAGTGTGCGGAACGGCGCGCACATTGTTGGGTTGCCGCGTATGAAAAGGCGGCATTTGCAAGTAAACTGATATCTAAGGGGGTGTGACGATGGCGGAGCATCGGCAGTTGCGGCTGCATGAGGTTCGAAACGTCTATCGGCTTGTCAACCGATGTCTGGAGTTGGGGGAAGACCCACTCGCTTGGCGACAGCGGATGCTAGAGGGTCTACTGGCGATGCTTGATGGGAGTGCCGGCTTGCTGTTAGAAGTTGCTGATGCCGAGCAACAATCGAATGATGCCAGAAAGCCGATCGGATCGATTGTCGGCGACCACGGTGGAGTGGCGCGACTTTTTCAGGAAAGAATTCTTCCAGACGGGCACTTTCAATTACAGATGGAAGTTGGATCCGCTTGTGAATCCTGTGGGGCAACGCACCAGAGTTGGTGCGCAGAACTGACGAACGGCAGATGTCCCAAGCATGATGGTCCTAATAATCGTCCTGTGCATGTCAACTCATGTCCCGACTTGCTATGCGGCACCATGCCGATGCTTGCCGACGGGTATGTTTATGTAGTGATCGCTCCTCGATCCACGGATTACACAAACCGGTCTGCGAGATTATTTCACCTGTTCCTTGAGGAGATGAGTTTTCATTTCCCTTGGCGTTTGGCCTCGCTCCAACAGCCCACGGTGGTTTCGTTGCCTCCGAGATTGCGACAGGTGCTCACCCATCTGCACGAAGGCGAAAGTGAAAAGCAAGCCGCGCAGCAACTCGACATCAGTATCCACACGCTGCACCAACACGTGAAACGACTGCACGAAAAGCTGAACGTAAGCAGTCGAGGCCAACTGATGGCGGCAAGCCAGGGTTTGCTGCCGGTGCTGAGGTATTTCGACCGGGCCGGATTGCATGCCTGTCACAACCATCACGTTGCAGATTGGATCGAATCTCGGCATGCCTCGAATTGAAGGCGATCGCACTTGGCGGCGACTTTTCGAGTCGCGATGCCTGCGGGTCGTAGCCCTGCGGCTATCCATTAAAAAAACGTCATCCACGCCCAGGTGATTTAACAAGGCGTGGATGACGTAAAAAGCTGTGGGTGGTCAACCGTATGGGACTACCCGTCGAGTCGCTGATGCTATCTGGTATTCCGACCCCGTCGACAGAACGAGAGACTTGTCAGTCCGAGGCCTATCAGCAGCGCTGAGCCTGGCTCCGGGATGAGTTCAGCCCGTACGAGCCAATCGTCAGTGGAGCTGGGCGGCAACAACCAACCACGGCCTACCGCTGTGTCAGAATCGCCTGGGATGCGATGACCATCAGCCAGGAAGTCGAAGGCAATACCTGAGCCATTCTGTTCGCCGGTGATTGGCGTAACATTCAGCAGAGGATCGGTCAGAGTGCCTGATCCGGCTGTGGCAGTAAATCCCAGATTGCCTGCGGCGGCAACCACTCCGGTCATTACATAATTCACTTGCCAAATGTCGGTCGTTGTGTTTTCGTGCAACGTACCTGAGATCGTGGCGGTAGGACCACCGTTCCAGGTGAGAACAGTTTGAGCTCCACCCAACTCGGTACTGAAGAGCTGACCGGTAGCGTCCACACGGAGCCCATAGTCGGGCCCCAGATTTCCAAAGCCGTGGTCAAACAGCCGATATGTGCCGGGCGTAATGATGCCCGCCGCTGCCGGAGAGGTGGAAAGTAGAAGTAAGAAAGATATGAAACCAACAACAAATAGCGGTGTCCTGATTTTTGACGAAATCATTAGCGTTCCCCTGCGTCTTTCTTCCCCAGATTCTTGTCTGGGATTTCTCGAAAGAAAAAGTAAGATAGGTAAAGTAGTACATAGTTCGATTCGGATACTGCATCCAATTTATCAGCTATCAACTTTGAGTGGAAACAAATGGACCGTTATTTCTTGGATTTTGTAATAAATATCGAAATAAACAGGCGATATTTGCCTTTAAACGAATAAATGGGTGCCATTCATTAGGGGCATATTTCCCCCCCAAGAGGACTTATTTCATTCGCCACGCTCTCGACGGTTCAATAGAGTCAGCAGCAACTTAGGGCAGACAGGCTGCTTCGTGGCGGGCCAGACGTCTGGAGATGAGAGCGATGTTGGCTAATACATCTGCCCCCTGTGTGAGGGGGGGGTTCTGTTCCTTCTTGAGATTGATCCATTTTGGTGGAGTATGTCCTTGTTCGCATTGCCGGAGACCTGGCTGCAGAAATCCGGAATATCAAGGACAATGAACCTAGCTAGCTACACTACGCAGAGTTGCGCTAATATGCGTTTTCTTGCCGCAAGACAACAAGAACTGTCTTCAGCAATATCTTGACATCCATCCATAACGACCATTCGCGGATGTATCGGTGGTCGAATTCGACCCGCCGTTGCATTTTCTCGATGGTCTCGGTCTCGCCGCGCCAACCATTTACTTGGGCGAGACCGGTGATGCCCGGTTTTACTTTGTGCCGAAGCATATAGCCGTCGATCAATTGGCGGTATTCTTCGTTGTGAGCCGTGGCATGAGGCCGTGGTCCTACGAGCGACATGCTGCCTCCCAATACATTAAGAAGTTGCGGCAACTCGTCGAGAGAGGTTTTACGCAACACGCGGCCAATCGGCGTGATGCGATCGTCATTCTGGGTGGCCTGTCGTACTACATTTCCATTGTCACAACAATGCATCGAGCGAAACTTCCATACGCCGATTTCTTCTCCCATCAGCCCATACCGCTTTTGTCGAAAGAGCACCGAACCAGGGGACGACCACTTTACGAGCAGCGCGATTATCGCCATGGGCACCGCCAAGAACGCCAACATGGCAGAGGCGACCACCAAATCGAATCCGCGTTTCAACACGCCATCGATCCCAGAAATAGGTGTTTCAAACACGCTGACCACTGGTAGCCCATTGATTTGATTCCAACGGGCATGCAGCATTTGAAACACAAAAAAGTCGGGCACGATGTAAACCGATGCCGTGCTATCGCCTAATAGGTCGAGTACTTTACGGATCCGGTCTTCAGCGCGCATCGGGAAGGTGATGAATATCATGTCGACTTCCCCATCACGCGCGAGCTGTACTAGCTGGTGCAGATCGCCCGTATGTGCATGGGTGATTTCGAGTTCTTGCCCAGTACGGCTTTCGGGACGATCGTCGAAGAAACCCGCAAATTCGAGACCTAATTCGGGCGAGTTGCGAACATTTTCGGCAAGTTGAATCGCAAGCGGATTGACTCCGCAAATTGCGAACGAGCGTGTATTGAGTCCCCGGCGTCGCAAGCTCTTTAGCACACTTCGCAGCACGATGCGTCCGCTGATCATCGCCAGGGGAGTCAGCGTAAGCCAAACCAGCTTAGTGGTGTAACTGAACTCTGAATTAAAACGCGTTAATAGTCCGATGCCCAATACGGTCGGCGCCGTATAGAGCCAGTTTACGAGCACACACCACAGTTCGAGTGTCAATCGCGATCCACGCCAACTGCGGTACAGTCCGCTCACTTCGATTGCCACCGCATGCACGAGCAGGGTGGTCGCTCCGACCACGGCCAAATTTTCCAGGTATTCGTGATCCGTGTATCGTGTTGCAGCGAGTGTCGCAAACAGGATTGCCGCGGAGTCGAGCAGGCGATATGCCACATCGACCAGCGAGCGGTGCGTGCGAACATGGAAATCGGGCGAAGCGATCACAAAAACTTCCTGGAGGATAAAGGCAGAACTTGTCCCTGGTTTTTTTGGTCGGTTTGGCGAACAAGTGTACGATTTTTTGCCGCGATTGCGGACTCCTTTTATCAGTCAGGGCACACTCCATGGCGAGAGCGCGAAATAGCTGATTTTGAGCTTCAGATCGCCCTGGCGAGGTGCACCCACAACAACGGTTCATGGCCTATGTTGCAAAAAGGCAACATCACGGATCGTGGGAACTTTTCGTTCGGGACGGACATCCAAGTTTCCAGGGAAATACGCCTCGTTTTTCAGGGGCGAATACTGGGTAGACGATTCCCGCCCCGGTCGCGTAGAACAAGACATTCTGGACGCAGGCAAAATATGAGAAACAGAGAGTTTGAGGCGACATCATGATACGCAAGGCCGTCTTTTTTTTACTGCTGTGGTGTTGCACGTCGCAATCTGGCGGCGTTTTGCGGGCCGCTGAAAATCAGCCGCAGCTCGATGCAGCAAAACAATTGTTCGTCGACGGGAATTACCAGGAAGCTCTCGACGCTTTTCAACAATTGTTGTCTTCAACGGATGTCGACACCGACCACTTGACCAAGGCTTATGCCAGTAGCTTGGAATGCTATCGTCGGCTAGGCCGATTGAGCGAGCTGGACGATTTACGAGAGGAAATTGTTGGTCGTCATGGCAAACGGTGGGAACTTCTTTCCGAGGTTGCCCACAGTTATATGGATGTTGCTCATCATGGTTATCAAATCGCTGGTGAGTTTCGCCGCGGCGATCTTCGTGGTGGTGGTGCAAAGAGGATGCACTCTACAGCTCGCGATCGTGTGAGGGCGTTGCAGCTTTTCCAGCAAGCGCTCACGCAGCTGGAGAGCGATGATCAACGACATGAATCTGAGCTGGCTGTGACACTGCTTAATCGGTTTGCCGATGCGCTGCTCCACGGACGAAATTACACGCGAGCATGGCGACTGCAAACGTTGACAGACATCGAAAAACTTCCTGAAATAGAAGAGGGCTGGGCGTTTGTTCACGAGAATCCGCGTATGGCCCCCGTCGATGTGGATGGAGAACCAGTTTTCTATTCGATCCCAAACTCTTGGGACGACGCCGAAAACGATGGCCAGCGGTGGCGCTGGATTCTCGAAAAAATGGTCCAGTGGCAGCCCAAACGTCGGAATCAAGAACGGCTGACCCGAGCAAGGTTTCTGCAATCGCAGTTTGGCGTGGAAACGCTCGCGAGCTACGGCTGGTGGTTCGGCAGAACTTTTTCTAATGACAACAAAGATCAAGAAACGGGAACCTACGCCCTCCACACTTTGGCTGAAAATGAAACCATCGCCCGCTTGGCAGCGGGCATTCAGCGATTCGATCTGCCAGAGGAACACAACCCACTGAAGCTTTTTCAGTTGGTACTCGATGAGTCCCCCGCCGATCGGACAACAAGCGACTGGCAATCAGCTGTGGAGTCACTGGCAAGAAATTTTGAAAATCGGCGGCAATATAAACAAGCTGCCAATTATTGGCGGCAAGCTGCTGAGCGTGGCGGCAATCGGCGACACGCTAAGAACCAGTTGCAGCAGATCGAGGAGAATTGGGGCCGGTTCGAGCCGGTGATGACCCAGCCTGCGGGGCTAGGCGCCACGGTGGACTTCCGTTTTCGCAACGGGAATCGCGTGGAGTTTACCGCACATCGCATCAAGATGCGCGAGTTGCTGGACGACGTGAAAGTCTATTTGCAAGCGAGCCCGCCCCGATTGGAATGGGATCAAACGCAAATCGAAAATCTTGGGCACCGCTTAGTATCTCTCGGCCAGGAAAAATATCTGGGGGAAGAAGTTGCCCGCTGGAGTCTCGACCTCGATCCGCTTGTGAACCACTTCGACAAGCGTATCACGGTCACGACTCCGTTGCAGGAGCCGGGGGCCTATCTCGTCACTTCAAAAATGGTCGACGGCAATGTGACAAACATTGTTCTTTGGCTTAGCGACACCGCGATCGTCAAAAAACCACTTACGGAAAAAGCCCTTTATTATGTGGCCGACGCGGAAAGCGGTCGGCCGGTGGCGAATTGCAATGTCGAGTTCTTTGGCTTTTGGCAAGAGAATCTGGAGGGCAAGAAGTTCCAGGTGCGGACGAAAAACTTCGCCCAGCTTACGGATGAACAGGGATTGGTCACACTCCCTGCCGACGAAGACCACCGTCGCCATCAATGGCTGGCCGTGGCTACTACGCCCGAAGGGCGGCTTGCGCATCTCGGTTTCCGAAGCGTTTGGGCAGGCGATTACCACGATCAACAGTATCAGCAGGTGAAAGTTTTCTCGATCACCGACCGCCCCGTTTATCGTCCGGGGCAAGAATTGGATTTCAAATTTTGGGTGCGGAATGCTCAATACGATATGCAAGACGAATCACGTTTCGCGGCACAGTCGTTTCAGGTAGAAATCCGCGATCCCAGAAACGAAAAGGTTTACAGCACTCAGTTGATTGCGGATGCCTTTGGGGGACTCGCCGGAAGTTGGCAAGTTCCCGACGGCGCCACTTTGGGGCAGTACCGCATCAATGTGGTCAACCATGGCGGGGGGACATTCCGTGTTGAAGAATACAAAAAGCCTGAATTTGAAGTGACGGTTGCCGCTCCTGAAAAACCGATTGCGTTAGGCGAAAAATTTGAAGCAACGATCTCGGCCCGTTACTATTTTGGCGAGCCGGTCACCGAGGCAACCGTCAGAGTAAAGGTGGTCCGGTCGACCCATCATCAGCGGTGGTACCCGCCCATGCCGTGGGATTGGCTCTATGGCCCGGGCTATTGGTGGTTTGCTAGAGAGACCACCTGGTATCCAGGTTGGAACCGTTGGGGCTGTTCTGCACCGCATCCTGCCTGGTTTTGGCACGCACCCACACCCCCAGAAGTCGTGGTGGAGCGCGAACTTGCGATCGGTCCCGATGGCGAAGTCAAAGTCGAAATCGACACCGCCCTGGCCAAGCAGTTTCATCCTGACCAAGATCACCGCTATGAAATCCAAGCCGAAGTGGTCGACCAATCGCGTCGCACAATTGTCGGCAATGGCCGTGTTCTAGTCGCACAGCAACCATTTCAAGTGACGCTTTGGCCCGATCGTGGTTATTACCGCGTGGGAGACACAATCGTTGTTGGAACGGCAGCGCGCACATTGGATGGCAAACCGATCGTGGGTTCCGGAACGCTTCGTTTACTGAAAATCCAATACGAAAATGGAGAACCGGTGGAAACCGAAGCTGGGAGCTGGGAGCTGGCTACCAACGAATTGGGGCGGGCCGAGTTGCAATTGAAAGCTTCGGAACCGGGACAGGTTCGGCTCTCTTACGAGTTATCGGACGGAGCAGGGCACACGATCGAAGGTGGGCAGATTATCACAATAACGGGAGCAGGATTCGATAGTTCGCAGTTCCGTTATAACGATTTGGAAATTATCCCCGATCGCCGCGAGTACCAAGCGGGCGACAAGGCCATCCTGCAAATCAACACGAAC
Source organism: Planctomycetota bacterium (assembly GCA_029259915.1). Classification (GTDB taxonomy): domain Bacteria; phylum Planctomycetota; class Planctomycetia; order Pirellulales; family Lacipirellulaceae; genus Bythopirellula. The sequence goes on along the minus strand of JAJDED010000004.1, from coordinate 42,542 downwards.
CGCACCGGTGCGGCGGTTCTGCTGTTTTTGCGTCCTGCCAATGGAGTGTACGTTGCTCCGCAACTAGTCCAGTGCGATGGCAAGAGTACCACCGTTGAAGTGGAAATCACTGCAAAAGACACCCCCAACGTGTTTGTCGAGGCGGTGAGTGTTCACGGGGGGCGTGTGCATACGGTGGTGCGCGAGTTGTTTGTTCCTCCGGTGAAGCGGGTGTTGAACGTCGAAGTGGTTCCCTCGGCCGAAGCTTTTCTGCCGGGGCAAGCGGCCAAGCTGGCGCTCAAGCTCACCGATGAGCAGAATCAGCCTTTTGTGGGTTCCCTGGCAGTCGCCGTTTACGACAAAGCTCTGGAGTACATTTCCGGCGGCACAAACGTACCCGAAATTCGCGAGTTCTTTTGGAAGTGGCGGCGGAACCACTACTCGCAGGGCGAAACGAATCTCGAACGATCGAGTAGGCCATTAGTGAAAAACAATCAACCGCACATGCAAAACTTGGGCATTTTTGGCCAGACGGTGGTCGATGAAATATCATCTGCTCTATCGAGAGATGACTTACGCCATGGAATTCTCCAGAGACGATTGGGTGAAGGTGGAGGTATGGGTGGGGGTGCGCCAATGGCCATGGCCGATGGACTAGTAACCAAGTCCGAGTCTGAATCCAGGGGCCAAGACCCGGGGGACCAGACGACTGCGGAACTTGTAGCGCCACAAATCCGCGAAAATCTTGCCGACACGGCTTTTTGGATTGGCTCGCTCGAAACCAATGCCGAGGGCATGGCGGAAGTGGAATTCGACATGCCCGAGAATCTTACCGCGTGGAAAGTACGCGCCTGGGGCATGGGCCACGGCACCCGAGTCGGCGAGGGCACGGCGGAAGTGGTGACACGCAAAAACATTGTTGTACGCCTGCAAGCGCCCCGATTTTTCGTCGAACGCGACGAAGTGGTTCTCTCTGCCAATGTCCACAATTATCTTCCCACGGAAAAGCAAGTGCGGGTCCAGTTGGCCTTGGAGGGCGAAACGCTTGCGGGCCCCGAGCAGTTGGAAAAAGTGGTCACCATCCCCGCCGGCGGCGAGCAGCGCGTCGATTGGCGCGTGGAAGCGACGCGCGAAGGATTGGCAACCGTGCGGATGAGCGCATTGACCGACGAAGAGTCTGACGCCATGCAAATGACGTTTCCGGTTTTTGTACACGGCATGCTCAAAACCGAATCGATCACCGGCGTCATCCGTCCGGAAGAAGACACAAAAGATTTTACCGTTACCATCCCCGCTGAGCGGCGCGTGGATCAGACGCGCCTGGAAATTCGTTACACGCCCACGCTTGCCGGCGCAATGGTCGACGCGCTGCCTTACTTGATCGATTACCCCTACGGCTGTACCGAGCAAACGCTGAACCGTTTTTTGCCCGCGGTGATTACGCAGCAGACATTGCGCCGTATGGGTGTCGATCTTAAAACGATTCGCGAGAAACGCACTAACCTCAATTCCCAAGAAACGGGCGACGACATCAAACGTGCAAAAGATTGGCAGCGATTTAAGAACAATCCGGTGTTCGACGAAGCCGAACTTCACAGCATCGTCCAAGTGGGCGTTAACCGGCTCACCGAAATGCAACTTTCCGACGGCGGCTGGGGCTGGTTTAGCGGCTGGGGCGAACGGAGCTATCCGCACACGACGGCTCTGGTTGTGCATGGCCTATTGGTAGCCAAGGAAAATAATGTGGCTATCGTGCCAAGCGTTCTGGAGCACGGCATCGGTTGGCTTCAGCGATATCAGGTGGAACAAGTGAAACGATTGAAAATCTGGCCACAGAAGGGGCGAAAAAAAGTTTTGGCCAAGCAATTTGCCGACAACACCGATGCGCTGGTTTTAATGGTTTTAAGCGAAGCGCAGCAAGCTGGCGCATCTCCGAGCCCCAGCCAATCGGAGATGACCGAGTTTCTCTATCGTGATCGCACCCGTTTGGCCGTGTACAGCCTCGCCACGTTTGGCATGGCTCTTCACCTGCAAGAAGATGAAGAAAAACTGGCAATGGTCATCCGCAACCTCGGCCAGTATCTTCGCCAAGACGCGGAAAACCAAACCGCCTGGTTGGAACTCCCCGGTGGGCAGTGGTGGTACTGGTACGGCAGTGAATACGAAGCCCACGCCTATTATCTCAAACTTCTAGTTGCCACAGATCCCGAGAGCGAGATCGCTCCGCAGCTTGTGAAATATCTTCTCAACAATCGCAAGCATGCCACGTATTGGAATAGCACTCGCGATACGGCCTTGGTGGTCGAGGCCTTTGCCGATTTCTTGAAAGCTACCGGTGAGGACCGTCCCCAGGGGACGGTTGAAGTGTGGGTCGACGGCAAACAGCGCAAGCAAGTCGAGATCACAAGCGAGAACCTTTTCTCGTTCGACAACAAATGCGTGCTCACTGGCGCGGACCTGGCAGGGGGTCGACATAAAGTCGAATTGATCAAGCAAGGAGATATGCCGATCTATTTTAACGCCTATGTCACGAATTTTACTTTAGAGGACGACATCATGTCCGCCGGCTTAGAACTCAAAATCACAAGAAACTATTTTAAGCTTGTTCCTGAAAAAGCCTCCACAGAAGTTGCCGGGGGCCATGGCCAAGTGGTCGATCAAGTGGTAGAAAAATTCAGACGCATTCCACTTACCAATTTCGCTGAGGTTGCCAGTGGCGATCTGATCGAGGTGGAGCTAATCGCCGAGAGCAAGAACGATTATGAATACATTCTCCTTGAAGACATGAAACCGGCCGGTTGCGAACCGGTGGCGATCCGAAGCGGCTATAACGACAATGCTCTGCGTGCCTACATGGAACTGCGCGACGATCGGGTGAGCCTGTTTGTAGCCCGCATGGCCCGCGGTCGGCACAGCGTCTCTTATCGTCTGCGCGCGGAAACCCCAGGAAAATTTAGCGCCCTGCCCACGCGAATCTCAGCGATGTATGCGCCCGAGCTCAAAGGCAATTCAGACGAGCTTAAATTGCAAATCGCTGAGTAGAAGAGTTCACAAGTGCTTGCTACAGTATCTCGCCACAGTATTTGCAGCACTTGGCATCCGCATCGTGGCCTTCGGCCATGCATTCGGGGCAAACTTGCGTGGTCAGCTCACGTCCTCCGGCATGGGCAAGTTCCGCGGAGACGATGCCTGTGGGCACGATGATCAAGCAGTAGCCAAGCATCATCATGCAGGCGGCAATCAGTTTTCCTAAGGCGGTTGCTGGAGAGACATCTCCATAGCCTACAGTGGTCATAGTCACCACAGCCCAATACATACTTTCTGGTATGGAATCGAATCCGGTTTCAATTTGGCTTTCAGCATCTCCGCCCTCGATCACGTGCATCGCCGAGCCGACGATCACAACTGCGATCAACACCACGGAGAGAAAGACAAGTACCTTGGCGCGGGCAGCCCACATTGCTTGTCTCAGGGCAGCTGCTTCCGAGAGCATGTGTGCGAGTTTGAAGATTCGAAAGGCTCGCAACAGCCGCAAGGCCCGAATCACTGCTAGCCGTTGCGTATCCGCCCCGCCGGTGAAAATGGGTAGGGTCAGGTAGGTTGGAAGAATTGCCAGCAGATCGACGATGCCATAGAAACTAAAGATATACCGTAGCGGTCGGTGGGCACACACGATTCGGGAGAGATACTCCACGGTGAAAAGCAGTGTGAAAAACCACTCGGCCCCCAGCAGTTGAGGCTTGTAGTCCTTTCTAATTCCTTCCACGCTCTCGCACATCACCACCAACACGCTAAGCAGAATTGCGATCAGCAAAAGCACATCGAACAGTTTGCCGGGAAACGTATCTGCTTCGAAGATGATTTCATACCACCGCTCGCGCCAAGATCGTTTGTTGCGCTGTCGGTAGTTATGCTGTGATTGTGACATGCCTGGTGCCTCGCGGAGTGACCATGGAGGTGCTTTCCTCGCTATTTTCAGACAGGATCGTACTTACTACGTCGACAATCGGCCAATAGTATTGTCGAGACCAAGATACACAACTCGGACGCCTCGTCTTGCAGTCAAAGGGTTCGCAAAGCGCTCCGATATGGAGAAATGCAGCACGATAAGAATGGTGCTAGCACCACATTGCCGCTAAAAGATGCTTTGTTTGATGGGGATTCCGACGCCCTTTTCGAGCCACTACTGAGGGTCGCGGCCACATCCAACCCGACTACTCTTGGAGTGGGCGCATCGTGGGGCGCTGGGAACTATCGGGAACGTAAACCAGCGCACGTTCGCGAGCCTAAAATGGGTATTAGGGGTTCGTAAACCTACGGGAACCACCGGAAAAGCTCCTCGGGTAGGACTCGAACCTACGACCCAGCGGTTAACAGCCGCTTGCTCTACCAACTGAGCTACCGAGGAATGGGCCTCCGCGTAGAAGCGGAAGTCTTCCATATTATCGGACGCTCCCGGGAGCGACAAGAGCCGATTCGCGAGCTGAGGCGGGCATTTTTTCGGGGGGGCCGGTCGCGTGGCTTGAATGGCAGAAATTTGCGACCGATTGTCCGGCTGCTTTATTCGAGTTGCTTTTCCATCGTCACACAGCGACCTTCATCGCTATGGGTGACGGTTGTCATGAAAGCGCGAATCAAAGCCAAGCCACGACCCCCTGGGATTTCAAGATTTTCTGGCAAGCAACAGTCGGGCACCACGCCAGGATCGTAACCGGTGCCCTCGTCGCAAACCTGGGCATAAAAACAATTCTCAGCTAGTTCCGAGTGGAAGTGGACTTGCTTGGCTGGATCTTCGTGATTGCCATGCCGGATGGCGTTGCTAATCGATTCTTCGAGGGCCATGTGTACGCCGAAAATGTTTTCCTTTTTCCACCCCAATTCCTGAAGTTTATCGAGAACCTGTTGCACAAGTTCATGATAAGCAGTCAAGTCGCTTGGCAGCGAACAGCGAATGACGTGCGGCTTGCGGGAAGAAGGCATGGGTCGCTCGCTAGAGAACAGCCAATGCATCTGCCTCGCTGTCCTTGATTTGGAACAACTTGTCGAGGTTCGTAATGGCAAATACTTGGAAGATTTCCGGAGCAATGTTCGTAAGTATCAGATCGGCCTCAAGCCGTTTTGTTTTCTTTTCGAAAGTGATGAGCTTTCCCAAAGCGGCACTCGACAGAAATTCGACTTCAGAGAAATTCAAGACGAGCTTCTTGCGATTGTCTTTCTCAACCAATTCGAACAGCTCGTATCCCAATTCCTGGATGGCGTCGGGATCGATGATTTTTTGATCGAGGAAACGCACCACGCTGACGTGGGCCGATTCGTTGACTTCGATGTGACGATATTTGGCCATTGGACATGTGCTCAAGGAAAAAGGCTAATACAGAAAAGCTAATCGATCCGCAAATGCAGTGGCAAACAGCCGAGTTCGCAACGCACTCGTGCGGAAAAAACCCTAAAGGTAGATCATATCGAGGTCGCTGCCAGTGTCAAGCATCGCCCTCACTCTGCCGGCGTGTGCCGCGGGCAATAGGTCGTTCTCTCGGGAAGCTCAGTGACAGAAAAAATCACTCCTCTTCGGCGGCTTCATCGGTGAGGTGTTCTGGCGCCGGAGGAGGTGCAGCCGACTTGTAAACGGCTCTCGTGATAAGTAAATAATTTTTACCGGAGAACTCGGTAATCGTCCCGTCGACTCGCCAACGAATCGTTTGATTTTCGTCGGAGGTTTTGAGTGTTCGGAGCACGCGTTCTAGATTCAGATTGGGCAGCCCGCCCAATTCGCGTTCATCGTCAGTAACGAATGTTGCGATATCGCCATCCTGACGGAAGTACCCTGTCTGTCCCTTGAGGAGAGTCCCTTCGCGGATTCTCCGAGAGCCGTCTTCGGATTGATTTTCGCGATGATCGTAGCTAGCGCTGGAACGTCTGCCTGCTTGGCTATTTTCCTGAGCGGCATCTGATGAACTCCACCCCAGCGCCAGATACAAAGCAACCGTTAGCAAAAATAAGCCGACGAAGAGAAAATGTTTTTGTCCCATTGCGCTAACCCCCCGGTTTTTTCATTGCCAGACTATGCAAAATGAGTACGGCTCCAACCGACATGAGACACCATCCTAACCATTCAGGCGGGTGAATCACTTTTTGGGGCAATGCACCGAGGTCGCTGGAGAAAGAAACCAGAGTTCCTTCCGTCTCGGAAGAGCGGGTTCTTTCGGCTAAGAACCTTGTTGCATCTTGCGTGAGAACGAATGCACTCACCATGCGCAACTGCATGCCCATGAGCAGGATGATGATCCCCAAAAAGAAGTACTGGTTGCGATTGAGTTCCACCTTGCCATTCCTTCTCGGAGAGAATGCACTGCGCCAACCACAATGCCTTGGCTTACAAAAGGGTCTTTGCTGGTAAGCTCCAGCGGATTGGTGTCCCTATTGGATATCGTGTGGTGCGCTGTCGGAGCTTCAAGTCTCTGCCAACCTTGACAGTCATGCGGATTGTACGGCTGCAAGCGCTGAGACGGGCCTTGCTGAATACTGGCAGTATTCGGCGGAGAGAATTGAAATCGAATCTGCCGGCAATCGGATTAACGCCGAGCATCGTTACGATTCAAGAACCGGTCGATGCCATTGTGCAGCGCATCGGTGGCGGCGCCTTCGAGCAAATCGCGTTGGTCGGAGTTCATCAACGCGGCGGCCACGTCGGGGTGTTGCGTCCAGTCGGCGACGGTAAAACCGCGAATATCCACGTAGGTAGCCGCAAGCTTGGAATCGACTTTTCGGATGACGTGTAGCCCGTCGTTGGCTCGAATCAGATGATAGTGCAGTGCCGAAAACAGCAGGATGGCCCCGGTGACGACCCCCATCAAAAACGTCATAAGTCTCCGCATGATCAATCGCTCCAGGCGTAATAATTGGACAGGCGAGGGACGCCGTAGCCAAGAAAACAGGCTGTCACTCTAACGGTCCGGCATAATTCAAGGCAATATGAGTCTTTAGGAAAGCCTTTTCTACAGGGCAAAAAGCGATGTCTGGCCAGTTTGACCGTCGAGGTGCTAGGAATTCTGATTATAGTAGGTACAAGGGCAAATGGTTCCCGCCCTGGAAGGCATTTTTCCGGTTTCTTTTCACGTTCCCTCCAGAAAAATCGAGTCCAAATGGCTGCGTCTTCCATTGTAGCGCGGTACGTTTGCTGGATTCCTCTGGAGTTTGATTTTCTACAATGAGTTTGAGCTGCCGCCGCCTGAAAGAGACTCGCCCGATGCACTCCGCCATTCGTCCAAGCTTTGCAGCAATTGCTCTATTGGTTGTTGGCCTCCATGGCATGATGTCAGGCTGCGATTGGAAATCCCCGAGCGACTCTCCTGGAGAGGAGTCGAAGCAACCTCGAACTGTATTTGCTTTGGGGCGGTTGGAGCCTGCGGAGGGAATTATTTCGATCAGCGCGATCCCCGGCGAACGATTAAAAGTTCTGGATCCTGATGTGCGCGAGACTCGGTTAGCTCCCGAGAATGGTGTCTTGGGTTTGCTGGCCAGTTACGATATCGGAAAAGCACAATTGGATGCATTGATCAAAAAGAAAGACCTGGCAGACAAGAAGCGAGACCACGAATTGGAAGTGGTCGAAGCCCAAAAGGCACAGGCGGAAGCCGCCGAGGCGCAGGCATTGGCCAAGCAAAAGGAAGTTGAACTTTTGGCAGGCAAATTGGCTGTGTTGGAAGTGGCTAGCAAGTTGGCGACGGAAGAGTATGGTCGGCTAGCGATCCTCTATTCTACGGACCCTGAATTGGTAACAGAACATCAATTGGCCAAACAGCACAATGAAATGGATTTAGCGCTCCAAGAGCACAAGATTGCCAGCGAAAGTTATTCCTTGTCTAAGGAAGCCGCCGACAAGGCAGTCACCGCAGCACAGGCCAACGTGACGGTTGCCAGGAAGAGTCTTGACCAGCTAAGAGAAGGCTACGACAGCCAGGCGATCGCTCAAGAGATTGAAGTTGCCAAAGAGACCTTAAAGCGTTCCGTGCTGATGGTGCCAAACGTCTCTGCCGACGATTTACCAGACGTATTGAAACTCGAGTGCATCGAGGATCATGATCCCACTGTCCGAGAAAAGGCAAGCGATAGTCGACCGTACACGGTGCTGAAAACCTTTCTTCGGCCTGGCGAATTTATCACCCAGACCCCGATTGTTCAGTTGGGCGATTTGAGAAAGATGCTGTGCATTGCCGAGGTGTACGAAGCGGATGTCAAAGAGCTCCGCGAAAAGCAGCAAGTGACGATCCGCAGTCCGTCGTTTTCACCACCTTTTGCGGATGGGAAGATGGACCCGGAAACCAAGATACGTCCAGGGGGGATGAAAGGAATTGTGAAACAGATCGGTGGGATGATAGCTCCGCCCGGTTTATCGAACCGCAATCCCTTAGCTCCTGCCGATCGTAGTGTCGTTGAAGTTCGCATCGAGATCAAAGACAAGAACGCAATTGCTCATGCTTCGACCTTGGTGGGATTGAAAGTCATGGTTGAGTTTGGTGCACAATCGGGCGATGGCACAGGCAAGAGTCGAAATAACAGCGATCTGGCGCAATGAATACTCCGCTGGCATGGAAGAACCTTGCTCATAACAAAGTTCGCACAGGCGTTGGCGTGGCGGGCGTTGGCTTTGCGGTGATCTTGATCTTTATGCAGATGGGTTTCCGAGGGGGGATCGAAAGAACCGCCACCCAGATCTACGACGCTTTAGAATTCGATCTGATGCTCCGGTCGCCGGCTTACCTGCACCTTACGGAACCTCGATTTTTTTCTCGCATGCGCGTACAACAGGCCGCCTCGTTGCCGGAGATCGCACACGCGCGTCCTTTCTACCTGGGGTTGAGCGAATGGCAGGCTCCGATTCGCTACGCCCTGCCTGTGGGTAGAGAGGGTGAAGATCCCAAAGATCCAGCCGGGCAGTGGCGCGGGATCATCACTTTGGGTACCGACCCCAACGATCCGGGATTCTCACGAGAGGATATTCGCCAACAGGCTCGGATGCTGACCGATCCACGGTTTGTTTTGATCGACGTCAAATCAAAACCAGAATACGGCCCGAAGCAGGGGACGAAATTCAGCGAGCAAGATATCGGTGTGGAAACCACACTCGGCCCGGAGCGGATTCGTATCGTGGGTTTGTTCAAATTGGGTACAGGCATGGCTAGCAACGGAGCCTGTTTGACCAGTCCCGAAGGTTACGTGCGAGCTTGCCCCTGGCAAACCATAGACGACGTGAATTTCGGTTTATTAAAGCTACACGACCCGGGGCAGGGCGAGGCGGTAAGAAAGAAGCTGGCTCAGATCTACGGAATTCCTTTGCACGCAGCCGAGTCGCCAGAATATGACAAACTCGACGCCGCGATGTTGACCAACTCCGATGTCGAAATTCTGACACGGGCCGAGGTCAACGAGCGCGAAGAGTATCGGTGGGTTGTTGAAACGCCTCTGGGACAAATCTTTCAGCTCGGCGTGTGGGTTGCTGTGTTTGTCGGGGTGGCGATTGTCTATCAAGTTCTGTCTACCGATATTGATAACATGATGAGTGAATACGCCACGCTCAAAGCCATCGGCTATAGCAACAAATATCTGACGAACGTGATTCTGCAGCAATCGGTGATGCTGGCGTTGGTGGGTTATGTACCGTCGCTAGTGATTTCATGGGTTCTCTATCGTTTGGTGGAGAATGCTTCGGGGATGCCTATGTTTCTGACTACGGAAATCATGTTTACGGTTTTGCTCTTGGCAATTGGGATGTGTGTGATTTCGGGAATCGGAGCTTTGCGTAAGCTCTTTCAGGCCGACCCGGTCGATCTCTTTTAAAGTTGGTTTGTTTAGAGTTGGTTTGTTTAGAGTTGGTTTGCAATGACGCGAAAACGTAGAACACCACTGGCCTGGAAAAACTTGACGCACGATTGGCGTCGGTTGGCCATTGCGCTGGTGGGTATCGCGTTTGCGGTGCTGCTGATGTTTTCTCAAGTCGGTTTTCAGAATGCCTTGTTCGACAGCCAGGTGAAAATGATCGACGATCTCAAAGGCGACATCTTCATTGTCAGCCCCGCCAAATTCACGCTTGCAGCTGAAAAGCGGTTTGCGCTCGCTCGTATTCACCAAGCGCGATCGTGTCCGGGAGTCCAAGCCGCTTATCCCATCTATTGCGAGTTGACTACTTCTGTGCTGAGGAAGATGACCGACGGCAAAGGGAATCGCGGGTATCCGATCCGGTCGATTGGCATTCCTTTAGAGGCCAAAGTCTTTAGTTCCAAAGAAATCCAGGGACAAACCAACCTGCTGAGGATGCCCAATTCGGCGTTGATCGATCGTAAGAGCAAGCGGCGCAAGTTCGCATTCCCATTGGACGACGACGCTGCGTTAGCCGCTGAGAGTGTCGAACTGGCCGGAATGAAACTGATGCTGGCAGGCACCTTTGACTTGGGGACCGATTTTGCTCACGACGGCAACTTAGTAATGAGCGACGAAAACTTCGCCAAATACTACCCACATCGAAAGCGGTTTGGGGATCCCTTGAGTATCGTAGACATCGGCGTCGTCCAGTTGCAAACTGGTTATTCCACCGAGGATGTTCTCAAGGTTCTGGAGAAAACACTCAGTAAGGATGTCCTCGTGCTAACTCGGGAAGAATATCGCGAAAAGGAAATTCATTTTTGGGATAAAAGCACACCCATCGGGACGATTTTTCTGGCGGGAAAAATCATTGGGTTTGTGGTCGGAATGGTCATCTGTTACCAAGTGATCTATTCCGACATCGCCGACCACCTGCCGGAGTTCGCGACGCTTAAGGCGATGGGATACTCCACACGATATTTTGTCGGGCTGATTGTCGTCGAAGCATTGCTGCTAGCGCTGATCGGTTTTTTGCCAGGCTCGATAGCGAGCTATGGACTCTACACGTGGCTGGCCGAACGCACAGGGTTATTGATGCAGATGAGTGTCCCGAGTGTGAGTTTTGTGCTTGCGGCGACAATGCTGATGTGCATCGGCTCGGGAATGCTGGCGGTGCGCAAGCTCGTGGCAGCCGATCCGGCAAGTTTGTTTTGATAGGTGAGCTAACTTTACTTTACATTTATTCTCCTGTAGATAAGAACCGGCAACCATCATGGACAGTCAAACGACGATCCCGGCCACAAGCGGTGCATTTGCAGAAGGCATGCACTTGCCAAAGACAGTTCAAGTTGCCAACGTCAATCACTACTTTGGCGAAGGCGAACTACGTAAACAAGCTTTGTTCAGCAACAATCTCGATGTGCGGCGGGGTGAAATCGTGATTATGACCGGTCCCTCCGGATCAGGGAAAACAACGCTGCTAACGCTAATCGGAACGCTCCGCACCGTTCAAGAAGGAAGTCTCAAGGTGCTGGGCAACGAATTGCAGGGAGCCGATCGAGATTTGATCGTCCGACTTCGGCGCGAACTCGGTTTTATCTTTCAAGCCCACAACCTTTTTGAATCGCTGACTGCGTACCAAAATGTCAACATGGCGGCGGAATTGGTGGGACTCGATCCACAGATTGCTGAGGGGAGAATCAAATCGCTGCTCACTCGGTTAGGCCTGGGAGATCGCGTGCATTACAAACCAAAATCACTTTCCGGTGGTCAGAAGCAACGGGTTGCGATTGCACGGGGATTGGTCCACAAACCAAAGCTGATTCTGGCCGATGAGCCGACCGCTGCACTCGACGAAAAGTCGGGCCGCGAAGTGGTGACGCTGTTTCAGGAACTGGCCCGTGACGAGGGCTGTACGATCATCATGGTGACTCACGACAACCGAATTCTGGATGTCGCCGATCGAATCGTAAATATGGTCGATGGAAACATCAAATCGGATGTGGCCGTGCAAGAGACGTCGGTCATCTGCGAGTTCCTCAAGGGCTTCCCGCTGTTTGCCGATCTCACGCCGAATACGCTTTCTGAAGTCGCAGACAAGATGATGGTTCACGAGGCGGACGCGGGTGATGTTGTGATTCGTCAGGGCGACCCGGGCGAGTTGTTCTATCTCATCCGTGGCGGTAGTGTCGATGTGTTGATTGACGATGGAACCGAAGAGAAAACAGTTGCCCAGTTGAACCAAGGGCAATACTTTGGAGAAACGGCACTCATTACCGATGAGCCGCGGAATGCCACGATCGTTGCACGCGAGAAATCGATTTTTTATGCACTTGGGAAAGCCGATTTCCGGGTGGTGTTGGAAACGAGCGCTACGTTCGAGGAAGAACTCCGTCAGGCGCTGTTTGGACGCCAGTAGCAGGAGTGGATTAACCCATTTGGGTAAACATCGACGCCGTCAAACCAGATCGCCATCGGGTGTTTTTTCGTGGCCTACTGGTTCAGACATTATGAACACTGCTTGCGACACGACACAAAGCAGCAGCCTATGGCCATCAAGAACCAGGCAGCAGGTTCCGGAACGGCTTGTGATGCGGATAACGCAGTTGCACCTACATTTCGTTGCCAAGCCAGGAAATCAGACCCGTCGGAATCGCCGTCTCCATCGGCATCACTGCCGCCGTCGACGCCGAAATCATTTTCCCACTCGTTGAGGTCGTTGTTGTCCACGTCGCCATCATCATCAAAATCGCCCGGTACCGGTGCGGGAAGATCGCCAAACCACCACGCCAGCCCAAAATCTTCCGGCTCGCCGAGTCCGCCGGCGTTCTGCACCCTGATCTTGTAGTTTCCCGCCGCCGGTATATTAAAGAAGATATGCTCCACGTTATCTGAACCGGAAATCGACCTGGCCAATGCCTCGGCAAGGTTGTTGGAGGCGGCAGGCATCAAATAGAGGTCCAAATCTGTGAGAATGTCATCAATATTGACGTAGTCAAAGAATTGATCCCCAAAGTTGTAGGTGTTATCTGGATTGGTAAGTTCCACTCTGCGATCCCAAGCCAACGTTGCTGCGAAAAAACCAGGGCCCAATGGTTGATCAAATACATAGTCTCGCGAAGATCCCGTACTGCCGATCTGGCCAAAGTCCCAGGCCCTTGGTGTTACGGTTCCGGGATCGTATTCTCCACTCTCAAATTGTTTGACAGCACTCTTCGCATTGAGGTGTCCCGCCCCCATCTGTTCATCCAGGGACACCACCGGACTACTGAAAGCGGAAGTAGTAAGCCAATCGTTTCCGTTCACGTTGACGACGTCTCGATTGGATCCCATCACACCGGCCAGCTTATCTGCGGAATTCAATAGCACCGCTTTCATCACTTGATGGTGAAGATAATTACCACCAATGAAACGTGGATTGCTGGCTGTCACTTGCTGCTCTGCAAACTGTTGCAGCAACACCACCGTCCCGGTCACATGCGGTGCCGCGTAGCTTGTACCATCGACAAGCGGTTCATCGCTCCGTGACGTGGTTCTGATTTCAAATCCCGGAGCAATAATGTCAACGGATGTGCGGTTGCCTATGGCATCAAAAGTAAAATCGTTGAACGGAGCTACTTGTCGATAGACTTGGTCGGCGGGCGTCCCGCCATTGAATGGCTGCGAAGCGGCCACTGTGACGCCATTGAAGTTGTCGGAGGGCAAGGGAGCTATAATACCAGTGTCTTGAAATCCTGCGGCCACATATAGCACGTCATGCCGTGTTGCTGACCAATCCACGAACTGAGTCAGGAATGCGTTGCCATCGGTCGTATCAAACCCCAAGAGTGGCCTTCCTGCACTGTGGTTGAGAGCCCGCACGTCGTCGCCATTTCGGGTTGCTACATGTTGCATGGCCAAAGCAATTTCCGCGTCCTGATCAATACCTGACACAACAGCCCCCGAATGAAGATTCGCTTGGGGTGCTACTCCCTCCACCAAAGCAAAGGGCGTGCCGGTGGCGATCATCACACCCGCGACTTCGGTCGCATGATCGGTGATAAATCCTGAGTCCGGCGAGTCGAATTGTGTCCGCCGGTAGACTTGAAATGGCACGGTTTGCTCATGTGAATTCGTTGCCAAATCGAAGCCCGCCTTTGCCGACCGTCCTGCCTCCACCTGGCCGATGGCAATGCCCATACCAGTCAAACCTGTACTTTTGAATTGATACCATTTTGTGAGATCGTGTAAGAAGCTCCTATTACCGATTGTGTACTAATGAAACAAAAAACCACAGACATCGAAAATACGGCGATTCTCATGGTCTTACCCCTTCATAAAGCTCATTCCTTGGTAATGTTGAACTCGAATGATTCGCAGACTATTTTTCTCTCCCGCTCACGGTCTAAAGGTCTTGTCGATGCTCCCGCACTTAGCCGGTCCAGCTCTATCGGTCCTTGTATCACGTTGACGAGGTACTTTCCCTCCGACAGATCACGAAGAGGTATTAAAGCGAAGTGCGACGTGACCTCTCTTGTCGCATGCACCATAAAATGATACTTGATTGAAAAATTCCTGCCTGCTTGCTCAACCCTATCGAGATGGACGTAGCTGCCGCATTGATACGAGTAAAACACCAAACTAAGTTCGCTGCCGCTTGGAAACACGTCCGTTCGTTCTTGTTTTCCGCCGAGTGTGTCGCGAGCAGCTTCCAGAGCTTGCTTGCCGGTGCCAACGACCACAAACCCTGTACCTGCGGTCTCACTCTGTTTGGGTCGGTGGTTTGCATTGAGACTGCGTCGGATCTGTTCAATGGCAGAGCTTTCAAGAAGCTCCTGATGGAGAGGTGTTGTTTTAGATAATCCGGCTCCAATTCGCGTACGTCTTTGGTGCAGGGCATTTCCAACGCCCAGATTTCATTGAGCGGAATCTCTCTCGTCTCGTTCGCGCTAATTCCCTGTGAAGACGGAGAGGCTTTACCGCTTGATCCAGACGGTGCGGCCATCACAGAATAAACTGGCCACGCGATGGCTGCGGCAGCAAAGATGCTCCACAGCACGGAATTTTTCCAAAGAGCATCAGCCATAGGAAGGGCTCCTCTTCTCTTGGAGCATTGCCATATGTCCCGGCAATCGAGCGCACTGCTGTCCGCCAACTAATTGCAAGCTTCTTTTGAGAAAAGCATCAATAATCCGAGCGAATTGTCCCCCGAAATAGTGGTTTCACCCTGCCAGATCGCAAGCACTGACATCAAAGCACCTCTAGACATCTGCATTAACGATCGCTGCAGGAACAATTCTGATTGCAGCTTGTTTTACATTTGCACTGACAAGACGACTTGTGTTGGCACTGGCAGCAGGCGCCGTCGCAGCATCCTTCGCAACACAAGACAGGGTCAAAACCGCATTCTTTGGCAAGAATTCCTTTTGCTTTTCGCAGATTTACTTTCGCCAGTTCCAGAGAGATCACCTGTTCGATCAGATCAGACTCGGCTTGATAGAGTTCTCCTCGGGCTTGGCTGATTTCGAAAATAGTCACATTTTTTATGTCGCGGGTTTTTTCTAATTCATCGAGCTGGCTGCGCCTTTGCTCGACGGCTTGCTGCGCGAGTGCTGTGCGTTGCTGTTGCAGGACGATCCGAAAGACAGCGCTCTTGATTTCGGCAGTTGCTAGCAATTCGGTGTCGGTGTAGAAGAGCGACAGTTGTCGGCAACGAACGGGTATCTCATGCTGATTGCATCGAAAACAGCGCGCGACGTGGATCAAACCTTTCCGCGGATCGACGGTGCCAATAGTTCCATCGGCATAGGCAAGCACTGCGCGAGCGACTGGCAACGTGGTTTTGTCCATCTTGCATAGCACCAGGCTCAAACCGCGCAGGTCGGAGCGAGTGTCCAATCCTTCAGCCAACTCGGCATCCACATCAACCGGCGTAAAGTCGGCCTGCCACTCAATTTTTGGCCAGTAGAAACTGGTTTCGTTGAGCGGGCAACCAAGAAGCTTTTGTAGCTGTCCGTTGAGTTGAATCCGCATGAAATCGAGCTGAGCACTTGTGTCTTGCAATTCATGCAAGCGGGCTGCCACCGGACCGCGGGAAACACCGTCGGGCAGATCGATTCCCTCTTTACGCAGCTTATCGATTCGCGACAGGGTGCGTTGTGTTTCGTCGATGCCCTGTTGCAGATAATGTTTTTGTGCCTCGAGCCCCGCCAACTGATAAAAAGATTCCAAAGCCGAAGCCGCTGCATTGTTACGCAGTCCCGTAGCGTGCAAAGCCAACAGGTCGCGATCGAGACAATAGTTTTCCTGAACCGCTTTGGTGTCGCACTCGATCACGATCTTCGCCCAAAGTCGCTCCAATTCGACCATATTGGCGACCGCGGAGTTTGTGGCGGCACTGCATTGACAGGTACTTGCGTCTAGCAGTTGATAAGTTTCTGTAGGTTCGGGGAGAGGCAGCAACTCGCACTCTTTGCAATCCAGGTTGGCCAAGTCTGGTGGAGGGAGGTCGATCTCCGCAGGTTCAAACGAACAGGGAACGCAAGGTGTGCCAGGAACACACCCGCCCGAAGGGCAGGCACATCCGCTGAGAACCGCTGCGAGCGGCACGAGACAAATGATAGCAATAATCCGTAGAAGCATAATAACCGCTGCAAGAGATACCATTGCACTAGATGCAATAGTTATCGAGTTCCAGATATGCTGTCGGCAGCAGTTGCCACTGTTTTTCCGCAGAGAACGGTCAGGCAAGATCTACGGATTATGTCTAGCGCAACGGTCGCGAAGAAGTTTCCAGGCGAGGGCAAGACCTTACCAGGGCCCGTCATTACCACTGTCCCACGGCAAAGACTTCCAGCGGCTCGCCTTTGCCTTTGACCGGCTGGGGTGGTAATGGCGTGAGCTCCAAGTCGTCGGCAAGCAACGCTTGGGTTTGTTGGGTTATCAGAAATTGTCGTCCCACATGCTTAGTGAGCGCTTCCACCCGCGCAGCAACGTTCACGGTGTCGCCAATTGCCGTATATTCTTGCCGTTTGGGCGAACCGATGCTGCCCACGATTGCAGGACCGGAGTTGAGTCCGATGCCAATTTTCAAGCCGGGCCAGCCCGCTTCTTCCAGTTCGCGAGTCGCATCCGTTAGGCAGCAAAGCATAGCTTGACCCGCCTCGACCGCTAGCTGGGCGTGGTTTTCACTCGCATTGCCAATACCAAAGAGTGCCATAAAACCGTCGCCGAGAAACTTATTCACCATCCCGCCATGCGTTTCGACTGTGTCAACCGCGTCGCGAAAGAACACATTCAGGGCCGAAACCACCTCCTGCGGCGAATGATTTGCCGAATGTTCGGTAAAATTGCGCACGTCGACAAACATCACCGTCACCATTTGCTCGCTGCCTCCCAGTCCATCTCCTTGGAGAAGAATCTGTCGTGCAGCTTCTTTACCGACATGGCGACCGAATGTTTCCTGCAATTTTTCCCTTTCACGCAAGCCTTCGACCATCGCGTTGAATTGCTCGATCAACAGCCCGAAATCGTCGGCGCGCAGCAAATTCACACGCACATTCAAATCTCCCTCAGCAACCCGAATCGAGGCCTTACGGAGTTGTTTTACCGGATGCGCCACCAGCCTTCCCAGCATCAGAGCTGTGGATAAGCCAAACACAATCGCCACCACGCCGACCGCCAGTGCGAACAGTGGTGTCGTCCGCGAAGCATGAGGAATGATCAGAAGCAACACGAGTATCACGACAGGACTTAGATTTGCCGACACAGCCCACATCATCCCCCGGGCGGTGATGCTCAACGGAACTGCTCCCGGTATGTCGGCTGGATTTTCCTTACGGAAGAATACGGGGAACAGGGCCCGTTGGCTTACCAGTTCCACGGCGAAAAAACTTTGGGTGATCGCAATCAGCGATGCAGTAATGAACGAGGTGACCAGATGCCACACCACTTCCATTTCCAATGGCTCAGGGACGGAACTCAATGCTGCCGGAAACACAGGCACACAAATTAGCCAACTGACTGCTGAGATGGTCAAAATCCACCAGGGGAGATTGACGACATAGCGTTGCGACCTTTCCAGGCGAGCAGGATCAACCGATTGTCCAGCCATCAGTGCCCGGTGCGTGGGTCGCAACCACAGCAATGGCAGCATCCAGCAAAATACTGCCAAGGGATATACAATAACATTAAAAACCTGCCAGCACGCTTCAAACCGCTCGAGCTGAGCTTGCGAAAGCATCGGCTGAATTTGCGTTTGGTTGTACCAGATGTTGAAGATGCTACCGATGATATTGGCAACAATTGGCGAAGTGCCGACCAATAGCAACGCATGCCTTTGCGCAAAGGTCCAGCGGCGTCGGTTCTTCACCAGATCGATCTCGGCAAGCGAATCGTCGATATCAGACAAGATTGGCCCCCGAGTCATTTCGAAAAGATTGCCACGCCGATGCCTGCTGTCCTGTGCCGACGTGGCGAACACAGAATAGTTTTCTAAGTGTTTGAAGAGGTGGAACCACTCGGCTGGAGATCAATCGACGAGCGCTGTTTCTTGGCGATTGAAAAAGCTCCGGCACGGCAAGGGTCTCGCATTAACCGTGAGCAGCGGCGCTGCGCGATCCATTGCGGGAAGCGTCCGTAATCATTGCCAACAGATCCGTAGTATCGGTCAAGTCTGGGTAGGCAAAATCTGGTTTGCTCAAAGAAAGTTCTTCGAGCGAAGCTCCACCGGTAGCCACGGCCACGGCAACCGCTCCGATCGATTGCGCGCACTCGACGTCGTTTTTCGTATCCCCGATTACCATAACGCCGTTGAGATCAAGTGGTCTGCCGGTTCCGCTTTCCTCGATATACTCGGTAGCCGCGCGCACCGCGGAAGCTGCGATCTCGTTGCGATCGGTGAGCTCATCGCCAAAGCCTCCGAAGGCAAACCAATTGGCTAAACCATAGTAGGCCAATTTTGCCTGCGCACCTTGTCGCACATTGCCGGTCAGCAAACCGACGGCAACATCTTCCAACTGGGCCAACGAGTCTAGTAACTCGGCAATTCCAGGTAAGACTCCGCCTGTGGTACGGGTCAACGTATCGAGAATTCGCTGGCAGTAGCATGTAAGAAAACGCTGCCAATTTTTTTGAGAGACTTCGATACCGCCCAGCCGCATTAGATCTTCGGCAATAGCCCGATCGCTGCGCCCTGCAAACGGCACTTTGCTAGTCAGGTCGTCTAAGTCGAATTCCTCGGAAAAGGTTTCGGCAAACGCCAACCGCCCGGCTCCCCCGGTCTGCAGCAGTGTGCCATCGATGTCGAACAAGACCGCGTACATCATTCCCCCGGTTGGTACTCAAGTGAGATGACTTCAGAACAAACACGCATTGTACGGTCAAAGTCGAAGAAAGGCGAGGGCTCGCGATACGCAGCCCTACACACCCAGGGGGTTAACGGAGTGGGGAGAGCCCCAGATTTTCGCGTTGCTGGTTGACTTGCAGCATCGCAACTGGTGCTGTTTTGAGGAATTTGATCAGTTGAGAAGAAGTCACGCCCAGGTGCAACGCAGCGGCGGAAAAATCGAATTTTAGGGCGTAGACGCAATCCAGCGCTTCGGCTAACAGAGCCGGGAAATCTTGGTGTTCAGGATTCACCGAGATTTTTTTCCCCGCGACCCGTTGTTGCCATATTTCGTTTACAGCAGTTGATGGCTCATTGCGAACCGATAAGGCGAGCTTGACGCGCAATCGCTGAATTGCCACGCGGCGGTTTTCAGCCTGGCTGCGTCGTTCGCTTGCTTCGCTCCGCAAACCGGTAGGCAAGTGGTCGATTACAACCGCTGTTTCAACTTTGTTCCGATGTTGCCCACCCGGACCGGTGCGCCGAGTGCGCTCGATCCGACAGTCGGCCAAAAGCCTCTCAATAGGGTATTGCGCAGGGTGACCCATGAATTGCCATCAAAGTTGCAGCGGTCAGTCGTATCAGCTACTGCAAAACCGTTGCATGCAGAACGATGTTCACGACTGTAGGCAGAATCTATCACCGAACCGCGCAAATGCAATCAGCAATCCCCATTATACGGAATCGCTAGTGAGGTGATAACGTGAGACATCCAGAACGATGTAGAGGACGAAGCTTCCGAAAGCGACAAAGAGGACAGGACTAAACATGTTTGATCTCCCTTTCCTTGGGTGGTAGAAACAATCCGCAGCGCGGTGTTCGCTCGCTGACCGATGCTCGCTGGCATCGGCTCCCGTCAGACTGTTGAACATCGCAACCACTGGCGTCGGCAGTCATTGCCAACGCTGTAACAGTCAGCGAATTTCATGCCATTTTTGTGCTTGCCCTGAACACAGGTCGCTGCCAATGCGTAGCACCGCGCAACCTCTGCCTAACCCAGAGAACTTATCAACTTCGCTGGCATTTGTCCCCTCTTGCGGACTGTCTGAGCCGTCTTCACGGTTTGCAACACTTTCAAGAATTATCCAGATAGTACAAAAAGCTGTGAGGTGATTCACATAGAGCCAGTCGCGCTTCCGGATTGAATTTCAAAGCATCCTCATAAGCTTGGCAATGTTTCTGCAAACAGGCCTTGTCTATCCACTTGATAGCACCGCTATCCATTACGACTTTGGTTGACGGCTAATTGTCGAGAACCTCAAGAAATCGCTACGACAGCATCAATTTCAGCCCGATAAGATGTAGCGGTTGTATCGATTTTCCGATCTCAGGGTGCGCGCTGTTTGGTCCAGTTCAAATAGAGAAATATGACACTAGCAGTCCTGAAAAACCCGTATCTTGTCGTTGTCCTGGCGCTGGGGATCCTGGTGTTGGGGATTTATACGTATCCGAAGATTCCTAAAGACCTGCTGCCGATCTTTGAGACCTCAGCGGTGCAGATTGTCACTTTCTATCCCGGCATGCCGCCGGAGATTATGGAAAAGGACATCATGAGTCGCATGCAGCGGTGGACGGGCCAATCGGTCGGCATCGAGCACCAAGAAGCCAAGGCGATGACTGGTGTCTGCATTGTCAAGGATTTCTTTCGCGAGGGCATCTCGCTCGACACGGCAATGGCTCAAACGACCAGCTATGCCATGAGCGATATGTTTTATCTCCCTCCGGGGACGATCCCGCCGATGCTGATGCCGATCGACCCGACCGCATCGCTGCCGTTGTGCCTAGTGGTGGTCGACAGCCCGGGCATGAACGAACAACAGCTGTACGACATCGCCTACTACGAACTGCGTAATAAATTGCAGTCGATTCAGGGCGTTATCTCACCAGCCGTGTTCGGTGGAAAGCTGCGACGGATCTATGCATACATGGAACCGGGAAAGCTCGAAGCGTACGGCCTGACGTTGATGGACGTGCAAAACCAATTAGCCAAATACAACGTGCTGATCCCCGCCGGCAACATGAAGGTCGGCGAGCAGGATTTTCAACTCTTTACCAATGCCGTGCCCGAAACGATCGACGACCTGAACGACTCGGTCATCAAAACCGTCGATGGCGTGCCGGTAAAGATCAGCGATATTGGCCGTGTGGAGAATGCTTCGCAGATCCAATCGAACATTGTGCGGATCAATGGCGGTCGCAAGGCGTACATTCCGATCTACCGGCAGCCGGGTGCCAATTCGATCGAAATCGTGCAAACGATTCGCAAGAACTTAGCGAACATTTTGGCACGTTTGAAGAACGAGCGGGCTGGTGACGTCGGAATGGACGAGCTCGTGTTGTCGGTCGCGATGGATCAGTCGGGACCGGTACAGCAGAGCATAAGCGGATTGCAGCTTGCTGCTGGTTTGGGCGGCTTGTTGGCCGGGTTGGTCGTGCTGGTCTTTTTACGTAGCCTGGTTTCGACGTTTGTCATTATGCTGGTGATTCCGCTGGCGGTCTTGGCGGCGGTGGTGGGGATGTTCTTTACCGGCAACACGGTCAATTCGATGACCTTGGGCGGTTTGGCTTTGGCCATTGGTATTTTGGTCGACCAGTCGATCGTCGTCCTGGAAAACATCGTCCGTCATCTTCACATGGGTAAAACCCCGCCGCAGGCGGCGCTCGAGGGTACCCGCGAAGTGACGGTTCCGATTTTTATTTCAACGGTGACTTTCGCCGTCGTGTTTTTCCCCACGGTGTTTCTCAGTGGGTTGGCTTCGTATTTGTTCACGCCGTTGGCACTGGCGACGATTATTGCCATTGTCGTATCGTTCATTCTCTCGATCACGCTTGTGCCCGCGTATTGTGCAATGTTCCTACGCGGTGGTAGGCAGACAACTGCGGAAGCTGCCGAGACGCCGTTGACTCAAGCGGTGGGCAGCATCGTCACAGGATGTTTGAAAATTCGTTGGCTCATTGCGTTTGGCACAGCGGTGCTTTTTGCCGTCGCGGCATTTTTCGCTTCGCAAATGGGCCAAGAGCTGATTCCGCCGATCGATGCGGGGCAGTTTACCGTTTATGTTCGCATGCCATCGGGCATGAATATCGACATGACGGACACCAACATCCAAAGCATCGAACAAGCCATCATCGAAGAGACCGGCGAGCCCGATCCGAGTTTTGCGCTGGGCGAAGAAAAAATTGCCGACTCCGATTTGCAGATTCTTATCTCGAACATCGGCGTGCTGAACGATTGGCCCGCGGCGTACACGCCCAACATCGGCCCCGGCGACGCGTTTATGTTGGTGCAACTCAAGGGCAAACGTGGAAGACCCGGAGCGTTCGACTATGTCGAGCGGTTGCGAGATAAACTCAACAGGCGGTTTCCCGACGTCGAATTCGCCTTCGACACAGGTGGCATGCTCACTTCGGCATTGAACATGGGCGAACCGTCGCCGATCCATTTCCAGGTGAGCGGAGCCAAGCTCGAAGAAATGCGCGAAATTGCGCAGCATGTAGAAACCGCAGCCAACGCAGTGCCCGGCACGGTTGACGTCCGCATCGCCCAACGGCTCGATTATCCGACGCTCACGATTACCATGAACCGCGACAAGGCCGCCCGCATGGGGCTCACGCCCGAAAATGTGATGCAGAATCTAGTTTCGGCGACCAACAGCTCCGTCGGTTTCGACCCCGCTTTTTGGGTTGATAAGTCGAAGGGCAATCACTACTTCATCGGAGTACAATATCCCGAGGAGCTGCTGACGAACCTGGAAACGATTCGCAACATTCCAATCGGCGTCGTCGAGGGAGTGCCGATTCGTTTGCGCAACGTCGCCAACATTGAAAAGGCCCAGGGTCCGGGGGTAGTGAACCATCGCAACATCACGCGCGTGATGGACATCTATGCCAATGTCGCTCGGGGCCACGATGCCGGGACGATCATGACCGACATCGAAGCCCGCTTGCTGGCAAACGACAACCCGCTCGGCGCCACGTTAGACACCGACGACCGGGGCGAGGTTTTTCGCCTGGCGAATTACCCCGGCACTGCGCTCCGCTCGCAGGGCGAAGTAAAAGAAATGCGAAAATCATTCGGCCAATTCACGGCCGGATTTATTATTGCTGCGGTGTTGGTTTACCTGGTGATGGTTGCCGAGTTTCGCAGCCTGCTCGATCCTTTTGTCATTTTGCTTACCGTGCCACTGGGGCTGATTGGCGTGGTGGCGATGTTGATACTCACCGGCTCGAACCTTTCGATCATGTCGTTTATGGGCATCATCATGATGACCGGTATCGTGGTGGAGTACTCGATTGTGTTGGTGAGCTTTGCTAATCAACGGTTGAGCGAAGGGCTGAACATCAAGGAAGCGATCATCGATGCTGCCAAGGTTCGCGCCCGGCCGATCTTGATGACTTCGCTTACCACCTGGTTGGCACTTCTGCCTATGGCCATCGGAGTTGGCGGAGGCGACGCCAATGCGCCGCTTGCGCGTGCGATCATTGGCGGGGTGGTTGCCGCGACGTTATTGTCGCTGGTGGTGGTGCCATGCTTGTACGTCATTTTTAAGCGTCCGCCAAGTACCGGTGCGACGAAGCAGGCAGCTTGGGCTGCCGGCTAAAACGTTTTGAGGACAGATTTATGAGATACCACGGCAACCATAGCACAACGGCTCGCTTAATGTGTGTCGTCGCCGCAGGGGTGTTCATGTCGGTTGGGTGCGGACCTGCAACTACCGTTGACAAGAAAACAGACGCCAAGATTGCGCCGGCGCCTATAGTTTCTGTCGGGACGGCTCGCTCGCAACTGCTAGAAAATGTAGTCCAACTGCCGGCGACTCTCACCGGTGACGAAACAGCCATGCTGATGCCGCGTGTGGAAGCCTACGTGCGTGAGGTCTTGGTCGATATCGGCGATGAAGTCGCCCAGGGACAGGAGTTGGTAATCCTTCACGCTCCCGAGTTGCAACAACAGGCCGAAGAACAATGGGCCATGATCCAGCAACTCAAAGCTGAAAAAATAATGGTCGCGGCAAAGTTTAATGCAGCTCGCTCGCAACTAGATGAGATACACGCGCAGCTCGAGCTAAAGCGCTCTCAGCGTGACCGGTTAAAACGGCTTGTCCGTTCGGGAGCAATTCAGCGGCAACGGTTGGAAGAGGCCGACTTCGAAGCGCGTTCGGCGGCAGCCATGTTGGCCCGTTACGAAAATGAAGTCGAAGTCGCCGAAGCCCAATTGGCGATGGGCGAATCGGATATGGAAGTCGCGCAAGCCAAATTCGAGCAAGCCGAGACGCTCGCCAGCTACCTGGTGATCAAAGCCCCGTTTGCCGGGGTCATTGCAAAACGCAACGCCGATCCGGGGAATCTGGTGCGTCCCGCCAATCAAGGCAGCGATGCCAGGCCGCTGCTCACCCTTGCCAAGATCGATAAGCTGCGGGCAGTTGTCCATGTCACCACCGATATCGCCGGCGA
Organism: Planctomycetota bacterium; assembly: GCA_029259915.1. GTDB lineage: Bacteria > Planctomycetota > Planctomycetia > Pirellulales > Lacipirellulaceae > Bythopirellula. The sequence goes on along the minus strand of JAJDED010000004.1, from coordinate 17,887 downwards.
CTTGACCGTGGGCGCACCGGTGACATTTGTGGCAGACGAATTATCGGGACAAGAGTTTGAAAGCAACCTGTCTCGAATCGCGGGCGCCTACGACGATCGGACACGGATGATGCGTGCCGAGATCGATTTGGAGAATCCATCCGATGCACTTACAGGAAATCGTTCGCTGAGGGCAGGGAGCTATGGCATGGCGACGATTGTGTTGAAGTCTGCCACACTGCCGGTGGTGCCCAAGTCGGCATTGCGGACGCGTGGGGGCCGGACGTCTGTGGTCGTCGTACGTGGCAACACGTGCTTGATTACTCCCGTTGAATTGGCCATTGAAAGCGAAGGTTTGGTGGGGTTGTCCTCAGGTATTTCAGCTGGCGATACCGTGGTTGTGGAAAATCCAAATTCATATCAAGACGAACAAACAATTCAGCAGTCGCAAATCAAGCACGTTGCTTGGGAATAAAGATCACGTCATGCGGCATATCAATCATCACTGGCATTTTGTGATTGTCCTCGTGGGGTCAGGCGCACTCGGCTGCGCATCGCACGAAGCCATGATTTCGGAACTGGCGACTCCGCAGGCAAAGCAAACGCTCAAACTGCAAGCTGTCGAGACTTCTGCTCCTTTGCGTGAACTCAATCGCTTGCCATCTCCGGATGCAGCAGCCGATGCCACTGCCGACTTGTCGCAGAACATTCAACTGGCCTCGTTTGAAAGCGACGGTCGCTCCGCAAACGAAAAACCGTTTGTGCCGACGCTTACGAGCCACGATTCATCAGAAGTAATCACAGCGGGCGTTTACCCGATCGATTTGGCAAATGCCTTAGGATTGGGCGGTGCCGACAACTTGCATGTTCGTTTGGCACGCACACGTTTGTTTCAAGCCCAGGCCCGGCATTTTGAAGCCAAGACGTTGTGGCTCCCTTCGCTCCGCTTTGGGGTCGGTTACAACAAGCACGACGGTCGGTTGCAGGAAACAGAAGGCAACGTGTTGGAGATCAATCGCAATTCGCTCTTCTATGGTGGTGGGTTAGGGCTCGGTGGTGCGCCTTTAGCTGGAGGGGCAGGTGGACCACCGCGGCTGATGGTTAATCTTTCGTTGGCCGATGCCTATTTCAAACCGCTTGCGGCTTGCCAAGAAGTGTCGGCTTTCGGCGCCGCTGAGCGAGCTGCCACGAACGATTCGCTTGCCGATATCGCTGCGGCTTACCATAGTTTGGTCGAATCGCACGGCCAATTGGCCAACGCCAACGCGGCTAGCGAACAGGCCCAAAACATGGTCAACCTGGTCGAAAATTTTGAGCAACAAGGTTTTAGTTCGAAAACAGAAGTTTACCGCGCCCGCGCCGACCTAGGGCGTTGGCAACGACAAGCAGTCGACGCCCAACGTCAAACCATGGTCCACAGTGCGGAACTTGCACGCCACTTGCGACTGCCACCGCAAATTCAGTTGGCGCCGGTGGAAGAATTCGTCCTTCCGGTAGATTTCATCGACGACGATTTAGAAGTCGATGCGCTGATCAGCATCGCCCACGGCAGTCGACCGGAGATTCGACAGTTTGCCGCGTTGCGCGAGGCCGCTTGCTTCCGAGTCAACGAAGAACGTTGGCGGCCCTGGATACCCAATGTTCAGGCGGGGGCCAGCGCCGGCGGCTTCGGCGGCGGGCCCTCCACGCAGTTTCCCAGCGCCGCAGGACGCAGCGATGTCGATCTGCTGGCGGTCTGGGAGTGGAAGAATCTAGGCCTGGGCAATGTCGCTTTGCAGCGTCAACGGCGGGGGGAGTTGCACGAGCGCGTGCTGGAATTGGAAGCGTTGCGCGAACGCATTGCCGCGGAGGTAGTTGCCGCGTCAGCCGACGTGGCCAGTTATCGCCAACAAGTCGACATTGCCAAGCAATCGATCGTCGCCGCCCAAGAAAGTTATCAACTCAACGAACAACGAATCCGCGAAAGCGAAGGGCTGCCGATCGAATTGTTGCAATCGATTTCCGCCCTTTCCGAAGCACAAAGTGCTTACACCCAAGCCGTGGGGAATTACAACCGCGCTCAAGTCCAACTGATGCGAGCGCTAGGCAACCCCGCCGGCGTGCCGGCTTCGGCAGAATAGTGTGGTTCGTTTTCTACCGACTTCGCACGGCAATCAGCAGGCCACCAATCGCCGCCCAGCCAATCTGGGAAAAGATAAGAATTCCCGGGGCTTGGCAAGAAGGATTTCCTCGCGGTACAATGGTCCGTTTGAATCGCAGCCCCTTTTTGCAAGTGGTTGTGGTTTAGAGACTTACACGCACCCGTAGCTCAACTGGATAGAGTACCGGTCTACGAAACCGGTGGTTGCTGGTTCGAATCCAGCCGGGTGTACTTGAGTGACAATTGTTTTTTGGGACATTGTCTGCTCGCACAAGTTCGGGCCGTGGCGCAGTCTGGTAGCGCGTTTGACTGGGGGTCAAAAGGTCGCAGGTTCGAATCCTGTCGGCCCGACTATGTAACCTGTTTTAGTGTAAGTATTTAGGGTATAAAACTACTGATTTCGGAAAACTACCTGTACTCACTAGACACCATAAGTTACCACTTGTTTGCAGACAAAATGCAGACAAATCGTAGTTCTTGCAGACATATTGCAGACAGTATGCTGTTCTTGCAGACATCTTTTGTCCTTAGAATTCTTCTAACCGTGTTGGACAGTACGACCGTTACTTCGCAAATCTACTATTGATTTCCGAAGTTATCTCCGTGCGCCACAGCTATCCGCTGACGCTGATGCTAGGTGTTGCTGGAAGTCTGATCGGCTTCTTTTGGCGACGAGGGTGGCTAACCAGTGCTCCAAGCAATGGTGAAGCAACGGACGCGGCAAAGCATCCACACCTTAGTGAAGTAGCAGAGACAGGCGGAGAATGAGCAAGAAAAAACGGCAACGCCGGACCATGTGGATCCGGCGTTGCCTATTTAGTAACAACGTTTAAGCAATCTTGGTGTTACGCCTCTTCCTTAACCGTCATCTCAAGAAGCTGGCCATTGGGAATATAGAGTGTTCCACCATCTGCCGCCTTGAACTTCGTGTTCACGGCCCCAACGTGGTCCAGCGTGCCACGGTCCTCTCCAATGACGAGTTTAGCGCCTGATTGGAAGGACTCGCGGGCGTAGACGCCGGCGACTACGTTGCGTGCCGTCTCACGGGTGCCAAAGCCTAGCGAAATCGCCAATGCTGCGCCAATTGCGATGAGCACGATTTCGATCACTCGATTTAGCAGTGCGGTTTCAATCTGCAGCTGACCGATAGCCAACGTGCCAACAAGCACTACCAGGATGCCGTAAACTAGCTTTGCCACTGGCTTGGCGTATTCAAGCCCGATTCGTTCGGCGGCACCTTCCACAACCTTGCGGACGAAACCCGCCAACATCAGGCCAATCACGACGATCAATGCCGCACCAATCACGTTGGGCAGATATGCCACAAACGAATCGATTGTTTGCGAGACGTTTTCCAGCCCCAATGCGTCAGCGGCTGAGATCAATGTCGTTAACATGAACAGCCAGAATACGAGTTTAGCGACCATTTCCGAGGGGGTTAGCTTAACACCAACGCTGCTGAGCGATTCGCCTAGACCGGCTTTCTCGCTGGCAGTGTCAAAATGCAGCTTCTTGAGAAGCCCGCTGGCCATACGTTGGAGAAACTTGGAGACAATGTAACCAAGGATCAGAATAGCCAACGCACCAACGAGGCTCGGAATGAAAGAGGCAACCGTCGAAGCCAGTTCGGATACCGACTGTACGACAGAGTCTTTCAGGTGAGTGGACCACTCGGTCACGCGAACGGCGCCCTCTTTTACTGTGTCCACTTGTGCGAGCAAATACATGACATGTTCCTTTCATTTAATTCGCCACCTAGCCAAGGGATTCTATTCCGGCGTCGGGCGAACGGGTTTGGTTGCCTATGGAGGCAGACCAAGCTGAGCTCACGGCTCCCAAGATCAAGAGCACCGTCCAAATGCGAGCGAGACAAAACGTCAGCAGATCGCGGACTCCAACTTCTCGCCGCGCGCGTCGGACGATCTGTCGTATCCGCTGTTGTGAAGTTTGTACCTGTTGTGCGCTCGATTCGCTCATGGCGGTTCTCCTATCCGATACGGCAGTTCGTGTTGGCAACGCGCAACTAATTCATCATCCGTGAGTTGCATGTAATTCTTGGATTAATTCTGCCCGGAATCAATTGCGGGCTCGCTGGGAAATTATTTGGAGCAAACATTCATTGCTTTCTTTTGGAAACAGGATAACTGACACGATCGTTAGCTGTGACGCCAATATTTCACACGATCGTGAGGATGAGGTCGTGCAGCCTCGATGAGTTCGTTTCATGATGACGCTAGCTAGCACAATCCTGCCATTCCTTCAGAGGTGGCGGTTTGCTACTCTCCCCGATCGCCCGTTTTCGGAGCCAGACTGTAGATTGTTCATACAGTTGCAAACCATCTATAGAGGACGGCTGCTAGCAGTTTCGAAAGGCTGGAGTTAGATGAAGCATTGCAGATTTTTGTTGTTTTGTTTGCTTACTTCGCTGTGTATTCACCGCTGTACCTTCGCTCGGCAAGCAACTCCCGAGAAGGCTACAACCGACCGGCTCTCGCAAGCTACTAGTACTCCCGCAGCAACGGAAAACCAGGCCGGGAGCGACCAGATAGCAAGGGCAGTAGAAAAGGTGAGGCAGCAGGCGACCGACGCCGACAATCTTCAAATTGCCACGCAAGCAGAGATCATCAAGCTGTGCGACAAAGCAACATTCAAGCTCGATGACGCCTACAGATTCGCAGCCTTCACGGGCACCCTAGAAAAAGAGGTGGCCAACTTTGCACGTGATCTGGATTCGTTGCAACGCACTCTGCCACAGGCTGAAGTGGAACAAGCATCAACCACCGGATTGAGCGGCGACCAACTGCGCAGCCTGCTTTCCACTGCAGACCAGCATGTCAGCACCACCCGCGAAAAAGGGCAACAGATTGCCGCAGAAATCGAGCGGCGGGCGAGTCGTCGCCAGGTATTGCCAGAACTGCTCGCAAAATGTCGCGAAGAACTGAACAAAGCAGATGAAGCCCTCAAGGAAACGGTGACGAGTGACTTTCCACTCTTAAGCGAGGCCAAACAACTCTACCGGACTGCCCGTAGTGAAGCGTTCGCGAAGGAGTTGCGATCGCTTGAACAAGAGAACAGAACTTATGAGGCGACGTCTCGCTTGTGGCTCGCACGTCGGGATGCAGTTGAAAAACAACTTCAACGAGCAAGTGAGGAGCATAAGATACTCAAAGCGGCTGTTGCTGACGCGCAGCGCCGGGAGGCTGAGCATCAGGCGCAAGAGGCGAGGCGCGCGGCGGTGAACGCTCATCCGGCGGTCAAGGAGGCCGCTGCAAAGAACGCGGAACTCGCTGAAAAGAATCACGTCCTTGTAAGCAGAATGCAGCAAGTGCAAGGGTTACTTGTGGAAGCACGAGAGATCGGGCAAACGATTAAGAATCGACTCACCGATGTGACCAAGCGTGCCGAAGCAGCAAAGAACTCACCAGCAATCGGTGCCTTACTGCGAACGCAGCAAGACCAGTTGCCGAATCTCGAGCCTTTCCGAGATCGACTTTGTACGCGTCCTGTGGAGATTTCACAGTTTGGTCTAGACATCTATGAATGGGAGTCGGCACGCCGGGAGACATTGCACGTCGACCCTGCGGCACAATTGGCTTCGCTGGAGGTTGACGCAGCTTCCAATGAGTCGATCCAGGAAGAAACAGTCACCGAACTAAGGCGTGTTTTTGAAGCAAGAGCCGACATTCTGGCTGAATTGATCAGTAACGCGAACGATTGCCTTAGTCAATTGGAAGAACTGGATGCCGCCGAGTCGGAAATTGTTACCACGACAGAACACCTATCGTCTTTCATCGCAGAGAAGGTCTTATGGGTCCGCAGCGCGCCAATCCTGTCCCTTGACGATTTGGGCTCCTTGAAGAGTCTCAAGAGTGATGCTGCAACCATCGCCAGTCTTGGCAAAGGTTTATCGGAAAATCTGGTTCTCGATGCTTGTCAGCGGCCGATGTTGTGGGTGACATGGGCAACTGTGGTTCTTGCGCTCGTGTTCGGCCGGCGAAAGGCCCGTGCCCTGCTCCGTTCTAGCGGCGAAACTGCTGTGAGGCCGACTGCTACCTCGTTTCGCCCCACGCTTGACGCCTCAATGGCGACGTTTTTCTTGGCCGTGCCGATTCCATTTATCAGCGGTTTTATTGGCTGGCGGCTGTGCCAAGCAAACGGTGGCTTGTCCTGCAGTTTAGGCTGGGCGGTAGTGCTGTTTGCAGCAGCTTACGCGATGCTGAATCTCGTCCGCCATGCATCGCGAACGGGCGGATTAGGAACCAGTCATTTCGGCTGGGACGAAAGAGGGCTGTCGACCATTCGTCGGGCAGCTCGCCCTATTCAGTTCCTCGTACTGCCATTGTTGGCTTTGGCAGTTGGCGTAGAGGTCGGGGGTAGCAATTCGAGTATCAATACCGTAGGTCGGCTGTCGCTGATTGTTGCTCTGTTGGTGACCGGAGTCATATGTTTCCGACTCTTTCGTCGAACGAGTGCATTTGGTACTGCTTTAGCCTCGAAAGCCTCAATATCATTGGGAGCCCGTTGGGGGCATGCACTGGCGCCAATTGCAGTTTTTGCCGCCCTGTTGCTGATTGCGGCCTCAGTAGCAGGTTATCATTACACGGCAATGCAGCTTACCCGGCGCGTCTTTGTCTCGTGCGTGTTCGTTTTTGCCTGCCTTGCATTGCGTTCGCTATTGATGCGCTGGCTGCTTTTGGCTTATCGGCGGGTGGCAATGCAATTGGCACGTGAAAAGCGGAAGGCTTTGCTAGAGGCTCAGGACCAGGCGTCGGCAGAGAACCCGGTTGTAGATCCCGAGCCTCATGTAAGTCTCAGCGACATCAATCAACAGGCTCGAAAGTTAGTCGGCGTAGGTACAGGGCTTGCTTTCATGACCTCCTTGTGGCTCGTCTGGGGAGACTTGTTGCCCGCCCTAGGGTTCTTTGGTCACGTAGAGCTATGGCCAAGTGCTTTAGCCTCAGTCGACCCGGACGCTAGACTGACGTTTGTGACGCTTACGGATTTGGTCATGGCTGTGGGCATTTTCGCGTTCACTTGGTTCGCGGGACGCAACCTACCCGGCTTATTAGAGATCGCCGTGCTACAGAAACTCCCTCTCGATGCAGGAGCTCGTTATGCGGCGAGTTCAGTAACGCGTTACACGATCATGGTTGTGGGCGTCGTTCTTGGTATGCGAGAACTGGGCGTCGGATGGCAGAGCGTGCAGTGGCTTGTCGCAGCGATGACAGTAGGTCTTGGCTTCGGTCTTCAGGAGATTTTCGCCAATTTTGTCTCCGGTATCATTTTGCTTTTCGAACGCCCAGCCCGCGTTGGCGACACAGTCACCATTGGAACGATCACCGGTACCATCACTAAAATTCGCATCCGTGCCACCACGATCGTTGACTGGGACAATAAAGAGTTGGTCGTTCCCAACAAGGAGTTTGTCACTGGAAATCTGGTGAACTGGACTCTAACGGACGCAAACCTTAGGCTCGTGGTTGCCGTCGGAGTGGCGTATGGGAGCAATACTAGATTGGTTACGAAACTGCTCTATCAAGTAGCCGAAGAGAATGTAAACGTCCTTCACGAGCCAGGACCCGCGGTCGTCTTCAACGAGTTCGGTGACAGCAGCCTTAACTTTGAGCTTCGGCTTTTCGTCTCGGACCTGACAACGTATCGTCGTCTCAGACACGATCTACACCTGGCAATTGACGACTTGTTCCGCCACCACAAGGTCGAAATTGCCTTCCCCCAGTGCGACTTGCACGTCAAATCGGTGCCAGTGCCCTCTGGCGGGATTTTGACAGGACCCACGGTTGCTGAGTCGCCCGATTCACAAAACGCAGCCGCCTGATTTTGGGTACTAAAAATCGTTTCCGTCTGCTCCGACTTCAGCATTGCTGAGTGAACATGGGAATGTATCGAACACGCGCTCTACCTTTGACCAATCACGATTCACTAGATCTGTATGGCCTCAATGGCCTATGAGTGCCTGAGCCACCTTTGTACGCCGTCCACCGCGAAGTCCGTGGGAAACTGCAAAGCGGGCAATGGTTGTCCACGGAGGGCAGAGATTAGCCACGGCTTGAAGAAGCGGCGCAGCGATCCGCCGCAAGAAGCGTCGGAGTGTCTAGGGTTATTGCAATCATGAAATTGCGGCACGGAAACTGCTCTTAGCTATCCGTCGCGAGGGTTCTAGGTGCAGTCTAGCTTGGTCTCAGGCCGCAAACCTTCCGCGACGTTCCGATCGTCGCGGTTGGTTGCCCTCGCGGCGTTTTTTGGCGTCACGCCGACAAACCGACTTGGTATAAAGGAGTATGAAATGTTGGTCCTTTCACGGAAGGCTGGAGAATCGATTCAAATTGGGGACGGTATTACGGTGCAGGTCGCACGCATCTCAGGTAGACACGTTAAGTTGTTAATCGACGCGCCCCGGGACGTCGATGTTGACCGATCGGAAATACGGGAACGCAAGCGGAATACGGAGGCTTCTGTTCATGTGAAGCCAAGAATTCCGGGAAACGCAGGAGTACGAGGTCGTGAGAGGAAAGTACCTCGCTGAGAGTTGATCGTGTGCTTGTTCTCCCTCGATAACTTATCACAGCTAACGCCCGCACAGACTTAGAAGTCATGCAAACACCCATCGCGAATTTCTCGATCACCACCGAAAGAGACATTTCGTGGGCCGGCCAGCGTACACGGTTATTCGGGACGCTCGCCGGACTAAGGCCGAAGCCGCGCAAAGACCTTGCAAAGGCTGTTGCAAAGGCAGCCACAGCCTATCTCGACAGACCTCTTCGGGGCACCATGCAGTTTTCTCTCCGACAAGACGACAAGGGTCAGTTCGTAGAAGTCTTGATCCGTGGAGATTGTTCCGCCAACTGCTTAGCCGCGAATGATGAATCCACTCTTCGGGAGTTGGTTGACGAGATGGCTATTGACGACAGCCAGCCGGAAGCGATTGTCATTGCACTGCGGAGACAACTAACCGAGGATCTGCCTGCCTTGGGGCCTGACGATATCGCTGAGTGGGGGACGGTACTTGCCACTCGGACAACTGAGAGCGCGCTGGTCGAAGCTCATCGCCGGTTGCGAGAAGTACGGACGTCCTCAGACTCATTGGCGAGTGAGACAAAAGATTCCCAAATCCATGAGCTTCTAGCCCTTGTGGCAAGTACTACGGACAACTCGGTGGTGGTAATGGACGCTGCTGGACAGATTGAGTGGGTCAACGACAGCTTTTCCCGGATGACTGGGTACGAGTTGAACGAAGTCCAAGGGAAATTATTCCCGAAGTTGATGACCGGCCCACAGTCTGATCCTGCCGTTGAGAGAGAAATCCAGTCGGCCCTGAAGCTCGGTCACGGGGTCAGTCGCGACCTGCTTCGCTACCGCAAGGACGGGAAGACGTACTGGGAGCTGTTAGGCCTATCGCCCGTGTTTGATGAGGCAGGAGTGGCTACCCGTTGGGTGTCCATCGGAACGGACATAACCGCGCGGCACGCGGCCGAGGATGCTCTGGCTCAGGCCAAATTGAGTGCCGAAGCCGCTAGCGACGCAAAAAGTGGTTTTCTTGCGAATATGAGTCACGAAATCCGTACTCCGATGAACGCGGTGTTAGGCATGACCGACTTGGCATTGGCCACAGAACTTACTCCAGAGCAAAATGAGTACCTTTCCATCGTAAAAGATTCGGCCCAAGCTTTGATGGGTTTACTCAACGATATCCTGGACCTCTCCAAGATCGAAGCAGGAAAGTTAACCGTCGATGAGGTGCCCTTCGATCTGTCCCGGCTGATAGAAAGCACACTTAAGCCACTCGCACGACAAGCCGAAGTGAAGGGTCTCGAATTCATTCGTCAGATACAGCCCGATACGCCCACACACGTGGTGGGTGACGCAATCAGGCTCCGCCAGATACTTATCAATCTTGTCAGCAATGCAGTGAAATTTACCAGCCTTGGGCGCATCGTAGTCAATCTAGATCCCCAATGGGAATCCGACGAGGATGTTTCACTCCACCTTTCGGTGAGCGACACGGGAATCGGTATGTGCAAGGAGACGCTGCAACGGATATTCGACGCCTTCACACAAGCAGATAGTTCCATCACCCGGGAATACGGCGGCACGGGCCTTGGATTGTCGATATCAGCCCGACTCGTTGAACTGATGGGAGGTCGGATATGGGTGCAGAGTCAGGAAGAGAAGGGTTCTACCTTTCACGTAACCCTGCCTTTCAAGAAGGCAGATGCGACCGAAATCAAGTCGATTCCGACGCCTGACGAACTCGTTGACGCGAAACAGTTGGACCAACCGAGCTGCATGTTGCGGGTGTTGGTTGCCGACGATAATGAGGCGAACCGGACACTGGCTCGCCGTGTGCTGGAAAAACGTGGTCATCACGTGACGATGGTCGAGAACGGCCGCGAAGCCATAGCGGTCTATAGTTCAAGCGATTTCGACCTCGCGATTCTTGATGTGCAGATGCCAGAGCTGGATGGGTTTTCAGTTACTGCATCAATTCGACGGGAAGAAGAGGGAGGTCGGCCACACTTGCCGTTAGTGGCATTAACTGCCCATGCCATGCCAGGAGACCGAGAACGTTGCCTTCGAGCCGGCATGGACGCCTATCTTTCTAAACCGATCGACGCACGCGAACTCTATACTTTGGTCGAGAGCCTAGGAATGGCGCGTGAACGTTCGGTCAAACATGCTGCTGCTCCAATAGCGCTTGCTCACCATCCCTTCTCAGCGGCCTTAGCAAGACTTGAAGGAGATGAAGAGCTTCTCCATGAGCAGATGCAATTCTTCCTGGATGAGAGCCCAGACCTAATGGATCAGATTCTCGCGGCATTGGACGAGGAGGAGCAAGAGCAAGTCCGAATGGCGGCACATCGCTTGAAAGGACTCGCTGGTGCGGTTGATGGAGGCGAGTTATGTGTGATTGCCAATCGCGTCGAGCAGTCGAGCGCATCGGGATCACTTGACGAAGTAACTGAAGTGATTGACGAACTAGCGTCGGCCCTGACTCGGCTAACAGACCAGGTCAGCAAATACTTGGAGTCCTAAGTCCCGCCTCGCGATGGTTCATTCCAGCCATGATGACTTATCTCGTGGCCGCGAGACGCCTCGTGACCGGGCTTCTTTTCCCTGGCGGGTTCGAGCGTATTTGCGTTTGTGAAGACGACTCAGGGCTCGACGTGTCTTGTCTTGCTGTTGGTTCATGGTTCGTCCTTTCTCGTTCTTAAGTGCGGTGCCGACCTGAACCGCCGTTACCTCGTGCATAACAGCAGGTCATGCGACGCGGTCCGCACATCGCTGGCAATCGATGCAAAGAGTTGCCTGCGGAATTGCCCGCAGCCTAGCTGCAGCTATCGGACGTGCGCACTCTTCACAACGACCGTACATACCAAGTTGCTGCAACTCAATCGCATGGTTGAGCGCACGAAGTTCACGAAATTCAGAATTCAGCAGACTCGCCACGTTGTCAGCGCACCCAGGTTCGTCTTCGTCATCGTAACCGAGCTGTGCGGCGTTCGCTTCGTATGCCTGTTGCAGGGCAGATCTTCGCGCTTTGAGCAATGCAGCTAACTGGCTGATGGTATTTGCCTGGACCATACAAGGCTCCCCTGATACATGGTTGCGATGGACGACACTGCCCGGTTGACCGACTGCCGAGGCGACGCCAATTGCGTCGCTTGGCAGGAGAGTTTGAGGCGCCTTAATCACTGCACACGGTGTGCCAAACTATCGTGCAAGTCAGTGCATTTGAGGGATGAAAAGGGAATGCTGAAAAGCGTCTTGTGAGGCTCAGGTTTCCGTACTGCCAAGAACCATAAATTCTCTAAGCCTGCTCAATAATTGCCCCTCGCGGTCGAAATATGCTCGCTTTGAGTAGACGCGGTTCCAGTCGGCCTCGGCGGACCTGGGCACGGTAGACTGGCGCACTTCAGAGCGAGCATTTCAGCGGGAACAGATAGGGGCGTATTGCGTGCCCTCAGTCGTCCGCAGATTCTACCACTCGATCGATCTTGAGTCCTAACTTCTGAAGCTTCGTGCGGAGCGTCGTTCGAGTGATACCCAAGATTTTGGCGGCTTCTTGTTGGTTCCCACCTGTGTGCTTCAAGGTTAGGGAGATAACGGTCCGTTCTACTTCTTCGATGACCTGGTCGTAGACGCCTTCCGATCCTTCCTCCAGGAGGCGCTCTACGATGAGCGCGATGGAGTCTGCCGTGTCCACGGTCGTCCAAGCAGAAACGGACGAGCGCGGTCGACCAGACAGCTCAGGCAGAAAATCCTCCAACAACACATGGCCACGGGTCTGCAGGATGGCTTGCCGAACGACGCCTTGCAATTCACGGATGTTTCCGGGCCAATCATGTTCACGAAGTCGCTCCATAGTCTCAGGAGCGATCTGACGGATGGTTTTCCCAAGGTCTTCGTCGGCTTGAATCCTAAAATGTTCCACCAGCAGAGGCAGGTCGTCCTCTCGGCTCCGAAGCGGAGGTAAAGAGATCGTATAGCCGTTAAGTCGGTAATAGAGGTCGCCGCGGAATTGGCCATCGGCAACCATACGTTCCAGGTCACGGTTAGTTGCCGCAATGAGTCGTACATCGGTCTGTATGGTCTCGTTACCGCCAACCCGCTCAAAACGCTGTTCCTGCAATACTCGGAGGAGTTTGCTTTGTAGTACGGGCGACATGTCGCCAATCTCGTCCAAAAACAGGGTGCCGCCGTTGCACTGCTCGAACTTGCCAATTCGTTTTCGGTCGGCTCCTGTAAACGCGCCCTTCTCGTGTCCGAATAGTTCGCTTTCTAGTAGCCCCTCGGGAATAGCAGCACAGTTTACTACGAGAAATTGTTGAAGGGACCGATCGCTGTGCTGGTAGAGGGCTCGTGCCACCAGCTCTTTACCTGTCCCGCTCTCACCGTGGATCAGTACGGTAACATTCTGGCTAGCCACCACGCCAATTGCCTTGTATACCTTCTGCATTGCGGCACATCGACCGATCAGCGCTGCGCCTCCGGTGTTTGCTAGAGTGCTCGGTTCCTGTGCGAGTTCTACCGGCTCTTTCATGAGTCGATAGATTTCCAGCGCACGTCCCACTACCTGACGCAGTTCGGCAACGTCTAGCGGCTTCAGCAGGTAATCGAGAGCGCCAAGCTTCATTGCCTCGATGGCCGTGTCACTGTCGCCTGAGGCAGTGATCACCACCACCGGCGACTTTATGTTTTGCTGCCGGATCTGCCGAAACGCTTCCAACCCAGAGGTATCTGGAAGCACTAAGTCAAGAATCACGGCACTGGGCTCGTCCTGCGTTAGCGAAGCAAGTCCCTCGACTGCCGTGCCAGCGGTTTCAACTTCAATATCGCTAGACGTGAAGACACGACGGAAGAGCTGCTGTATAGCAGGCTCGTCGTCGATAACTAACAGTCGCCTTACCGAGAGATTTTTCGCCATAACGTGGGTTGGCCTCCAAAACGATGGTCAACCCACATTCTCTCCCTAAGAGACCCGTCCGGCAAGTGATTGAAAACTGCCGTGGGAGTGACAAGGTGTTACGGCCGTTGTCCAGGTTGAAGTAGTCGAAAAAAGTCGCGTTGAATGTAGAGAAGCTGTGACACGGCTACCTCGGAACCTTCAAGTTTCTCGACGATTCTTGTCAATACCTCCACATCCTCTGGCATGCTGCTTGTGTTGGCAGGGTAGGTTCGAAAGAAGTACGCCAACTCCTCGATCTGAGCAGTAAGCTGCTTCCGAACAGAGCCACTGCAAGGAATTCCTTCTTCGGAGCAAGCGTCAATCAGATCTTCCAGTAGATAAGAAATGGATCCCTTGAGCACCCGGGCACGGGTCGCGGCGCGGTCGTGAGTCATGGCGACAGTGGTCATAGTTGGCTCCTATAGTGATGCTGTGTCACTGTTGATGGGTATGGGTATTGGTGGTAATAGGGTCCATAGTTCATGAATCGCGAGCCAGTAGGTCGATGGGTTGAGGCGCTATTCGGGACGTATGCGGGTAGTGGTCGGTGGGGAGTCCAGGAAGTTTGGGGTTGGTACCGACGATTCTCCTGACGTCGCAATGACTGTTGGTAATCCAGCATCGGTCGGACGTGGAGGTAGTAGCGAATGGCTTCGTCGTTATCATCCACATCGAAGGGATGTCGGTCGTCGAGTAGCAGGTAGGGGCTGACGTTGGGTGAGGTGAGCCACGGGCGTGTATTGAAGTCTCCCAGTGGCATAGGTCTCGTCGGACCTTCGCCCGGTCCAGTGAAGACGGGCTGGGCCTGTGAGATTGCGTAAATGGCTAGCATGCCAATGGCTACTATCAACCAGCGGATTGCGAAGCGAACGAGGTTAATGTTTTTATTGGTGATCATCGCTCCACCCTCAACAAACGGACTAAGAGGCGATAGTTGAGAATGCAAGTAGCGTGCCGATACGTGCTGGCCCCGTTCCTGGCACACTGGTTGCTCTATAGTCGCTACGTTATGCCAAACATTTAAGGAAAGGAAAGCCAAATGACCGATGATCAAGCGATTATTCAACAAAACTTGGTTGAGGCGGGCGCACTAGCCCTGATAGGCGACGCGATCTGCTCCGCGATATTATGGCCATTTCCGCGTCGTCAGCCTGGTCGAAAAGTGGCCACGGTGCGCTATCTTTGTCAGCTCTACCGCCAAACGCTGGAACGTATTGTCGCCATTGAAGAGAACGATGGTTTCATGGACATTGTCGGCGACAGCAGTGGTCGTTTTGACGGAAAGCTTGAAAAATTGCGACGCGAGCACGAGGCTTTTCGGGGAGAGTGGCAGGAGATCATGCCAAGGCTCGATCGAGCGTCTGCCACCAACGAACCCGAGTTCGAGCAAATCTGTGACCAGGTGTCCTCCTTGCTTGACCAAGTCGACCGCCATCTGCAGCGGGAATCGGATTTGTTATCGGAAGCAGCGCTATTGGACTTAGGCGGTGAAGGCGGCTGACATTCGGACGCCACCAGTCTCACAGTTTACCGCTACAGCCCAGTCACCTTCATCGGCGGGAATCTTAGAATCTAAACGTTTAGTATGACAGGCAGTCAGTCATTCCACAGGAGGTCATCACATGAATGAAGCACTTGAACTACAGCTCTCTGAGGTCGTCCATCAAGGTGATTCCGAGCGTCTGGCGGACTATCTTGGCTCGCTCGAACCTCACGCCATGGCTCGCCAAGTCTGCGAGTTGTCCGACGATGACCAAACCGCCATGCTCACGGCGCTTGAACCGGCAGCCGCCGTGGAAGTCCTGGACGACATCCCGGAGGTAGAACGGACCGAGGCCGTAAGTCATCTGTCTCCAGAAGCAGCGGCAGCCATCCTGCACGAGTTGCCGAGCGACGAACAGGCGGACGTGGTCGGAGCCCTCACCGATGACGAAGCAGGCGCGATCCTTGCCGCCATGGAACCGGCAGAGGCGGAGCAACTGGCTCAGCTCGCATCCTACCCAACCGACACGGCCGGTGGACTGATGGCGACGGAAGTTGTCGCCTTCCGCAGCACGGCTAAAGTATCTCGTGTTCTTGAGCGATTGAGGGAGGACGCCTATCGGCTCAGGCATCTGGACGTGCAATATGCCTATGTCACTGAAAGCCCCAGAAAACTTGTGGGCGTTCTGAGGCTACGCGACCTACTGCTATCCGAAGACGACCATACGCTTGTGGAATTGATGAGAAGCAATCCCGTAGCGGTAAACGAAGATGCCAGCCTGTTTGAACTCCGCGAATTATTCGACGACCATGCCTTTCTCGGCGTTCCCGTTGTTGACAGAGAGAGTAATTTGCTAGGCGTCGTTAGCCGTGCGGCGGTTGACGCGGCGACGCAGGAGCAGGCCGCCAGCGATTACCGTAGATCATTAGGATTGGTGGAAGAAGAAATCCGCACAATGCCAACGCTCCGGCGATCGCGTTTACGACTCTCTTGGTTAAGCATCAATATTGTACTGAATATTGTGGCCGCCAGTGTGATCGCTTGCTACCAAGACACGTTGTCCCAAGTGATTGCCCTGGCGATCTTCCTGCCGATTATTTCAGACATGAGTGGCTGCAGTGGCAACCAGTCGGTGGCCGTGAGTATGCGAGAGCTTGCCCTTGGGCTCATCGAACCGTTTGAACTCAAGCGTGTCTGGATCAAAGAAGCACTGATCGGACTTCTCAATGGAATGGCACTGGGTGGGCTGTTAGGAGGAGTTGCCTGGGTTTTTTCTGGCAATCCCTGGCTCGGCTTTGTAGTGGGGGTCGCCTTGGCGTTCAATACTTTGATCGCAGTCATTCTTGGCGGGTCCTTACCACTGATGTTAAAGCGACGGGGCGTGGACCCAGCGCTTGCTTCAGGACCAATCCTTACGACCGTCACCGACATGTTTGGTTTCTTCCTAGTGCTGAGCATTGCGACACTACTGCTGCCCAAGCTGGTGACACATTGAGTTTGCGGACTTCACAACTGGTCAAACATTGTCCACTGAGAACGATTCGCAACGGAGGAAGATCATGACATGCCGCCAAATCATCGTCATTCAGCACAAGTCTGCACAAATTTGTATCTGGCACACAGTTTGCGAATAACTCATCGTCGCTGACGCAGTGCCGCCAGCCGTTTCAATCCCACAAGACAATCCGAACAGGAGATTCCGCCGATGGGCAAATAGCAATTGGGCGTTTGCTACAACGCCAATGATAAGCCTGCCGCGCTGACACGCACGTTGTTGCCAGTCCGACTTAACGGACAGATCTGGCTCTCAGCGGAGCCAGTAGAGGAGTCAATACTCCTTGCACATGAAGCAACGGCTTACACACGACACGCGGCGGGCATTTCTTTTCTTGATGCGACAGAATGAGAGCCCGTCACCGTTTGTGATAGCGCAGAGTAGATCGAGAAACGCTATGCTTCGACTGCGACTCGCAAAGGATATCATGGCCAGGAAACTGGTGGCGCTATCTCCCGGCATCAACATTTTTGAAGGGATAGTGGCGTTGCTCAGGCATAACATTTCGGGAGTTTCGGTAGCCTCAAGCTCGTGGTAGTTGATGCAGCAGGGCTTGATGAGCCTTATCTACATGCGGCAACGATGGAAGCTGTATTGGAAGCCCAAGAGAACAAAGCGACTCACGTCACTGCGAAATATCGGTTGGCGTTCGACCAGAAGTTGAACACCTACACCGTAGCAATGGTTGCCATAGGACTCGATGCAAGTATTCGATAGATCAAAGCTTCGCGTTCTGCCTGGTGGCGTTGTAGTAGCTCAGACACGCTGTCTGAAACGCAAATTGCGTCCTACAGCCGCAGAGTGCTTCCCTGTGAGTCGATAAAACTGGTTTAAACTAATAAGGATTTTCATATGTTACAATTGGAAGGGATTCCCATTTCGCCTGGTTTCGCAAGTGGGACCGCTGTAGTTTACGATTTCGATGTCGGGCGTCGGCTTGAGGTGCCAAGCTGTCAACTGACATCTTCGGAAGTTGAAACCGAATGGGATCGACTTGACGACGCGTTGGAACGATCCCGCCAAGATTTGCAGCTACTCGAACAGACGGCATCAAAGAGACCGAACCTAAGCAAGTCGGTGGCCCTTTTGTCGGCCCATTCAGCGATGACGCGGGAAATTGCTGATTCAGTAGTGTCCCAACGTTAGTCGAATAGTAGCAACTGGTTAGGACGAGGGGGTTGTGGGTTATTGTAGTCGGATTGTGAAAACAGCTCTGCCAACGGCGTTTTCTCGAAAACCGAGACGCTCAAAATCTGTAGGATTGTG
>JAJDED010000030.1 GCA_029259915.1 Planctomycetota bacterium | reverse complement strand
CCGAAACCTCTCCGAATTCTCGGAAATCGGATATTATCGGCCAAACCAATTTCAAATCGAAGCAGGTCATGATTTTCCGTAAGGTGATGAAAGATATGGGCTTATAATCATTCAACGTGGAAACGTTGGGACACTACTGATTTTAAGTGGTTTTGAATTGCATCCAGTTCGCTGCAACGCAGCCACATCCCCGGTTCAGGGTAAATAGAAAGACAGGCCGCTACTGCTGGCAGATTTACTGTTATCTATATCAACCAGACAAGACTCTTGGCACACGCTTTGCTTCCTAAAGTGGCGTGTGTCGTCTAGGTGCCCGTATTTCGAGGGCTAGCGCGTTCACAACAGTTTTTTGCGCCCAGTACGGCACAGTGGGTCGTAGCGCAACCGCACATCTCCATTGATGTGAGGAGAGGGGGGAAGAATCATGAAGAAAACTGATGTTCTCTGTTTAGCGGTGGCTGCCACCGCTGGACTTCTTATTTTCGCAAGTACACACAAGTCTGTTGCCGGGACCGTGCCGGTTAGCCAGATCGAGACGTTTTTGGGTCTTCCTAGCAATGCAGTCGTCAACCAATTTGGCGGGACGGTCGGCCACGCGATGAAGATCACGTTTTCTGCCCAGTCGAACGATATCGTGGGGCCCGTCTACAAGTGGCTTACCAACGAAAATCCTGTTCAAGACACGGCATTTATGTCGGTTGTCGTGGGCGGCAACGTGGACTTCCTGGCGGGTATGCCGACCGGTGCGTTGGTGAGTTCGGCGACACCGTTCGACCGGGAAGGACAGAACTGGACCGGCTTTAGTCGTCAGATTGCCGCCGGGAGCGGTACCATAGCTGTCGTGCTGGGGCTTGGGCTTGTCGATGACGGCGACGGGATGATCGACTCGGCGATTCTCGTTGATCGGGTTTCGCGTGCGGGGTTCCCGATCGATGACTTTGCGGACGGGACACTGAACAACTGGCAGGTGCTAGGCGATGCCAGAGTGGTTGATGCATCCCTTGGTACCAGTCCTCTCACGGGAGGTCACATGGCACTCCTGGGCATACCAGAACCGACAAGTTTCGCCCTGGTTGGGCTAACTACGCTCGCATTACTTATCCGGCCAGGAGAACCGCAAAGTCGTTTCCAAGGTTTATAAGGGAGTTGACTCTCGCAGAGTCGCGGAGACAGCAGAGGTATTTTTCCTAAGGGGCCGTCTGGCAACAACTCGCACACCCATCCGAAAAATCTGGCCAGAAAGCCCTGATCCGTTTTGACGATGCAAAATTTTCCTGGATTCGTACGATAGTATCAAGCTCTGCGACTCCGCGGCTCTGCGAGAGACTGTTCTGGTAAGGCCCATAAATCGACTTTGCCGTTCCCCTGGTTCGAGACCTTGAAACGGCAGAAAGCCGGGCTTCCGGACGTCTGCGGATAACTCTCCCGAAGGGTGAATTGCTAGCAGTGGGGAATTTTGCATAAAGCGGGTGGTTAATTCGAACCATGGTTTCTTTCACTGCGTAACAAATTTCGCCAGACTTCGCTTGTATTGGATCGAGCGATCGGCGTAAGATGCGCTTCGGGACGACATCGCAGAGACTTTTCTAAGCTTCTTTGAGTCGAGCCAGCGCTTATCGCAGGAGGCATCCGATGGTGGTTATTCAGAAACTGCAGGAAATGGAAGTTGATCGCGGGCCCGATTGGTTGTTCATCCGCCTACGCCCAGACACCGAGCATCTTGACGGTGTAGCCGACCGTTTGTGGACGCTGCTGAATAAGCATTTCATTTATCGTCTGGTGCTGGAGATGGACGAAGTGGATTTCTTCCCCAGCCTGTTGATGGGGCAACTGGTGGTGCTGCACAAACGCGTGCTGCAACACGGCGGCGCGTTGCGACTCTGCGGGTTGTCGCCACAATGTGCGGAGGCTTTGCACATTTGCCGGCTCGATCATGCTCTGCCGCATTTCGACAACCGTGCCGATGCGGTACATGGCTGCACGAAAACCAAGCCGAGGTGAGAAGCTGGACTGCATTTCTTGCTCAAGCTGAAAAGATTAAACCGCCAAGAGCGCCAAGTACGCCAAGAAATAGCGAAACAATTATTTCGCAGGCATAGCAATCGTTGCTGGCAAGTCCAGGCAAGCCAATTTGTTAAACTTATAAAAACTGTTCCTTGGCGCTCTTGGCGGTTTTGTCTTTTCTTGACTTTACATCAAGCAGCTTTTTCTCAGATCGCGCATGAATTCGAACGCTGGTTTGGGCTGTGCATTCTGGTCGAACAGTCCACCGTTGGGGAATTCGTGGGCCTGGCCGTCGCAGAGTTGATTCCACAACACAATTTGGACGGTAGAGCGGGCGAGCAGCAGCGGCAGGACCGACTGGGCCCAATGGTGTTGAGGGTCGAGCGCGTCATCTGGGATTTCCTTTGCTAGCTCGATACCAATGCCACGCTGGGCATGGGGATCTTCGTCGGTGCCACTGGCAGTGCAAAGCGTGATCATCAGCGGCAATCCCCACACGCTCCAGAAGTCCAACAATCGGCCAAGCTCGAAAGTAGGTCGGTGTCCGCTGCCCGCGGGCTGATAGCCGGCGTTGATTTCCAGGCCGAAACCGGAGACACCCAAATCGGCCCGCACCAAGGCGTCGGCATAATGCGTGGGGGCCAGAAGTTCGTCATTGTCGGAAAGATACTCCGCCCACGGTTGGTCGAACGAAACGACCGTGGGAGTGCGCGGGTCGATTTGGCGGACCACATCAAGCGCCTCGGCCACCAGTTGCAACCGTTGCTCTTCTTCGAGCGACAGCAATTTTCCGTTGTTCACGCGTGATGCGACGTGCCACAGATGCACGCGCCCCGCGTAACGGGAAACCACGGCCCGCACATGATCTATCATGAGCCGAGCTGAATTCTCGAAATCTCCTTCCCAGAGAACCATCCAGTCGGGTGCGCCGGAATCGTCCAACCGTAGCAAGGGTCCGGCGGCAACTTTGAGACCTGCTTTCTGACACCAAGCAAGCTGTTCGTCGGTAGGTTTCCAATCGCGCTTACCTTCTTTGAATTCGATGGCCCGCCAGGCGACTGGAAGTTGGATAATGTTGCAGGCTTCGACCAATTTTCGACGCATGCTCACGTCGGGAGTTTGAGGGCCTAAAGAGACGCCCATCAGCGCGGCAATCGGGGCTTGTTCCTGCCGCGTGGCGATCGTCTGCTGTGCGTAACAACTGGCCATTTTTTCCGCAGTAGCAAAAGCCAAGGAAATCGCACGATCCGCCACTGCGGCGGCCTCTGCCGGCTGTTTTTGAGAGGTTGCAGAGCGAGAAAATTCGCGGGTTGCCTCGCGCAGTTGTTCATTCAACTCCGCAGGCGTTTCCAGGCCAAGCCATTCCCAAATAAACAGCCGGTTGCGAATCCGGTGCAAAAATCCCCGGGCCAACTCCACTTCCAATTGATAGGGCCGGAGTCGCTCGGTCAACGTCGAGGTACCCAGGATGGTGAGTCCCTGTCCCTCGACTCGCCACGGCACGTAAACGCAGCCCGAGTCGTTCATCGATCGCTCGACGACCAGCACATCGCCTTCCCAACTGGCACGCGTCGACCACGGAATTTCCTCGGAGCCGGCCACATAAATACGCTTCAACCCGTCGGACGCGATGCGATCTCGCAAGTGGACGTTGAATCGCATTTGTCCCATGATGCCGAACCTTGAATGTGCGTTTATCCAGATGTGCTTAGCCGATTGGCGCTAGCCACGGTTGCTCTGCAAAAAACCGAGGCTAGCGCCCAAACGGCTGATCCGATGAGCGCTAATCCTTAACTGTAACAAACAACAGTTTACCACTAAATCCTCTCCCGGGGGATGCCCGATTCGGTTGCGGAATCATAAGCAGGGACTAACGCGAAACGGCGGTTGCCGGTATATTCGCGGGCAGTTTCATTGCGCTGCCAATTGGTTGATTGTAAGGCCATCCCATGCCAAGTTTGCCTTTGCTGGAAAGTGAAATACCCGACCTGCCCTTGAAGCGAGGAAAGGTACGCGATGTTTACGACCTGGGCGAACAATTGCTGATCGTCAGTTCCGACCGGATTAGTGCCTACGATTGGGTGTTGCCGACCGGCATACCCGACAAAGGCCGTGTTTTGACGCAGGTGAGTAATTTTTGGTTCGACCTGCTCGGCGTGCCGCACCACCTGCTGGAAACCGATATTCAGCGGATGGACCTGCCCGCAGGCGTCGATCGGCAGTCGCTGGCGGGCCGGTCAAACCTGGTGCGAAAAACCGAGGTCGTGCCAATCGAGTGTGTGGTGCGTGGTTATCTGTCGGGCTCGGGCTGGCACGAATATCAAGAAAATGGCCAGGTGTGCGGGGTTCGGCTGCCGGGGGACTTGCGCGAAAGTGACCAACTTCCCGAACCGATTTTCACGCCGGCCACCAAAGAGGAAGTCGGAGCGCACGACATCAACATCTCTTTTCAGGAAATGTGCAATTCGATTGGCAACGAATTGGCCGAAGAACTGCGCCGGCGGAGTATCGACATCTACCGCCGCGGTGCCGCACACGCTCACCAAGCAGGCATCCTCCTTGCCGACACCAAATTCGAGTTCGGCCAGGTCGACGGCGAGTTGATTCTGATCGACGAAGTGATGACGCCCGACAGCTCGCGCTTTTGGCCTGCCGACCAATACGCGCCCGGTCACGGGCAACCGTCGTTCGACAAACAATTCGTCCGCGACTGGCTTTCGGCAAGCGACTGGGACAAAAACAGCCCGCCGCCGGAATTGCCCGCGGATGTGGTCACTGCCACGCGCAACAAATACATTGAAGCCTGCGAGCGGATCACGGGGGCGGCGTTTGGTTGGAAATGAATTACAAGAAACCCGATTGAAAAATGAACGTAAATGAAAACCAAGTCGAGATCGTCTTATTCCAACTCAAACTAGGGCCCAAGCTCGTAGTTCCACTCGTTTCAGAAGTTCCGGAGAGCATTCTTAAAAGACGGCCCGCAACGGGAGTGTGGTCGGCTCACGAACATGCCTGCCACTTGCCTGCAGTACAACCGTTAATGATGCAAAGACTGGGCTACATGTTGACAGAAACCTCGCCGACGATCACCTCTTATGAGCCTGCGAAAGATGATCCAGATGACGCACTTCTCAACGTAGATCTAAAAGAACAGATGGATCGGTTTACCCGCGAACGAGCGAAGATGGTTGATCAGCTACGTTCGTTGGAGCTGGACCAATGGCAGATAACTGCGAATCATGAGGAATACTCACACTACTCAGTCTTCATCATGTTCCGACACTTGGCGATGCATGATTTGTATCATGCTTATCGCATTGAGCAACGATTGCTGAAAAAAGAATGGGGAGACGGCTAAAACCGCGGGTCGCCGTCGGAGACGCCTCCTACAAAGCACTGGTAACCACGATGCCAACTAAGCAAGGCGTACGAGGAGGCGATCTTCGGAATTCAGTTCAAGCAATTCCACGAGCCTGAGCTTGCAAGACCGCAATAAAACGGTTCGCTTGGGCATATCCTTCATACTCCGCTCGCTCTTGTTCAGAAAGCTCCCCTTCATTCGCCCTGCGGGCAAGTTGCTCAATGCGAACTTGGAGAGTCTCATCGGCATGAAAGTCGGCAATCTTTGTCGCCTGTTCCCGATTCAAAATCCCTAGTACCGGTGCAACGGCTCGGTCGAATGCGGCGCTGGTATTATCGGCAGTACTCATGTTCACTATTCTACAATAAAAAGGCGCCAAAAAACAGAAATCAATAATCGTTGGTTTGCACTATATTGCTAGCACCTTCTGTTCTACTCGAATTAACCAGTGTAGAATGGACGGTTTGTTCCCCTTGTCGGGGCAGCGGCTGGGGTCTAATCTTCCGCTGCGAATCCCGGCCTGGCGGCCTGGGCTAATGGCCTTTTTGTAGTTGCGTTTTTTAGTTGTGTTGCTGATATGCTTCGTTATTTGACAGCTGGTGAATCTCACGGCAAAACTTTGCTGGCGCTGGTGGATGGGTTTCCCGCGGGGGTGACCATCGACACCGATCCGATCGACGTGGAACTCAAACGTCGCCAGGGCGGTTATGGCCGCGGCGGGCGGCAGCGGATCGAGTCGGACACCGTCGACATCCGTACCGGCATCTGGAAAGGCGTGACGCTTGGCAGCCCGATTGCATTGGAAGTGGTCAATCGCGATTACAAACTCGAACGGCTCGACGATTTGCCCCGACCCCGGCCAGGACATGGCGATCTGACCGGAGCGGTGAAATATCTGGGCAGCATCCGCGGGATCTTAGAACGGGCTTCGGCCCGAGAGACGGCTGTGCGCGTTGCGGCCGGGGCGCTGGCCAAGCAGTTGTTGGCGGCGTTCGACATGACTGTGTTTGGGTACGTGGTCGAGGTGGGCGGCGAAAAGATTGAACCGGTCGACGGCACGCTCGACGAGCTGCGCACAATTCGCGATCAGAGCGAGCTTTACGGCCTGAACTTAGATCGCGACCCGGCAATCAAGAAAATGATCGACGACGCCGGCAAAGATGGCGACACGCTGGGCGGCGTGGTCGAAGTGCGTGTTGATGGCGTGCCCTTTGGCTTAGGCACGCATGCCCAGTGGGATCGCAAACTCGATGGCCGATTGGCCCAGGCGGTGATGGCTGTGCAGGCGATCAAGGGTGTCGAAATTGGTTTAGGCTTCGAGGCGGCACGGCGACCGGGTTCGCAAGTTCACGATCCGATTCACTACGACGAAAGTAAGAAATCGACTTCGACGCTTGGCTACGAACGTCCTACGAACAACGCCGGCGGACTCGAAGCAGGCATGACCAACGGCCAGCCGATTGTGATCCGCGCCGCGAAAAAGCCGATCAGCACACTCGCCAAACCGCTGGCGTCGATCAACCTGGAAACCAAAGAGCCCGAGGAAGCGAGCTACGAACGGAGCGACGTCTGTGCGATATCGGCAGCCAGCGTGATCGTGGAAAACGTCGTGGCTTTTGAAATTGCGGGGGCGGTGATCGAAAAATTCGGCGGCGACAGCTTGCAGGAAATGCGAGCGCGCTACGAACTGTTTCTCGAAATGGCAAGGAAGCGATGAGGAGCGAGGAGTGAGGAGCGAAGGGTGAGTTTTTTTATCCCTCGATCCTCGATCCTTAATCCTCGCCCCTCACACATGTTTTCTTTTCACGAAACTACGCAACGTCGGATTTGTCGTTGGGCGTTTGTCGCCTTTGCGATCGTGCCGACGTTGCTGGCATTGGGCACGATTATTTACGTCCATCGCCCTTGGCGAGAGGCCGATTGGCAGCAAACGCTTTCCCGGCAATTGCATGTCCGGGCGGAAATCGGGCGCGTTTCTAATCCTCGACCGGGAATCACGCGATTGGCCGATGTTCGGTTGGCCGATCTGCGTACCGGTCAGCCGCTTTGTGCTATCAGCGAATTACGCGCTTCCTGGCATGGGGGAGAACTGTCGCTTCGTTGTGACGAATTGCAAGTTCATGCCGCACAGTTTTCGGCGCTAGCAACCACGTTGTCGACTTGCACCGCGTCTGCCGAATTACCCGTCTTCAAGCTGCAAGCGGATCTCGCAAAAATCGTTGGTCCCCAAGGCCAAATGTTTGTCCTGGCTAAATTGCAGTTGCGCACTGATGCGGACGATTCACGATCGCTGCGCTGGCAGCTTCGGGCCGAGACTGTGGAACAAGAAGCAAATCCTTTGAAACTTTCTGTGGAACAGCTAAGCGACGAGCCGCAAACGGTGCGGTGCGTCCTCAATAGTCAGGCAGCGCGGATTCCTGGCTGGCTAATGGCAGATGTATTGCCTAGTGTCGGGCAGAGTGAGTCCGCTTCATTCAGCGGGATGCTCCAGCTCGACAGCACTGTGCACCAGCTTATTTGCACGGTGAGTGGGCGTTTTGAAAACATACCGCTCGAACAATGGTCCGATGCTGGTAACAATCGCCACTTGCAAGGTGTTGCTACGATTGCCCTGGAACATGCGCGTTGGAAAAACGATCGGTTGGAACAGGCGCATGGCAATCTGGTTGTACAGGGCGGACAAGCGAGCAATTTGCTGCTGGAAGAGTTCGTCAAGCGATTGTACTGCCGACCTGCCCCGGGATTGGCCAACCGACGTGGAAGTTTGCCACACGCGAATCAAACATTCGACGAATTGGCATGTCGATTCCATCTGACTCGCGAGGGAATTGCAATCACGGGAACCTGCAAGTCGTGTGCCGACGGCACACTAGGATGTTTGCTGGCGATTGATGGGCAGCCGATGCTACTGGAGCCGCAATACAAATACCTGCCGGTTGCGCATTTGGTTCAAATCTTTTCAGCACCGACGGCCTATTGGCTCCCTGCTTCGGAAGAAGCACACGCAATGGCCGACACCTTGCCGTTGCCGAGTGTGCGCCCGGTGAAGCAAAAGGAAGTTGCTTCCCGTTCGGTGTCCGACGGTGGTTCCTCGAAGTAGGGGTCATTCAGGGCTGAAGCCATGACCTTCGCATTCTGAGTCTGTCCGCGTACAATGGGATCGTATCGAAGCGCATGCCTCAGACAACCTTGAATAGTAATCGGCAAAACCATGGTCGCAATTTCAATCGATAATTTGCAGCTTGCTGAGCTCTGTAGCCGGTGGAAAGTATTAGAGCTTTCTTTATTTGGCTCTGTACTCCGCGACGATTTCCGCAAGGACAGCGACGTAGATATTCTGGTTACCTACCAGGACGATGCAAACTGGGGGCTATTCGATCATATGCGTCTTGAAGATGAATTAGCACACCTTCTAGGACATCGGACCGATTTGGTGAGTCGCCGCGGCCTAGAACGTAGCCGCAACGCTTTGCGAAGAAACGAGATTCTGAATTCTGCCGAGAGAATCTATGTCTCGTGATAGAACGATTGCGTTGGACGTGCTCAATGCTGCTCAGTTAGCAGCGGATTTTGCGCAGGGAATAGACGTTCAAACATTTCCAGAAGATTTGAAAACTCAATCAGCTGTCATACATCAACTGTTGATCCTAGGCGAAGCGGTTAAACGATTAAGCCCAACGTTTCGGAATGAACACCCAGAACTGCCCTGGAAACATCCTGTGATAGAGCACGAAGGTACGATTGAACTGTGCGAGATGCCAAAGTCTTGAAGCAACGCTGAAATGAACGCATGGACGAATCGGCCTTGCCCGCAGCAACGAAGTTGTATTCAGAAACTGCGGTCGGGCACATCGACCGACTACACTTAGGCGTTACGTGCGAACTGAATTAGGAATGTCCAGAGATCTAGTTTTTCAGTAGCCTATCCAACTGGGTAAATTAAGGCGTACTGAGAGCTAAATGATATGGTTTCCATTTAGAAGGCCCCGCTTTAATGCATCGACGTGCTCTAACACTGATGGAACTGCTCGTTGTACTCGCTATTCTTGGTGGCCTAATTGGACTCTTGTTGCCTGCGGTTCAGGCAGCCCGTGAAAAAGTATGGGAAACAAGCCTGTCCGAATCTGGTTCTGACGTTTGCCATTCCGGACAGTGTTACTGTTACCTCGAGGGAGAACTACATGTTAAGCAAGTGGATGCGTTTTCTCCTTTGGCAGCCGTTTGCACTGATGTGTCGCCGCTTTCCCCTTTGGCCCTTCCGTGCCACAATCACTGAGCCTGTCGAACACGTCACCTGCATTCGGATTGACAACCTACTCACGCGACTGTTGAGTCGCTTTGGCGGGGGATATGATTACGCAGTTTGTTATCTTGTCGACGGCTCGCTGGTGATCGATACCGGATTCCCCTGGGCACGTCGGAGATTGAAGAAGACTCTTTTGGAAATTGGAGCAGACCGTACGGTCACAACCGTAGTTAACACACATTACCACGAGGATCACACCGGCAACAACGACCTGATTGCTCAGATATGCAAAGTGCAGATTTTGGCACACTCCGATTCCATCCCGGAGATCCGATTTCCGGGTGAGTTGCCGTGGTATCGTAGTTTTCTTTTTGGCCCTTCGAAAATAGCGGAGATCGCCCCAATTGGGTCAACGGTCGATACAAAGCACCTCCGGTTCGAAGTAATTCACACGCCCGGTCATTGCCCAGGTCATGTCTGTCTGTTCGAACCAAAAAAGAAGTGGCTATTCAGCGGTGACCTCTACATTGCCGCAGACCTGGATAGTCAGCTTCGCGATGCCGATGGACCGCAATGGATTTCAAGCCTAGAATCGGTGTTGAGATTAAAGCCAGCTTGGATGTTCGACGCGCACGGCAGCATTTTCGCTGGCGAAGAGGTGGTCGAGAAACAACTGCAACGAAAACTCGACTTCCTGGTCACAATCAGAGAACGCGTAAAGCAACACGCCACACATGGGCAAACAACCCAGCAACTGACCCGCAAAGTCTTTGACCGCCGCGACCTGGTGGGGTGGCTGTCATTTGGAGATGGCTGGCTCTCACTGATTACTGGGTCTGACTTCTCACGTGGAAACATTGTGAAATCGTTCCTGCGAAATGCAGACACAAGACCGGATTCCGAGAACTGAACTGACTTCAGCACCCAAGAAGTGTGCGACTCTGTCCGACACAGTTCATTGGACATGACTGGACTAACTTTGACAAATCTACGGTCGGTCACATCGACCGACCTCACAAAACGGAAGCCGCTAAGGGCTGTCGGTTTGTTTCCATGCCACAGCTTTGGCACTTCAGTAAATGGCTTTCGGATGGGCCACCAAATGCAGTTACTTAATGGCAGACTGCTTTCAGATGACCCAGTTGTTAATGAATAATAATAGCTACGGTTAGTGTGACAGTAGCTGAGAGGATACTTACCGATGCGAACTTGGGCTTGGATTCTGGTTTTACCGCTATTAGGCTTGTACGGGCTAATGCCAATTGAACCTGTCATGCAGATGGCTTTGATTGCGATTTCAATCTTTTTGCTTGTGAAAGGCCAAACACTCTTAGCTTATCGAGCATCTAGTACGAGTGTCCAAAAAACGAATTCTTTCGCCAGGGCTACCGAAAAAATGAACTTAGCCCGAGGAGGCTGCGTAGGGATTGTGTAACGGATACCGATTTACTCTTGTTTTCACGGAGGTTTTGCTTGTGAATGCCGCTCACGCGGGGAATTTGCTCAGCCAGTTGCAGCAG
>JAJDED010000029.1 GCA_029259915.1 Planctomycetota bacterium | reverse complement strand
AAAACCATTCTGGTGGTGGACGCAGACGTCGATGTTCACGATACCAGAGCCGTCTTGAAAATATTGCTGAATAATCTCAATTTAAAGCGCGACCTGTTTTTCTCCGAAGGCATCCTCGACGTGTTGAATCACGGCTCCGACCAGGCCCTGTATGGTTCCAAACTGGGGATCGACGCCACCACCAAAATCGAAGGAGAACCCGGTTTCGGAGAAACCATTGATTCACCCCAGCCACCTAAAAACCTCCCCCATCCCAAGGCCGTGGTTGATCGGTATAAAGAAGTGAAGGACTGTAGAATATTGGATCAGAACACCCGGCATTCCGTGATGTTCATCGCGTTCGACAAAACCCGCCCCCATCAGGCGAGTAAGTTCATCTCCTCGTTTTTCGATTACCCGGGGTTTGCCAATATTTCCATCCTCATTGTTCTGGAAGCACATGTCGATTTGAGTGACAGCTCTGCTATCATGTGGAAGTTTTTCAACAACCTCGACCCCAAACGGGATTTCCATTTTGAAGAAGGACACCTGGGAATCGACGTAACCCGCAAATTACCCGAAGAAGGTTACGAGCAGGATTGGCCCGACGAAATCGTCATGTCCCAGTCGATCAAAGATCTGGTGCAGGAAAAATGGGAACGAATGTTTGGTGAAGAACGCCCTGATATACCAACTCCAAAAAAATAATTTAAATCGAGTAACTACCACACTTAATGGATTTATCGATTCCTGAGTCTAGGAGATAGTTATGAATCACGAATCAGAAGAAAACAAAAACCCTTTAATAAAGGAAGTTATTTTAAACAATTGGGAAGAGTTTGAGGAGAGAGTTGAGAACGATATCAGTACTATTTTGAAATTTAGAGATAGGGATCCAGTTGACTTTTCTAACCTCTTATTTAGAGGCCAAGCAAACAAATCTTGGAAGTTGGAAACTACTCTTGAGAGATATGTTAGGGGAAGGAACGTAAAAAAACGAGAATTCTCATGGTTTGATTATTGGAAGATTCTTGAGTCTATTAAACCTTCGATAAATTCGCTGGCAACATACAAACCTGATTTTGAAGATTTTCATATTGGTCCATTATCTACACGTCCTCCTTGTTATGAGTTCATGATTTACATACGACACCATGGTTTTCCATCACCATTATTGGATTGGACTCGTTCTCCATATGTGGCCGCCTATTTTGCGTTCAATGACTCAAAAAAGGATAAAGATAACGACGTTGCTATTTATTGCTATTTAGAAACCGTGGGTCAAATGAAAACAACGAGCCCCAAAAGGCCTCAAATTAAGGGTTTAGGCCCTTATGCTGAAACTCACAAACGGCACTATCAACAACAATGTGAATACACTATTTGCTTTACCGAGAATTTTCCATTAAAGCCCAAAAATCCTTACGATGATAAGCTTTATGCTTTTCATGAAGGTGTCCAATTTGGTGCAGAGCAAGACTTCTTAAAGAAGTATATTATTCCCTCCACGGAAAGAAAAAAGGTTCTCAGGAAACTGGACCTCATGAACATTAACGCTTTCTCACTATTTGGAAACGAAGAAAGCTTAATGGATACACTTGCCTACCGGGAAATTGAAAATAAACGTTAACCACCAAAAATATTCTTAAACAATCCAGAATTACCACATCAACATGGCATCAGATAAATTAACGATCAAAGGCGCGCGAGTACACAACCTCAGAAACATTTCCCTGTCACTTCCACGCAACAAGCTGGTGGTTATTACCGGATTGAGCGGGTCGGGGAAATCTTCCCTGGCTTTCGACACCATTTACGCCGAGGGACAACGCCGCTATGTGGAATCGCTTTCTGCCTACGCGCGTCAATTCCTGGAGTTGATGGAAAAGCCGGACGTCGATTACATCGAAGGGCTTTCTCCCGCCATTTCCATCGAGCAAAAGACATCGAGCAAAAACCCGCGCTCCACGGTCGGGACGGTCACTGAAATCTACGACTATCTGCGCCTCTTGTTTGCCCGCATCGGCAAGGTCTACTGTTATGGATGCGAACGTCAGATATCCTCGCAAACAGTGCAACAGATCACCGATCAGGTGCAGGCGATTCCTGAGGGCGAAAAGATTTTGATCCTCGCTCCATTGGTGCAGGGCAGGAAGGGAGAGTTTAAAAAGGAGCTGGCGGGACTGCAAAAAAAAGGCTTCGTCCGCGCACGGGTGAACGGAGAAGTGGTCGCGTTGGAGGAAGAAATCGTACTGGACAAAAAGTTCAAGCACAGCATCGAAGCGGTGGTCGATCGCTTGGTCATTAAAGACAAAATGGGCAAACGGCTGGCGGAGTCGGTCGAGATGGGGCTGAATCAGGGAGAAGGATCGCTGGTCGTTTCCATCCTGGGGAAAAACGGCTCCAGTGAAGAGATGCTGTTCAGCGAAAAATTCGCCTGCAATTATTGCGGCATCAGTTACCCGGAATTGGAACCGCGTTTATTTTCGTTCAACAACCCCACCGGCGCGTGTTCAAAATGCGACGGTCTGGGCATCAAAATGGTGATCGACCCTGATCTGGTCATCCCCGATCCCGCCCTATCCATCCGCGAAGGCGCGCTCAAACCCTGGGAGAAACGAAACTCCATATACTTTCACCAGATGCTGGACACCATCGCCACGCATTTTAAATTCAAACTCAACAAGCCGTTCAAAGACCTTTCGAAAAAAATACAAAAAATTATTCTCTACGGCGCGGGCAAAGAACCGATCAAGTACCAATATGAGAAAGGCGACCGCCGGCATTTTTACACCGACACGTTTGACGGCATCATTCCCGACCTGGAACGCCGCTATCTGGAAACCGACTCCTTTTCGGCACGCGAGGACATCGCCAAATACATGCGCCCCCTCCCCTGCTCTTTGTGCGACGGCACCCGTTTAAAAAAAGAAGCCGTGTCTGTGCGTTGCGGAAATAAAAATATCGTGGAGTTGACCGGCTTGTCCATCGGCGGCCTCACGGATTTTTTCACTACTCTCAAACTGACCGCCAAAGAACAATCCATCGCCCGCAGGATCGTCAAGGAGATCAAGGAACGGCTCGGGTTCCTTGGCAACGTGGGCCTCGACTAT
>JAJDED010000028.1 GCA_029259915.1 Planctomycetota bacterium | reverse complement strand
CGAAGCATCGCTCCTGCGGCTCGTGAGCGCCGTGCTCGCAGAAGTCGACGAAGAATGGCAAACCGGAAAATGTTACCTTAACACCGAGACCGACTGAACGTAGGTGCCAAAAACTTTTTACAGAAGCAATGTTGCTTTATCATCAAAATTCGCATGGTATGCACGTGGACGTAGGAAATCTAGCGTAAGTCCCCACCCGAAATATTCACGAAATCAAGAACCCGGCATAAATGCCGAGGCTTTTATCCAAGTGAGTTTATACTCTAGCTAGCATTTTTCCTACGCAGCACCGACTCATCTTGCCGGCCTGGTGTCGATTGGCTATCGTTTGCCCGCTTTTCAGTGACTGGTCATTGTGACGAATGTTGTCCTCACATCGCAGACGAAACTTCGCCCCGGCGTGCGGCTATTATTGGCTGTTGCGGGAGTTGTGGGGCTGGCCTTGCTGATTACGGCTCGTGGACTTGAGCCCGATCCGCGCGGATACGGCACTCACGAGCAGTTGGGTTTAACACCATGCTTTTTCCAAGCGAAGACAGGATATGTTTGCCCGGCATGCGGGACAACCACCGCTTGGGCGCACTTGCTTCGAGGAGAAATCGGACAAGCCGCCTCGGCCAACCTGGGAGGAACGCTGTTGTGTCTGGCGACACTTTGCATTGTTCCGTGGTTGCTTGTTGTGGCGTTGATCGGACGTTGGCTGGGAATCCATCCGAGTTGGCCGCCATTGTTGGTAATAGGAACAGCCTGGCTGGGAGTGACGCTGCTCGATTGGCTGCGTCGCTGGGTCCTTGGCTGACCAAATAGTAAATATGAGGAAGTGAACCATGGATAGTTCTTTCGCCCGAATTCGTGCCACCTTTGGGGCTGCTTTGGCAGCGGTCGTGTTGGTTTCGAACACGGGCTGTATCCATTCGATTTTGGCCACTGGAGTTTATCTTTGGCAGGGGGGCGATGTTATCCCGGCCGAGAGCAAAGACTTGAACAATCAGCGCGTGGTCGTCGTTTGCCGACCTCCCTCTTCCCACGAATACCGTCACGCCGGGGCAGCACGCGATATCGGCAAAAACATGAGCGCACTGCTACGGGAAGAGGTTCCGGGGATCGATGTCGTCAGCCCCAGCGAAGTTGATAATTGGGTCGACGAGCAGGATTGGGAAAATTTCAAGGACCTAGGCCGAGCCGTTAAGGCGACGCGTATTGTCTATGTCGAGTTGGATAATTTTGATCTCTACAAAGGCGCAACGCTCTATCAGGGTGACGCCGATGTCACTATGACCGTTTACGACATGACTGACGGTGGCAAAGAAATTTGGCAGCGCGATATCGGGCAGGTTCTCTTCCCGCGCAACAGCGGTATTCCGGCAGCCGACAAGCCGGTCCAGAAATTCCAACGGCAGTTTGTCGACGTAGTTTCTCGACAGTTGGCTAGTTACTTCTATAAGCACAATCCCAACGCAACCTTCGCGCTCGACGCGGTGGCGAATCAGTGAGATCGCGGCTAAAGCCACAAGATTTGCGGCGACCTACAACGGTGGAGGATCACGGCGGGGAGGTCGAGGGCTGGGACGTCCTGTTCTCTCCGCAGCATGATAGTATTCGTCCCACTTCCAGCCTAACGGCAACCGTAATTCTCTTTTTGCTGCCCAGGCCCAGGGTGTTTCAGGATGTTCTTTAACGACCTGGGTAAGAACGCTTTGAGCTCGGTCGGCAATCTTTTCCAGTCGGCTGCTTGAGAAATTGTCGGCATAGTTTAATACCCAGGCGTTATTCTTTTCGTCCTGAAAAGCCATGCCTTGCTTAGCGCTGGCCAACATCATGTTGTATCCCGCGGTGCGGACTTGCGTGGCCAGTGCGGTGCCCAGCGCAAGATCATAGTTCGCTTGCCAACGAGGTGATTTGATTTTATGCCGATCCGACTCAGCAGCCAAAAGCAGTTGGCAAATCCGGTCGACGGCCGGTTGCATGATTGCCGCGGCGCGCTGCGCTTCCGACAACCCGCGGACCAATGCCGCATCGTCTTGTTGAGAAAAGTACCGTTCAACCCGGACTCTCGGAATCGAAAGCGACAATTGCGCCGCTTCGACGACCGCCTGCATCGCTTGGTTTGCCGTCAGGGTGCGCAAATACTCATCTGTCGCGAGATAGTTGGGTTCGTAGCGGCGCATGACGTCGGGATCGAAAAACTGTGTGAAGTGGGCAGCTAATTCGCTGGTTTCTCGTTCGTTTACCGAACGTCCCACGGCCCGATTTGGATGGGCGGAGAAATAGAGACCGCCGGTCTCG
Source organism: Planctomycetota bacterium (assembly GCA_029259915.1). Classification (GTDB taxonomy): domain Bacteria; phylum Planctomycetota; class Planctomycetia; order Pirellulales; family Lacipirellulaceae; genus Bythopirellula. The sequence continues at coordinate 149,216 of JAJDED010000028.1, read as the reverse complement.
TAACAGAGCCGGGTCAATGCAAAGGGCCCGAACCCGGAATCGGCGAGCGTTTCTCGACGACGCGAATTGAGGAAGCGCAGTTTGAGCCGCTCGGGCATCAGTGATTCTGGACCCAAATTGACGGGAACCCATTGCGGTCGTTGATCAAAGTTGGGATCGGGATCAATCCATTTTACGTAGGCCTCGCTTCGACCGAACGGGGCAGGGCGGCCGACCACGTACACGGGCATTGCCAGCTTGCGGCACAGGTGGACCGTCTCGTCCAATTGCGCGACATCGTCGCCCGATTCGTCTGTGAAGACGATAATCATTACGTTCCGCGACCCGTGTCTCGGCAATCGGTAGGCGCGAAACTTTTCCGCGGTCATGGCCACTGCCTGAAAAACATTTTCCGTGGGCGATTGGCTGCCTTCGATTGCCGCAACGGCAGCCTCGATTTCCGCCAATTGATCGGTCGGCTTGGGAGTTAACAACTGTGGCACGTCGCCAAACGCGGCCACCGCCGTCAGCAGGGGTTTGTCCCGATGTTGTTTGAAGGCAGGGTTCTGGGAAGCTTCGATGACACCCAATTGTTCGTAGATGTCGCGAAACCGTCGCCGGATTCTTTCTCGCTCGTCGCGCAGGCTTCCTGATTGATCGAACAGCCAAACAACAAGTGTCGGCTGCTGTTCGACCGAAAGAAGTATCTCGTGCGTGAGACGATCGATTGCCCCCACGGCGCCTGTGGTGCCGACGTGGGCCACTCCCTGTACCGACAGATCTTGGGTTAATTCGGGCCCGCGAAATTCTGCGTCGAGCTCGATTACTTCTCGCTCACCAAGATCGGTGACCGGTTCGGGCTCAAACACCACAAGCGAGCGTTCATCCAGAACTAGAGCGGCAGCGATGGCGGAAGCACTTCCCGACTGGCTGAGTGCGCCGATCTCGTCCATCGGCTCGTCCGAAGAAAGAAATTCCTCGGGCAGAGGCTCGACTTCTTCCACAGATTCCGGTGGCTCGTATGCCAATTCCAATTCTTCGGAAGTCTTGGGCAAAGTAAAAGAGAGAATCGCCAGTAGCGTTAATAGCAAGAGATGGAGTCCAAGGCTCGCCAGCCACGCCCGGGCATCGTGATGAGAGACAGCGTTTTGGAGCATGCCGTCGGTGTTGCTGTGCTCGAAGGGTGGAGTGATCGACGACATTTCCTGGCACTCTCGTGTTGTTCCGGGTTTCCCGATCTGGTCCTAGCCACCGGCGGAAGCCGGTGGGACCTTTGGCTGCCGCCTGCGGCTAATAATATTTTCAACAGTCGTGCGCGAGGTACACTCCCATTGTCTCCCACGTTGGCATACGAAGCAAGCACGACGGGGCCTGCGAAACCAGCCAAATCGGTGATGTCGGCAGGAAACCCTCGTGCTATGATGAATGCAAGATTGGTTCTTGGTCATTTCGCACTCATGGAAGGCACAGTTGTTCGAGAGATCATCATGAATAGAAGGCATCTCCAAAAGTGGTTCTTTTTGATACTGGCGTTTTGTGTCGGCATGAGCCCGGCGTTTGTCGAGGCACAAAGAACCAGAAGAAGTTCCGGGCCGGAGGAGATCAAACTGACGACCAAGGATGGCGTAAAACTCAAGGGGACTTACTACGCCAGTAGTCTAGGCAGAGATGCCGTTCCGGTAGTGATGTTGCACGACTTCAAAGAAAGTCGCAGGGTCTTCGGAGGCCTTGCCACGGCGCTTCAGGATCCTTCCGACAGCGATCGTGATTCGCGTGCCGTGATTACGATCGATTTGCGTGGGCATGGAGAAAGCACGACTCAAGTGTCGCGTGATGGGCGTTCGCGCGATCTGGAGGCGTCTCGGCTAAAGCCTGGCGATTTCCAGGACATGGTACTTCAGGATATGGAGGCAGTCCGAAAATTCTTAGTGGAGAAGAACGATGCGGGCGAACTCAACTTGAATAAACTTTGCCTGGTGGGCTCTGGCATGGGGGCCAATGTTGCAACGTATTGGGCTGCTGCAGATTGGAGTGCTCCGCTACTCGCCACGCGTAAACAGGGGCAAGATGTCAAAGCGCTGGTTCTCGCCTCGCCCGAGTGGGGATTTCGCGGCTTGCCGTTGCTCAAGCCGCTTAGGCATGCTGACGTGCGCCAACGGCTCTCTTTCTTCATTGTCTATGGAGAACATGATTCCAAAGCTAGGAAGGACGCGAAGGTCGTGCATAAGAATCTGGCGAAGTATCACCCTGAACCTTCGCCAGACAAGATCCGCGAGCAAAAAGATCTGTTTGTCTTCCCGCTGAGAACCAAACTCCAGGGAACCCGGCTACTCACCGATCCCGATTTCGGCATGCTGTCGAAGCTCGACGCCTTTATCGACGCCCGACTGACGCAAAAGAATTTTGATTGGATCAAACGCCGACAGTAGAATGTTGATCCGACAATTATTTCGCTTGCGGATTGGTTTCGACAGGGACACGCAGCTCCGCTCCAATGGGCAGGAGATGGGGATTGGTGAGTTGGTCGCGATTCATGTCGAAGATTTCCAAAGCCCGACTCGCGTCGCCTAAATAACGCTTGGCGAGTTTTTCTAGCGTGTCTCCATTGTGGACCACGTAGACGATTTCTCGCGGCCACTCGGTCAGGTCTTCTCGGTTTGTCCCACGGTTGGCTATCGAGTAAGCTGGGCGCGCTTCTGAGGAAATGGCCGCTGGTTGGTCCGGTGGCGTGGTGGAAGTCGGGCCGATGGAATCCAATTGGCTTGAATCAGTATTCAACTGCGAGCCAGCGATGGGGACGTTTGTTGACGACGCGTTCTCGGCGGTGCTTGTCATTGTGGCGACAGTGTGTCGCTTGGAAGGTTCCGCTGCCGAGTTTTGCATCGTTGTGCGAGTTTGGTCGATTCCTTGGCCTATCGACGTAAATTGCATGGGATCGGCGCGATACTTCGATTCGACTTCTGTCGTCGTTTTGCGAAATGGCCAGGCCAAGCCGATCCCTACCGCAAGCACGAAACCGACGATCAAGATTTTCTTTGCTCGACTCATGATTGACTGCCCTTTTCGTCAAGGCATCGGGACTGTGTGTTCCCGGGAATGCGAGGAGAACACTCTATAATCAGCGTCGGCTTGCCAATCGGGGCACATTGAGCCGCTTTGCCGCCGAAGGGCTCTGTACCGGTACGAACCGGGAGATCGAAGAGGTCGCGTAAGCTCTGAGGGCGCGGCAGCCAGCAAATAAGTGGCTCGTAATACCTGGAAACGCAACGATCAGGTGGAATTGCAACGATGCTAAATCTGCCATTTCAACACTTCCGAAGTCTTTGCAGGGACCGAATTTGCAAAGAATATGCTCTCCGGTTAGAGAGACTAGCAAAGTGAGAAAACTGCAAGATCTTGCTTCTTAGCAGAGATAATCACGAAAAGATGTTAAGTATTCTTGACAAAAAGTTAAGTAAACTATACATTGCTCTACATGAAGGCACAAAATGTAATTCTCAACCTCGTTCGGCGTCATCGACAGATGTCAGACATGACCCAGCAGGAACTAGCCAATCGGGTGAGAGTCACGCGACAGACCATACTGTCGATTGAGAAGGGGAAATACACCCCTTCAGTGGCTTTGGCTCTATGTATTGCTGAAGTTTTTGAAGTCAGCGTGGAAACACTTTTCCAACTGAACCAAGGAGAAAACAATGGTTGATCAGGTAGTTCGTCAGCATTGGCGCCCAACACTAACAACGCTTGTGGCCGGTGGGATGGTGGTCTTGGGCTTGATGCTTACGAGCCTAAGTTGGTGGATTCTTTTGCTGGCTGGTATTGGCACATTTGGTCCGGGCATCCTTCGCGAGTTGGGTTGGCTTCACGACAAAGACGAGTTCCAGCGCCAGGCAGCATATCGCGCGGGTTACCATGCGTTTCTCACCGCCGGGCTGGTGGCGGTTGTCTTGGTAGCCTTCTTCCGTTCTGGGGACCGGGTTGTCAAAGATCCGGAGGAACTTGCGACACTCTTCCTAGCAATTCTCTGGTTCACTTGGTTCCTGAGCTCGCTTCAAGACTATTGGGGACCACAAAAAATGGCCGCCCGAGTTTTGCTTGCCTTCGGTTCCGTCTGGCTTGTCTTTACTATCGTCAGCAATGTTGGCGCCGAGTGGACAGGTTGGGGTGCGCTGCTGTTGCATCCGTTGCTCACAGTGCCTTTCTTTGTCATGGCTTGGCTCTCGCAACGGTGGCCGCGGCTAACCGGAATAATCTTACTCGCGGTAAGTATCTTCTTCATTCAGTTCTTTGGTTTTTTCAAGAGCAGCAACTTTGGACTAATCACTCAGGGGATTACGTTCATCCTGTTTGTCGGTCCGCTGTTGGCAAGTGGCGTCGCGTTGCTTGGTGTAAGGCAGAAAAGTGAGCGGTTGGAAGTTGCGGTAGGCTCACTGACAAGGGGGAACGCCACGTCATAATTTAGTCGAATAGAGCTGTTGGTTCTGTCAACCAATGATGCACTTTGTTATAGATTTTCCACCGTCAGGCAGGTTGAACCCTCATTGGATAACAGCATCAAGATGTGGGAGTTTGCAGCGTCAGCGTTTCGCCGAAGCGTTTGCCGCTGACGGTGACCAATTCGACGCGGAACTCCAGATCTTCCGGCACCTCGTAGTCTTCGGGGACTTCAAAGAAACAGGCAGGGCTGAAGGCGATGGTGGTTTCGGGGCCGACATTCCAGGGCGGCTTGTCTTCGCCCGTGTAGCCCCAGTCGCCCTTGATTCGATTGCCTTGATGTTCCAGATAGCAATCGAAACGAAGGACGGAATTTTGCCGGGTACTGTTGTTGGCGATCAGCACGCCGCCGGTATCGATTTGCGAGAGACAAAGCCGTTTGACGCCTTCAGTATCTGGTTTGCTGCGGAGCGATGCGCGGAAATTTCCCAACTGATACATTTCCAGTCGGGGACTTTCGCGGCGCGAGCGGACGAACCAAAAATACGAAGTAACCGCCGCCGAGCCGCCGGCCATCACCGAGCGAATGATTTCAGGATAAGCAATGTCTGCTAACAGAGAAAACATCGTGTGCTCCTCGTCGCCAAATGGAGGGTCTATCTCGCCAAAAACAGGGCGGAATAGTAGCCAAGCGTTGGCCCGATGTCACGAGCAATTGGAGCGGTGCTAGCAGGTGGTTTTCGGCGCGTGGAGTGATTCAGGATGGATCGCGTGTGCCACTGACTGACTTGCTCAGCAGTGGAACCCTGGTACCCGCTCCCACTGCTGGACGAGTTCGCCCCAGCGAATCCGCCGTGGTGGACCAGACAGTGGCGCACGACTATCCAAATGTGAATATCCGTTAGCCTTAGCGGCGCGTGGACTGTTTCAGAATGGAGCGCTCGCCGCGGGTTGCCGCCGAGTGAGTGGCGGGCTCGGGGGTTGGCAATACTTCGTTGGGATTGTCGGATTCGGAATTCGACGGGGCAGGGGAGGGGTCGCTCGGATCAACCATCTGCGGGCCGCCTTCACGCAGATTACCTTCATGATGACTGCCTGATTGGAAACGTGTTACCGCCTGACGTAGGGCTGCCTTGGCTGCGATAAAAATTGGCAGTCCAGCAATTTTTCCATATTCCGGGTTGTCGGAAACGGAGTCGAATCGGGCCAGTGTTTTCACTAGTGCGTCGAGACGGATTTCCACAGGCTGGACGCCAGGTTCTGAAAACGCATCTGCTGGAAAACCGAGATAACGTCGCCAGCCGTCGCCCGTATCAAATCGTGCGAGGCGTGCATCGAGACGGGCCGACAAATCCCATACGGTGTTGATCAGTTCGAGATCGTTCATCGCCGCAAGTTGTTCGGTGGTTGGAAGTGGAGAATTGTCGACATACGCAGGCTGCGCTGCGAGTGTAGGTTCACGATAGGGGGCCCCATAGCCGGCAACCGGTGGCTGTTGCTGTGCATAGAGACGTCGCCGGCGATGTCGGCCGATGTAAACGCCTCCCGGATCGTCGACGGCAACAAACGGAGCCCGTACCGAAGTTGCTCCGCCAGGGCCGACGTCAACACGTACAAAAGGCGCGCGTACAGCCACTCCACCCCTGGCGTAACGACGCACGATTTGCGCGTCTGCCGACAGGGTAAGCAAAGAAAGGGCTATCGCCCCAAATCCAATGAAAGTGCGCTGGCTAGTAATAGACATCACAAAAATCCTTTCGAGATGATAAATTTGGCGGGGTCTCGCGGGGGGCGAGCACTCGTATCAGGCGGGTTTGCGGGATTATACCCCGAAGTCGGGGCTGAGGGCAAATGCGTTTAGAATATGCCTGTATAGCGTGTGGCATCCTAGCCCCCGACGGAAGCCGGGTGGGACCGCAGGCTCCCGCCTGCGGCTATTAAATTAGCTAGCGGCTGCTATTTATTAGTCGAGGCTCGTTGCTGTGTGATTTCAATTGCTTTGAGCAGCCCGCGCGCTTTGCTGAGCGTTTCCTGAAATTCGTTCTCGGGCACACTGTCGGCAACGATGCCTGCTCCCGCCTGGACGTATGCGATGCCGTTTTGAACCACCACAGTTCGCAGGGCAATGCAGGTATCCATGTTTCCTGCAAAGTCGATGTACCCCACGGCCCCCGCATACGGACCGCGGCGATTAGGTTCCAGTTCGTCGATGATTTCCATCGCCCTGACCTTGGGGGCTCCCGAAACCGTACCTGCGGGCAGGCAAGCAGCCAAGGCATCGAAAGCGTCGCAGCCTTCTTGCAATTGGCCGCACACGTTTGAGGTGATGTGCATCACGTGGCTGTAACGTTCGATGACCATGACATCGGAAATTTCTACCGAACCGTATTGAGCGACACGGCCCACATCGTTTCGACCCAGATCAACCAACATCACGTGTTCGGCTCGCTCTTTGGGGTCGGCGAGCAATTCCTCAGCGAGCTGGCGATCTTCGTTCTCGGTGTTTCCGCGTCGCCGGGTGCCCGCCAAGGGTCGCACCGTGACGCGCCCGTCGACGACGCGAACCATGATTTCCGGCGAACTGCCGACCAACGTGGTTTGCGGCGTACGCAGATAAAACATGAACGGGCTGGGATTCACCACGCGCAGTGTTCGATAAAGCTCAAAGGCGGGAACTTCCAAAGGGGTTTGCAGCCGCTGGCTAATCACGACCTGAAAAATGTCTCCCGCGCGGATGTATTCGACGCATTTGCGCACCGCCGCTTCAAATTCTGGCTGCGACAAATTGGATTCGTATTTCAGGCTCAATTCACCGCCCGTGTCGACATCATCGAGAAGCGACATGACTTCGGATTGTCCGAGTTGATCGACCAACGTATCGACCCGTTGCGCAGCTTGATCGTAAGCAGCGCGAATCGCCTGGGGATTTTTATCGCGTACATCCGCTAGTGCGAGGACGATCACCGTTTTTTGTACGTGGTCGAATACGACCATGTGATCGTAGAGGGCAAACCACAAATCGGGAAGTTTGCGGTCGTCGTGCGGTGCATTGGGAAGCCGCTCGACGTACCGCACGGTGTCGTAGCCGGCGTAACCAACGGCTCCGCCGATAAAGGGCGGAAGTTCCTCGAGGTGAGCGACCTTCATCGTTTGTACCTGCTCGCGCAGATTCTCGAGCGGGTTTGCGCTTTCGAACTCCTCGGTGGCCCAGGTTGAAGACTGCTTGGCCTTGTCCGGCACAAGCCGCGAAATTTTTAACCGGGTTCCTTTTGCCTCGATTTGCAGAAAAGGATTGCTGGCCAAAAAACTGTATCTGCCAACTTTTTCTCCGCCGATCACGCTTTCAAACAGACAAGCAGCCGTGGAGTCGTCAAGATTTCTGAACGCTTGCACGGGCGTGATCGCGTCGCTGAGCAATTGCCGATAGACAGGGACATAATCCACGTCGGCGGCCACTTCGGAAAATCGTTCAAACTGTGGTGCGTAGGCCATTGGTCTTGGTGAGCGAGGAAAGTCATGTCGTTGAATGATGAGACTGTTTAATACAAGCTGTCAGCTTATCACTCGATAGAGCGAGAAACAACGTCCGTTGCACGTGGGATTGCTTCGTATCCATCTTAAAGCAAATTACGGTGCTGGCTCGCCATCCGACTTACCTTGACACCTAACTTCCCCCAGCTAGAATCCCCGTAGTTGGGTTGCGTGGCAAAGCTTGCTTTTTCGAGTCGCGCTGGCCCGAGTTTTCCCTCGTTGTTTGGATGTGTCGTGGTTGGTGGTCTTCCTGCGGACACATTCCGGGTTGGTTAGGGTTCGCAAAACTTTTCAATAATTGTTGATTCCATGAAATGCCAAAAGTGCGATCGTCAGGCGACTTTTCACATCACCGATTTGGTGGATGGTAAACCGAGTGAACTGCATTTGTGCGAACATTGCGCCCAATCATTTTTGAGTCCCAGCCAAGAGGAAGCCGCGCAAGTGTTGCCGGCGATGGCAGGGCTCTTGGCACAACACTTGGCGGTGGGGGAAACAGCCGACCAGTTGGCACGACTCGACCAACGAGCCTGTCCTGTTTGTGGAATCACTTATCTTGAATTTCGCAAACATGGACGCCTGGGTTGCCCGCACGACTATGTTTACTTCGCCGAACAGTTAGAGCCACTTCTGATGAATATCCATGACCAGACCCATCACATTGGCAAAGTTCCCAAGCGCTGTCCGCAGGGGGCCGATCAGCAGACCCAATTGATTCGTCTGCGGCGCGAAATGAAAGACGCGGTTAGTTCGGAAAATTACGAAAAGGCTTCGGAGCTACGCGATCAGATTCGCGGAATCGAAGGCCGAAATTTGTCCTCCGAGTCCATGGAAGAAAAGGACCCAGAATCGTAACTCGCGTTTGTTGATTTTCTGATAAGCACTTTTAGAGTTCAAACTTTTTTAGCGGGTAGACCGTGACGGCGCTTGAATATGCACCTTGATGATTTAGCCAACACGAGCGGCGAATGGCTGAAGGGCTCCGGTCCTGAGTCCGATATCGTCATCAGCAGTCGGATACGTCTGGCGCGGAATTTGGCCGATTTCCCTTTCATTTCCAGATCGACGGAGTCGGACCGCGCGGAAATCGAAAAAATCTTGCACGGACGCATTACCGAATTGCAAAGCACAGGTCGGGTTTCGCCGGACACGCTCTATATCAAGGTGGGCGATCTTGAAGAAGTCGATCGGATGTTTTTGGTCGAGCGGCAACTCATCAGTCGAGAGCATGCCGAGAGCCTCGGTGCTCGGGCAGTCGTAATCGACCATACCGAGCGGTTTAGCGTGATGATCAACGAGGAAGATCATTTACGCATCCAGGTGATGCAAAGTGGATTGAATCTCGACACCGCTTGGCAGCAAATCAACGAGATTGACGATCTGATCGAGGAACAGGTGACCTACGCCTATAGCGACCGCTTGGGGTACCTGACTGCCTGTCCAACGAACGTCGGCACGGGGGTGCGTGTGAGCGTGATGCTTCACCTGCCGGCGCTGGTGATTACCCGGCAAATCGAGAAGGTATTTAAGAGCCTTCAGAAAATCAATCTGGCAGTGCGGGGCTTGTACGGCGAAGGTTCGCAAGCGACCGGCGATTTTTACCAAATCAGCAACCAAGTGACTTTGGGGCAAACCGAGGAAGAACTTACTAAAAAAGTGGGCGATGTGGTCCCGATGTTGATCGACTACGAACGTCAAGCTCGCGAGTTCTTGATCCGCGAAAGTCACGAAACCTTGCATGATCGTGTGAGCCGTGCGTTCGGAATTCTCCGCACGGCGCAGACCATCACCTCCGAAGAAACAATGCATCTGTTATCTAGCGTGCGGATGGGAATCAATCTGGGCTTGATCGGGGAACTGGAAATCCCGACCGTCAACAAATTGTTTATCCACACCCAGCCGGCGCATCTGCAGAAAATGTCGGGGATGGAGCTCGATACGTCGGACCGCAACATCGAACGCGCAACCTACCTGCGACGACATCTCAACGCGGACAACACGGGCGATCCCAATCAGAATTAGTGGAGCAAATCCTTTGAACTTTTAGGTTTGCTCCGCTAAGCCGCAAGCGGCTGGCTGCTTCATTTGACCACGATGTCGCCCAAGTCAGGTTCGCAGGGGGGAAACTCGGGGGCCATTTCTTCCAGTGTGTCGCGTAGAATCTGGCTGACCACGAGATTGCGGTACCATTTGCGATCGGAGGGGATGATGTGCCAGGGAGCATGCGCAGTGTTGCAACGGGTGAGCGCTTCTTCGTACGCCTGCTGATAATCGCCCCACCGTTTGCGCTCGCTGAGGTCGCCGCGGCTGAATTTCCATCGTTTCTGTGGATTGTCTAGTCGTGCTTGAAGTCGTTCTCGCTGTTCTTCCTTGCTGATATGCAGAAAACACTTGAGGATCGTAATGTGGCCTTCGACCAATAGCGATTCAAAATCGTTGATCTGTTGGTATCGTTTGCGCCACTGCGATTCGGGGACCAGATTGTGTACGCGGACCACGAGAACGTCTTCGTAGTGCGAGCGATTGAAGATGCCGATGTTTCCTCGGCGAGGAACTTCTTTGTGGATGCGCCAGAGAAAGTCGTGGTCAAGCTCTTCATGGCTCGGTTGTTTGAACGGCACGATTTGGCAGCTTTGCGGGTTGATGCCGGTCATGACCGTGCGAATCGTGCCATCCTTGCCCGCAGTGTCCATACCCTGCAAAACGAGTAGCACTGCGCGACGATTTTCCGCATACAACCGGTAGGCCAAATCACGTGTTAAGTCCGTGTTGCTCTCGATCTGCTTGAGCGCTGATTTTTTGTTCCAATCTCCCTCAACATGCCGGGCGTCGAAATCGGCTAGCTGGACTTTCGAGCCGTCTGGAACTATCAGTGGTTGCTTCATCGTGAAATCCTGGTGCAAGGGTGAGTATCGGATCGCCTAAAAAAGTAGGAAATCGGTCACCTATCTATTTTAGCTTGCCGCATTCCCAGCTGCTTGAAAACAAGGTGTCCTATTCCAGTTCGCTGGTTGCAGAGACGCCCCCTTGGGCATCAATTTCCAGGTGAATTACGTTGGCCCGACAGCAGACAGGGCAATCTTCGACGTAGATTTGACGAGAGCCTGCAGAAAGGTCGATCGGCACACAAATCGACTCGCCACAACTGCCGCAGAGATAGCTTGCTTCATCTTGCATAGTCGAACCTGTCGGGGCTGCACTTGCTTCTGAGAATGCTAGAATAGAGGTAAGTTGCATCTGCCGTCCAATCGGCGGAAGTCATTATTTCTGCAAGAACACGCATGCATCGACTATGTCTGGCCCCGCTAAATTGCTTATTGCTTTGATCGCTGCCTTATCGGTAGTCGCTCTTGGACTGTCTGGTTATCTGAGCTGGAGTACCTGGAACTCAAGTCCACTTGCGGGTTGCACAGGCGAGGGATTGATCGACTGCGATACGGTGCTTTCTAGTGTCTGGTCGAAGTGGCTGGGAATGCCGGTGAGTCTGTTTGGGTTGTTCACGTACGTCGTCATTCTAGCGAGCCTTGGGCCCGTTGCAAAATATGCCAACGGCCTGGCCTGGACAGTTCTGTTTACTTGTTCGCTGCTTGCGGCTGGTGCTGCAATGTGGTTCATCGGTTTGCAGGCACTGGTGATCCACAGTTTCTGCTTTTACTGCATGATAGTGCATACATGCGGAATCTCGGTCTGTGTTTGCACACTACTTCTGTTGCGCAGTGTGACGGAGGAAGTCGAAGACGAACCGATGAGCGCCTTTTTTGGCGGCCCCGAAACAGTTGCCGTGCCAGTTGACGAGTCCCCACGGTTGCTCGGTTTTCGTCCTTTGGTGGCAAGCGTCATAGCGGCAGTTTGCTTGGGCATACTCATGGCAGGTCAACTGCTGGTGAAGCCTGAAACCATGGTTCTTGAAGTCATTGCAGTACCGTCGGTTGAGGAAGAAACGTCAGACGAATTTGACGTCGAACTTGCCGAACCAGACACCTCGCAAGAGGATGAACCGGAAGAACTCTCGTTTACCCCTATTTCGGAACCCTCCGAGGGCGAAAATGGGGAGGAGCTTTTCGAGGAGGAATTCGAGGAGGAGGATGATTCACCGGAGCAGCAAACACGATCATCGCGAATGATTTCTATAGGAGGTCTTCCTCAGGCGATCGATCTCAGCGAATCAATAGTGCTAGGCAATCCGGATGCCGAGCATGTCCTGGTTGAAATGCTCGATTACACGTGTCGGCATTGTCGTAGGTTACATCCTTATTTACATGCTTCATTGGAACGTTACGGAGATCAGTTGGCTATTGTCGTGCTGTATGTTCCACTGAGCAAAAAGTGCAATTCATCGGTGAAGCGTGACCAAGTGGTGCATCTCCACGCATGCGACTATGCCAGGCTCGGATATAGTGTGTGGAAGCTGGCTCCCGAGCATTTTGCGGAATTCCATGATTATTTGCTAGAGAAGGAAAAGGCTCCATCGATTTTTGATGCGCGCGAGCAAGCCATGCGCTTAGCAGGTGAAGCCGTGTTGATCGACGAAGAACTCAAAAACGAAGCTTTTGTCAGAGTTCGTAAGAACTGTGCTGCCCACGTAAAATTAAAGACTGGTTTGCCTCTATTGTTGACGGAAAAGGGCATGATTCGCGGCGTTCCGCAAAGCGAAGCAGAATTGTTTGAATTCTTAGAGACAAAATTAGGCCTCCAGCCATTACCAAGTTCGGCACAATAAACGCGAGCCCTATTTGGGTCGGCCTCGCTCTTCCGAATCGATCCACAGCGTTACCGGGCCGTTGTTGGTAAGTTCCACTTGCATCTGGGCCTGAAAGCGGCCCGTGGAAACGGTTATTTCTTGTTCTTGAATAAGCTGCACGAAACGTTCGACCATTTGCTCGGCTTGCTCAGGGGGCGCTGCGGTCACGAAGCTTGGTCGGCGCCCCTTGCGACAATCGCCATAGAGCGTGAACTGGCTGACCACGAGCATCGCTCCGCCGACCTCCGAGAGTGAGCGGTTCATCTTTCCCTGATCGTCTTCAAAAATTCGCAAGTTCGTAATTTTGTTGGCCAGCCATACCAAGTCGTCCTCGGTATCGTCCTTTCCGATGCCCAGTAGTACGAGCAACCCCATAGCAATTTCGCCGACAGATTCGTTCTCGACGACAACTTGCGCTCGACTAACTCGTTGGATGCATGCTCGCACGACCGATTCCTGACTATCAAAAATTGAAAACTGCCAATAGTCCATGGTGTTGTTATTATTGATTTCACACGACATACTACCACATGTTGACTGGTGTGGTGAAACGGTGGTTTTGCACTTATGGATGTTCTTTCTGGAAAAATTCTGGTGGCTTCTCCACAGTTGCGCGATCCGAATTTCGCACAAACGGTCGTTTTGCTAATTCAGCACGAGTCGCAAGGAACTTTTGGTTTGGTGCTCAACCGCCCAGGGGACAAGACGGTCGACGAAGTTTGGCGGATGCTGGAAAAAGATCCTTGCAATTGTCAAGAAATGGTTTTCGTGGGCGGTCCGGTGCCGGGGCCTTTGATGGCACTGCATACAGTCGAATCGTTGGCAGACGAACAAATCTTGCCTGGCCTGTATGTGACAGCTCAAGCAGATGCTTTCGAAAAGTTATTTCGCCAGGACCAAGCGGAGTTCCGACTTTACAGCGGAAATTCGGGTTGGGGTGCTGGGCAACTAGAAGGCGAGTTGGAGCTGGGCGGTTGGCTGACGACGTCGGCAACCGTGGAAGACGTGTTTTCCGATCACGAAACCTTATGGCAGCAAGTCACCAGCCGCATTGGACTGAAAATATTGGCGCCGAACCTTCGCCCTGAGCAAATTCCCAAAGATCCAGGGTTGAATTAGCTTGAAGGTGTTCGGAATGACAGTGCGGTTACTTATCCGTCAAACGTCCTGCGGGTGTTTCTGCGCGTAGTTGGGCAATCATTTCCCGTGTGGCTGCTTCGACAGCCTCTTGCCAACGGGCATCTCCGAAACGATCGTGATATTCTTCTTTTCGATGTGCGAAGATGATGCCGCGTGAATTGTTGACGATTGCACCCAATCCTCGACTATCGAATGCCGGGGCGACATCTTGGGCCGACCCGCCTTGACTGCCGAAACCGGGGACCAAGAACCAGGTTTGCGGCATGGTGGTGCGCAACTCGGCGATCTGCTGAGGATAAGTTGCTCCAACCACCGCTCCCACGATGCCATAACCCCGCTGGCCACGGGTTTGCTCAGATTGGTCTTCCACGAATGCCGCTACACGGCGATATAAGGGTTCACCATTCACCAATTGATCTTGCAACATCCCACTGCCTGGGTTGGACGTTTTTACCAAGACAAACAAGCCTGCGCCTCGATCCGCAGCAACCTGAATAAACGGTTGAAGACTGTCAGCGCCAAGATAGGGACTCACGGTAACCGCGTCGGCTCCCCAGGCGCTTTGATCTTCGCGTCCCAAAATGCCGCGAGCGTACGCTTCGGCGGTTGAACCGATGTCGTTGCGTTTGCCATCGAGGATCACGAGCAATCCCTGCTGTTGCGCATAGGCAATCACTTCGGCCAACACCGTCATTCCCGCAGGACCACACTCTTCGAAAAACGCGACCTGCGGCTTTACGGCTGGGACCAACGGTGCAACCACATCGATGACCGCCTGACAGAATTGGCCGTATGCTTGGGCTTGCTGCGCGTAGTTCTGTGGATCCGCTGGTTGTAATCCGGCGGGAAGCTGATTGACACGAGGATCGAGCCCCACCACGACGGGTGCCGCGGTGCGCTGGATGGCATTTGCGAGTTCGTCGCCAAAGTGTTTCAAGGTTGCTAGCGTCTGTTCGAGACACTCTCCCGGGAAGGGTAGGGGGGGTATTTGATGCCAATAATATCTGCTGTCAGGGGGTATTTAGGCAAGTGCTAGCGCACTCGATTTCATGCCTCTGCTGCAAATCGTTCAAGCCTGAACAGTTCTTTTCCGAATGATTCAAGTGTGAAGCGATTTTTTGCCCCGCTAAGCCGCAAGCGGATAGTCGCTTGCGGTTTCGCGGGGCAGCACTTGAAGGACCTTTTCATCGCATGTCTGCTGATCGCGCGACTCAACATTTGGATCATCTTTGCCGGCAGGTGACCTCCGGGCGGGAGGCTGCTCGTGAGCTGTCGTTGTTGGCGAAGGATTTCGACTTGAAGGAGCCAGAATTTCGCTTGCTCTGGAGGTTGAATGCCGAACCTCAGGGAGATTCGCCCGAAGGGCCTGTTCGTGGGTTGGACCAAACAAGCCTGTCGGCATCTTTGGGTTGCTCGCCAGCGCAAGTGAGCGTGCTGGTCGAACGCCAGAGGGCCCAAGGTTATCTTATCGGCTGTCCTGCGCTGGACGATCGGCGGCGCCAAGTCTGGCAACTTACTTCCGCTGGCAAAACACTTATCCAAGCCATTGTCGATTCCGTAGAGCAAGCAAGACGCAAACCTTTCCGCACGTTGTCCATGGTCGACCAAGTTCCTATGACTTTGAGGGACTCGGCATGATCAAAACCATCGATAAACTGCGCTGCAACATCTCTAGTTTTACCACGGGCTTCCCGTTGGTGTTGATGACGGTGTTGCTATTGGCTCTCGGCTGCAATCGGACTCTTTACCGGCAGCAGGCCGATCAGGAAGCCTATCGCACAATCGATCACAAGGCGGCAGCCGTTGATTCCGATCCGGGGCAGTTTCGTATCGACATCGATCCGCGCTCGCGGATGTACGATCCGCACAATCCGGATTGCGAGCCGATGCCGCCTGACGATCCCGTATCGCATCAGTTGATGCAATGCGTCGATTGCAAAAAGGGCTCGAAATGTTGGCGTTGCTTACAGCGGACGCCATTTGTGGAGAATCCCGGCTGGATGGAGCATTTGCCCTACGACGAATCGGGCAACGTGGTCCTCGATTTGCAGGGCTCGGTCGAATTGGCGTTGCTGGAATCTTCTCGTTACCAGTCCCAGTTGGAAGAGCTTTACCTTTCGGCGCTCGATGTCTCGTTCGAGCGATTTCGCTTCGATACGCAGTTCTTCGGAGGGTCGAGTATTTTTTTCACGTCCGACGGCCGCGACCGCACTGGGACCGGGGAGTCGTCGAGTGCGTTTGAAGTGACGCCGCTGAGGACAGGAAATCGGCTGCGTGCGGAGAAGCTTACCGCCACCGGAGGCGAATTGGTGGTGGGATTGGCCAATTCGTTAGTGTGGCAGTTCGCCGGGCCGGACGACTATTCCGGGAGTACGGTGCTCGATTTTTCGTTGGTTCAGCCGTTGCTACGTGCGGGGGGACGCACGCGTGTTTTGGAGCGGCTTACCATTTCCGAGCGATCGTTGCTGGCCAACGTGCGTCAGATGGAACGTTTTCGCCGCAGCTTTTATGTCAGCGTGATCACCGGGCGCGATCCTGGCCAAGGCCCTTCGCGACGAGGGGGATTTTTTGGCGGGAGCGGGCTGGAAGGTTTTAGCGGCGTGGGCGGCGGCGGATTTGGGCGTGTCGGGGTCGGTGGCAACTTCAACGGCAATGGGAACTTCGGGGCAGGGGGGTTCACCGGCGGGGCTGGGGCCCAGGGGGCGGGCGGCTTTCTCGGATTGCTGCAAACAGAGCAAGTTCTCCGCAATCAGCGCGCCAATGTCTCCGCGCTGCGCGAAAGTGTGGAACAACTGCAAGCTTCCTACGAAGCGGGACGCATCGATCGGTTCCAAGTCGATCTAGCTCGACAAGCGCTTTACAACGCGCAAAGCCAACTGATCACGTCTGAAACGCTCTATCAATCGAGTCTTGATAATTTCAAGGTGACTCTCGGTGTACCTCCTGAACTGGAAGTTAAGATCAAAGATCCACTGCTCGATCGATTGAATTTGCTTGATCCCGATTTGGATGGCCTGCAAGTTCGCGTTGCCGATCAACTCGAAAGTCTGCGACAATTGCGCGAGTCGGCTGAAGCCGACCCGCAGCAACCGGTGCCGGTTTTCCCAAATCTTCAGAAAGAGTCTGACACGCTTCTGTCAGGACTTGCTACCCTCCCCGCGATTATCTCCGACAGCCGGCAACAAATTGAAGCAGTACACGCCGACTTTCAGCGATTGGAGCAGGCACTTCCTGCACGCCGAGCTTATCTTAAACGTTTGAGCAAGCGTCCCGAGGTGGAGGAGGCCAATATCGATTCGAATCTCTTTAGCACAGAGCATCTCGAAGAACGAGTTGCGAAACGGCGTAGCGAGTTTGCAACGATCGAGCGGCGTTTGAATCGCAGTCTCGACCGTCTGGCCGGACTTGCCGAGAACCCACCGGCTCAGGACTCAGAAATCGTAGGGGCGATGGTCACCGCTCTATCGAGCCTTTCGGGCGAATTGCTCGAACTGTCGCTGGTGCAGGCCAGTGCGCGGTTGGAGGCAATTTCGTTTACTCCAGTGGAATTGTCTCCCGAACAAGCCCTGGCGATTGCCAGCGTTTTTCGGCGCGATTGGAAAAACGCCCGGGCCAGTCTGGTGGACGCCTGGCGGTTGATTTATTTCAACGCGAACGACCTCAAAAGCAATCTGGATCTGGTATTCAGCGGGGATATTGGCAATGTGGGCGACAACCCGTTTGATTTGCGCGGTTCAGACGGTCGGTTGCGCGCCGGGCTTGAGTTTGACGCCCCCCTCACGCGGTTGGCGGAGCGCAACGTCTATCGACAAGCTCTGATCGAATATCAGCAAGCCCGCCGCAATTACTACCAGTTCCGCGACGGTGTTTACCAAGGGCTGCGCAGCACGCTACGTCAGATACAGCTCAACGAGTTGAATTTCGAGTTGCGTCGAGCCGCGGTTCAGGTGGCAATCTCACAGGTCGACCTCACCCAATTGCGACTTTCCGAACCACCGAAGCCGGGGGAGACCGAGCAATTTAATAACACGACCGCCCGTGATTTGGTGCAGTCGCTTTCCGACTTATTGAATGTACAGAACGATTTCCTGAGCGTTTGGGTCGATTATGAAGTGCAGCGGCTAAATTTGGAAACCGACTTGGGAATCATGGAACTGACTCCCCACGGATTGCGCATTGAAAACAATGTTCCTTTGGAAACTTTTCTCGTGAACTTGCCGTACAACTCGTGTGACTTGGGCATCTCGTCCGAGGCGTTCGAGGCTGGAAGAATCGAGTTGATTCACCCGGAGGGTGTGCTTCCGGAGCTGCAGGCAGAGCCGTTGCCGTTGCCAAGCATAGCGGAGTCTGACGAGCATGATTCGGAATGAACCACTAAGGCACAAAGACACAAAGATTTTTTGATAGCCACAAGAAACGCAAAAAGGCACAAAAAAATTGATATTCTCTTTGTGCCTTCGTGCCTTTGTGGTGAAAAAAAGATCACTTTCACTCTTGCAGTTTGCGCCAGAGCCGATGGGCTGTGTCGTAGATGGTGCGATCGATCTTGGGGATCTGCGAGTCTTCGCTGTTGGGGGGAGTGATTGCCTCCGTCGTTGGCATGCCTGTGGGATCGAGGTTGGCAACGCGCGAGGTCCAATTCTCGCGACTCAACACCACCGGCGACACCTGGCCGTAGCGCTCCATGACCATTGGCTCGCCCAAAATCATCAAGGTGATGATCGCCAGTTTGCCATAGGTGGAGATGTTCCCCCACAGGCTCGATCCCCAAAGTTTCATGGCTGTGCCGAACGATTTTTTGAACCGCCAGCGGCCACCGGTCCATTCGACGGCGTAGATTTCGTCGAGGATCAAGTGGGACATCACTCCCAACAGCACACCGCACGCTTTGAAGTATCGCAACTGCAGATCGTTCGATCCGCACAGCAGAAATGCGGTTCCCGCAAAAATTGCTGCCGCGGGCAGACTGTGGAACATGCCGCGGTGGACGGTGTATTTTGAGAGCAGACGCGCAATGCCAAACCGAACAAACAGATACATGCCGCCCGTCGCCAGGACGATTTGTTCGTAGTTGAGTCCTAAACTTCGAAAACGATCCAACAGCAGCATCGGCATGATCGCGGCGGCAAAGCCCATCGATTCGCGAAAGGGAATTCCCGAGTCGCTGTCGATATCGGGCAACATGCCGCCCACACCGCACAGCCCACCGGCGATGAGCGACGATTCGATAGGAATCCCCAAATGAATTCCCAGGCCGGCGTAGCCAACACCGAGAACGCTGCTGGTGGTAATGTGCGTTTTGAAACCAGCCATAAGCAAGGTCCGAATCGGGGCAATGGAATGGGCGTGGTGGGAACTGTACGCAAATTGAGCGTGCCAAACCAGGGCAGCAACTCAATTCGCCCCCTTGCCATGCCAGCTTGCTAGCACGGCACTGCTTTCCACTTTCCGCATTTGCGCCATGCCGATATACTCCGCACGCTTCTAATCTAAAATTGTCATCCCGAGATCTGCCGAGGGATCTGGCTAGATTTCACGGCAGAGCTGGAAATGTGATTTAATTCCTGCACTCTTAACCCCTTTGTCAGCACGATGCAAACGTACGATATCTTGATGCTGTTGGTTCTGTTGGCTGCTACGCTGTTTGGCTTTTGGAAGGGAATGGCCTGGCAAATTGCCTCGTTGGCATCATTGATTTTAAGTTACTTTGCTGCGCTGCGATTTGCCGATCGCTTGGCGCCAATGATCTCGAACCATGCCCCATGGAACAAGTTTGTCGCGATGTTGGCTATTTACATTGCCACGTCGTTTGTCATCTGGACGATTTTCCGCCTGGTGTCGGGGATGATCGATCGTGTGAAACTCGACGGCTTTGACCACCAAATGGGCGCATTGATCGGGCTGGCCAAGGGCGTGTTGCTGTGTATTGCCATTACATTTTTTGCGGTGACCATTTTGCCGCAAGCTCAGAAGGATACGATCGTTGCCTCGCAAACAGGGCATTACATAGTTCGATTTTTAGACAAAACACACTCGGTCGTTCCGCCAGAAATTCATGACGTGATCCACCCCTACGTCGAGCGGATTGAGCAACGGCTGGATCCCAGTTATCAGCCGTCGCTAGGAAGTGAGATTCAAGCCCTGTGGCCCCGAGATGATAACTCAAACGGATCGACTCAGGCGGTGACAAATCCGGCGTCCCCTTGGTCTGAATCGGTGCCCTCGACGGGTATTCCAGCAGCTTGGTCACCACCGAACCAGCCGCCAGCACAGCCGAGTCAGCCGCTGACGCAACCGAGTTGGCCGGCACGTGAACCGCAAACTGCCGACCTACCCAACAGCGTGCCCTATTAGCGAGCGATCAACCAATGCAGTTTTCTGGGAGGCCCGCTCTGCAAAGTGGCCATTTCTTGCTAGAAAACCAAAATGTGCTGACAATTTTCTTCCATCCCAGGCACTGGCATAATAAAATGGGAAATAATCGTAACCTGCAGGGGGAATGTTGCCTCTCTAGGGTATGAATTCTTATCTGTCTCCCCATTTAGTTTTTGATGAATGGCCGTGTGTCTTCATTCCAACTTCTCAAGGAGAAGCCTACATGTCATTACGAATCCTCCGGAACGCATTAGTTCTCGCGTTCCTACTCGCACCACTTAGCGTCAGTGCTATGCCGATTGCGGCGCTGAACTTCACCGGCAACCCGGACCTCCAGAGTGGCGGAGGCGGTAATAATATCACTCGGGGATGGGACTTTAGCCCAACAGCCGACATTTCTGTCAGCTCGCTGGGAATCTGGGACCGCAATTCCGACGGTCTCGTCAATTCCCATACCGTCGCGATCTGGGATGCTGCTGGGAGCATTGTTGCGCAGACGACCGTGGCCTCGGGCACGGTTGCCCCCCTCATAGACCGTATTCGTTACGCAGCAATTACGCCTGTCGAGCTCACCGGTGGCCAGTCGTACACAATCGGCGCCCACTTCCCGACCGTTTCGGATTTTGCGAGCCAGACCAAACCGCCGAATGCCGTTGCGGCGGCCGGGATCGTCCTCCAAAGCTACCGAGTTAGCGTGGGATTCACCAAGCCAACAGGCTCAAATTTGGGATTCTCTGCGATTGGACCCAACTTCCTGTTCACCACAGTGGTGCCCGAACCCACCACGGCCCTGCTTTTGGGGCTTGGGCTTGCAGGACTGGCGGTCCTGAGGCGGCATTCGAACTGATGTGAGATGTTCGATTTGAGATTGCAGATGTCAGATGCTTGAGATTTACAATCTGCAATCTCACTTCTTACGTTCCCGCGGTAGGGCGGTTATTTCCCTGGGAAAACCACTCCGAAACGAACATAACTATGATTATCGGACGTTGGTCGTGGCAGGCTTCCATGATTGGAGATGCGAAAACTCTCCTGCCCTGCGGCCTGTTGATTGGGGGCTGATCGCAAAATTGCGACTCATTCCGTGGCGGGTGCGGTCTGGTCTTCAAGCTCAAGATACGGGCCCATGCCGCGAAACTTTTCGTAGCGTTCGGCCAGCAATCGATCTTTGGGAAGCTTCGAAAGCTCGCGGAGCGTTTTGATGAGATACATCTTCAGACGAGCGGCCATTTGATGGTGATCGCGGTGGGCGCCGCCTAACGGTTCTTCAATGACGTCGTCGACGACTCCCAAGTCCTCGAGATGCCGGGAGGTAATCCGCAACGCCTGGGCCGCCTGCTCGGCGTAGTCGTGGCTCTTCCACAAGATTCCTGCGCAACCTTCGGGACTGATGACCGAATAATAGGCGTGCTGCAAAATGGCAACACGATCTCCCACGCCGATTCCTAAAGCGCCCCCGGAGCCACCCTCGCCGATCACGACGCAAATGATTGGTGTGTTCAATCGCGACATCGCCAACATGCTCTGGGCAATGACTTGTGCTTGACCTCGCTCTTCGGCACCAATTCCCGGGTATGCGCCGGGAGTGTCGATCATGGCAATGATCGGCAAACCATATTTGGCCGCCAACCGCATTTTTCCCATCGCTTTGCGGTAACCCTCGGGATGGGCACAGCCAAAGTAGCATTCGTTGCGCTCTTTGAGCGTTTTGCCTTTTTGGTGGCCAGCGACGACCACCTTGAATTGATCGAGCTTGGCAAATCCGGTTCTCAGCGCACGATCGTCGCCAAAGAACTTGTCGCCGTGCAGTTCGACAAACTCGTCGAACACCAGATCGATGTAATCGGTGAACATCGGTCGATCGGGATGTCGGGCCACTCGGACCGTTTCCCAAGGATCGAGGTTGTTGTAGATGCTTTTGGTGGTCTCGGTGAGTTGTTTTCGGAGCCCACGAATCCGCTCGCGCATCTCAGGTGTCTTGGGCTCGCTGGCCTCAAGTTGCTCGACTTGTTCTTGGATTTCGAAAATCGGCTGTTCAAATGGTAAGCGAAACATAGCAATCGGAGGTTCGTAGTGAGAATTTTAGACTCTGAGGTCAATCTTCCTGTTTCATACTTTCTTCAGTCTTCCCTTCGACGAAAGGTTTGGGCTTGATGTGGAAGCACCGCCCTGCTTTCAATTCGCGGTAAAATTCCAGGAGCGTTTCGGGCCGATCTTCGGGGTTTTTTTCGAGCATGCGGTGTACTAATTTTGCAAAGTCGGCTTGGACGTTTTTTTGCAGAACGTTGAGTTGCTGGGGACGCGCTTTCAGGTGCTTGTTCAACAGCTCCGAAGAACTGCTGCCTGTAAACGGCAACTTCCCTGCCATCAATTCGTATACCATGCAGCCGAAGCTGTAAATATCGGCGCGGGCATCGACTTCCTTACCTCGGATTTGTTCCGGGGCCATATAGCTGTAGGTGCCCTGCACCGGAGCCTTGGTTTTCAGCAGTTTTGCGATGCCAGTGGGGATTTTGCGTGCGATGGTAAAGTCGATCAGCCTGACATGATCTTCGTCGTTGACCAGGTAGTTGTCCGGCTTGATATCGCGGTGGGTCCAGCCTTGCTTGTGCATATATTCTAAGGCGAGTGCGGCTTCGCAGAGGATTTGCTCCAGGCGATATTGTAGTTTTTTGATTCCTTCATGGATTTGCTGTTTCAGGTTGGGCGTTTTGAACAGCTCCATTACCAGATAAGTGCCGTCCTTTTTACTGGACCCAAAATCATAAGTTTTGATTACCGAGGGATGATCGAGGGACTTACCGACATTGTATTCGTGTTTGAGCCCGTTGGCCGCTTCGCGTGTGTGACTCTTGCCGGGAGGTAACCATTTCATCGCGTAGGCGACATTCTCGCCGACCGGGCGAACGGCCCAAATTTCGTACATCGATCCGGCTCGGATCATGTGATACAGCCGATACGGTCCAACGAATTCTTTGCCGGCAGGCAGACTCATGGTGAAACGATCCAGGGAATGCAGGTAAAAACAAGCTTCCAGTGTAGTTGTCGAAGCTCCATAGCGGAAGTCAGAACTCGACCCGCAATAGTGCCAATCCTTGTGGCGGAGCGGTTCGGCCTGCCTGGCGACGATCGCAACTGGCCAACACAATTTCAAGCGAATCCTTTTCGCGGCGTCCGAGCCCCACTTCTACCAAGGTGCCAACGATGATTCGTACCATGTTGTAAAGAAAACCGTCCCCCTCCACTTCGACCACGACTTGTGGCGAATTGTCCCCTGCCTCGTAATACACTTCGACGGAAAAGATAGTTCGAACTGTCGATTCGCGCTCGCTGCCGGCGGACTGGAAGCTGGCAAAATCATGGGTTCCCACCAGCGCTTGCCCCGCTTGATGCATGGCGGCGACATCGAGCGCTAGCGGCACATGCCAAACGCGAGTTCGCTCGAACAACGGCCGATGACATGCGTTATAAATCTGATACCGATACCGTTTCCGCCGGGCATCGTGTGTGGCGTGAAACTCGGCCGGTGCATCCTCGATGCTCAACAGGACGATGTCATCGGGCAGTTTGGCATTGATGCCGCCCATTAGTTTTTTGGCGGATAACGGACTCTCGGTGTCGATGCCGACCACCTGTCCTAGTGCGTGTACGCCGGCGTCGGTGCGGCTGGTGGCGGTCATGCGCGCCGCCTCGCCGGTGATTTCGTTCCAAGCCCGTTGCAACTCATTTTGCACGGTTCGTTGCTCGGGTTGAAACTGCCAACCAGAAAAGTTGGTGCCGTCGTACGCCAGTGTGAGCTTGAAAGTTGGCATAGTGAAGAATTAAACCGCCAAGGGCGCCAAAAGCGTCTTAGAGGTCAGAGGTCAGAGGTCAGAGGTCGGAGGGGATTTGTAAACCAGTTTTCTGACCTCCGACCTCTGATTCCTGATCTCTTTAATCATTTCTTGGCGCTCTTGGCGTCCTTGCGGTTCATCTTTTTTATTGCAAGAGTTTCACTCACACGGTCGCTTGGCTTTTGACCAGCAATTCGGCAATTTGCACGGCGTTGGTGGCTGCGCCTTTGCGGAGGTTGTCGCTGACGCACCAGAATGCCAAGCCATTGTTGCAGGACAGGTCTTCGCGAATGCGGCCGATAAACACAGCGTCGTCCCCGCTGCAGTCGGCCGGCATAGGATACGCGCCTGCTGCCAAATCGTCGACGACGGTAATACCCGGCGTAGCGGCAAAAAGTTCACGCGCTTCGGCAACACTGATTTTCTTCTCGGTTTCCACGAGAATACTTTCGCTATGGCAATTTTCTACCGGCACCCTCACACAGGTGGGACATACTCGAATCGATTCGTCGTTGAAGATCTTCTGAGTTTCGACCACCATTTTCATTTCTTCGCTCGTGTAGCCGGCATGCTTTTCGGAGCCGATCTGCGGGATCAGATTGAATGCGATCGGATGGGAAAATGCCTGATAGGCGTAGTCTTCGTTTTCCAGAAATGCCCGGCTGCCCGCGATGAGATCTTCCTGCCCTTGCACCCCTGCTCCGCTGGTTGCCTGGTAAGTGCTGACGATGACGCGGCGAATTTTTCCCGCGTCGTGCAACGGCTTCATCGCTAACACCATTTGAGTAGTCGAACAATTCGGGCTGGAAATGATGCCCTCATGTTTTAGCGCGGCTTCGGGATTGATTTCCGGCACCACCAACGGCACTTTGGGATCCATGCGGTAGTAGCCGCTTTCGTCGACCACAACGCAATCACGTTCCACGGCCCAGGGACAGAATTCCGCTGCCACGGGGTCGGGCGTGCTGCCGATGGCCAGATCGATATCGTCGAACGCTTCCGGGCACAGCAGTTTGACTTCGTGATCTTCGCCTTTGTAGGAAATTGTCGTGCCGGCCGATCGTTTTGATGCCAGGAACGTGATTTTTTCGTACGGAAAATCACGTTGCTCCAACAGCTCGCGGATAAGACGTCCCACAGCACCGGTGGCACCAACGATGGCAATCGACTCGATCACAGTATTACTCCCAATTGTAAAAAAAATTGCAATGTTACCGCTAAACCGCAAGCGGTAGCCCAGCATTATAAATTGCACCGCCCGGCTCGGCAACGTGCCAAGTTTACGCGTAGTGGGTCAATTTGGCCGAAGGCCTTGTTTCACCGTAGCCTGGGGCAACGCCCCAGGAATCAAGAGGCAGAACATTTTTGGCTAAAGGCCATATTCACCTTGAGCGCGAGTGAGTACGGCCTTCAGCCGAACCTCTGGATCATCTTCAGACCTGGGGCGTTGCCCCAGGCTACGGTGACAATGGCCTTTGGCCAAAAAAACGTAAACTGATCCTGACCCACTGCAAGTTTAGATGAGCCCCCCCTACCCTTCGTGGACTTCTAATCGCACGTCCAGGGGGCATTCGCTCTCGTCGGCACCGAGTGTGTCAGGAAGCACGATTTCCAGGTGATTCGATTTCGACACTATTTGAGAGATGTCGAAACGGCCCGAGGGGTTCGCGGTGTCAAGCAACTGGCCATTAAGCCTGATTTGAGCCGCGTCTGGCAGCGGCTCCACAGCCAGCCAAAGCGTTTCCTGTGAATTGAGCTCATTGGGCCAATTGAAAACGCGCGACCACACCGCCCTGCCCTCCCCTACTTCACAGTCCCACGGATGGCGTAAGCGGATGGAGTGCATGAGTAGTTGTTAGTTGGCTAGGCGCTAGTTGCTAGATTCCAATCCTAAAACTAGTCCCTAGCGCCTAGCAACTAGCGCCTACTGCTGTACAAAACTGCGGGTGACGGTGGCTTCGCGGATTTGGCGGGTTTCGGTTTCGTAGATGCGCAGTTTTACTTGCATTCCTCGCAAGGGTACATCATAAGGCGGCGCGGTTTCGCGCTCGCCGATGTCGTCGACGCCGTTGATTCCGTCGTCGTCCAAGCCGTTTGTACCTTCGTCGATCAGCGGAGTGCCATCCGGGTTAGTATCACCATCCTGATTTAGTCCATCATTTTCGTAGTGGAACGACCAAGTGTCATACACTGCCGAACCATTAATCAGTTTACCGGCAGTTCCATCATCAAAGGCTGGGCGAAGAGGTTGAGGTGCTGGCAGGAGGGGATTGTTCGGGAAAGGGCTAACTCCTGCAGAAGTACCATACCCAAGGTCCACATATGCCCCCTGACCTACCATGTCATCGAAATCGCCGTCAGCCGGCTCATTAACAATATTAAGATACGTAATATCCCATCCGAAATCGCTAGGCCCAACAATTGCAACTCCGCTGTCATAAAGCGGTGCACCTGGATCAAATACCCGTACGTCAAACGCTAGTACGTCATTAAGCATCAGGTCTTCCCCCTGGCGGTCTGTCGTCGGCGGCAAAGTCGGATCTGCTGGATTCGGATCGGCTGGATCCCATTCGAAAGGTAAACCAAACGGGTGAAGAGGACTTGTTGCTCCTACCGCAGGAAACGCTGGGGACGAAGCATTCGGAGTAATGGAATCCTGCAGCAATGCGTGTGGATAACCTCTATTTGGCACGGCGTTGTCAAAGAAGTGCGCAAACCTATTCTCTCGTTTGGTCAAATCGCTAAGCGAGTTGGGTATCCATTTGTTCGTCGCATTATCAAATCGTGCGGATATGTCATAACGTTGATAAAACCTAGTCGCGTCGTCGGCAGCGATTCCTCCAGGTAGGATGGTTAAATCTATGGGTTCGACCCACGGTGCAATCAGCAACTCGCGGCGATAGACGGATCGCATTCCGGGTTCGCCGAGGGAACGATCGTCAGGGTTTTCGACTGCATACCAAATCACTTCGGCCAGCGACGACTCGATGGTTATCGTGCTACCGGCGGTATCTAGCGCTCGTCCGGTGAACGGTGCCAGTTCGCTGCGAACAGTCAGTGCCAAAATGTCGTCGTAATCACCAAGGCCCATGCCATCTAGCCCGAGCACAACGTCAGTCACAGGATCCGCTTCTTGGCTGCTGGGTACAAATGTGACGTCGGCGGTAGTTTTAGGAAATTGCGCAGACGGCTGTTTATCAGAGTGCAGCCCTTCGACGATTTCGATATACCCCTCGGCGTCGGCCGGGTGTCGCCAGGGGAGTGCGCGGCAGGTGGCGGCGGTTAGGTCGTTGTAGAGTTGGGCGCGGGCGATGCGGATTTGGCCGCCCATTTCCATTGATGCTTGGCGCAACTTCACGCCGCCGCCGATGTTGGCAAACAGGTTGACCACGGCAGCCATCATCACCAATGTGATTGCCAGGCCGACTAGCATTTCGATCAATGTTAGGCCGCGGGAGGCAATGACGAATGACGAATGACGAATGACGGTTTGATTCGAAATTCTTTCAGTAGAAAAGTTCATGCCGGTGCTCTCTGTTCCTCGGCAAGTTTCGGCCCCAACGCGAAAACCTGCCAGATACCTCTATTGCACCTCGTGGAGAGACAAGAGTCAAGAGTCTAGCGTCCAGAGCAAGAGAAAAGCCGCGACGCAAAGCGTCGCGGCTAGTGTGTTTTCGCCCTAGACTCTGGACTCTTGTCTCTTGTCTCTTGACTTTCCTCACGTTCCAAACTCGGGGCGGCGGCGGCCGAGTTGGCCTTGAAGGCGTTGGACAATTGCGCTGTGCATTTGGCTCACGCGGCTTTCGCTCAAATCCAAGGTGGAGCCGATTTCTTTCATCGTCATCTCTTCGTAGTAGTAGAGAATGATGATCAGCCGTTCGTTGCGGTTGAGGCCTCTGGTCACTAGCCGCATGAGGTCCGACTTTTGAATGCGACGTGTGGGATCTTCGCCTTTTTTATCTTCGAGAATGTCGATTTCGCGGACGTCTTTGTAGCTGTCGGTCTCGTACCATTTTTTGTTGAGACTGATCAGTCCGACCGCATTGGCATCGGAAATGAGCTTTTCCAACTCGGCAACGGTCAGTTCCATTTTCGCAGCCAACTCGATCTCGGTGGGATGTCGGCCCAGTTGGGCTTCGAGTTGTCTTACGGCCTCGTTGAGTTTGCTGGCTTTCGAGCGTACTAGCCGAGGGACCCAGTCCATGCTTCGGAGTTCGTCGAGCATGGCTCCGCGGATACGAGGGACGCAGTAGGTTTCGAACTTCACTCCGCGCGAAAGATCGAAGGCCTTGATGGCATCCATCAACCCGAAGACGCCTGCGGAGATTAAATCGTCGAGTTCGACGCCGTCAGGTAAACGCGACCAGATGCGCTCGCCGTTGTATTTCACTAATGGCAGGTAGTTTTCTACGAGCCGGTTTCGCAAATCGCGACGGCTTTGGTCCTTTTTGAACTGTTGCCAAACCTCAACGATTTCCTCTTTTGCGGCGAGAGTCGTAGCCATGCAATCCTCCGTGATGCTCTTCGGTCGTCGCGCCGCTTTGGTCGGCCGACTCATGAAGTTGTGTGATCGAGAGTCCGTTCTCTATGTTTTTTAGCTAATTGGCGTGTTTTGGTGTTCTTCTTGTCGAGTGTTCTTCTTGTCGACTAGTTTGCGTCGGCTGGTTGGACGTCAGGATCGCTACTGGATGTGGAAGCCAATTCGGCCTGGACAGTAGAGAGTACCGATTGGTCAACCGTCGCCTGGGCGATGAGTCCTACGACTAAGCCGACGACTCCTAGAAGTCCCATCCAAGCAAATGCGTTGGCAATGGTGCCCTCGACACCCGCGCCGTTTTTCATTGCTCGCAGTAACACGACAAGCATTGCCAGCAGGGCCATCACGACCGCATAAGTGCGTGCCAAAATCTGGTCTCCTGGAGGCGACAAACTTTCTGCAAACGCGCCATCTTGACGGCTGTTTGCGAACGATCCGACTTTCATTTCTTATCGTCATTGAGTCATCCAACTATGAGTCAAAGTCATTTTTTGTTATGAGATTTTTTTGCAACTAGGTAACCCTAGGGTTTTTTGACACCGCTTTTGCTTCCATTTGCCGTTCTTGGAGAGCGGCTGCCTGATGCGCTGTTGCAAGCGTATGTGCTACAGTTTTTTGAGCATGCCGCGCGGGGACTCGGCCGCTGATTATCAGCGATCGGCTGATGACCTCGGTTGCTAGCAGTCGCACTGCGTGGCGAAAGTCGACATCGCGGGTGCTTGAGTATTCCGGGAGTCTTCCTGCATGCTGTTGCTCTTCGAATGGTGGCGCCGAGACGGTTGTGTTGACGTGTAGTTCTAGGAATTTTTGGCAAGTCGAGGAAAACCGTTCGGCGACTCGCTTTCCCAAACCGCGATCTTCGCACCGATTGATTACCAAACAGACCTTTTCATGAGCAACGCTTCTCGCGGCAATTTTTACGGCGGTGTAGCTATCCATTAGCGATTTTTTTTCGGTGGTGGAGACCAGGAACACTTGCTCGGCAGCTTGCCACCAATGTTGGACCCAAGGATTCATGCCACTGCCCACTTCCACCAGAGCTACATCGGCATGAGATTGCAGATGGCGTATTTCAGTGTAAGCCCGGTCTAAGGCGGCGTGGCTCATGTCGGGAGGCGATTGGGGCGTCAACCGACCGGCAATCAATCGGATCGATTCGCCCACCGGCTGCAAAACCTCGGCAGCCGTGCGATGCCCGTTAAGGACGTCGGCCAATGAACTATCGACTGAAACATTCATGCGCTGCGCAAGGGAAGGTTTCGCGAGGTTGGCGTCGACGAGTACCGACCTCTTGCCAAGCATTGCCAGCTCGCGGGCCAGTTGAATCGTCAAAGTTGTGGTTCCTACGCCAGTGGTTCCGCCGCTTAAAACAACTAACGGCAGCCCGGGACCTTGGTTCGGTCGGGATTGCACCTTTTCTTGTACGAGTTGGCGGAGTTGATCGGCTTGGTCGGACATGGATGAGGAGTTAGGAGTTAGGAGCTAGGGGCTAGTTGTTTGGCTTACCGCTTGTTTTTACGGATTGGTGTTTAGGATCTGTTGCGCTAGTGTTTTGCTTTTGGCTACTTGGATGTCGTCGGGGACGTTTTGGCCGTCGGTTACGTAGCTTAGTGGCAACTTGGAGCTGCGGGCGACCGAGACTAGGTTTCCGAGGCCGGTCGCTTCGTCGAGTTTGGTAACGACCATGCCAGTCGTACCCACGGTCGCGAATCGCTCGGCTGTCGATATCATGCTGCGCGCACTGCCCACGGCACTGAGCACCAGATGGACTTCGTCCGGCTCGGCTTCGGCCAGCATCGATTTGAGCTCTTGGATGCGTACTTCATCGCGCGGGCTGCGGCCGGCGGTGTCCATCAACACGAGATCCAGATCGCCTAGACGCGCTTTGGCTTCGCGCATCTCGCGGGGTGTGCTTACCACTTCCATTGGCAGATCGATGATGTCGGCATACGTACGGAGCTGCTCGACGGCGGCAATTCGGTAGGTGTCGACCGTGATCAGACCGACGCGTTGATTTTCGCGAAGGCGATAGTTTGCTGCTAATTTGGCAATCGTAGTTGTTTTTCCAACTCCCGTTGGACCGACCAGTGCGACAATGCGCTTTTGACCAGGAGTGATCTCAATCGGACCGGCAACCTGCAAGTCGTCGGCCAACATGTGTTCGAGTTCCGCACGCAAAGCGAAGCGGTCGTGTAGCTCCAGGCCCGGTTGGCTGCGCAAGCGGTCGATAAGTTCTTGCGCTATGCGTTCTTCAATGTCGGATTCGATCAGGTCGGTATATGCCTGGAAGAGTGACTCGGGCGACTGGTCCAAGGCAGCGTGATTTTGCCGTTGTTGGAGCTGTGTGACGAGAGTCTGTAATTCGAAGCGGTCGGATTGTTGCTGTAGGATTGGGCTGTGATAGTCGCGACCGACGTCATCAAGTTGTGCATCGGAGAATGCAGAATTCCATTCTGGGAGCGTGGGAATGCCTTCTATGGTGGCGAGACGCGCGGGAACTTCCATTTCGACGGAAGCTGCTATTTCGAACTCTCGTCCGCGCAGAAATCTGCCCAACAGACCGGTGTTGAGTTCGCGAGTGTGCAACACGGTTGCCTCGGCCCCCATTTCGTGGCGGACCAGGTTGAGGGCTTGCTGCATCGTTTTTGCGCGAAAGGTTTTGATTTTCATAGTTAGTTGCTAGTTGTTAGTTGTTAGGCGCTAGTTATTAAGTGTCGCTTGCTAGGCCTAGGGTTACGATTTGGGTGTCTCGGGTGATTTCGTTGAAGCTGAGTACTACCAGTTGTGGTAGGTGGTTTTCTGTAATCTGCTTCAAGGCGGCGCGAATCTGTGGGCTTACCAGGAGTACGGGCGTATGTTGGGCGGTTGTGAGTTTTTGAATTTCTTCTGCAATCGCGTTGCACGTTGCTTCGACAGCTTGTGGCGACATGCGGACGAACAAACCGCGCTCGTTGTGCTCGAATCCAGCGCGAATGCGGTCTTCCATCGCCGGGTCGAGGGCCACGACATGCAGCTTCCCTTCGGTGTCGCGGTACTTTGTGCAAATTTGTCGTGCCAAACGGTGACGCACATATTCGGCCAGCAGAATCGGGTCCTTGGTGCGGCCGGCATAATCGCCGAGCGTTTCAAGAATCAGAGCCAACTGGCGGATCGGCACCTGCTCGCGCAGTAGCAAGTGCAACACGCCCTGCACTTCTGCGAGCGACATAGCAGTGGGGATCAGTTCTTCCACGACTGCCGGCTGCGACTGTTTCAACTCGTCGATCAAGTGTTTGGTTGAATCGCGGGTCAAAATCTCGTCGGCGTGTCGACGGCAAATCTCGGTGAGATGCGTTGCCAATACTGCACCGGGCTCGACGACTGTGTATCCCATGATCTCCGCCTGGTCTTGCAGCCCTGGGACGATCCAGCGTGCATCGGTGCCGAAAGCTGGATCTTTGGTTGTGATGCCGTCGATTGTGCCGGTGGTCATTCCCGAGTCGATCGCCAAGAGATGTCCGGGTTCGATCATGTCATGGGCAACCGGCAT
This sequence comes from Planctomycetota bacterium, assembly GCA_029259915.1. Lineage (GTDB taxonomy): Bacteria > Planctomycetota > Planctomycetia > Pirellulales > Lacipirellulaceae > Bythopirellula. The sequence continues at coordinate 117,117 of JAJDED010000028.1, read as the reverse complement.
ATCTGCGATCTTGATTCGATATTCGGTTGGCTCAAGGCGCATGTTGTCGCGAATTCGAACTTTTGGCATGATGATGCCGATTTCGCCGGCAACGCTTTGCCGTACGCGCTGAATGCGTTCCAAAAGATCGCCGCCCCGTTTGGGGTCGGCCAATCGAATGAGCCCGACGCCAACTTCGACTTCCATGGGGTCGATGGTCAGGAAGTCTTCGATCCGCTCTTCGGCTACCGGTTTTTCATCCGCCTGGGCCTTTTGCTCGGCGATTTGCTTGTTCGCCTCTTTTTTCGAAAGCACCCGCGCCATGCCCAGGCAGGAAATCCCCAGCACCGTTAACGGCACCCGTGGCAAATCGGTTGTTACTAGAACCGCCAGGAACACACCGGTGACGGCCATCGCCTGGGGGCGCGAGAAAAGTTGTTCGATGAATTCCTGCGGCAAATTGCTTTTTTGCGTGCTGCGCGTTACCAGCAAACCAGCGGCTAGTGAAATCAAGAAAGCAGGGACCTGGCTTACCAAGCCGTCGCCAATGGTGAGCCGCGTGAACAGCGAACCTGCTTCCATCATCGGCATGCCGTGCTCGGCCATGCCGATCACCAGGCCACCGACAATGTTGATTACAGTAATAATAATACCGGCAACCGCGTCGCCGCGGACGAACTTGCTGGCACCATCCATGGCCCCGTAGAAGTCGGCCTGTTGGGTGATTTCTTCGCGGCGCCCTTGGGCCTCGTGTTCGTCGATAATGCCGGCGTTGAGGTCGGCGTCGATGGCCATCTGTTTGCCCGGCATTCCATCCAAGGCAAATCGTGCGGCGACTTCACTAATGCGCGTAGCACCTTTGGTGATCACGACAAATTGGATGACCACGATAATGACGAAGATGATCAGTCCGACGACGATTTTCCCGTCCCCGGCGACAAACTCTGAGAAAGCCGTGATGACACCCCCTGCGGCTTCCAGTTTGTCGGTGGCGGCGCGCGTGAGGATCAAGCGTGTGGTAGCGACGTTCAACACCAGCCGCGCAAGGGTCGTTGCCAACAGGAGCGATGGGAAAATGCTAAAATCGAGCGGCGAACGCACGTAGATAGTCGTTAGCAACACGATCACCGCGATGGTGATGTTGCCTGCCAACAGCACGTCCATCAGCGCAGGCGGCAGTGGCACGAGAATCACCAGCACGCTGGCGATAATCGCAACCGGCAATATGAGATCTTGAACGCGACGGAGCCAGCCCGGAGCGTTCGACACCTCTGAAGCCATCCTGGCCTCCGAACGTCGTAATGAAAAGAATTTGGTAGAAGAGCGGCGGGATAGTATGGAAACCCACCCTGGCTGTCCAGGCCGCTTGGCATGGCCAATTCGCGAATCCGCAAGCGAAGCGGTAGGAGTTTCGTGGACAAAGACAAAGGAATTCAGAGCAAAATGGCGATAACCAGAAGGAGGTTGGCGACTATCAATAACTCTGTGGGGCACGCTTTTTGCTAGCAGCGAACAACCATTGGTGGAAATCGCGGTTCTTACGCTCTCGGGCGTTGATGGCGGGCATCCTGCTGCTGGCATCGTTGGGGTGTATCGACCAACCCCCAGTCACGCTCCCAACCGCCCTGCGCGATGTCCCCTCACAACAACTCCAGCGCCACGGCAATCTGGTCTTTGTTCGCGATGCCCGGTTAGGTTTCGAGCTTGCAGCGAAACATCGTATGCCGTGCTTGCTGTTTTTTACTGCGGAATGGTGTACGTATTGCCATCAAATGGAACAAACTGCGTTTTCCGACAAGACGGTCTCCAAATTGGCAGACGAATTTGTCTGTATCTTGATCAATGCCGACCGCCAGCCGAAAATCTGCCGTCACTTCGAAGTTTCTGGATTTCCGACGGTTCAATTCGTCTCGTCGGACGGGCAACCTCTCGAGAAGCTGGTCGGTCGCCAGTCGGCAAGCAAGCTCGTCGCGGGGATGCAGGCGGCAAGCGAGCGTTTTGCCTGGCTGCAATACGGAGCGTCGGAGCTGCGTTGAGACTTCTTTTGGCGGAGAACGTCTATTACCTAGCTTGCCAATTGAGGCACTTGCGTCGTTATGCTTGTCGCACGATACTCACTTTTCAGGTTTGGGTCCTAGCAGCGATTCACGATCAATATAAGAAGATCATTAAATAAGGAAAAAAGTCATGCGACGCGCGAAGATCAGCATTATTGGGGCAGGAAATGTTGGAGCAACCACAGCGCACTGGTGTGCCGCGGCCGAATTGGGCGACATTGTATTGCTCGACATTCCTCAAACCGAAGACATGCCCAAGGGCAAGGCGCTGGACCTGATGCAGTCGTCGCCGGTGATGGGCTTCGACTCGAACATTGTCGGGTCGACCGATTACGCCGATACCAAGGGAAGCGACGTGGTGGTGATCACAGCCGGCTTGCCTCGCAAGCCGGGTATGAGCCGCGATGATTTGTTGGCCACGAACGCAAAAATCATGACGAGTGTTTGTCAAGAAATCAAAAAAACAAGCCCTCAGGCTGTGGTGATTGTCGTCAGCAATCCGCTCGATGCGATGGTGCAGCGTGCTTTGCAAGTTACCGAGTTTCCGTCGGAGCGCGTACTTGGCCAAGCAGGAGTTTTAGATACGGCCCGTTACCGCACGTTTCTGGCCATGGAGCTCGGGGTTAGTGTGGAAGATATTTCGGCGTTGTTGATGGGTGGTCACGGCGACACGATGGTTCCGATTCCAAGCTGCACCTCCGTGGGCGGCATTCCTATTTTGCAATTGATTGATCCTGCGAGATTGGAAGAAATAGTGGATCGCACACGTAAGGGTGGCGCAGAAATCGTCGGCCTGCTCAAAACGGGAAGTGCCTATTATGCCCCTGCTGCGGCGACGACTCAGATGGTCGAAGCGATTGTCCGTGACAAGAAGCGATTGATTCCCTGTGCGGCGTATTGCGACAAGGAGTACGGCGTGGGCGGATACTATGTGGGCGTGCCGGTGATTCTCGGTTCGGCAGGGGTCGAGCGCGTTGTTGAACTAAAACTCACGGCGGAAGAGACGGCAGCATTTCAAAAAAGCGTTGCCTCGGTCCATGAATTGGTTGCAACGATGGCTACGTTGGTTTAGCAATAGATCAATAAGACTCAAAGTTTTCTCTGGAAAATTACCGCGGAGACACAGAGGTCACGGAGGAGAGAATTAAGAACACTTATCTTCACTTATCTGCGCTAATACCTTCAGATTAGTGAAGATAAGTGTCGAAACATTTCTTCTCTGTGTTCTCCGTGCCTTTGTGGTGAATCCGAAATCTTTAGCGCGTCGCATGTCCACACCTGTTTATTGCCGTCCCGAGGCTTACTCGGAATTTCGCCAAAGTTTAGCCGAACTCGACACAACCTCGGGTTTGTTCCACGCGGCTTTTGCAATCGCTTTGCACGAGCGGCCTGAAGCGAGTTGGGAACAGACAGAAACGATTGTCGAGAATCTTGCCATTACGGTTCTCAATCGTGTGCAATCGCGTTCCGGCGAAGCGCGGTTGGCGCATTTGCACGACGTGTTGTTCGACGTTTTCGGTTTGCAGGGGAATCGAGAAAACTACTATCACCCCTCGAACAGTTACTTGCCGAACGTGCTGCATACGCGGCGGGGAATACCGATCACCTTAGTGTTGATTTACAAGCGCGTGGCGGAGCCGTTGGGTTTGACTGTGCACGGAATCAATTCCCCTGGGCATTTTTTGGCGGAAGTTGTCGGCATTAATGATGGCGGGAAGAATTCGATGTTCGTCGACCCTTTTGCTGGCGGTACCGTGCTTGACGAACGTGAAGTGTTTGAGCTCATTGCTCAAACCACAGGCCAATCTATCGCGCCCAGTCGCACATTGCTGGAACGGGCCACTCCACGAGGTTGGCTGTCCCGCATGTTGATGAATCTTCAAGCTTCTTTCGCCGCGAGCGGTCAGCAGCGCAATGTGTGCGCGATGCAGGAATTGCAGGCTTTGTTGTAAGAGTCGTTTTTAGCCTGTTCTTTGCGAGGTTCGCCCGGTTTGCGGGTCTGGAGTATGATGAATGGACCCGCCCTCCCCTGCCTCGACAAATCTGTGCAGTGTACTCAAGCACAAGGGAACTTGAATTGGCTCGAACAACTTGTTTATGGCTATTTTTTCCGCGGCTGCTTTTAGCGCTGTGCGGAGTGTGCTTTGTGGGTATTTCTCCCGCTGTGGCGGAAGTTGCTGTTCTGTCGAATCGAACCCAGGCAAGTGTGAATGTCGAGATATTGTTTGATGGTTCGCTTCCCCAGCCCATAGCGCTCGCGGTCGGCGACTCGCGGCCCATTTTTTTCCAGCGAACTTTGCGGGTGCGTTATCGAGGTGGCGGGGCCGAGCAAGAGCATCAACTCGAACCGCAGAGCGCGTATTTTTTTGCTGAGGACAAGACAAGTCAAGAGTTGTTCCTGGAAGAGATCGGCCTAGGAAAAAAATTCCCAGCAAAATTTTCTGCAGCTCCGCGTGATTTCAAAACCCCCTTCTCAGCAAAGGTAGTACCGGTCAAAATTCTGGTTGATGATGATGAACCAACGCATCGCCGTCTCTGGGAACCGAAGCTTCGCAAGCGTGTTGCGGAGGCGTCGAAAGTCCTGGAGCGACATAGCGGCGTGAAACTGAACGTGGTTGCCGTCGAGACTTGGGATTCCAACAGCCGTCAGCATGACTTGAATCAGTCGCTGCTTGAGTTCGAGCGCGAAGTGAATCCTCAGCCCGCCAGTTTGGCGATCGGTTTTAGCAGCCAATATCAGTTGACCCGAGGAAGGGTTCACATGGGAGGCACTCGAGGTGCGCTGCATCCTTATATTTTGCTCAAAGAGCGTTCTCGTAGTATGCGAGAGACCGAGAAACTGGAACTGTTGGTGCACGAACTGGGACACTACTTAGGCGCCTCGCACAGCCCAGAGCCGCAAAGTGTAATGCGTCCGCTGCTTACCGGTGGATTGCAACGAAGTGTCGGATCACGCATCCAATTCGATCCGGTGAACACGTTGTTGATGGCCATGCTGGGAGATGAGATGCGTCGTCGTGACGTGACAAAACTCACCAGCATCACGGTGCCTACGCGGCAGCGATTGGAAGCCATTTATGCTGTTCTTCGGCAGGCGCTTCCACAAGATCCGGCGGCGGGACAGTATTTGCGGATTTTGTCCCGACCAAAATCTTCACCGCCGCAGCAGTTTGTCAGCAGCGCTCGACGGGTTTTGCAGCAATTGGTGCGCGTGACCACGAGTCGCCGACGCATTGCGGAATCTCGAAAGTCGTCTGCGGACGGCGAGCCGAAGGACTCTTGGCTGAGTGGAGACACGCTGACCAGTTTTTATGTGAAGCAGGCGGCATTGGCAACTATTCAAATCGAGCCTGCCAATCCGGAGCAAGCGTTCTTGCTCGCGCTGGGACTGTTTATCGACGATAGCAACGCTCTGCGAGAGTTTCCCGGTACAAGTGCATTGGCGGCAAGCATCGAACATGATGCAGCGCTTCGCCAGCGTCTGAACATTTTGGGTTCTCCCACGATGCTTGATCGCGCGGATTTGGTCAAACATTTTTTTGTTTCGGCGCATATTACCGTGGCACTGGGGGTTGAGGCGGCTAAGAGTCTCGGGTTTGCCAAAGAAATGAACGATGCTGCCGGCGGAACGGGATTCAGTTTTGTCGACATGGCCGCCAATCGGGCGGGCATCGAGTTTGCCCAGCGTGTGTTGGCGGGCGATATTACGCTGGAGCAATTGTCTCAGCGATTTGACACACGTGAATTCTTGCCACCCATCGACGATTTGGAAGAAGGACTGTCGGCAGAGGTTTTGAAAGATCGCTTTGGAGACGCTGACAACAAATCGTTGCAAGACGAACTGCGCCGAATCGAGCAGCGCGTGTTGGAATTGCCGATCTACCGGAAATAGCTCTACGTCCAGCCGCTAGAATTCTTGCAACCCCCCCCTGCGATTGTGGGAGCAAGGGTCTCAAGATAGAATACCGCTCGGCCTAAATACCAAGGAAGAAGGAACTCTGCACATGAGTAATGATTGTGATTTCGGTTTGATCGGCCTGGCAGTGATGGGCGAAAACTTGGCTCTGAACGTCGAGAGCCGTGGCTACCGCGTGGCGGTCTATAATCGCACGACGGCAAAAGTCGATGCGTTCATACAGGGGCGCGCCCAAGGCAAGCGGTTTGTAGGCTGCCATTCTTTGGAGGAGCTGGTCGCCGCTTTGAAAACGCCGCGTAAGATCATGATGATGGTCAAAGCAGGGCCTGCGGTCGACGGTATTATCGAGACGTTGCTGCCGCTCTGCTCGCCGGGAGATATTCTGATCGACGGCGGCAACACGTACTATCTCGACACGGAACGTCGCACGAAGATGGTCGAGGAGCGTGGGTTGTTGTTTAGCGGAACTGGAGTTTCAGGCGGCGAGGAAGGCGCACTTTTGGGTCCCAGTCTGATGCCGGGGGGGAGTCCTGACGCTTGGCCCCACTTGAAACCGATGTTCCAGGCAATCGCCGCCAAAGTTGGCCCAAACGATGACATTCCCTGCTGCGAATGGGTTGGTCCCCGTGGCGCCGGGCATTACGTGAAAATGGTGCACAACGGCATCGAATACGGCGACATGCAACTGATTTGCGAAGCCTATTTCTTGATGAAGGAAGCGCTCGGGCTTTCCAACGACCAGTTGTACGATGTCTTCGACGAATGGAATCAGGGCGAACTGGATAGCTACCTTATCGAAATCACGCGAGATATTTTTAGTGTGAAGGACGAGCAAACGGGTGATTTTCTGGTCGATAAAGTGATGGACCGCGCCGGGGCGAAAGGCACCGGGAAATGGATGAGCCAATTGGCGCTCGACTTGGGCGTGCCTAGTACCTTGGTTACCGAAGCCGTTTATGCGCGGAGCCTGTCGGCAATTAAGGAAGCGCGTGTTCGCGCGAGCAAGCACCTTTCGGGACCGCAAGCCAAATTTGAAGGCGATGCAAAAGCGTTTGTCGAACAAATTCGCCAAGCGCTCTATGCTTCGAAAATCTGCAGCTACGCGCAAGGTTTTGTGCAATTGCAGGCCGCGGCAAGTGAACATGATTGGCCTTTGAATCTGGGGGATTGCGCACTCTTGTGGCGCGGAGGCTGTATTATTCGTGCCGTATTTCTGGATCGAATCAAAGAAGCGTTCGACACCAACCCGCAACTGGAGAATTTGCTGTTGGCTCCGTATTTTACGGACGCAGTAGAAAAAGCCCAGGAAGGTTGGCGGCATGTGGTCTCGACCGCGGCGTTGTTGGGGATTCCTACTCCTGCCTTTTCGTCCGCTTTGGCCTATTACGACGGGGTGCGGCGCGAGCGCTTGCCAGCGAACTTGCTACAAGCGCAGCGCGATTATTTCGGGGCGCATACCTTTGAGCGGATCGACCAAGAGGGTTGGTTCCATGCCGAATGGCTCAAGCTGCGCAAAGAGCCCTAAGTTTTTCAAGGACTCACTCTGCAGGAATAGAACACGGATGAACGCCGATGAGGCTGATTCCCACAGTTCTAAATGGTCGAACCCACATGCCATAAAAGACTATGCTGGCTCGAAAAACTATAAGAAAAAGCTTTCGGATCTGCGTTGATCCGCTGAATCCGCGTTCATCGGCGTTCTATTATTTCCTTTTGTCTGAATAATTACCACCACTCGAACACCAGGAAAGCTGTTCTTTATGTCTGACACGATTGTCATATTTGGCGCCTCCGGTGATTTGACCAGCCGCAAGTTGATTCCTGCGTTGTACCAATTGCATCGTAAGGGCCGATTGAAAAAACCGGTGCGCATCGTGGGATTCTCGCGTAGTAAGTTTTCTCATGACGAGTGGCGGACGAGCCTTGCCGAGTCGACAGCTGAATTTGCCGGCGAACATTTCGACGCGGAACGTTGGGAAACATTTGCCCAGCAAATTTATTATCACCCCGGCGACATCAGCCAGGCGGACGACTTCAGCTCGTTATCGCGATTTCTTGACGAGATCGAAGGGAGTGAGCCAAGTGGGCGCGTTTACTATTTGTCGACGGCACCACGGTTTTACGAACAGGCGATCGAACAATTGGGCCGTGCCGGGCTTGCCGAGGAAGGCGAATCCTTCCGGCGTATCATCATCGAAAAACCGTTTGGCACCGATCTCGCTTCTGCCAAGGAGCTGAATCGCTGTGTGCATCAAGTGTTTTCTGAACACCAGGTTTATCGCATCGATCATTACTTGGGTAAGGAAACCGTGCAAAACCTGTTGGTGTTGCGATTTGGCAATTCTATTTTCGAACCGATTTGGAATCGCAATTATATCGATCACGTTCAGATCACCGTTGCCGAAGCGGTCGACGTCGGCAGCCGAGCTGGGTACTACGATACCGCCGGGGTGGTGCGCGATATGGTGCAGAACCATTTGCTGCAATTGCTGATGGTCACTGCCATGGAGTCGCCGGTCCGTTACGAAGCCGACGCGATCCGCAATGAAAAAGTCAAAGTGCTCGATGCGATTCAGTCCTTGCAATTGGAGGATGTCGGCTCGGATACTTTTCGTGGGCAGTACCGTGGCTATACCTCTTCGGACGGGGTCGAGCCAACCAGTCACACGGCAACTTTTGCGGCACTAAAATTGGGGATCGACAATTGGCGTTGGCAGGGCGTGCCGTTTTATTTGCGCAGCGGGAAGGCGATGTCGTGTCGGACGACGCAGATTGTGATCCAATTTCACGCCCCGCCGCATAAACTTTTCGCCGATAGCCCGCGCGATTTGGGCGAAGCGAACCGCCTAGTCATTCAGGTTCAGCCAGCCGAGGGTATCCAGTTGCACTTTCAAACCAAAGTGCCTGATGCGGAAATGCGCATGCGGCAAACCGATTTGAGTTTTAATTATCAACGCGAATTCCGCGGCGCCATGCCGGAAGCCTACGAACGCTTGCTGCTGGACGCTCTGGAAGGCGATGCAAGCCTGTTCGCCCGGGCGGACGAAGTCGAAGCCGCCTGGCGGATTTGCGATCCGATTCTACAGGCGTGGCAACAAAACGATCGGCCGACGCTTTACATGTACGACCCAGGCTTCTGGGGCCCCGACGAATGCCGCGAGTGGATGCTCGCCCAGGGTCGTGAGTGGTTTGATAACTGCCCGGTTTTGGGGTGAAGGCTCAATTTATTGGTGGCCCAAAAATGACTTTGGCACGAACGTTTCACACCGCTGCCCAGGGTCGTGGCGCAGCTACGCACTCTGGGTTTCGGCTGATATCATAGTTATGATGCAAACCGTCGCTGTGACCTCGAAGAACGGCATCGGTCATCCAACCCCTTTTAGTGGATTTGTCATGGCTACTCCAATCATAATGAAACTTGAATACGAATCGACACTTCCCGAGCTTGCTGAACCTCATATCCGCCTCTTTTTACGTAGCGATACGTTTCGGAAGCAACGGTTGAATTCATCTCTTGTCAGTGGCATCGTTTTGATCGCCTTTCTTTACCTCACCTATTCTGGACCTCATTCCGGAATCGTGTTAGCCCTATCGATAATACCTTTCGGCTTTCTTATAGCGGCCATCACGTATTGGGCATATAAGCACATCGTAGCCCATAGAATACTTAAGTATGTTGAACGAGAGATCGCAGACGAGATTCCAGCAATGGCATCATATGCTGTGGAATCAAGCCAGCTAGTCTGTAGAAGCGCTGGAGTTGAAATCACATTCTCCTTGGACGACATCGATCAGGTGAATGAAGAGAACGGGTACGTTGAATTGTCATTCGGTAAGCGCGGACTTTGCACTATTCCATCGCGGGTATTCGACTCAGATTCCCATAAGTCAGAATTCTTGTCTAAAATTAGTCGGTAGGGTAGGAGGTTCCGCGGGTGGCACGGACAGTCGTTCGGAGTTTGCTTAGCCATCTCAAGAAGCATATTCGAACGACTGTCCGTGTGCGCAGCACAGGAGGCAAATAATCCATTTACCACACGGTCAAGCCTCTTGTTGCAAGCAACACCGACACTTGCCCGGCAATGTCAACAACAAGGGCCACGCGTTTTGCGGGCAAGTGTCAGTGCCACCCTTCAGATCAGTCCTGCAGCATAGTTAATCTGTCCACTGAACTGGATCAAGCATATGGCCCGACGTCAATCAGATGCGTCCTTGCCCTTTTTCTCCTCCGATCGAGAGCGGCGACTCTGGGCTTGGACGCTGGCCGTCGTGGGGGCGATCTATGCGACTCTTGGTTTGGCGTCGACTCTGGCTGGTGCATTGTCCGATGGCCAGGCCGCGGTCGGCTTCCTCGTCGCAATGCTCCTGGTCGGATTGAGCATCCTGACACAAGGGCTGAAGACGCGGCCGGGAGGCGTTGAGATCGGCGTCGCATTGGGCATCGCGGTTGTCTACCTTATGGTGTTCTTTCGGATGGCGATCCCGGAGCGCAGCCATCTCATCGAGTACAGCGTGGTGGCCGTTCTCATTTATGAAGCGATTACGGAGCGAGCGAGCCAGGGTCGCCGCGTCCCGGTGCCCGCCCTGCTCGCCGTCCTGGCGGCATCGCTGGTCGGAGTGTTCGATGAATGCATCCAGTGGTTTCTGCCCAGCCGTGTGTTCGATCCCCTCGATATCCTGTTCAACGTCCTGGCAGGCGTGATGGCGGTCGTCGCGTGCGTGGTGCTGGGTTGGGCACGGCGACGGGTGGGTAGATTCCGTCGCTCGTAGTTAGTGGGTGGCATGGCCTCGGAGGTCTGCCGACGTGGCCATGATTGCAGCACACTTGACCCATGCCCACGCAGACGAGGGCATGCCACCCATTCTAGGTAGCTTCAAAAAGTCAAAGGCTCTGGTGTCAGGACCACTTGTGTCGAGCACCCGTCGGTGTACGCTGTGGGGCTTGGGTTTTTGTGCCGTTTATTGTGTGCCCTGTTTGAGATTTGAATGAGCTTGCCCGATTCTGACCAAGGCGATTCTTTGCCCGTGTTGCCGGAGAATATCCGTAGCGTGCAACCGGGGGGTGGGGTTTGTTATCAGTTGGAACTTGCCTGGGGGCGTTGGCGTCGGTGGTGGTTGCGCACATTTCGGGCCGGGTACGTTCGCCGGATGGCGGAGTGTCGACTGGGGGATGCAACTAGCGCTCCGCACGAAATTCTTGATCCGCGCGATTTGAAATTTTGTTGTAACCAATGCACGGCCCATTGGGCTGCGGAAGACGATCCATTTCGATGTCGCGAGCGGTTGCCATTTGCGCGCTGGGGGTTGGCCGAGTTGCAGATTATGGGCTGGCCGCTGTTTGGATTGTCGATCTTGCTGATAGCTCTCGGTCCGCCCTGGCAATGGTTTGCCGCAGTGACGCTGGTTCTGTTGGGGCTGGTGGTGTATTTCTTTCGCGACCCGCATCGGGAAATTCCTCAGGATCCCTGGGCCATTGTCTCCCCCGCGGACGGCACGATTGCCGAGGTTACGGAGTTAGAGCACTACGAATTTCTGGATGGCCCAGCGGTGAGAATAGGCATTTTTCTTTCGATTTTTAACGTGCACGTCAATCGGTCGCCGCGCGCCGCCCGGGTGGTGGCGATGCACTACAAGCCGGGTGAGTTTCTCAATGCGATGAATCCGGAGAGTGCGTTGCGCAACGAATATATGTGGATCGGTCTGGAAGAAACCGCCGCGCCGCATCGGCGTTTGGCGGTGAGAGCGATTTCGGGGCTGATCGCGCGGCGAATTGTCTGCGTTCTGCGGCCTGGGCAGGAGGTCCGGCGGGGGGAGAAATTTGGTATGATCAAACTTGGTTCGCGGACTGAGCTGATTTTGCCCCGCGATGCAGTCGGGGTCGAGGTAGTCGTCGGCCAAAAAGTAAAAGCGGGCAGCACGGTTTTGGCACGGTATGTGGACGTTCATTGTTAATTAGAAACCGAGTCCTTTGGGCGTGATTCAAGGAAATTAGTTTTACCGTTTTCTTGGTATTTTTGAGAACTCTCGCAAAGGCGCTAAGGCGCAAAGCATATCAAGAATAAATATCTGTTTTTTGCGCCTTAGCGCCTTTGCGAGAGACATTTCAACTGTGCAAGTGCCAAGAATCCTTTTGTTTTGCTGAGTTTTTATGAAACCGATTCGTGCTGTTGCTGTGTTGCCGACCCTGTTTACGCTGGGCAATCTGGTGTGCGGGTTTTTTGCGATTGTGGTGGCATCGCGGATCGCCAAGTCGGGCACGTTTGATTTTGTTCCTGCACCAAGGCTAGAGACAGCACGCCAACTGATTGGGAGTCTCGACCCGACGCACAATCTCATGTTGTGCGGTACTCTCATATTTATCGCGATGCTGTTCGATACGATCGACGGCCAGGTGGCGCGCATCACTCGCACGACGAGTGATTTTGGTGGTCAGTTGGACAGTTTGAGCGATATTGTCTCTTTTGGAGTGGCGCCAGCGTACTTACTCGTAAAAATGTGTCCGCAATTTACTAGCGTACATCGCGAAGCGGTGTGGGCTATCGCGGCATTGTTTGTCAGTTGCGCTGCGTTGAGGCTGGCCCGGTTTAATGTAGAAACGGACGAGAACGACGATCACGGCACATTCGCCGGGCTGCCAACTCCCGCGGCGGCGGCGGTTATTGCGAGTACCGCGATGTTGTCGTATTCGCTCCGCAACGAGATTAATTTTGAAGCTTTTATTGGCTACGACTATTGGCTCCAGCGAGTGATGCCTCCGTTTACGATCTTGCTTGCGTTGTTGATGGTTTCGCGGATACCTTATCCGCACACAGTAACCCAATTGTTGCGAGGCAAGCGAAGCTTTGCCCATCTCGTGGCTGTTGTGTTTGCTTTGATGGCGCTGCTTACTGTGCGTTGGTACGCGATTCCAATGATTTGCTTTCTCTACGCGGCTTTTCCTGCTTTGCGACAGATGTGGTCGTGGATTCGTCGTGCAAAAGGTACCCAAGTTCCTGACAAGGCGGTTTGAGCGATGTTTACGGGTTTGGTCCAAAGTTTGGCAAAAGTGCGGCAGATTGTGCCCGAGGGACCCGGCGTGAGATTGGAAATCTCCGATCCCATGTTCGCACAGCGCTCTGCCGTGGGCGATAGTATCGCGGTGAGTGGGTGTTGCCTGACGGTGGTAACCGTGGGGGAAGATTTTCTTGCATTTGAAGCGGGCGCGGAAACGCTTGCCCGGACTACGCTTGGCGGTTTGGTCGCAGGGGATCGGGTGAATTTAGAATCGTCGCTCCGAGTGGGAGACGAACTGGGTGGGCATTTGGTCACGGGGCATATCGATGCGGTCGGTACTGTCGAGCGACGCGAGGACGACGAGGAGTGGTCGAATTTTTGGTTTAAGGTTCCTGAAGGGTTGTCCCGTCAAATGGCCAGCAAGGGTTCTGTCGCGATCGATGGGGTGAGTCTCACGCTGGTCGACGTCGAGGACGATTGCTTTAGTGTTGCTTTGATCCCCCATACATTGCATGTCACGACCCTAGGAATGCGAAAAGTGGGTGACCGCGTGAATTTGGAAACCGACGTCCTAGCCAAATATGTCGAACGGCAATTGCACTGGGAAAATCGCAAACAGTGAGCCCCAAATTTTTTCTTCCTCTCTCAACCCTTCTCCCCAACTAGCCCCTATCGCCTATCTTATGAATCGACAAACAAAAACTTTTCTGATGGCGCGGTTTCGAGAGATGGGCATCGAACCGGCGACGCGGCATGGGCAGAATTTTCTAATCGATCTCAACTTGCAGCGAATGATTGTCGACTCTGCGGAATTGACGGACCAAGATGTCGTGCTAGAAATTGGCACAGGTACCGGCGGAATGACTGCGCTGATCGCAGAGCGTGCGGCACATGTGGTGACCGTTGAAATCGACGGGCATTTGTTCGAATTGGCTAGCGAGTTGTTGCTCGATCTGGACAATGTCACGATGTTGCGGCAAGACGCGCTGAAAAACAAAAACAATTTTGATGCGGGAGTCATGGATGCGATTGGCGAGCGACTCGCCGAACATAACGGGCGACGCCTCAAGCTTGTGGCAAATTTGCCTTACAACATCGCCACGCCGGTGCTCTCCAATTTGTTACTTTGCGAGCATGTCCCCAGCATGATGGTGGCAACGATCCAGAAGGAACTGGGCGATCGGATCGTGGCCAAGCCGTGGTCGAAAGATTATGGTGCGCTCAGCGCTTGGATGCAGTGCCAAGCGAGCACGGAGATTGTCCGGCTGATGCCGCCCAACGTGTTTTGGCCCGCTCCGAAGGTCGACTCGGCGATTGTGCGCATCCGTGTGGATGACGATCGGCGTGCGGCGATTCCCGATCTTCGGTTTTTCCACCAATTCGTGAAATCATTGTTCTTGCATCGCCGCAAGTTTTTGCGTGCCAACATGGTTAGCGCTTTGAAGCGGGATCTCTCCAAAGAGCAAATCGATCAGATTCTCAACGAAATGGAGTTCAAACCCGATGCGCGAACTGAGCAGATCGACGTGCCCACGCTGCTGAAACTTACGGAGTTGGTTCGCGCGCAGGTTCCCGATTGGAAGCTGTAGGGAGCAACCGTACAAAGGCACCCAATCCGTCATAGCGAGCGATGCCACCCTCGCTGTTTTGGACAATCTTATGGGTGGCAGCGACACTTGTCCGGAATACGCCTAGCCACCTGTTCTACGTGATTCGGACAAGTGTCGGTGTCGCTTTGCGACAAGAGGTAAGCCGTATGCCTTCTGTGCTTCGCACACGGACAATCGGCCGAACGAATCTCATCTGCTGGCCACGTTAATCGCGGCCAACTGTCCGTGCCACCCGCGGGCTGCCACATTTTACGGATCGCCCCTCACGAACTCACCTACCTCGAACCAACGATCCTCACCCCAGCCGGTCGGAACAATTTCTGAGACGCGGAGTTTTTCCGTCTCGCCAAACCAGATTTCAAATCTTTTAGGGTCTTTGTCTGCATCATCAGGATCGACGTAGGCTACGACCATGCTTCCGCCGTAGGAATCTTTGTATGTCGTGTAGTCCACATTCTGCACTGTATAACGTTGCTGGAAGGGCTGTTCATCTAGGTGGCGAATTTCGAGCACGACAGCACGAGCAGACAGAGAAATCTTGTAAACACCGCTGACTTCACCGGAGATATCCTCAATCAGCTTCCAAGTCGCATGAAACCGATATGGGATAGTACTGCGGGATACGGTAGTTGATCCGCCGCAATTGTACATCCAAAGTAGAGCAGAGCCGATCACGACGGCGAGCAAGATCGTGCGAGTATTTTGCATTGTTACATTGTATACTTAAGCAACGTTTTAAGGATCCAAAGCATATTACTGCTCTGTTTTTCGAGTTTCTTGAAAGAATGACTTGGGGTCTTTCTACTTTGCAATCGGTCGGATAAATACCACATTCGAACGTACAGCGACTTCTAACTCTCATCTTCGAAAAGTAAGAAGGTTCATTTCCTTCAGTGCGTTGAAGAACTGCTCATCCTCTTCAGCGTGTCTCAAAACGTTGTTCACTGCTCCCTTCTTCGTGCCGGAGAAACATGCAGGCGTAACGAGAAACAGAATCAGTAAACTTGACCACCAAGTGTGGAAGTACATTACAACGATAGCAGCCGGGATCGTCAGGAAGGACAGAATATTGAAGAAAGCTGTTTCATACTGGTATCTCGGCGGTAGGTGCTGCCCAAGTTGCAATGCACGGCTTACTGAGATACCAGCTTTGACCTTACCTTCCGCCCTCAAAGCTCTGTATTCTTGATAGGTCATCTTTGCTGCATGTTGCTGAACATTCGTGTCATTAAGCACTAGCACAGGGCTATTATACATTTCGGACACGTGTTTTCGATCCCCCAAAACTGCACAAGATTCATCGTCCAACGTAGTTTTGAGGGCTCCTGTACTTTCGTAAATACGAACGTACCTACGATAAGCATCCTTCGATAAAAGACTCTGATATTGAGCAAGAATCCTTATCGAAAAAACCCGCGATGGGGTTTTCGTCGGATGTGGCTGTTAAATTCTATGAGGGATTCAGTACCTTTGTACACTTTCACCCCTTTGTAGCTTCGTACTGCCGGACTGCCGGGGAGGGCACGCGAAGTTGGCCGCGGATTTCGACAAATGGCAGTATCCCCTGCTGCAACATTTTTCGAATCTGTCGGCGAGTTGTATGCCAACGGTGAGCCAGGTGGGTGAGCGTGACGCTGTCTTCGATGGCGTCGGCTGGCGGTCGGTGTGAAGGACATTTCATGGGAGCCATGGGAAGTTCCTCTCGTGTCGTGACCGAGCGTTTGGGCCCGTTTTGGGATGTCCACAACGATTATATCAAACAGACCGTCTGGTCGGCAAAACAAGCTCACGCTTCCGTGGCAAAGTGCCAGGGAACTTCCCCTCTGGAGTGTGTGTCCGTGATAGGATGGAGAGGCCCCCTGACAGCGTGTCTGAATTTCCCTATTTTGCCAAGCAACCCAATTCAGTCCTTAAAAAATGACGCGTACCGCCCGGATCCAGCGCCAGACTACGGAAACCAAGATCGAGCTTGAGCTATGCCTCGACGGCTCGGGAAGTGCCGACGTGGAAACCGGCATCGGTTTCTTCGATCACATGCTGGAATTGCTTACCAAACATGCGGCTTTCGACCTGAAGGTGCGAGCCGATGGCGATTTGCACGTCGATCAGCACCATACGGTGGAAGACACCGGGATCTGTTTGGGATTGGCATTGCGCGAGGCGCTGGGGGACAAAAAAGGGATCCGACGTTACGGACACTTCACGCTGCCGATGGAAGAAACCTTGGTGACTGTGGCGGTCGACTTTAGCGGACGGTTTGCTCTGGCATATCAAGCGGACGTTCCTGCGGCAAAAATTGGCGACTTCGATAGCGAGCTATTGGAAGACTTTTGGCAATCGGTTGCCGCCAATACCCTTTGCAATCTGCACGTGCTGCTTCACTACGGGCGCAACAGCCATCACATATCCGAGGCGGTGTTCAAAGCAGCGGCGCGCGCGATGCGCATGGCCGTCGAGGACGATCCGCGCATGCCCGGGGTGCCGAGTACCAAGGGAACTCTGGATGGATAGTGCTGCGGTGCTAGCGCAGTTCTTCTCCCCCATCGACGTACGTTTCTAGGAAGCGGGTCAACTTCTGGAAATCGCTTTCAGGCTCGATGTATCGCACAACGGTAACCAAGGTTTCTGGGTCGACCAACGTGTCGAAGGGGACATACTCCAATTGCAACTGGCCCGAAACGGAGATCATCACCCCATTGAGCCCTTTTTCCACGAGAGCTCGATAGGCGCCGACTCCCAACTGACTGCCCAGCATCACGTCGAAGGCGTGAGGTCTGGCACATCGTGCTTCGTAGCCAAGCTGCAGGCCCTTGATCACACGTTTTCGACCGGTCTGTTTGTGATATTCTTTGGTGATCAGCTCCGTGAAAATATCGTGCAGATTGATTGCCGAGATGTTGATATGGCCATGATCGTCACGACCGATGCCTTCGAGATAGCTGTTTGGTAGAAACTCGGCAAGTCCTTCGGCGATCACGATGACGCCATATTCTTTGCCTTCCAACTCGCGGGTGGTCATGGTGGCAACAATCCGCGGGATGACCTCCTCCATATTCATGACGGGGCGCGAGGTTTTTTCGCCCGTTTGTGGATTTACTGTTTCCTCGATCGCACGGTATTTGCCGACGATGTCTTCCACACTTACTACTAAACTCGCTTCGCCAGCAATCGCGACTCCGTAAGCTAGCCAGCCGGCACTACGGCCCATCGATTCGACAAGAAAGTAATTGCGATTGGCCTCGGCATCGGCGAGCAAATTGCGGACTTCGGATGCCAGGAAATCGACTGCGGTGAAATAACCGAAGGTGAAATCGATGCCGCGGTAATCGTTGTCGATTGTTTTGGGCAAGTGGACGATGGGGATTCGGTGGGCATCGATGGGCAGCCGCTCTTGAAACATCTTCAGTTTGTTGGCCGTTTTCAGTGTGTCGTCACCGCCGATCGATACGAGGAGATCTACCCCGATAGATCGCAAAGCTTCATAAACAGTTTTAAGCGGCGCGCTTCGTTCTTCGTCCGATAAGTGGGACGGATGCGAAATCAACTTACCTGGATTGGAACGTGCGGTACCGATCATGATTCCGGAGGAATTACGCGTGCGACCCAGCATCTTGTGATTGACCATCACGTAGTCGCGGCCTTCGACAAGGGGATTGTCTTTGCTGAAGTTCTGCAAGCCGGAATAGCCGTGTTTGATGCCAACGACTTCAATATCGTTTCGCAAAAATGCGGTGGCTGCCGCGGAAATCACCGCGTTCGCTGCCGGTGCGGGGCCTCCGGAAAAAAGAATTGCCGCACGACGAAAATTGTGCGCCATTCGTGGGGGACGGGAAAGTGTGCTATCGGGCATGGGTTGCTGTTGGTTCAGTGGGTTGATAGGGAAAGATCAATCAGGGGTTCCTGAACTGAAAAATTGGTAACCCGCCATTGTATCTTGTAAGTGTCGCATCGGAAACGGCCCAATTTGAACCGTTCTCGCATGAGTGTTTCGCAAGGTCGACCGTTTAACACTGCTTTGCAAGATTTGCGTCCTAGCCTCCGGCGGTAGCCGGGGGGGGGAGACCACTCGCTTCCGCCAGCGGCTAATAACTGATCGCACCATCGTTTTTGGACAAGCGTTATTCAGCCAAAAGAAAACATGCGTTCGACAAAAGTCGTATCGATTTGACCCTCGACAAAGGCACTGTGGCTGAGGATGTCCTTGTGCAGCGGAGTGGTGGTGTGGATGCCGTCGACGCGCAATTCGGCGAGAGCCCGCTGCATGGTACTGATGGCCTCGGCACGGGTGGGCTGGTGGACGATTAGTTTGCCGATCATCGAATCGTAATAGGGCGGCACGACGTAGCCACTGTGGGCATGCGAATCGAAGCGCACCCCGTACCCTCCTGGAACGATAAGCCGATCAATCTTGCCAGGCGAGGGTTGGAAGTTTTTCGCAGGGTTCTCGGCATTAATGCGGCACTCGATAGCAGCGCCATTTTGCTTGATTTCTTTTTGACGTATGCCCAGAGGTTCGCCGCTAGCGATTAAAATTTGCTGTTTGATAAGGTCGATGCCAGTAATCATTTCGGTGACGGGATGTTCGACCTGGATACGCGCGTTGACTTCGATGAAGTAGTACTTGCCGTCTTTGTCGACAATAAACTCGACCGTGGCTGCGTTGGTGTAATCGGCCTGTTGAATGAGCCGCCGGGCCGCTTCGCACATGGCATCGCGAGTTTTTTGATTGATGCTGGTACTAGGGCTTTCTTCGATCAATTTTTGATGGCGCCGTTGCACACTGCAATCGCGTTCCCATAGATGGACGACGTTACCATGGTGATCGGCCAGGATCTGCACTTCCACGTGCCGCGGCTGTTCGATGTACTTTTCTAAGTACACGGCCCCATTGCCGAAGGCGGCTTCCGCTTCTTGCTGGGCTTGTTGAAGAGCCGACTTCAGCGACAAGTCGTTCGCTGCCACGCGCATTCCCTTGCCGCCACCGCCTGCCACTGCCTTGATCAAGACGGGAAAACCAACTTTGTGGGCGAATTGCAATGCCTCGCCGGCATCTGCGATCAGCCCGTCGCTTCCCGGCACGACGGGGACATTCGCTTTTTTCGCTAAAGAGCGGGCCACGTTTTTGTCACCCAGCTTGGCCATCGCTTCGGGACTTGGCCCGATAAAGTCGATCTTGCAACTGCGGCACACCTCGTTGAAATGCGCGTTTTCCGCCAGAAAACCGTAACCAGGATGGATAGCCTGGACATTGCCGACCTCGGCAGCGCTAATTACGTTGGCGATTCGCAGGTAGCTGTCTGCCGGTTTTGCCGGACCCACGCAGTACGCTTCGTCGGCGAGATCGAGATAATGGGCCCCTCGATCTGCTTCGCTAAAGATCGCGACAGATTCTATGCCAAGTTCGCGACACGCGCGAAAAATTCGCAAGGCAATTTCACCCCGGTTGGCTACAAGAATTCTTTGGTACATGGCACCTTGCGAAAGATTTTGCGATCGAGGAAAGGAATTATTTAAGCAGGAACAGCTTCTGTCCAAACTCGACCGAGTCGCCATTTCCCACGAGCACGGTTGCAATCGACCCGGAACGCTCGGCCGGGATCTCGTTAAAGACTTTCATGGCCTCGATAATACAGACGACTGTCTCCGGTCCGACTTGGTCACCCACGTTGATAAGCGGAGCGGCATCTGGACTTGGGGAGGTGTAAAAGGTGCCAACCATGGGGCTGGTAATGTATGTGGCATTGGGGTCCTCGGCACTGGCATCGCCTTCGGCCGGTGCTGAAGTTGCAGGAGCAGGGGCAGGCGCAGCATGTGCGGGAGGGGGAGCAAGGGCGACCACAGGTTCTTGTCCCCTTCGCAAGCGAATTCGCTGGTCGCCCTGTCGCAGATCGACTTCGGCCAGCTCGTGCTCGTTCATCAATTCGACGAGCCGACGCACTTTGCGCACGTCGAACACATCGCTCTGTCCAGAACCACCGTCGGCCATGAAGAATATCCCTTCACCAATTTCTATTCAAACGTTTGAAAGTAAAACAAGCTTATTACCCAACCACGCACTCTTCTAATTGTTTGGGAACCGAGGTCAGCACTTCGTGTCCCGACTTCGTGACTAATATATCATCCTCGATCCGCACGCCGCCCCAACCTGGAAGATAGATGCCCGGCTCGACGGTAACGATCATCCCCGGCTTCAACTTTGTCGACTGCCCTTGGCTCAGTCGCGGGGCTTCGTGAATATCGAGTCCTGTGCCGTGTCCCAATCCATGGCCGAACTGTTTGCCGAATCCAGCCTGGCTGATAATGTTTCGTGCTTTGCGGTCCACCGCCTCACAGGCCACTCCAGGCCGAATGGATCGAATCGCCGCCAACTGTGCCTTGAGCACAACTCCATACACTTTGCGGAGTTTGGGCGAAATTTTACCGGTCACCAAAATTCGCGTCAAGTCGCTCACATACTGCCCTTCGTTCACTCCCCAGTCGATTAGGGTGAAGTCGCTTGCGCCAATTTGCTGCAATGTAGGACTCGCATGCGGCAAAGCCGAGCGGGCACCCGTGGCCACGATTGCGGGAAAACTTAGACACTTTCCTCCGAAACGTCTGGCTTGGTACTCCAAATCGGCGGCTACCTGTAGTTCGGTCATGTCGGTAGTCAGCGCCGCGCGCACCACGTCGAAGGCTCGCCGGGCTTGATCGCAAGCCACGCGCGTACGAGCGATTTCGTGACGGTCTTTGACGACACGCAGCTCTTCCACCCAACCCAGGCATGAGGCCAAGCGGCAGTTGGGCACAGCACGATGCAATGCTTCGTGCAAGGCGATCGACATTGAATCGGCTTCGCAGCCAAGCAGCTTTATTTTGCAACTACTAATTTGCTCTTCCACACTTGAGAGCATTTTCTTTCCAGGCCCGCGAATCGCGAGTTCGAGTTCGGGGCATTCTTCTTCAAGCTGGGTTGTGTAGCGTTCGTCGCTTAACACGATGTCGTTTGAACAGGTGACCAGCAGGTAGCTGTCATCCCCCGTGAAGCCGGTAAGATAGCCGACGTTCGTGAAATTGGTAACCAACATCGCGTCGAGTCGGTTCTTGCGAAGTTTGCTGCGGATTTTGTCGCGACGTTTGGCATGGGACGTCATGGAGGCTCTTTCAAGACATAAGGACCTGGCTGGGAACCGCCTAATATCGGGCTGGTAAGCGAAGATTGCAATACGGGTTGCTCGCAGCTTTCAGCCAGGCAATTGCCAAGGCCTTTATTGCAACGGTAGCGAGATTTGCTAGGCTGAGTTTTTCGCCATTTACCGCATGACACATTCGGGCAATACGTCTGCCTGGAAAGATAGCGCATTACCATGTTTCGAGTGACTCGTGAAATCGACTTTTGTTACGGCCATCGGCTCCTAAACTACGAGGGGAAGTGCCGTCATTTGCATGGGCATAATGGTCGGGCTGTGATTTCCATCGAAGGCAGCAAACTTGACCATCGCGGCATGGTTTTGGACTTTGCCGACATCAAGCGGGCGGTCAGCACTTGGATTGACGATCACCTCGACCATCGCATGATTCTCAATCGGGCCGATCCAGTGGTACCCATTCTTGAAGAGATGGGGGAGCCTTTATGTTTGATCGACGAAAATCCCACGGCAGAGAATATCGCGAAGCTGATTTTCGAAGAGAACCGATCGCAGGGCGTGCCAATAGTGGAAGTTCGTCTCTGGGAGACGCCACGCTGCTTTGCGACATATACGCCTGAATAGTTTGCGCGCTAAACCGGAGCGGCCGCTCGCGGCTTAGCGAAGCGAAACAGAGTTCTTCGCGGCGCTGGAACGATAAATCGCATCGATCAGCGATTGCACTTGTTGGGCTTGTTCACCGTTTGCGCCGTAGACTTCGCGTGATTCGATACTGCGAAGAAAATCGGACAACTGATCCTGGAATGCGTCGGTCTTCGGTGCCGGAATATCGGCGTCTTCGACGCGGCCTGCTTTTTCAAGCGTGGTTTGGATGGAATCTGCAAACAGCTTGAAGGCCATGCCCCCTTGGTCCCCGAAGATGCCCATCATCGAGTCGGGAAGACTTTCTTCGGGAAAATTTCCTGCCCAGGTAACGTGCAAGTCCAAGGTTGCACCGTTGGCAAATCGAACCATGGCGTGGGCCGAGTCGTCGACATCGCAGATGCCCTCGAAGTTGGGCGGGCCAGCCCACATGTCTTCGTATACGTAATCACGCATCTTGACCCCAAAATTTGAGTAGACCTGTCCGCAGACTTCTGTGGCTTGGGGGAAATCGAGCAGATGCAGCGAGAGGTCCAACAGGTGAACGCCTATGTCGATCAACGCGCCGCCCCCGGCTATTTCTTTGGTGGTGAACCAACGACCCAGGCCGGGTACGCTACGCCGACGGTATAAGTGTGCTTTGGCGTGATAAATTTTCCCTAACTTTTCTTCAGCCAATAATTGTTTTGCGGCGACCGCCACTGCCGAATATCGGTGTACGAGCCCAATTTGCAAAACCCGGTTCGTGCGGTTGGCGACGGTGTTGATCTCTTCGCACTCGGCAACATTCATGGCCATCGGTTTTTCGAGCAAGACATCCTTTCCCGCTTCCATTGCGGCGATAGCCAGCTCCTTGTGAAATTTATTGGGGACCCCAATGATGACGGCGTTGATTGAATCGTCGGTCAACGTCGCTTGGAGGTCGGTGGTGTGCGTTGTCGCATATTTCTCGGCAAATTGCCGGGCCTTGTCGGCGTCGGCATCAACGACTTGCGCCACGGTTGCGCCGATCGCATGCGCGGCTTTTGCGTGTTCCGCTCCGATTGCCCCTGCGCCAATGATTGCCAGTTTGATTGTCATATTCTGTCCTACGTCTCGGTGATCTCTGTGGCTACATAGTTGAAGGTTCTGCTTTATTTTTGGAGGAGGGATGGTCCGAAGTTGAACATTCATCAAGCGACGAGTGTTCTCTAGTAACGCCGAGTTCTGAAATGTCGATCGGCGGGGCTTCTTCTAACATCAGCGAGCGCATTACTACTGCCGTTGCGGACGAAAGCTGCAAACCCGAGCGAGCATGGCCTGCGGCGATCCAGGCGTTTTCTAGTTCTGGCAGCCGGCCCAAGTAGGGCAAGCCGTCTGCGGTGGCGGGTCGCAAACCTGACCAGCACGTGGCGAGTGGCAATTGCGCGAATGGGCGGCCGAACTTTTCTGCGAAGTGCAGCAACTCCGCGGTGCCGGCAACCGTATTTTGTTTGACGAATCCGGCATCTTCCATCGTCGAACCAACAAGAATCCGACCATCATCGCGTGGGGCAAGATAACGCAAACCGACGTAAATGTTGCGGCGGATCAAACCGGGGGAACCTTCCAGCAATGCGATCTGCCCACGTATGGGCCGAATCGGCAGAGACAGGCCAAGCGACTGGACTAATTCCCCTGTCCAACAACCGGCGGTCAAGCAAAACTTGTCGGCGACGATTGGGCCCTCAGCCGTCATTGCGACCGCCACGCGTTCTCCGGAAATTTGGAACTGACAAACTGCCGTGGCGGGGCGAAGGTCCACTTTTGCCAATCGGCAAGCAGCCACAAGTGCGCGCAGATGCCTGGGATTACGGATCTGGGATTCTCCTGGAACCGCAAACGCGGTTGTGAATTGGTCGGCATGGTCGGCGAGCGCCGGTTCCAGTTCGCCCAGTTGGAGCGTGTCGAGCTCCTGGCAATCGACGCCGAGTGCTTTCCAGCGTTCCGCTTGTTTACGCAATAGAATTTCTTCGTCTGCCGTATTTGCCAACCGCAATGAGCCGCAAATTCGATAGCCGGTGTCGATGCCTGTTTTCTCTTGAAGCGAGTCGCTCCAGGGTTGGTGCAACTGCTGACTGAGGCCTGCCAACTGTTCCATGGTTGTGGCGCGATGCCAATGTTCTTTGGTAGGCCCGGGAGGAACCATCCCCGCGCCTGCCCAGGACGCTTCCCTGCCGAATTCCCCCCGATCGACAATGCAAACTTTCGTGCCCGATTGGGCCAGTTCCCAAGCCATCGAAAGCCCTACGACACCGCCGCCAACGATCAGGACGTCGAAATGTTTCGTTGGTGAGAATGGCATTGCTAATTCTGGTTCGTCAGGAATTTTTGTGGGCCGAAATATAGCCAACAGGTGCCAAGGAATTGCCCTTTGGGACTAATGATTTTAGTGCAAACTCTGTTTTGAAATTCAGTCACGAAAACTCCTGAAGAAACTTATTTCTCATCGAGTTTTTTCAAAAGCCTGATCAGGGCTTGATCTTTGTGGCAATCTTTTTGAAGCTCATCGATTAGGCGATCTAAATCCTCTGCTACGTCCACATCGTACCAAGTGGGGAGCGTTGCGTGCGAAAGCTGGGCCGCGTCGAGGGCCGCCAGCGTGGCTGGCCAAACCTGAGGAGTGCTCCAAGGGATATTCTCGAAAATCGGTTGCACCCTGCCCGATGTGCCGATGAGCCAATACCCTCCATCTTCGGTAGGACCCAAGACCACGGGATGATCGTTGAGCAATTCGAAAGCCTGGCGGACATATTCTAACGGCAGGTTCGGGCTGTCGCTGCCCACCAACACCACGCGTTGACAACCCGACTCGTGCTGCTGCTGAAAGAAGGCTTGCATCCTTTGCCCCAGGTTTCCCTCGGCTTGGGGTGCGATTTGCCACTGGGCAGGGGCAATTTGCTCGAAGTCGGCAACTCGCTCGGGCGGGCTATAGACAAGAATGTGTCGATCGCCGCAATGTGTCAGTCGATCGAGCAGGGTCTCGAGAAACCATTGGTAAACCTGCGCGGACCGCTGCTCGCCAATCGTTGCCGCCAGGCGGGTTTTTACCTGTCCCGGCTGCCAATACTTCGCAAATATTCCCAGGCATTTTTCGGACATTTTCGATTGTTACGATCTATTCGAGAGAAGACGCTTTAGTAGGACCGGATCGATCCGGCCTCGGAAACGAACTTTCCCATCGATTTCAACAACGGGAACGCAGGTATCGAATTTTTCGCGGAGCAGCGCATTGGTATCTACATCGATGACACTCGGCTCGATTCCATGTTGAGCGAGTACCTGATAAGCATCGTCGCATAAGTGGCAACCTTTGCGTGTGTAAAGTGTTACGTTCATACTCGACTGTTTCTGTTCTTTGCGAGTCGATGGGCCAACGAACGAGAACTTGTCGGACCTGCCGAGCCTTGTCTAATCCCGACACCCCACCCACTAGAGGGGTATTCATTGGGTGTGTAACTCTAATTATAGATTGCACTTACGCCTTCTATTTTACGCCCTTCTTCCCGTCTGCCTAGGATGGTAGTAGCCAGTTGCGGCCCGTCGAGCTTCTCTAGGGGTCGCCAACAGTCGAACGTTTACCCACCTGCGTTTCGGCTTAACGGAAAACAACAGCATAAACGCAGTAACTCCAGTACTGCATTAAGGTTCTGCAATGCGCGCTAATCGAAAATACACGACAAAGGTTGTGGTTCGCCAGGCGAAACGCCAAGCCGCTAAAACGCAGATTAGTTGGTCTCAAAGGGCTCGGCGAGTTCAACTTGGCACTCGCAACGAACAAGCTCCGTTTTCTCCTCCTGAAGACTGGCATGAACCGACGGGAGAAAACACCGATTACGAAATTGTGGTTCAATCTCCTGGTGATGGCTATCGCCATATCCTCACACCTGACCAGATTCGCGACCGCCTAGCCGAGCTTCCTGCCCATTTCCTCAATGATTTGGAAGTCGTGCAGCTTAGCCGGATGACACGTAAGAAGCAGAGTTTCCCTTGCTACGGGATGCAGTGGGGAGCGACCCTTTATCTCTATCCATTGGAAGAATCGCTCGAAGAGATTTTTTACGCCCCGCCGCGACCGGAGGTTATCAACGAAGCCAAAATGTTCGGTGGCCGCTGGGACAGGCCCTCTGTGGGAGTTTGGAGGCTCACCTGGAGCCCCAGTGCGATTGAAGATTTCTACCTCAACAACATTTTGATCCACGAATTGGGCCATCTGCTCGACGATCGGAACAGTGGCTATACCGACCGGGAACGATATGCCGAGTGGTTTGCAATCCGCTACGGCTATCAAACCTCGGGTGGCCGCGAGGCGCGTCGCCCCCAGGTTCGCCGTCGGCATCATCGGAAGTAGGCTTTTGCCTACTTTTCTCTGCTAGGCAGGTATCTGGCGGCATTTGTCCGCTCGTGTCATTCCGAGGTCTTCCGAGGAATCTCCGTTGCAGTTTTCCTGGGCAAATACCGCAGAATTCTGGCATTACCCTGAAGAGGTTATTACAATGGATGCGCGATAGTGCCGCCGTTTCACGATCAGCTTAGTGGGGGAGTCTAATGAATTGCCGCCAGAGTCGATGGGGGGCCACTGTTGTGGCTTTTGTGTTGGGGTCGGTCTGTTGTCAGTCGGCTTTGGCAGTCACGGTCAAGAGGGTTGGCGGTGGTGGGCTTTGGCTGGATGCGACCAAGTGGGAGTTTGTGATCGGCGGTTTGCCAACCGGTCATGTGCCGTTGCCGGCGGAGGATGTGATCATCGATGCCGGGCCGGCGCTAGACTTGTCGCCCCCTGTGCCTCCCATTCCGGATGTTCCCGTGGCTAAGTCATTGCTGCTTCAGGGCGCTGGTGTGACCTCATTCTCCACGGGCTTGCTAACGGTTTCCGGCGACGTGATGGTGGATACCAGTCTGTTGGGCGTTGGCGACGGCGCGACGATCGGAGGGGGCGGCGATATGTTTGTCGACAACGCCGGAAATGTATTCGTCGGTGATGTACTTGCCGCCACCGGCGGGCGTATCGAACGCCACTCGTTGGAACTCGTCGGCGGTACGACCAACTTTTTTCATGTCGGCGGTAACGGGAAAGTAGAATTGACCGGCGATACGACCATCGGCTTGAAGGGACGGATCGTTGTCGATGCGAATAACTTTGGCGACAAGGCTGCGCTGAACGCGGATTTGGCCACCAGTACCGGCAACCTGCTCGTAACTCAATCGGCGGGCACGACCGAGCTTGATCTAAAAAGGGGCGGCCAGGCACTGTTCAAGGGGACGGCCACTATCGACGGCGATGTGCTGGTCAAAAGTGGCAGCTTGTTTCGCACGGGGACGGCAACGGTTGCGGCTGGCGCCACCGTCGGGGTTGATGGTAAGTTCAGTGGCCCGCCTGTTGAACCCTCCACATGGAATGTGGGCACCGGCGGGTTGAATGTGACAGGGAAGGTCACTGTGACAAATGGGGGATTCTTCAATTCGTTGGGGAATGTCTCGCTCAATGCGGGCGGAAGCAGCCTGATGGAAATCGATGGGGGCAATGGGGCGATATCGGGCAATCTGGCGATTAACCGGGACTCCTCGCTTGGACTGAAGTCCGGCAACATGGTGGTGGACGGCGATGTGACCGTAGGCAGCGTTGCCAACAAAGGCGGCGCGTTCAGGATTAGCAACGCCGTCGGCAGTGCCGCGAGCCTTGACGTCGCCGGCACGGTCACCATCGACGCAAAATCTCTCGGTCTCATAAACCGAATCGAACCCAGCGGCGTACTCAAGGCGACGACGGTCGATTTCAACACCGGTCTTTTGGTTGGGCGCGGCCAAATTGAAGCGGACGTATTTGATGATGGCGAACTTTACATCGGCTCATCTGCGGATGCGACCAAGGATGTGCTCGATATCGTCGGCAACTACACGCAGGAACTGGGCGGCGATCTGCACATGGTGCTTTCTGGTGCTAACTTTGTCACGACCGATCAACTCAGAGTCAACGTGATTGGGTCGCCGGGTGGTACGGCCTCGCTGGCAGGCGACCTGATTCTGCACGTCGACAGCAGCCTCAGCGTGCAGGCGGGCGACTTCATTGATTTGGTGGTATCCAAGGGAACACTTACCGGCACGTTCAATCAAATCCTGTTCCAACAAACCGGCGGCTTTCCTGGCTCGTTGCCGACAACCAGTATCGGCAAACCATTCCAGATTCAATACATTCGCAACGATTCGAACAGTTTGCAGAAGGTGCGGTTGAAGATTGTTCCTGAGCCGAGTTCGGTGCTGATGTTGGCAACGGCGCTGCTGGGCGTGGTCTGGCTGCGCCAGCGGCCTCGGTGATTTTGTTTTTGACGCACCTCCGAGATCATGCCACCCCCGGCTGTGGCTTTCAGCTGGGTATGCGACGGACAAATCGTGAGGAATCGCTGATACAGTAGCTACCGGCGATCGCCAGAGCCATCGCGCCAATTGCGACGAGGAAATGGGCGATCATTTTGCCGGGATCGCTCATGTCGCCAAATTGTAGGATCAAGCTCATCAAGAATATCCCCGCACCGATGGACGGTGCATGTCGAGTCATTCCATGGAATCCGAAGCGAGAAATTCCAGCGCAGATGCCAGCGCTACAGATCGCCAGGACTCGCATCACGAACCAGCCGTCGACGTTCCAGTATCCAGGTAGAAAACGTTCGAGTGCGGTCGCCGAATCAACGACGACGGAGTAGTCGTATATGGGTAAGATGACAAGGCCCATGTCGACGACCACAATAGTGACCAATGCTATAACGATCGATCGTCGTGGCGTGAAGAACAGGACGCAGTACAATGCGCTCCGCATGCTAAAGCCTAATGCAGATAGTGTCAAAAAACGCCAGGGATGTAATATAGAAATAACGATCCATGCTGAAACCACCACGGCAAGGATCCGCCAGCCGAGGTGCTGCGGCCAATGCTCTTTTTGTAACTTGCGCGCTACGTCTTGCACGTCGCCAAAGTCGGCCAAGGCCCTTTGCCAATTTGCGTCGTCGACCGTAGATTCTGGCGCCTCGGCTTGCGCTGTCTGATACGCCTCTTCGATGTGAACTGCAATTTCTCGTCGCCATGGTAGCAGGCGTGTCCATAGGCCGAGTTGCTCGTCGAGGTAACGCTCGATTCTGCGGATGACCTTACGTTGCATAGCATCCCTCCAGCACACGGTTCACACTCGTTGCAAACTCCGACCACTGCTGCTCTTGCCGACTCAGTTCGTGCCGGCCCTGCGGCGTCAGTGCGTACACTCTCCGCTGACGACCCGACTTTGCCGAATGCCACTCGCCTGCGATCAGCCCTTGTTTTTCGAGGCGATGGAGTGCCGGGTAGACGGTTCCCTCGCGCCACTGGAAGGCCCCGTTGGAAAGTTGATTAACGCGCTGGACAATCTCGTATCCATGGCGATCTTTCTCGCCGATTACGGCCAGAATCAATGTCGAAGTGGTCGAACCCACTAGCTTTTTTGAGAATTCCACGCGATCACCCAGATGCTTAAGATGCCTCGAATATCAATATACATCGACTATCGATGTATATAACTTGAACGGCTTACTTGCAACCTCAAAATCACGGCAGGAAGATATTCATTCCAGCTTCCGCCGGAATCTGCGAAACTTCGGGAATAGCAGCGGGGTTTCAACTTTACGGGGTGGTATGCACAGGTTCCCGTAGCATGCTGAAATCTTGCGTCTGAGTGGGGCAGTCCCCTGAGAAGCACACATGAAACGCCAAAACGCTTTTACTCTGGTGGAACTCCTGGTGGTGATCGCCATCATCGGTCTGTTGATCGGCATGATTCTTCCAGCGGTGCAAAGCGCGCGCGAAGCGGCTCGGCGGACGCAGTGTAAATCGAACCTTCGGCAGATCGGTTTGGCACTTACCCAGTATTTGGATCAACAGGGCGAACGGGGCGAATTTCCCGAAGCAGCGATTTTGCCTTCGGTAACGCCGCTGGACCCGAAGGATCGTAGTACTTGGCCGATTTATAAAATCTTGGCCGATTTTGGGGAGGGGAATCAGGAAATCTACCAGTGCCCCAGTGACTATGGCCCGTTGCGATCTGCTTCGGATCAGGCCGCTTATGACGGGTATGAACGTCCGTTCGATGCGGCCCCTTATCAAAACGGCGACAGTTATTTTGCCAACGAGGGGCTGAGCTACGAGTATCCCTCGTTTCGACTGGAGGGGAAAACGCGCCAGCAAGTTTTAGAACGTCGCAGGGGAGAAACCCGCGGCTCGACGGAGGTGTGGATCGTTTACGATTTCGAATCGTTCCACGGCTCGCCGGGCGACAATGGTTCGCGGAATTTTCTCTACCTCGACGGGCACGTCGATGCTTTGATCGTTGCGGAATAGGGAAATACAGTATGCCCTATGAGCCGAATGCGCTAGCGTCGGGTGGAGTACCGAAAAACCCGAGGCTAGCGCCTACGGCTCAGTTTGGACGGCATTTTTCCCCACCTGAATAGAACTACTGAAGTAGTAAAACTAATAAAAGGAACCCTACCCATGAAAAATCATAAGTTAGCAATTTCGGCGGTCGTTATCACTTTGGTAGTTGGAGTGGGATGGGCTATGGGATTTTTCGAAAAGACCGATCCGCAGGTTGCCGAGTTGCAGCAACTGCGCGACGAGAATATCCAGAAGATGGATCAGATGCCGGAAGAGCAGCGGCGTGGTTTCCGCGATCGGGTGGAGCAGTTGTCGCCCGAGCAGCGGCAACAGTTTTTCGATTCGAGCCGAGAGCGTTTCCAAACCATGATGCTCAACCGAGTCGACGAGTTCTTCGCGTTGCCACCGGAAGAACAGCAAAAAAAACTTGACGACATGATCGACCGCATGGAAGAGCGACGCAAGCAACGCGAAGCGAATGGCGGCGAAGGTCGGCGTGGTGGGAACCGCGGAAACATGACCCCCGGGCAGCGTGACCAACGAAGCAAGGAGCGCCTTGATCGTACAACGCCGGAACTGCGTGCCAAAGTCGACCGTTTTAGAGACATGCTCAACGACCGACGCGAAGAGCGCGGCTTGGATCCAGTCCGCGGATTTCGGGGAATGTTTGGCGGTGGCGGTCGCCGATAGTCGTAGTGCTTTTGCCTCGGCGGGTGGCATGCCCTCGGAGGTCTGCCGACATGGGCATGGAATACACCAAGGGCCCCCAAGAAACTGGACTAAAAAAAACTGGAAACGCAGATTACGCAGAGATTCGCAGATTAGCGATCCGTCACCATGTCTGCGATAATCTGCGTTTCAAAATGTGCAAACTCGAACTAATAAAAGTGCTCTAACGAAAGTGTTTTTGGAGCTCTTCTATCGTCACCAATTGCTGAAAACTGCCCGAGCGGAAACCTTCCAGGTCGATTGTCACGTAGCGGAAACCTAGCTCGCCGAGCCGGGTGACGATTGCTTGGCGAACGTCGTCGTCGACAAACTTTGCCAGGTCCTCGACCGATACTTCCAACCGAGCTAGTTCGTCATGGTGGCAACGGACACGGACGTTTGTGAATCCGTTTTCTCGCAGAAATTTTTCGGCCTGATCGATGCGCGACAGTCGTTCGGGAGTGATTTCCAAACCGTAAACAACACGGCTGGAAAGGCACGGCGTTGCCGGCTTGTCCCAGACTTCTAGTTGCCAATGCCGGGCTAGTTCTCGGACCGTCGACTTATCGAAGCCGCAATCGGCCAAGGGGCTATGCACGTGATATTCGTCAGCGGCTCGCAACCCGGGGCGGAAATCGTGCAAATCGTCGGCATTCGCGCCGTTGGCGATGTGTTTTACGTTTTTGCGATCTGCCAGGCGTCTTAACTGCCGATAGAGTTCATCCTTGCAATGCCAACAGCGGTTGGGGTTGTTTTCCAGATATTCCGCGTCCTGGAGTTCATCGGTCTGCAAAGTTTCATGCCGAATGCCAATCGCTCGGGCGACGTTTTGGGCCAATTCGAGTTCGCCCTGTGCCAGGCTGTCGCTTACGCCGGTGACCGCAATCGCGTTGTCGCCCAGCGCTAGATAAGCAGCCTTGGCCACAACCGCGCTGTCGACGCCCCCGGAAAATGCCACGACACAGCTCTCCAGAGTTGCCAAGCGGTGCACCAAACGGTCGCGCAATTCCTCTGGCAATTCAGAATTGAACTGACAAGTTTGGTGGGGCCCATTCATGGCCCCATTGGACCAATAGAGCGCGGGGCGGTCTACAGAAGTTTGGGGTACCAGCAGCGGACATGCCCACGTCGGCGGACCTCCGAGTGCATGCCACCCGGGCGAAAACGAGAAACGGGGGCAGGGCCCATTGGCCCTGCCCCCGCATTGGCTTCAACATCGAAATCAGAGTGCACCTAGTAAATCAGACCTGTCCCAAAGTTTAGCCCGAAGAAGCCCAAGTCGGCGTCTTGGGGACGAGCGTTCTGATAGTTCCCTTCGTCGAAAGGAGCATTGTTCGCTGGTGCGCCGGTTCCCGCGTTGTTCCAGTATTGGCCCTCGGCTGCCACGGTGAGGAACATTGTGGCACCAGATTCGAGATCGAACCGCGAATCAAGACCAATCTGAATCTCTCCGACAGAGATCAAATCGTCGTTGTTGTCATTCACCAAAAGGGCCGTATTGGCACTATTGGTTGCAAAGAAATTCGAAGTTCCGTAAAGGTACGATCCCCGCACTTTAGCGAAGACGGAGATTCCACCGTACGAAGGTCCCCGCGCTTCGGCAGCGACGGTCAGGCCCCAACCTTCAAAGTCGTGTCCGGAGCTAAACGCGTCGGTACCCGGAGCGGTTTCGGTGCCCGTGTACAGCTGTTCCATCTGCGCGTAGCGAAATCCACCTGAGTAAAGCAAGTTGGATTTTTGAACTGCTGCCTCGATATCGAGAACGTGCATTCTTAGACTGTGCGTAAACAGTGCCGCGGTTGCGTTGTCTATGGCGATGTCAGTGATGCTGTCTTCGCCAAAAGCGGAAAAGATGTCGCCGTTCGCGTCGGTTGCGTTCAGCGCTGTTTCGTCATCGAAGTACCAGTAGCGAACTCGCCCACCTAAGCCACGATCAACGAGCACACCGAATTCGATGCGAGGAGAGTAACTGAAGTCCCAATCAAACGGAACTTCTTGATAGCCATCATTAAGAGGTGGTGGGTCACTAAGAAGATATGCTGTATTGCGGGTAAAGAAGGGCTGAACGATTACACTCTCGTAAATCGCGTAGAACCCGCCGCCACAACCACAGCCACAATTGCAACCATTGCCACATCCACTACCGCAGCCGGTGCAAGAGTCGCACCCGCCTTGACATGCTCCACCGCCGAACTCGTACGAGATTGGTCTTATCTGTTCTTGTTGACCCTGAGCCTGAAACCCAGCTTGTTGGACGTTCGGCTGCATGCCCCCATAAGACGCCGGGCTTACCCTTTGGCCGAAGGTGATAGCGGGAAGTGTGCCAATGGCGATCAGGCAAACTGCCGCCCCAATTTTTGATTGAATCCGCATAGCTTCTTCCTTTTTGCGAAGGCACATTATAGGGCAGAAACCCTTTGGTTGTGCCGATTCGAGATTCCATGCTGGCAATAACATGACGGTATGCCAGTCCCCGCATAGTCTGTCGGACCCTAATGACCCAAACTATTAGGAGAATCGGAAGAATCTTAAAAGTTTCACATCTCTGGTGTTCATAGAGAGAAGACTTTGCTGCTGTCAAGATAGCAGCCGTAGCGAATGTTCATCCCAAATCACCGCGGCAGATCGCGAACCACCGGTTCCATAGTTTTGGTGTTTCGCTCCACGGCCAGGATGACGGTGCGTTGTTCCACGCCGTCGGCTGTGCTGGCGACGATGGGGATTACTTGGCGCCGGTCGGGAAGGTTTAAGCGGACGGCGAATGTGCCGTCGCTGCGCAATTGAACGGGTTCGCCTTGGAGCGTTACGTGGGCTCCACGGTCGGCGGCGCCGAAAATGATCAGCTCGGCATCGATGACGAATCGCATTTGATTGTTCGTGTCGTCGAGGCTCGAAGCTCCATGACCGAAGCGGGTGCTCATTGGCGTTCCGAGCGGGCGTTGCAATCGCTCTTCGAGCAACTCTTGGAGTTCGCGGCTGGTGCCGCGATGGGAGTAGCCGCCGCTCATTGCGTAGATGCGATCTGCATTTTCAGCTACGTCGGCCCAGTTTTCGTCGACCGCGTCGCTGGTACCTGCGGGCGGAGTTTGCACGCTGTTGCTTCGCGCTAAGCAATGAAAAGTGCCATTCTCGGACAGGTAGCCAATTGCCAGGCGAAATTCGGCGGGGGGATCGTTGACATCGATGTACCAGTTGCTTACACCGCCATGGATCGCGATATCGCGCTGATGGACCGAGGTTCCCGCTTCCATCAAGCGGAAGATTCGTAATACAGGCTTCGCTGTGTGCCAATGCTGTCCCATGGCGGCTTGTGCGCGATCGACGCTTCTTTGGGACAATTCCCAATAGGCATGCAGCCAATACGGATCGCGGACCATTACCACTAGCCGATCATCAACAACCTCCGAGGAGTTTTTGCCTGATGTGGAGGATGCCAGATTTTTTATTGTGGCGAGTTTTTGCTGTAAGTGATGAATGCTTTTGAGCGCTTGGGGATCGGTAGATGCAGATGCTCCGTTGCTGGAAGAAAGATTTTGGACTCCACTTGCATGGGCAACGTTAGTTTTCAAAACCCGTTTACGAGCCAATTTCACGAGTGAACCAATAAGCTCTTCTTTACGCATCGAGTGCCAACCAGCGACACCATTTTGTCGCGCCATTTGGGCAAGATCTCGAGCGGTATGCGATCGCAATTTTTCTGCAGTCATTAGGTTGCCAAACCTCCAGAAGTTCCGAGGTTCTCCAGGACGATGATTTGCACCCCGGAGAGGGGGGGAATCGTCCCTGACAGAATGTTGCCCTAGCGGAAACCCGCCGGGGAATGCCCGAGCTAGTTTGCCAACGCTAGGAAGCCCGCCGGGCTTCCATAACCAGTCAGGAGTCTCGACAACGGCCTAGCAGCGTTTTTCGCAGCTGCACAATTGTCATAATCGATAATAGACGAAAACGGTAGAAAATGCAAATTTTTGGCCATCAGAAAATCTCATAAGTTGTTTTGTAATAATGCTTTATGGATAACTGATCGGTTTTCCGCCTTGGCCTCGCGTCTTGGCTTTTTAACAGGTATTTGGAGTTGTGAGAAGTCATCTGATATTCCAGTTGGATTTCAATAAGTGCTTTTTGGAATTTAACTTAGGACAATGACCGAAGACTTTGTGAAAAAATGCACGAATTCCCCTTTGCGCACTCAACCGGGCCAATTAGATTATTGCGAAGTTCGTGGGGCTGAGTGCCTAGCTTGAGAAGTGTATTTGGGCCTAAAGGCTGCTTATTGCCCCTTTGGGATTGCCTAGATCGATTCTCATTGCAAGGGAAGGTCTCCGCGCGGCATGAATTCATCAGATGGCCGTTCTCCGATGGCACGTGGCATGGAGATGGTGGCTCGAGTCATGGCGGCCGCAATGATGATGGTGCTGCCCGGATTGGGTGGCCAATGGTTGGATCGACAACTAGGAACCAACTGGCTAGTACTGGTTGGTTTCGTGTTTGGCATTAGTGTTTCGATCTACTATCTGATTGTGATTACGCGTCCTCCGATGAACTCTGGCGATCAAGGTTCTAACCAGAACTCCACTCGCGGAGATGACCTGAAGTGATTGATAGCCCTCCCGTCGTACAACCCAGCAAGAGCCGCTCGTTGATGGTGGGCTCCTTCTTGCTTGGCGCTGCCTTGTTAGTGACCGCGCTGTTTGCCTCTGTGCTGGTTATCAAGTCTCACGGCATGATGGGCATACTTGCAGCATTCTGTGCGTTTGCGATTTGTTGGATCAGCGGAACTTTGGCATTGGCCATTACGCTCCATACGACCGGAGGAATGCAAGCCGTTTCGGGAATGTTTTTGTCGATTGCCGTTCGCACCGGTTTGCCTTTGCTAATGTGTGTTTCCGCCAATATATTTGGTGGGCCACTTGCCGAGGTGGGACTGTTTGGTTTGATCCTTGTTCACTACCTCGTTGGCCTGCTCGCGGAAACCTGTATCGCGGTGAGAATGGTCTCTACCTACAGTCAGAGAGTTTCGACAAGCTAAGCGATGGCATCTTCCCTACTGCATATCAAGGATGGCTACTACTTCGAGGTGCCTAAGGCGTTGAAACGCTCGCACCGTGAAAGTCGCGATGACTTTCCCGAGTTTTGGGTCCGATTGGACGAAGGCTACCAATTCTGGGAAGCGGAGCGGTTGCTCGACGGCTTAGAGGTGTCTCGTGCGATCGATACCTCTGCTATGCCCGCCCGGGAAGAGTTGCTGGAACAGTACAAACATTGGCGGCACGACCACGTCAATTTCGCGAAGCCGCTCGACGTATTTCTCGAACAGGCAAAAGGGCAAGAGTGGCTCCAAGACCAACTGAATAGCGAGTCGGTCCAGCAGGCATGGCAGACCGTTAGAGAAAAAGCCGAGAATGTGGAGGAGTATAAGAGTTCCACGCCTGCCTGGTCGGAAGAGAAGATCGAGCAGTACAACCATCAACTCGATGGTAAGATTTTAATCCCGCAACCCTTCGGTCAATTAAAAAATCTATACGAGAAAGATTCCGGTTTTGCGATCTCGAAGTTCATGATCATCGAATTTGTGGTTGCCCTGATTGTGGCAGGCAGCTTTATCTGGCTGGCCAAAAAAATGCGAGGTGACATTCAGCCTCGAGGCAAACTCTGGAACATGTTTGAAGCGGTGCTGCTCTACTTCCGTGACGAAGTGGCCCGACCGGCCATTGGCGGCAAAGAGGCGGACAAGTTTGTACCATTCTTATGGACTCTATTTTTGTTCATCCTTGGTTTGAATCTCATGGGAATGATTCCTTGGGTTGGCGCACCCACTGGTGCTTTTGGTGTGACGCTAGGTTTGGCCATAGTCACGTTTTGTACAGTGCTGTTTTTTGGCATGAAGAAGTTCGGCGTGATAGGTTTCTGGAAAAATCAGGTTCCCGACATGGGACTGCCCTGGTACATGGCGATCGTGATTGTGCCGATGATCTTCGCCATCGAGGTCTTGGGATTGGTGATCAAGCACGGTGTGTTGGGAGTACGACTGCTGGCAAATATGGTGGCAGGCCACTTGGTTCTGTTGGCGGTGATGGGATTAGCTGTTGCCGCTGCTGGGACCGGCACATGGGGTGCCACGGCGGTCATCGCAGTCGTCGGCTCGGCATTGTTCAGTTGTTTAGAGTTGTTTGTCGCTTTTTTACAGGCTTACATATTCACTTTCCTATCCGCATTGTTTATCGGAATGGCTATCCATCACCACTGACCTACGCCCATGGAGGGTGAAGGCAGTTAACACATTTTCATGATTTGAAGGAGGACGTTTTCGTGATGAATTATCTGAAGTTTTTTGCCCTGGCTGTAGTCACTGTTCTGATTACCGCCGCGCCTGCGGCTGCCGCAGAAGCTGGCGGCGGAGCCTTTTTGCTTCCGGGAGCCATTGGTGCGGGCCTAGTGGCCATCGGTGGAGGTTACGGTATCGGTCGTTTGGCCGGTCATGCGCTCGAGGGCATGTCCCGTCAGCCGGAGGCAGCAGGCAATATCCAGACGGCGATGATTATTGCCGCAGCTTTGATCGAAGGTTTCACCTTTTACGGTTTGTACATCTGCTCCACGCAGAATCCATGGGGTTAATGCTCTGCGAATTGTTCTAACCTTCCCTTAAACGAAGAGGATCACGCCTCATGCGTGGACGGATATTTACATTCTGTTGTGGTTTCTTGGCCGTGGTGCTGATGTTGGCATTTGCTGCTCCTAGCGTAGCTGCAGGGGGAGCCGGTCACGAGGACTTGGGTCATGGCAATGCTGGTGCGCAGTTGGATGATGCTTCGGAGTTTCAGACCGACTTGGCCATTTACACAGTAGTCGTATTTTTGCTGCTACTTGGCATCTTAAGTAAGTTTGCCTGGCCCGCCGTAACGGCGGCACTGGTTGAGCGTGAGAAGCGTATTGAGGACAACATTGCCTCTGCTCTGGCGAAGCACGAAGAGTCGAAGCAGATGTTGGCCCAGCACGAAGCCAAGCTGGCCAATGCTGCCGACGAGGTGCGTGCTTTGCTGGAGGAAGCCCGGCGCGATGCGGAGCACACCAAATCGCAGATTATTGCCGAGGCAAAAAAGGCCGCGGATCAAGAGCGTGATCGTGCGATTCGCGATGTTGATCGGGCTGCGGATCTTGCTGTGAAAAGTCTGGCCGAGACCAGCGCCAATCTGGCGGTCGATCTGGCCAGTAAAGTGATTCAGCAAAACATCACGGCCGACCAACAGGCTCAACTGGTGCGCGATGCGCTGAGCCAATTATCAATTGCCGAACCGAGTAAGAATTGATGACCGAGAGTGCCACCAAACATAAGCCCCGCGAGACAGTTTTCGACGTCGACGTCGAAAAGCTGGCGAAGATTTATGCGCAGGCCGGGCTCGATGCCGCGGGAAGTCCTGCGGATCAGGACGCGCTGATCGACGAGCTTGGAGCGTTGGTTTCGGAAGTCCTCGACAAGTTTCCTGAGTTTGAGCAGATTCTAGGCTCGGCTTTGGTGTCGCAAGATGAAAAGCTCGAAATGCTCGACCGCGTGTTTGGCACGCGGTTGTCGACGACGGGGCTCAGTTTTCTCAAAGTGATGGCAATGCACGGTCGGCTTGGTTTTCTTAGGCAAGTAGTACGTTCAGCGTTAGGACTTTGGCAGTCGCGAAACAACCGCTCGTCGGTGCAGATCGAACTGGCCCTGGAACCGGCGCCAGAACTGCTGCAGGAAATCGTAGCATTGCTGCAAAAATCATTAGGGACAGAACCGGTCGTCAAGACGTCGGTCAATCCCGATTTGGTTGCCGGTTTTGTGATCCGCCTGGGCGACCGAGTTTACGATGCTTCGGCCCGTTCTAGTTTCGAACGTGCTCGCACACAGATGATGGCCCGTGCCACCGAGGCGATTCAGAATCGGCCAGAGCGGTTTATGGAGAATTGAGCGATCAGCAGTCAGCGATCAGCAATCAGAAACTAGCAACTAAAAACTAGCAACTAAAGTCATTGGGAGAGCTTCTATGAAGTTCAATAGCGACGAAATCGCTTCAGTCCTCCAGAAAGAAATCGAGCAGTACGCTTCGCAGATCGACGTGCGGGAAGTTGGCCGTGTGTTGGAAGTGGGCGACGGCATTGCGCAAGTTTATGGCCTCTCGGGCGTGATGGCCGGCGAGATGGTCGAGTTTGCCAATGGTGTGAACGGCTTGGCATTCAACCTGGAAGAAAACTCGGTCGGCATCATCATCCTCGGCAATTATTTGCAGATTAACGAGGGCGAAGAAGTCCGTAGCACCGGAAAGCTGCTTAGCGTTCCCGTGGGCGATGCACTTTTGGGTCGCGTGGTCGATCCGCTCGGCAATCCGATGGATGGCAAGGGACCGATTCTCACCAATAAGCGACGCGATGTCGAAGTGATCGCTACCGGTGTGGCCGAACGTCAGCCGGTGTGCGAACCGTTACAAACGGGCGTGAAGGCCGTCGATGCGATGACGCCCATTGGTCGCGGACAGCGCGAATTGATCATCGGCGACCGCAAAACCGGTAAAACGGCCATTGCCATCGACGCGATTATCAACCAACGCGATTCGGGCGTGAAATGTTTTTACGTCGCTATCGGGCAAAAGGAATCGACCGTGGCTGGCGTGATCGAGAAGCTCCGCGATTCGGGAGCGATGGATTACACCACGGTGATTGTTGCGGGGGCCAGCGCCCCTGCCCCGTTGCAGTATGTTGCCCCCTACTCCGGCACGTCGATGGCCGAGGAGTACATGTTCAACGGTGGCCACGCACTGGTTGTGTACGACGATTTGAGCAAGCAGGCGGTCGCGTATCGCGAACTGTCGCTGCTGATGCGTCGTCCGCCGGGTCGCGAGGCGTTTCCCGGCGACGTGTTTTACTGTCACAGCCGATTGTTGGAACGATCCTCGAAATTGTCCGACGCATTGGGCGGCGGGTCGATTACTTCGCTGCCGATTATCGAGACGCTCGAAGGCGAGGTTTCCGCTTACATTCCTACGAACGTGATTTCGATTACCGACGGCCAGATTTATCTGCAGCCGGACCTGTTTTTCGCGGGCATCAAGCCGGCGATGAACGCGGGTATTTCGGTTTCGCGTGTGGGTGGTGCCGCTCAGGTCAAGGCGATGAAAAAGGTGGCCGGCGGTCTGCGTTTGGATTTGGCCTCGTTCCGCGAACTGGAAGCATTTGCCCAGATGGGTACCGAGCTTGACCCCGACACCCAGGCCAAGCTCGACCGTGGTTACCGCATGGTCGAACTGTTGAAACAGGGCCAATACATGCCGCTGGATGTGGTGGACCAGGTGTTTGTGATCTACGCCGGTACGCGAGGGCACTTGGACAAGGTCGACGTGGAGCACGTCCGGGAATGGGAAGCCAAGTTCCTCACGTTTATGAAGGATCAAAAACCAGAGGTACGGGACGAGTTGGCGGAGAAGATGGACTTGGACGATGGTCTGATCGAAAAGATCGAAGCGTCGCTCAAGGAGTTTACCACGCAGTTTGTCCCGGGCAGAACGGCTCCGGCGGCTCCCAAGGCAGAACCTGAACCGGCGATTGCTTGAATAGCAGTTAGCAATTAGCATTTAGCAACCAACAACTAACAAACATGGCCAATCCTAGGGAACTTGATAAACGTCGCAAGTCGATTCGCAACATGCGCCGCATTACGCGCACGATGGAATTGATCGCGACAGCCCGTTTTAAGAAGGCCATGGACCGCGCTTCGGCGGCCACTTCGTATACCGATCGGATCACGCAATTGGTGTCGGACCTGACCAAGAGTGGCCTGCAGGTGAGCCATCCGCTGTTGGAATCGCGCGATGCTCCGCAGCGAGGCAAGCTGCTGGTGCTGACGGCCAATCGCGGTTTTTGTAGCGGGTTCAATGGCACGCTGATCCGTGCGGGTCTGGCGCGCTACCGAGAATTGAAAAGTGAACTGCCCGAGGTCCAGGTGGAAATCTCCGGGAAGAAGGGCATTGCCGGTTTCGGATACCGCGACGTTGCGGTCGATCGGGCATTTACACAGTTCGAGGATAAACCGTCGTTCGACGAAGTCGACGAAATCGCAAGCCGCTATCTCGAAGAGTACATCACAGGCAAACTCGATCGGCTGGATGTCGTTTACACCAAATTTGTAAGCATCTCGCGGCAGGAGTTGACTGTGGAAACATTGCTGCCGCTGGGTTCTCTGGGTGATGACACGGCGGAGGAAGAGGCCGCGGGCGCAGCAACGCAATACGAGTTCTTGCCCTCGCCGGAAAGCATTCTTGAAGAGGTCGTGCCGACGAGCTTCAAAGTAAAACTGTTCAAATGTTTTCTTGATTCGGCTGTGAGCGAACAAATAGCCCGGATGGTGGCGATGAAAGCCGCTACCGAAAACGCCGGCGAGTTGATCAAACAACTCAGCATGCAATACAACCGTGCCCGCCAAGGCCGCATCACCTCAGAGTTGATGGACCTGATCGGCGGCGTCGAGGCATTAAACTAGTTGCTAGGCGCTAGTAACTAACAATTGACAACTGACTAAGCCATGATCTTATAGATCTTGGGGAGAACTGAAAATTCCATGGCAACCGCAACTGCAAACAATATTGGCCACATTACGCAAGTGATCGGATCGACGTTTGACGTTGAGTTTTCCGAAGACGCACTGCCTGCGATCTACAACGCCGTGAAGGTGGTTTCCGAGAACAAGGGTGTGAAGATCAACCTTACCGGGGAAGTTCAGCAACAACTGGGCGGCGGTCGCGTGCGTTGTGTTGCACTGGGTAGCACCGATGGCCTGATTCGTGGTCAAGACTGCATCGATACCGGCCAACCCGTGACGGTACCGGTCGGCGAGGCGACGCTGGGGCGCGTGTTTAATGTGATTGGCGAAACGGTTGATGGTCGTGGCGAAGTGAAGACCGACGAACGTTGGCCGATCCACCGCGATGCCCCGCCGCTGGAAACCCTTTCGACAAAGACCGAGCTTTTTGAAACGGGCATCAAGGTGATCGACCTGCTCACGCCGTTTGTGCGTGGTGGTAAAGCCGGTTTGTTCGGTGGGGCCGGTTTGGGCAAGACGGTGATTCTCACCGAGTTGATTGCACGTATCGCTTCCGCCCATGGTGGTTACTCGGTGTTTGCGGGCGTGGGAGAGCGGACCCGCGAGGGAACCGACCTGTGGCTGGAAATGCAAGAAGCCAAAATTGGCGATACCGGCCGTAGCGTGATCGATCAAACTTGTATGGTCTTCGGCCAGATGAACGAACCGCCGGGTGCCCGGCTTCGTGTGGCACTTTCAGCGCTGACGATGGCCGAATACTTCCGCGATAAGACGGGTGCCGACACGCTGCTGTTTGTCGACAACATTTTCCGCTTCTCGCAGGCGGGTAGCGAGGTGTCGGCCCTGTTGGGTCGGATGCCTTCTGCCGTGGGATATCAACCAACCTTAGCCAGCGAGATGGGTGCCCTGCAAGAGCGGATTGCTTCGACCAACAATGGTGCGATCACCTCGGTGCAGGCGGTCTACGTTCCGGCGGACGATCCGACCGACCCGGCCCCCGCCACGGCGTTCGGCCAATTGGACGCGTTTATTTATCTCGAGCGTTCCATTTCGGAAAAAGGTATTTACCCAGCGGTTGATCCGTTGGCGTCGTCCAGCCGGATTCTCGATCCGCAGTACGTGGGGGACCGGCATTTCAATTGTGCCCGTCGCGTGCAGATGACGTTGCAACGCTATCGCGAACTGCAAGACATTATCGCCATCTTGGGTGTCGATGAATTGCCTGAGGAAGACA
Source organism: Planctomycetota bacterium (assembly GCA_029259915.1). GTDB lineage: Bacteria > Planctomycetota > Planctomycetia > Pirellulales > Lacipirellulaceae > Bythopirellula. The sequence goes on along the minus strand of JAJDED010000028.1, from coordinate 73,878 downwards.
AGCAAGTGGTGCATCGTGCTCGCCGCATCGAGCGATTCCTCTCGCAGCCGTTTTTGGTGGCGGAAGTGTTCACCGGCAAGCCAGGCGAGATCACTTCCTTGGACGATACCATCCGCAGCTTCGAAGAAATTTGCGACGGCAAATGGGATCACTTGCCCGAAAGTGCCTTCATGTATGTTGGTGCAATCGAGCAGGCTGAGGAGCAGTGGAAGAAAAGTCAGAAGTGAGAGGTCAGAGGACAGAGGTCGGAGGTCAGAGGGGATTTTGACAACCTTCCAAAGCTGCTCGTTCCTAGATCCTAAATCCTAGATCCTAATAAATCATGCCTAAACAAAGTTCTGCTAATTCTGCTCTTCGCTGTATTGTTGTGACGCCTGAGGAAACGGTGCTTGAGGCGGAGGCGTCGTTTGTGGCGCTGCCGCTGTTCGATGGCGAGTTGGGTGTTGCCCTCGGTCATAGCCCGATGATCGGTCGGCTGGGATATGGCGAGTTGCGGATTCGCGGTGCGGACGATACCACGCGCTACTATGTCGACGGTGGTTTCGTGCAGGTGGCCGACAATCTGGTTTCGGTGCTTACCAACCGAGCGATTTTGTCAGAAGCGGTAGATGAAGACGCTGCCCAGGAGCAACTCACTAGCGCTCTGGGCCACAAAGTGGCCGGCGAAGAACAACTGGCCATCCGCGATCGCACGCTTTCTCAGGCACGGGCTCAGCTACGCATCGCCCGCCGGCCTCAATAATCTTTTTCGACTATGCTTTCGAGATGCTGCTAAATTGCTTCGGGTCCGCGTTCGCCGGTGCGTATGCGGATGCAATCGTCCATGGGGAGCACGAAGATTTTTCCGTCGCCGATTTGCCCGTCTTCTCCGCTGCGCCCTCCCGCAATAATTGCGTCGATGGTGGGTTCGACGAAGTCCTCGTTCACGGCGATTTGCAATTGCACTTTGCGGAGCAAGTTGACTGTGATCTCCCGACCGCGGTAGACCTCGGTTTGTCCCTTTTGGCGGCCGAACCCTTGGACGTCCATAATCGTCAGACGCACGACCTCGACTTTGGAAAGCGCCGCCTTCACGTCTTCCAGTTTGCTCGGCTGAATAATGGCGAGGATGAGTTTCATGGTGAGTTCGGAATGCGGATTTCGGAATGCGGAATTAACTTACGTCCCGCTAGTGTTGTATCATAAATCCGCACTCCGCATTCCGAAATCCCAAATCGAATGAGGATACCCCGGCCTGGACAGGAATAGGCGGAAGACCCGCCCAAGCCGTTGGGGTATCCTGCTGGGTCAAATTTCTAGTTACTGGCGGGAGCCAGCGGTTCCCACCGGCTTCCGCCGGGGGCTACGACACACAACAGTACACTAGGCCAGTGCAGGGGCCCCGCCGTAGGCCTGCATTCCGTGTTCGCTGATGTCCAATCCTTTTTGCTCTTCGAATTCGGAGACCCGTAGGATTCCGGCAAGTTTTAGTGCAGAAAACAGAGCAATCATCGTTGCGAACGACCAACCGCAGATGACCGCAGTACCGATCAATTGCGTTCCCAACGTCGTGGTGCCGGCCGCCAAATGGGAGTTCGGCAAAATCCCGATGGCCAAGCAGCCCCAAACTCCGCACAAACCATGTACGGGCCAAGCGCCAACGGGGTCGTCGATTTTCAATTTGTCCAGCAGGAGTACCCCGGCAATGATCAGCAATCCAGAGACGATTCCGACAACGATTGCCATCCCACCGCTCATGCAATCGCAGCAAGCGGTGATGCCTACTAATCCACCGAGAATGCCGTTGAGTCCCATCGAAAGATCGGGTTTGCTAAACAGAAACCAACTCAAGAGCGTCGCACAGAGTCCGCCCGCCGCGGCGGCCAGTGTGGTGGTGACGGCAATGTGCATGGTGGCATCGATATCGCTCGTGGACTGAAAAGCCAATTGGCTGCCCGGGTTAAAGCCGTACCAACCGAACCAGAGAATAAAAACGCCCAACGCGGCGATTGGCAAACTGTGCCCCGGCATGGGAATTGATTTGCCGCCGACAAAGCGTCCCAACCGCGGGCCAAGTACGATTGCACCGGCCAGTCCCGCGAACCCGCCCACGCCATGCACGACGGCCGAGCCGGCGAAATCTTGAAAGCCCATTTCGTTCAGAAAACCGCCGCCCCACTTCCAATAACCACTGATTGGGTAGATCAGCCCGGTGAGTATTGCGCTGTAAATCAAGTAGGCGCCAACTTTCATCCGTCCGGCAACGGCCCCGGAAACAATGGTCGCGGCAGTCGCGGCAAATACGGCTTGGAACAGCCAATCGACTTCCGGGCTGAAAGTGCGATCTGCGGTGGCGGCGTAGTTTTCAAGGCCCGATCCGCCAAACGCGAAGTATGCCGACACGTTTTCCCAGTTGCCGGCGTAGACCGTCGGATACATCAGTCCGAAGCCAATCAGGTAAAACAGCAAGACGCCGACGCAGATATCCATCGAGTTTTTGAACAGGATGTTCACCGCGTTTTTGGAGGAATTAAAACCTGCTTCGACCATCGCGAAGCCGGCTTGCATGAAGAAGACCAGCACGGCGGCGAGAAACAGCATCGCGTTGTCGAGGGCGTAGCCGACGCCCAAATCGGCGGTTTCTTCGGTCGCCACTTCTGCTGCCGCTACTGATTCCTCGGCGAAGGCTGCGCCTGAGGAGCATGCAAACAGACAAATCAAAACAAACAGTGCAACGAACCGATTGCGCACGTTGGGCGCAGAAAAATAAGCAAGCATGCAAACGTCCTTGGCAAATTGTCAGGAGGGAGGATGTTCAGAGAGCCTGGTGGCAAACTTCTTGTGCAGCCATAAGAGTCTCCGGTGAGTACAAACTAATGCGATTGGTGCATACGCAACCGTTGTGCCAAACCTTGTTAACAAAGTGCGCAGAGTTGCAGACTTTGTTGCAAGTCTTGATGAGATAGATGGTTGAGCGAACGGTCTGAAAGATCGTTTTTTGTATGAACTCAACGGCCGGTTAGAGATTGCCTGGGAACTAATCAGCGACTGACGCGCAGCTAGGCACGTGAAGGACGAATTGGCGAAACCGCAAGCGGTGATTGGCCAAACGCTTGCGGTTTAGCGGTACTAGCCGGCTGAAGCGGGGGCGTCTGCGCCGACTTCGGCGAACAGGGCATCGACGAAGTCGTTGGGGCTAAAGAGGGCCCAATCTTCGGGGCTTTCGCCGACTCCCACATATTTCACGGGCAGTCCCACTTGTTGGCGGATGGCGACCACGACGCCCCCTTTGGCGGTGCCGTCGAGTTTGGCCAGCACGATTCCGGTGCAATCCACGGCGTCGGTAAAATTGTTGGCTTGGCTGATACCGTTTTGTCCTGTGGTGGCGTCGAGAACCAAGAGGACTTCGTGTGGGGCTTCGGGGATTTGCTTGCGAATCGAACCTTGGATCTTGGTCAACTCCGCCATCAGATTTTTTTGTGTCTGCAAACGGCCTGCCGTGTCGACAATGCAAACGTCGGCTCCCGTGGCAATGCACTGCTCCACGGCCCGGTAAGCGACCGAGGCGGGATGGGCTCCGTCTTCGCCGGTGACGATGTCGACACCCAATCGCTCGGCCCAGATGGTCAATTGCTGGACGGCCGCTGCCCGGAAGGTGTCGCCGGCGCCGAGCACCACGGTTTTTCCTTCCGACTTGATCAGGTGCGCCAGCTTGGCAATCGACGTGGTTTTTCCCGCGCCGTTCACGCCGCAAACCATAATGACCGTGGGGCCACTCGCGGCATAGTTGATCGGCGAGCTATCCTGGGCCATCAGCGCGGCAAGTTTGCTTTTCCAGGTGGCGACCACTTCTTCGAGCGTGACCACCCGGCCACGCAATTTGTCGGAGACTTCGTCAACGATTTCTTCCACGGAGTCGTAGCCCATATCGGTTTTGAACAACAGGGCTCGCATTTCGTCGAGAAACGCATCGTCGATCAGCCGGCCCTCGCTTTTGAACAAATCGCGAACGTCGGTCTTTAAGATATTGGCCGTCTTGGTCAATCCGCGACGAAATTTTTCAAACAAACCCATGATGGGGGAAGAGAGCTGAGGGCTGAGAGCGGAGAGCTGAGAGCCAGAAGATTGGAAGCTTTTCCTCTGGCTCTCAGCTCTTAGCTCTCCGCTATTAGCTATTCTTCACTTTCCTCCTTGTCTTCTTGTCGTAGTATTAGCTTGTCGAGAATTCCGTTTACGAATTGGGACGATTGGGCGGAGCCGAAGCGCTTGGCGAGTTCCACCGCTTCGTCGATGGCAACCCGGTCGGGGGTGTCGGCGTAGCGAATCTCGTAGGCTCCCAATCGCATGATGTTTCGATCGGTGGCGGCCATGCGGCCAAGACTCCAATTGTCGGCCTTCGACTCGAGCAGCGCATCGAGCTCCGCTTGGTTTCGCAACACCCCCAAGACGAGCGATTCGGCAAAAACGCGCAATTCCGGTTGTTGCAGCCGCGATTGCAAGAAAGGCGCAATCTGATCCCGCGAGTCTCGAGGATTCAAATCCTCTTGAAACAACGCTTGCAGTGCAACTTCGCGTGCGCGACTACGAGGGGGCATGGGGGAGACTTTTTGGGGTGGTGATGATGGGGCAGCTGAGAGCTAAGGGCAGAGAGCTAAGAGCCAGATGGGAAGGCTTCAATTATTCTGGCTGTTAGCTCTTAGCACTAAGCTCTCCGCTTCACACATTCTATTCTTTCGGACAACTCTTAAGCAATCCGACCATTTGTAGGGCTGCCTCGGCACATTCGGTTCCTTTGTTGCCGACGTTCCCCCCCGCGCGGTGGATCGCTTGTTCCATCGATTCGCAGGTCAAAATGCCGAACAAAACCGGGATATCCGTCGCCAGGGCGACCTGGCTCAGGGCGAGGCTCACGCCTCGATTGATGTGTTGGTCGTGACTCGTTTCACCACGGATGACTGCGCCTAAACAAATGACGCTGGCCACCTGGCCACTTCTTGCCAGACGTTGGGCCACGAGCGGTATTTCCCACGCCCCCGGCACCCAAGCGACCGTAACATTTTCCTTGGGCACTCCCGCGGCATGCAATATCTGCAGCGCTCCGTCGAGCAGCTTTTCGGTAATCGAACGATTCCATTCGGCGACCACGATCGCGAAGTGATCGGAGTTGTCAATTGCCTCGGATTTGAGTGTATTTGCCAAACCTGCATAAGGGGGAGGGAGGAAGGCGGAGGGGGGAAATCCGCCTTCCGCCTTCCTCCTTTCCCCCTACTCCTCCTTAATGCTCATCAAAAATTCGGCGTTCGACTTGGTTTTTGCCAACCGAGTCGTGAGTAATTCCATGGCATCGGGCGAATCCATGTCGTTTAGCACTCGCCGCAACATGCATACCCGGCGGTGTTCTTCGGGGTCCATCAGCATCTCTTCGCGGCGCGTTCCGCTACGGGTGATGTCGATTGCCGGCCAGATGCGTTTGTCGACCAAGCGGCGATCAAGCACGATTTCCTGGTTGCCGGTGCCTTTGAATTCTTCAAAAATCACCTCATCCATCCGGCTGCCCGTGTCGACCAATGCGGTGGCGATGATGGTGAGCGACCCGCCTTCGTCCACTTTGCGTGCGGAGCCGAAGAACCGCTTGGGGCGCTGCATGGCATTGGCGTCGATACCCCCGGAGAGCACTTTGCCCGAGCTGGGGCATTCGGCGTTCCACGCCCGGGCCAGCCGTGTGATGGAATCGAGAAAGATCACGACGTCGTGACCGTATTCGACCATCCGTTTGGCTTTTTCGATGACCATGTCTGCAACTTGAATATGGCGCGACGAGGGTTCGTCGAAGGTGGAGCTAATCACCTCGCAGTGGGTGCCTTTGACCTGACGCTCCATGTCGGTGACTTCTTCGGGTCGTTCGTCGATCAGCAGCATGATGACATGGGCTTCTGGATAATTAGTCAGAACGCTTTGTGCCATCTTCTGCATCAGGATGGTTTTTCCCGCACGCGGAGGGCTCACGATCAAACCGCGCTGTCCGAAGCCGATGGGGACAATCATGTCGACCACGCGCATTGCGACTTCTTGGGCACTGGTTTCCATGACGATGCGTTCGTCGGGATGGTTGGGCGTGAGGTTGTCGAAGAAGATTTTCTTTGACAGCAAATTTGGATCCTGTCCGTTGATCGCTTCGACTCGCAACAGGGCGAAGTAACGCTCGTTTTCTTTGGGCGGCCGAATGGTGCCCGCCACAGTCGCTCCGGTCCGCAACCCGAATCGTCGAATCTGGCTGGGCGAAACGTAAATATCGTCGGGGCACGACAAATAGTGGTAGTCGGGGCTCCTCAGAAACCCAAAGCCGTCCGGCAGGATTTCGAGCGTTCCCTCGCCGGACATCATGCCGTCGAGCTTCACCCGCTTTTTGAGAATGCGGAAAATCAGATCTTGCTTTTTTACCCCAGTGGTTTCTTCGACGCCCTCTTGATTGGCAACTTCGATAAGCTCCGGGACGCTCATGCGTTGTAGCTTGGCAATATGAACGTTAGGGTCGGGCTTGTCGGTTCGCTCGATCGACTTGCCAACCCGCCGAACGCGTTCGGCGGCTTTGTCGAGTTCCTCCGCGATGGAAAGCGGCTCTTCGCGATCTAACTCGGCAAGCCGTTGGCTATCGATACCGTCGGCTTGCTGGTTATTGGGCGCGTGGCGTTTGCGCGAATGCGAACGACCGTGCCGCGGACCGCGGTTGCTGGTCTCAGACATCGAAGGACTCCTGGAAAAGAAGCGTTTGGTCTCGGCGCACGAAAGGCGCCAAAAGGCGGGGCTACTGATTAAAGGTTTAGGTGGGTGCTCGCAAGTAGTGTTCCGTGCGGAGCAGGAAAAGGTTTTTTATTTGTTAACGCACATCAGGGCTAGCCGCTTGCGGCTTAGCTGAGAAGGCATTGACGCCCTCAAAACCAAATGACGTGGTCTATTAGTATGGCAGGCCAAGGCCCGTTTGGGAAGTCTAGCTAGTCGCAGGATTGGGCCTTTTTGGCGGGGGGCTTACCGAGAGTCTGTCTCGGCCAGCTCGTGGTAGGTTCCGCGCACCTGTTTTCGTAAGTCTTCGAGAGAACCGTCATTTACAATCGCTCGCGTCGACAGACGCCGCTTTTCTTCTATCGGCATTTGGACCGACTCGCGCCGGAGAAAATCTTGCTCCGCCCAACCACGCTGCCGAGTCCGCTCGAGCCGCACATTTTCCGGCGTATCGACAAAAAGCACACTATCGCACAGGTCTTCCCATCCCGCCTCGATGAGTAGCGGGGCGTCGATCACCGCGACCGGAGTGCCCTGCCCTCGCAGCGTTTCTAGGCGGGCTTCGAATTGCTCCCGGAGCAGTGGGTGGAGGACGCTCTGCAGAAATTTCAGTTCTACCAGCTTCTCATCGTTAGGCGAAAAGACTCGCTGGGCTACCTTTTGACGGTCGACGTCGCCCACCGAATCGAGAAATCCGTTGCCCCACCGTTCGACTAAAACACTTTTCACTTGGGGAAGATTGATGGCCCGGTGCGCCGCTTCGTCCGCGACAAGCACAACCGCCCCCAGCGCGGCCAATTCGCTGGCAACCGTCGATTTCCCGCTGGCGATGCCTCCGGTGAGTCCGAGGATGTGCATGGTTTTGTAGCTGTTAGCGATTAGCAGTTAGTTTTTTTCAGATGAAACTAGCCTACCAAAGCTGACAACGAATGGCTAACCGCTCAGACTTGATTAAGGCATCTGATTACGCCGTCGGCGTAAATGTTTGGCAAATCTCCTAGCAGTGTAGCCCAAGTACCCGGGGTTCACTGCAGGGCATCAGAAAAAAAGCGGGGCTGAGCTTAGCTCAACCCCGCTGTTCGGTTTTTCGATTGTTGCTCGTTGAAGCAGCAGGCGTAATCCAAATGGCCTACTTGCGGCGATAGCCAACCAGCGCCAGACCGGCTAGGCCAAGCAGTGCGAATGAAGTCGGTTCGGGAACAATGAGCGAGTCCACCGAGACCGATACATTGTCGTACCAAACCGTGTTTTGCGTACCTGGGTTCGCACCAAGGACGTTGCCTAGCTGAAGAGTTATGCCACCGCTGGAGTCAGGTCCGACCGTGGTAGAGAAACTGTTAGGCGTCCAGACGTTCGGATCGCCATTCACGCTCACAACATGTAGAAAAGCTGCAGAAGTACCACCACCGCTGAGCTCGGAAAATAACTCCGCGAAGGCAACGCCACCAATTCCAAAAGTTCCCCGGGCGTCGAAAGAAACGCTGACTAATTGGCCAGGAGTGAATTGACCGGGGTTAAGATTTGCTTGTTTGATGAGTGAATTGCTGGGGGGAGCGTCATTGAAAATCTTGCCAGAAAAAACTCCCGACGACGGATTCACGCTGTCCACTGTTTGTTGACCTGGGCCGGTTGGGAACTGTGTCCAACCCGTATAATCGCCCGTCTCGAAACCACCATTAACGGCCAGCTCGATGGCAGAAGCATTCAGACTCAGACCACCCAAAATCAACAGACTCAAACCGGCAGTTAGGATCCCTCTTACATTTAACATGAGACTCTCCCTGGGCAGTATCGCCCGCTAAGTTGCATGAATGCCAACAACTACATGATCGCTGGCAAAACTATGCGGCAATGAATATCATAATAGTTACTGTAACAGTTCCAGGAGGCGTTGCAACTAAATTAATGGCCGATTTCGATGATTTCTCCCCGAGTACAGATTCACACGTCGTCGGTGGATATCCCGGGACCTCGGCACAAGGTCCACCCTAGTGCTTTGACAACTCTTAGAATTAGGGTGCAAGCTGCCAGAACGACCTAGCATTAAACAACTTCTGACAGCTTGCACCCTAATTTTTAGTAATGACAAAGCACTAGACACAAGTTACGCCAAGTGTTGATGTTAGATCGCCCGGCAGTGTGAAGCGGGTACCTGGGAATGACAATCGGCAACAGCGGCGTTACGCCTCCAGCCAGGGTTCGCAGTCGGCCCAGGTTTTGCCGTGTTTAACGTCGATCTTCAGCGGTACGGCGAGCGGCATGACCTGGCTCATTTCTTCGACCACCATGGTTGCCAAGGTGTCGACCTCTTCTGGGGCGACTTCAAATACCAACTCGTCGTGAATTTGCAGCAGCAGGTTTGCCGACAGTTCTTTCGTTTGTAATCTGCCGTGGACTCCAATCATTGCCAGCTTAATAAGATCAGCTGCGGAACCTTGGATGACGGTGTTGATTGCGGTGCGTTCGGGAAGATTCAATTGCCGCAAGGCGCCGGTTTTTTCCTCGCGGAGTCCGGGGACCACGGGGCGCACCCCTTGCACTTCGCGGCGACGTCCTAGCAATGTGGTGACGTAACCTTGCTCTCGGCATTGGTCGAGTGTTTGCACGAAGAAGTCGAGGACTCCCGGGTAGCGGGCGAAATAGGTTTCGATGAACTTGGCGGCTTCATCTTGCGGGATGTCGAGCGCTTTGGCCAAACCGAATGGGCTTTGGCCGTAGATGATGCCGAAATTTACCGCCTTGGCCCGGCGGCGCATGTCGGAAGTGACTTCCGCGAGCTCGACGTTTTCGACCTGGCTGGCGACCAGTGCGTGGATGTCTTCGTCGTTGGCGAACGCGGTGCAGAGGGCGTCGTCTTTGCAAACGTGTGCCAGCACCCGCAATTCGATCTGCGAATAGTCGGCAGCCAACAGTTGCCAATCGGGGAAACCGGCACGAAACGCCGAGCGGATTTCGCGGCCTTCGGCCGTGCGGATGGGGATGTTTTGCAGGTTGGGGTTGCTGGAACTGAGCCGGCCCGTGGCGGCCACCACTTGGTTGAACGAAGCGTGGACTCGCTTGGTTTCGGGATGGATCAATTCGGGCAACGCGTCGACGTAGGTATTCAGCAGTTTTGCGTATTTGCGGTACTCGACGATTTTTGCCGGCAGCGGATGGTGCTCGGCCAATTGCTCCAACACGCTCGCATCGGTGCTGGGGCCCGTCTTGGTTTTCTTCATGACAGGCAGTCCGAGTTCTGAAAACAGGAGTTCCCGCAATTGCTTCGGTGAGCCGATGTTCAAAGGATGGCCGGCCATCTCTTCGATTTCTTTTTCCAACTCATTCAGCGTTGCCCCGTATTGTTTGCTGAGTTCGCCGAGTCGTTTCGGGTTGACGCTGATTCCTTGGAATTCCATCTCCGCCAGGATTTCGATCAGCGGTACTTCCACGGTTTGATTGAGCTCTTCGAGGCCATTGTCGACCAATTGCTTGGACAAAATTGGCGCAAGTTGTAAGGGGATATCGGCGTCTTCGGCGGCGTAGGGGCCGACTTGGGCAATGGGGACTTCGTCCATCCGTTTCTGGTCTTTGCCGGTGCCGATTAGCGAATCGATTTTGATGGTGGTATGTCCCAGGTATCGGGACGCGAGTTGATCGAGACTATGGCTTCGCTGACCGGCGTCGAGCAGATAGCTGGCGACCATCGTGTCGAACGACGCCCCGGCCAAACGGATTCCGGCGCTGCGCAAGACGACCATGTCGTATTTCAAATTCTGTCCCAACTTGGCGATTGTGGGGTCTTCTAAAATTGGTCGAAGTTGGTCCGCGACGAGCTGAGGGTCGAGAAATTGTTCGCCTGCGGGCCCGCGGACAGGTATGTAAAAACCTTCACCGGCTTGATAAGCAATCGCGTAGCCGACAATCTCGGCGGTGCGAGGATTGATGGCGGTGGTTTCGGTGTCGATGGAAATGAGTGTTTGCTCGCGAAGCGTGGCGACCAGTTTTTCCATGGCCTCGTGTGTATCGACGATTTGGTAATCGCCAGAGACAGACTCTTTTGAAACAACGGAAGTTTCCTTGCCATCGATGGCCAAGGCTCTTTCCGCAAACGAGCGGAAGCCGAAATCTTGGAACAACTTTGCCAAGCGTTCGTGGTCGAATCCTCCGACGCGGGTGGCGTTCCAATCGGGAGTAACTGGCACAGCCGTATCTAGTCGGACCAGTTTTTGCGAGAGTAGCGCGTCGTCGCGATGCTTGGTGAGATTTTCTCGCCGCTTCGTGCCGGAGACTTCCTCGGCGTTGTCGAGCACCGCTTCGAGGTTGTCGTACTTGGCGAGTAACTCCTGGGCGAACTTGGGCCCAATCAGTGGCACGCCGGGTACGTTGTCGACTTTGTCGCCGACTAGCGATTGGAAATCGACGACTTGGTCGGGCCGGATTCCCCAATCGGCTTCGAGGTGGGACGCATCGTACACGCTGTTTTTGCGGATGTTGTAAATCGCCACGCGGTCGGTAATTAGTTGCCGGCAATCTTTGTCGCCGGTTACTATCAGACAATTGCCCTGGAGCGCGTTGCACTCGTGGGCGATGGTTGCCAGTACGTCGTCGGCTTCATAGCCGGGGCTATCGAGAATGGGGATTCCTAGCGCCGCGAGGACTTCGCGAATTTTTGGGATTTGCGACACCAAATCCTCCGGCATCGAACCGCGGTCGGCTTTGTAGCCGGAGTAGAGTTCGTGTCGGAAAGTTCCTCCCGGCAGGTCGAAGGCACAAACTAGCGCATCGGGTTGCTTGGTTTCCAGGAGTTGCAACAAGTCGCGGACAAAACCATAGACGGCCCCCACCGGTTCGCCTTGTGGGCTGGTCATCTCGGGCAAGGCGTGAAAAACTTGAAAAATCAGCGAGTGGGAGTCGACCGCATAGATGGTCCAATCTTTGAGCGATTCTGGTTGGTCTTCGTGTGACTCTGGCTGCTTCTGCTCCGGCGGGGGGGCTTGGGTGTTCTCGTTTGCCGCGCTGGAGGCAATGTCGGGCTCCATGCCGGGTAATGAGGTTTGTCGGGAAGATGCGGGCATAACGGGAGTTGGACGAGGAAGTTAGGAAGGAATCTGCGAATCACTGCATTGGACCGAGCTGGCGTTCTGGCATCAAGGTGCGGTGCAACGACTATCGCGGTCATCCCAGTCTCTGCCCTGTCATTCCTCGGCGGACCTCGGAATGACAGATTGGTTCGCTAGGCCTCCCAATCGGCAATTCTTGACACGCCCTAATCCCCCAATTATGCTCGACTTAGGGCGATTCTTGACTTCACGGAACAGAATCACGAGGGGGCGGTGTAGCTTGTCCCTCCTTTCTGGAAGATCAACTTTTGCTCGCCCTAGGGTTTGTTGTTTGCGTGCCTGGCACATTGGTCGAACACTCCACAAAGATGAGTTAAGCAATGGCGTCGAAAGATAATCAGACACTTCAGATATTTATCATTTCTCTGACGATCTTGGTGATCTTGTTGGGAGCGGGTTTGATTTGGGTGAACAGCAACCGCAAGGCTGCCGAGGCACGCGCCAAAGCTGCCGCGTCGAAAGAAGACGACGCCCGTACCGCCCAACGCCAACTGCAGGAAGAAGCAAATAAATACAAAATCTGGATGGGATTTTCTGAAGCAGATGCTTACGAAACGCTCCAGAAATCGTTTGACGAAGACATGCAGCGTTTTGGCGAAACGTTTGAAGAAAACAGCCGATTTTATCGCTCACTCCTAGAGAACATTTTCGAGGAAAACCGTAAGCTCTCGCTGAGCGAAGTGGCGGCCAAAGAGCAGGTGAAGGATCTCAAACAACGATTGCTAGCCACCGAAGAACAGAAGGAAGCACAAATCGCAGAGATCCTCGAAACCCAGCGAAAAGAGCGGGAAGACGCGGCGGCAGAACAGAGCAGGTTCGAAGAGTTCTCCAGGCAAATCAACTCCGATAAAAATGGGATCGCCGCTCAGCTTGACCAGCAGCGCGAAAAATATGACGAGTTGGCTGCACAGCACGATGCGACCTTGAAAGAGTTGAACGACAAAATTGCCAAACTCGAACGATTCAACGAAGTGCTCAAAAGCGATCGCAAAGAAGTCGACCGATTTGCTCAGCCCGCGGATGGCGTGGTGCGTTGGGTCAATCAGCGCAATGGCACCATATGGATCAACATTGGCGAGGCAGACCACTTACGGCCCCAGGTTACTTTTAGCGTTTACGCCGGTGGCGAAGACGATGCGGTAGACGCCCCGCGAAAGGGCAGCATCGAAGTGACCCGGATCCTCAGCGATCATCTGGCTGAGGCGCGAATTTCTAATGATGAGCCGACCAATCCGCTGATGGAGGGCGACAAAATTTATAGCCAAGTGTGGGATCGTGGTCGTCAGGTCGGTTTTGCCATTACAGGAATCATCGACATGGACGACGACCTGCGAGACGATATCGATCAGCTCAAGAGCATCATTGCCATCAACGGCGGAAGGGTCGATGCCGTGCCGGGTGAAAACGGCACGATTGACGGCCAGATGACTGTCGACACCCGTTATCTGATCCTTGGCAAACATCCGGACAATCCCCGGCAAGATGCTCAGCGCCGTGCATGGTCCAAGATGAGCGACGAAGCGGATACGTTGGGTATCGAACCGATTGCGCTTGCCGATTTCTTACGTCTGATGGGTTGGCGGGCTGAACGTCGCTCGGTGAAGTTGGGCGCCAGCGCCCCTTCAGGAGATTTTTCGGACAGTTCGGAACAAGCGACGGACCAGAAAGCAACGGAAGCCGCCGATCGTTTCCGCCCCCGACACCCGCAGCCGAGCTTCTAATTCTACTTTTGACGCGCGACCATTTCAGCGAATCTTTGTAGTAGCCGGCTGGTTTCTTTTGCCTCTTGGCATCGCTGGGCGAATTTTTCGTAGGATGTTTCGGCAATCCGTTCGACGTATCGAGGGTAGGCCTTTAGGCGTTGCAGGAGCGATTGCCGATCGAGTTCGGGGTGGAACTGTGTGCAATAGATCGGGGCATCGGCGAACTTGAACGCCTGGTTGGCAACCAGCGGTGAAGAGGCCAGTAAGACGGCGCTGTCGGGCAATTCGACGACGCAATCTTCGTGGCCTGCCTGACCGATAAAGGGATTTTTAAGCTCGCCGAAAAGCGGGTCTTCGCGTCCGGCATCGGTAAGCGTTAGCTGGATGGAACCGAGCTCGGCATGTGCCGGGTCGTGGACACAGCGGCCGCCGCATGCACGTGCGAACGCTTGGAACCCCCAACAGGATGCAAACGTTGGTTTTCCCACTTGGTAGATGTGACGCAGTCCGGCCAAAGTGCGGTCGAGCCACTGGCTTTCTCCCGCTGCGGAATAGTCACCGCTGCCGCCGATCAGGATGGCATCGGTTTCGCTTAATTCACGATCGCGGGGCACGCCAGCGAGCAGATCGAAAACGGTAATGTCCGAAGTTTCGCAGCCAATCGCGCGGGCGAAGCAGCCGACTTCCTGCTCGCGTATCGGGTCGTCCGAATTGCGAATTTGCAATAACAAGAAGCGAAGATTCGGCATTCGCGGCAACCCCGGAAATTATTGAGAATGAACAGCAGCTTGATCTTTGGCAAATTCGCGAGTGACGACATCGATGCTTTGCAGCAACGCGTCTCCCAGGAATTTCAGCTCTTCCGTCGAGGTCGAGAGCGGGGGCATGATCACAAGAACATCGCCCAAAGGTCGGAGCCAAACTTCGTGGCGCAGCGCCTCGCGACAAACTTGATAGCCGATGCGCTGATCTTCAGGAAACCGCGACTGCGGTTCTCCGGGGGTGAGTTCCACGGCGGCGAGCATCCCTTTTTGGCGCGTTTCGGCCACGTGCGGATGTGCGGAAAGCGTAGCCAGAATCTGTGCCAGTTGTTCGCATTGCGGGGCCAGTCGTTCGAGGGTTTTTTCCTCTTCAAGAATTTCGAGCGTTGCCAGCGCGGCCGCGGCGGCGAGCGGGTTGCCGGCGTAGGTATGGCCGTGCATAAACGATCGGCCACTTGCCGACGTGCCGAGGAACGCCGCGTAGATATCGGCGTTGGTAATTGCAGCCGACAGCGGTAAGTAGCCCCCGGTGATGCTTTTGCCCAGACAGAGAAAATCGGGCACGACCTGTTCTTGGTCGCAGGCGAACATGGTTCCTAGTCGGCCAAAGCCGGTGACAATTTCGTCGGTGATCAGCAGCACGTCGTACTTGCGGGTCAGCTCCCGCACGCCAGCGAGGTATCCGGGGGGATGAAAAATCATTCCTGCGGCGCCTTGCACAAGTGGCTCCAGCACCATGGCGGCGATCTCTTCGTGGCGATCGGCGAGTACCTGTTCGAGCTGCGAAAGATAATACTCGGCGGCATTTTCTGTGGGTTGATCGGCGGGCAGCCGACGCGGGTCGGGCGAGGGCAGACGGATGACTTCGAACAGCAGGGGCGAAAACATGGCATGAAACCGCGCGATGCCGCCCACGCTTGCGCTGCCCAGCGTGTCGCCGTGATAGGCATTGCCCAGGGCGAGATACTTGGTTTTCTCGGGGCGCGGCGTGTCGCACTGCCGCCAGTATTGAAACGCCATTTTCAGCGCGCTTTCCACCGCCGACGAGCCGTCGCTGGCGAAAAACACGTGTTCGAGATTACCCGGCGTGATTTCTGCAAGCCTTTTGGCAAGGAGTGTGGTCGTGCTGTTTCCCATCCCCAGCGATGTGTTGTGGGCCACCCGATCGAGCTGGTCGCGAATCGCGGCTTTGATCTTCGGATGCTGATGTCCATGCAGATTGCACCACAGGCTGCTCACGCCGTCGAGATAGCGGTTTCCGTGGACGTCGAAGAGCCAAACGCCCTCGGCCCGTTCGATCACCAGCGGTTCGTACTCGGCCATTTGCGTAAAAGCATGCCAATGATAGTGGCCATCCCAGGCGTCGAGCTGGCTGGGATTCACTTTCATTTCGTCATTATGGATTCGTTCATTCGTCATTTTATGTTGCCTACCAGCAGACTTCAACCTTGGCACCCACGCCGACGCCGAGCATGATTGTTGCGCTGTCGTCGACGATGGCCAATTCGAGTTGATCGTTGGAACCGATGACCGCGACCAATGTCATGGGGGGTTGATCGGCATAGGCGGAGAAAAAACTGCGCGTTTCGTGTTCGTCGCAGCGGATCGCCACGCGTTCGTCGGTTGGCACGTCGGCGAGCATTTCGCGCGTGATATTGGTCACCAAATTCCCGAAGGAATCGACGGCTACGACCTCACCCTCAATACGATTTGCCACTTTGACTGCTCCGGGCCAATCGAGTTGCTGCAATTGCGAGAGTGGGGGCCCGAGCTGATCGGGATCGATGCCCAAACTCAAATGTGCGGCAACCGGCGCCATAATGTCGCGTCCATGAAACGTGGACGACACTGGCAAGCGAAAAAAACATTCCGATGTTATGCGAACTATCTTAGAGGGAGCCTCGCGCTCCGCCAACCGGCCCAGCAGGCCGTTGTCGGGGCAAATGTAGCGGCCGTCGCCGATTTCTGCGTAAACGATGGCCCGCGAAGTGCCCACTCCCGGATCGACCACGGCCACGTGGATTGTCCCCGGGGGGAAGAGCGGGGAGATTTCGTCGAGGACTTGAGCACCCGCCAAAACCTGTTGGGGCGGCACGCTGTGGCTGAGATCCACCAGGCGCACCTGTGGGTTGATCGAAAGGATCACTCCTTTCATGGCAGCCACATAGGGGCTGCTGGGGCCGAAGTCGGTGGTGAGGGTGATGATCATGGGGGGGATAGCTGAGAGTCGAGAGACAAGAGTCTAGAGCCAGAAAGAACTAGATTTCTAGGCAATCCCCTCTGGCTCTGGACTCTAGACTCTTGTCTCTCGACTCTTAATAGCAGTTGCGTGCGATACACCAACCAGTATACTGAGACGTTTCTTAAGAATACGAGACCTCTGTCACAATAGGTAAGGAACTAGCCCATGGCTCGGCAATGCGACATCTGCGGCAAAGGCCCCCAGGTGGGCAATCAAGTCACGACACGCGGAAAGAAAAAATACTTGGGCGGCGTCGGTACCAAGATCACCGGTATCACGCGTCGGAAGTTTAAGCCAAATTTGCAGCGGTTGCATGTGACGACCCCGAACGGTACGCACAAAACGGTTCACGCTTGTACCCAATGTATCCGCAGTGGAGCGGTTACCAAGATCGTTCGCCATGCCCCGTTCAAGGTGCCCGTGCAAACCGCCGCAAAGTAGCCGGCGTTTGGTCCGTTTTCCCGAGTCACTCTCATGGCACTTTCTCGCGACGACGTGGAAAAAGTCGCTCTGCTGGCCCGACTGCAGTTGAGCGAAGCCGAACTCGATACACTCACCGACGAATTGGCTCAGATTGTCACTTATGTCGATCAACTGGCAGAAGTCGATACTGGGGACGTCGAGCCGATGGCTCATGCGGTCGAGCTGAGCAACGTGTTCGCTGCGGATGGAGTCCGACCAAGCCTTCCGCGAGAACAAGCTTTGGCGAATGCCCCTGCTCATAACGAGCGCGGGTATCTTGTGCCGGCAGTTCTTGGTGACTGACGTTCGTTTTATTTGCCCAGGAATCTTATCTCTTTGGTGTAAAGTCTATGTCACTTGTCGAGCGTTCAGCCATGGAATTGCTGAGTTTGCTTTCGGCAGGCGAAATCACGTCGGTCGAAGTGACCCAAGGATATCTTGACCAGATATCGGCAGAAGATGGTGCCGTGGGGGCGTTTCTGCATGCGGACGTTGATCTTGCGTTGAGCAAAGCTGCCGAGGTCGACAGGCGTCGGCAGGCGAACGAGCCGCTTGGTCGTTTGGCCGGTTTGCCTGTTGCGGTAAAAGATGTGCTTTGCGATACGCAAATGCCAGCGACTTGTGCTTCGCGAATGCTGGAGAATTTTCGCCCGCCTTACGATTCGACTGTCGTGGCTAAGCTGAAAGAGGCCGACGCGGTGCTGATTGGTCGCACGAACATGGACGAATTTGCCATGGGCGGGTCGACCGAGAACTCGGCCTATCAGTTGACGCGCAATCCCTGGGACCTCGAACGCGCTCCTGGTGGTTCTAGCGGCGGCGCGGCAGCCTGTGTGGCGGCGCGGATGGCTCCGCTTTCCATTGGCACCGACACAGGGGGTTCCATCCGTCAGCCGGCCGGGTTGTGTGGCGTGGTGGGACTGAAACCAACCTACGGTCGCGTGAGCCGCTATGGGCTGGTGGCGTTTGCCAGCAGTTTGGACCAAGTGGGGCCCTTGGCACTGAACGTCGCGGATGCCGCGTTGCTGTTGGAAACAATTGCCGGGCACGACCCGCTCGATTCGACGTCGCTCGACGAGCCTTTGCCCGCCTACTCCACGCTTGTGGAGCGGCCGCTGGAGGGTTTGCGTTTGGGGATTGTCCGCGAGCATTTTGCCGAAGGTTTGAATCCGGAAGTGGAAGAGGCGGTCCGTGCGGCGGTGGCGGTTTACGAATCGTTGGGGGCCACGGTCAAGGAAATTTCGCTGCCGCATAGCAAGTACGCCGTGGCCACCTACTACGTGATCGCTCCCAGCGAGGCCTCCAGCAATTTGGCCCGATACGATGGCATCCACTACGGCCATCGCACCGACATTTCGGCGATGCAGGCCGAGTTGGCCACAGAGCAAAAGGCTTTTTTAGCGGCGGGCGATCAAATCGCAGTCGACAACATGGATTCTCCGTTGGTGCGAATGTATCGCCGGACGAGGGCTGAAGGATTTGGCTCGGAAGTGAAACGCCGGATCATGCTTGGCACCTACGCTTTGAGCGCTGGGTATTACGATGCCTATTACTTAAAAGCGTTAAAAGTACGGCGGCTGATTCGTCAAGATTTTGATGCCGCGTTTGAAGAAGTTGACCTGATTGCCGGGCCGGTGACGGCGGAACCCGCTTTTAAGTTGGGCCAAATGTCGGGCGATCCTTTGGCGATGTATTTGGTCGACCTGTATACGGTCAGCGCCAATTTGGCTGGTCTGCCGGGAATCAGTTTGCCCTGCGGCTTCACCACAAGCGGTTTGCCGATTGGTTTGCAATTGCAAGCGGCACCATTGGCCGAGGAAACGCTCATTCGCGGAGCCCGCATGTTCGAGCAAGCCACCGATTGGCACCAACGTCGCCCCGAGAAGAAACAATCGTAAGTTCGACTTTTGCACTTTTTATCAAGCAGAATAGAACGCAGATGCACACGGATTATGCAGATTTTTTCAGAGTGCTGGTAACTACATCCATGAAAACGAACTTCCCTAACTATTTCATAATCAGCGCCAATCAGTTTCATCCGTGTATATCCGAGGTCTATTCTTTTTTTGATCGAAATTGTGTGGTTCCTGAACTCTCAAAGTGCAAAAGTTGAAGTAAGAAAATGGCATAAAAGCATGGCAGAAGATTTCACCACCGTCATTGGCTTGGAAGTCCACGTGCAGTTGGCGACCCAGAGCAAACTGTTCTGCCGGTGTAGTACGCAGTTTGGTGCGGAGCCCAACACGCAGACGTGCCCGCTCTGCATCGGCATGCCGGGGACGCTGCCGGTGATGAATCGCGAGGCGTATGACCTGGCTTTGAAAACAGCCGTGGCGCTCGATTGCGAGATTCCCGAGTTCACGAAGTGGGACCGCAAACAATACTATTATCCCGACTTGCCGAAGGGCTATCAAATTAGCCAGTACGACTTGCCGATGTCGTCGGGTGGCACACTGGCGATTTCTGATAGCCAAGATCAATTTGAACCCAAGCAGATTCGCATTACACGTGCCCATCTTGAAGAAGACGCCGGCAAAAGTATTCACGACGAAGCGAACGGGAAAGCGGATAGCGAAATCGATTTGAACCGCACGGGCACGCCGCTGTTGGAAATCGTTTCCGAACCCGACTTGCGGAGTCCGGCCGAGGCCAAGGCGTATTTACAGGAATTAAAACTGCTGCTGACGTACCTGGGCGTTTCGGACTGCAACATGCAAGAGGGAAGTTTGCGGGTGGATGCCAATGTGAATCTCCATTTGGAAACCGACTCGGGATCTGCCGCCACGCCGATCGTCGAGATCAAAAATCTCAATAGTTTCCGCGCGGTGGAGCGGGCGATCGAGTATGAAGCCGGACGGCAATATCGTGTTTGGCAAGAGACGGGGCAGAAATTGGGCGAAGCCCCCAAGCAAACCCGCGGTTGGGACGATGCGGCAGGCGTTACCCGCGGACAACGGAGCAAGGAAGAATCAAGCGATTACCGCTATTTTCCTGATCCTGATCTGGTTCCGGTGATTACTTTGCCGGAACAGGTCGCGCAGGTAAAAGCCTCGCTCGGGGAACTGCCCGCAGCGCTGCGGCAACGTCTGACCACCGATTTCGGTCTCTCAGAGTATGACGCGGAAGTGTTGGTCAACCAGGGGCGTGCGTTGGTCGATTACACGTTGCGAGTTGCCGATCTTTCGGGAGATGCCAAATCCGCGTGCAATTGGGTGACGCAGGAGGTGTTGCGAGTTCTCAAAGAGCAGGGAAGATCGATAGAGCAATTCCAAGAACAAAGTGTTTCAAGTAATGATCTAGCAGAGCTAATATGTAAAGTTAAATCGGGCGAAGTGCCCAGCGCACGGGCTCGCGAACTTTTTGACGTAATGGCCCGAGAAATATATGTAAGTTTTGAAGACAAACTATCTTTCGAAGAAGTGGTAAAGTCGCTTGGAATCGAGCAAGTGGATGAGTCGGAGCTAATCGATTTGTGCAAAGAATTGCTGGGGGCGAATCCGAGAATTGTTGCCGATGTTCAGAACGGGAAACAGCAAGCCGTCGGGGCGTTAATCGGGCAAGCCAAACAGCGCAATCCCAATGTCGATCCTGGCCAGATTCGTAAACTTTGTCTGGAGTTGATCGAGCAAGGGTTTGGTTCGGCGGAGTGAATCAGAAAAGATGAACCGCCAAGGACGCCAAGTTTACGGCGGTTTTTATTTTGAGTTCTCTGCCAGGATTTTTTTTATTTGCTCGGCTAAGAGGGCGTTGGTGGCGACTGCGTCGCCGGAGTGGACGGTTGCCCTGCCCTGCCAGTCGAAGAACTTTCCGCCCGCTTCTTCGATGATCGGTTGCAGTGCGGCGATGTCCCAAAGGTTCACCACGGGATCGATCATCACTTCTGCGCGACCGGTTGCGACAAGCAGGTATCCAAACGCATCGCCCCAGGTGCGCGTTATTTGGCAAGTGGATTGGAGTGCTTGGTAAACCGGACTGCCGTCGGGACTGCGGCCTGTGGAGAATGCCCTGGCAGAGGTCGTGACGAAAACGGCATCGTCCAAGGTGGCAACTTCCGAGACTTGTGCCGGCATTGGCGAACCATTGTTTAGGCTGTGCCAGCATCCTTTGCCCTGCTCGGCAAAAACCATCTCGTCGGCAGCCGGGGCGTAAATGACTCCAGTCCGCGGTTGATTATTTTCTAGTACCGCCACCAACGTGGTATAGAGCGGCACGCCGCTGACGAACGATTTTGTGCCGTCGATCGGATCAAGCACCCAGCAAAAGCCGCTGGTGCCGGGGGTTTCGCCGAATTCTTCGCCTACGATGCCATCGTCGGGATATTGCTTGCCGATGAGCTGGCGGAGCAGCTGTTCGGCCTCGCGATCTGCCTGGGTGACGGGCGAACCGTCCGATTTCCGCTCGACGGCCAGGCCACGGTTGCGAAAAAATTTGAGGGTCAGATCGCCGGCCTGACGGGCGATATCTGCGGCAAATGCGAGCCGATCGTCGGGTTGGGGGCTGTCGGGGTGTTTCATGCTTCTATCAAACTAGCAGAGTCGAATTTGCCTGCAAGTCGGGTCCTGTCCTGCAGTTTCACGGGGTATCGGGGTACAGCGGTTGGAAGAAAAGCCCCGCAGCAGGTACACTTTTGGCCCCCGAAGCCATTCGGCTGGCGTAAGCTTTATGTTGGTTATAGCGTTTGAGTAACCCAAGGTGGCGTAATAGGATGGGCCGATTTTTCCTTGAACCCGGGAGTGGTGCTCTTAGAATAGTAAGTGACAGAGCCACTGCTCCCAAAACCGCCTTCAAAGGCAAATTTGGGAGGATGCGATGCGAGTGAATCAACCGGGACGGAAGCGACACGCCTTTTTCGCGGTGGTAGCCGGAGCCATGTTGTTTGCAGGATGGTGCTGTTGGGATGCTGACGCCGAGTTGGCGTGGGCCAACCAGTCGGTTGCCCCAGGGTTTGGGACATCGGGTTGGATTTCCCATTTTCAGCAAACCGAAGGACGGCCCGCACGGGTGATAATTATCGATCCGCGGGCCAAAGTGATGGGAGTTTACGAAATCAACCCGACGAGTGGTGGAATTACGTTGAAGAGCAGTCGCAATCTGAGTTACGATCTGCAAATGTTGAGTTTCAACAGCGAAGACCCTTCGCCGGAGGAAATCAAGAAAACACTGGATCGTTTGCAATAAATAAAGATTGGACAGAAATTGGAGTTGGACAGAGGTTCAAGCTCGCGGAACTCACGGAGGCACATCACGAGCAGGAAACAAACGGAATGTTTTGGCAACGCACGAGGTTTCGATGGAACAGAAGTTCTTCACGTTTGAAGAGGCATTGGAGAAGCTGGGCATTTCCGCAGATCAGTTGAACGAACTGCGCGAGCGGGGGGGATTGCGCGCTTACCGCGATGGTTCCAGTTGGAAGTTTCGCGGAGACGAAATTGAGCGGATGGCTACCGAGGGAATTCCCGAACCTCCTCCGCCCAGCGACATTGGTTTGATCGATCCCGAGGAGCTTGTTGCTGCCGAGCCTTTGGAAGCCGACGAAGAAGACGAAATGGAGTTGGCGGACGAAACTCAGATTTCTAGTGGGTCACCGGTTGCGAAGCCTCATGACGATTCGGAGCTTGAAGCCGAATTGGGCGATACCGATACCCTCTCTGTCGGCAGCGAGCTGGAATTGGAAGAGCTAGAAGACACCGTTACCGCAGGTACCAGCGATCTTGCGCTGGATAGTCTGGAACCCTCGAGCGATCCTTCCGATTCGATATTGCTCAGCGAAGAAGAATTGGGCGAATCGGTCGGGCCGCATGCCAGCACCATTATCGGCAAGAGCGAACTGGAATCGGGCGAAGGTGATTTGGAATTGGCTTCGGACGACGATCTTCATGCCGAAGGTAGCGACGTGAAGCTGGCCTCGCCTGGGGCGTCGGACGTGCTTTCCTCGCAGATTGCAGGTTCTGGGGTGTTGGAAGGCCAGCATGGCAAGGGTTCCGACGACAGTGGCTCTGGCGATCTTGGAGCATTCGAGGACCTGGAAGAACTGGAAATCGATCTGGCTGCCGAATCGAGCCGCGTGTTGTCTCCGGATGATGTTGGAAAAGCACAGGCCGCTGCTGGTAAAGAAGCTGCGCCGGAGGGGGATAGCGATCTTGCGTTGGACGAATTGGAGCTTGCCGACGACGGTAGCAACATGGGTTCGACAGACGTGCCAATGCTCGAAGCGGAAGGCGAAGAGGTCAAAGACGAAGGTTCCGGTTCGGAAATCGAATTGGCTTCGGATGCGGACTTGCTTTCTTCGGACGGCAGCGGCAGCGATATAACACTCGACAGCGGTGATAGTGGCATCAATCTGATTTCGCCTTCCGATAGCGGTTTGGCGCTGGACGACATCCCGTTGGACATCGGCGGGTCGGCGATTCTTAGTTCGTTGTCGTTGGGAGGCGACTCGGACCCGGAGATTTCGTTGATTGGTGGCGATTCGGACAAGTCGCAAGAACCCGATGAGTTGCAAGCGGACGACGACTTCCAATTGACTCCGCTCTCGGAATCGGGCCAAGAAGGCGAAGGCGATAGCAGCTCGCAGGTGATTGCGTTGGACGCCGATATCGAAGAACTGGGCGAAGCCGCCATCGGCGAATTCGACGATGTTGACCTGACCGAAGAAGTCGACGATGCAGTGGTTCTCTCTGATGATTTTGGGACAGGACCGGCTGGGGAAATGGACATGGGCTTTGCCCCCGCAGGCGTAAGCGCCACTGCCGCTCTCGAAGCTCCCTATTCGCTGTGGAATATCCTCGCATTGGGAGGAGTGACTCTGCTACTGATGCTGTGCGGCATTATGATGCTCGACATGGTCCGCAACATCTGGAGTTGGGGAGAAAGCTACTCGGTGAGCAGCGCACTTCTTGATGGCTTGCTAGGGCTCTTTGGGTTGAAATAAGGACCTGCCCCGGGATCTCTCATCACAGAGTCACAGAGGACACAGAGAAACGATTTGTTGTCGATCGCGGCGGTGGCTCTCAAGCTTCGCTGGATTTGATAGATCCAATTTCTTCTCTCAGTGTTCTCCGTGACTCCGTAGTAAGTCTTGAGAGAAATGCAGAGGTTCCAAAGCGAAATGTGGATTGCAGAATCGCGGGAAATCGGTCAGGCTACAGTTTTCCCGCCTGGCCCTTTCCACGAAAATCTGTCATGTCGCACAAGGCATTCTCGGCCCCAATAGTTTTCTTCTTGATCGTCTGCGCGCTTGGGCCGATGATCGGTTGTCAGCCTCGAGAGGAAATCACCTCGTACACAGTTCCACGAGAAAGGTCGTTGCGGCCTCCGGTTAGCCAGGCTGAATTGGCCAATCAGATGGACCATATTTTGGTCGCGATTCTGCCGGCGGGCGATCAGGCTTGGTTTTTCAAAATGACGGGCAAGGCGCCGGCGTTGAATCGTCAACGTGGCGAATTCAGTAAGTTTCTTGCGACACTCAAAGCAGGCTCGTCTGCCAATGCCATTCCATCCTGGCAATTGCCGACCGGTTGGAAGGAAGAGGAGGCGTCGGAAATGAGAGTCGCAACCCTCGTGGTGCCCGACGAACAGGGAGTGTTGGAAATCGCCGTCTCTTCGTTGCCGCTGACTGAGGATTGGCAAGATTTTCTTACCCGCAATGTGAATCGCTGGCTGGGCCAATTGAATCAATCGCCGCTTGACGGGGCAACCATCAATAAACTGACCGAAAAAATTTCTACATCGGCCGGTGCGGCAACTCTGATCGAATTGGTTGGATTCAAGAGGCAGCAACCACCAGGCGATCCCCATGCGGGGTTGTCGATGCCGCCGGTCACCCCTGGTGCTTCGCAACAGCCGACTTCCAAGCCACTCGCGTACGATACGCCTGACGGTTGGCAGCCTGGGCGACTTTCGGCAATGCGTAAAGCCGCTTTTAATATTGTTGAAGGCGAGCGCAAGGCCGAATTCACGGTGATCGATTTGCCTACCGCTGGCGGTGCCCAGATTTCCGACGTGCAGGCGAACGTGTTGCGTTGGGCGGGGCAAGTTGGTTTGACCGATTTAGACGATGCAGCCCTTGGGAAACTCGTTAAGGAAATAACGATCAGCGGTGTGTCGGGAAGTTTTGTGGCCCTGCTTGGTCCCAAACAAGAAGAGAGTCCCACGGGCATGCTCGCTGCGATGGTTGTCCATGACGGCAAAGTGTGGTTTTTCAAAATGTTCGGCGATCGTGCATTGGTGGAGAGTCAGCAGGATGCTTTCCAGCAATTTTTGGAATCGGTTCAGTTTCAGTGATGAGTCCAAACGAAATCATATTAAAGAGTGAACCGCCAAGATCGCCAAGAGAATACGAGACAAAACCATGTCCCATGCACAACAATCGCTGACTAGCCCGTGGCAATCTGTGAGTGCTTTTCTGAAGCCGTTGGCTTCGCTGCAGTTGACGGTGGTGCTGTTTGTTCTGTCGATCATTCTGGTGCTTGCCGGAACGCTGGCACAGGTGGATTACGACATCTGGTACGTGGTCCACAACTACTTTCGTTGCCTGGTTGCCTGGATTGAGCTGAAGGTGTTCTTTCCGCGCGCATGGGACGTGCCCGGCATTGTGCCCTTCCCCGGCGGTTGGTTCATTGGTGCCGCCTTGGGCGCGAATTTGCTGGCGGCACATGCTATGCGATTCAAAGTCACGGGCAAAGGACGTTCGTTATGGCTAGGAAGTTTGCTGATTGCCGCAGGAGTTGCGATTACCTATTTGGTAATCCAAAGCGGGTTGGACGACACCGTGGAGAGCGAGTTGTCGCCCGAATTTTGCCGCGGCTTGTGGCATGCTTTGAGGGCAGCGCTGGGGAGCGGCACCCTGCTGTTGGCTTATGTCTTGGCGCTGAATTATCAAACCCAACGTCAATCCGGCGCATTCTGGTTGTGGACGCTGGGGGCGGTGACTTGTGCGCTGTTGGCTGTGCTTTCCTTTTGGCTATTTACTCATCCCGAAGCGCAGCTCGATCCCTCTGGGTTGCGAATTCTTTGGCAATTGTTCAAGGGTGGCGCGGCAGGCTTGGTGCTTTTGGCGGGCTGCTATTTTGTGTTTGGTCGCCGGGCGGGAATTGTCCTGTTGCACGGCGGAATCGCTCTGCTGATGTTTAGCGAATTGCTGACCGGTTTGCAGGCCGTGGAAGCCAACATGCGGATTACCGAGGGACAAACGCTTAATTTTGCCGAGGATTATCGAGTCGCGGAATTGGCGATCATTGATAACTCGGATGCACAAGTAGATCAGGTGACGGTGGTTCCCGAAAAACTGGTTCGCGATGCATTCGATGCAGGGCATGAAATCGAAATCCCCGAAACATCGCTTGCCGTTCGCGTGGTCGACTATCTGCCCAACGCGATGACTCGACTGATTCAGCCCAGCGAGCGCCAACGGGCCACGCGTGGCGAAGGGCTCATGCGAATTGCTCAACCGCGCCCTTCCAGTACAGGTGCATCCAGCGAACAGACCATCGATTTGCCTGCCGCGTATGTCGAACTACTGAATACAGAAACCAAGCAGTCGCTCGGCACGGTGCTTTTGTGGGCGGTGCCTGCTCCCAGCTTTGTGGTGGAACCTTTTCAGTTGAATGGCGCGGACTACGAAATCGCCCTGCGGTTTAAGCAATTGCCCAAGCCGTACTCGATCGAGCTGATTGACTTCAAGCACGACCGCTACGTGGGGACCGACACGCCGAAGAATTTCTCATCGGAAGTACGGTTGCGTGATGCCGAGAAAAATGTTGATCGCACGGTTTCCATCTGGATGAATAATCCATTGCGTTACGGCGGTGACACGCTCTATCAGGCAAGCTTCGACAGAGAGAATCCCCGTGTGACAACCCTGCAAGTAATGACCAACACAGGCTGGATGATTCCCTATGTGGCCTGCATGTTGGTGGGTGCAGGTATGTTGGCTCATATGGGTTCGATATTTTTTCGATTTGCCAGTCGGCAAAAACCGTCTGAAGAAGGGGCGAAAAAGCTTTCCACCTTGGGGCTCCTTGCCGATTGGCGTAGTGCTGCGGTTTGGGTTCCTGCGGTGGTGGTGCTTGTTCTTGCCGGTTGGGTGGCGGGCCGCATGCGACTCCCTTCGTCGCCGGAAAATCAGATGCAGATCCAAAGGTTCGGGCAGTTGCCGGTCGCCTATCAGGGGCGTGTCAAACCGTTTGATACGCTCGCCAGGAATGCTTTGCGGATCGTTTCTGGCAAGCAAACGTATGAAACGGCCCTGGGCAGAAAAGAGCCAGCGGTGCGCTGGTTGCTCGATGTATTGACCGATCCGCCGACGGCACAAAAACACCGCGTGCTTCGGATCGACAATCTCGACGTTTTACAGGCACTAGGAATGAAGCCACGCAGCGGTTTTCGCTATAGCCTGATCGAGTTGTTGAAAAACCGTGATGCTTATAGTCGTGAAATCGGGTTGGCGCACAAAGTTCCCTCCGGCGAGCGGTCGCTTACGCAGGCCAAGTTTGCTGAATTGGGCGAGAAGATTTCCTTGCTGAGTTTTTTGCGTGGCAGCTTCACTTCGCCCGCAAACGAGATTCGTACCGACTCGCAGGAAATGGCGATGCAGAGTTTGCAAATGCTTCGCAGCCGGTTGCAATCACTGAGCCAAAATGCCCCGCGGCCGGTGCCTCCCTCCGCAGCGGATGGGGCATGGTCGATGCTGATCGAAGCGGAAGCCGAGCCGATGTTTCAAACTCTTCTAGGCAACAAGCAACAAGCGAAGCCAGACGAAGCAGTCGTTGTGTTACGTACGGTTTTGGATGCTTATGCGTCTGGCGACGTCGAGAAGTTCAACGCACAACTGGCAAAATACGAGCAGATTGTCGCTGACCGTGCGGAAGCGGATGCCGAGTACGACCTGCAAATGGCTGCGAGTGGTCAGTCGGGGCAGCGCAAAGCGGCCGAAAAACTCGACTTGGGTCGGTTGCGGTTCGAAGTGTTTTTCAACCATTTCAATCCGTTTGTACTTTCGATGGCCCTGTATGTGATTGCGTTTGTGCTGGCCGCAGGATCGTGGCTTTGGGCAACTGCCATTTTGAGCCGATCGGCCAATTGGCTTTTGTGGTTTACCTTTTTCTTGCACACGTTGGCGCTGGTGGCACGTGTGGTGATTTCTGGGCGACCGCCGGTTACCAATCTTTACTCTTCGGCGGTCTTTATCGGCTGGGGGGCCGTGCTGTTTGCTTTGGTCTTTGAGAGGATCTATCGTTTCGGGATTGGCAATCTATTGGCGGCAGCGGTCGGTTTTCCTACGCTGTTTATCGCCCACAATCTGGCCGGCGATGGCGACACGTTTCAAGTTTTACAGGCAGTGCTCGATACCCAGTTCTGGCTGGCAACGCACGTGGTGTGTATTACGCTTGGATACTCGACCACGCTGCTCGCTGGTGCACTGGGCGTGGCTTACGTGATTATGGGCCAAATGGCTGGAAGACTTGACGATTCGCAGCAACAACATTTAGTACGGATGATTTATGGCACGATCTGTTTTGCCACGTTTTTCAGCTTTATCGGCACCGTGCTTGGCGGGCTGTGGGCCGACGATTCCTGGGGCCGCTTTTGGGGCTGGGATCCTAAAGAGAACGGCGCGTTGATTATCGTGCTTTGGAATGCGGTGGTGCTTCACGCACGCTGGGGAGGCCTGATCCAACGTCGCGGGTTGGCCGTGCTGGCCGTGTTTGGCAACGTAGTGACCGCCTGGTCTTGGTTTGGCGTGAATGCAATGGGCGTAGGCTTGCACTCTTACGGTTTCCGTTCCGGCATGGTTTTCTGGCTGACCGTGTTCGTACTGAGCCAATTAGCAATCATGCTAGCCGGCGGAATGTTGAACGAGAGGCGAGTGGAAAGGCGCTAGGGATTAGGCGCTAGGGATTAGGTAGCCGCGACTCTACGAGTCGCTGGGGGTGGCCAAGAATAGTTGTTGCGCGGCGCTTCACGGTTCTCTACAATGGGCCGTGACTGAGGGCAGACGGGCTGTTGAGTGGCGGACCAGGTTGCCTTGTCGGATCGATGTTGGCCAACGGTCGCTCGTGAGTTGCGAGCGAAATTCTCTCTGGAGGTCGATCTGGCTCGGTGGCGGGTGATCGCGTGGATGCCGCAGCTAATAAACCCTCACGCTGGCGATGGGATCCCATCCTTTTTTTGAATGTTAGAAGTTTGATGTGAGAAGGAAGAAGTTGGAAGAAAGGAACTAGTTCCTAGATCCTAAAACCTCGATCCTTGCCGTTAAAACAGCCGTTGGCTTAGCTCTGCCAAGCGTGCTTGTTCGGCATACAGTTGCGGCGGGAGGTGGTTGGGCTCGAACGCCTCGGGAGTGACGAAGACCAATGCTGGCTGGGCCAAGTCGAGGGCGGTTGCCAATTTCAGTAGAAGTCGTCGACTGCCAAAATCCAAATGATGGGCAATGCATAATTGGCGAAACAGCTTGTTGGGATCGTCGCACGGCTTGCTAAAGTCTTTGCGTTTGGCAATGGCCACGACGATGGCTACGCCGATGCCTATGACAACCATGCCAATTAAATAGGGCAGCAAATCGCTGATATCACCCCGACCTCTGGAGCCGCGAAATCGGCTTCCCATACTTCGCCATCTGTTGACCTGAGCAAAGAGGCACAAGTTTTCAAAGAGACTTGAAATCATGACTGCCCCTCCACTGGATGTGTGGGTTCATGGAAATTCGATGAGTTCAGTTTTTCAATGGCATTCAGACTGTTTCGGGCGGCATTCTGAACGGCACTGCTGCGGTCGTTTAGTGCAAACCGTAGTGCTTCTTGAACTTCAGCGGTCGGACAAAACTGCAAAGCGTCGGCAGCCGCGGCGCGAACGAGGTGATCTTCGTCTTCGAGTCGCTGCACCAGTTCATCGGAAACCTCGGACACGATGGCCATCGCTTCTGCCATTTCGATGGCACGCATGCGATTCTTTCGCGAAGTGGATTCCAACTCGGCTCGAAGTTTGGCCACGACCTCATGGTCGACTTTACAGACCAAGGTTCCTGTCGATTGGCGTGTGTCGTCGTGAAGTGTATCGAACCGCGACAAGAAATTTTCAAATGTAAACTCACCGAGCGACTGACCGGCTGCTTCGCGTACCTCATCGTGTGGGCTGTCGATAAGTTTGAGCAACAGGCTCATCGACCCTGGCAGATTCCGATCGCGGAGCTGCAAAGTTGCCGCGGCCTGGACTTGAGGAGTTTTGTCTTCTAGTGCGGTAAGGATTAACTGATTGGTATGGTCGCCCTGCATTTCGTCGAGACTTTCGCAAACTGCCAATCGGGCCGCGGGCTTGCCACTTCGCAGCAAGATTTCCCACAGGGCAAGTTTTTGCTCCTGGTCGATACCCGATGCCGACAACAATGCAACACTCCTGGCCTGATCTTGCTCTTCGAGCTCGACGATATGTAAGCCTTCGGTCTGTAGCCAGGCAAAGTTGCGAATCCGACTGAGGTTTCTTTTCTTTTGCGAAGAAAGTTTTCCGTCGGCGAGTTCCAAAAGCCGAGAAAGGAATGCTTTGTCCGTACGCCGACTAATGACTTTGATCGCAGTCAATGAGGGAAGTTCGGAATCGAGGAAGCTCAGCAGAAGATCGATCACTCCGCTGCTTTCGCTCGTCGTGAGTGTATTGACGACGGTCATGTAACAGGCGTGATGAGGATCTTCGATGATTGTACGCAGCAATTCGCAGGATCGACCGCCCAAGACAACAAACGCTTCAATGAGTTCTTCGCGTTGGTGTTCTCGGAATCGTTCGACGCTGTGTTCCAGGCTCTCCATCACAAACTTGCGGATTGCGTTTGGATCGCGTCGATCTTGCGACTCGCGTTTGCCATGCACCATCTCGCTGAGCTGCTTGACCAGGCGAGATACCATTTCGGTAGCCGACTGCGAGTGCATGCTATTGCGGTTCTCGGACAGCGTGACTAACGTCGCGACAAGGTCGAATTCGCCAAATTCTTCGATGATCTCGCAAGCATCGGTAAAATATTGAGTATCTTCGGCAAGCAATGCGTTTCGCAAACCACCGGACATCTTTCCACGCCCTTGGCGAACCAAATCGCGCTGCGGTTCGGAAAGTTGATGCCAACGGCTGACAACGGCAAAGTGCCCTGCCCGACTGCGACGCGAAACTAGTGTCTTGATGGCCCCCTCGAATACCTCGACTTGCGCACTATCCAAGGCAGCCAGCAGCACGGACAACGAAGCCTCGTTGCGGCTGCTCCCAAGAATTTCGAAGGTGGTGTTTAGTGATTTAGACACGGTATACGACCTGATAATTCCTGCTTTGGTCGACAGAGGATTGCATTTGCTATACCGTCGACACGTTGTTATTGCCATATCGTTCGGTTTTTCTCTTCACAACACTAGGTTTGAAACTCGCTAGATTGCGGTGATTTGAGCGTTTTATCTGCTAGATTTCTGCTGCTGGGCTTTGCAGTCGCTTGCCAGCGAAGCCCTTGGCCGCAAAACTGATACAAGCGGAATAGGCGTACTATTATTTCCGTCGGTAGGGGGATACCCACCTCGTTCACTTTATTTATGAGTTGCTGCAATGATTTCAGAAAGAACAAGATTAGCGGTACTAGAGGAGGAGTTTTTGCCTGTCCGAGCAAAAATTCTTGAAATTGCTGCGTCCCTCGATCGGATACAGAGAGCCGAAGGTGAAGGTTCGCGCGATCCAAATTGGTTGCAGATTCAGTCGGCTTTGGAAACCTTGCTCGAAGACCAAGCAGGTCGTGCCGAGCGTGTGCAGATGCTTTTCAGCCGTCCCTACAACGATCAGTGGCGCGAGACACACAAGCATTCAACATCCTAGGCGACGACAGTGTATTACATCGATCCACACATTCACATGGTCTCGCGCACCACCGACGACTACGAGACGTTGGCCAAGATGGGCTGCGTTGTGGTCAGCGAGCCAGCGTTTTGGGCGGGCTACGATCGAGGCAGTGTCGACGGGTTTCGCGATTACTTTGAGCAGCTCACCACGTTTGAATCGCGTCGGGCCCAAAGCTATGGCATCCGGCATTACACCTGGCTTTGCATCAATGCCAAGGAAGCGGAAAATGTTTCACTGTCACGCGAAGTCATCGCGATGATTCCAGAATTTCTTGATCGCCCTGGTGTGTTGGGCATCGGCGAGATTGGTCTCAATAAGAATACAAAAAACGAAGCAACTGTGTTTCTTGAACACCTTGATCTGGCGGCAAAAACTGACGAGCAGATTCTGATTCACACTCCGCACTTAGAAGATAAGTACCAAGGCACACGGATGATTCTCGACATGCTCAACGATGACCGACGCATCGATCCTACGCGAACGCTAGTCGATCACGTCGAAGAACATACAGTCCGTCATGTTCTTGACAGCGGGTTTTGGGCGGGTATGACTCTTTATCCGGTCAGCAAATGTACGCCGGCGCGCGCTGCGGATATTGTCGAGATGTGCGGTCCCGAGCGGTTGCTGGTAAATTCCGCCGGCGATTGGGGTCCTTCGAAGCCGACGGCTGTTCCCGATTTCATTCTAGAAATGCGTCGCCGTGGGCATTCCGAATCGCTGATCCGCCGCGTTGTTTACGAGAACCCGTTGCAGTTCTTTCAGCAAAGCCGCGGTTTCGATTTCGAACCGCCCGAAGCCTCCGGTGCAACAGCCGCCACGGCGATTTAGAGTTGCCTCCAGTGACCCTGTTGCTCCCGCTCAAATTAGAGCATTTCTTAAAAGAAGTTAGCCACAGAGTACACAGAGAGAAAGTTGATGACAGAAATTATCTCTGCGCTCTCGGTGATCTCTGTGGCTAAATAATTAATGGATTTGGATTAGCGAACTGCTTATTTATTTCTTGGCTTACGCTTGTTGGCAACTTTCGCGTTTTTCTTTGTTTTGCTTTTCGCCGCGCGTTCGATCTTGCGGTTTACTGAAGCGATAATCCGCGAAGCGTTGACGACAAAAAGTTGCGGGTCGTCGATCACAAAAGGTGTCGACCAACTTTTGCCGTCGTCTTTGTTGCAGGAGTCGAAAAAGAAGGTGCGAAACCGTTGGGCGCTATAGCTGTATGGAAATTGCGAGGTGATATGGTCGGCGGCAGTCAGGTCTTCCACACCTGGCTTGGCATAGTAGTGAACCATGCCGTCGCCGGTGACCGACATGCCCATCGTCCACCAACCGAATTGTTCTAGGGGAATGGTTTTCATCTTGATGTCGCGTCCACGGCGATCGCCACGTACGGTGATGAAAGCGGAATCTTCCTCAACTTTTTTGTTGGTTTTGCTACGAAAGTGGATCCACATTCCGGGCCAATAAGGTTCGGCTTTCATGCCACCCCTGGAACCAAAGAAACCTGTGGATTCGCGGTCGGGGGCCATGGTCGACGCACTGATGCGAAAGCCAAAGTGCGGACCGCTGCGGTCTTCCCATTGATCGGCTGGGGGTAGATAAACGCGGGTGACGACGCTCGGTGTTTCCGCGACGGCAATCGTGGTTCCCAATCGTGAGATACAATTAGCAATCAAATCGTCTTGCTGTACGTCGTACAAATGACGTCCGGGAATTCCCGAGTTCAACGTCCGCAGCATCAGCGAATACTTGCTGCCCGCCAAGCCACCCGCGGGAGTCGGCACGACTTTCATCTGGTCGGGCTGACCGCGCTCGGGACCTTCGATCCAGCGCCCGTTCGTCGAACGACCCGTCGGCGAACGCAGTTGGCTATCTTGCTCGCGCGAACTTTTTGGAAACTGATGAATAAAATCCCAACTTGGGTCTTCGAAGTCGTCGCCAACATATTCGATCTCGGTACCTGTCCCCGGAACGATTGGCCTTGCCGCGTGGGCAAAGTCCGACGAAGGTGAAACAATTGCGACAGCAAACAGACAGCTAGCAATGCAGAATAGTTTGTGATTCATAACCGGTATCTCAACGGGTAAAGGTGGGATTGGCGCGACAAAGATTTCAGGCGCACAGTAGAGATATCGGCAGCGTAGCTGGAGGGTTCTTGCACAACCCCGACTGACAGAAAAGTTTACCCAACCCGTACCAATTCAGGCGTGTGCAGGCATCTTCCGAATGCCGAGGGTGGCACTAGATGCCGAATTGGCGTAACGTGATGTCGGCGACATCGGTATCCGCCTGCGGGCGTTCGACATAGACTCCTCGTTCGGAGCAGAGCAATACCCCACGCTGTGACGGGTCGATCGCTGGAGCACCGTGCGAGCCTTTTACGAGCGAAGCATCCAACGGAACACCTTTGGCGACCGGGTCCCAAAACAATTCGACCGGGTCGTATCCCGGCTTGCGATGGATGTCGACGGTACGCGCAAAACTTGGCGCGTTGCGATCGTCGAACCACCAGTAGTAGGCAAGCCAACTATTCGGCTCACAGACCACCACCAAATCGCCCGAGCGGGAATGACTTAAATCGACCTTGGCAAGTTCGTCGCGCGTCAACACTCCGGCAACTCCCGGTATACGAGAGAGCACTTTGCGAGCGCGATTGATGTTGTCTTCATTCGAATCGCGAACAAAGATGTGTGCAAACTGATGGTCCACAAGTGCCCAGGCAGCGCTGGAATCGATGTCGAGTTGTTCGCCATCGTCGGTTTCGTTTACCGAGAGCAGCCCCGCTTCGCGTAATGCGCGGTTGGGATAACAGACCTGATTGATCGGCGAAATAGCGTACTCGCTGGCCACGAGCCAGAGCGGATGTTCGTTAGCGTATGCAGCCGAAAAACCTTCGATCAGCCGTCCTAATTCGATGTCTAAATCGATGGTTGCTTGGATGGCTTCTGGAGAATCTGGGCCGAACTTCTGAGTTGCATAATCTAAGTGCGGCAAATAGATATAAAACAGGTTGGGTCGAAACTTCTCTGCCGCGCGCACTGCCGAAGAGACAATCCACGCAGTCGATTTTATGTTGGCCATCGGCCCCCAGAAATGTTGCAGTGGAAAGTGCCCCAGCTCTTCCATTAGTTCTTCATAGAAAGTTTCAGGGCGTGAGTAGCACCATAACGATTCGCTGCCGTCCGGATTATGAATGGGGGCAGGTGTGCAAACATAGTCTGCCCCACAATTTTTGCTATGCAGCGGGAACCAAACTGCCGATGTGAGTGCCGGATTGTGCTGACGTAGAATATCCCACAGCTGAGGCTGCTGTATACAATCGTTGTCTGAAGTCCACATTTCGACTTCGCCCCGCTCGCGCCAGAAAAAACCGTTGGCTACCACGCCATGCTCGTTTGGTAGCACCCCGGTTGTCATGTTTGCTTGCACGGGACAAGTGACTGCTGGGAAACTCGGCACAAGATCTGCGCGATCTCCGTTACTCACAAGCTTGCTCAGCTGTGGCATGCGCGCAAGATCGCACTCCCTCAGTCCCGGCACGGATAGCAAAACGACATATTCCATCGTTAATGTCTCTGAAAGGTGGTGTGGTGATTCAACCAGTTAATTTAGCCAAACAGGAATCAAGGGAATAGGTCCCATGAGCCGATAACCGTTTGGAAGCGAGTTTTAGTAAAGGGTCTGTAACCTTGCTAATCTCGCTAAGAGATTACTAATTCGATTATGGCTAGCGTCTTATATAGAGGTATCCTTAGACCAGTTTGCGCAGGGGTTTTTCCGCAACTAATCAAGACCACTTCCTATGGCAGGTTTTCGAAGATTTAAGAACCGATTTCTACCTTTTCTGCCCAGCGGATATCAGATTCGTCAGACCCGCAATCGGTTGCTGCGCAAGTTGGGTCTTACTCGCGCGTACGAGCCTGCGATTTTGACCGAGGACCCCGCGTTGCGATTTGGCAGTGTGTTGCCCCTTGTAATTGCAAAGCATGTGCTTGCGCACGGTGAGTTGACGTTTTTGCAAATCGGCGCTTACGACGGATCGGTTGGTGATGAAGTATTAAATCTAATCGAGCGCTACCCGGTGCGCGGTGTTTTGGTCGAACCGCAACCAACCGCCTTCGCTCGTCTCCAGCAATTGCACCAACATCGCGACAACCTGCTATTTGTCAACTCGGCAATCGATTGTGTTCGTGGCACGCGAAATTTCTATGTGGCGAAGGAAGGCGATGTTGAATTTGCATCGTTCGATCGCAATCATTTGCTGCGACACGGACTTGCCGACCACGAAATCGTTAGCAAGGAAATTGATTGTTTAACGATTGACGATGTACTACGGCAGTCAAATATCGACTCGGTCGACTTCTTGCAAATCGATGCGGAGGGATACGATTACGAGATTCTAAAATCAATCGATTTCACGCGCATCCGCCCACACATCCTCCGCTTCGAGTACCGACATTTTTCTCAACACGATATCGACGAGTGTTTGAAGATGCTCGCAACGCATGGATATCGATTTCTCACGGAACAGCTTGATCTGATCGGCATACGATGCGAGAAATCGCAACTCTCTGCCAACGATGGTGTGATGACTGGCAGTGTTAGTTCCAGTGCGGCTTAAGACAAAAACCTATTCGGTATTCCCCCTCGGTAGTCGACGAAAGTTTTGTCTACGCAGAATAAATGCAGTTCGACGCATTTCAGTCTAATCGGTCTTCTTCTTCGGCAAGCGACGATAGATTGTCGCGAAATTCTTCTGGAGGAATCCCGTCCACCAAGTCGCATTGCGCCAGCGGGGGATGTAACGATAAGGTGGTTCAGGCCAGTCTTGGGCGGCGATTACCTCGCGCATCACTTCGGGATGCGTTCCTCGATACGGCAGGCAGGCGTCGGTTTGGTATTGGTAATCTTTAACTGCTTCGGTTTCGGAAGCCGATTGACGCTGTTTGCTACCGTTTGAGATTTCGCGATAAAAACTCAAAAAGGTATCCATCTTTTTTGTCATCACGGCCGGAGGACGAACCCACCCGTAATGATAAACGTGCGCGCCAGTCCGCTTTGCTTGCAACTTCCGTCCATCAACCGCAAACCCGCATGCGTCGCCCACCGATCGGACGCCGATGTTGTTTTTTACAATGCGAATCTGTCGGCGATACGGCAAGGGATTGATCAACCGATAGCTGCCGTAAAAGTGCTTGTAACGAAAGCTGAGTCCTTCGACGCGCGGATTTGAAAAGTGGGTCTCCATGGCGTTACGGATTCGTGTGTTATCTTCTTCGTGAATGACTTCATCGCCTTGGATATAGAAGCACCAGTCCCCCGTGCATTCGCCCAATGCCAGGTTCGTTTGCTGGGCCATAATTTGCCCGCCTTGGCGGAGATTTTCGTCCCAAACGGTTTCGATGATTCGCAGTTTTGGCGATTCAATTGCGCGAGCACGTTCTAGCGTTTCGTCACTCCCCTTCCCTACCGCAAGAATAAATTCGTCGACCAAGGGCAAAACGGAGCGAATGCTTTCCACAAAGGGATAGCCAAATCGAACGCCGTCGCGAATGATGCTGAAGCTGGAAACTTTCATACTGAAGCAATCGGGACAGGCCCAATGTACTACCTCGGAGTCGCGTAGTAATCGAAAGAGTTGGTCAGTCTAAGATTAGCGGTTACAGACCGCAAGCCTAGCTTCACACATTTCGATGAGAGTCGTCGTCAATGGCCGGCGCTTGGAGAAGAGCGTGCTGAGATAAATATGGCGGGCCAATGTTAGCGTGGTATAAGCGTCAACCGATTGCTGACAATCAAATCCTTGCAGTTGCGAATAGCGATGGATGATCGTCTGCTGCGCGGACGCAAAAAAATCGATGTCCCCACTTTTTCGCAAGCTGTATTCGATCAAGTGGCCACAAAAGTTGCCGATATCCAAACAGGGATCTCCCAGGCAATAGAGGTCGTGGTCCAGCACAAAAATCCGGCTGCCGTCGACGACCACCTGATCGGGATAGAAATCGCGATGGATTCCTACCGGCGACGTTTCAGGGATGTGGTGGGCCAGTTCTCGGCATGCATTGAGAATGTCTGCGATTCTGCTTTTTAAGCGAGGTTTTTGTCTGGCTACCTGAAACAGCTTTGATTCTAGAATACTTAGTTCGTCTCTCAGTGCATGGCTACGAACAGTAACAATATCGGCATGCTGTAATTTATAAACTGCTTCAGCTACACGGTTGGCAACTTGGTCTGCTTGAGATCCCTCAAGTGCTTCCCAACAGCTTTGTCCCGCCACGCGTTCTTGCAGCCACATGTGCCACGTGTAGACAACTCCCAGCGGTCGCGGCACAGAAATTCTATCCGCACTTTCGTAGTCGAATCCACTTATCCATAGCATCTGCTGCAATCGGTAACTGGCATCGTGCCTAGTCTTGGCTTGAATTTTTCCTAGCACGATTGTTTCGTGTCCAGTCTGTCGACTGTCACAAACATACTCAATCAGACACCGTCTCCCCGGTTTGTGCCGAACGACACTTGCTGAGCGCAGTTCGAGTGTTTGGTCCCCGAGTTGTTCTTGAATAATTGGAAGAATACGCTTTTGTACTTCAATAGTTGCAGTCGCATGTTGAGCAAAGGATAAAGCAGTATCGTGGGTCAGAGTTGAGTTGTTGCTTTTTGCTTCTTGAGTCAGATTACGGCTTGATTGGTCTGTAGCTGTATTGTCCTCTTCGACATGAAAAAGAAGCTTTTCCGCTCGAGTAATCAGTTCTTCTGCACGCACGCGCCAATCAGGCTGACGTGTGCGGAACGGTTCGTGCACCAACCGCAAGAGCGCAGCCACCGTATAGACTCCAACTGCATGCTGCTCATAGCTTCGACTGATCTCAAGATAACCATCTAAAAAAGCGATGATCAGCTCGTTATGTTCGGAGGGTGTGAACAAACCATGAAGATAGTTTCGTTCCATGTGTGCAAGAAAATTTCCGAGGTCAGAAGCAGGGTGCCCCAGTGCAGAGCTATCGAAATCAATTAAAGTGTGATTGCCGTCGTCGACGAGAATTTGTTGTGGATGAAAATCACCATGGATCGGTACTGACAAAGTGGGCAGCTTTCCAATCAATGTGGCGCACCGCATGGCGACCCGTTGCATGGCTGTTGCGAGGTTGGGACACAAAGCGTGAAAGTCCATGGCGGTATCGCACAAAGTCTTTGCTTCCCAGGCGGGTGTTTGTGGAGGTAATTTTGAGGTGGTATGACCGTGTAATTGTGCGAGTAGGCGTCCACCCTCCTTCAGCGCATGTCTTGCTATTGCCGGTGTCGACAACAGACAATCGACAGAGACACCAGGCTGCCAACTTCGAAGAATCGCCGCATGCCGGTCGGAGTGGCCGAGGACTTGTGGAACGTGAATGACGTCGATCGAACTCAGAGATTTCGTAGCCCGTCTGGCTTGCGAGTAGTCGGCTTCCGTGTGCAACTTGAGAACTGCTGCCGGTTTGCCGTCGACATCCAGCCGCGCGACATATCGCCGCTCTGGCTTATAACGGAGTGTGGCCAGTGTGCCCGTTTGCAAATCCTTTCTGTCGGGGACAAGTTTCGAAAGAATCGAACGGTCGTCATCCGAATCAAACAACCGCGATAACGCCTTAAGCTCTGAATCTTCGGGAAAGACCGAGATTACCAAAGCCAGTTCTAGATCAACGATGCGATTGCGAGAATCGCGATCGTTCACTGCTTTGGAAAGCTTATCGTGTGCGTCTCTTCGATACGCGATGACATGAACGAGGCAATCATCGGAAGAAGATTTCACATTAAAACATGCTATGCAGCTAATGCCGGGCTTGTAGCGCAAATAGACACATCGCGCACTAGTAGGCTGGAGATGCTGCAGATGTTGCTGAAACAGTGCGCCGGCGGCCTCATCGTCCAGCACGATGCGCAATCCGGAAAGCGCGTCGTCGCGTGCAACAAGTTGTGCATCGTCTGGATGAAGCACAGGATTCAGCTTTCTCTTTTTAGTCTGAGTTATCTAACGAGATCACCAAAGTTTCGGGAGACGCCAATTACGCTGCGCGGCTTCCTGTTGGAACTGTTCCCGAACTTTGAGAACAACTTGCTGATCGCGCGCAGAAATCTCGGAGCAGGCTAGCTCGTACCCGAGTTGCTCCAGAAGATCCCCCGCCGCCGCTTCAAATCGGGCCACGTCTGCCGCTTCCATTTGATCACGCCAGTTCCTTCGTCCTGGTGTGGGAGGTAGCCAGGCGGCATTCGTTGAAAGTCCTTCCTCCGTTTGTGTTCGACCTTCGTAATATCTTTCCATGCTTTGATAATAAGGCAAATCAAGAAAATGCGAGAGTCGTCGGCATTCGGAGCCTGGCTGCGCAACCAGCGATTCGTACGAAATTTCGAGGTACTGTTTTTGCCCGATTTGCATTCCGTCTTCTCGTCCCAGCCCGACGAGCGCTTTCCACCAAAGTGCAGTCGTCACGACGGGATCGGTTTGAAAAGTGGAAAATCGCCCTGCCGCTTTAGTTGCCATCCGCCATTTGCGCATCGAAAGACACACATCGCGCCCGTCGCGGATAAGGTGAACAAACCGTGCCTCCGGCCACAATTGCAGCAAAGTCGGTAGTTTGCGAACATAGGTTGGAGTCTTATCACCTACGAGGGTTTTGTTTTTTCTTTGGCCGTAATTATCGAAGATCCGAGAAACCAGATCTGCGTAACGCATACCTGGGTTGTCATCGACAAGTTGTTGAAGCTTCTCAGCCCGGAATTTCATCTGATCGAACCGATGATGCTCAAACAACTTTTCGACGATCTGCGGAGTGACTTTCCCCGCGTCGTCCACGCCGCGACGTTTTTCAAAGATCTTAGGAATCCAATGGGTTTCTCGCGTGATGGCCACCTGGGGATGCGCACTCACCATGCGCTTGAGCATCGTTGTTCCTGAACGAGGGGATCCCACTAGAAACACATAGGGATTGAGCGAAGCGGCCTTGGAAACCGGTTCGTCGCTCTGCGCGCTACTATTGATCGTATTAGCTTGTGACACTATGTGGGGTTCCTTGCGGCGCTGCCTGGGGATCGCCAGTTTGAGAGCGATAGAGTTGGGCAAACGTGCCGTTTTCTTTTAGAAGCTGTTGATGCGTGCCTGATTCCGATATGCAACCGTCCGCAATGAAGAAAATCACGTCGGCATCCATGGTCTGTCGCAAGTCGTGCGTGACGAGCAATGTCGTTCTTCCGCGAGCCAGACGGCGTAATGCGTCGCGGACCGAGCGCTCATTATTCTCGTCAAGGCCCACGGTCGGTTCGTCGAGCAATAGGATTGGTGCGTTACGCACAGCAGCGCGGGCAATGGCAATACGCTGACGTTGTCCCTGGGAAAGATTCACACCGCGTTCGCCCAACACGGTATCGTAGCCTTGCGGCAGATTTTTTATGAATTCGTGAGCGTTCGCCAACCGGGCAGCCGCTTCGATTTGTTCCTGGTCGACATCGCTGGCACCGAGGGCAATGTTTTCCGACACGTCTGCGGCAAACAGTATCGTGTCTTGCAGAACGACACTGATTTGTCCTCGAAGCGAAGGCAGGGTCCAGTCGCGAATGTCTGTTCCATCAATCGAAATGACTCCTTGCTGCGGATCGTAGAGCCGCAGCATGAGGCTCAGGAGCGTTGATTTTCCCGCTCCTGAATCTCCCGCAATCACGGCATATTGTCCCGGTTTGATGGTTAACGAAAGATCGCTGGTAGTTGGGACATCTTCTTCGTATTCAAAGTCGACGTGCGCGAATTCTACTTTGCCTTCTAGCGGTGGAGCATCAATCGCGTCGGGAGCGTCCTGAATATCGGGGGTTTGATCCAGCAACTCAACAATGCGTTCCCCTGCTGCCGCAGCTTTGGCCAGACGCCCCGCGTATTTGGCGAAGTCCTGCAGAGGACGAAAACCGCGCTTCATATAAGTCAAAAACACCACGAGATCGCCAGCGGTCAACTGATTGTCCAGAACCAGCTTTGCGCCGTACCCCATCACGGCAGCGGTTGCGATGGCGATCAATATATCGGCAGTTCGTTCCAACCTTGCTGCAAGTCTCCGTGTCTTCACTCCTTCGGACAGACTCCGCTTGTTTTGCGAAGAGAAACTGCTTTCGAAATGGTCTTCCAGGGATAAAGCCTGCACAACTTTTACGGAGTTGATTGCCTCACTCGCCGTCGCGGCCATTGCCCCTTCGCGCTGTCGCTGTTTACGAGCAGCAGCATGAATGCGCTTGCCCAACCGAACTGTGGATAACCCGAACAAAGGCATCACCGCCAGCGACAACAGTGTTAGTTGCCAGTTCAAAATGAACATCACAGTGAACATGCCGACTAGGATCAAGACACTTGCCATCAAGGGCAAGAGTGCCGTGACTGCGACGTCGCGCATGAGCTTAATGTCGCCAATGATTCGGACCAACAAATCTCCGCTGCGCGCTTTGTCGTGAAATGAAAGCGAAAGAGCCTGCAAATGGCGATAAAGCTTTCCTCGAATGCGCGTCATCACGCGATTGCCCAACAAGGCAAACCCGACCGTTTTGAAGTAATCGCTTGTGGCGCAAAGCGCAACCACAACAACCAGACTCAAGGGCGCCAGTATTAAGATTGCGTTGGGTTCCAGATTATTAAGAGCTGGGAATAATCCGTTGGTTCTGGGAGCCTTGTTAGGTATCAATAAATCCAAAATAAATTTTAGCGGCCAAGGTTCCAGCAATCGGAATGTCACACTCGAAAACAGTGCCACCATCGCCCCTGCGATCAGCGGTTTTTCCTTCGACAAAGCCGGAAGGAAATGGCGCAGCACTTGACCGAAGCGAGAGAAACTATCGTGAGTGTTTTTAGGCCGAGCCATATTCAATCGCTAATGAGCTGGATGTTTTGGAAAGTTATTGACGAACCGCGAAGTGTGCGTGCTCAGCCTGGGAGCCATTTTGCGTTTTAACCGCTTGGCAATTTTGAGAATTTGCGAGACCACCGTTTCCCAAGTGAATTGGTTTTCGGCGATGGCACGCGCTGCACGTCCCATGGACTTGGTCTTTTCAGGATCTCGTAAGAGAAGAAGAATTGTCTCCGCGAGTTGCTGTGGATCATCCGGTGGTGCGAGCAGTCCCGTCACGCCGTCTTCGAGGATGTCTGGGATTTGTCCAAGTTCGCTCGCCACGGTCGGTAAACCGGCGGCCATGTACTCAAAAATTTTCAATGGCGAAAAGTAAAAGCCTTCTGACGCCTTGAAAGGAGCAACGGCAACGTCCATTTGGGAAAGCAAACCAGGAATTCTGTCAGGGCTTACCGCGCCAGTAAACCGAACAGCCTGTGCCACCGAAGCGGGCAAGCACGCAACTTGATGTTCTAAGCGTCCTCGCTCAGGCCCCGCTCCCACGATGGTAAGCCGGGCTCTCGGCTCTTCGACGGAGAGGATGCGAAACGCCTCGATTAAATCGGCCACGCCATGCCACGGTTTAAGCGTACCGACAAAGCCTACTGCCAATTCATTCTCTTTCTTGGGAAATTGTTCCGGCCCGTCAATTTGAAATCTTGAAACGTCCACACCGTTGGACAACACGTGAATCCCCGAGGGATAAAGCCGTTGTTGTTCGACAAAATCTGCCACCTCTTGTGATACGGCAATGACTGCTCCGGCCATCGTCATCACACGTCTCGTCGTTTGTTCCGCAAGGTCGCGATCGATCAACTCGCGATACTGAGCCTGCTCTTCGACCAGCGGGGAATTGACTTCTAAGATTCCGGGTATGAGCCAATTGCGTGCGTATTCCATCGCGCTAAACGAGTACAGGGAGTAGCGTTCGTAAACGATATTGAACGGAGCAGCACGGGTAAGCATATCCGCTACGGTTTCATTAGAACGATTTAAGAACTGCTCGCGATCGGCTTGGTTTGTAGCCTTTTCGCACTCTATTTTATGTACCCGAACATTGCTCAAATCTGGAGGGCATTCCCCTCCGATGCGCATGGCAAACAGATCGATTTCGGCGCCGCGGCGGCTCAATTCGCGCAAAACCTCTTGCACATGAATCGAACATCCTTTGCAGCCGAACACAGGCACGCCGGGATCGCAACAAACATAGGCGACTTTCATCATCCAACCTCCGCCAACGTGGGCTGGGGAATGTTCTCTGAGGACGGCACACGGCAGCTTTGCGAGAATAGTTTTCGCTGTTCCATCGTGTTTGTATGGATATCGAATTGTTGCTCAACAAGCCGCCGTGCTGCCCGAGAAAGCGTGATGCGAAGATCAGCATCTTGCAGCAGTGCACGCATGGCCTCGGCAAGTTGCACCGGTTGCTGTTCCGATACGACGAGCCCCGTTTCGCGATGACGAACAATCTCGGCAATGCCCGTCACGTCGGTCGATACACAAGGCGTACCTAGTGCCATCGCTTCTATCAGTACGGTAGGCAAACCATCGCGGTCGCCCGTGGACGCAGTCACGCACGGTGCGGCACAAACGGTGGCATCTTGGATTGCTCGGTGTGCTTCGCGCTGGGGAAGTGGTCCCAGCAAGGCGACTCGCTCCTGCAAACCCAATTCCTCAATTTTTGTCTGCAACTTCTTTTCATAATCGCCGCCGCCGATAATCTCACACTGAAAGTCAAGGTCCGACTCCGCCAAGATTGCGCACGCCTCG
The DNA here is from genome assembly GCA_029259915.1 of Planctomycetota bacterium. Taxonomy (GTDB): domain Bacteria; phylum Planctomycetota; class Planctomycetia; order Pirellulales; family Lacipirellulaceae; genus Bythopirellula. Next base: position 29,328 of record JAJDED010000028.1, on the reverse strand, counting down.
ATCAAATCGCCAAATCCCTTTTTCTCTACAAGCCGCCCGACAGCGACAATCTTCGGCGCCCGCTTTCTGGGGTCGCAGTAGCAGTAGGACGAGAGATCGAGGCCGTTGTAGATGCGGCGGATATTCTTCGCTGCGTGAGGAAAGCGACCGGACAAATCGCGGACATTGAAATCGCTCACCGTGATCACTTTGGCGGCGGACGTGAGGCGGCGGTCGAGCAACGATTCGTCCACCGACTCGTGAAAAATGTCTTTCGCGTGCGCCGTGAGTGTGTAGGAAATGCCCGTCAGTAGCGATGCCAATCGCGCTACAGCAGTCGCTGTTGTGGCGAAGTGGGCGTGTAAGTGCTCGATACCTCGCGACTGAATCTCCCGAGCAAGTAAAATCGCTTGGAAGACTTCCACTGCCGAGTAGTCGGTCGCCTGCGGCAATACGGACCACAACTGAGGGTTGTCCTTCCCATAAGATTCCAGTTCTTTCCACAAGGCTTCTACGCGAATTCCCCCGTGGCGTAGTTGAGTGACCGTTGCACGTACATCGGCAATTGCGTGCTGGAAGTGGGTGTCGAGACAGGGACGTAACGAGAAGATATCGATTTCCCAACCAGCCGCCTCGTGCGATAGAATCTCGTTGACAATAAACGTCTCGGAGAATCGTGGATAGCGTTTCACCACGTATCCCACGCGAACAGGGCGAGTTTCACTCGACGTGCGCGAGTGGCCATTGTTGGGGATATAATTTGTCATAGTCATACCAAATCTCTTGATGGTCGTAGTTGTCGGATGGTCTTAGTGCCGATAAGTTCTTTGCAGTATTGTTCTACGTTTGTGAGCCCGTTCATATCGACTAGTTCCGCTGCTCGTCGAACTGGTGCGGCACCTTCTTCGATCCAATCGTGAAGACCTACGGGAGATAAATCGCGAGGATGGACTACGTCGACGAGGCCCAGTTGTTGTAGTCGTTCGGCACGAATCCATTGCTCGAGTCGGGGTGCAACCCGCGGGACAATTAGGGCTCGCTTGGCAAAGGACAAAATCGAACAGACCGTGTTGTAGCCGCCCATGGCAATAACACAGTCGGCCTGGCTCACGAGTTTGTCGGCCTCGGGAATGAACTTCACAATTTCAAGGTTGTCACGGTTTTCAGCAGCTTGATGAAGAGATTGCATCGACTCTTCAGGCATAAACGGCCCCGCGAGCAAAACTCCCTGAACGCCTGTTTTCGGGAGCCCTTCGATAAACGCCTTTGCCAAAGCAAAGCCATCCTGCCCCCCGCCCAACGTACAAACCACAAGCCGATCTTTACTTGCGGAATGCGATGGAACCTCTTGTTGACTGTGTCCGTTGACAGCACGCAGTCTTCGCGATTGGTCGAGATAACCAGTAAAACGCACTTTGTTGGCTATCTGTTTGGACCATTGATATTCTTTCACAGGGTTGTACACACGCGAGTCGCCATAAACCCAGATGTCATCGTAGAATTCCTCGATAGTATCTCTTGTGATAGGCTTGTCGTTTTCCAAACGGACCGTTTCAGGATCGTCGAGCACATCGCGAATTCCAAGAACACACTTCACGTTGCCCTGCATTTTCATCGAACGCAGCGCGGGCAACATTTCGCCGAAAGCGCCTGCTGGAACTTTGTCGACGATCAACACGTCGGGCAAAAAAGCCTCAAGTGCCGAGCGAATCGAGTCCGCACGCAGGCTAATCAGGTCGTGGACCGAGATGTCTAAGTGGCCAGAGGAATAATCTCCCGCGGGGTTTTTCTGCAAACGTGGCAAAGTCAACAGATCGGCCCGCTCGGGCAAGCTGAAGAAATTTGCGGAATGCGCGCCGCTGATAAGAAGTGTTGTCGCTTCGAGAGACGACTCCGCAAGCGATTGGGCGATTACCAAGTTGCGTCGCAAATGACCTAGTCCCATCGTATCGTGCGAATAGAGTGCAACGCGCACTCGCTGTCGGGTTGGCTGATCATTGCGTGTCAGGCTTTGGGACAGCTTGGTATTGTCAGAACTGGGTGTGTGTTGAGTAATATTTGAATCCGAGCGCACTATTACCCCTTTACGGGCTCGCGAATTGCGCGAACCGCTCGATCGCCAATTGGCCATAGCGAATTCCGGAAATGGAATGCTCGCTGGGCCGATAGCTCGTCGCATGATGGGTTGCCTTGTTAACATCTCTAAATCCTTGTTAGGACGCACGCACTTTTTCGAGTGCTTCCCCTGCTGCTTTGCGAACTTTTTTATCTGGGTCTTTCCCCGCGGCTTCCAATGCAGTAGTTGCATCGCGGGCTTCCTTGCCGATCTTCCCTAACGCCTTGGCGGCGTAATAACGGTTTCGAGCGTCTGTGTCGGACTGCAAAATTTGTTTCAATTCTTCAACGGCTCCAACCGCGGCATCCTCGATGTTTGCCAATGTTTTGACGAGGTAGTAACGCATCTCGTCGTCGGCATTGTTCAACGCAAGTACCAACGAATCGGCCGCAGGGGCGGCGCCGATGCCGATCTTGCTCAGCGCCTTGGCACTCCGATAACGAACCCTGGGATCGGGGTCGGCAAGTGTCACAGCCAATTCATCCACGGCTTCCACCGCTTCGGGGCCATACTTTGCCAGTTGCTTTGCGGCTTCGTAACGTACGCCGTTGTCTTCGTCTGAAAGTGCAGAAGCAAGCTCGCCTACCGGAGTTTTACTGCATCCAGATAGACACAGACATCCAACGAGTAGTCCAGCCACGAAGGTATTTTTAGAGAGTTTCATCGTCCACCTGCTCTCCGTCGGAAATATTGCCCAAAAGTTCAAACACGTCTTTATCAATATTGAAAGACACAGTGCGCACCGAACCGTCGACCAGCGCCGCATTAATTATTCCCGGGTGTGAAGATCCAAAGAGTTTGTCGCCATCGCCGTCACCAAAGTGATCGGGGGCAGGCGATTCGTCGGTACGACGAATCGTATCTTCGTTCCAACCGACGGTGTAACCTTCATTGTCGTCGTCTTGATCTTCTCCCAAGTGGGCAAGATTCAATCGTTTGTCCGCGGCCAACAGCGTATGGGTGGTGCCGTCGGTGACTTCCCTTAGTCCGATGGGTTCGAAGCGACGCAGCACGCCAGTCATTTCACGATTCGAGGTGGCATAATCACACAAAGCATGGCGGATTGTGCTCCCGGTGAGTGCGGGAATATATTTGTCGGGGCGGACAATCGATTGTGGCGGTCGACGCGAAGGACAAAAATAGACGCTCAATTCCGCTCCAATCGCTTCGATAGGCCCTGCATTCCAAACATTCTGTGCTTCGATATAAGGGAGGATTTGGAACCCCCACCCGGCATGCTGGTCCGCCCCTGAGACGGGACGACCATTGTCATATGTAGGTTGGTGGTTCCAGTTCCAGCCCCCGCTTGGAAACACTCCGTGTGCACCATCATGATTTTGAAACGCCAAGCCAATTTGCTTGAGATTGTTGACGCACTGGGTTTTTCGAGCCGCTTCTCGACTGGCCTGCACAGCGGGCAGCAACAGCGCGATCAACACGCCGATAATAGAAATCACCACCAGCAGCTCAACGAGCGTGAATCCGCAGGGTAACGATTCAGCTTTCTCAAGAGACTGCTGGTGGTGTGTTTTGGTTTTAAGCGGGTTGCTCTTGTTGTGAATGGATCTGCGCTGCGACCATATTCCCATGGCCGACATGAGTGCCAACACAAAGGTGGAAGGCTCGGGAACTGCCACAGTCGAGGCGCTGATCGGCGGGCTGAGTCCGAGCTGACGTTGCCATTCGATGAAGTCTTCCCCATCCGAATCGCCATCGTTGTCGGCATCGGCCAACGCATTGATGCCGTAAGACGACTGCCAAATCGCCAGATCGGCCGCGTCGACGATTCCACTGTTGTTGAAATCGGCTGTGAGTCCGACCAGCGCTCGAATCACTACCGAATTGGGGTTGTAGTTGATCCGCCACATCAATCCTGGTACCACCGGGAAAGTGACATTGTCAAAATTACCTGCTCGCAATCCCGTAATGATTTCGAATGAAGTGGTCGTTGCCGGAACATAACCATCCAGTAGCGACACGTTCAAATCACCGGCAAGATTTGCACTGCCAGAGTTGATCGCGCTATATTGTCCCAATGCGCCGGTTCCATCAGCTTTCGTCGCGCCCGACAGACCAAAGTCGAATAGCGACCCCGGTTCCAGTGTCATTGCGCCGGTGACATTCACAAGTGACGACTCAAGATTAACTGTTCCGTCGACGGTTCCTGCGGTACCTAAAAGGACATTGGCGACCTCGAAGGTCGGAGTCGTGACCGAGCTATCGATAAGATTGAGTGTCCCACTTGAAGTTGTCGTAGCTTCTAAACTTCCGCCGGAGAGTCTACCCACGGCTACGCGGTTTGCAACCGTAATGGACGATCGTTCAAAAGTTGCAATTCCCTGGCCTTGTGCGCGTGTTCCGAGCGCTACGCCTGCATTGCCCAAGCTGAGAGAGCCGGGAAGCAACGGATTGGCAAAACCGATCGAGACTGTCGCATCGGAGATCGCCAGAGTTCCATTGCCGCTGTTCGAGCTGGTTGAAGAACCCGAAGTAAAGCCGACGTCGAGATCGTTGCCAACGATGATACTGGGAGTTGTGCGAATCGTGGCCATGCCAACGCCAGACGACTGCCCGGCACCGCTAACTTGCCCCACGTCCAAATCGAAAGCAACATTCAGCGCGCCAACATTTTCAACCAACAGCGTTCCATTGCCTTGCGTGGTGGTGTTGGCAACGCTGCCCGCTTTGCCGAGGTCAATGTCTCCGGCGATGCCAAATGTCCCGGTCACATTGCGAACCGTTAAGTTGCCTGTACCGCTTGTACTGAGACCCAAGTCGGTAGCAATGCCGGTACTACCAGTTTGTCCCACGTCCAGATCTGCGCCAACGGTTACTGAGGTGGCGGTGTCGATGGTTAAAGTTCCAGTCGCACTGCCCTTGGAGTTATCTCTGGTAAAGGCTCGCCCGACGAACATGCCCGTGCCTGTGGTAATGTTGGCAACGTTTGTAAGTGTGGCGGTTATATTCAAGGAATCGGCCTGGCCGCTTACTACCGTCCCCCCTGGTAGCTTGAGCGCGCTGGTGACTTGCCCTACGCTGAAGTTGTTTGCCACGAGTAGTGTCGTGGTTCTTTGGATGTCTAACGTCGCGCTTGTTTGGGCAGTGCCGCCACCTTTGGCCGTTGCGCGTCCGACCACGAAATCTCCTCCGGCGTCGATCGTTCCGGCATCGACAATGCTCGCCGTCGCGTTGCTGGTGCCTGTTCCACCTCCGCTAAATGCTCGGCCAACGATAAAATCGTCTTTCACCATCAGCAGGTTGACGAAGCTTGAATTAAACGCTCCCGTGGCACTTCTAAAATCTGAGGAATCAGCTGCCTCGCCAACATTCATAAATTTCCCTACGTCGAGCGTGCCGATATTATGCGCATTGAATGTTCCGTTTGAGTTGGCAGTTGCTGAACCGCTTGAATGACCAACGTCGGCGTCGTCGGCGACCTGCACAAAAGGAACACGTTCAATAGTAAGTACGCCGGTTGCGTTGCCCGTGGCACCCAGCGTGGCGGCTGCCTGACCGACATCCAGATCGCCTGTTCCTCCCGTGCCAATGATAATGCTAGTGGCATCGGTTATCGTCGTGGTGCCGTTACTGGTGACCGTTTGAGGACCTAACGCGAATGCTCCAGTGGTTTCTCCCGTATCAAAATCTTCGATAGTTGAAATGGAGATCGCTGGAGTTGTACTTGCCAAAAATCCTGTGCCACCGTTCAAGCCGACCCCGATGCGGTTGACCCCCACGCTGCCAGTGATTCGGGCTTCGCCACCATTGTTGATCTGAGCGGAATCTAACGCAGTGGGAACTACCGTGCTCCAATTCGCGGCGTTGAACCAATCCCCAGCCGTGGGACCCGTTACAGGGTTCGTCCACTGAATCGGAATTTGGGCCATGGTGGGGGCAGCTAGAGCAGCTAGTTCAGCCAATACCACGAAGAAGAAAATTTTCTTCCAAGCCACCAAATTTCCCTGCAAACGCTTCATCGTATCACTTCCCCGTTTAACTCATCCGAATTGAGGCACGAGAACTCTTCACCCAAATGTGAAGAAAATGCCCTGCCAACATGGAGAGCAGATAATGAGGCCGTGAACCGACATAGAATCTCAAGAGAGGGCGATTAACGCCGAAAAACGCCTAAAAATCCCATAAAAACCAGGGAAATATAGGTAAGTGTGCTTGGTTCCGGCACAGCGAAAATGGGGACGGATCCGGTAAATTGCTGCTGCCAAATCAGGAAATCATCGCCATCACTTTCCCCGTCGCCGTCGGCATCGGCCCCGGCGTTGACGCCATAGGACGATTGCCACACGATCAGGTCGGCACTGTCTACGTCACCATCGCCGTCAAAATCCGCGGTGTCCAGCACAACGGTGACATCGCGCACTGCCCAGCCTGCGAATCTTCTGAGTACGAAGATGTCTGGTCCCACAACTACCTGCTTGGACTGCAAGACAGCTTGGGAACTGTTCAACACGAGATGGTCCCAGATACCATCGTCAAAGTCTGGACCTGACGAACTTGTCCAATAGGAAAGTTGTACGTTGGAAAAAGGGCCCGGTGCATCGCGCCATATTCCCTCCGTCACAGTGAGGTTTATCATCTCGCCTATTGCCCCTAGCCCTGCGAAACCAATTACTGGACCCGATCCGTCCGGATTTAATCCAGAAGCCATGCGCCAGTCGGTATGGCCTGCAAAATCAAGTGTGCTTGCCCAGGTAATGGCATCCGCATGGGTCAAACCAATCTGCGGCGCTATAGAAAAACATGTGGCCGGGTTGGGTGTGTAGCAGTACTCCGTCACCGTTTCGTAGTCAGGATAGCCCGACGTGGCCGCATAGTTGGCATCTTGAAGCCACATCAGTTGCGAGCCGTCGGTTCGAATCTGTGTAATCGTGCCATCACCATTGTCAACCAAAGTGGCAAACGATAAATCTGCCAGAAACAAGACACACAATGAAACCAAAACAGAATTTCTTAGAACGCTCATGACACACCCCCATTAAGAAAACTAGGTGACGATCACTCCCTTGCATTCGTTTCAACACAGTTCCAACACATGCAACCACTTTTCATACAAAGCAGGAAAAACGGGCTACCGGTGATTCGAGACGACCCCCCTTGAATAGAAGCAGTATGACTAAACCGGACAAGAATGTCCACTTAGAATTGGGCTCCGGCACGGCAACGCTGACCGGCGGTCCCGGGCCAGTGAGCTGTCGTTGCCAGGCGAGAAAATCGAAACCGTCGCTGTTGAAGTCGCCGTTGGCATCCGCTCCGGCGCCGGCGGCATACGACGCTTCCCACACGGCCAGGTCGGCACCGTCTACGTCACCATCAAAATCAAAGTCGGGCGACAAAGCGACCGTGAGAACTCGAACCGAGACCGTGTTGGGTCCGTAGGTCACGCCCCAACCCAATCCTCCTCCCAAGGCGGGAAAGTTGAGCCCTGCAAATTTGCCGCTCACTCCGCCTGCGGCAGTGAGGATGTCAAACGAGTCGCCCAACGCGGGCGCAAACAGACCAGTTCCTGGATCGATGAGCGATACGTCAAGCATTCCCCCCAAGTTGGCAATGCCAGAAACATTAAACAAATCGTGTTCGGTGCCTTGTAGTAAACCCCCAAGCTCGATATCGAGCGTGCCATCAAAAAGCTGGGTCAGGTCGCCATTGATATCGAGAACTCCGGCCGATAGTCCCGGAGAAATGAATCCGCCGGAGTTGAGCACGTTGGCATTGATTTGCCCCGTGCCAGTCAATGTGACTCGTGTGTCTCCCGTTTCGCTGGGGGAACCTGGTTCGATAAGATTCTCTCCGTGAAGCTGAAGATTCGCAGCATTTACCGTGCCACCATTGAGCGTGAGGATGCCATGGTGGATATCCATGTTTCCTGTCACGTCGAGCAACCCACCCGCCGAGATATTCATCTCGGCATTGGAACCAAAAGTGAATGTGGAAGTGAAGGTCTTGCCGAAGGTTACCGAATTGGCCGCTACCACAGATCCGGTTCCCGTGATATTCACAACGCCCTTGGAAACCTTACGCCCCGCAAGCGACAATTGCCCCGCGTTGACTGAACCAGCGTTGGTGACATTCAGTACACCCTCGGCAAAGAACAGTCCCGCGCCGATGTAGACCAGCGGGTCGTTGTTAAAACCAACCCAGATTGTCGAGGGGGTCGTCCAATTTGAGCCGGCACCGTCGACATTCGCGACACCGCGCAGTTGGTCGCGCAGGCCGAGGCGGCCGATGAAGGCTTGGCCGGTTTGCACGGAGCCGCCCGCGAGAACGTTGAGTTCGCCGTCACCATCGTGACCAATAAACGTGTTGCCCGAAAACTGCGAACCGGACGACCACAACGAACCGACTCCAGTGACGGTAAGAACACCGCGACCCGTGCGAGTGCGTCCGATGAAGGTTTGTTCGGCTTGCACGGAGGCGCCGTTCTGGATGGTGAGTGTACCAGTGTGCAAGGGCGGCGGTGGGAAGCTGGCAAAGGTGCCGTTCTGGTCGCCCAGGCCTACGTGGAGCGTGCCGCGCGAAGAGCCGCCGATGTTCATAGTCCAGCTTGAGCCAGGGCCGTCGAGCACGACGTCGGCATCAGAGGAGATCGCGATCAAGCCGCTTGCCCCCACGACCAATGCGCCGCCGCTGATGTTCATCGAGCTTGGCGCGCCGTTGGCGTCTTGGGCAAGGGTGATCGAGCCAGCGTTCAGCGTGGTGCCTGTGCCAGAAACGTTGATCGCTCCAGAGCCAGTTGTGTTGCTGCTCAGTCCATTGTCCGTAAGTTTGCCGCCGACGATCGATCCGGCCGTCACGGTGGCGCCGGCGGTGATGTTCAGCGTACCCGTCCCGCCGCCGGAACCGACTGTGATCGTCCCACCAAAGCCGGACAGGGTCCAAGCCGTGCTCGCGCCATCGACATTCACGATGCCGTTGCCGCCGAGTTGGCCGATGAAGTTGCCGGTCCCGCTGGTGAGCGTGCCGCCGTTGTGGATATCCAGCGTGCCGTTGCCGCCGGAGCCGACACGCATCGCGCCGGTCAAGTTGACCGCTGCTCCGGTGCCAACCGTCATGTGCCCCATGGAAGTTGTCGAGTGCGCAACGACCACGTTTGCACCGGCGATAGTTCCATTGGTAATCGTTAGCTCGCCGACATCACCGGGGCGCTCAGAGACGATCAACGACTCGCGTGTGATGTTTGGCTCGGTGAGGTTGTATTGAAATCCACCCAAGTCGAATGCTACTTTGTCGTTGCCGATCACCGCCTGGCTGGCCGTTTCGTTTTGCGAAAAGTTGACTGTATATGACGCAGCGCTGCCGAGATGGAACAATGCATTATCACTCACAGCGGGCACTGCACCGCCGTTCCAGTTGTCGCCGGTTGTGTAAGTCCCGCCAGCTGCATTCGACCAATCGGTTCCCAGCTCGCGTAACGTAGGAGCGGTGGCAAATCCAAACGTAAAATCATCAAGAGAAATTGTCTTGGAAGGATCGATCGGATCGCCCGAGCCGGGCTCGGGAGGCTCGACAGGTTCCGTTTCAAACTGAAGACTGGTGATCCCCGCCGTGTCGATCACCCCCCAGAACGTGTACGGGGTGGTTGGCACTTGGAAGATATCTGCCGCAACAGTCGATCCATTGAGAAATGCCGAAATATCGTTTTGCCCACCGGCGCCCGCATTGCTCGACCGAAGCCAACCGCCAACCCCAAATAGTGGCTGTTCCGCTGTCGCAAGAAACCCGTCGAACGGCGAGTGTACTGGAGAAGTTATCAACCCCCAATCGCCAGTCCGCGCCTCACTGCTTTTAAGATTGACTCCACCGCCAAGCCCAATCCACTCAATCCGTTGACTGGTCACGCCCGGCACGGTGGTTGTTGCGGTAGGTTCCAGCAACCCCCAGAAGTTGTCATCCTCAAAGTCTTCGGTGGCTGAGACATAACCTAGCGTTGCGAGGTCGGACAAATAGGTGGCTTCATCGGTGTAAACGGTCTGCACGGCCAAAGCTGGCGAAGCCATTGCAAACAAAATCAAAACGGTTGCTAAACGGTTGCAATAACAAGAACACATAAGTTTGTTCTCCCTGCGAAAATTAGTTTTGTGATTGAAATCAAACATGATGATTAAACGAGTATCCAGCCCGCGAGACGAAAAGTAGACTTCCCACTACGAGCAATACGATTCCCGAAGGCTCCGGTACCGAAGTTGCGGACGGAACCGCAGCGGGCCCGGTGAACTGTTGTTGCCAGGCGAGAAAGTCGAAGCCGTCGCTGTCGCCATCGCCATCGGCATCCGCCCCGGCATCGACGCCATAGGACGATTGCCACACAACCAAGTCGGCGCTATCAACATCGCCATCGCCATCAAAATCGGCGGGCAAAGTTGTTGATAACACCTGAAGCGTCACAGCGTTTGCGCCATAAACCACGTCCCAACTCAATCCGCCTGTAAGGACTGGCAAATTCTCCGTGGTGAACGTGCCGGTTACTCCGCCGGTCGCAGTGAGAATGTCGAACGAGTCGCCCGCTACTGGCGCGAACAGGCCCGTACCAGGGTCGATGAGCGCGACATCGAGTGTCCCCGCAAGGCTCGCGTTGCCGAGGACGTTTAACTGATCGAAATCGATTCCGGCTACGAGACCGCCAAGGTCCAATTGCACGGTGCCGCCAGTCATTGCAAAGGAGTCGAATGAGAAGGATCCCACCTGACTGGTAAAGGTCGAATCGAGTTCGATGATGGCGCTTCCCCCAAGCATAACCGATCCGGTCAAATGGCCGCTTCCGAAAAGCTTACCCCCTTGAAAGTCGAATACCGAGGAGGACAGCGATTTGTTACGGTTCTGAGTGACACCGGCTGTTTGCGTGTACGTGCCGTTGTCGCGCATGGAACCTCCAAAACTAAAAATGAATTCTCCCGCATTGTTAATTGCGCCAAAATTGCTCAGCACAGAATTGATGGTTACCGAGCCAGTGGCGTTATTGTTGATCACGCCGGTGGGTAGGTTTGCCAGGAAGTGGCTGGTCGAGAGCATGCCATCGTTATTCAGAATTCCGCCGCTATTGAACCGGATTGCATTGATTAACGACGCCCCAGCCAGATTGTTAAAAACGCCGTCGTTAGTCACTCTTCCAGAGATACCGGTGAAAGGAGGCAAACTGCGAAAGCTCCCTTCGTTATTGAAGGTTCCTCGGTTATTGAGATCGCCGAAATTTTTGAACTCGCTCCCTGGAAAACTGTTGACTGTCGCTCCCGCATTGTTGTCAAACAGGCCTAAGTCAGAGGCGGTGCCGTTGCTAAAAACATTTGTATTGTTGACGGTTCCGTTGTTGGTAAAGATAAACTTGGTGATTGTCGTCGCTCCGGTGTTGTTGTTGAGGACGCCAGTAGGATGATTGGTAAATCGGTATCCATTCCCGAGAGAATCAAAATTATTGAACACGCCGGCATTGGAAATCGTTGTACCCAAGTCCTCGGATTGAATGGTTTTGAAGTTGTTGATGGTTCCTCCCAACTGATTGGAAAGAACGCCAAAGTTGAGGATTTCAAAAGTTTCATGGTTCTCAAGCGTGCCGCCGGCGACGTCGATGGTTCCAAGATTCTGATAAGGGTCGGCGTGGTTTTCACCGAGTTCGCCGCTGTTGATCGTGATTGTAAAGAAGTTTGTCGGCGACGGATTCAATTCGGCAGCTTTGGTGTTGGTGCCCAGTATCCACGTTAAAATAGTGGCCGCTTGGAAACCGAATCGTCTGAACCGTGGCTTACAAAACTGTTTGAAATAACTCACGACTTGTTGCTCCTTACATTAGCTAAGTGTCGATTGCATGCCAGAAAAACGGCGCCAAGTATTAGCAGACACACCCCAGCAGGCTCCGGCACGGCAACACTGGCCAGCGACGGGGGGCCAGTGAATTGCTGTTGCCAAGCAAGAAAATCGGCGCCGTCGCTGTCACCATCACCATCGGCATCTGCCCCGGCGCCAGCGCCATAGGACGATTGCCAAACGACCACGTCGGCGCTGTCGACGTCGCCGTCACCGTCAAAATCAGCGGTTGGTCCACTGGCGACCGGGATGTTTGTCGACCAGGTTCCAAAGTTGTTGCTGTCGAAGAACTCGCTCACCAGTGTGTAGGTGGTCGAATCTCCGTAGAAGTCGGAGGTCGCGGGAGCAGTCTTGTTCCACACTCTCACATAAAAGTTGCTTCCCGCGGGGAGCGAGTGATTAAAATCCTCAAAGAAATTTCCCGCAGGACCAAACGGAAACCCTTCGCCAATGGCAGTGAAGAATTGCACGCCGGCTTCGGTCCGCTCAAGTAACGAATCGTCACCAGTGGTTGTGCCGTCGGGGTTCGGAGGATCAATGAACCCGTCGAGACCAGCGTAGACGGCCTGGACATAACCGAAGGGTAATGCCGGATCGGCCGTGAGGACGTCTGTCAGCCCTGTCCCTGGAAGCGGAGTCACGCCATCATTATCAAAAATCAATCCCCGCACGCCGAGATTGCCTGCAAAGGCTGTCCCGGAAATAACTAACGACCCTAGCGCAACCAAGTTGATCAGCATTGGTTTCATGATTAAATCCCTTTCCAATTCATAGTTCCGAGTTCAGGTGTCCTTCTTAGACGGCAAGGCCACGCAACACCGAGACTTGCCAGTCCGACTAGAAGTATCGATGTCGGTTCTGGCACGGCAACACTGACCGGAGCACCGGGCCCCGTATGCTCTCGTTGCCAGGTGAGAAAATCCGTGCCATCACTGTCGCCATCACCGTCGGTATCTGCTCCGTTTCCTAAACCATAAAACGCATCCCAAATGAGCAGGTCAATGTCGTCAACGTCCCCGTCGCTATCAAAATCGGCAGTGAGAGATGGAGGACCAAGCGATATTCCTTCAATCACAAACCGCATCCGGGCAAATGGAATCGATGCAGGCGGCAGCCACTGGAATTCTGTGCTGCCAAATGGCTGTTGCCACTTGATGAAAGAGTCCGCCGTGGTGGGAGCAATAAATGGCTGATCTGCGTTGGCCGGCATTGCGGCATTCCCGGTGGTGCCAAACATGCCCGTGCCGAACATCAGCGCGTAAGCTCCCGGTGCCAAGGTGACGTCCAGAGGCACACGAAAGTCTTCGCTTTGGCTTGCGAACGGTGCAGTGTTGGATCCCGGCGGTGTGAAGGTCGTGGAAGCGATCGCAGCCGCCGGGTCGAACGGCGTTCCCCCAGGTCCCGGTGTGGGCAAGGAAGTCACCGAAGCTAGTGGGACAATCGCTCCGAAGATATCTTTATACGGAGGGAGGCCCTGTGTGGCGGAACCTTTCATATGCCCCCCGATCTGCTGGACCTGGAACGGATCAGCAATCTCGAATCTCCAACCAAGTACAGGAACGACTGGGGTGATCCCGTTGCCGCCATTCAATCCCACCGCACCCAATTGGGTGGACGCCAATGTCACCGCATCCGCCCGCCTATCCATCATGCCAAATGCGATGGTACAAACCGTGCCGACAAGCAGCGCTTTCTTCGCAAGAGGACCGATCGTATCGAACATGTATCTCTCTCCCTTTTAGTTCAAGTTAAGGTTTCAGTAATTTGGCTATTTTTCGTCAGAGATGCTTTGCCATCGGAGTCGCCGTCGGCGCCGGCGTCTGCTCCGAGCCCAACGCCGAGCGACGACTTCCGGATGGAAAAATCAAACACAGTCGGTCTGGTTGGACAATGAATTTCCCTCATTTTTCTTGGCGTTCTTGGCGGTTCATCTCTTAGTTTGTATTAGTTGCTGATTTTCCAAATAAAGATTTCCCCCAGCGGGTGATAGTTGGTCACCCGCTGGCGGAAATCGTACCCAGGTCGGTTACTGTGAATGTTCTTTGCCCAAAAGATCACACCCCCCAGTGCAAGCTTCGTCGGGAATTGAACAGACCCAGACAACCGACCACCATCATCAACAAACTTGCCGGCTCGGGGATTACCGGAAAGGCCGTTGATTTGCATCATTCGTAGTTTGAATAACCCAGATAACCAAATCATCGGAGTTGATTGTGTCGCCACAACTCGTGTCGTCGTTGGTCAGCACGAAAATCGAGAGCCTATCGAACACAGGCTTCCAACTTGATAGATGTTCCCAGTGAGAGTAGGCAGTCAATCGCACAGCGCAGTGACAGACCTAGGGAACGGGTGTCTTCTAGATTAAGAACACACTGAATAGCGCGCAGGTATCTACGGCACTGCGCTGCTCGTGCCAATAAGCATGGGAGAGAAATCCTCGAGAAGCGGGGTCTCCTACCTCAATCAGGCTTGCCAGATTGGCTGTCGCGTGCTGCCCACTTAATTCTACGCGACTTAGCCAACGGACTCTCGAGTTGTTCTCAAGATAAGTCTGATTGCTTTTGTCCAAGTTGGTATCGTCTTGCGATTCCGGAGTGGTCAACCCTGACTTTGTCGGCGAACCGGAACGGCAGAGGAAATGAATGTGCCAGCCGCCCGAGAGTTCTAACTCAGGCATCATCTCGTGATACGCGGCTATGTGGGATTCGATCTCAGCTAATTTGAGGTCGGTATGGCGATGTACCCAAGGAACGGGCATGCGAGCCAGAGATAGAATCAAAAGCCAAGCAACGGGTGTCTTCAAATTTCGAAAATGAAACACTGGTCAAACTTCCCATAACCCCTGCTCGACACTATTGCCCAACGCCTCTTTGCGCCCGTACTGGGTAGCCCTGTTTATTGCAGCTGGCCGCCATAATTTCTTATTTTTTTCTATTGTTCCTTTTGAGATAACGTGGTCTGAAACCCTGGAATTGCGTGGATAGCGGGTAAAACGCCTCTCCGACTAGCCTGTGGGTCTTATATGTATTGTTCAACTTTCGATCAGGTTTCGTGACGGTTAAGATAGAGCTATTCGACTTCACCCAATGGCAGGGTCTCCAATGGTCGAGAATCCAGACGAAGACAAAAACCTGATTAACGAAAAAAGCGTCTATTCGACGTCCGATAGCTCGCTCTTGCGCCGATTTCAAACAGGGCAGCAAGACGCGGCCACGGCGTTGTATGTGCGCTATGCCCGCCGACTACAAGCTTTGGCAAAAAAACAAACAGGCCAGCAGTTATCGCAGCGATTCGATCCGGAGGATGTCGTTCAATCCGTGTTTCGCACCTTTTTCCGAAGAGCCTCGGAAGGATGTTACGAAGTACCGGTTGGTGAGGAACTATGGCAATTGCTACTTGTATTGGCACTAAACAAAATTCGCACGCTTGCCGTTTACCATCGTGCGCAAAAACGCGATGCGGGCCGGACCGTTGGAACCGAGGCCGTAGGAGAAATTGCTTCCGAAACTTCTGGAGAAGATGCCGTTGCCTACGAAACCATGAAGATGGTCATCGACGAATTAGTAGCCAAATTGCCAGAACCTCAAGATCGCATTATACAGCTGAGAATCGAAGGACATGAAATCGGCGAAATCGCCATGATGACTAAAAGATCCAAGCGAACCGTAGAACGTACATTACAACAGTTCCGCCAGCAGCTTACGAAACTTATTGACGAGGAATGTTAGAGCCGTGGTCCCATCTGCCTACACACCAGCCAGGAACTTGGAAGACTTCGTCGAGGCTTATGAAAGCTCTCGACAGAAGAACGGGAATGCAAATCTCGTAGAATTTCTTCCCGCCGCAGACCACCCCTCTTTTCGTGCCGTGGCGACGGAGCTTGTTCGGGTCGACATGGAATATGCCTGGGAAAGCGGCAAGAACAGTGGGATCGACGACTATTCGAAACTACTGCCGGACCTCTTCACCGACTCGGAAGCGCTGCAAATCGTGGCCTACGAGGAATACCGATTACGCGTTCAAGCGGGAGAATCGGTCTCGCCTGAGGATTACCAACGCCGTTACGCGGTGTCGATCGATACTTGGGGCCGTTATACTCCCGAGCAATTCCAGGAGACCGGTTCATCGAACAACAGTTTGATCAATACCTCGCTGGGAGTTGCCTGGAAAGATGCCGGTCGGTTGGCAGATTCTGTTGCGGAGTTCCCGGCAGTCGGCGAAGAGTTTTTAGGCTTCCAGTTAGAAAATAAGCTCGGGCAAGGAACCTTTGCCCATGTGTTCTTGGCCCGACAGCAAGAATTGGCGGATCGCCCCGTCGTGTTGAAAATCGCAGCGGGCCGATCTTTAGAACCGCAACACCTGGCTCGGTTGCAGCATACGAACATTGTGCCAGTCTATTCTGTCCATCACACCGAGAGTCTCACCGCAGTCTGCATGCCCTACTTCGGGCATCGAACTCTCGCAGACGTAACGCGGGAACTCAGCGACAGCGAAAGCTTGCCACTATCGGGACAGGCACTGTTGAGCACCGTCGTAGCCCGCGACGACGCTACGCAAATTGCAGGTAAGAGCAGGCTAAAATCTGGTTCGACGAAATCTACAGCCAAGTCAAAACAACTTCCTTCGACAACGGTCCACCAACCTCTTCATGCCAATTACGTCGACGCGGTGGTTTGGGTTGTTTCGCAGATTGCCGCCGGACTGGGCCACGCGCACGATCGGGGAATTGTCCACCGCGACCTCAAGCCGGCCAACATTTTGCTTACCGACGATGGTCGACCGATGATTCTCGACTTCAACCTGTCGGAAGACGTGGTCGTCAACGGCAGGAGTTCCTTGATGGTCGGCGGCACCCTACCCTACATGGCCCCCGAACATCTAAAAGCGGTTGCCTCAGGGGGATCGGTCGATGTGCGAAGCGACCTTTATTCGCTGGGCGTTGTGTTTTTTGAAATGCTCACGGGACAGCGACCTTTTGTAACGCACCGCGGAGCGTTTGAGGATGTGGTTCAGAAAATGATCGCGGATCGCACCAGCCAGGCACCTTCAGCAAAGCGGATCAATCCCAATGTGCCTGTGTCGATCGACAGCATCGTTTTGCGCTGCCTCGATCCAGATGCTAACCGGCGTTATTCATCGGTCGAACAGCTACGCGAAGATCTGCGCCGCCATGCCGAACATCGGCCTTTGCGATATGCACCAAACCGCTCGCTGAAGGAACGAACAAAAAAATGGGTTCAGCGTCACCCGCGGCTTTCGTCAGGAGGAAGCGTTGCAGCCATTTCAGCTACCATTTTGATGTTGGCCTCATTGGTGGGGATTCGCTTGTGGGCGAATGGAGAGTATCAGCAATTTGCCAGCGCGCTTCCCGTGGCTCGCACGGCGGTGAGCATTCCGGAAAACGACCGCGAACTACTGCAAGACGGGATTGCTACGATCCGCAAATCGCTAGACCAATACGATGTCCTCGACGACCGATGGCAAAATCAACTGAAAGTAATTGGGCTCGATTCTGATAAGCGCCGAACTATTAGGGAAAGCGCTGGTGAATTGCTCTTCCTTCTCTCTGATGCGACAGTTCGATCCGCACCAGTCGACCAGGTTGCACAGGCACTTGAACAAGCATTGCAGTGGAACGCCCAGGCGGCGAGCATGTTCGATTCTGGTCGCCAGCCTCGTGCTATTACGCTGCAGCGAGCAACGTTTTTGGATTCTCTTGACAAGCCCGACGAAGCGAAACAGTTGCGTCTCCAGGCGGAGCAACAGCCTCTCCTGGGATTTTTGGACGAAACGATGCAAGCGCAGTTCTTGCTTTCAGCTTGGAACTTTCAAGAAGCCCTGCCAATCCTAGAAAAATTGCAAAGTGAAAGACCTACCGATCCGATTACTTGGCTATTGCTAGGTGATGCTCATGCAGCTTTGGAGAACTACCATAATGCCGACATTTGCTTCACGACCTCGGCGGCGCTGTTGCCTCAGTCGCATGTGACGCTGTATCGTCGCGGATTAGGCAGGATGAGTTTAAGACAATTCGATCTGGCGCTGCAGGACTTTGAAGAGGTCGTGAAAATGCGGCCTGATCTGCCGTTCTGTTTGCAGAATCGCGCTTTGGCGTATGCCGCCTTAGGGAATCATGAGCAGGCCGTTGCGGATTTCACCACGGCTCTGGAATCGGGTGCCACACAAACCCGAATTTATTTCCTCCGAGCACAATCGCTGGCGAAGCTTGGAGATTTCGAGGGCGCGGCACGTGACCGTGCAAAAGGTTTTGAACTTACGCCAAGCGACGAATTGAGTTGGATCGCGCGCGGTATCGCCCTTTTATCAGATGACCCCGAGGCAGCTCTTAACGATTTTCAACACGCTTTGAATCACAATCCCAACAGCCTCGAGGCGCTCCAAAACATTGTTCATGTCACCGCTGACAAGCTGGATAGACCAGAAGATGCCTTGACGGCCCTAAACCGGATACTAGACATTGACGAAGACAATCTCTTTGGTCTGGCAGGCAGAGCAGTTTTGTTTGCTCGGCAAGGAAAACGGTTAGACGCGCTGAACGATGTCAAGCAATTGCTCCGCAACTCGAAGTCACCCACCCACATGTTCCAGGCGGCTTGTGCGCTATCGCTCACTTCGAGTGAGACAAACTTCGATGCACACCGGGGAATGTTGATGTTGAGCAAGGCGGTTCTTCAAGATCCCCAGTTGCTAAGGCGAGCAAAAACTGATCCAGATTTGGCAGAATTACGAAAAATGCCTAAGTTCGAGGCGTTGATCAATGCAGCTCTACCGAACTAGTTGATTCGCAGTATCATTAGCCCGGGAAACCGTTACATACCGGCTATTACGAAGCCTTTTCACAGGAATTTAGCCATTCGATTGAGACCTGAATGATGAAGCGCTATAATGGGACCATCTAGCGCAGGGGAATATGGCGGACCCATTCTCAAGGAATTATTGGCGCTCGGAACAGACTTTTTCGGCTACTCCTTCCAGGCAGGGTACGCATGCGCGGATTCTGCTCGATGAAGATGCTTTCAGAGTTTCTTCCCTGGCAATTATCAGGATCGTCGAATTCGTGCCTCGATTTCACAGATCAATTCGATCCCGTGATTGTTCATCATGCGTAAATTTTTAAGAAAACAAAAAACTCGAACACGCTGCAAAACGGCCCGGTCGCGTCTCGCTTTCGAGTCGCTGGAGCCTCGCATGCTGCTTGACGGTGCAGGGTTTCTCAACGGCACCGATGCCCACCTGACTTTGAGCTTTGCTGGGGATGGAGCACAAATCGCTGGTCAGTCGAATGCCTTGGCCGCCACGTTCGACGTCATTGCTCCCAGGGCACAATGGCAAGCAAAAATTCTTGAGGCCTTTCAAACTTGGGCGGTCAACACCAATGCCGATGTTGGCGTCGTGTCAGATGGAGGTCAGCCCTTTGGCACGCCCGGCTCAAGTCAAAAGGATCCACGCTTTGGAGAAATTCGCGTCGGTGCGGTTGCCATGGCGCCCAGTGCGGGAGCGGTATCGGTCCCGATCGATGGTTTGGTGTCGGGCACTTGGTTTGCCGATGTGGTGTTCAACACCAATTTCAATTATCAAACGCTTGACGATATCTTTGCCGTTGCGATTCACGAAGCGGGCAACGTCTTCGGTTTAGAGGACAATACCGATCCCAACTCGCCACTGTTTCCCAGCGACCCACCAGTCGTCCGGCTGCCGACGGCTAACGATATTGCCGCTCTCCAAAGTCTCCACGGTGCAAGAACTCCAGATTATAACGAGGGCGACGACGACGGTGGACCTAATGCGCCTACGGACAACGATTCGTTCATCAATGCCACAGAGTTGAAAAAGGGAGAGCTTGCTGGCGCTAGCAGCGGCACCGCACCCTCGATTGTCTATGGCGATATCTCCAGCAATACCGACCTCGATTTCTTCAAGCTCGATGCTCCTGGCGGCTACTTTGGTTCGATGACGGTCGATGTCCGCTCGAACGGGATCAGCCTCCTTTCTCAGCGTTTGCGAGTCTACAACGGCAACGAACAGCTTTTGGGGGAAGCAAGTTCGTTTAATACCGTTGGGGCAACGGTCACGGTCCAAATTCCTACGATCGATCCCAATGACAACTACTTTTTTGAAATCAGCGGAGCAGATCCGGGAGTGATGGGAATCGGCGGCTACTCGCTTGTTGTCAAGTTCGATGGTATCAACGCAGTTGGCCAGGCAACTATCAACGCGATCGCCGGCGGAGATTTTCGCTTTCTGGAGCAAGAAGATATCTCCAAGTTTTTTGATGCCGACGAAGACGATTTCTTCAATGACGATCAACACACTGACGATGTCATTCTCAATGCCACGGTGTTGCCAACAGTTATAGGTTTCGTTGATGGTACACGTTACGAAACGATCGGAAGTATTACCGATGCTACAGATATCGATTTCTACGCGGTCAAGTCACCCGTTACGTCTGCGGTACCGAACGACGTATTGACCGTGCAGGTTCGATCAATTGACCTAGGCGGTTTGATCCCACAGATTTCGATTCTCGACGACGTTGGTGCCCTTGTCGCCTCAAAGATCCTTTCCAATGGCGGTGGTGAATATATCATTCAAGTCGATGGCGTTCTTCCCGATAGTGACTACATCTTAAAAGTCGAAGCAGCCACGCCTGGGTCCTTGTTCGACACGGGCAACTATACCCTGGTTGCTACCTTCACCGATCAGCCGACGGTACTTACCCCCTTGGCATCGGCAACCATCGGCAACGGAGTGACCCAGAGAATCCACACGTTGCATATTGGCAAGCCGCAACTCTTTCATTTTGCATTGCAAGCCGATGCCGTGGCAACGACGGCCCCGACTGCCGTGTTAGCCACAATTGTCAACGATCAGGGTACTCCCGTATATCAATTGGCTGCCCAGCCTGGCGAAACCCGCTCGCGCGAGGCGGTTCTGTTGGCTCCCGGTAGCTATACCGTGGAAGTGGTGGTGTGGACCTTGGACGGCAGCGTTGCTCCCGAGTTTTCGTATTCACTGGAAGGAGTGGCTATTTCAGATCTTTTCGTTGGCGACCCCAACGATCCCACGTCCAATCCATTTGCGTGTACTGAACCGGGAATGGAAGGGTTCTTCTGCTATCCGGGCGGAATTGTATCGCCCGATCCGTTCCTTTGGGATAGTTTTATCGATTCGCTCACCACCCCTCCGCCTACTCTTCCTACCGAGACCTTGGTGACCATCCTCTTCGGCGACTGGTGGTCCTGGGTCTGGAGCGAATTTGGAGTCAACGGTCCCGCCTTTGCGCAAGACGACACGTATCACACCAACGAGGGAGCCGCGCTGAGCGTGCCCGCTGGCAGTGGCGCTGCAGGTTCTGGAAACTTGAGCGCTCTGGTCATTCCCGGAACAGGCGGCATATTGAATAACGACGTCGACCCGGAAAACGGCGAGTTGGTCACCATTCTCAAAACAGGCGTATCAAACGGCACGCTTACTTTGGCTGTTGATGGAGGTTTTGATTACACTCCCAATGTTGGTTTCACAGGAATCGACGAATTCACCTATACCGCTTACGACTTCAATCTGGAATCGAACATCGGCACTGTGAAAATCGTTGTCGGCATTTCCGGAGACTTCAATGCTAGCGGAAGTGTCGATGGGTTCGATTTTCTTACTTGGCAACGGGGAGTCGGCACCTCTCCCGCTACGCTTACCGACGGAGATAGCGATCTGGACGGCGTGGTCGGACCGCTCGATCTAGCTGTTTGGCAATCGCAATATAGTGGCGCGCTAGCGCCAACTCCAAGCAACGGCGACGCCGATGCCGATGGCGACGTCGATGGTACCGATTTCTTGGCCTGGCAGCGCGGTTTCGGAATTACTACTGGAGCAACCGCGGCCGACGGCGACGCCAATGCCGACGGGGCCGTTGATGCCGTAGACTTGGGGATCTGGCAAACCAACTACGGCACCGCAGCCAGTGCAGCATTAGCGCTATCCCAATCTTTTCAAGCAGCTTCGACTAGCGCCAACATTGCAGCACCAACTTCAGCCGAAACTAGCAGAAGCCAAATCCTTGGCGGACAGGTAGCAGTTCCAGCATCAAGCAGCAGCAACACGGCAAACTCAGGCGCGCCTCTTTTCGCGACAAGTCAATTGAGTTTGTCGCAAAACCAGACCACTTCTCCCCGACCGGCTACGCCTCAAGGGACCAATCAATCGCCAGTTCGTTCCGCAACGGATGATCCTGCGAATGGGGTTTTCCAACTCTCGCTGGAATCGTCTGCAAATGGGGCGGATATCTCGCTAGAAAGCAAAAATTCTCACGGCAACTTCGACAGAGACGAAACGTCGTCTTACAATGTCGGTTCATCGAATGAAAATTCGATCGACCTCGCCTTGGAAGAGCTTTCGGAACAGTTCGACCAGAGGCCGCGATTTAGCTTCCGCTAACGATTGTCTTTTTACTATGCACGCTGCTAACGGTACGAGGCTTTGTCTCATTAGTCCCCCTCCCTTGCAGGGAGGGGTTAGGGGAGGGTGGAATTGCGCGGCCCGTCGAACTGCTAGCGGATTCACACTCGTCGAACTTTTGGTGGTGATTGCCATCATCGGCGTACTCGTCTCGTTGCTACTCCCCGCAGTCCAATCGGCACGAGAGTCCGCCCGCCGGGTCCAATGCGTCAACCACATGAAACAATTGGCGTTGGCCGTTTTGGAATATGAAAGCGCGCACGACGCACTCCCCCCCTGTGGAATCATGAGACCTGTCCAAGACACAGACCACCCCGTCGATATCTACAGTCCAAGAAGTGGAAAGCAGATCAGTTGGATCGTGATCGTACTCCCCTATCTGGAACAATCTGCATTGTACGCTGAATTTAATTTCGATACCTATCTCTTCTTTCAACCAAACAACCCACAAGCAAGAATTTTTCCTACCCTGCAATGCCCGAGCGACATTGCGGCAGGAAGGATTTACAAACTGGAAAACACAATATTTAGTACCTTTGTTGACGTTGCTAAGGGAAACTATGCAGCCTACGTGAGTCCGTTTCATGTTGACTTGCAGTATCTGTATCCAGGCGCGCTGATCGGCACTCCTCAGTCGCTTGCCAGTATTGAAGACGGTGCTTCCTCTTCCATGCTTCTGAGCGAAGTGCGCACGCTCGACCACACTTCCGACGAACGCGGCGCCTGGGCGTTAGCGTGGAACGGCGCTAGCTTGTTGGCATTCGACATGCACCCAGAAAACTGGAAGCACGACCACGATGGCACTGGTGTTGGAGATGATTTTACCATACAAAATCGCGCACCTTTCGTGGCCAATCCCGATAGTCTGGGAGAAACCCAGCCGCCAAATAACCAGGGCCCCAATCTTGATACACTTGATGATTGCACAGATGCTCCCGATTCATTCAGGAGCTTGGCGGCAGAACAGCACATGCCTTGCATGGAGCAAGTGAGCACTATAGGCGTCAAAGGCCACATGTCGGCCTCGCCGCGGAGTCTGCACCCTGGCGGCGTGAACGCCGGATTTCTCGATGGCCACGTCATTTTCCTGACCAATGACGTCGACGAATTCGCCATGGCCTACATGGTAAGCATCAACGACGGCCATTCATTCTCAAATGAATAGGCTCTTATTGCCGTCGCAGTGTGACAAGCATCCCGAGCGCCAGCGAAATCAGAACCACGGCCGAAGGTTCAGGAATCGCCTGAGAGCGTGCACCGATTTGCCACTCGATACTGATCGCTGAAGACTGACTGTCGACGCCGTTAACATCCAGCGTAAATGTGCCGTTATCTGTGAGTGTAGTCATAAAGCCGGGTGGACCAGTGCCTATGTTCAGCGGGTTGTTGCCCGGCAGCAGTTGATCCGGGAAAATTTCGAAAGAGTCTTGGAACCCCTCAAAATCGTCAATAGATACATTTCCCTGATCAAGAAATACGGTGGCCGATTCGCTAACGTCCATCCGTACCAGGTCAAAGGTGCGGGTATATTCCCAGTCGAAAATGAACTGCAAGTCCTCGAAGGTAGAATTTTCTACGGAGATATCCCAGGCAAAAGTTTCAAACAACTGCCCTTGGCCTGCTCCCACCGGGACGCCGGTGTTGTTGGTTTGAATCGTGCTGAACATGTCGCCAATAGCTGGCTCGAATTCATCTAGCGGACCTAAGGGCGCCCCGTTAAAGAATTCCGCGCGGTTACTGGATGCTGTGCCATTTCCATTGTTGTTAATGCTGATGAAACCCGGCGCGGCAGAGCCGAAGATCTGCAGATCTTGAAGAAGAAAAGGATCGATGGTTTGGCCGGTCGCGACTTCTGTGATGTCGGCCAAGGTGAATTTCAGCTCGAACGACTGGGTGGTCATCGGTGCCCCGCTTAAAGGGGCGGTTGGCATTAAAATAGGAAACACTGTTGCAAGAGCAAGCAACACAAAACGCCAAGAACTTATAAGGATCATTAAATCACCTCACGAAATTCGAAAAAAGTCAAAATGCTTGTCGAGATGCAGCCAAAAAAAACGGCCACTCAATTCTTCCCACATCCTGCCAGCTTACGCCGACAATGGCAGAAACAATCGAGTGGTCGTTTAGATAATTAGCGTTACTCCCAAAGCATTTCCCAAGACGGACGCCGGCGCCGACCGCAATTCGCCCGCTCGACGCACTTGGAATTTGCTAGAGTGTTTAATTTTTGAGTAAGTTTACTAGTTGATTAGATCGACTCGTGGAAAACGTTGTTCTCGCGGAGGAATTGTCTATTTGCATTAGATTAATCATCTGGCAAGGAAAGTCAACTATTTCCCTGGGAATTTGATATCGCTGTTACCCCTGTGCATCCCGCCGTCGATCGACAGTGTGCCCAAAGTCGTTGATAAATCTCAACTTACGCGTCGCCCGTTTACCTGCGCTGGATGGTCGCCACTGGTTCTCCGAGCAAAACAATCTCAAAGGGATCCGAGCCCGCTGCGTCTCGGGGAATCAGCAGGCCGATTTCTGGATTCTCCATGCCGATTGCGGTGTGTTGGAACCGAAGAGTCTTTGGCATCTCGATCCAGGCGCTCGACTCAGGGTCGAGTGTGAACTCCAACTGGGAACTAACGACCAGACTAGAAAGATCCACCGGACCTATCGTGCCGCTTCCCTCCCCCAGAGAACACGCGACCGACATCCCGTTGTTGCTGACAAACATGGTGGGAAAAGTCGTCCCAGCAGGTACAGGGAGCAAGGATTGATCGGCAAACAATGCTGATGACGACACAGGCGAATCGACTGACGGGGCTTCGACCACCAAGGGGTTGGTCTCCGTCCGGAGAATTAGCACAACGGCTTCCACCGATTCGCCAGCCGACTCCACGCGAATACTGTTGCGCAGGAATTGCAAATGCAGCATTCTATCCAGCGGAATCTTTTCCTGCAAAAAACTAGCCGAAATCTGACCGGTGACCAGAATAAATGCGCCGTCATCAGCCGCCCGGCTGACGACCAGTCGCGAACTGCCCCCAGAGCGAAGCGACTGCGGTTGCGGGATAAACAGCCCGGCCTTCCCTAGCGGATTGATCCCGTCAAGCACTTCCAGCGCTTCCACGGTCGTTGTCCGATCAACGGTAAACGCGGACGGCACCACCCACTTGTACGCGTTGTAAACCAACAACCCCGCTAGGAAAATTATCGGCGGCACAATGGCAATGAGTACCTGATTGACCCCACCTCGCCGACCGGATGCCAACATTTGCGTTCCCCCCCTTCGTCGACTGGTGCAATCTATCAGAACGAAATCGTTGACCGAGCAGAAAAGTATTGCCGTCTGTCGCAAACAGGCGAAAAAAAGCCCCCAGATTATGGGGCATGAAGAGGGCCCTGGCAAGCAATTTTAGCGGGAGGATGCAGGCCCGATCATTTTCCAATGCAGGGCAAACACTGTAGGAGGCATATCTCCTGATAGCGATTTTCCTTCAAGGTTCGCAGATCGTCATCGGAGACGCTTCCTACAGAAACCTCTGGTTAACCTGAAGAAGTGATATCTCAAGGTTGTGTCATTGTGATTTCATAATGCAGTATTTTGTCTCGTAACTTTGGCCCCTGTAGCGCAGCGGCGTCGCCTTCGAGAGAGTAAACAAACGGTTTTCCAGTGACTGGGTCGTTCGGAATAGGCACTTCGGCAATGTCGCTCAATTGTTGGGGCAGTTTTCCCTCGTGGCTCGCTCCGTATATCCGCAACGCTTCGAATATTCTCAACACGGCAATCTCGCGATCCAATCGCGTTTCGGCCTCTTTGGCAACTTTGATGGCATGAACTAAGTGATCAGCAATTTTGAATTCAATGGGGACGTTTTTCGTTACCTCCTGATAGTGCTTGGCGACGTTGTTGAGTCCTTTGATCGCTACAGGGTATGGTAAGCCGTAGTATTTGGACATATTGTCGACCTGATCGTGAAACGACTTCAAAATATAGACCAATGCCGCTTGGTGAATGGACATTGATTCAATTTTCTTCGCATCGATTCCACTTTCACTCAGAAATCGTTTCACCAACGGGTACGCTTTTTGACAGTTCCGATCCAAGATTTCCACGGAGTCCAATGCCTCGGAATCAGCACCCGAAATCGCTGTATGCAAGTCAGTGATGATGGCATGATACAACCTTTTCCACTGCTCTGGGGTTCGACGTGCCGGAGGACTCTTCCACAACTCGGGATGGATTTGATCTCTCGAACTAAACGCACGCAGACCTATGCCCTCGTAGTTTGCAAGTTCTGGATACGACAGGGCCAGACCATAAGCCTCCAATTCAATGGCCCTGCGCATATCGATGAGCGGACTTGGTAGCGTCGTTAGCGCCCAGTAGAGATTGGGCGTGCCGGGCTGTTGGATAAACTCCGTGATCTGTTTGTTCATGTTTTCACAGATCGCCACGCCTACGAGCCCGCTAACAATGAACTCACTTTCGGCGACATGCCGACCGAGAGCGCAATTTGTTTGGAATCGACGAAGAGCTTTTTTATATCGATTGTGGGCGATATCAATTCGAGCGCTGGCCGCTAGTATACGGCTGAACTCGCGGCTTCCCTGGACTTCCGGAAGCAGCGTGGCATAGAATTGCCCGTCGCCAATCGGCATTTGCCAATCGCAGTACCGGCATCTTGCGCCGCGATCTAGGTAGAAATCGATGCCACCCTCGCTCCGCACTTGAGCGTCTTCGGCGATGAGCTGTTCCAACGGCGCTTCTTGCCATCGTTCGATATTTTCCGAATGTTCTCTGTTGCTGAAAAAACCACTTTGCTTTGCCGTTACCTTCCCATAGTAGACTGCGGCATTTCCGGCAATCTGTTCGACTCGACTTGGCAATAACTTGTATTTGAGTGCTGGTTTAGGTTCTTTACTTGGATGAAGGGAGATCTTGGTTGGAGCTTTGCTGTCTTCGGCAACAATCTGTGTTGGATAGCAGACGATTCCCAGCAGAAACAATCCTGATATCGTTAGTGTGAAAATGCGATTCATGAGTTCGATCCTGTATTTTGAGAGGGCACAACGGAGTCCAGCGGAGAACGCTCAAACTCAGCGGATTCATCAAGTAGCATGTTTATCGAGGTTGGGGTCAAGATTTTTCGGTTTATCAAATCGTGTGGAGAATTCGAATTGGTTGATAAATTTGATGGCAATGAATCGAGTGAATTGTGCCCAAGTAGACGGTCAAGGTTGTTGAGTTGGTAGGGAGACAAAGATAATATGTTCCGCCTCGGCGCTCGTGAATGTTGTTTGACGTCAAGCGATTGGTGGGGCGATTCGATAATAGTCAGGTTATTTTCAGGTATCTTTGGCGATGGACTGTTAGGAGTCTGTGTGAGCAGCATTAGTAGAAGCGTCGCTGCTACAACCGTCATGGCGGCAAAAGAACCAGGCCATAACGCCGTAGAACTCTGCCAACGACTTGTATGAGTCGATAGTGTTGCACTAGCATCTGAGACAGACGCCTGACCGGCTAAAAAAATGAGCTTCTCACGATCCAGCCGGTCAGGAAGCGGTTTGAGCAATTTCAATTGGGCTTCTAGTAGTTGGAGTTCCTCGGACAAACCCCTGTCAATATCGCCGTTAAAAGGTTTCCTGTCGTCTTTTTTTTCGTTATTCATTGCTTTTGATTTCCTCGATTCAAACATGGAATGCTCCATTTTGTTCTGAGGGCCGTCATCCCTGCCTCATAGCGACGGTGTGATGTGCTGGTTGATACGTCGGTTAGTTCGGCTATTTGTTCAAATGTCAGGCCACTCCAGAGCCGAAGCACAATCGTCTCGCGTTGTTCGATTGGCAACGAGGCCAGCGCCGTGGTAGCAGCATCCGCATCCAATCGGTCACCATCAACAGCTAGAAACCAGGGCTCTCGGGGTGCCTCCGTTTCATGTCGCACTCTGCAGGCTTCCGCACGCGACTGACTGATCGCCTCGTTACGAACCACGCGATAAAGCCATCCAACGATGTTCTCAGGAGCGGGCCGTTGACGCATCAGCCTAATAAACGCTTCTTGAACCACGTCCTCAGGCGCGATGCACCACTGTTGGGCATACAGCACCAGCGCATCGCCATGTTCAGCAAGCAATTGCGACAGGCGAGAGGATCCAATTGCGTTCATGAACATCCGACAGCCAGTGCTGGACTATTGCCTAGTTTCAAAGTAGAGACGCTTCCCGAGAGCGATTTTCCCACAGAAACTCTTGATGATCAGGAAAAAATGATCGCTGGCCATAGAGCAGTTCGTGCAAACGCCTCAGAATCAATCGATTTCATGTAAATTCTTCAGCCATAAACGCAAAAAACCCCGCTTGGAATTTCTCCCAAGCGGGGGTCAAAAAAACTGGCGATACCTACTTTCGCGAGTGCTCTCACTATCATCGGCCCGGGGTGCTTAACTACTGTGTTCGGAATGAGAACAGGTGTTTCCACCACGGTATGGTCGCCAGAAGAAGTGCAGCGCGCCGGTAGACGCGGCTGCACTTGATAATCTGGTGTAAGCAAAAGTGGCTGCGATGGAGTTGGCTGATTGACAACGTCAGACGAATCTCTGACATCTGCCTTCAACCTTCCCACATCTTCCTTTGTCCTTTGATAGGATCAAAAGCGTTTTTATCCAAATAAAAGCATTGGATAAATGTGGCCAAGCGTTCGTCCATTAGTACCGGTTAGCTGAATACATTACTGTACTTACACATCCGGCCTATCAACCTGGTAGTCTTCCAGGGGACTTTCGGCTATTAGCCTACGAAACCTAATCTCGGAGCGGGCTTCACGCTTATATGCCTTCAGCGTTTATCCTTTCCGACCTTAGCTACCCTGCCGTGCCGCTAGCGCGACAACAGGAACACCAGAGGGTCGTCCTTCTAAATCCTCTCGTACTAAAGAAGAACCTCCTCAAGTTTCGT
>JAJDED010000027.1 GCA_029259915.1 Planctomycetota bacterium | reverse complement strand
AACATCAACTAGATGATCGTGCGGGACACCATTTTTAGATTCATAATAGGATCGCCCTGTTCGAAAAGTATGGCGATCAATCATGTCATTGGACTCAAAAAGTTTCATAGTGCGATAGACGGTGGTTCTTCCAATGGAAGGCTCGATTCTTCTGGCACGTTGATAAATCTTTTCAGCGGTCAGGTGGCATTCAGCCTTCATCAGAATATCCATAATAATCTTTCTTGTTCGCGTCATGCGAACACTGTGCTTAATACAGTTAATTTCTAAAGCATTCATGTCGAATTTTAGTCCTTTCAGCCTCTTGGCATTTTAAAGTCATCCCTCTCATCCAATCAAATTGAAATAGATGTCTTTTATATTAAGACGACTGGGCAGACCAAATCCCTTCCTTATTTTGTATAAATATCGTTAAGATTTATTTAATGAAACTCGATCGAAATTAAAAATTCTTTTACTCTCGCGGCAGTAACAAAGACGCTTTGAGATTAGGCAAAGGACAGCTTATTCAATTGAAGACCCGGACAATCCTTTTTCCGCCTCTGCCTTCACGCGACGGCTCTGTGGAGTCCGTTTCTTCCACCAGATGACGATACCGGTGGTGGATAGCATGGCAACAATGAGTCCAGTGATGCTGATCAGGATTTTCCCAGGCAGTCCGGCAATCTGGCCGGAATGCAACGGAAACTGTATCTGCATGAACAGATCTCCCGCCGTGCCTTCGCCCGGTATCTGCGCGCCCAACGAGCGGCCATCATTTCCATCGTAAAACAGAAAATTTGTGCCCAGGCCCAACCCTGTAGGATGATCCGGACCAAAGCGAACCACGTACACTCCAAATGACTCGGCATAAAAAGCATTGCCCCTGGGCTCCCAACCCCGGTCCGATGCTTCCCGCTCTGCAACAGGGAGAATTTCCCGGAACGTGAGTTTGGGAATGATCGGCTGATCAAGTGACCGTGGTTCACGCAGATCAAACGGAGTTGGCGTGTAAGATGAAAAAAAAGACACGATGGGCTTGAACACTTCCTTACCCAGGTTGAGATAAAGCCCACTGACCGCCAGCATCAGCAGAAGTCCCCAGAACCACAGGCCACAAGCGCGGTGCAGATCGAAGTTGACGCGATACGGCCCCGCGTTCTTTTTTATCTTCCAGGCTGGTTTCCACTTGCCAAAAAATGGTTTGTCAGGAGGAAAGGTGAGCCACGCACCAACGAAACAATCGAATATCCAGGTGAAAGCAACTATACCCATGATCCACCATCCCCAGAGGTCCGGCAGGTGCAGACTGTAATGCATCTGGTAGATGAAGGGCAGGAGGTTTTTGCGCTCAAAACAGCATTCCCCCCACTGACGTTTGCCAACGATCTCCCCGGTGAAGGGGTTCACAAAGAACTGATCGTAGCCAAGATCAAACGGTTTTTTTATTTCGGGATTGATCTTCGGGCTGACCCCGAATTCCAGGGAATGTCCCGGTTCAAATTCAAACGGGATGGAGGTGATCCAGACTTTAGAATCTTCTTTTTCCAATCGTTCAGCGATGACCAAAGGGTCCAGAGGCGTCCCCTGCCCCGCCGCCCTATACAAGTCCGGGTTCAGAAGTTCATCCAGTTCGTGATAAAAAGCGATGACGCTACCCGTCAACCCGGCCATGATGAGAAACACCGCCATGCCCAGCCCCGCATAGCGGTGCAGACGCACCAAAACATCGCGAATGGTCAGGGCGGACTGACGCTCTGTACTAGAACTAGCAACAGGGTTTGTCACTCCACTCACCAGCGAAACTTCACGCTACCTGTAATGACGCGCCTGCTACCGTAATAGCAAGAGCTAAATGCGCAGGCTGAGATAAACTCCTTATCAAGCAAGTTGGTAACGTTGACAGCAAGACCCATGCCTTTGTAAGTGCCTTTCTTGACATCATAACGAACGACGGCATCGAAAAGGGTGTATGCCGGCACCTCTAAGGTATTATCCGGATCGCCAAAAGTGGACCCAATATAACGCACACCACCGCCAACACCCAGCCCGTCCAAATCACCTTCTGTGAACTTATAATCTCCCCACACCGAGGCCGTGATCTCGGGAATTGATGTCGGTCGTTTTCCCAAATCGGTGCCGTTGCTATCGGTCACCTCCACATCGGTAAAGCTGGCCGCTGCAGTCACATTGAAATTATCGAAAACCTCCGCCACGGCTTCCGCTTCAACTCCGCGGGAGCGGATTTCACCGGTCTGAACAGAAAAAAACAGATTGTTCGGGTCGTCGGTGAGCACATTCTGTCGAGTCAACTCGAAAACAGACAAGGTGAGTAGAGCGTTTGTGTCGGGAGGCTGGAATTTAATGCCCGCTTCATATTGCGTTCCGGTCGTGGGTTCAAAAAGATTGCCGCTAAAATCAGTTCCCGATGTCGGTTCGAATGATTCCGCAAAACTGAAGTACGGAGCCAGTCCATTGTCGAAAAGATATGCCAGACCAGCCTGCCCGGTGAATGCGGTATCCTTCTGTAAAGTTGTCGTTGCTGTCAGGTTGTCGTCCGATTCAGTGCGCGCCCAGTCATGTCGCCCACCGAGGGTCACAACCCATTTATCAAAAAGTTTTATCTGGTCCTGTAGATAAACCCCTATTTGCCTGCGGTTCTCGTTAGCATCAAAGGTAGTGGCAGCGGCTGTCACCTGATTTCCATACACCGGGTTGAACACATTGATATCAGAAACCGAGCCGCCAAAACCGGAAACGTCATCACTTAACACCAATTTGTAATCGATGCCGAACAAGGCGGTGTGCTTCGTGAACCCCATATTAAACTTTGCCTGGGCATTGTTATCTACCGTAAACCCCTTTACTTCATTTTCCGCATTATATACAGAGCGACTCACGTTCACCAAGTCGGGTCTGTAGCTATCAAGATAAAGAGTTTTAAAATCTGCTATACCATACTCGTAACGGAGGTTCTGACGCAGAGTCCACATATCGCTGACCTTATGCTCGATAATGGAACTGAAAGAAAAAACCTCATTGTCATATTTATCGAAACCAGGCTCGCCAGTGAAAAAGCTGGACGGTATTTTTCCATTGGGGTTGGGGAGTACAGTGCCTACAGGAAGAAGGAGTTGGGTTATGGGGGAACTGTCCTCCTTCTGGTAATGAGTGAGAAACGTGATCGTGGTGTTGTCCGTGGGCCGCCAGGTGAGTGCGGGAGCAATGAAAGTACGCCTGTCATCCAGAAAGTCCACTAGTGTGTCGCCATCATAGTGCGAACCTGTGAGGCGATAAAGAAATTTTTTATCGTCATCGATCGGTCCGCCGAAATCAAACCGGCCCTGATACTTGTTATAACTTCCAGCGAGCGCTTCGATCTCACCAAAAAATTTTTCTGTCGGCCTCTTGGTAACAGTATTGACCAATCCCCCGGGGTTGCCCTGACCATAAAGCGTTGAACCCGGCCCCCGTAGCACTTCGACCCGCTCTGTTCCATAATGGTCGGGACTCGGATCAACAAAGCTTGCGGGCGAGTAGCTCAACCCATCGCGATAGCCTCCGTCTGTGACAAAAAAACCCCTGATAATATGATTTTGGTCAACGACCTCTATTCCAAGTGCCTCACCTACTACACCAGACGTATAGCTCAGGCTCTGTCCGAGATTGGTGACATTGCGAGCATTCATCGTCTCAGCGCTTATCACTGAAATCGAGCGTGGCGTTTCGATCAGCGGCGTATCCGTTTTACTACCGGTTGCACTTTTTTTGGCAACCAAGCCATCGACCGGCCCGTAGGCAGATTCGGCGGCCTCAAACTGCCCTTGCACCTGAATAGGAGTCAGCTCTTTATCGGCGGCGGCCATCTTCTCCATTTCCAGAGTGTTATTTTTGGTAATCAGAAATTTGACCCCCGTGCCTCGAAGCAATTGTTGAAGCCCTTCTTCACGAGAGAACTTTCCTGATATGCCTCGAGTCCGTAGTCCTTCCACCAGAGCACTGTTGTACACCAGCGTCAGCCCGTTCTGGTCGGCAAACTGGTTGAGAGCGGATGACAGGGGACCGGGTGAAATATTGTAACTCTGACCTCTCGTCGCTTGAGCCACCACAGTGGTCACTCCGGGTGTTTGCGTGATCCCTCTTTCTTCCCTGGTTGAGTTTGTGTCCGCGAAAGCGAGAGAGATGCAGAAGCACCCGGCAATCAGGGTCCACAAAAAAATTTGAAAAGATATGACCCCTTTTCTCACGGTGTACTCCGAACTTATTCGGTTCATTATTCGCTCCTACTGAGGCTGTGTTGTCAAAATAACGGGCCAAGGAACATTTGCGGGTTGTGTGATCCAATTCCGTTTTTAGTTAAACGGACGGAGGATCAAAAGGAGGATGTGATTACGG
>JAJDED010000026.1 GCA_029259915.1 Planctomycetota bacterium | reverse complement strand
GCTGGTAATCACGGCCCTGTTTAGTTTCATGACCGCCTGGAGCGAATACATCGTGGCCGCCCAGGTGTTGCAAAGCCGCGATTTGTTTACGCTGCCGCTGGGAATCAAAAGCTTCCAGGCAAGCATGTCGACCCAATGGGGGCTGTACGCTGCCGCCTCGATCTTGGTGAGCGTGCCCGTGGTCGTGGTCTTTCTTGTACTTAGCCGATACCTGGTGTCAGGGATGACACTTGGTGCTGTCAAGGAGTAGGAATTCTCTTTTCCGCAAACATATGAATCGGTTTGTTGACCATCCACGGTGCAGACCCTACATTGGTTGCGTGCGTCGCGATTTCTATATCGACCATTTTGAATGTAGGGAGATCATGCTGTGAAACGTCTATCGATTATTTTGCAACTAGCAGTGTTCGCTGGTGCTGCGTTTACTCCGGTTGCTTATCTGGCAGCTCACTGCGAAGTTCCTTGTGGAATTTATGACGATGCGGCCCGCTTTGCCGAGATGTTGGAAGATCAAGCGACAATTGCCAAAGCCATCGCCAGCATTGTAGAACTATCCGACACGCACGACGCCACGGGACATAACCAATTGACCCGTTGGGTTGCCACCAAGGAAGCCCATGCCACCAACACGCAGCACATTGTGGCCCAATACTTTATGACACAGAAAATCAAAACCGACGATGCCAAGGTTGCCGAAAAGCTGACCGCAGCCCACGCGGTTTTGGTCGCAGCGATGCAATGCAAGCAATCCGCCGATCCGGCAACTGCCGATAGCTTGAAATCGGCCATCCACAACTTCCAGCATGTTTATGGTGGCGCGCATTAAATTGTAACGATTAGCGTTGTTTCGCGGTTTCACGCCTACCCTGGTCTTTCGAGGCCAGGGTATTTTGCTTTTATCAGCAAACCATCTTATTCGCCGTTCCGTAAATTAGGACGACATCTCAATTTTTCTTTATCTCAATGTGTCTTTTGAGAGAAAATCGGAACATGGGAGTGTTCCCTGCACTTGGGGATCTTGCCGATGCTACAACGGCTGATTGTTTATACGACACGCGTTAGCGTTTGGATAAGTTGCTCGATGTTTATGGCGGGTGCTGGGACAACGCTGGCTGCAAACCCTTCGTTAGCGTTCGATTTCAGCCGTACCGCGGAATGCCGCGATGTGACGTCGACTGCTGTAGAAGACGTTTTTCCTGGGGAAAAGATCGTCGAACTCCGCTTGCGCGTTTCGGTCCATTTGCTGCAAGGGCAGCCTGCGGATGTGGAAGAGGTGCGGATCGAAATCGGCGATTGCGACAACCGGATGCGTGTCCACAGTTTTGAACCGACAACCCGGCTCGAAAGTCCATACAGCCGAGACATTCGCTGGAGTAAAACAACGGAAAGAAATAAAGCACTGAATACATCGTTAGGAGGCGAACTACCAGCGGTGCTTGGAGAAACCGTCGCCCATGTGACGCCGTCAATCGACGGCGGAGCGGGAAAACGCGAGGTCGTCTCCGAAACACAGTACCGCATTGCCCCGAAACAGGTCGTCGTGGCCAGCGGTACAATCGGTCAAGAGCATGGCGTGTTTTTCAAGTTGCGTTCTTCTCCGCAGACCTCGTTGGAAGGTGTGCATGAGCTTGTGGTCCGGTTTATCGTTCCAGAAAAATGGCGGGCCGACACGCTGCGCGTTTGCTGCCAAGCGAATGGCCAAGAAAAATTTCTTTGGATGAAACAGCAAACCACCTGGGACCACACCTGTGCGCCGGTCGCACTCTACCTGGCCGGAGACATAAAAGCACGCCAAGCTGCGGAGCGATTCGCCGCGAACGGCGAACGCTCTTAACGCGCAGCGTGCTGTGGGTCGCTCCGGCAAACAATCCATTGCCAAGAACCGCCCACAGTGTGAGCGGTTCTCTAAGTACGAGGGGAGTCACATTTTTTCCGGCTTCCATGCGGAAATTTGGT
Organism: Planctomycetota bacterium; assembly: GCA_029259915.1. GTDB lineage: Bacteria > Planctomycetota > Planctomycetia > Pirellulales > Lacipirellulaceae > Bythopirellula. The sequence continues at coordinate 73,633 of JAJDED010000026.1, read as the reverse complement.
TTCAGAATCCAAACGAGAGACTGATACCGCTGTGACCGCCGTGGTGGTATCCGTGTCCACCGTGCCCACCATGGTAATAGTAGCTATGGCGACGGTGATGCCCACCATAGTAGCTAGGCGCGTAATCGTAGTGTCGTGCACTACGGTAATACCCGGAATGCCCTCCACCATAACCAGACCCACCTCGATAACATCCCCGAGCTTCCGCCGACTGGTTGCCGACACACACCGCTGCTGCTAACACAGCCACAACAAGAAACAAATGACGAAACATGACATTCTCCCTGAGCCAACTCTTGGCCCGTTGAAACCACAGAACCTAAACCCGACAGCCAACAGTTGCATGGCTGCCTGGCACACAACACTCTATTTACGCAGTTGGTGTGCCAAATGTGTGTAGGTGTGCGGTAACACCTTTGAAAATAAGGGTTTGTGACGACCGCTTTCGACATCCGGGGGGGTGGCGATCTAAAAAATTGCGATCCTCATGATGACAACCGTTGTCAGATTTACGGCACAATGCTTAGCGCAACCTGTTGTCAAATCAGGGGTTAACCCTGCGGCTTGCAGGAGTTGTGAGTCGCGGCATGGTGGGTTTATTTCGTTAGGGCGCTCCGTAGCGCTACTGGCCGCTCACAATGGGAAAAGAGTGTCGCGAAAGTGAGCGCACAACGATAATTTGAGTGCTTTACCTAAACTGTTATTGCATCGTAAGCCATTGTCAACACAAGAGTTACTGCAATCCCTATTGTTTTGGCACAGCAACTGCGTTCTCATATAGCCAGAGCGGCAGCACCTACCAACCCACAAAACAAACCCACCTCAAACGCCGCTTGGGGAAAAGATTAGAGAAGGAGACCAAGTCATGTTTAAGAAAGCCATGTTGATGGTAGCCCTGGTCGGAGCATTTTCGTTCACTACCGATGTCGCGGACGCAAACGCTTGGGTCCGAGTGCGAAGATTTGCCCCTGTACGGCGCGTAGTTGCCCGCACAGTATTGCCTCCTTACCCGGTGGCTCGCCGCGTGGTTGCAGGTCCTGTTTATTATCATGCTCCTGTTGTGTACGGCCCAAGGGTTTACGTGGGCCCAGGCGTAGTCGTTTATTAACAGCCACAGCAAAACGAACAGACAAACAAAACTGATCTACCGTCCGTGGGAGAGTGTGTGCGGGCCACGGGCGCAAACCACCGTCTGCTAGCTTCGATAGAAGTTAGCAGACGGTTTTTTTATTGGCTTCACCTAGTTGGTTTACACCAATTTGTTTCCGCGATCATAACCAGCGGAACAATCCTCAACCTTTCTTCGATTCCTACCGATCAGACAATAAGGAGAATCGTTGTCTCTACCACTGCGCATGCGCGCATCGCTAGCAACAATAACGGATTGAGTTGATCCATGCTGGTAATCATAAGCGACCTTCATTTGACCGACGGCACGAGTGGCTCGACCATTTCGCCGGGTGCGTTTCAATTGTTGGGCGAACGACTTGCCGACCTGGGGTTCAGCGCTTCGCGGCGTCGGGATGGAAGTTACCGCCCGATTCAGCGCGTCGATTTGGTGTTACTGGGCGATGTTGCCGACATCATCCGCTCGACCCAATGGCTGCAAAGTTCCGTCCGACCGTGGGACGATCCCAAGTCGCCGGAGTTGTTTGAAAAAGTCTCGCAGATTACAGGCAGTATTCTGCGTCACAACGAACAAGCCTTGGGCGAGTTCCGCAAACTTGCCCAGCAGGGGATATCAATTCCCGAGGCAACGCGCGAAGGACAGCCGGTCGGCGGCCAGGGTCGTCCCGTGCCGGTACACATTCATTACATGGTGGGCAACCACGACTGGTTTTTCCATCTGCCAGGCGAGAATTATAATCGTTTGCGAAGGCAGGTTGCCGCGCACATGGGGTTGGCAACGTATCCCGACGCTCCGTTTCCTCATGAGATTTGGGAAAGCAACGAGCTGGTGCAGGTGATGCGGCAACACAAAGTTTTCGCCCGGCATGGCGATGTTTACGATCCTTTCAACTACGAAGGCGACCGTGACGCGAGCAGCTTGGGCGACGTGATTGTCGTCGAGCTTTTGAACCGATTTGGTGTGAAAGTTTCGCAAGAATTAGGCGACGACCTCTCCAGCAGCGCAGCCGCGGGATTGCGCGAGATCGACAACATTCGCCCCCTTTTGCTAATCCCGGTGTGGATCGATGGGCTTCTGGAGCGCTGTTGTCCGCAACCCTCGGTTCGCAAAGAAGTGAAGCGCATTTGGGATTCACTTGCAGACGACTTTCTCGATCATTCGTTCGTGCGAGAGCGCGATACCTGGTGCCCGGTAGATATTGTCGATGGGCTGCAGAAGGCACTGAAGTTTAGCCGCCGGTTGTCTGTCGGCTGGGCAAGTTGGATTGCCCAGTGGATGGCCAATTCGCGCGGTGTAGACACGAGCTCGTTTTCCCATCATGCGTTGACGGAGCAAGACTTTCGTAACCGTCGGGCAAAACACATTGTTTATGGGCACACGCACCGTGCGGAAGTCGTGCCACTCGACGCCAGTTACGCGGATGGCTATGTGCTGCATCAGGTGTATTTCAACTCTGGCACTTGGCGGCGGGTCCACGAACAAACGCAATTCGCCCCGCGCGAACACGAATTTATTGCTGCCGACACGCTCAGTTATCTGGCGTTTTTCAAAGATGATGAACGCAGCGGCCGCCCCTATGAAACTTGGACCGGCACGCTGGGGATTCATCCTTTTGCCGAAACGAGCTACCGTGTCGATGCGGCACATGCTGCGGCCAATCCCAGCGGAATGCACCACCCGCCGTCGGGGGCACCGATTGCAACGCCCAACGTCCCGCTACGCGCACCCCACTTTGCGGTTCCCCTGGGACCAAGCAATGTGCCCGAGCAGAACGAAGCCCGTTAATGCTGGTTAGGCTTCTATGGCAAGTTGGACATGGCATTATCTAAACAATCCTTGCCCGGCAAACTATGCAGAGTATGATTGATATTGGAGTGGACTATGTGCGACCAACAACTACTGGAACGAATTGTCAGCAACCCAAAGGTTTTGGTTGGGAAGCCCGTCATCAAGGGAACACGGTTGTCTGTGGAATTTATCTTAGGTCTTCTTGCCCACGGTGCGACTACGGAATCTATTCTTGAAGAATACGATGGCCTGGTCGCTGAAGATGTCCAAGCCTGTCTTCTTTTTGCATCCCATTCGATCTCCAACACAGCTTTCTTACCGCTCGGTGCGGAGTCGCCATAAATGCGGTTCTTAGTTGACGAATGTGCTGGTCCAGCACTTGCGCGTTGGCTGCGTGGTCGATCGCACGAGGTTTTTTCTATTTATGATGATGCAAGAGGGATGTCCGATGAAGACATTCTTGAGAAGGCATCCTCTGAAAGCTGGTTTTGATTACGTGTGATAAAGACTTTGGCGAAAAAGTAGTACGTGAAAATTTGCCACACCATGGTGTGATTCTCCTCCGCCTAAAAGACGAGCGATCTTTATCGAAGATTAAAGCGATTAAAAAACTTCTTGATGCTTACGAGTCACAAATAGAAAGTGCGTTTGTGGTGGTGAACGAGTTTCAAGTTCGTTTTGGAAAAAAGTGAACGTCCCAGATGCGATCCGATTTACAATTCCGACACCAGGCGTACAACTCGGAGCGCCCAAATTCGTTCGCCCAATTGCTCTCGGACGCAAAGCCTGTGGAGCCCTCGTCGGTGGAATTTCACGAGGCGCTCGTCTCGGCGGGGAATACCTTTGGACAGGCAGGCGTGGCGACCGTTTATTGTGTGCATGGGACATTTGCGGGCAACGATGCCCTGGGGCTGCTGACCGAGTTGGCGCGCTTCGCCCCTCAGCTCAGCAAATCGCTCAGTCAGATTGGCAAGAAAACCGTGGATTTCTTCGCCGGCGAAACGGGCAACTTCACGCCCAGGTATGTCGCCACACTTCAGGAAAAACTTTCCGCGGGAGCCCAACATTCGATTCCCGTTCGGCTGTTCAACTGGTCGAGCCAGAACAATCACATCGGTCGGGCGGACGGTGCGGTGCGCCTTATCCATGAGTTAGCTCGTTTTGCCACAGATTTGCCAACCGCTGCGTGGCGGGAGGAACATCCGCTGCGCGTAATCTTGTGGGGTCACAGCCATGGCGGCAATGTTTTTGCGCTGCTTACGAATTTATTGGGTGCCGACGCTGAATCTCGCGATGCGTTTTTCCATGCTGCACGTACGTTTTATCGCCCGTGGTTTTGGCGCGATGTCGATTTGCCGATTTGGCAAGAAGTTCGCGAGCTGCTGAACAACGTCGACCATCCGCTGCGACGTTTAAAGCTCGATATTGCAACTTTCGGCACGCCTGTTCGCTATGGTTGGAATGCGGCGGGCTACTCCAAATTGCTCCACTTCGTCCACCATCGGCCACCCGAAAACGGCCACGAATGCCAGGCGCCGGTGCCGATCGAGCCGCGACGTATGCTTGTTGCAGCCGACGGCGATTATATTCAGCAAATCGGTATCGCGGGAAGCAACCTGCCGCCCAATTTTTTGGCGGTGCGCACACTGATCGCCGATTGGAGATTGGACAAATTTTTGGAGAGCGATCTGCCTCGCGAGCGACTGCTGACAAGGTTGGCCCACGGAACGCGGGTTCCCGACGAAGGGTCGGCGCTACTGGTCGATTACCCAGCAATCGAATCAGGCGTCCACCGCCACCTAGCTGGCCATGCAGTGTACACACGCCGAAAGTGGTTGCCATTTCATTGCCGAGAAATCGCCGCTAGGTTCTATTAGTCTTTGAGCAGCCTCTTCAAATATTTAACCACAGAACACAGTTCGTTTTTTGCATTTTTGGGGGTTTAGGAACCACACAATTTCTGTCAAAAAAAGAATAGAACGCAGAGAAACGCTGATAAAACGGATTGGCACTGATTACGAAATGTTAGTGAGGTTCGTTCTCATGGACGCAGTTATCGGTACCCTAAAAAAATCTGCGAAAATCTGCCTAATCCGTGTGCATCCGCGTTCTATTCTGCTTGCTAAAAAGTGCAAAAGTCGAACTGTGTTCTCTGTGGTGATTTTTTTATGAAAAGCCATAGCAGGAGCCGGCGATGACTGAATTCATTTCTGTGAATACGACGACTGCCACGAAGCTAGAAGCACAGGAAATTGCCGAGGCGTTGGTCACACATCGCCTGGCTGCGTGTGCCCAAGTCTCGGGGCCCATCGAGAGTGTGTATCGCTGGCAAGGAGATGTCGAACACGCTGCCGAGTGGTTTTGTACGGCAAAGACCCACAAGTCGCTTTTTCATGAGGTGGAAGCGAGGATTCGTTCCCTGCATTCCTACGAATGCCCGGAGATCACCGCCCTGCCGATCGCGGGAGGCTCGGCCGACTACCTTGCTTGGCTAAACGACCAACTGACGGAAGAGCGACCGGCAGACAGCCACTAGAGAAATTCGTAATTTCCAAGAACGTGTGGAGTGTTGGCACGAGGCATTGCTGTTGGCAGTGCAGCGAACCCCCTGCGACTCGTAGAGCCGCGGCAACCCCTCATTCCTAGCTACTAACTCCTCGCCCCTCACAACTCCACAATCGTTGCCTCCAAACTTGGTAGTTCGACTACGGCAATCGACGGGGGATCGGCACGGTACATTGCTCCGGGGTTGACGATGAGTGTCGACCCCTGGCGATCGATGGCTGAAACGTGCGTGTGGCCGTAGCAAACCAAGTCCCACTCGCCGCTGTGTATGACTTCTCGAAACTTATGGCGATCGTCGCTATGGAGCAGGGCGATTCGCTTCCCCTCGATTTCTAGCTCGCCAAATACGCCGTGACAAGTCTGCCCCGTGGCTGCGATCGCGGTTTCCAATTCCTCGCGGTGATAATCGCAATTGCCGAAGACAAAATCGGTGGGCCAAGGGGCAAACAATTCCACGACCTCATCCGTGCCAATGTCGCCACAATGCAACACGCGCTGCACGTCCAGACTCTCCAGCATCCGCACCGCCGGCAACGTGTGCTCCAGATGCCCGTGCGAGTCGCTGACAATTCCCAACCGCATCGCTGTTCCTTAAAAAGATTCTTGCAAGAAAATTAGAACCGCCAAGGACGCAAAGAGCGCCAAGGATGTTTTATTAACGTCCCTTGCATTTCTTGGCGTCCTTGGCGCTCTTGGCGGTTCAACTCTTCGATTTGAATTTTCAGACGTAAAGTTGCCTCTCGACTTCGACGACACGATGTTGCAAAGCATCTTGGCAATTTGACTTCTCGCACGAAGCGAACAAAGTCAACACGGGATGCCCCTGGAGAATTTGCGTGCCAACGCTGGGAATATCTGCGATGCTTCCTCGCATGTTTTCGTCCAACTGATCGATAACCCAGCGAAAAAACTTTTCGTTGACTGTGACTTCTTGCTTAGCAAACAAAATCACCTTGCCACAACTGCTTTGCCCTCCCGTGGGGATTGGTGACACCTCGCGCCCGCAGCATGCCGCTACGTGTGCGTCGATTGCGCTGATTCCTAATGCACGCTCCACCACCTCGACAGCCGCGGTATAGCGGGGATTTACCTCGATTGTCCACACGATTCCATTTTCGTCGAGAACAAAATCGACACCGAACAGTCCCACCAAACCAAACAACGACGAAAGCGCATCGCCCACGTCACGCAATTGTTGTACAATAATGTCTTTCGCCAAAGGCCAGGGGGCAATAGAACCGCAGTATTGAAATCTCCCGGCACGGGTCCACGGCTCGCCTACCAACTGGCGCGTAACATCCAGGAGCAAACTGCACTTTGAAGTGCCAACAAAAACGGCAGAGCAAGAAATTCCCGACACAACACGCTGCACGAAATCAAACTGTGCGGTGTTCTGCGCATGTAGCTCTGCAACTCCGCAGCCGCTGCTATGCCGGTAACTCTTGAGGAGCCAGGTTCCCTCGAGGGGCAAACCGTTGCACGATTTACGCGTTTCCGGAAAATGCAACCCGCGTTCGCGAAGCGCTTCTTGCAACTGCAGAGGATTGCGCACGTTCCGCAACGCATCGCCACGGTTGCCTAATAGCGGTCGAGCCGCCGCCAGTTCGTCGACCAACTCAGGAAAGTTTTCTAGCGCACCGGTATAAAGCCAGCCATCGCACTCGGCATTCGCCAGCCAGTCGACCAATCCCTCGGGATAAGAAGAGATTTGCGTAACCGGGCAAGCCAGTCGAAGATCCGCATCAGCAAACAAATCCGCCGCAACCGCCGCCCAACCACTACGCAATACAGAAAAAACCGCCGCCCGAGCACTAGCCCCAACAACAGCAACAGTCCCAACCTCTCTCCCATCCCCCTTCCACCTTCGGCCTTCCCCTTTCCCCTTTCCCCTTTCCCCTTTCTGCCTCATCCTTCCGTCCCGTATTTACCGCGAAATTCGTCGACCGGATACTTCTTGGCATTCTTTACCATCTTCGCTCGCAGCGTGTCGGCAAGATCAATTCCCAACACATCGGCCAGCGCCAACGTGTAAGCGAAAACGTCGGCCAGCTCTTCGCCCACTTCGGCAAGCCGTTCGGAATCGGTAGAGATCTGCCGCGAGGCTTCGAGATCGATCCACTGGAAATGCTCCATCAACTCGGCAGCTTCGATCGACAACGCCATGCAAAGATTTTTAGGCGAATGGAACTGCTGCCAATCGCGCTCCGCGACAAAGTCGTGGACCAACCGGCGAAGTTCGTCGATCGTGGTTTGGGAATCACTCATGCAGCGGGGCAACAGACGTTGGCAGCGCTAAGCTTGGCTGACTCGAAGCCAGGCAGGCTCAACTGGCGCAAAGGATGACGACGCTTATAATAACGACGCCGATAGCCATCTGCCAAGAGTCCCATCACTTCCAATACCAGCAGGTCGGCCCGATTCATCACGTGCCTCGCGCTACGATTGCCCAGGCCCTGGACCAGTTCCTCCAGGACTTGCACGTGCAATTGCATCGTCCGCTGGGCGGAAACATTGGTGTTGGTCAGCAGTTCGGCCAAGGCCGCCATTTCGTCACCCAGATTGCCCGCGCCCATAATCACATAGGCCCGCAGAAGCTCGCGATAATGGGCTACCAATGCCTCAGGGAGATCAAGGGGCGAAGAAATCGCCGAAGTTGCCGATTTGGCAAGACAATCATCGAAAGATGGGGCTGCTTGCTCCTCGGACGTCGAGGAGCCATCTCGCAAAATTTCCAAGTCGGCAATCAGCGCCCGCTGTTGATCTAAGAGCCGCTCTGCTTCGTGATGTTCTTGTTGAAGGCGTTGACGTTCGGCTTGCACTAATCGACGATTTTCGCGCAACAGCTGATTGCGCTGGATCGCCCGGGCAAACTTCCACAACAATCCGCGCACCGTGGTTTCTGCCACGCAGCAATAATCGTCGGCCCCGACTTCGTAGCAAAGTGCGTCGATCTGATCGGGTGGCAAAGAACCCAGTAAAATCATCGGTTCCTCGTTGCCCCCGGCTCGCAATCCCTCGACCAAATCGAGTGCATCGAGCACCCCCGGCTCGTGGCTGACCAGCACGGCATCGAACACTTCGTCGCGCAGGCGGCACAGTCCTGCCGACTCGCCGACAACCTCTTCGAGCATGATCTGCGACGCGCTGTCCGCGGCAAATGCCCCGGTCAGCCAACACCCCGTGCGGTCGGGTGTCGTGATGTACAACACCTTCATCTTCAAAGGCAATCCGCCAATGGCAGAAAAAGCGATGGGTTGGACCGTAGTGGACATGACAGCAACAACAGGAAGGTTCTGGAAAAAGCCGCGGAACTCTAGCAGACGCCTCACGCCTGCGTCAACGGAGCGTTTTCATCTCTGGCACTTAGCTCTCGGCTCTTGCCTCTCTGCTTTCTTGCTAGCGTTGCTGTCGTCCGAGAGCCGCACAAAGAGTGGACTATCCCCAGCGGCGAAGTCGAGTTATATCCCACGGCTCTAGCGTTTCCGAACAATGAAAAGCTAGTCCTAGCCGCCCCCGTTTCAGCAAGGAGGACTGAATATGCACTGGCTTGAACCGACCGTCGCCGTCTCGATTTGGCAGCAGATCGAGTTTGCACCCCTTGCACTAAGGCCAACCAATCCATCGTCGCTGACCTTGGCATTGATCGGCATCGTAAGTTTTCTCGTCTACCGAACAATCTCAGGCGGAGCGCTCTCAGGCATACGGCGGCGCAAAACGGAGCTTTCAGCTCAGCAAGAGCAACCGCGACCCACAAACCAACCTGCCGACCAACGGCGTGTTGCGTAGAGCGATTGGATAGGGAGGAGAGCAAGTAAGCAAGCAATAGCCAAATGTCAAACAAAGACTCCCGGACTCTTTTCGGTTCCCCAGGAATTTCTGTGGTTCAAATAACCAACGAGTGCTAACACCTTGCCCTGAAAGGGCAAAAATATGACAGCCCAGGGCGCAGCCCTGGGTTCGAAGAGCGAAAGCACCATCGTCCGAGCGGTTGACGTCGCAACATGACGGAGTGCAATCGAGGACGAAATCAAACCGCGGTTTCGTGTCGGCCTCGGTTACGTGCCGATTGATGGCAAAGCTTCTTGCTCGGCCGAACATTCGTTTGTACACGAAACCCAGGGCGGCGGCCTGTCTCGCTACGCTCACCCGGCCTTGCCCTGGGCTAACATATCTCGTCCCTTTGGGACTAATGCACATTGTGCTAACTTTTTTTGAAGTTCCCCTCTTCAATCTTCTGAAGAAACCTCTTTTCCTACTGGACAGGTTCACAGCGAACTAGGGTCTTAACCGAATTCGCAATAAAGCACTTCTCGTGTGCCTCGTCGTGCATCGCCGAGATTTCATCAGGACCCGGCCCATTCGCCCCGCCAAATGTGACGGATGGGCGAAGCGTAACCTCGGTCATAGCGATCTTACCCTCTGAATTCTTTGCCATGTTGCCCATCGCCTCATCACGATAAGCATCGACGACGAATCCACGCTTTGCGGCTAAGGACAGGAACCACAGCATGTGGCAACTTGATAGTGCGGCAATGAACGCCTCCTCCGGATCCACCGCAGTTTCGCACGACATCGGGACAGGAACGACGTGGGGCGAAGAAGACGCCCTAATTTCTACCCCGCCGTCGAAACGCCAGACGTGCTGCCGACTGTACTTATCGTCCAGGAAGTCGGCACCGTTACGTTCCCAGTCTATCGTGGCTGTGTATGCACTCATTATCCGTAATCATTGGTAAAAATTGCAGCGATTGGCAGTCAAAAGTAGGTAACTACCTACTCGCCGTCGGTGCGGCAATAGGAGAGTGTCAGCAGCACATACCCCGTTACGAGATTGGGGTCCCCTTCGAGCCAGCGTTCGTTTTCGTTGATCCAACTTCCATTTTTGAGTTGGCTGGAGGCAAGTTCGCTGGCAAGTTCACTTCGCCAACGGTGGGTGACGCCGTGTTGGTCGATAATTTCTTCTTCGCCAATGGCGTCGAGCGTTTTTGCAAACGTGTGGAAATAATAAAAAAGACCATTGTTGCCCATTACGGGATTCTCGCGAACGGTATAATGCTCCTGCACCCATTGGTAGGCCGCCTCGACGCGCGGGTCGTCCTTTCCCACACCGGCATAGATCATGCTCTTTAGTCCTGCGTAAGTCATCGAGCCGTAGCTGCGTAGTCCTCCGGAAATCGTCTCCCCCGCCTGGCTCGAACCTCCGGCGGCAATGGTGTAATAAAAACCGCCGTCAGGATTGATCACCGCGAATTTCGTGTCGTTGTGCTCGGTCTCCAGGTTTTGGCAACGAGAAACAAACACCAGGGCTCGCTGCAACGCGGGGTCGTCCGCGCCGCGCCCCAACGATTTCAGGGCATCGACCAAATAAGCCGTATTCGATAGATCGGGCCGATTGTGGTTTCCATAGCCGGCTCCGCCAAAGCTGGTACTCGACCGGTCGTGTCCTTCGCCTTCGTTCCACTGGAGGTTCTTCAAGAATTTTTCTGCCCTTTCGAGCAGCTGATCGTACTTCCCTCGGCGGTTGGCCGCCTGGAAACAGGAAACGGCCAAGCACGTTTCGTAGTTGCGATAGCGGCTTCCCGATTGATAGATGCCGCCGTCCTCCTGGACGTTTTGCTCCAAGAAGTCTAACGACTTTGCGATCAACGGATCTTGCGAAGTGCGGCCATGGCGCATCAAGGCGGTTGCCACCAACGACGTGATGCCCGTACCGGCATGGCTGCTGTAGGACCCGTCTTCGCTTTGAGCCGATTCGAGAAACCGGGCGGCACGCCCCACCATGGCATCCCAGTCCGCTGCCGAGATTTCTTCGGCTGGTTGCGCGGCGGCAAGGAAGTTGGTTCCCAGCAGGAGAATCAATCCCGCAGCTAGGTGAACGCGGAAGAATCTAAGGTGACACATTGTTCCGGCCCTTTCGTAACGATGCAGCATGAATTGTCCTTCCACTATCGGATGATTGCTAACACATCGTCGCTGCGTAGGATGAGCAGAGGCTCCCCATCGATTTTTATTTCGCTGCCGGCGTAGTTGCCAAAGACTACGCGGTCCCCTTCGTTCACTTCCGGAACAGCGCGATCGCCATTGGCCAATAGCGGACCGTCTCCAACGCTCAGCACCCGCCCCTGCTGGGGCTTCTCCTGAGCCGAATCGGGTAAGACGATCCCCCCGGCAGTGGCTTCTGTAGCTGCTAAACGTTTGACGATCAACTTATCGCCGAGCGGTACAAGATTCATAATGGAACGTAATTTGTGGTTCGGGTGATTTTTCTTAACAGGCTAGTGCGGAGGAAAGTCATGCTTGCGAAGCATTGTCCCAAAAAGGACACGCACAGAAATTCAATCGTACCAAGCCAACCAAGCTAAAAAAATAATCCAACATCCCAACAGCAAGCCGGCCAACGCCAACTGCCAGCGACTCTTGGTTGGGGCGAGAAGTTCCGATGCCTCGCAGTTACGAACATCTTCCGCCGATTGATTCCGCTTCTTGGAATCTGCTTTCGATCCAGACGCCATCAGCGTCGCCGCTCCTCGCTAGAATCGGGAAGAGAAAACTGAAAGCTGTGTCGGAATCCCTCGTCGAAGTCAAACACATTGTCGAAGTCTTCCCGGCAATCGTTGGGAGTTTTCCGCATCTGTTCGATCTCGATGAGGTTGAACACGATCTCGCCAAAGTCGCCCGTGCTTACGATTCCCCAATGATTCAACACACTCTTGGCAAGATAGCCGTATTGGTCGTGCGCGTAGAGTCGCATTGCTTCGCAAAGTTCTTGGCCCGTGACATGTCGCTCGGGTGGTTCCTCGTCGCTTGGCTCGTCAGGCATCGAGTCGCCTGAGAGCAGGTCTTCAAGAATGGGATCGTCGGAAACTGGATCCTCGGAAGCCGAGTCTTCAGAAATCTGCTCGTTTCCCATTCCCAGTTGTTCCTGGGCGAAACGGAGCGCTTCGAACACAAACAGGTATGCGTCGAAATGATATCGCTTGTCGCGTTGCAACAACAAGGCAATTGGATGATCAGGATCCAGCATAGCTAACCGATACTCGTTTTTTAATGACAATGCCCGGCATGCGCCGGCTCACCTTTATCTATTCTACTCTTTGTCTGGGGATGCGTCTTTGTCTGATGGCAAGGAATCCGAAGATGTTTTTTTCTCATCATCTCTTTTTCCGCCCTTTTTCTGAGGACCCCTTCCCCGCTTCAGCACGGTTAGCACGTCCGCCCCGTCGATCATCAGCCGGCGCATATCCTCTGTCTGTATCAGAAGTTGCGAAGCTAAAATCTCCTGGGCTAGCACACGTGCCTTGCCTTGGTTCGTAACAACCTCCGACCCCACAGGGGGTAAGTCCTTCTGCAATTCCTGGTAGGTCTCGTATTCGTACCGCAAGCAGCATTTCAGTCGGCCACAGCGGCCTGATATCTTGCTGGGGTCCAGGGTGGCCTTCTGCAATTTGGCCATTCTCATCGAAACGGGTGGCATTTCAGACAGATGCGTATTGCAGCAAACCGGCTTGCCACAATCGCCGTAGTCGGCCAAAAGTTTTGCCTCGTCCCGAACGCCAATCTGCCGCATCTCGATTCGTGTCTGGAATTCGGTCGCCAGGTTTTTTACAAGCTGACGAAAATCGACGCGTTCCTCGGCCAGATAGTACACCACCACCCGCTCGCCGCCATAGATATGTTCGACGTCTACCAAGCGCATATCCAAATTGAGGTCGGCAATGTGCTTGGTACATAGTTGATGTTCTTGTTCTTGCTGTTCCAAAAGTCGGCGCAGCTCGCCGGTGTCGTCCTTGCTGACTTTACGTAAAATCTGGCCGCTTTGAGGATTTTCCATACTTGTGAGCGCTTGCTCCGTAGCTTCGCAAAGCACCTCGCCCAATTCCAAGCCACGATTCGTCCGAGCAACAACTTGCGCATTGCGCTCATAGGTATCGTTGCCCCGCGTAGTAAATACGCCGAGGTGCCGCATCGTGCCATAACGAATTACATACTTGGGCATTGCTGAAATTCAACGGAGGAATGAAACCGGTTTCGCCTCACGCAGCAGTATACTGCAACTCGACCCCGCAGTGTAGGCAAGCACAACTTGCCTAAAAAACGGCTCAGGAATAACTCCGAAGGTTCTTCGGACGAATTACTACAGAGACACAGTCTGAGTTTTGCACTTTTTTAACAAGCAGAATAGAACGCAGATGAACACGGATCATGCGGATTTCCGCAGATTTTTTCAGGGGACTGAGAACTGCGTCCATGAAAACACACCTCCCAATTATTTCGTAATCGGTGCCAATCCGTTCTATCTGCGTTTATCCGCGTTCTATTCTTTTTTTGACGAATCGTGGTGGATCCTGAACCCCCTAAAGTGCAAAAGTCGAACACAGTGGGCACAGTGGGCACAGAGAAGAGAAAAAAGGAACACTTATCTGCGCTTATCCTCGCTAATAACCTTCAGATCAGTGCAAATAAGTGAAGATGAGTGTTCTTATCCCTGTATTCTCCGTGCCTCATGTGTGTGAATCCGAAATCGAGAAGTTATTATCGAGCTTCGCCCTTAGCGCTCGCTGGGGCGATAGCTGCGCACGGCACCCTGAAGAACCTGCTGCTCGGTAAATAGCTCCGGTTTCAGTCGCTTCTGGGCAAGGAGCTGTGCCTGATCGAAAAAATGGGGAGACGCCGGGTCGCCGCTGGATCCGAAAGGCACCAGGCTTGCGCCACGCACCCCGTCCGGATCGAATTCATAAGCCGCCAGATAAGAGGTCCCCACCATCCCATACCGCCGGCGTTGCGAGATGACCCAGGGAATTTCTAAACTGGGCGAATAATACTGGGTGAATACCACCCCCATCGGTCCATGTCCGCCCAACGAAGGCAGGCTTTCGGCCGAATCGTCGAATCGTGCGTCAACCAAATCTGCCAAAAACGGTTGTCGTTGGCTGCGGTAAAGTTCACCATACGCAACGCGCCACGTTCCGTGCATAGTTTGCAGCCGCTCGGCAGCGCGAACCAGCGCCTTCATCTGTTCCGCAGGCTGGTTGTGAAAACGACTTCGCAGCGTTTCGCCCGGATAAACTCCACCATAAAGTTCCTCGTACCAGGCGTGGCAAAGCGATGCGGCTGTCGACGTGGGAGTAATCTTCGCGTCCCATTCGAGCAAATGCTCCAGATAGGGCTGCACCTGCGAAGCCAACTCGGGCATCTCTTGTTCTATCTCCTGCAAAGCCTGAGCAAACCGTGGCAACTCGTGCCGTGCCCAGTACACTTCTGTGTCGAATGCCGCACGTTGCCATTGCTGGAACGTCAATCCGTGCATTTCTCGCAGCAACTCCAACGAACGCAGAGCCCGGCGGGTGAACGCCGTGGCATCGCCAACCATGTATGCAGGGAAATCCTCCTCACGGGGATTTTCTCCATCGGTCGTGATCATCGGCGACGAATTGCAGTTTTGTACGAACCCCGATTCAGGGTTGAGCACCTGCGGCAAGTCGCCGAGCGAATGGATCCCCGACCATTCGGTCGCCGGATCGCTGCCGTCGACCGGCCGAGACCAATCGAAACGAGGGTCGCGGCGCGGGATGCGTCCCGTGTAGACAAACTGAATGTTGCCCTCGCAATCGGCATAGAGAACATTCATATACAAAATCTGCATCATCGACAGCGCTTCGCGGAATTCGGCAAGGTTTTGCGCTTTGATCATCTGCAACGATTGCCGAAGCGGAACTGTCTCGAACAAACCCGAGACACGTGCCGCGAGCATGGTTTTTTTATCTTCGCGGGCAACGATCGGACCGTGGTGGGTTTTGCGAAAGCGAACCGTCCGAGTTTCCATCGCGCGCGTTTTGCGCACACGAATCGACTCCTGCCACACAACCGCTTCCCTCCAGCCGCCATCGTAGGGATAAGCTAAAGGGTTGTCGGGATCGGTGAACTGAATTTTCCAGGTGTCGGCAATGTCGGGCTGATTCGACACCAGCGTCCACCCCAGGCGATCGTTGTGGCCCATGGCCAGCAGGGGACTACCGTAAAAACCGGCCCCGATAAAGTTCCACGGCTGTCCGTCCGGTTTGCCTTTGCAGTGGAGATGTGCTTCCATCAACTGCGCAAACCCAAACGCGGGCATGTGCGGATTGGCCAGCAGCATCGGGTTCCCCGAAGTGGTATGCTTGCCGTGGATTGCCCAGCCGTTGGAGCCCGTGGCGGCTAGGATTTGCGGATTGCGACGGGGAAGAAAACTTTCGCTCAACCCGGTGAAACGAAACGTCATTTCCAACGCGACATGTCGGTAGTAGGCCAATACGTGCCACGGTTCAAATCGCTTGATCAAGCGCGGTCGAACTTCGGGATGTTTGGCAAGATAGGCATTGATCCCCGCGACAAACGCTGCATATAAGCGCTGCGAAGCGGGGTCGAGTGTGGCGAAATCGCGTTTGCTGCGAGGCACAATTTCGAATGCTCGGTTCAAAAGATCGGAATTCAATCCCTGCGGACCACGCACTTCGGCATAGCGACCCAACGCAAGGATATACACGTCTTCGATTTGCCAAAAATAGTCTTCCGCCTGCGCGTAGCCGAAACCGAAAATCACGCTTTCGTCCGTCTCGCCAAATACGTGCGGCACGCCATACTGGTCGCGGTGGAGGGTGACTTGCTGGGCCAACCGCGTCGGATCGATTTGCGCGCAGGATTCGTCCGGCTGCGCCCGCTCGGCGGTTGCTGGCTCCGCTGCAGCCGACACATACCCCCAGCACAAGGCATGGGCCATCAAGGCAGAAAGCAGAAAACACTTCCCTCGAGCAGTCAACGATTGTTCCAGGTGATGTTTTTTCGCTGATGTCATCATGTCTGCGAGAAAATGGTGTGAAACCGAATCGGAGCATTCTGCCGAAGCGAAAGCCAGTATTGTTCCAGTCAGACGTGCAGCCTAAACTCGCATGTCCACTAAGGATACCCCTCCTGGGGTGCGAACATGGATCGAGCAGTGGCTTCACGGGGAAACCAGTTATGGACTTACAGAAGATTTGGGCGCCCTGGCGATTGGGATATGTGTCGGGCAGCGAATCAGACGAAAAACTGTCGGAGCCACAAACGCGGCGACCCGGAGCCAGCACCACCTGCTTTCTCTGTCGTGCCGCAGGAAAGTATGCCGACCCGAGCGAAGCAAACCGTCAGAATTTAGTCGTCAGCATCGGCAAGCAAATACTAACCATCCTGAACCGCTATCCCTACACCAATGGCCACCTGCTCATAGCTCCACTACGTCACGCCGGTGAATTAGGCGAACTCACCGACGAGGAACACCTGGAAGCGATGCAAATGCTGACAAAATATACCGAACTCTTAACACAAACAATAAAGCCCGAAGGGTTTAACGTGGGATTGAACTTGGGTCGGGCCGCGGGGGCTGGCGTGCCGGGACACCTACACTGGCATCTGGTGCCGCGCTGGTCAGGCGACAATAATTTTATGCCAACGCTTGCCGGTGCGCGGATTATCTCGCAATCGCTCGAAGCGATGTGGGAGGCACTTGTGGAAAAATGAAGCAGAGAGCCTAGAGCAGAGAGCTAAGAGCCAGACTTTTTGCAGAGAGCCTAGAGCAGAGAGCTAAGAGCCAGACTTTTTATAGGGTGGGTAGTTCTGCTTGCGCGTGAATCATTGACATCGAATAATATTTATTCGCCAGCAGGTTTACCCACCTTTTTAGACAGTAGGTCAGGTGCCGCACCTGACATTTGCACTAAAATCTCTTTGATCACCAAAATATGCCCGACAAATTCGTTGCACAAGCCCATCTGCCGCTTGCTCCTTATGCGATGCTCGACGCCAACTCGGTTGGTCGGGAACACGCGGAGCAGTCGCATCCCTATCGGGGTCCGTTTCAGCGAGACCGCGATCGGATTGTGCATAGCAGCGCGTTTCGCCGCTTGGCCCATAAAACCCAAGTCTTCACCGGGCATCTGGGCGACTACCATCGCTCGCGATTGACTCATACTTTGGAAGTGGCATCCATCTCACGCACGATTGGCCGCGTGTTGCGGCTCAACGAAGACTTGATCGAAGCCCTAGCATTGATCCACGACATCGGTCACCCCCCTTTCGGCCATGCGGGAGAAGAAATACTTAACACCTGCACGCGCGAGTGCGGCGGATTCGAACACAACCATCATGCGCTGCGCATTGCGACTCTCCTGGAAAACCGCTACCCGGAATTCCCCGGATTGAATCTCTCCCAGGAAGTGCTTTCTGGGCAAAGATCGCGAGATAGAAAAGCGGACCGCGGAAACAGCCAGCCGTTGCTGGAAGTGCAAGTGGTGGATGCAGCCGACAGCATTGCCTACGATTCGCACGATGCCGACGACGCGTTGGAATTGGGCCTGCTGGAGTTGGACCAATTATTGGAGGTGCCCCTTTGGCGTGACGCGGCGACACGGGTCGAAAAACGAACCACAGCGCTCGAGCCGGAACAAATGCGTCGGGCGATAATTCATCAGTTGATCGAAACCTTGGTCAGCGATCTGGTCGAGGCAACACGGCACCGATTGGATGAGGCCGGTATTGAAAGTCCACAAGCGGCCAAGGATTTCCCGCAGAGGCTCGCGGTTCCCAGTGAAGAGTTCACCCAGCAAAAAGATGAGTTGGAGTCTTTTTTGTTTTCCCACGTCTATCGTCATCCCACCGTGCTGGCCGAACGGACGGTTGCGGGCGAGGCACTACAGGAAATGTTTGCCCATTATTCCGATCTTCCGGAGCAACTGCCCCAAAAGTTTCAGCGACGGATCCCCACCGACGGCGTAGCACGGGCAACTTGCGATTTCCTGGCAGGAATGACCGATCGATTCGCACTGGAAAATCATTCAAACTGCCGCTTGCGGCTTAGCAGGAAAAGATCGCAATAAACCCTCGAAATCCAATGGCGTGGTCACCTAGGGCTGACTCGCGGGGTTGGGCTTGGTAGAATAAAGGTTTCTGGGGACGGCTATTGTGTTTTCCTTTTTTGGGCTTCGCCCCATAAGTTGCGGACGCCCTCACCTGCTACGGATAATCCGACGCCATGGCACTTGTAATTTTGCGCTGTGTTTTTGTGCTGGTTGCCGCGGGGATCGGCTTCCAGGTCATCCAGTCGGAAGATCTATCCCGCGAAGCCGCCTACATTCCGTGGGCTGTCGTGGGCGGGCTGCTGCTGTTGTCGGCCGCGGTGATCTTTGTCGATGTGTTGGTTGGGCGCAAGCGTCTCGATACGATCACTGCAGTTTACTTCGGTCTGTTGATCGGCTTGTTGATGACGTATGTGCTGAAACTCGCACTAAGTCCCGTTCTGCCCGATGCAAAAACGCTCCAAGCGCAGTGGATCCCCATGGTGCTTGGCATGGTGCTTTGTTACACGTGCATTAGCATCCTCATGCAAACGAAAGACGATTTTCGGTTTATCATTCCCTACGTGGAATTCGCCAAAGAAATCAAAGGGCTCAAGCCTTATGTGCTCGACACGAGCGTCGTGATCGATGGCCGCATTGCCGACGTGATCGAAACCCGCGTGATCGACAACCAACTGATCATGCCGCAGTTTGTGATTGCGGAGTTGCAGGGGATTGCCGACTCCAGCGATCGTCTGAAACGAGGGCGTGGGCGACGTGGGTTGGATATTCTGAACCGTTTGCGCGGCGATCCGAAAGTCGACTTGGTGGTGTACGATCGCGAACTCCCGCAGTTTGCCGGACAACCGGTGGACCAAAAACTCGTGCTACTTGCCAAGCACTTGGAAGGAAAAGTGGTTACCAACGACTACAACCTCAATAAGGTTGCCAAGCTACACGATGTGGGAGTGATCAATCTCAACGACTTGGCCAACTCGCTCAAGCCGGTGTTCCTGCCTGGGGAAATGGTGGAAGTGCGCATCGTGAAAATGGGGGAAGAGGCGGGCCAAGGCGTCGGTTACCTGGAAGATGGCACGATGGTTGTCATCGAAGGCGGTCGCGAGCATGTCAACCAAGACGTTCTTGCCAACGTTACGAGCGTACTCCAAACCAGCGCGGGACGGATGGTTTTCGGCCGTTTCGAGCAGCCACTTTCCGAGGCCAATCTGGAAAGCTCGTCGGAACAATCCCGGCCAAGTGTGGAATCTTTCTAAAACGCCGTTTGGCAAGAAAAACGGTTACATCCGCTCGACCATCTGGATGCCCAGCAGAGTCATTCCGAGGGCGATCGTGCGAGCGGTCAGGTCGCAGAGCAAGAGGCGGCTATTTTTCAGGGCTTCGTTGTCTGCTTTTAATACGGGACAGTTCTCAAAGAATTCGGAATACGTACTCGCCAAATCGAACAGGTAGGCCGTGAGGTGGTTGGGGCGATAATCTTCGACCACGCGGTCGAGCGCTTCGCTCAATCGTAGGATTGCCAAAGCAAGCGCCCGTTCGGCGGGTTGATCAAGTACGATCTGAACGTCGCCCGTGCGAATCGCTTTTGCATCGATACCACCCCGAGAAAAAATGCTTCTCACGCGGGCATAGCTGTATTGCATGTAAGCGGCTGTGTTGCCTGTCATCGCTAACATTTTGTCGTAGCTGAAGACATAATCACTTGTGCGGTTGTGCGCAAGGTCGGCATATTTGATCGCTCCGATGCCAATTCGCTCGGCAACGTTGTGACGCTCTTCCTCGGAGAGCAATGGCTCGGGTCGTGCCGCGTCGTTTTGCGATACAATTTTGAAGGCTCGCTCCACGGCTTCGTCGAGCAAGCCGGTCAGTCCCACGGCCTCGCCGGAACGTGTTTTGAAAGGTCGCCCGTCTTCTCCGAGCACCGTGCCGAAGCTCACGTGTTCGAGCGCAATTTGCTCATCGCGCCACAATCGTACTGTGGCGAAAAGCTGCTCGAAATGCAGCGATTGGCGATGGTCGACCACATACAGAATCGTATCGGGCGACCATTCTTTTAGACGATGCTCGACCGTGGCCAAATCGGTTGTGGCGTACAAAAACGCCCCGTCCTTTTTTTGAACGATAAAGGGTGCATCGTATCCTTCGAGAAATACACACATGGCCCCGTCGCTCTCGACGGCCATGTCTCGCTGAACAAGATCGCTTACGACCCCCTTCAACCGATCCTCATAAAAACTCTCGCCAAGTGCGTGATCAAACGATACGTTAAGTCGGCGGTAGGTTGCTTCGATCTCTGCCAAACAGGCGGGAAGGAATTGCTCCCACAAAGCCCGGTTCGTTGCATCGCCGGAATGCAATGCGGCCGTCTCTGCCAACACGGCAGCACCGATCTCTGCATGCTCTGCGGCAATTGTTGCCAACTGGGGGTTGTCGTCCACTACGGCCACTTGCTTTCGCAATCCATCGAGCGTCTGGCGGACCTCCGCAAGTTGGCCTTCTGCTTGTCGCAGGCGTTTGTTGACTTTTTTCTGTTCCTTGAGGTCTTCAGGAATTGTGGCGTCGTGCATCTGATCCAAAAGCACGGCATGCTCCACAATTCGCTGTTCCAACGCGGGGATTTTCTGGCGAGTCGTGTCGTGATACGCAACCAATTGGGAAACCAATTTGTAAAGCCGCGAAAGTTCGGCAACGGCATCGTCGGCAAACGACTTTTCGTCGACGAAATGTTTGTAACCGAAGATGATCATCCCAAACTGGGTGCCCCAGTCGCCAATGTGATTGTCGCTGATCACCCGATGCCCTAGAAAACGGAGCACTTTGCAGAGTGCGTCGCCGATGACGGTCGAGCGGATGTGGCCCACGTGCATAGGCTTGGCCACATTGGGCGAGGAATAGTCGAGTACAAACACCCGAGGGGTTTGCGCCTGATCGACTCCAAGATGTTTTTCGTCTGGAACAATTTGCGCAAGTTGCTCAATGATCCACGTGTCTTTTAGCTTCAAATTGATAAAACCGGGTCCGGCAATTTCTGGCGGTTCGCAGAGATCGGCCACGTCCAACGCATCGACCAATTGCTGGGCGATCTCGCGAGGCGGCTTGCTTAACCTTTTTCCGAGTGGCATCGCACAGTTTGCTTGGTAGTCGCCAAATTTTGCATCCTGACTCGGCAATACCATCGTAGTCAGTTCCACGGCGCCGGGATCGATTGCCTCGAGTGCCGTGAGAAATCGACTACGAAGTTCGGACAGAATATTCATGCTAGAAATTGTTTTGCCCGCGAGTCGCAATTTATGAGGAGGGAGAAGAAGGAGACTCTGCCGGAGGTTCCTGCGATTTCTGCCAGGGCAAGGGAACCTGGGGAGCAGCATTCCAGAACTGTTCCAAGGCGTAGTACTCGCGAGTTTCACCATCAAACAAATGGATGACTACATTACCGTAGTCGAGTAGGATCCAACGGCTTTCGCTGTAGCCCTCGATGCCCATTCGGGAATCGCCCAGTTCGTCCTCGAGACAGTGGTCGATCTCCTCGCTGATCGCGTGCAGTTGGCGGCGGCTGGTGCCCGTGGCGATTACGAAGTAGTCGAACACAGGGGTGATTTCCCGCATGTCGAGCACCACGATATTTTCCCCCCGATTTTCTTCGGCGGTTCGCGCGGCGGCCAAAGCCAGTTGCAGGCTGCGGTCGGAAGTGCGTTCGGCAGTGGTGGATGATTTGGGAATGACTATCCTCAGTTGGCGGGCGAAGGGTTTTGGAAACGGGGCATTATAACGCGATTGGAACCATTATGGGAGGAGTCTATCACGGAACTTCTAGTTCGCTAGAATACGAAACTTCTTGCCTTTTACGTATACGCAATGACACAAAATCTGCCGAATGGAGAATCCTTCTATGAGCGACTGGATCGAACCGCCCCAAAAGGCCCCGGCTTTTACCTTGCCTGCTGACGATGGCACCAAAGTGCGCCTGGCCGACTGCCTGGGTAGCCCGGTCGTACTTTATTTCTACCCGAAAGACGACACGCCCGGTTGTACCCGCGAAGCGTGTGCGTTCCGCGATTCTCAAGCGAAACTGAAGAAACTGGGAGCCAAGGTATTCGGCGTGAGCCCCGACGGCGTGGCAAGCCACGAAAAATTTCGCGACAAGTACAAGCTGAATTTCCCATTGCTGGCAGACGAGGGGCACAAAATCGCCGAGAAGTATGGTGCCTGGCGTGAAAAGAACATGTACGGTAAGAAATCGATGGGCATCCAGCGGAGCACCTACGTAATCGACGCCAAAGGAAAAGTTGCCAAGCTCTGGAAACGGGTCAAAGTCGACGGCCACGAGCAGCAAGTGCTCGATGTTCTAAAAGATATCTAAATTCGACTTTTGCACTTTCGAGAATTCAGGAACCACACAATTTCCATCGCAAAAAGAATAGAACGCAGATAAACGCTGATAAAACGGATTGGCGCCGATTACGAAATAGCCAGAGAGGTTCGTTCTCTTGGGCGCAGTTACCAGTACTCTGAAATAATCTGCGAAAATCTGCATAATCCGTGTGTATCAGCGTTCTATCCTGTTTGCTCTCTCAGTAAAAAGCTTGTTTGAATTAGAAATCGCAAAGCTCACCGCGATCGGAAAAGTCGCTGGCAAACCTTGCTGCCGATGCCGGTTCTCTTGCTTTGGAAGATCGAAAAATCGCCCGACGCATCTTTTTTCGGCCAACTTCTGGAAAAGCATCGTGTAAGTTTTGATTGTCGGCGGCAGGCAACTGTCGTCCGACAGGGCGGGCCACTTTGAACGGCTCCTCATTTGCTCGCCCAGGTTGGTTAGGTTCGCACTCCAGCGACTGTCACCGCGCTCCTCATGATGTTGCTTCTCGATTGCGACGGCCGCCAGTGGGTATGAACCCGCTAAGCAGGATTCGTGTCCTTGTTCGTGATGGTCAATCATTAACATCGAGGTCGATCGATGAGAATCAACGAACAATCTAAAGAAAAACAGCTCGTCGCGTCACGACCGACAATGGCATTTGTGCCACAGTGTGTCCCCCAGTGCATCGACGAAGCGAAAAACCGAATTCTGGAATCTGGACCCACCGCCGCTCGGATCGCTCTGGTGAACGAACAGGGACATCTGGAACCGATGTGCCGAGTCGATGTCGAATCGTGCGACGAGCGCGGGTTGTCGTTTCATCATGATTTACCCCTCAGCGCGCGTAGAGCGCTGGTATTCCTGGAAGGCACCAGCAAAGAGACTCGCGTTGCCGAAGTCGATCTTTGCTGGTGCCGATTTAACCGACGAGGCCATTACACCAGCGGGGGGCGTTTCGTCCGGCCTGCTGGAAAAACCGCATAGCAAGCAGACGGTCCGGCGGAGTGCGTTGCCCGCCGAATCGGGGTTTCTCCTCCCTCCCTGTGGAACGGTCGCCTTCGGGCGGCCGTTTCGTGTTTTATAACTGCTTTTTGTCCGCTGCCGGTCTCTTGTTCTTCGGCATCATCACGGCGATGATGGGATCATGCACATCGGTCCCACGCTTATTTTGGATACTTATGCCGAAGCGTTCCGCATGCGCTGTGTGCGAATGCTGGTTACTGCAGTTGACGATTTTTGGCTCGACGCGGCTGTGCGCGAGTGTACCGGGTACGGCACTTCGGTAATCGGTTGCGATGCGGAAATCGGCGTCGAGCGCACGCTACCCGCGAGCGAAACTCCCGATAATCGCCCTGGGGCGGCGATATTGGCTTTTGGCTTATCTGTCGAAAAGCTAGCCGCTGCGATACCCAACCGCGTGGGCCAGTGTGTGATGACCTGCCCATCGACCGCCGTTTACGATGGCCTGCCTGAGGCCGAGGATTCGATTCCTTTGGGAAAGCATCTGCGGTTTTTCGGCGATGGTTTTCAGAAGAGCAAATTATTGGACGAGCGCCGTTATTGGCGCATCCCGGTGATGGATGGCGAGTTTTTGGTGGAAGAAAAATTGGGGGTCGCCAAGGGTGTGGCTGGCGGGAACATTATTTTGCAAGCTGCAGATTCAGAAATCGGGCTGGCCGCTGCACGTCGCGCCAGCGAAGCGCTGGCGGCGCTGGAGGGGGTGATTACGCCGTTCCCCGGCGGGGTGGTTCGCAGCGGTAGCAAAGTGGGGTCGAAGTACGAACGGCTCGTAGCCTCGACGAACGACGCCTTCTGCCCCACATTGCGTGGCCGCGTGTCGTCAGAATTGGTCGAGGGGGCACACTGTGCCTATGAAATCGTGATCGACGGCATCAACGAAGCCCGTGTTGCCGAGGCGATGAAATTGGCCATGCACACCGCTGCCGGCGACGGGGTGGTGGCAATCGGTGCAGGAAACTACGGCGGCAAGCTCGGGAAGTTCCATTTTCGCTTGCGAGAATTAGTGTGAGCCCCCCCCCGAATAGGACCATCTAAAGCGGAGAAAATAAACCGCTAAGGACGCCAAGAAATACTAGGAAATTGATTGTCACAGCAGACAAATTACCTCCAATAAGCGACCTCAAGCAAAGCCTTAAATAATTAAAATAGCAGTTCCTTGGCGCTCTTGGCGTCCTTGGCGGTTTCCCTCTTACTAAATACCAATCAATTTATCTTCTCAATGCTCTCCGTGACTCCGTGGTAAATCTCTTTAGAAGTACAGGCTAGAGCAAACAAAAAACAGCATTTAATCTTCCATCTTGCCGAAAGAATTCTTGACTGATTGGCTTATTGTGTTTCAAATGGAACCTAGGGACCGAGTAAAACATAGGGAACGGGCAGATGCGTGGCGATCGGCACGTTGGGTAGGTTCATCGAGCCTTTTTTTGTCGATTAGCTACGAAAATTCTTTTCACAGGGAAATCCTTTCAGAATAACCTTGATGCACTTCAAATAGCCCTGTTCTTACTGACATTCTATGTCAAAAGCACCTGGTTGATCCTTAAATATTCCTCGTCTCGTTGATTCTATTCCTTGGTAACTGTTGCATGGGTTCGGTGCTGCTGGTTAAACTGCGGCGCTGGGGACATTCCTTTGCATAGATCAGTTCTTTGAGTAGATCCGTTAAGTCTGTTGGACCCACACACTTATGACCTCCGATACCGACGCCATCGCACATTCCGAAAAAACTTCTGCCGAGCCCTCAGAACCCTCGGCTACAACGCCTGAAGTCGAAGCAACTCCGAAGGTCGAAGCAACCGCTGCTGAGCCGACCGTGGGAGCTGAGACGCCCGTCGAAAGCTCTGTGGCCGAGACTGTGCCGCCTGCGGAATCGGTGCCTGACGAGGGTTCCGACGCCTCGCTGCCCAGCGAGCGGTTGCAAATCGGGACGCAGCGAGCCGAAGATGCCAGCGAGCCGGCGGTGGCGAAGCCCGTAGTTCACGGCAAATCGGGCACCGAAGCACCTGTGGTCGAAGCGCCGAAAAAGAGTTATCCGCCGCCGAATGTGCGCGACAAACTTACTCCTGAGTTGGAACAGGAACTTGCCGAGGCACTTGGCGGCGAATCGCTCGATGTGTTGATCGACGGTTCCGCGACCGCGGGAGTCACAGGCGACGAGTTGGCACCCGACACACGCGTGACCGCCACGGTGGCCAAGCGGCACCGCGAAGATATCTTTGTAGAACTCGGCGGGCGGAATCAGGGTGTGTTGCCATTGAAACAATTTGAAGGGGAAACTGCTCCGGAAGTCGGCGCGCAGTTGGAAGTGGTAGTCGCTCGCTTCGATGCGGAACAAGGTTTGTACGAAGTTTCGCTTCCCACGGCCGCGGTTCAAGTCGGCAATTGGGACGAAGTCGAAGTCGGTCAGATTGTCGAAGTGGCCATCACCGGCAGCAACAAGGGCGGGCTCGAATGCCAAATCGCCGGCATTCGCGGTTTTATTCCGATGGGACAGGTTTCGATTTATCGTGTCGAAAATCCCGAGGAGTTCGTCAACCAGCGTTTGAGTTGCGTAATCACCGAGGCCAACCGCAGTCGCAAAAATTTGGTGCTTAGCCATCGGGCTTTGATGGAGCGCGAGCGAAAAGAAAAACGCGAAAAGTTGCTCGCCGAGTTGGCCCCGGGGCAAATTCACGAAGGCGTGGTCCGCAGCCTGCAAGATTTTGGCGCGTTTGTCGATCTGGGTGGCGTCGACGGTTTGCTGCACGTGAGCCAGCTGAGTTGGGAACGCGTGGCGCATCCCAAGGATGTGCTGCAGGTGGGGCAAACCATCAAAGTACGCATCGAGCGAGTGAACCAGGAAAACGGAAAAATCTCGCTCGCTTATCGCGAATTGTGTGGCAATCCCTGGGACGATGTCGCCGAGAAGTATGTGGTGGGCGCGCGTGTGAAGGGCACCGTTTCCAAACTGATGCAGTTCGGAGCATTTGTAAAACTCGAGCCGGGCGTCGAGGGATTGATCCATATTTCAGAATTAGGCCATGGCCGCGTGCAACGCACGGGGGATGTCGTCAGTGATAAGCAAGAAGTGGAAGTTAAAATCCTTTCGGTTGATACCGAGGCCCAACGCATCGGCTTATCTCTAAAAGCCTTGATGCCTGAACCAGAAAAGCCCGTGTCGTCGCGCCGAGAAAAATTGCCGACTTCGCATGATGCTCCCCGACGACACAAGGAATCGGACAAGCATCTCAAGGGCGGCATCAGCGGCCCCAGCGGCGGCGAACAGTTCGGCCTGAAATGGTAGGGCTAGCCGAGAGCTAAGAGCTAAGAGGGGTGATCGCCACAAAAAACACGAAGAGTGGCTGCCTGTTGTTGGTTCTTCAAGATATTAAACGGGAGAATTGCAACGCCGATTGCAGTTTGCGCATTAAAGCCTATCCCAAAACTCATTCGTAGCATGGCCTCCTAGGCCGTGCGTCTCTTTTTTTCTGGGATGCTCTCGCAAGGGCCAGGGGCCCATGCTACGGTTCTGGGATAGGCTTTTAGTCCCAAAGGGACGAAATATGTTAGCCCAGGGCAAGGCGGGGTGAGCGCAGCGAGGCATGCCGCAGCCCTGGGTTGAATGTACAGGTCTTCCGTCGGCCGAGCGGGAAGCGTTGCCATCAATTGGCCCGTAGTCGAGGCCGACACAAACTCGTGCTGATGCGTCAGGAGTTTCGTCCTCGATTACAATCCTTCAAGTGGCAACACCAACCGCTCGGACGATAGTGTTTTCGCTTACCCAACCCAGGGCTGCGCCCTGGGCTGTCATATTTTTGCCCCTTCAGGGCAATCTCTTTAGAAAAACACTTTTTTGTGACTCTTTGTGTTTTTCGTGGCTATTGAATTTCTTGATGCCATTGGTCACGCAAAAATCTCGTTGCCACACAAACTCGGTTCCGCAAACGGCTGCGCGCAATGGGCACAACCATCACGGTCGCGCGGGGCGCTGCGGCCACACTCGCTCAGTTTGCGACGTCCTTCGATTCAGCGGCGTCGACGGAGAGGCCCAGGACCTCTTGCAACTTGGACCGGGCGTCGGGAGCGCGGTAGTTAAACTCGCCGACGACGATTCCCTGGCGGTCGATCAAGACCGCCGTCGGCCAGCTTGTGATGCCGTACGTGGCCGTCATTTTGCCCCGCATCTGAACCTTGGAATCGGGAAGCGTCTCTTCGGTCTCTCCGTCGAGCGCGATCGGGAACGGCAGGTCGCGATCCTCCCACAATCGCTTGCGAACCGGGGCGATTTTTTCTTCCAACTCGTCGAGAGACTTGACAGAGGAGTCATGCACGGCAATGACTTCCAGTCCGCGATCATTGAATTCTTCGTAGAGTTTGACTAACCGTGGCATCGACGCGACGCAAGGGTTGCACCAGAATCCCCAGAATTCGAGGAGGACGATTTTGCCGCGAAAGTCGGCCATTCGCAGCGGATCGGACCCCTTCCAGGCCGCGATATCGTCGAGCTCCGGGGCTTCGTGACCCAGCAGTCGAACAAGTGGCTTGATTGAAAGGTCAAATTCGAGCTTTTTGGTCCGCTCGCCGGGTACGATCTCGACTTCGAGATACTCGTCCCAGACAACTTGCGACCCGTAGACATCGAAATTGTACTTGCCCGGCGGCAACAGAAATCGCAGTTGCTTCTGTGTCGACCGAGTGAAAAATGGTCGGTAGTCCTTCCAGTAGACATAGCTCTTAATAAACTCCAGCGAATGTCCGAATTCAGCGAGTTCACTGCTTTCGACTATTGGTTCAACTACGCACCAAGGATGCATCGTGATTTCCACGACCCCGTCCGAGTCGGCTTTCGAGAGTTCCGCTAGGCCGACCAGTTCACGATCCGCCGCGATAGCGTAGGCGGCCCGAGAACCGTAGATTTGAGTGGCCACAACCGTCGCGGCATCGATCACGAAGGTTCCTGTAGCATCCGTGAGCTGTCCTTCAATGTCTTCGCGCGGATCGCCGAAGCCGTGAAGTTCTGGAAGGTCGCCGCCCTTTTCCCAAGTGGCGTAGTCGCCAACCATGGCGCCCGCGACCGGTTGGCCCTCACGATCGACCACGCGAAGCGTAATCGCTTTGGCTTCGTCCGCCGATTCGCTGGTTGACGACGCGGGGGCGGCGTCCGAGCCATCTGGCGGACCCGGCGAACAACTAATCGCCAGGGCAACTGCCCCTCCGGCAATGATCAGGAGCACGGCGTTGGTGCGGCTCGAAAAACGGGGACAACGTTGCATAAACCGACCTTTCCCATAGGGCTTGAGCTTGAAAACGAACCCAGCGCGGAATGCCGTCCATTATAAGCAAGCTGCGTTCCCAGTGTCAGCGTACTGCGGTTTTTTCAGGGCTTTTCGCTTTTCAAACTACGGTATTTGAAGCGACCCTTGCCATAGCTTGCCGCGTATGGGCCCAACGACCTACAACGATTTCCAGGACATTGCTCACGTCCCATTGTGCAAAAGTGAAAGGCACTCTTTGTGTTTCTTGTGGCTATTAAGTTTCTTGGTTCCATTGCTCACGCAAAAATTTCGCTGCCGCGCAAACTCGGTTCGGCAAACGGCTGCTGGCAATAGGCGCAGCCATCGCGGTCGCGCGGGGCGCTGCGGCCACACTCTTTGCAGGTTTCCATCACGGGCCGTCGGTGATGCAACCAATAAGCTGCCAGCCCCGGCAGACCTAGCAAGAAAACAAACGCGACCCACGAGCCGGCATGCGCGCGGCAGTACTTGCGATGCCACCGCGTGGCGAGCCATGTCAGTGCGACCGATAAAAGTAAAACGGTCAGCAGGGCCGGCCAGCTTTCTCGTAGGGTGCGCAAAATGGCGCCTTGATAGGTTTTCTCTTGGTGCCACTGCAACAGATTGAATGGTTCGCGAATCAGTTCGCGGTACGCCCACGCTGCTGGAAGTGGCGAGTCGAGTGCTGTGTCCCACGCTCTTTCTCTGGGACTTTTCGGCAGCTCGCTGATCAGCTGCACCGTTTCCTGGCGAAGTTCTGCGCCTGTCTGGTCGAGCCAAATCAATTCATTCACATTCCCACGCTCCCAATATCCACGATGGACTTGGACAAGCAACTGGCCATTACCTAGCGAGTAGGCGCTTAGTCCTTGGTCGTGCAATCGCTCTGGCAAAGGATACGAAAGCTTGGTTTCCTCCACCGGATCCCAAACATCAACCCGATCGACATGACGTGCAATCAACCGGGTCACCGTTTTTGGGCGGGTGTCCGATTTGTATGCGCCGGCGGCTGGAACTACGTAAGAAAAAGTTTGGAAAGCAGTCTGTCGAAACAAGGACTGTGGGCTGGCTCGGCCCTCTTGCTCTTCGTCAGGTTTCTCCTCCACATTTTTCGTTGCCGGAGGAACTGGCTCGCGGACCATGGCTACTGCGGTGGGAATGCCAGAGTTGTCGAGCATTCGGACGGTTCGCTCTCGAAGGTCGAGGCGTAGAATCTGTTTGCCGTCGATCAAAAAGGCAATCCAATCCGACGGTACATTATTCAAGTCGGCCCGTCGATGGCGCCACGGGAAGTAGCCTGGATCCGACATACTCGCGTTATTGGCAAATATGCGATTTCCGCGACCCGGAAAATTTCTTCCAAGATCGAACCAATCTTCCCGCGCTGGCAGAGCAGCGAGGAAACCTTGTCGACTGATATAACCAATCGGGAGCTTGGAAATCGAATCGTAACCAACAAAATAAGCGTGGCCTTCCTGAAGGTCGTCTCGTACCAGAAACCAATACGTGGGTGGATTGCCAAGGTCCGAGGTCGAACCGATTCGTTGTTTCCACTTCACTGGAAAGTTCACGACTCCGCGTGCTTTTGGAAACGCGGATAAATGCCGACCATATAACTGTTCTTCTGTCGATGGTTCGACAGTGCGGCCATCGAGTGTCCTGTAGACGCGATGTACGTCACTGCCATCCACTTGAGTTACAATCAGCGGCGTTCCGTCGGCTACAATCAGGAGGTTCTCATAGGTCTTCCCAGAGGATCTGAAGAGTTTATACTTCAAATCATTCCCCCAACCAACCAACCAACGATTGCCACACAATGGCCAAGCCAATCGCAACTACCGTGGCAGAGAAAAGCCGACGAACTACAACGCTGTGAAGCATATTTCTATTCCTCAATAATCGCGAGTTTGCACGTAGTAGAAAATTGCTAGGAGTAACACGGTTGCACTTGCCAGGCCGATTGGCAGCGCTCGCCACCACCATGGGGAAAAGTGAATGCTAACGGCACAGACGATGCCAAACACAGTCGGCACGAGCCGCGTGCCAAACCATTTCGCCGGGCGCACGCCACTTAAGAATGCCCCCAAATAGACGATCACCAAAGCCCCGCTGAGCTTCCAGGTGGGAATTGTCATCGACCATTCAAAAGGCGACGGATGTTTTCCCGGAGATGCCGCCCACCAGCCATACAGACCGATCAGCAGCGCGTTCAGCAGAAAAACAATCAACACACCGACAAGCAACTTCACAGCAAACACTCGGCTGCGCTCCACCGGACGATGTAGCAAGAAATAAAACGTGCTGTGATGCGCCTCCCAGGCGGTCTGCTTCAAACCGAGCAAAAAGCCGAAGCAGCCTAGAATGACAACCTGACCTTCAATATGTAAGCCATAGGAAAAGGGATAATAAGTTGCTTCTGCATACTTCCACGGGAGCAGCGCAATACCGATGCAATGCCCCACTATGTAGGCAATTCCAAGCCCCGCCAGAGCAATCAGCCCCAGCGATTCACGCAGCTCCTTGATCACGAGTGCTTTGATCATCGCTCCCCTCCGTTGCAAATAGCGGCAGCGATCGGCGGCGGCCGCGGGTGTATTGGATAAACGCTTCTTCAAGATTCAGCTCGACCACTTCGATATTCCGCGGCTGGAGCGACTCGACGGCCGTGCGCTGGGCATCGTCGTAGCCCACGAGCACCAGTTCCAATTGCGAGCCGGTGCGCCACTGGTTGACCAAACCGGGACACTCGAAACCCTCGGGTGCTGGGCCGGGGAAATCGAGCACCAGTTTTTTGACCGATGCGCGAAAATGGTCCGTCGGGCAATCGACGCGCAACACGCCATCGACCAGGATGCCAATGCGGTCGGCCACGCGCTCGACATCGCCCAGGATGTGCGAACTGAAAAGAATCGTGCGCCCTTTGCGGTGGATGATTTGGATGAGCGACTCCAAAAAATCGCGTCGCACTACCGTGTCGAGCCCCAATGTTGGGTCGTCGAGAATCAGCAACTCCGGTTCCGGGGCGACCGCCAACGCGAGCGAAACCTGCGCGCGTTGGCCATTGGAAAGCCGCCGCAGTTTTTGCTTGCGCGACAACTCAAAATGGTCGAGAATCTGCTCCACAAGTTCCGTGTTCCACTGCGAATAAAACGCCCGCGTAAAACGGACCACTTCGCCGACCGTCATCCAGTTGTAAAGCGGATGGCCCTCGGCAATGTAGGCGATTCGCTCGCGCGTTTCGGGCCGCAGTTTTGAAACTGGTTCGCCAAGCAACTCCGCTTCACCACTGTCGGGTTGGACCATGCCCAGCAGCATTTTGATCGTTGTGCTTTTGCCTGCCCCATTGCGGCCCAAAAATCCGTAAACTTGGCCCTGCTGGACTCGCAAGTTGAGGCTATCGACTACTCGGTGGCAGCCGTAGTGTTTGGTCAGTCGTTGCGTGCGGATGACGTCGGTCATGGTCATTCGTTTCCTTTTTCTTCTACAAATGCAAATTGGCCGATGCGATCTTGCACCATCGCTTGCAGTTCATCAGCCGTAAAACCGAGGTGAACCGCCTCGACGAACAACAGATCGAGCCGTTCGCCGAGCTGTTTGCGGCGCGCCTTTTTGGTGAGATCGGTCCGCGGCGGGGCGACAAACACGCCGCGGCCTTGCTGGGTGATAAGCGTCCCTTCACGCTCCAACTCCGTGTAAGCGCGGGCCACGGTATTGGGATTGACCACCAGTTCCCGTGACAATTGCCGCACCGAGGGCAGCCGATCGCCCACACGGAGCTTGCCTCGGGCAACCCCGTGGCGGACCTGATCGATCAGTTGCCGATAGATGGGCGTTCGGGAAGTGGTATCACAAAGAAATTGCATGGCAGCCTCACTGTACTAGTTGTATTAGTACAGCAGGATTCTGTCAAGCGGATTTTCCTTTTCCATCTCAGTGTTCTCCGTGACTCTGTGGTAAGTCTTGAGAAATCTGGATAAAAAATGCGGCTGTCGCGGTTAGATCAAAACGCGTCGGGGTCGACGATTTCGCCGTCGGCGGAGAGATTCAGGCGGTCCCAGGTTGCGCAACATTCGCCATCTTGGGCAAGCTCGATGTCGTCGCTGATAAACTGTACGCTCCCGTCCAGCATGCAGACATGAACGCCCCCCACGTGGAGGCTGCGAGGTGCCTGCTGGGTATTCGTCTCTACGGCTGCGGAGCACCCCATTTTTTGTTTCACAAGTTCTCGTTTACCGCCGACGCTAAACATTAGGTCAGTACATCCATAAATATCATCCGCGGCCGCTTCGAGATTGTTTGGTCCGTTGTCGTCCCCTCTCCATCCGTGGGCCGCCAAGCCGCTTGGGCCGGCCCCGCCCATGGCCCAGATTCCGCGGATGTCGATCGGGGAGACGCCGGCGCGAATTTCACCAAGGAGAATCGTACTGCTCGTACCATCGGTGATTCGTGACAGCTTGTGTTTAGCAGCAGCTGCCAAAACTCCCCGATACCTGCGATCACTCCAACGGTGATCAAACCAAATCTGAGCAACAGAAGACGAGTCCGGCAAAAACCACAATCCCCCATTGCCTGCGTAATTTCCGCGGGCCCAATTGTCGCCAAAATTGCCCGCCAAGCCTGTAGCACCAGCGAAATGCACACGATTGTTGTCGCTATCTTCCGGACAAAGAAACGCCGAAATTTCTTGAATGCGCGCCGATTCGTTCAGCGGATCGGAAATCGGAGCCGTAAAGTCGAACGCTTCGAAGATTGCTTGTTGCTCCATGTACGGAAGCACAGCAATCACCCAATTCGGCCCCAATTCGTGCACAGCAGGAAAGAGTGTCGCAGGGTTGTTGTCGTCCCACCAGGTCATCAGGGGCGGCATCGCCTCTTTGTCGCTTTCGTAGTTCAGCACTGCCAAACCGACCTGTTTGAGATTGTTTTTACACTGTGTCCGCCGCGCTGCAGTTCGGGCAGCCTGAACTGCCGGCAACAACAGCGCGACCAACACACCGATGATCGCAATCACGACAAGCAATTCGACGAGTGTAAAACCCAATCTAGTTGGGCGAGTCGCTTGACGTGAATAATTTGCTGTTGAATTCATGTTGCGAGCTACAGGGGAATCAAAGGGCGAAGAGGAAATCTCACGGTTTTTCGATGACCAAATCGAACGGCATGTTCTGCGTGTCGACTTCCAACGGAGAAGAATTGGAATCTCCATAACGCTTCGGAATGGCGTCGGTGGCATGGTTTTTTTCGTCGAGCGATTGGACCGTCACCTTGTGTTTGCCGCGGATGACTCCGTCGTTATAGTTGTACGTGCTGACGATAAACGATCCATCTTCGACATTCACTTCGCCCAGTCCTGGCCGCGGATGCGTCTTGGCATCGACCGGCGACTGTTGCGAAACAAATTTCAACGTGATTCGCTTGGCAGGAATCAGCGAGCCGTCGGCGTATTTCACAGACCCGGTAACGGAAACCAGTGGATAGGCGGTCTTTTCGGAGCCACAGCCAGAGAGCAAAAAACACAAACCTGCTGCGACAGCCATCGACTTGCGAACGCAGTCCATAAGACAACCTTTTAGAAATCCGGCTTTCCGCCCCCTGCGCTGAGACAAGTTCTCGCATGAGGAGCGAACGATGAGCAATTATCCCGGCGGCGTAGTAAGTTAGCAATCTTAATAAAGATTCATTAAGAATACAACGGGTTTCCAATTAGAAAGGGGGACCGTGCCGTTACAATGCACTTTTGGAGTGGCTGCGTATGTTTCATTGGGATCGCGGGTTGTTTCTTACCGCTGCGAAGTTGGCCGTCGACGTTCGGCGGCGTCAGCCTTGCGGGTTCATCTCGCATGCGCATGCCGACCACATCGGCCCGCACGAATTGGCCCTGTGTACCCCCGCCACCGGGAAACTTTATCAGCATCGACGGGGTGCCCACCGAAAAACTCTGACGCTTGAATATCGGCAACCGCACAAATTCGGTCCGCTCGCGCTGACCGCTTTCCCCGCCGGGCATTGCCTGGGGTCGGCCATGTTGTTGGCAGAGAATGGTGAAAAGTCGTTGCTGTACACGGGCGATTTCAAATTGGGACCCTCGGCCACCAGCGAACCTGCCGAATTGCCGCACGCCGACATCTTGGTGATGGAAAGCACCTTCGGCAAACCCCGCTACCGATTGCCGCCGCGCGAGGAAGTCGTCGAAGAACTTTTGCAGCTAGTAAAAAAAACGTTGGCCGAGGATCGCACGCCCGTCATCCATGCCTATGCTCTCGGCAAAGCGCAAGAAGTTACCAAACTGCTGACCACAGCGGGGATCCCCGTTTTGCAGCATCCGATGATTTTTGCCGTGAGCGAAGTCTATCGCGAGTGCGGCGTCGATCTGGGGCAAGTGGCGCCTTACGAAGCATCACGACTGCCGGGAAATGCCGTGATAACACTTCCCCAAGGAATGCGCGGATTTCGGTTGCCGGGCATCACGCAGCCCGTGGGAATCGCAGTCACCGGTTGGGCCATCGACCCTAGCACCAAATACCGCCAGGGCGTCGACCACGCCCTACCACTTTCCGACCACGCCGACTTCAACCAATTACTAGAAACCGCCCAGCGCGTCGCCCCACAAGAAATCTACTGCACCCACGGCCCCCGCGAATTCGTCGAGCACCTTCGCGTCGAAGGTTTTAATGCTTTTCCCGTGACGGGCAGTTATCAGACGCGGATGTTTTGAAAAACGTTTGTTTTGAAAAACGGGACAGGTCTAATATTGACAATCTAGACAAGCACTTCTAGCTTGTGGAAATGCCCAGAACAGCTCGTGTTACTCCCGGCGGAATGGTTTTTCATGTATTGAACCGTGGCGTGGGACGCATGCGCTTGTTCCGCAAGGACCGAGACTACGAAGCCTTCGAAGAGATTGTCGCCAAGACTCTATTGAGTTGCCCGATGCGAATCTGCTCGTATTGCCTGATGCCCAATCACTGGCATTTCGTGCTGTGGCCAGAAAAGAACGGCGACCTGGCCGCGTTTATGCAGAAGCTGTCGGTCACTCATGTGCGTAACTGGCAGGAGCATCGACGCTGCGTGGGAATGGGCCACGTTTATCAGGGGCGCTACAAGTCGTTTCCGATTGAATCGGACGAATATTTTTATCAAGTTGCACGGTATGTCGAACGCAACGCGTTGCGGGCGAACCTTGTCGACTCGGCGGACGAGTGGCGTTGGTCGAGTCTCTGGAGACGTGAGCATGGGACCGCGGCAGATCGTCATCTTCTCGGCGCTTGGCCATTATCCCGGTCACGGCGTTGGTGCGAATTTGTCAACGATCCGCAAACGGAGGCCGAGGTAAAAGCGATCCGCCACGCGGTCAACAAGGGCCAACCCTACGGCAGCAAAAGTTGGGTTAGCAGAACGGCAAAGAAACTTGGATTGGAATCAACCATGCGCCGTCGCGGGCGGCCTAGCAAAGCAAGCCTTAAATCCTAATATTAGACCTGTCCCGTTTAAGGTCTTTTTTCTTGCAGCGTCGTTCAAAAGAGCGCCAATTGATATTGGAGACGGAACAACTCCAGATGAACTTCTTAGGAGGATTGACACTGTCGAAAATTCTCGGAAATTCATCAAATTGAGCAAGGATCGTGCATTCGGAATTGCCCGAGAAAGAGCTAATGCTTTTGTAATAGCAGGTATTAACTTAATTCCGGGAGGTGCATCAGCAGATGCAATTGACCGAGGAGATTTTGTCGATGCTACTGTTTCATTTGCAGGTGATGTAGCATTGCTAGGTCTCACACGGCTTAAGTCGGCCGTAGCCGCCACTCGTGGCCTGCGG
Organism: Planctomycetota bacterium; assembly: GCA_029259915.1. Lineage (GTDB taxonomy): Bacteria > Planctomycetota > Planctomycetia > Pirellulales > Lacipirellulaceae > Bythopirellula. Next base: position 36,843 of record JAJDED010000026.1, on the reverse strand, counting down.
GGCGCTGAGCTCGTTCAAGAACTCAATCGTCTAGGTAAGATTTCAGTTCGACTGCAGCAAACGGAGTTAGGGATTGGAGCTCTTAGGTTATCCCAAGCTGGATTGGCTACAATACAAGGAGAAGACGGTCAGGCCGCAGGTTTCCTCGGCGAAGCAGTCCTTCGGATATTTGGTGTACCTTTTGCTCGTACAAATGTTCCTTTGGCAACCACTGCAAATGCCCAAAGGAATGTTAAGGTCTTTCGCGTTGAAGGACAGCCAAATACTCGTATTCTCCTCGGAGAAGGTGGTCAAGTTACTATTCAAGGTGAACAAGCCCTTTTCCTAAACTTTGGCGACAAAGCAAGAGCCGAGGCGTTCCTAACGAAACGGTTGCAGCAAAATCTCCCAGGTGCTACTGTGAAGCAATTCGAGGTACCTCAGTCGGTTTTGGATGACTTAAGAGCTTCTGCTGTGCCTCAGAGTGCTGCACGACAATTTCCGAATCGTCCAATCATTGCTGATCCGACGAAAGCACCAGACCAATTCGGGTTGCGACCAGAGCAAATAGAAGCGTTGCGTCCCCAGATTATCCAAGGGACTGGTCGAGAGGGATTTTAAGAATGGATAAGGCCGCATACGAATCAGAGTTGAACCGAATTAAGCATGGCCCACAGGCCGGTGAAAGTATTCCAGGAATCGGCACAGTCAGATTCGTAGTAACATGTGATGGCAATTCTGAACAAGTATTGCAAAATGCAAAGGCTGTAATGGAAGTCATTTCTCGTCAATGTGCTGATGATTGGCGTGAAGACGCGAACTGGCGTAGCATGTTACCCACTGACTTCGTTGAAGCGTGTGCCGAAGAAATGACCGAACAGGAAGCCGAAGTCTGGTTGAAGCGGTGGCAAAGCCTCGGCGAACCGGAGCGTGAGATCGAAGAACGAGAGCGACGATGGTCACTTCAAAACTGGTTGTATTGGCTCAGTCCAGACAAGCGAGCATGGCAGTGGTGGGATGCTCAAGTGATCAATGATAGCGGGATCGCCATAGCTATTGCAGTTGAAAGTTGGCCATTTCCCTGGAGTGCTCTTGCTTGGTTGTTTCGCGGTAATGGCGCGATAGCGTTTGAAGCGGAATCACCAGTAGCTGAACTTTGAATACTGTGCTCGTGGGCAGCACCGGTTTGCATCTTTATTCTTCTCACACAGACAAGTAGACAGGCCAGCGACAGACTGAGCGCCGTAGGTTCCGGGACCACGGTTACGGTAAGATCATCCCAGTAGACGTGATTGCTCATGCCCGTCAGCTTGAGGCTGTGGATCTGCCCCAGCCCCGCAAACGGGGGAAGAAAACGGGACAGGTCTAATATTTGGAAATCAGGTGCGTTTAGATAGTCCACCCTTGGGGGTTCATATCTCGATGCCCAGGGAATAGGACTCATTTTTCATGGTCTTTCTCGAATATTAGACCTGTCCCGTTTTTTAAAGCTAAACTTTGCGGCTTGCGCCAGGTGCTAGCAGCGCGACCTGTGGGGTGGTGACGCCTGTAGTGGCAGTGGTGGCAAGCGTCTCGTCCGATGGGTTGGGTTTTGTTGATTTCTCCGTCTATGGATAGTCGAATTTGAATTTTGCACGATGCCTGCATCCGTGCGCAGGATGCGCATTTCGTCAGGCATACCGACACTCCCAGGGAAGGGACATCTATGGCCGTCAGCGGAGGGATCCGAAAGCGCGCAATTGCTCAGACGCACCCGGTCTGCCCGGTCGCGAAGAAGCTGCTGGGCTTGGCCGCAGCAGGATTGGCTTTGCTGGCAGGGAGTGGCAAACTGCTCGGGGCGGAAATTTCGCATCCTTCGCATGCGGCTCCCACCGAGGCGAGACCTTCCCAGGAAATCCGCTTGGCCGGTTTGATTCCTGTCGCCGAATCCGCGGAACAAGAGCCCGAGCCGTCTCAAACATATTGGGCCTTTCCGAGTGAAGATACGCAAAGGCGCAAGCTGCATTTGCCAGGTATGGTGCGTGTACCCTTGGTGGAAGACAACGACCAACCCACCAACGAAATTCACAGCGAAGCCACGGGGGCAGATGCTGCACTTATCGAGCCGCCAATCGCCTTCCTGCTGCCCCCCAAACCACTCACGCCCGAGCAAGCGAAAAGTTTGGCCCAGGGGCCAACGTTCGAAAGTATCGACCTTGCTGCCAAACCACTGGAAGCGGAGGATGTCGGACCAACGAGCAGCTTTTCTGGCGATCTTTCTGAGGAAGAACAGCGATTGATCGAAAGCATTGCCCGAGATTGTTCCGCTGCAACAACCGGCGTGCCAACGGATGCGCGTGTAAACGAGTTGGCCATCGCAAAAATTCGTCATGCCAATCAATTGGCAACTCGGGGTTCGCTTTATGTGGCCAAAAGAGAGTTGATCGAAGTGTTGCGAATGGTCTCCCAGGCCAAGGATTCCGCGCAAGGCAGTCCCGAGCGCACCTTGGCATTGGCATCCGGCTTACGGGCTTTGGAAGAAGCGGCTGATTTTTCCCCGCGGGGAACTCAGCTCGAAGCCGAGTTGGAGACCGCGCTGCTTACCGCTTCGCATCGCACGCCGGTTGCCCAGCAAATTGATTTGGCCACTGTGCTGCCTCAACAATTGATGAATCGTTATTTCCGCTACGCGCAATTGAAATTGGCCAAGTCGGTCGCTGGCGAACCAGCCGGTTCGATGGCCCTGTATGCTTTGGGAAAAGTCACCAGCCAAATGGGCAAGGCCGAACCCGACCAGAATCGCTTGGCTCAGCGCCAGGCCGTGGCGTTCCAACAGGCCGCCTTGTTGTCGCATCATCAAAATCACTTTGCCGCGCACGAGCTGGCGGTTCTCTTGGCCGAGACGGGACACTTTGCCGAAGCCCACCGTTTACTCTACCTGTTGGCAACCCATCAGCCGCAAGAAACCGTTTACCGCAATTTGGCCCACGTCCAACAACGGCTCGGTCTTGCCCAACAATCCGCAAACAGTCTGGCTCGCGCCAATCAACTGGCCCAGCAGAGTCCGACCGCGTCGCGTGGCGTTCGTTGGATTTCCCCTCAGGAGTTTTCCCGACCAGGAATTCGTCTGCCCTCCTTTGCCGAACGCCCGGCAGGCTTCGCAACGCCAGTCACACTCCGACCGCAATACGACCGACGCACCGCGATGACCCCACCACGTGCAGCCGCGCCAGTTTCCATGCCACCCCAACCGCGCACTTGGCGCTAAGAATTGAATTCTGTTTTCCATGAGCCACAACCAAGCACCATTTCGAGCAACGCTTTCCCGACTGTTGCCAGTCAGCATCATGCTGTTGGCATTGGCAACCACTTGCCAAACTGCGTCCGTCAGTTGGGGGCAAGCGCTGGGACCTGCGGCACCCCACTCGATTTGGGCGGTCGACAGCATGGCCGGCTATGGTTGTGGCGAAGTCGGTTGGGATGCTCGCGGCTGTGTCGATTGGCAAGCATACGCCCAGGGCGAATACGTCGGCCACGCACGTTTGCCGCATGTGCCTGAGTATCGCATTCGCGTCGACGATCAGATTGCCTTTGTGTTTCGTCTTACGCGCGAGGAAAGTTCACGACCTTACGAACTTCAAGTCGGCGATCAGATTCGCGTGGAATCACTCACCGGCGACAACCCCGTTACAAGCGACGACACGACTGACACGGATAACGTCCGCCGCGAGCTGATCATTCAGCCCGACGGCACCATCAGCCTGCCGCTGTTGGGCCAAGTGCGTGCCGCACGCATGACTATCGACGGACTTCGCCAACACCTGGAAGAACGCTACATCAAATACTACAAGGTCCCCGCAATCACCGTCACTCCACTGGTGGTCAACACCCGGCTGCAAGACCTGATCGAATCGGTCGACGCCCGACAAGGCTCCGGTGGTTTGCAATTACAAGTGTCGGTCACCCCCGCAGGAAATCTCTACTTGCCGGGGCTCGGTTCGGTGATGGCGCACGGGCTCACGCTCGAAGAACTTAAAGACGAGGTCGACGCCCGTTACGCGGCAACCATCCCCGGCGTGGCGGTGACTCCCGTGCTTGTGCAGCGGGCGGCGCGGTTTGTTTATGTTCTCGGCGAAGTCGGTCAGCCGGGGCAATTCACGCTCAATGGTCCGACAACATTGATGGGAGCCATCGCGATGGCCGGCGGCTGGAACCAAGGCGCCAACTTGCGGCAGGTGGTCGTGTTTCGCCGGGGCGACGACTGGCGGCTACTGGCCACGATGCTCGACGTGAAAGGCGCGCTGTACGGACGCCGCCCCACGCCTGCCGACGAAATTTGGATCAACGATTCCGACGTAATCGTCGTTCCCAAAACACCCATCCAAGCGGCCGACGAAGCGATCGACCAATTCTTCTCCCGCGGTCTCTACAGCATCTTCCCGCAATTTTCCAACGGGCAGTTCAATTTCAGCAACTTCCGTTCGATTAGCAATTAGAATTACACACCTAAAGCCGTTGGCGTGTTCCCCAAAGCTGCACTTCTGAAAAAGGGAACACTTATCTGCGCTAATGATCTCAATAAGAAAACCGCCAAGTGCGCAAAGAGCGCCAAGTTGTTATTATGGATTTTACAAGACATAAGCTTACCTTTGCTTGTTAGCAGTGATTGATATGCTTGGGAAATCATTTTACCTCGTAATTTCTTGGCGTCCTTGGCGGTTTATCTTTTACGATGAATGTTCTCGATTCTCACCAAAGCTCCGAATCACTGCAACGGCGGCTGCAGCTGGTGCGGGAATTCGGCTCGTTTACCCAAGCCTATTCCACGGCAGTGCAATCGGGGCTCGAATACTTCTGGCTCGGTAACACGTATCTGGCCTTCCGGCGCAAATGGGGAGTTACATGTGTATTGGCCGACCCCGTCGGGCCACCCGAAGAACATGAACCGCTGCTCGAAGAGTTTCTTCGCAAGTTTCGCAAAACTTGTTTCTGGCAAATTTCGCGCACCACTGCCGAGATCCTTGCTCGCCAAAAGTTCTGGATCAACGAAATGGGCTGTGACACGCGGCTCGATTTAGCCAACTATGATTTCGGCGGAAAAAAGAAAGAACGGCTGCGGCACGCCGCTAACTGGCTCGGCAAACATGGATTCATGGTCCGCGAAGGAACCTTTGCCGAGGACGTCCCCGTCGAAACCATCCGAGCGATTTCCGATGTCTGGTTCACCTCGCGACGGGCAAAAAAGAGCGTTTATTTTTTTAATCGACCCCCGACTTACGAAGACGAACCCGACGTGCGAAAGTTTTTTCTCTTTTCGCCCGTGGGCCAACCAGTCGCGTTTGTTTTTTTCGATCCCATCTTTCGGGCAGGCAAAGTGATTGGCCATTCGCCCGCGGTCAAACGCCGTCTGCCCGACGCACCGATGCGCGCCGAAGAGGGAATCATGAAAGCCGCAATCGAAAAATTCCAACAGGAATCAATCGAGCGCGTGATGCTCGGCCTATCGCCCCTGGCGGGGATGGAAGATCGCCAGTTCCGCGCCAATCCGCTAATCCACTGGAGCTGGGGCCGCGGCCTCAACGCCTGGTGGGTCAACCGATTTTTTTACAACCTCGCCGGCCACGCCGACTTCAAACGCCGCTTCGACGGCATCGAAGAACAAACCTACTACGCCTCGGATTGCCTGTTCAACGATTTCCGCGTGATCGCTTCGCTCCGGCTGGCTGGGGCGATGTAAGGAAAGCGATGCTGCAATAACATTCAGGCTTCCTGTCATATCGAGGTCCACCGAAAAACTGGCCAGAACCCTCGACAGAGTAGTGCAGACACCCAAAGCTTGATTGAACACCGGGATCGGGGTACGCTGTAACCATAGCTTTGTCATAGGACGGCTAGCCGGCGGGATTGGTTCTGGGTTTTCAGGACAACCCCTGCTTACACGGGAAATCTTCAAGCGGCAACAAGTTAGGCGGCAGACGCAAGCCGGCCAGGCATGCATAATGAAGTTACATGTTACCGGCGCTGAGACAGCCACTGGTGAAGATCGCCAACTCGTCATCAAGGCGCCCGACGAAGACTTTCCACGCAGCCAAAGCTTCTGCTGGGATTGGGCCTCGGCGTCCCCGTCATCTCTTTCCTTGTGTTTATCACCTATTGGTTCGGAGTCCGAGATACATGGGAAATCGACAACTATTCCCAAATTGCAGAGCGATGTGAAGCTGTTCAACTTGCCGTTCGACAGTCCGATGATGAAGCCGCAGAGCAAGCCTACGCGGAATTACACCGCTTTATCGGAGAGCACACGATTGAACAAGACTGGATAGCAACAAGTGTCAACAAAGTGCGAGATGCTTATGCTCCTGTCAATCAACGTATCGAAAAGGCTCGCAGCAAACGCGAAGCAAGAGAGCTTACTGAGAGAAAGCGGCGTAAAGCTCGTGCAGTCGCGGAAAGCCGCCGCCAGCAGGCACGAGAAGCTGCGACAGTTGCGCGTGGCCAAATTGACTCGGACATGGTCTACAAAGTTCGCAAGAATTGGAGAGACCTCGGCTTCGGTTCAGCAGATCAAGCTGAGCAGGAGTATGCAATTGCTATAATCATAATTGCCGTTAAGAAGGCTGTTCAAGATCCTTTAGATTGCGAAGCTACATTAGACTACATTCAACGAAACATCGATTCATGGTAAGCGTACGGTGTCCAGTCCCAATTCCGATAATAATTTGTTCGCAACTTGACGGGCGCTACCTAGATAAAAGGATTCTCTTGCAGTCTGAGAACTCCTTCGTTAAAGGCTTGTCTCCAGCGTTCCGCACCGTCGGGTGAACGCTCTTCAATAAAGGAAAAGATGCGCAGAAAATCGCCTTCAGCACGAGGTAAGATATGTAGCGAGTAGCTCACTTGCTCTTATCCGCACGACGCGCTGCGTCAAATTCTTGCAAGAACTCTTCAACGGGCCTGCCTCGCTCGCCGTTGTCGAAATCTTTGGCTGATGCTTGAATGGCGAGAAGGTCTTGGTCTTTGGTGGCTTCTGCGTGCCACCGGTCAAAGATGGCAGCCAAGGGAAGTTCCGTGCCTTCCTCCTCGGAGAGCTGCTTAGCAAAGCGACTGAATTGTTCGATTTGTTCCGTAGTGGCCATGATGAAATAGTACCATGCTGTCGATTGAAGGTCAAAACGAAATCGCTGAGTTCGTAGCATGTAGGTCAGGTGCGGCACCTGACATTTATACGCTGGCATCAACGCTCTGGCAGTCCGTCATTGTGTTGCTGGATGAGAGAAATAATCTCTGCGTCGGCAAAACCGATCTCGGCAATGTCCATCGGGTCCCAGGAACCTTCGCTCCAGAGAAATGCTTTTACCACGCGGTGCGCCGTCGGTTGATGGTTTAGAAAATCTAAGAGTGCGCGATGGAATTCTAGCCGAAAGCTGCGCATCTCCAGGTTCTTCCAAGGATTCTTCCTGATGTTGTCGCTCCCTTCCCAGGGAGTTTTGGCTGCGACGACTGGAGACTCCGTGTGTTTGCCATCTTCTGCACAGCCGCCGATCCCCACTTCAGAAAAATGCAACGGCATCTGGTCGGGGACCGTCACGCCATGCGCTTGCATCTCTTTTAGAAACTGTTGGACCGCATTCGCAAAGTCCCCAGCATCCGGCGGAAGCTCGAACCAACGGTAATTCGACATCCCCACAAAGTCGCATTCGTCGATCAGTTGTTGCACGCTCTTTTGCTGCGCGGGCATCGGTTCTATCTCGCCCGATACATTATTGAAATTCAGGCTGACGCCGAGTGCCATCTGCGCGTCGCGATTTTTCTTGCGCAGCGACTCCAGCAACTTTCGATACGACTCGGGATAGGAAAAGACACTGAGGCCCATTTCGCCGGCAAATGCCAGCTCAACCTGTGTTGATGGCTTTACGGTCGCGGCGAGCGCCTCGGTGATTGGTTCGATCACCGCCTGTTGATAGTTGTATCCGCCATACTTAACGAGCGGATCGAACATAAAATTGTTTCGCCAATCGTGCACTTTGCCTCCGGAATTGAGATGCGCAAGCACCGCGATGTCCATGTCCTGCGCAACCGCCTCGGCAAACGTTTCACGGATTGCTTCCTGAAACTCTGCCAAGACTTGTTCGTTGAGCGGCAGGAATTTCCCGCGACGAGTAACACCATAACCGACCACCTGACGATCCTCGTCGATTTCGCAAAGCATGGTGACCACCACATTCACGCATCGGCTACGCAGTTCCGCAGCGCGGCGCACCTGCGCAACGCCATCCGTTTGATGTGGCTTATGAAACAGCAAGACCGATGGATGCAACGGGGCTCCATACGCAGCTACGACCATTCCAGCAGCAGAAAAAAGAACAAGCAGCAGCCTTCGCAGACCTTTCATCGACAAACCCTCACGCATGAAGTGCGATTCGCGAATAAGCGTCGATCTTTCTAGGCGACCGATCTGAATGTCAGCGGGCCCTCGAACGGCTACTAAAGACGACCGCGGGTGATGTGTCTTGGTCATTAGATTGGTCACTTCCCGTTGGCACAGGTCAGCACAATGTGGCTTCAACAGACACGAATTCGGGTCGTGAAAAAGCGCAAGAAAAAGACGCCAAACCCCTTGCCACTATTGGAGTATGGCGTTGATTTGCCCGACGTGACAGCCATTGCCACAAGTAGCGGAGGAGGGACTCGAACCCCCGACACGCGGATTATGATTCCGCTGCTCTAACCAACTGAGCTACTCCGCCAAATTTTGGTAATCGTGAAATTATAGAACGTCCCCCCATTTTGTTCTAGGGGACAGCATGGTGGCCAAAAATCGTTGTTGCGCTGCGCACCCACGATCACTACAATGACCGGCGACTGAGGGCGGATGGGCTGCGGCGGCGGACCAGGTTGCCTTGTTGGATCGACGTTGGCCAACGTGCCGTTTGCTATGCATGAGCAAACGGTTTTCTCTCTGGAGGTCGATCTGGCTTGGGGACGGGTGATCGCGTGTATGCCAGCAGCTTAGTCCTGTTTTTCGAAACCGACCAGCAGTTGCCTTTTTTCCTCAACTGGCTGCGGGAACTTCGAATGTGGCAGGCACGGAAACCCTCACGCCCGCGATGGGATCCCATCCTTTTTTTGGAAGTTAGAAGTGAGATGCGAGAAGGAAGAAGTTAGAAATGGGAAATGCGAAAGTGGAAAGGGGGAAAGGAGGAACACTAATCGGCGCTAATCTGCACTGATCTGATTAGCGAAGATTGGCGCAGATAAGTGTTCCAGGAAATTGGCGAAACCTACTGTAGGCCAGATTTCTCGGCGGACCTCGAAGTGACATTATTCCGCAATCCGCAATCCGCAATCCGAATTCCACACTCGATGCTATCCTGCCAGGCGATCGATGCGGTTGATGGGAATGATTGCGTCGATGGCGTCGGGCTCGTGCCGGAATTGCATGAGATAGGCGTCCTCGGGCGAGTCTTCGTAGAAGCTGCGCAGGACGGACGTGGCGCGGAATCCAACGCTTTTGAAAAACAGTTGCGCTTGCAGGTTCGTTTCTCGCACTTCGAGTGAGACGCGCGTACGACGTTGGCTGGAGAGTTTGCTGATGAGTTTCTCGGCCATTTGATGACCGATGCTTCGGTGTCGCGAATTTTCGGACACTGCAAAATTCAGGATGTGTAGCCGCGTTTTGTGCAGCTCGTAGATCATGAACCCGACGACACGCTCGCCGTGCTCGGCCACCATGCCGATGCAATTGCGCTGACGAAGACAGCGAATGAAATCTTCTTCGAACCAAGGGAATTCGAAGCTGCTTTGTTCGATGTCCAAAACCTCGGGCATATCGCGACGGATCATCCACCGAATATGTACGCGCACTTGCTGTTTATGATCGGCACTCATGGTGGCCTCCTTCCGTGTCGGCCCATTTGAGATCATATTTTTATGGTTTGCACCGGTTTGAACTCCATCTCCTGCCGCCTGCCAAAGGGTCTTTCCATAGCCGACCCACCCTTTCAGGCGGTTCAGCCAACCCTCTTCTGCTGCAGAGGTGACTGCTTTCGCACTGCGAACTTCCTGCCGCATCGAAACTGTGCCTCCCTGCCACACGGTCAGAGTGATGACGAGCGGAATGGGAACCTACCAAATGGTCCCGGCCCTGCCAAGCGAGAAACGAAACCTACGAAAACGGGGCATTTGAACCTGCTAGCGGTCTGTTCGGTAGCCCGGCTGAGTCGATTATGCGGGTCAGACGTGATGGGTCAGCGAACCGGCTCGCAAACGGCGCCATTGGACGGTGGCTTAGGCCTCTTTCGAGCGGGTGTGGTGTACGTTTTCAAAGTGAACTGATCCGATCACGAAAGCGGCTGAGGTTTTGCGGATCGTGTCGATTAGGGCCGGCGACCTGTAAGGTCGCGGCTAAGACCGAAACATTTTTTTCTCTGACGACTTTCCCTAAGAACCACGCGCAAACTATGCCCGAGCATAACGACAATCTCGACGCTGCCCGGCGCGAATATCGATTCTTCAAATGGGTGATCGTGTTGGCCTTGGCTGTGGGCTGTGCATCGACGCTGTCGTTGAATCTGGTCGACCCCGATCTCTGGGGGCATGTGCGCTACGGGCAAGATTGGCTCAGTGAAGGTGAACTGCCGCGGACCGCGACACATACCTTTACGGCTGTCGATCATCCGTGGATCAATCACGAAAACCTTGCGGAGCTGTCGTTCGCGTTGGGATATCGCAAGTTGGGTACGCAGGGACTACTCGTCGCGAAATGCCTGTGGGGAATGGGAATCCTGTTGCTGATGGTGTTTACTGCAAGACGGCGGAGTGTTCATCCATTGGCGATTTGGGCGCTGATGCTGTTGGTGGCTTCGAACCTGCAAGCGTTTTTCCCGTTGCGTCCCCAACTGCTGAGTTTTGGATTGTGCAGTTTGGCGTTGGTCTTATGCGACCGTGCTTTCAAGCATTGGGACGAACAGCGGACCGTTTGTTGGAGTTGGCTAGCGGCGTTGCCTGTGGTGTTTGCCGTTTGGGTAAATTCGCACGGTGCGTTTGTTGCCGGGCTGTGCATTGTTGGGGCGCTGCTTGGTGGGCGGATTGTGCAATTGCTGATCGATCGTGGCGAGGGCGTTTGGCGTCGAATCGCAGGTCTTGTAGCGGTTGGCTTGAGTTGCATTGGCGCGACGTTTGCGAATCCCTACGGATTTGAAATGCATCGCTGGTTAATAAAATCTTTGGGCCAAGCGCGTCCAGAAATTTCCGAATGGGCGGCTCCTAAAATTTCAGATCCGATTTTCTGGCCTTGGATTGCGCTGCTTGCCGTCGTCGGTTTCAGCCTGTTCGCCACACGACACAAACGCGACTGGGTGCAAATCGCGATTCTGGTTCTTGTGGCCTGGCAATCGACGATGCACCTGCGGCACATCGCGTTTTTAGCCATTCTGAGCGGGTTTTGGCTGCCGGAGCATGTCCAATCTGCGTTGGGTCGACTCCGACCGCAAGGAAGCGAAAACTTGCCGGTCATGCGGCTTGGCCCTTGGATGCGTCGCACAGCCGTCGTTGTGTTGCTGGTCAGCATCAGCCTGCAAGGCTTTGCCTTGGGGCGACGTTTGACAGAGTTTCCCGTCGAGCGAGATTTTTACCCCGTCGATGCGATTCAATTCATGGCCGACCAGCAGTTGCACGGCAAGCTTGTAGTGTCGTTCAACTGGGCACAGTACGCCATCGCAGCGCTAGCGCCCGACGTGCAAGTGGCATTCGACGGGCGCTTCCGCACATGCTATCCGCAAGAGGTTGTGGACATGCACTTCGATTTCTTGCTTGGCGAATTTGATGGAAAGAGAAACCGCAGTCCGCTTTCGGGCCCCATCGATGGCAGTCGTGTTTTGCGACACGGATCGCCCGAATTGGTGCTTTTGGATCGCGGTTACGAAACTTCCGTGGAAGTGATGCAACACGAATCGCAACAGAAAAAACCCGAGTGGGTACTTTTATACCAAGACCAAATTGCGGAACTGTGGGGAAGAAAAGGTCGGTACGACAATCCCCAGAGCTCCGAATTTTTTCCCCATGCCATGCGAGTAGCAGACCCGCAAACGCGCGAGGGTTCCGTGCCATGGCCTGCTTTGCCGACTCGCAGCGGTCGTGGACAAACGATAATACAGCAACGGGCAGACAGTCCTGGTGCTGTGTTGAGAAGCGAGGAGCTAGGAGCGAGGGAATTCTGCATTCCACAATCCGAATTCCCTAGCTCCTCACTCCTAGCTCCTAGTTCTTAAGTTCATTTCGAGTAAAGAAGATCCTATGAACACCATTGATGATAACCAGACGCAATCAGTCACTCAAAAGCCGGTGCCTGTTGCGCCGACGTCGGACAATAGTTACCTGAAGCGGATTGAGCAGACCCTGGTGGATGCCGAGCAGTCGGTTGCTGCCGCGGTTAAGGAGCCTGCACAGGCATCGCCGGCAGAAAAGCAAACGGCGCTCAGCGTTTCGGTTGTGATTCCGGTCTACAACGAGCGAGAGACGATCCGCACCATCATCGATCGCGTTCGTGCAGTGGGCGTGCATCACGAAATCGTTGTGGTCGACGATTTTAGTCTCGACGGCACGCGTGAGGTGTTGCTTGAGTTTGCCGAGCAGTCTGATATCCGCGTGCTGATGCATGGTTACAATCGCGGCAAGGGAGCTGCTTTGCGTACAGGTTTTGAAGTAGTTCAGGGGGACGTCGTGTTGATTCAAGACGCGGATCTTGAATACGATCCGGCCGACTATCCGAAATTGCTCGCACCGCTTGAGCGGGGAGAAGTCGACGTTGTTTACGGTTCGCGATTTTTGGAGAATGCAGTGCAAGATCCGTCGCGATTTCACCGTTTCGGCAATTGGCTGTTAACTGCGCTGTCGAACGCATTTACGGGGCAGAAGCTTACCGACATGGAAACCTGCTACAAGGTTTTTCGTCGTGAGATACTCGAGAAGTTCGATATCGAGCAGAATCGATTCGGTTTTGAGCCGGAGATCACCGCAAAATGTTCACGGCTTGGATATCGAATTCTCGAAGTGCCGATTTCGTATCACGCACGCGATTACTTGGACGGAAAGAAGATCGGCTTCCGCGACGCCGTCAACGCAGTGTGGTGCATCGCGAAGTATGGTTGGCGGGTACGCCGTTAGTCTTCGTAATTCGGTAACAGCCGCTTAAGAATCTGTGTTCTGCGACATGTATTTGGCGTTGGCTGTGGTGTCGGGCGGTCCGTAATCGTAGATGCGGTATTGCTTGGTGATTTTAGCGCCACTCTTTTTGAGCGTTTTGTACGACAGATTGTTGGATTCGAGTACCCAAGAAAACTCGGCTTCGTCGATACCCCATTTCAAAGCGTCGGGTACCAAACGCGATACGAGTGCAATACCGATGCCCCAACTTTGATACTCGGGCAACACGTTGGTACTAATCAAGCGGAATCGTTTCAGGCCTTTGCGGTTACGCAGCAGTTTGAGAAAACCGAAGGGAAAGAGTCGCCCATCCATGGCCTTGATACGAGGGTTGTAGTCGAGGAGTCCGAACATGGTACCGATCGGTTTGCCATCGATTTCTGCCATGGTCGTCAAATCGGGCACAATCATGTGTTTCATTCCAGCGGCCTGTTTACGAACTTCTCCGTCGGACATCGGCACAAATCCCCAAGTAGACACCAGCGATTTGTTGTAGATATCCAAGAAGGTGGCAATCTCCGCATCAAAATTTTTGACGTCCATCTTTCGGCATTTAAGATTGAATCGATCGAGGACCGTGTGGCTGAGTGAATGGAGCCGACTGGAGAATTGTTCCAGCATGTCGACATGTCCCCAAAACGCGAACATATTTTGCGCCGTGCGGAAGCCGCTGTTTTCGATCAGACGACCGTAGTAGGGCTTGTTGTAGGTCATCATAAACCAAGGCGGTTCGTCGAAGCCGTCGATCAGCAACCCGCATTCGTAATTCAGCGAGGGATTCACCGGCCCACGGATTGCTTCGATATCTCGTTCGGCAAACCATTCCCGTGCGGCGTCAAAAAGCCCGTCCGCAATTTGCTGATCGTCTTCCGATTCAAAAAAACCGAAGAAGCCACGGTTCTCTTTGTACCAACGGTTGTGGGCGTGATTGACAATTGCTGCCAGTCGTCCGCAAGGTTGGCCATCGCGTAAGGCGAGAAAAGTTTGAATCTCCGCATCGTCGTAAAAAGGATGGCGCCGATAATTGAGGAGCTCCTTTTGCACAATTCGCAAAGGGGGTATCCAATTGGCGTCGCCCCGATAGAGTTGCCAAGGAAAATTGAAGAACAATTTCCGCTCGCGCCGTGTGCTGACAGGAATGATTTCCAGATGGGACATGCTTTTTCAGGGGGCCGATTTTTCCACACAGCCAATTCTCAAATGAACCGCCCACTGTAAACTCCACTCCCCGCTATGGTCAAGCAACCAGCGGAGCCAATCAGACTGATCTTTTTCAAGCTGCATAGATTGGGTGGCATGCCCTCGTCTGCGTGGGCATGGACCGAGTTGCTGGAATACCGCAATCATGGCCACGTCGGCGGACCTCCGAGGCCATGCCACCCAACGAGCTTTCCTCTGAAATTGAAAAAGCGAAAAGCCTGCTTGCCCAATAGCGCGATTTTGTGTTTCTTCCGTCAGGCACCTTCGGTTCATTGCCGCGCAGGCGTCCATGAGGTAGTTTGGCTACGCGAGGGTGATTTGAGTTTGAGGGTGAACTTGCCTTCGATAGACAACATGCGGAAGATCTGATGCCTCGATCGCTCGTGACAGGTGCCACTGGTTTTGTCGGCTCCAACTTGGTTGCCCACCTGCTTGGACTTGGGCAGCAAGTGCGCTGTCTGGTGCGCGATATGCGGCGGGCAGCTCCGCTGGAATCGCTTGGTGCGGAATTATCGCTTGGCGAACTCAACGATCCTTCAAGTTTGGGGCGGGCTGTTGAGGGGGTCGACATTGTTTATCATGTCGCTGGTCGAGTCCGCGCTTTCAGAAGCCAACAATTTATTACCGACAATGTCGAGGGCACGCGCAACTTGGCTGTCGCGTGTGCCGAAGGTTCGACGCCGCCTGGTCTCGTGGTGGTCAGCTCGATTGCTGCGGGAGGTCCTAGTCGGCCCGGTTACCCGCGCAAAGAATCTGACGAAGATCGTCCGATCTCTGCCTATGGCGAAAGCAAGCTGGCGGCAGAACGGGCCGCGGCAAAATTTGCTGGGCAAGTGCCGGTGTCGATTATTCGGCCACCCATCATCTTCGGCCCTGCGGATCGAGCGAGCCTAGCGATATTTCGCGGAGTGCAATGGACACGCATACATCCGGTTCCAGGTTTTCGAAAGTTTCCTGTTTCTCTTGTGCATGTTTTCGATTTGTGCGCAGCACTGGTGCGCGTGGCGGAATCGGGCCAGCGTGTTCCGGTTTTAGAAAATGGAAAAGCATGCTTGGCAACCGGCACTTACCATGTAGCCTCGGAGCGCACGGTTGGGTACGGTGAGCTGGGACTTTTGGCAGCGCAGTCGCTCGGCTTTAAGGCGATCGCCTTGCCGACGCCCAAGGCATTATTTTGGATGGTAGGCGGCCTGGCTGAGTTGCTAGGACAAATTCGTCGGAAGCCGGGTCTGTTGAATCTCGACAAAATTCGCGAAGCGGTTGCCCCCGGCTGGGAATGCTCGGACAAGAAAATTCGCGCCGAATTAGACTATAAGAACCCGGCAGTGCTGGAAGAGCGGTTTGCAGAAACGGCAGCCTGGTACCGCGAGCATGGTTGGATTTAGTTGGCATGTTAAATTTGATTTACCACAGAGATACGGAGAGCACGTAGTATTATGGTTGAAAGACTTGCTCTTGATCAGCAGCAGCTTGAAGTGGCGACGTTGGGGTCGTGCCGCTTCCAGTCGCCTTTGAATCGGTCTCCTGAATCGGGGGGCGGCATCAGTAGCTTTGTAGCCGACGACATGCGATTGCTGGTCGAACCGCGAGTTCGGCATGGCGAGGAGATATCATCGCTCGGTTTCGAACGCGCCGGCGCACGCGAGAAGATTTTTTTCAAGCCGACAAATACCAAAGCGGCGATCGTTTCTTGCGGAGGGTTGTGTCCGGGGATCAACAACGTCATCCGCACGCTGACGATGGAGCTGAGATTTAACTATGGAGTCGAACAAGTTTTAGGGATCCGATTTGGATTTCAGGGACTTCGCGTAGAATGCGAACATCCGCCCCTGGAGCTTTCACATGACGTAGTCGAGGGAATTCATCACCAGGGCGGAACAATTCTTGGTTCGTCGCGAGGACATTTAGATCCCAAGGTCTCCGTCGATTTCTTGCAGCGAGAAAAAATCGACATCCTTTTTTGTATCGGCGGAGATGGGACCCAACGGGCGGCACACGAAATAGCGAATGAAGTTGCCAATCGCAAACTTTCGATTTCCATCGTCGGGATTCCGAAAACGATCGATAACGACATCAAGTTTTGTTACCGCACATTTGGTTTCTATACCGCGGTGTCCGAGGCGGAAAAGGTGATCGACTCGGCACATGTCGAAGCCAAGGGGGTGCTCAACGGCGTGGGTTTAGTGAAACTGATGGGCCGCGAAGCGGGCTACATCGCCGCGGCAGCTACCGTGGCTAGCGGGGAAGCGAATTTCACGTTGATTCCCGAAGTCCCCTTCAGTTTGGAAGGGCCTGACGGCTTTTTACCAGCGCTGGTGCGGCGTCTGGCAGCACGCGAGCATGCGGTGGTGGTCGTTGCTGAAGGTGCGGGGCAAGATCTGCTCGGCCAACAAACCGAGACGCACGATGCCTCGGGGAATCGTTGTTTGGGAGATGTTGGGTTATTTCTTAAGCAGCGGATCATTGAATACTTCGAGCGGGAAAAAATTCCAGGGAGCGTTAAATACTTCGACCCCAGTTATTACATCCGCAGCGTCCCCGCCAACGCGGCCGACAGTTTGCTCTGCGAGAAATTAGCGCGCAAAGCGGTCCATGCGGGCATGGCGGGCAAGACCGACTTGTTGATCGGCTTGTGGCACAATCATTTGATCCATGTGCCGTTGGCCATTTCGACCGGTTCAAGAAAACATCTTTCGACCGAAGGGGAATTGTGGACTTCGGTCCTCGCGCTCACCGGCCAAGAGAAATGGAAGCGTGAATAGTCAAGAGTCGAGAAACAAGGGCCGAGAGCCAGAGGGAGTACTACATTTTCTGGCTCTGGACACTTGACCCTAGACTCTTGTCTAGAAGAACGGATTGTCGTCGTCTGCCGTGGTGTCTTCATCAGTATCTGGCGAGAAGGGGCTTTTGTCTGGTTGGACGATCTTCGGCGCGGTCGCTTCCGCTTCTTCTTCGACAAAGGGACTATCGGGGGCATCTTGTTCGTCTGGTGTGGTTTCCTTTCCTGACTTTTTGCGATAGTAGGTTGGCTGTGTGGCGGCAGTTTCGTACAAACATTGTACAAGTCCTGTTGTATGCACTAGATAGATGCGGTCGGATTGTTCGTTGACGATTGCCTGAGCCCCTTCGCTGATTGGCTGCTGTCCGACGATGCCACCGGTCTCTTTTTCGAGAATCAGCAAGTTGCCAGCACGGTCCAAACCATAAGTATGTTTGGGGCCCTGAGCAACGAAGCTTGCTACGCCTCGAACTACCCACTTCAGTTGTCCCGTCTCGGCATCGACAGCATGGAGAGCAGGTTCATCCGAAGCGACGTAGACAAGTCGTTCAACGACAACCGGCTTGCCGGCGATTGGATGCCCAGTGTAATAGCGCCAATGTTCGCCCCCAAATTCTTTTTCAAGGCAAACTAAAGAACCGTTTCGCGAGGCGACGTAGAACAAGGAATTTCTTTCCGCCGAAGCGGCAACCAACTCATCGTTGGTTTCTACTCGGAACATCACACGAGGCTGCTTGGCGAATCCCACGTAAAAATAACCTCGGTCGGTTGACCAGCTCAACAACTGATCTGCGACAACAGGTGGTTGAAAAATTCGCCCCGACGAATGATAAGTCCAAACGCCCTTGGTAGGGTCATGCAAATGGTATCCTTCAATTCGTCCATTGATCAGGCCGACAAACGCATAATCTTCGCTCAGCGCAGGAGCCACGGCAGGGGCGCTTCCCAAGCTTCGGCTGAAGATCAAATGACCGTCGTGACGGTCCATCACATAAAGTTTCGACCCGTTGATCAAAGCGACATATTTCGAATTGACTGCCGGGCCAGAAAATATCCCGTCGGGTGCGCCCGCGCGCTTTATCCACTGCGTCTTACCAGTTTCGGCATGCAGTGCCTGCAAGGTTCCCGAATTGGTCAACGCGAAAAGTTGTTCGCCGTCGAGAGTCCATTGCAACACGCGACTGCGGGTGCGATCGAGGCTTACTTGGGAAAACCATGCTCGCCGCAAACCATAGCGAGTTGCGGATTCGCGGTCGACAAGCCGATTCGCTACCGCGACCGTCGGCACAGCCGCAATCAATGCGAGCATCGTTAAACGCCCGAAAGAATTCAATCCTCCCGGCCTAATGTTTCTGTTTGAAAGCATGTTACTAAGTTCCGAATTTATATAGGTTTTGCCGAAGGCCAATCGGAGTAAATTTTCTTCATTGCGATGAAACCCGCACGATAGCACGGTTCTATCTTAATCAAAAGCGTTTGCGACGACAAAGAATCAGACAGACAGGCCCTCAATTCCTTGTCGATCGCGAAAGCGGTTCATTTTGGCACCTAGACCATTAGGGTAGCCGTCCCTTACGATAAACACGCGGAACCACCCTCGGCATTGACACCCCCATCGCCGGATAGCTCTGCGATTATGCCAATAAAACTGAGTAAGGCTTCCCGTGACAGACTGCTCTCTTCAACCCGATGCTCAGGACCAGGCCATGCTGGACGAGGTGGTGGGGCATCTCAATTTTTCGTCGGGGACGAGCGATTCAAAATTTCTTCGCAATTTGAACCAATTATTTTGTTCGATCGAGCGGAAAAAATCGTCAAACGAGAATTGGCAAGTGCTCAGGAGATGGTTGACCGAGACGATCGATCGGCTTCATCAAACCAGCAACGCTTTTGCCGACGTGAGCCAGGCACAGTCGGTTGTCCGTTTGCTCGACGACCATTTGCTTGGCGCATACCGTCAATTTCACAGCGATCTCTTGTTTCATCAGCGCGATGAAGATTTATGGAGGCCATTCTTCATCGGGCGCGCCTTTGAAGTTTTGTTGGCGCAGGGTGGACCCTGGGACGAACCTGAGCAGATTGTGCAGCAGACGCTCGCGCAACTGAACGATTTTGTCGGTTACCGCCCCGTCGCGACACTCACTTCGGGCAACTTGTCGAATCCTTATGCGCACGAGTTTTTGCGTCCTATCCCGCTCTACATTGAAGGTGCCGGGGTTGCCACCGGGCGCTATGAGAAAATTGTCCAGCAAGCTTTGGAGATTCTTAGCAACACCGACGACGAGATTCTGTCGCGCGCGTGGTTCGATCTGAGCCGACTCAAAGAAATTGCCTTGGATCCCCGCGAATACGATTTTGACCATCCCGTGAATCGTCGGCCCAATTACCACTTCGGACAATGGGATCCGAGCCAGATTTCCAACGACGGCTTTTACACGCGACTTGTGTTGCAGCAGATGTTGCTTGATGCTTTATTGACTCGTTGTGAAAGTACCACGAAGGAAACGGGCGATACGGAGGATCACTGCCAGGAAGCGGCTGCCGTCCTTGCGGGAACCATTTTGATGGCTGTCGGTACGAGCGGCGATGGACCGGGAAGACACGATTCCACAGTCACGTTGTCGAACTTATTGCCGCAAATTGCCTCGTACCGCGACGATTTTTACGAACAATTGCTTTCCCAATTCGAAGGAGATTGTGGCGAGCGCTTGCGTAGTGAGGTGCAGCGTTTTCATCAGCCGTTTGGGGCGGCTCGGCAACATCTCAACCATGAATTGGCGCGTCGTCGGGCGCTACAAATGCAACACGTGCATTTATCCCATCTTTTTGCCAGGCTCGGACATCCCAAAGCGGCACAACAGCAGGCCGAACTCGTCCGTGTGCCGGCAGCGCGCATGCTCAGCGAGATTTATTGCCGGCTGACCGCGGGGCACGATGCCATTGATCGCCACGAGTTGGAACACGTCGTCGAGCAACTTACAAAAAGCGAGAATCTCGTTTATCGGGCCATCGAATGTGGCGCGTTGATCGACCCTTGGAATGTCGTTGGTTTTGCGGGGAATTTTAGTTTGTTCCCCGCCATGGAAAACACGATCCACGATTGGCGAGTCGACGAACTAATCGAGTTGATCGAACAGATATTGGATTTGGCAGCCAGGGCTTGGAGTGAATCGGCTGCGGTCGACAACTCAGCACTCGAGCAGCAGTTCTCGGCAATTCTCGAAAGGATCGCTACTTGGTGGGATCAGTTTGCAACTTCGGCGGTCGAAGAAGTCCATCGGCTCGTCGCGAAAGAGATCGAAGTTTCCGCGAATCTGGTGGCGGGAGCGCTCAACGCCTGGCACAAGGCCGGTGCCGCGGCAGGCGACATCGCATTCTGGCGCATGTTTGTCGATCAGTTCGATTCCTCGAAATCATTTCAGCTTGTTATCGAAGCGCTTTTGGATCACGGAGATACCGTGGCATCGATGGCCCTGATGATGCAGTGGGTGAGTCAGAAAGACGAAACCCCGCTTGAGGAAGGCGATGCATCGTTCAGGCGATTGGTCTTTGCCTGGTTGGCAGCGGTTGAGACCGAACAGGACAAGCAGCAAGAAGACCGGTGGCCGTTGGTGGTGAAGTTTTTCGCCTATCTCGAGGCCAATGCCGAAGAATATTGGCAGGTGCCGTCGCTGATGATGGATTCGTCGCTGGGGTCGATGTTCGACGACGTTTTGGAAGACATCGAAGACGCCGATTACTTCGACGACGAAGATGGCGAAGAGGAAGACGACGATGACGATGGAGAATTGTTTGAAGCGGCCTACGAAGAAATGGTCTTCCGCGACAGTTCCGACGATGGAAACGAAGGGGAGATTGCCGACGAGGATTTTGATTTTGAAGACAGCGAATGGGAATTCGAGGTCATGCGCCTTGAACAAAGGCTCGGTTTTCTCACGACCGTAGCACGATTGTGGAAACACGCCACGGTGACTTGGGGAACCAAGGACCGCAGTAGCGAGGACGTTCTGGAAGTCATGAAACAATGGCTTGGTCAGGCCAGCACGAATTATCGCCAATTGATCGAATTGCTGGAGACGGTCCACGGTTATCGTTTTGTGCAGCCGACCGGTTCGCACGAATCGCTGGTGGAGTACGACCGACTACGCACGATCAAGGAATCGCTGATCCAAAAAATCATTACCACGTGCGTGGAAACATCGGATGCCGCTCGCCTATTGGCGGCTACTCAAGGAGCAGGGGCGCGCGAGGCGGCCGATTCTTTTGGCGAGCCGCTCAAAGGCGAGTCGGTGTTAATCCTGCAAGCGGTACTGGCCGGCGACGTCTCGCAGATTCGCGACCAGTGGTCGGCCTTTACGGAATCGATTGAACCGTGCGCGCTGCTGTATGTCCCCCATTCCCGCGGTGGGAAGCCCCGACAGATTGTCGCGACCCGAGGTCTGCAAAAACTGTTGCACGATCTGCTCGGTTGGTTGCCGAAATTGGGCATGATCCGAGAGACTTGCGAGTTGCTCGACTTGGCCCAGCAGATGGAAAGTAAACATCCGGTCGGCCCAGGTGCGGTGACCGAATTTGATCGGCTTTTTGAAAACGGTTATCAGGCGATTGTGCGTTCGATGGTCGCGTCGGCAGAAAGATGGGATAGCAATCTCTCGGGTTCGACTTCGCAACAGGTCGATCATCTGTTGGTCGATGCGCTGCAGCAGCTTACCGAGAAACAACTCGATCGTTGGCTGCGGCATAGTCGAACCTTGCGACTCAGCGTTGTGGAAAGACTGTCCGAAGACAAAGATTGGCAGCGGTTTGCCGAGTTTGTTAAGCGATATGGGGCCGACCTTTTCGATCAAAAGTTTCTGAGCTTTGGCAATCTTCGTGGCATTCTGCATCAAGGGGTCGACGTGTGGCTCGACATTTTGGTGGAGGATCCCGAAGCGGAAGAACAGTTCCGTTTGATTCGCGAATTGGGCAAAGTCTGGCCGCGCGACGAGGCGGTCGATTTCCTCTCTATTGCCATCGAGGCGGTGGTCGAAAACTATCGCGTCTATCGCGATTACAATACGACGACAACCCAGTCCGACCATGGCGATTCGTTGTATATGTTGGTCGACTATGTCCGGTTACGCGCGGCGTACGACCGCGTGGCCTGGAATCTACGCCCCGTGGTTTGGGCGCATGAAATTTTAGTGAGACATCGTCGGGCGCTTGCGGCAGAAATGTGGTGTCAGGCTTTTTCCGAGCGTACCGCCGAAGCGGCAGACGCACATTTGGCACAACTTCATGAACTCGACAAAAAGTACGGTATGCAGTTGGCGTCTGTAGCCGAACGAGTTGGCGAACGGTTTGTCCGGCCCTTGCTTATCGATCGCGTGAAGGCGCTCGTCGAACCGGCGTTGATTGCAGCTGAGGAGCAACGGCAGGAATCGTTTGTTGCGCTCGAGCGTGAGATTTCCAGCCTGGCCAGCGAACCCAGCGGTGCCGGGCTCGATTTGCCCGATTGGTTGGCAGCGCTGGAAGAAGAAGTGACCCAAGCCCGGTCGCGGTTGAACCATCAGCCCTCTTTCGATCGTTTGGACCGAAGAATCGATCAAGTCCAATTGTCGTGGCCCGACTTGCTCGAACAGCTTGGTGAGTCGAATTAGAGCAAAATCGGGAACCAGTTTTTGCTTGGGGTGCCTTTGACGATTCGCTCCCAGAAGCGTACAAAGGATAGTCTGGTTAATCGTTCCAGAAACGAGTCTCGGGCGTCGGCGAGGGGCCCTTGCAATGGGGGCCTTGCGAACCTGGTCAGGGTGGAAACACTGCAGCCATAAGCTTGTGCTTCTTTGTGTGGGGGCCTCTCGCCGACGATCGACAAACTACGCCTTAATACTCCAGCGATAAGCTGGAACCACTGATTTCATGGATGATACGGATTCATCTGAGGCCGGGCCATCTCGAAGCCAGTAGTTTCAGAGGTTGGTATTAGCAATTGCTTTTGGAATTTGGTTCTATCAGTGCAATCCGTGGTTCATTTCTGGACTTAGTGCTGTAGCTTAAAGTCCAAGGTTAAACAGGGCATTCCCATGTCGGAAAACTCATCGTCGGCCACCGAAGGCGACTATCTGGTTGTCGCACGCCGTTATCGGCCTTTGACGTTCGAAGAGTTGATTGGCCAGGAACATGTTTCCCGGGCTCTCTCCCAAGCGATTGTCAGCAATCGCGTGGGGCATGCCTATTTGTTTACCGGTGCCCGAGGCGTTGGAAAAACTTCTGCAGCGCGTATTTTGGCCAAGGCGCTCAACTGCGCGGAGGGGACTTCTCCCACACCCTGCAACCAGTGCGAAATTTGTCACAGTGTTGGCACGGGCGACGATGTTGATGTGCTGGAAATCGACGGTGCCAGCAACCGCGGTATCGACGAAATCCGACAACTGCGACAAAACGTAGCGGTACGCCCCAGCCGAGCCCGTTTTAAGATTTACATCATCGACGAAGTTCACATGCTCACCAAAGAAGCGTTCAACGCTTTGTTGAAAACGCTCGAAGAGCCTCCCGATCATGTGAAGTTCATCTTCGCCACGACCGAGCCCAACAAGATTCCGGTGACGATTCTTTCGCGCTGTCAGCGTTACGATTTTGCTGGAATCGAAACCGCTGCGATCCAAAATCGGTTGGCGCAGATTGCGGAAGCCGAGGGCGTTGCGATTGATCTCGATGCGTTGCAGATTTTGGCGATGCGTGCCGCCGGGTCGATGCGCGATAGCCAGTCGCTTTTAGAGCAACTTCTTTCCACCGGTTGTTCACCGGTCACGTCGACCGAGGTGACGCAACTTTTGGGAATTGCACCAGCTACGCAACTGAGCCGATTGGCGCAAGCACTTGCCGAATGCGATGCCGCCACGGCACTCGCCGAGCTTGATTCTGCGATTACCGAGGGGGCGGAAGTGAGCCAACTCGTGGATCAATTGCTGGGTTATTTTCGCGACATGATGACCCAAGCGGTGGGCTGCGACGAAAAACAATTGCTTTATGTTTTGCCTGGCCAGCAGCAGGAAGTCCGCAAGCTGGCCGAGCAAGTCGGTTTGCAAACCTTGCTGGCGATGATTCAGATTCTAGATCAAGCCGCGGCACGCATGCGAGTGAGTACCCACACGCGTACCTTGGCGGAAATGGCGATCGTACGAATTTGCCAGCTAGAGAATCTCGACGAATTGTCGGCGTTGATCGAGCAGCTTAAACAATCGCCCGGAGCGATATCGGCTTCGCCGACAGCAAAAAAAAACTTAACCGCTAGCCCGAATCCGGAACGGGCCGCGACGGTTTCCAGATCGGCCGGTTCGGTTCACGGTGCCTCGCAATCGGAACCTCGCACAGCGACAACCGCAGCGCATGCTGCTCCTGAGCAGCCGGTGCAAACCGATACCGAAGTGCTTCCAGACGTCGTACACACGGAGCTTTCCGCTGAGCATGCCGAAGAGATTTGGAAACGCGCGCTCGACTCCTTGTCGGCGATTGTTGCCGACCACGCAGCGGAGGCCGATGAAGTTTCGGTTGACGATGGTGGCCGATTGGTTGTGAGTTTCACGGAGGGTTTTCACCGCGACTTTTGCGAACGGGCCGGGAACCGGTCCCGGCTGGAATCGGCCCTGCAAAGTGTGTGCGGCGTGCAAGTTCCCTTGGTCCTCCAGTCGCACAAGCGTACCGACTCCGCTGAAAAACAACCGCCGCCCCGTCGATCACGTCGACAGCAACAGCAAGAAATTGCAACGCAACCGTTTGTCCAAAAGGCAATGGAACTTTTCGACGGCGACCCAGCCCGATTGCGTTACGTTCCACCAGAAAATCAGTAATTACTAAAAGATTATGAACCGCCAAGGACGCCAAGAGCGCCAAGAAATGGTTTTGATTGATTCTTCAAAACCAAGCGCTCAATCAATGTTCTTTCAACTAAAAATTTCCCCTGCATTCCTTGGCGTACTTGGCGCTCTTGGCGGTTCAATACTTTTGTTTTAAGTAACTAAAAAAGAGGAGCAACAAAGTGCTCAAAGGTTTAGGAAATCTTGCCAACCTTGGCAATGTGATGAAGCAGGCCCAGGAAATGGGCGACAAAATGCAGGAGCTCAGCGAACAGCTCAAGACGAAGCGCGTGGTTGGCAGCGCCGGCGGGGGATTGGTGGAAGTCGAAGCCAACGGCGTGGGCGAAGCGGTGGCGGTCCGGATCGATCCGACTCTGTTTGAGAAACAAGATCGCGAATTCTTGGAAGATTTGCTGCCGGCTGCCTTCAACGCTGCCCAACAAAAGGCGAAGGAACTTCACGCCGAACAAATGCAAGAGCTTACCGGCGGGCTTAACTTGCCCGGTCTTAGCGACGCATTGGGGCAGCTAGGCCCGAACGACGCAACGGGGTAGCTGATCGCTCGGTTGAAGCCAAGGCCATTTTGAATGGTCCCCCTCGCGGAGTGATCATTCATTTCTCCACATGCCTAGGGCTCCAAATACGTAACCGCATGTGGTTCTAGCGATCAAGAATCGTTGCGGATGTCAAGTTTTTTTCTCGCTTCCTGCCAATTTTGTGGCTAGCAGTTTCTGTTTTCTTGGCGAGTTTGACCTTCGACGCTGGGTGGCATTATGCTACAGATGCAGGTGGGGACGTCCTTGGTCTAACCGCAGGGACCGATAACCACGATTTCAATTTATTAGAGACGAAACTTCGATGCGACTTTCTCTCGGACAACAAATGCAGATGGCTCAGAAGCAGGTGCTTGCACCGCGGATGATCCAGTCGATGGAAATTCTGCAGTTGCCGATCATGGCGCTGCAGGAGCGCCTCGAACAGGAGATGGAAGACAACCCGGTGCTCGATCAGATCGAGCCGAGCGAGGATGACTCCACACTGGACGAAAGCGTCACCAATCCTGACGGCCCTACCGAGAACGAACGGGAATTGGTCGTAGAAGACGATACGAATAACGAAGACGATTTCGAGCGTCTTTTGAACATGGTCGACAGTCTGCCCGACGACTACGAAGAGCAAAGTCGTCCTTCGCGGGGTCAGATCGAAGCGGAAGGCGACCGACGGCACGATGCGATGGCGAACATGGCCGCACGTCCGGAATCGCTTTTGGAGTACCTTCAACATCAATTGAGTTGGTTCGATTTGAGTGAAGAGTTGCGGCGCATGTGCGAGCGCATCATTTACAATCTCGATAGCAACGGGTATCTCAAAGTGCCGCTCTCCGATCTGCTGTCGCCGCCGACGGACTTGAACGGCGATGCCGACTCCTGGCAAGAAGAACAGACTAAGCTTGTCGAACAAGCGCTCGCGATGGTCCAACGGCTTGACCCGCCGGGGATTGGTGCTCGGAATCTTAAAGAGTGTCTGTTGCTCCAGCTAACGCCCGGGCTACTATTTTACGAAGAGTTGCTGGTATTGATCGAAAATCACTTGGAAGACCTGGAAAATAATCGGCTACCTTTAATCTCCAAGAAGACAGGCTTCTCGATCGAAACCATTCAGGAATCGTGGGAAGACCTGCGAACGCTCAAGCCGAAACCGGGGGCCGAGTTCAACGAAACTTTTGCACCGACCGTGACCCCCGACGTTTATGTCGATTCTCTCGACCAAGGAGGGTATGAAGTTCGGCTTGAGGATGGCCAATTACCGTCGCTATACATCAGCCCGACCTATCGCAAGCTGTTGCAAGACGCCGGAACCAACGCCGAGACACGCGAGTACATCAAACGCAAAGTTAACTCGGCCCAATGGATTATCGAAGCGATCGAGCAACGCCGCAGCACGCTTACGCGGGTGTCGCAGGCGATTGTGGATCATCAGACCAAATTTTTGGACGACGGACCCGATCACATCGAACCGTTGAAGATGCAGCAAATTGCCGACAAGGTAGGTGTGCATGTCACGACGGTCAGCCGGGCGGTGGACGACAAGTGGATGCAAACTCCGCGAGGTATTTTTCCGCTGAAGCGATTTTTTGTTGGCGGCACGACCAGTGCCGACGGCGAGGAAGTTGCTTGGGATAAGGTTCGGCTCAAGTTGCAGGAAATTGTCGACAACGAAAACAAGACCAAGCCGCTGAGCGACGACGCTTTGGTCGAAGCGCTGGCAGGCCATGGCATCACGGTGGCCCGCCGCACGGTCACCAAGTACCGCAAGGCGATGGGAATCCCCAGCAGCCGCCAACGCCGCGATTGGTCAAAAAAGAAATAGACCCTTCTCTTCAGGCGGCATGAGACGAAACAGCCGCGGTCGAAATTCAAAGTCCCATTTATTGGCCTTTTTGGGACAGTCTCTCGCGGAGTCGCAGAGCCGCAGAGTTTGATTTAATCAGACGAATCCAAAGAAATCTCCGCTGTCTCTGCGGCTCTGCGAGCGACAACTCCCCTGTCCTCTACTGGGAGAACCTTGCCAACGCCGTCGGCAACCATTACAAAGCGGCTAGAGAAATCTTTCGATTTCTACGCATTCATTTAGCAAGCGGTATTTGGTGGAGATCGTGCATCATGGCTCACTCGGACACAATTGCCTTCAATCTTCTGTTTGCAGCAAACAAGTTGATGATACTCTGGATGGGGTTGTCACTAGCTGCAATCATCGCCGTTCTGATTGTCGCTGCGGTTTTTTGGAGTTATGCACGACTGTGGATCCAATCGAAAACCACAGGTGCGGGGATTGGCATCTTCGATCTGATTCGCATGAAGTTTCGCAAGGTGAGCCCAGTGGTGATTGTGCGTAGCAAGATCATGGCCGTTCAGTCAGGGCTAGACGAAACCGAGGGACTTACGACCAAGGCTTTAGAAGCGCACTATCTGGCTGGCGGTAATGTGCCGTTGGTGATTCGTTCGATGATTGCCGCGCGGAAGGCAAAGATTATCGATCTCGATTACAAGCGGGCCACGGCAATCGACCTGGCCGGGCGAAATATATTGGAGGCGGTACAAACGAGCGTTTATCCGCGTGTGATCGACTGTCCCGCGCGCGAATCGAATCGCCCGTCGCTCGACGCGATTGCCAAGAATGGTATTCAACTCAAGGTGAGAGCGCGGGTGACCGTGCGTGCGAATCTCGACCAATTAATTGGCGGGGCGACCGAAGAAACGATTGTTGCACGGGTGGGCGAAGGAATCGTTAGCGCCATCGGCTCGGCCCCGACGCATGCCCATGTTTTGGAAAATCCCGACACAATTTCCAAGGCGGTGTTATCACGCAAGCTCGATTCGCAAACTGCGTTTGAAATTGTCTCGATCGACATTGCCGACATCGACGTGGGGGATAATATCGGCGCACGTTTGCAAGCCGATCAAGCCGAAGCCGATACGCGAGTAGCCCGGGCTCAAGCGGAAGGCAGGCGTGCCATGGCCGTCTCGTTGGAGCAAGAAAACTTTGCCATGATCGAGGAAAATCGTGCGCACTTGGTCGAGGCCGAGGCGGAAGTCCCCAAAGCCATGGCCGACGCTTTTCGTTCGGGAAAGCTGGGCATCTTCGACTATTACAAATTGAAAAACGTGCAAGCAGATACCGACATGCGTGAATCCATCGCGGGTTCGGGCAGCGCACGACGCAGTTGAGCTAGTTAAAGCATCTTTTTACATCCTAGCCACCGGCGGGTGCCGGTGGTCCGCTGGCTTCCGCCAGCGGCTAATAACCGAAGTTGTCGACGCCTCGCTAAACCAAGAATCTTTCCCATGAATTTAGCTTCCGGCAACATGTTGATCTTGGCGGCAGACTGGTGGGAAGTTGCCGCGGGGTTGATTTTTTTCATACTCTACGGCGTTGGCCAATTGATCGCAGGCCGAGACGAAGCGAAACGCAAAAAAGAACAGCCCCGTCCGCCACGACCGCGTCCGCCTCAGGCTGGTCAAGCCGAGGCCCAAGCGCAACCCCCAAACCAGGCCGATCCGCTGCGACGTGAAGTCGAGGAATTCCTACGCCGCGCGCAAGGCAAACAGGTCGAATCGCCATCTCCCCGCCAATTGAAACCTGCACCAACAAAACGGCAGCGTCCGCAGCGTAGCCTCCAGGCCGAGCCGCCCAAAAGACCAAAGCTTACCGAACGCACGGAGCTGCGCAGCGAAGGAGTCGCCGAGCATGTTGCCCGACACCTTAGCACCGAGCAAATCTCCGAGCATACCAGCCACTTGGGAGAAACGGTGGCGCAGGCCGACGATCGCTTGGAAGCCCATCTGCAAGAGAAGTTCACCCACCAAATCGGCAGTCTGAAAAGTCGCGATCCGGTTGCCGAAGAAACGGTTCAGCAGGCGACCATTGCTGAAGAAATTAAGCGGCTCATGAGCCAGCCAACCGGCATGCGACAGTTGATCGTGGCCAGCGAAATTCTTCGTCGTCCGGAAGAGCGGTGGTAACGCAAGGGGCCCCATCAAACGCCCCGACTCTTCAAATCTTATCTCTCCCTCGGCTGATAGCCCCGCGCGGGTGTATCCCCTAAGCCGATGCTAGCAGCCAGCGAATGTTACCAATTGGTAAACTTTGCGGCTGCTGGCGATAGCATTTACCTTGAACGGCAAAACGATCGAATCAGAAGAGTAGTGAGGATTGTTTAACTTGTGCTTTCGAGAAGGATCTCGTGATGTCGATCAAGCCTGTTTTCTTAGCGATATTGTCCATTTATTTTGCTTCGCATTCGATGGCACAGGAGATCGAAGCCAACCTGGCTGCTTCTGCTGATTTCATGGAGAACTCGGCTAGCGACACGCAAGTCGAATTTTTCTCCGACTCGTTAGTTGTCCCGACGTCGAGCTGCGGCGAAGGTGTCGATTGCGGCAGTTGCTGCGGCACTGCGAAAAAGAAAAAGGCAAAGCCCAATCCTTGTGCAACATCGCACAAGGGTGTGTTCTATGCCAATGATTTCAGCTACTTAAAAAAATCATGCTACTGCGGAGATTGCTTCGGCGATTGTTTGAAGCTGATTCCTGTCGGACGTGGCGGGCAGGGATCGCTTGACATTGGAGGTCAACTGCGACTCCGCTACCATCACGAGCGCGGCATGGGTCAGCAAGCCGGCCAAACGCGTTTCCAAGGAACGGATAACGATTTCGCCTTGACTCGATTGCGGCTTTATACCAATTGGATAGTCAACGATTGGCTGCGATTCTACGGCGAAGGCATCTTTGCCGAAGCGGGAGCCGAGAGCGCTTATATTCCGCGCGGATTCGACCGAAACTACGGCGATTTTCTTAACGCGTTTCTCGACGTCAAGTTGAACGATAACACGACGGTCCGTGTCGGGCGGCAGGAATTGCTGTATGGCAACCAACGTGTGGTTTCGCCGCTGGATTGGGCGAACACGCGTCGCACTTTCGAAGGCGTGAAAGTGATGACTCAGTCGGGTGATTGGTCGGTGGATGGCTTTTTCACGTATTTTGTTCCTGTCGATCCCAACGACCTCGACGAAGCCGACTACGATCAAGCTTTCTACGGTGGTTATGCGACTTACACCGGGTTTGAAAACTTCACTCTGGAAACGTACTACCTCGGGTACGATAACGAAAACCCCGGGCCCATCACGGGAGATTTTTCGTTGCACACGTTCGGCATGCGAGTCAACGGCGCTGTCGACGATTGGTTGTTTGAGCTTGAAGGCGGGCCGCAGTTCGGTCGGCAAAGTGGTTTGGGACTCGACCACGAAGCGGCGTTCTATACCGGTGGACTCGGTCACAAATTGGGTAAAAATTGTCCCTGGTCGCCCGTCTTGTGGGCCTACTACGACTATGCCTCGGGCAACAACGTGGGAGGAGATTTCAACCGGTTCAATCAACTCTTTCCCTTGGCCCACAAGTATTTTGGGTTTATCGATGCTGTGCAGCGGTCGAATGTCGAAGCGCCAAACATGCTCTTGAAAATGGCGCCGTCGCAAAAGCTAAGCCTGCTGTTTTGGTATTGGCACTTCATGTCGAACCAGGATACCGACATCGTTCCCTCGATCGGTGGAACTCCTACGCAAAGCCAAGGGAGCAAGGACCTGGGCGACGAATTGGATGTGGTCGCCACGTATAAGTTTGGCCCTCGCTCGAACGTGCTGTTTGGTTGGTCCCACTTCTGGAGAGGCAACAAAATTCTTGCCCCCGTGGATGCCGACTTCCTCTACACACAGTGGGAATTGAACTTCTAACGAAGACTCGCTGGAATGAACAAGTAGGTGCGGAACTCTGCCGAGAGTGTTAGAATGTTCGCTTCACGTGAGCATTCTCTTCTTCCGTTCGAGAAACCCATGCCTACCACCGGTGAAATGATTGGCCCCTACGTGCTTGGGGTATGTCTGGGGCAGGGTGGTTTTGGCGCTGTCTACGAAGCGACCCATCAGGAAACTGGGCAGCGCGTGGCCTTAAAGTTTCTTCTCGATACCAAGCAACTCGAATCGGAAGTGCAAAGTCGCTTTGTCCGCGAAGTGGCCCTGTTGCAGAAGCTCGACCACGAAAACGTTGTCCGTCACTTTGAAGCGGGCCTGCACGAGGGAAGCATTTACTGTGCCATGGAACTGGTGGAATGTGGCTCGCTCAAGGAGGTGCTTGCCAGTCGTCGGAAACTGCCATGGCGAGAATCGGCAGAAGTTGCATTGCAACTTTGCCGAGCATTGGAACACGCGCACGCGCGCGGATGTATTCACCGGGATTTGAAGCCGGCGAATCTTTTCCTTTCTGAAGACGGTGTAGTGAAACTTGGCGACTTGGGTTTGGCCCGCGACCTGAACGACTCGCGCCTGACGGCCTCGGGACGCACGGTTGGCACGTGGCGTTACATGCCCCCGGAGCAAATCACCGGGCAGTCGGATATCGATGGCCGGCTCGATCTGTATGCGGCCGGTTGTATCTTGTTTGAAATGGTTGCCGGCCGAGTACCCTTCGATGGGCCCGACTTCGTGACCATCTTCGACCAGCACCTAGAATCGATGCCACCGCGACTTGACCTGGCAGTTTCGGATTGTCCCCAACATTTGGCAGATTTGGTCGAACAACTTTTGGCCAAGCTACCCGCAGAGCGACCCGCGAGTGCGACGGAAGTTGTCGAGAGTTTAGAAAATATCCTCAGCGGCAAACCCGAACCTCTCCCTCATCCAAGAGTGCGAGACAGCATTACGATTCCCGATGGCGGAATATCGGCAACACCAAATCTTACTCAGCGTTTGCAAAATCATTCGACTATTGATATCCGAAAAACAGGCTGGAAGGCTTTCACCGTGACGGCAATTTTTCTGACGCTGGTCGTCGCCATTCTATTGATTTTCCAATTGGCGAAATAAGACATGCCAAGATGGCGTTGGGAGGATCGGTTTCTACAGTATTTCTAACCAATACCCAACCAGCCTGCCGGACCGAGTTCCCAATCGCGTATGGCCGACGCCTGATATTCTGGCTATGATGCATTTCCCGTCCACATCCTCCACCAGCCAGCGCAACCAGCCCAGACCATGAGCGACCCCGCGAATAAGCCAGAAAAAGCCGCCAAACCCAGTGCGGTTGAAGTTTTCAAGGAGCAAAGCAATTACTTGCTGGATCCGATTCCACAAGAGCTGGAGGACGGGAACGATTTTTTTGGCAAAGCGAGCATCCAGCTGCTCAAGCATCACGGCACGTACCAACAAGACAATCGCGACGAGCGCGGCCAGAACGGCAAAGCTTATAGTTTTATGGTCCGCACGGCGATTCCTGGCGGAAAACTCGCCAGCGCCCAACTGTTGGCGGAATTAGATTTATGCGACGAGGTCGGCAATTCGACGCTGCGGATCACCACGCGCCAAGGGCTCCAATTGCACGGCGTGTTGAAGTCGAATTTGCGTGAGACAATCCGGCGGATCAACGAAACGCAGCTCACTACGATTGCCGCCTGTGGCGACGTGACGCGAAATTTTATGTGCTCGCCTTGTCCGTATAAGGGAGATCCCGTCTACGATCAGATGCAGGACTTGGCCGGACGTCTGGCGGTTCATTTTCGACCACGCACAAAAGCGTACCATCAGCTGTGGCTGACCGACGAGAGCACGGGCGAAAAATGGCTTGCTGGCGGCGGCAAAGACTCCGGCGAAGTCGAACCGATTTACGGCCCGACGTATCTGCCACGGAAGTTCAAGATGGGAATCGCTTTGCCTGGGGATAATAGTATCGACGTGCATAGCCACGATCTGGGGCTGTTGGCTGCGTGCGAAAACTGGAGCGTGGTTGGTTACAACGTGCTGGTGGGCGGAGGTTTTGGCGTGACTCCCAGCGCAAAGAAAACTTTTCCAGCGGTTGCCCAACCGCTTTGCTTTATCAGTCCGACGCAAGTGATTGACGTGGCCACCGCAATTGTGAAAGTACAGCGCGACTTCGGCAATCGATCGGATCGCAAAGTGGCGCGGATGAAATACTTGATCCACAACTGGGGTTTGTCGCGATTTCGTGAGAAGGTCGAAGAGTACTATGGTGCCTCGCTGAATCCGCCTCGGCCGATCGAAGTATTTGAATTCAACGACGGCATGGGTTGGCACGAACAGGGCGACGGTCGCTGGTTTTATGGGCTGAACGTCGAAAACGGTCGCATCAAGGATGAGGGCTCTTACCGATTGAAATCAGCGTTGCGAGCCATTTGCACTGAGTTGGATTCGCCACTGCGGTTGACCGCGCACCAGAGCATCATTTTTTGTGATCTGGAGGAATCGGATCGCCCGCGATTGGAAGAAATTTTTCACAGCTATGGCGTACCCCTTTCCGAAGATTTTTCCAATGCACGCCGCTGGTCTATTGCCTGTCCGGCTTTGCCCACTTGTGGTTTGGCGATCACCGAGAGCGAACGTGCCTTACCCGGCATCATCGATCAACTGGAAGTGGAACTGGAAAAGCTGGGCCTCAGCGACGAAGCTTTTACGACCCGAATGACCGGTTGTCCCAACGGATGTGCGCGTCCCTACAACTCCGACATCGGTTTGGTTGGGAAAACAAAAGGCAAGGTCACGGTGTTTCTGGGCGGGCGTCGACTGGGGGATCGGCTCAATTTCATCTACAAGGATTTGGTGCCTACCGAAGAGATCGTGCCAACGCTAGTTCGGGTATTCAGCTATTTCAAATCCTCCCGGCTGGAGGGCGAAACCTTCGGCGATTTCTGCTTCCGCCGAGGGGTCGACGACCTGCTCGCCCACTGCGATGACGGTTAGTACGCGTGACATAGAATAAAAACCGCCAAGGACGCCAAAGTAAATTCGGATTGCGGATTGCGGAATTGCCTCACTCCTCGCCCCTAACTCGCTTTTGGCGGTTCTTTTTTTCAGTTTGAGTTGGATATAATGGTTTGTTATGGGACTAAGCACTTTTTTCAAATCGATTCTCGAAGGGGGCAAAGTCGATATCGCTAGGCGATACGAGATTTTGCGCGATGCCGTCTCGGGAACCATGTCGGACTTCCACATGGCGCGGGATCGCGAGACCGAGCAAATCGTCGGCCTGAAGATTCTTGATAAGAAAAAGACGGCTCAGCTGGACATGCGATTCCGCGGCTTGAACAAACCTTCCGAGGGGGAAATTGCCACCAGCTTCGATCATCCCCATATTGTTCGCACACTTGGCTTCGGGATCACGACCAAGGGGGAACAATTTTTGGTGATGGAATTCCTGGATGGCCCGGGGCTCAATTCGCTGATTATCGGTCGGAGCGAACTTTTGCAGGGCAATCGTCTGAAGCTGATGAAGCAAGCGGCCGAGGCTTTGCATGTTGTACACGAAGCGGGCTACATCCATCGCGATGTTTGCCCACGCAATTTTGTCTGTGCGCCAGACGCAACCTCGCTGAAGATGATCGACTTCGGATTGACGGTCCCCGCGCGCAAGGAATTCATGCAGCCTGGGATTCGTACAGGGACGCCAAATTACATGTCGCCGGAAGTTGTGCGTCGCAAACCGACGGACCAGCGACTCGATATTTTTGCTTTTGGCGTTTCGATGTACGAAATGTTTTCGTTCGAGTTACCCTGGCAACGAGGAACCGGAGACGGAATGGCGGCCATGAGCCATGGTCAGTCGGAGCCAGCACCACTCGAGCAATTTTATCCGACGATTCATCCGACACTCAGCGACGCGATCAAAAAATGTTTGATTGCAGAACCTGAGAAGCGGACCCAGTCGATGAAGCAGTTCTTATCGGCGATCGCAAATTTAGATCATGAGGATGCGGGGGAGGAGTGAGGATCTAGGAGTTAGGAACGAAGCTAGCAGTGGCATCTAATGCACACTCTCTCTTCATCCCTCGATCCTAGATCCTAGCTCCTCCCCCCCGCTGCTGTTGTTTCCTCAGGAGTGCCCTGATACCTTAGGAGGCCATTGAGCGTCGTACAGCGAAAAAGAGAAAAACTTGTCCAGAGATGGGAAGATGGCACAGTTTGTCGACGGCACGAATCACGAGCAATCGCGAGACCGTCCAGGTCGCCGAATTCTTATCGTGCGTCTGAGTGCGATGGGCGATCTCATTCATGGTATTCCCGTGCTCAACGCGCTTCGCAAAGCGATGCCTGGGGCACTTTTGGGCTGGGTCGCGGAAGGTAGAAACGCCGACTTGCTCGAAGGACACCCGGCCCTCGACCGGCTGATTCGTGTGCCGCGCCGCTGGTGGAAATCTCCCCATGCGGTATTCGATTTGCGGCGCGAACTGCGCCAACTCCGATTCGACACGACGATTGATTTGCAATGTCTAACGAAAAGTGCGGTCGCGGCTTGGCTCAGCGGCGCGCCACGACGGATTGGGTATGCCGGCAATTTGGCGCGCGAGGCGAGCCGATGGTTTCACAACGAGTTTGTGCCGGTGGATGCCGAGCATGTGATCGATCGGTATTTGGCAATCCTCGAGCCTTTGGGGATTGTAAACCCGCAAGTGGAATTTCGTTTGCCCGAGCGGGCAGAAGACGCAACGTTTGCAGAACAAGCGTTAAGCAGATTGGGTTTGGCAGGAACTAATTTTGCGGTCGTCAATCCCGGGGCAGGTTGGGTTTCCAAATGTTGGCCGCCGGAGCGTTATGGTGAACTGGCCCAACGCTTGGCATCCGAGCATGGACTTCCCACACTGGCTGTTTGGGGATTGGAAAGCGAATTGCCCCTAGCCGAGCGAATTGCCGCCGCCAGTGGCGGAAAAGCCCGCGTTGCACCGGCGACAACCATGACCCAACTCGCATCGCTCGCGCGACGTGCGACGCTGTTCGTCGGCTCCGATACGGGGCCCTTGCATCTGGCCGTGGCCGTGGGAACGCGCTGCGTAAGTTTGCACGGCACATCGCTTGCAGCGCAAACTGGCGCATACGAACCGGGGAATCGCAGCGTGCAAATGAAATACGACAATTCCCGCGGCAAGCGCCGCCACGACGACGACTCGGCCATGCGTGCAATTTCTGTGGACATGGTCACCGAGGCGTGCTCCGAAGTGCTAACAGAAGCAGCTGGCTCACTGCACCCCGGCGTACGCAACGCATCCTAGCCACCGGCGGAAGCCGGTGGTCCGCCGATGCGACAGTCAGCATCAGAGCAGTCCCAAAAACGTTCGTTTTTTTTTGGATTCGAAACCGTCCTCAAAGTGCTTCGAACGATGAAGCGAATGGCACGTAGTTAAGCGTAAATGTCTCACAGGAAAAGAGTTAGTCACGCTGTCGTAGCGTTGCTATCAGGGGATTCGATTGCTTCCCAGCCGTCCAGTGTTTCCACTTCTCGAACATTTGTAGATGCCGAACGAAGATCATCA
>JAJDED010000025.1 GCA_029259915.1 Planctomycetota bacterium | reverse complement strand
GAAAGTCAGGTGAGTGGGCAATTGTCAGCTCGCCTTCACCGATGACCGAACGTAGCTTCGTCAACCAGTCAATCAGATTCACCGCTTTACCAACGACAATCTCGCATCGTGTTTGTTGCAGTTCCGGCGCCTCACCAGAGTTTCGACTCGCATCTAACATCGCATCACGCAAGCTGACAAAGCTCTCAGAGATACCGTTTGCGTCCGCAGTTAGCCCCAGATCTTTCAAATAGCTAACAGTGCATGAGACTATGCTCGAACTGAAGACAAGTCCTGGAAGCGGCTTTGTAACGTCGATGTCGGCTATCTGTTCCAGCGTCGTCAGAACATCATCAACCAACTCGCGAACTCGTGCTTGTTTGGCTTGTTCGCTGCTCATGCGGTTCGAGAGCCTTTCATTATCGGGCCAACTCGGGCACGACGAGCGAAAGGCATTAAGCTCGCTGCACCCGGGCTGCGTTGGATCGTCAGCGTTGCAATCGCCGATGGTCACCCGATGGTTTGATTGTATGCGATGGCCACTCTATGCGGCACCTCGGGTCAATCCGAACAGCCTCTTCCCAACTCGGAAGCAACGGGGGAAACACCCGCCGCCGTTGATGTGATCGCATGGCAAACAGTGATCGAACAGAGACACCGGCAAACATCTCGAAGTCGTCGTTAGCACCGTTCGTCATGCGTAACAGTTGAGTTCGTCGTGACGTTGTTCAGCGCTGATGGCGTGTATTCCTCTTGTGCTGCCTGTGCCGCCGACTTCGCGGCTTGTGTTGTTTCGACTTGCGCATAGTGCTTCAAAGCGATCGTCGGCGAGTGCCCCATCCATGACGCTACGACATGGATCGGATGCTCGTGTAGCCATTCTGTTTCTCGGGTCGCACGCATGTTCTGCCACGGCTTTTTCCACAACGGTTCGCCGAGCTGACGACAGATGCGTTCGAGCTTCCCTGTCAGCGCTGCGTTTGTCACCTGATGATTCGGAAACAGTCGTAGCTCACCGGGTTTTGCCGTTTCTCGCAGTGCATCAAGGTGCTTTTGCAACTCAGGAAAGATCGGCACCGTCCGCTGATCCTGGTCCTTATGCCGCTCGGTCTTCGGTGCTTTGACGACCATCGTATTCACCTCCCAGTTCACTTGCTCCCACTCGAAGGGAAGAACTTCGGACGGACATCGGACCGCACCGTACCTTACCAATGCGATGATCGTTTTGAATTCGAGGTTATCTGTCTGCTCAAGCACCTGTTCAGCAAGTTCGCGCTTTACGAAGAAGTCACGGGATCGATTGACTTCATTGAAGTTCTTTTGGCTTTGGAACGGGTTCGACGCCATCGCGTTCTTCCGTTTCGCAAAGAGGAATAACTGTCTGGCCCAACGGATTCGCCTAGACACAGTTGCTCGTGCCAGCGTTCCACCTTTCGAAGAGCCCTCACGGCAAAGCCACCTGCGGAACTCGCTCGCGTCCGTTTCCATGATCGAAGTCAAAGACTTGCTGCCACCAAAATACGTTTGCATGTTCTTGAAGAACGGCTGCATGATGTCCTTGGTGTGGTCTGACCAGTCACAATCCGCTTCCCATGCTGGAAGCAATTCATTGAGAGTGCGGTAGTTCCTTGGCTCAAACAGGCCATAGTTGGACAATTTCTGATGCATCGTGTCGCTCAAACCAGCAACCCACCGTTGCATGTAGATCGTAAGTTGTGCGTTCAATTCTCGTGACAGCAACAATTGCTCGACACGGCTACGGAAGTCTTCCGCTTCACGCTTCGATACCTTGCCGAGCCGGATCGTCTGCCGCTTCTTGTTCGGGCCTGTGAACTGAATCCATCGGTGTCCGTTGGGACGGTTACTGATACTAGCCATTTTCGCGCTCACATTGAATGATGTAGTTGTCCAAGTCCTTCACTCGTATGACTCGATCGCGTCCTTCAAGATGCGATGCGATCACTGGTTTCTCACCGTTCGGGCCGCTCGCTATCAGCTCGAACATCTTTGTCTTGCCGATCGCTAGGTACGTTCCTGCTTCTCGTAGCTTCAGACGTCCAGGTTTCATCGCGACCCTGTTATTCGTTCCTGCTCGTTCGGCGAACAAGGCAAAGATGCCGTCTCCTGCCATGAGCAATCCGTCGATGATGAGTTGTCCATACTTCTTCGTTGGTGATGACATTCTGAAATCCTCAGTGATAGTTCGGTGAAGTACTAGCTGCGTGTCACTCAAGACCCTCCACGTCCGTGATCAACCGTTCGACTTCATCCAACGGCATCCGTCCACGCTCGTCCAATGGCATACGCTCCCGCCGCTGACTCAACAGGTCTCGCTCGGCCTTCTCTCGTGAAAACGCCTCGTACACGAAGTGCCCGTAAAACCGCCCCGGATCAGTGCGAGCCCAACGCAGCATGTTCCACGCGCCGATACTCGGCGCATCCAACGGCGTAGCGTGCATGTCGACCATCTCGTCATACGCCCATTTCACATCACGATTCACATCGACCTCTTGCCCTTTACTTCGTGCCGCTAGTTCCGCCATCGCCGCAGCGTCATCGTTGACGGCAACATCTTCGACCGGTTCGTCGACAATCGGCGGGTACTCATTCAACATCGATTCCCACGCCGCCTCGTTCGCCTCAGATCGCTTCATTCCGTCCGATCGATGTCGTTTGCGAACTTCGTCCCGGTACAACGACGCAGCTTCCCAGCGGCCTTCCTGACGTAGACGATGTGTCGCTTCGATCTTGGATTCCATGTCTGTTCTCCGATTTGTGTAATGGGTGGGAAAGTGGAAGGTGAATAACTGATTACTTCTCGCCAGTGGGCGGAGTGGTCCGGTTCACGCATTTGATCGTGATGGGGCCCCCCGTATCCGTTTTCGATGTCTCGCCACACGCTCATCCCTTCTGGCTCGTTGGCTGTTTCGGCGGCTGGTGTGTACTGGCTGCCTGGACCATCTGCGCGATGGCTGCCCTTACGTCCTCGGAAAGTGATGGCCAAGCGTCGACGATGGCCTGAAGATCACCAGCGTGTTGCGCTATATCTGCTTCGCTGGTGCAAGCATTGGTGCAAGCGTTGGGTGGCGTCGCCGTAAGTCGTTTGTGTCCTTCACTTGCGTCTGATGGCTTATGCGTTCGCAATGCAGAGGTCGAGGGTTCGAGTCCCTTTCGCTCCACTGGTTCCCAAAAACGTAGGCTCTAGTCCGATTCTAATGCGACTTCCGGCAGATTCGTGCCATGCACGTCGACCAATTGCCAGCGGACCGCGTTTAATCGCTCAGACAGAACTCTTGCTGTTTTACGCATAAACTTGTATCCGAACTGAGGATTCCCTTCGCACAGTTCAAGCAACTTGCCACCATCGAAAGCAATCGCCTTTACCGGAGTCAATGTTCGAGCAGTGTCAGAGAGCCTGGGATGATCGAGCAAAGGCGACCAACCAATCAGATCTCCTTCGGCGACTTCCATAATCTGGCGGCATCCAATCCCTGCTTCACAGATTACTAGCGCTGCTTTGCCACTGGTAATCAGAAACACTTCTTTGGCGAGCTCATGCTGGTGAAAAATCTCTTCTTGCGTTCTGTATTCCACTTCGCGGGCAATTGCCAACAAGTGGTCTAATTGGTCTTCCGGAAAATCGCTGAAAAAGCTGTTGCTCTTGAGCGTATCGATCACACTGATAACAGTCATGTACTCACTTCTGTGGTTACGCAAGTTGTGGATTTCCGAGACCAGCTAGAAGGAAATTCAAACTTACTAGAACGGTTGCTACCGAAAGTTTGATTCGTTAGTCGTATTAGCTCAATACCCCTTAGGATTGGAGTGGTCGGCAATCCAGTTTGCTGCATCGGGCCAGAGCTTCTGGTGCGCCTTGGAGCTGACGGCCAAGCCAATGTGGCCAGCGTCAACGGACATTGTTTGTACGTCAGTCGAAGAAACATGATCGGCCAATGCCAGCGTTGACTGGGCGGACACCAAATGATCATTTTCCGCTACTAAGAGCATAATGGGACAAGTAATGTTTGCTAGCTGAATCGGCACGTTATCGAGATGCAGCTTCCCGGTGACTAGCATGTTCTGCTGGTAGAGCATCTTAACAAATTCACGGAATGTTTTACCAGCGATCGGCACACTGTCGTTCGACCAACGTTCCAAGGCCAGAAAGTTGTCGACAAAAGCCGAATTTTCCACGTTTTCTGTAAAAGTAACATACTTTTTCATGAAACTTGTCGCTGGCTTCATGAGCTGGAAGCAGGAGTGCAGGAAAAAGCCTGGGCAGTTTCCAAACGCATCGATGAGCCCATCCACGTCGAAATACTCCTTCCCGGCCCACAGGTTCAGCAGGCTTTGATTGCCGCTGAAGTCGATCGGTGTTGCCAGAAGGATCAAATTGCGAATCTGTGCTGGATAAAGAGATGCGTACATCGTCGACATCGTCCCCCCCATGCAGTACCCCAGCAAATTGAGCTGCTCCGATCCTGCGTCCTGGCAGACGAAGTCGGCAACGTTTTTGATGAATCGGCAGACATAGTCGTGCAAACCAAGTTGACTATCGGCGAGGGTCGGGGTGCCCCAGTCGATTAAGTAAACTTCGAAACCTCGCTTGAGCAATTGCTGCACTACACTCCGTCGGTCGCGCAAATCGAGAATGTAGGGACGGTTGACCAGGGCAAAGCAAATGAGAATTGGCTCTGCGAATTCTGTGGCTTGATTGTTTCGAAATCGCAACAGCTGAAGTGTCCCCGCGCGATAAACCACTTCGCAGTCACTCGCACCACTGTGGTTTCCATTGGGGTCGACTGTTGGGACTTTGGCCGCCTCAGACGCGTTTGCGTCATCCACTTGCTTGGCTTGAATGACGGCGTCAATGTGTTGTTTCATGGCCTGCAGAAACGCAGGGCTGCGCAGGCAAACGTCGAACCTCTCGTTCAGGGCAGTGAAGGCTTTGCGTTGCTCTGCCTGACCAAGCAAGGCAGCGAACGGACCAGGCAATTCGTTACCGCTTGCCTGTTGAAAGCGCTCGAGAGCGCTCGACCAAACCTCTCGGAGTGGTTCAATCAGGTTGTCATATTGTTGGCGGTCATCACTTGACATCAATATCGAGAAGTATAGTTAATCAGAGCCTGCATGTAATTTGCACGTTCCAAAGCACTTGGATTCGGACAGTTGCCTTGACTCATACTGCCTTTGAGTTGCTCTACGGAATCACATTCATAATCGATTAGCCACTCGGAGACATCTTTAAGTAGAGTGCTAAGAAACTCAGGCCCCTCCATCAGCAAGATGCTGGTCATCATGGTAATATCAGCGCCTGCTAACAGCAGCTTAACGATACCTTGAGCACGATGCACGCCGCTGGAGGCGGCAAGTGAGAGATCGAGCTGGTCGCGGAGGATTCCTATCCAACGAATCGGTGTGCGGGCTTCGTGCCTGTTGCTTAGAACCAGGTCTGGGTGGTATTCCAGCGTCTCCAAATTGATGTCGGCTTCCAGATAG
This sequence comes from Planctomycetota bacterium, assembly GCA_029259915.1. Lineage (GTDB taxonomy): Bacteria > Planctomycetota > Planctomycetia > Pirellulales > Lacipirellulaceae > Bythopirellula. The sequence continues at coordinate 94,333 of JAJDED010000025.1, read as the reverse complement.
CGGTTAAAAAGTACCAAGCCGTCTGCGCCAGCTTCAGCTAGCTGCTGAGCGAAGTTTGGTAGGCTGGTAAAGTTCTGGCCAATCTTCACCGCCAGGGGAATGGATATTGATTGGTGAACCGCGGCTACCAAATCGACATATTGCTTTTCGATGTCGGCTGCCGTGATCTTCGGGTCGGTCGGTACGAAATAAACGTTGAGTTCCAAGGCGTCGACCCCGGTTTGCTCAATCGCTTTGGCATATCTTATCCAACCACCGTCGGACCAGCCATTCAAGCTGCCCATGACGGGGATCGAAACTGACTGCTTGGCACGTCCGAGCTTTTCGAGATACTCGTCGGGGCCAAGGTTGTAGTTGACCATTTCGGGGAAATAGTTGGGCGACTCCGCATTGGAAAAGGCCTGGAACTCGTAGAAATTGTGGATCTCCATTTCGTCGTGTTCAATCTGTTCTTCAAACAGCGAAGGAAACACCGCGGCTGAGGCGCCGGCATCCTCAAGCCGTCGCAAACTATCCAAGTCGCCCGTCAACGGCCCGGCGGCAGCAACCAAAGGGTTTTTGAGCGTCATGCCTAAGTAATGTGTCGACAGATCAGGAATCATCATTGCTGCTCCTCTCTCAGGTCGCTGGTGATCTCACGTTCGATACCAGCCATTTGTTCATAGTAGTTCCACTGATCGTCGATATCGCCCTGGGCAAGCTGGAACAGTCGCTTCGCCTGTTCAGGATTGGAACGTGCTAGAATGGCGAACCGACCTTCTTTCATCGCAAATTGTTCGAAGGTGAGCTTCGGCTTTCGGCTGTCCAATTGGAAAGGACGCCCGCCAGTACGTGCCAAACGTGGATCGTAGCGATAGAGTGGCCAGAAGCCCGATTGCACTGCGTCTTTCTGATGCGTCATCGACGTCGACATGTCGATTCCCTGGGCAATGCAGTGGCTGTATGCCAGGATGACGGAAGGACCACGGTAGGACTCGGCCTCGTGGAACACACGCACGGTCTGTGCTGGGTTGGCACCCATCGCCAATTGGGCTACGTAGGTGTTTCCGTAAGAAACGGCCAGCATTCCCAAATCTTTTCTTCGCACCGTTTTTCCTGCCGCGGCGAATTTAGCAACTGCTGCACGTGGCGTGGATTTTGAAGCTTGCCCACCCGTATTCGAATAGACCCCCGTATCGAGTACCAAGATATTGACGTCGCGCCCCGTCGTCAAAACGTGGTCGAGACCACCAAAGCCAATGTCGTAGGCCCAGCCGTCGCCGCCCACGACCCACACGCTGCGTCGAACCAGCGAGTCGGCATTCTCCTTCAATCGCTGGGCTTCCGGATGGTCGCAATTCTCGAGTCGCGCTTGCAATTCAGCAACTCGTTCTCGCTGGGCACTGATTTCGGCTTCGTTCTCCTGCGTGGCGTTAATCAATGTCTCGACGAGCTCGGTTCCGATTTCACCAGCGAGTTGATTGAGCAGATACTCAGCATATTCTCGTTTTTGATCGACGGCCAAACGGAAGCCGAGACCAAACTCGGCGGCATCTTCGAAGAGCGAATTCGACCAGGTGGGCCCTCGCCCCTCGGCATTGGTCGCCCAGGGAGTGGTGGGCAGGTTTCCTCCATAAATCGAGGAGCAACCGGTGGCATTCGCGATTAGCGCTCGATCGCCGTACAACTGACTAAGCAGTTTTAGATAAGGCGTCTCTCCGCAACCCGCGCAGGCTCCCGAAAACTCGAACAACGGCTCAAGCAATTGAGAGCTTTTGACGGTATCCGTTTTGAGTTCGCGACGATCGAGTTCCGGAAGTTCGAGGAAATATTCAAAGTTGCTGCGTTCGCGCTGCAAATGATCTCGTTTCGGCAGCATGTCGATTGCCTTGTGCTTTACCGACGATTTGCTCTTGGCAGGGCACACGTCCACGCAGACTCCGCAACCGGTGCAGTCGTCCGGTGCGACTTGAATGGTCAGCAAGTGATCGGGCAGGTCTTTGCCTTTCCAAACGATTGACTGAAACGCTTCCGGTTTGCCATTCAGTGATTCGTTGGGATAGGCCTTGCTGCGAATCGCCGCGTGGGGGCAAACCAAAACGCACAAGCCACAGGCGATACAGATTTCGGGATCCCAGATGGGAATCTCTTGTGCAATGCTCCGTTTTTCTATTTTCGCAGTCCCGGTTGGGAATGTTCCATCAACCGGCAACGCACTGACCGGGAGCAGATCGCCGCGGCCGGCAAGCAATATCGAAGTGACTCGATTTACGAAATCAGATCCGTTAGTCTCCACGAAGGGCAAACGATGCAGCGCGCTGGTTGCTTGTGCCGGTACGTCGACTTTCGCGAGCCCGTCCAAGGCGGCATCCACAGCAGCATAGTTGCGTCGCAGGACCGCCTCGCCGCGCTTCCCGTAGCTCTTTTCGATCGCCTTTTTAATGTGCTGGATTGCCTCTTGGCTTTCCAAAATTCCTGAGATCGCGAAGAAGCATGTTTGCATTACGGTATTAATGCGGTTGGCCATCTTGGCCTCGCGGGCGACGCGGTAGGCGTCGACCACGTAGAATTTTAAGTCTTTGTCGATGATTGTCTGTTGAATCTCTTGCGGCAATTGATCCCAAACTTCATCGGGTGCAAAAGGAGCATTCAGTAGGAACGTCGCTCCCTGTTCTACTGTGGAAAGTACGTCGATGCGATTCAGGAATTGAAATTGGTGGCAGGCTACGAAGTTGGCCCGCTCGATCAGATAGGTTGATTCAATCGGACGAGGGCTGAATCGCAAGTGCGAAACTGTTACCGAGCCTGCCTTTTTCGAGTCGTAGACGAAATAGCCTTGAGCGTACATCGATGTGTTTTCGCCAATGATCTTGACCGAGTTTTTGCTAGCGCCAACGGTGCCGTCGCTGCCCAAGCCGTAGAACACAGCGCGTGTTACTTCGCTGGATTCGGTCGAAACTTCAGGATCCCAGCGGAGACTGAGGTGCGTCACGTCGTCGATGATGCCAATCGTAAAGTGGCGCTTGGGTTGCTCAGCCTGCAATTCTTCATAGATGCGGGCGACCATGGCAGGTGTAAATTCTTTGGACGACAGGCCGTAACGTCCACCAATCACGGTTGGGCGCTGCTTTGGTCCGTTGTCGCCAGTCTCATGTTCCACCAGTGCCGTGATGACATCCTGATAGAGCGGTTCGCCGATTGCGCCTGGTTCCTTGGTGCGATCTAGCACGGCGATGCGTTCCACCGTGCTTGGCAACGTATTGATGAATGCTTTTGTATCGAAGGGTCGGTAAAGTCGCACCTTCAGAAGCCCCACTTTCTCGCCATGTTCGGTGAGGGCGCGAACTGTTTCTTCAGCAGCACCGACGCCCGAGCCCATCATGACAATTACCCGCTGTGCATCGGGAGCTCCCACGTAGTCGAACAAGTGATAACTTCGGCCGACCAGCGCTGCAAACCGGTCCATCGTTTCTTGCACAATCTGCGGTAGATCATTGTAAAACGGATTGGCCGCCTCGCGCGCCTGGAAGAAAACGTCGGGGTTCTGCGCCGAGCCACGCAGTACGGGCTGGTCGGGATCCATCGCGCGCTGGCGAAATGTTTGGATCCATTCGTCATTGATCATGTCGCGCAGATCATCGCGGGAGAGCTGTTCGATCTTGTTGACTTCGTGAGAAGTGCGAAACCCGTCGAAAAAATGTACAAACGGTACCCACGATTGCAGAGTTGCCGCATGGGCAATCAGAGCGAGGTCGTGCACTTCCTGCACCGAGTTCGAAGCAAGCAGCGCCCAGCCGGTGCCACGCACAGACATGACATCGCTGTGATCTCCAAAGATCGACAAGGCATGCGTCGCCAGGGTCCTGGCTGAAACATGAAAGACGGTCGGCGTTAGCTCGCCGGCGATCTTGTACATGTTGGGGATCATCAGCAGCAAACCCTGCGATGCAGTAAAAGTCGTCGTCAGCGCCCCGGCCTGCAATGCTCCGTGAACGGTTCCCGCCGCCCCGGCTTCGCTCTGCATCTCTATCACGTCTGGGACGGTGCCAAAGATGTTTGCTTTACCTGTGGATGACCACATATCCGAGAGTTCGCCCATCGGCGATGCTGGCGTGATCGGGTAGATCGCAATCACCTCGTTCAATTGATGGGCGACGTAAGCTGCCGCTTCGTTTCCGTCGACAGTCACAAAATTGCGATCCCTCATGCGAGATTCTCCAGCTGATTTGTCTTGTCCCGAGTGGCAAGAAGAGGCACGTATTACACGCTAGTTATTGTCTAAATATCGACAACTGGTACGTGCATTGCGGAAGTCGTTTAATTACCAAACCTGTTTGAAGAAGCAAATCTTGTTCCAGCGGCCATTGAGATTAGGAGGTGGGCGTGATTCTGTATGAAACAAAGTTTCTTAGTACATTCTCATATTTGAAACCAAGGATAGATGGAAGCACTTATTTGAGTACAAATCAGCCAGACAATTCAAATCGGTGAGCGAAATGCTACATCCTAGTCTTAATTAAAGTCTGAAATCTTTGCCGCGCACATTCCGCACACTTGAGGTGTGCGACGTTTCTTCACACCAGAGGTGTGCGATTCTGCTCACACCGATGTCGGTCATGCGCTAATATCGCACGGGGGACAAAGCCCGTTGTTTCTGTTCAAATTTACGCATCGGCCTAAGTGTCGACTAGTCCTGCTGCTAATTGGCACCATCAAAACCCACAGCGTATACGAGCGGCACGGCACGAAAGTTGCGGTTGTTTTCTGGCTACGACTGCAGAGAACCAACGGCTGAGTAAAACAACAAGGTAGGCTTCCAAGGGAGCCATAAATCAGGAGGGATTGTGATGGTACGCGAGGTGGTAGTTGTCAGTGGCACTCGGACACCTATAGGAGGGTACGGCGGCAGTCTACAAGATATTTCTCCTAGCGATTTGGCCGCTCGGTGCGTGAAGGAAGTGGTCAGCCGGGCTGAAATCGAGCCCAAAGAAGTAGGGCACGTCGTTTTCGGAAACATCATTCATACCGACGCACACGACCATTACTTGGCGCGTGTCGCGGCCATCAACGGTGGCCTGCCGGTCGAAACTCCCGCCCTAACGTTGAATCGTCTGTGCGGGAGCGGGCTCCAAGCGGTCATTACCGCGGCTCAAGCCATCATGCTCGGTGATGCCGACACGACGGTGGCCGGCGGGGCTGAAAACATGAGCCGAAGCCCCTATTTCTCGCCGAGTATGCGTTGGGGCGCCCGAATGAATGATACGACGTTGGTCGACTCGATGGTCGCCGCGTTGAGCGATCCGTTCGAAGACACGCACATGGGCGTGACCGCCGAGAATGTTGCCAAGAAGTTCGGTATCACACGCGAGGACCAGGACGCCCTCGCTGTTGAAAGCCACCAGCGAGCCGCCAGGGCGATTGAGAACGGCTATTTCAAAGAGCAGATTGTTCCAGTCGAGATTAGAGTCAAGAGAGACACCAAGCTGTTTGACGCCGACGAAACCGTGCGGCCCGACAGCTCGGTGGAAAAGTTGGGGAAATTGCGGCCGGTATTCGATAAATCGGGCACGGTTACGGCAGGAAATTCTTCGAGTATCAACGATGCGGCGGCAGCGGTAGTGTTGATGGATCGCGAAAAAGCGCTCGCGCGCGGGATTCAACCTCTCGCGCGACTCGTCGCCTACACCTACGCAGGTGTTGATCCCAAGCTGATGGGCATCGGCCCGATACCTGCCGTGCGTTCTCTGCTAGAAAAGACGGGCCTGTCTCTGGACGACATCGATGTACTGGAAGTCAACGAAGCCTTTGCCGCACAGGCGTTGGCCGTGTGTCGCACGCTCGAGTTACCTGCCGATCGAACCAATCCCAACGGGAGCGGAATCTCTCTCGGTCACCCCATTGGTGCGACGGGTACGATTCTCACGATCAAGGCACTCTACGAGCTGAAGCGCATTGGTGGAAAACGGGCGATCGTCACCATGTGCATCGGCGGTGGGCAAGGCATTGCCGCGTTGTTTGAACGTGAGTAACGGCAAACCGGGTTTTGAACTAAGAACTTGAACTAAAATATAATAGGAGAGATTACGATGGGACGGTTGGATGGAAAGACTGCCTTAGTGACTGGCGCCTCACGGGGAATTGGGCGAGCAATTGCTTTGCAATTGGCTCAAGAAGGCGCCAGGGTTGCAGTGAATTATCAAAGTAGCGATGCCAAAGCGCAAGCAGTGGCTGATGAGATTAGCAAGCTGGGTGGGTCGGCTATGCTTGCCAAGGCAAATTTGTCCGATTCAGCGGCGGCCCGGGAGATGGTCGCAGATGTCGCGAAAGAATTCGGAAGACTCGACATTCTGGTCAACAACGCTGGTATCACACGCGATCGTTCGTTACGCAAGATGAATGACGAGCAGTGGGAAGAGGTGATCGCGACCAATCTAAACGGTTACTTTTACTGTACTTCTGCGGCGATTCCTATCATGACGGACGCGAAGTTTGGGCGCATCGTTAACATCAGTTCGATGAACGGTCAGATCGGAGCTTTCGGCCAGGCCAACTACAGTGCCAGTAAGGGAGGCATCATCGCCTTCACCAAAACTGCCGCGGTGGAGTTGGCACAAGCCAATATCACGGTCAACACCGTGTCGCCTGGTTTTACAGACACCGACATGTTTGCCGAGGTACCTGAGAATATCCAGGACTCGATCAAAAAACGCATACCAATGGGTCGGTTCGGAAAGCCTGAAGAAATCGCGAAGGCGGTGGTTTTTCTGATTGCCGATGGCGATTACATCACGGGCCAGCAAATCAATGTCAATGGTGGAGCGTATATGTAGTGTCGGTAGTACCGTCACTTCGTCAAAGAGCCAGGGCTTGAAATGCCCTGGCTCGGCTAGAAAACGTAAATGAGGATGACATGGGAGACTCCAAAGAAACATTCAATCCGTTCGATCCCACAGGAATGCTCAAAGGAATGCGTGATTCGAACATGGATGCCTGGGCAAAGATGATGGGCGAACTCGTCCACACCGATGCTTATGCGGAGTCTACGGGCAAGATGCTAGATGCGTGGCTCTCTAGCTCTGCCCCGTTCCGTAAGGTCATGGAAAAAAGCATGTCGCAGGCTTTGGCGAATCTCAATCTTCCCTCGCTAAACGACATTTCTGGCTTGAACGAGAGATTGACCAACATCGAAATGCGGCTGGACGACCTGGATGCAAAGCTGGATCTGTTTTTAAGCAAGATAAAGTAGCAGCGATAGGCAAACTGCCGTCAGGAACTCAAGATGAACCAAACTGAAAATGGCGAGTTGAAGTTGCCCACGTTCTCGGAAGTTTGTGATGCGTGGCATGGCGTGGCACAAAATGCCCAGACGTTTAATCGGCTAGTAAACACCGACGCAGATATTGCACAAACGCCGAAAGAACTGATCTGGACTCTTAACAAAGCCAAATTGTACCGCTACACCCCGGTCGTTCCCGAAGAGGAGCGCCATGGCATCCCGCTCTTGCTTGTTTTCGCGATCATGAATCGACCGCATGTGCTCGATTTGCGTCCGGGACATAGCTTTGTCGAGTACATGCTTGAGAAAGGGTACGACCTGTACTTGCTCGATTGGGGTGCGCCGGGACCGGAGGATAAGAATCTTAAGTTTGATGATTATGCCCTCGAGTATTTGCCGCGAGTTGTTCGTAAACTAAAGTCTGTTTCGGGAGCCAACGAGTTCAGCATGCTCGGTTGGTGCCTGGGGGCGCTGATTTGTACGATCTATGCTTCTCTCCGTCCCGATGATGGTTTGCGGAACTTGATCTTACTGACCGCGCCACTCGACTTTTCCGATAAGAAATCGAGTGGCTTCAGCCGGTGGACGAGCGATCCGAGCTTTAAGCCCGAGTCGATTGTCGAAGCCTTTGGCAACGTGCCGGGGGAGATGATCGACAGTGGTGCAAAAATGCTCAAGCCTGTTGAAAATTACTTGGGCACGTACACCATGCTGTGGGACAATATCGAAGATCCCAGCAGAACCACGGCTTGGCACGCCATGAACACGTGGGTGCGCGATACGATTCCCATGGCCGGCGCTGCTTATCAACAATTGATCAACGAATTTTACAAAGAAAATAAATTGATCGAGGGAACGCTGAAGATCAGGGGCGAGCACGTCGATTTGAGCCGGCTGACGGCAAGTCTCTTCAATGTGATTGCCGAGGGGGACCACATCACGCCGCCTTGCCAGTCCGAAGGGGTGATGGATTTGGTCGGCAGCCAAGACAAGGAACTCTTCCACGTGAGGGGCGGTCATATTGGAATCATGGCTGGACGTGGTGCGGAAAAGAAAACCTGGCCGCACCTCGACGAATGGCTGGCATCAAGGTCGGAACTGGCAGGCGATGGGTAGTCAGAAAGGCAGCATCGATGAACTGGCACAGCCTGCTCGATGAGAATGCTCTCGCCGCGCTTTTGCCCGCAGACAGATCGCACTTTGCAAAACCAGTTAGCGATGGCTTGGCGGTTTTCTTAGAAGGGTTGCCGGAATCGCGGCAAGCGCTCTTGTTTTCGCAGCAGGCATCCCTCAGCCCAGCGGTTGGAATCTCCGAACGGCTGGGATTGTTGGCGCGCGGTTGTCCAGTGCTACACAAAATCGGTCAAGTGTTGGCCAGAGATCAGCGCCTTTCGCCAGAGTTGCGGCATGAGCTTCGGCAACTGGAGTCGTTGCCGCCTAGCGTGTCTTTGGAAACGATCCAGCAGATTCTCGGCAAAGAGCTGGATCCGCTCGATCGGCTGGGAATTGCCTTGGCTCCTCCTGCTGTGGCGGAAGCCAGCGTCGCGGTGGTAATTCCTTTTCTCAAAGAGAGTTCCAAAGAAAAACAGGATGGCGTCTTCAAAATTCTGAAGCCGCATATCGAAGAGCTTCTCGGAGAGGAACTGGAACTCTTGGGGAGTGTTGGAATTTATCTCGACGAGCGATGCGATGATTTGCAGATTCCCCATTTAGATTACCAAGAGGCCTTTCAGCAAGTTCGCGACAAGCTGTTGGAAGAAATTCGACTCGATGTGGAGCAGAACAATCTCTCCGCGGCGAAGGAATTCTATGCCGAGGAACCGCGCGTGCAGATTCCCGGGCTCATCGATTGCTGCACGCCTCGCGTTACCGCCATGGAGCGCGTTTGGGGCAGCAAAGTCACCAGCCACCAATTTACCGAGACCAGCGACAGACTCCGCTTAGCGGAACTAATTGTCGACGCCACCATTGCTCAACCCATCTTCGCCAGGCAAAGCCGAGCCTTGTTCCACTGCGATCCTCATGCCGGCAACCTGTTTTTTACGACAGACGGTCGGCTAGCGATTCTCGATTGGAGCCTCGTCGGTTGGCTTGACGAGCAAACAAGAATTGCCATCGTGCAGATTCTGCTCGGCGCTGTCGCGCAAGATGGACTGCGGATGGCCGAAGTTCTGAATCAGATGGCCGAACGAGGTGACGTCGATCAGACCAAGCTGCGGTTGATTATCGAAGGTTCGCTTAGAAAACTCCGCCGGGGACAGTTCCCTGGGCTCACTTGGCTGGTTGGCATGTTGGACGAGGTCGTGCAGGATGCAGGGCTTCGATTGAAACTCGATCTGATGATGTTCCGCAAGTCGCTCTACACGTTGGAAGGGGTTGTGGCTGAAGTGGGGGCAAGTGCTGAGGCTTTCGATCGGGTGTTGTCGGTACGGTTTGTCCAACATCTGGCGATGGAGTGGCCTTTCCGATGGTTTGCATCGCCAAATTCGCGCGAATTCTCCACGCGCCTCTCGAATTTTGACCTCACAAAGGCGATACTGAGCTACCCCTCGTCCGTCACTCGGTTCTGGATGGGGCAAGGCCTAGATTTCTTGGACGTTTGCCGAAGGGGCGAGGAATTGGCGTAGGGAAAATGGCCCCACTGGATATGAATTCCTGATTCACTTCGACGAGGAGTTTAGATTGAAATTACGGATTACCGTTGACGGCAAGACCTACGAGGTCGAGGCCGAAGTTATCGAGCAGGATCAACAGCATCGGGGGCAACTACCACCTGGTAGCCAACCAACACTGGCTGCGCGTATTGCCCCAGAAACGCCTGTCGCAGCGAAATCACCCGCGCCTGCTGACGGGACAGTGGATGAAAGCAAAGTTTTCCGCAGTCCGATCTCGGGAGTGGTTGTGCGTGTGGCTGTCCAAGTGGGACAGTCGGTACAAGAGAATGATGAATTGCTGGTGGTGGAGGCCATGAAAATGGAAACAGTCCTGACTTCGCCACATGCGGGAAAAGTTGCCAAGGTCCATGCTGAAGCTGGCGGTCCGGTCCAAGTGAGGCAGACTTTAGTAGAGTTCGAATGAGGGCTCCGAGTTCTTACAGCATGAAAGAAATGGATCATGGGAACCGTAAAATCATTGAACCACATCGGTATCGCGGTACATTCGATCGAAGCACAGCGGCCATTCTACGAAGACGCGCTAGGCGCAGAGTTTGAAGGTTATGAAGATGTCCCGAGTCAGAAAGTCCGAGTTGGATTCTTTCGCGTCGACAATGTGCGGCTTGAATTGTTGGAACCGACGGATTCGGAGGGTCCGATTGCGAAGTTTCTTGACAAGCGGGGCGAGGGATTGCATCATCTGGCTTTCACGGTCGACGACATCCAAGCCAGGATCGACCAATTGAAACAATCAGGATTGCAAATGATCGACGACCAGCCACGAACCGGCTCGCATCAAATGCAAATCGCTTTTCTCCATCCGAAGAGTACTCACGGTGTGCTCACGGAACTTTGCGAGACCGCAGCAGCCAATAACGAAACTAGCTGACAACGAATTAAAGTTGATGACGAAAAAACATGCTCGATCCAGAGTTTTCAATTCGCAACGATTTCCCACCTGTTGACTACGACCAGTGGAGAGAATTAGCTGAAGCCGCTCTCAAGGGAGTGCAGTTTGAGAAGAAGCTGGTGACCCACACCTATGAGGGACTGGACCAGCAGCCCGTTTACACGCGCAAAGATCAAATTGGAGAAGGCGCCGGCTCTGGTTTGCCCGGTTGGCCACCTTTTGTTCGTGGTGCGAGCAAGTTGGGCTCGGTGCGAACCGGCTGGGATTTGCGGCAGGAGCATTCCGCCCCCAAGCCCTCGGCTGCCAACGAAGCGATACTCGCGGATTTGGAAGGTGGTGTTTCATCGCTTTTATTGGTTTTGGATCGCGCGACGCGGGCAGGCTTTGACGCGGACGATGATCGAGCCACCGATCTCGCAGGGTATGGCGGGCTGATGGCTTATCACGTCGACGATTTGGATCGGGCGTTAGCCGATGTCCAACTTTCGTTGATCGGGATGAGTTTCGAGGCCGGCGCGGCGTTTCTTCCTGCTGCAGCGCTGCTCGTTTCCCTTTGGCAGCGGCGCCAACTTTCGCCGACCGACGTTCGGGGAGCTATGAATGCTGACCCTCTTGCGGTACTCGCACGAGAGGGGCATCTGCCGGTTTCTCTGGAGACGGCGCTCGCGCAGATGTCTAGCCTTGCCAAGTGGATTTCGGAGAACTATCCCAGGGTAACTGCGGTAGGCGTCGACACTTCGCCGTATCATCACGCTGGAGCGACCGCTGCGCAAGACCTTGCCTTTGCAATGGCTACGGCGGTGCAGTACCTGCGATCGATGACGGGCAATGGAATGTCAATCGACACTGCCGCTAGGCAGATTTTGTTTCGCATCAGCATTGGCACGCACCATTTTCTCTCGATTGCCAAGCTACGCGCGGGCCGACGGTTGTGGGCGCGTGTGGTCGACGCTTGTGGAGGCTCGGCGGACTCGGGAGCCATGCACGTTCACGCGCGGACGAGCGAGCGCGTGCTGACTCGACATAGTCCGTACATGAATCTCTTGCGGAACACGGTCGGTGTTTTTGCTGCTGGGATTGGCGGAGCCGAGGCGATCACGTCGCTTCCCTTCGACTATGCCACTGGGCAAACCGACAATTTCAGCCGGCGGGTGGCTCGCAATACGGGCTTGATTCTGCAAGAGGAATCGCATCTGCATCGCGTGATCGATCCTGCGGGAGGGAGTTGGTTTCTGGAGAATCTTACCGACCAAATAGCAAACAAGGCCTGGGGAATCTTCCAGGAGATCGAGCGCCAGGGGGGGATGATTCCCGCACTCGAGAGCGGTTGGGCCGCTGAGCAAATCGATTCTGCTTTTGCACTTCGAGCAAAAGATATTGCTACGCGGAAAGAGGGGATTACGGGTGTCAGCGAGTTTCCCAATTTGGACGAAGAGCGCATCGAGCACCCGCCGCTGGATATGCAGGATTTGCGCGACTCGGCTGCGAAGAGAATTGAATCGCAACGTGATGAAATGTTATCGATCTCGCAGTTATCGACAGATGTCCAGAGCGTCGCAGGGGCAATTGAATTGGCTGCGGAAGGAGCCACGTTAGGCCAGTTGGCGGATGCACTTGGTTTTCACCGAGAAGCGACGAACATCACTCCGTTGGAAATTCATCGATTTGCCGAGCCCTTCGAGGAACTCCGCGATGCCGGGGACGCCTGGCAGGCTGAACACGGTCAACGTCCTCGCGTCTTCTTGGCAAACATGGGGCCTGTGGCACATTTCACGGCTCGCGCGACCTACGCGAAGGGTTTTTTCGAAGCGGGTGGTTTTGGGGTCATCACCAACGAAGGCTTCCAAGATGCCGACGCAGCGGAAAAGGCTTTCGCAGATTGCGATGCCGCAATTGCAGTGATTTGTTCCTCCGACAAGCTTTATCCGGAGTTTGTTCCTGCGGTGGCCCCCAAGTTGAAGGCAGCCGGCGCTCGCACGGTCGTTTTAGCCGGTAAGCCGGGGCAAAACGAAGAAGCTTGGCGAGCAGCCGGGGTGGATCGTTTCATATTTGTTTCGTGCAATGTTCTGGCAACTTTGCGAGAGATGCTTGAAGAGGAAGGAGTCTTGACGTCATGACGAAGATTCCGAACTTTGCCGAACTCCCGTTACGAAGTGAAACTCCGCAGGAGACAACGTTCGAAGATTGGCAAGCCGCTGTCGGCGAAATCAGTGACGATTTCACATTGCATACGTCGGAAAAAATCGACGTGCGTGCGCTTTACACGGCCGCGGATTTGGAAGGACTCGAACATCTCGAGACCATGCCTGGGATGCCGCCTTTTCTGCGGGGTCCGTACGCCACGATGTACGTGCAGCGGCCATGGACGGTCCGGCAATATGCGGGCTTTTCCACGGCCAAGGAGTCCAACGCTTTTTACCGGCGAAACTTGGCTGCCGGGCAAAAAGGGCTCAGCATTGCGTTTGATTTGGCGACGCACCGCGGGTACGACTCGGACCATCCACGTGTGACCGGCGACGTCGGTATGGCCGGGGTGGCCATTGATAGTATTTATGACATGCGCACGCTTTTCGACGGTATTCCACTCGACCGCATGAGCGTTTCGATGACCATGAATGGCGCCGTGTTGCCGGTGATGGCGCTTTATATCGTCGCTGCCGAGGAACAAGGTGTCGATAAAGAGCTGCTGGCCGGGACCATTCAGAACGACATTCTCAAAGAGTTCATGGTCCGCAATACCTATATCTATCCTCCTGAGCCAAGTATTCGCATCATTGCAGACATTTTCGAATACACCAGCCAGCATATGCCGAAGTTCAACAGTATCAGCATCAGCGGCTACCACATGCAAGAAGCGGGCGCGACTGCGGATTTGGAACTGGCTTATACGCTTGCCGACGGTTTGGAGTATGTGCGCACGGGAGTGGAGACTGGGCTCGACGTCGATGCCTTCTGTCCGCGGCTTTCGTTTTTCTGGGCGATTGGCATGAACTACTTCATGGAAGTCGCCAAAATGCGCGCGGCCCGGATGATTTGGGCGAAATTGATTTCTCAATTCAAGCCCAAAAACTCGAAGAGCCTTTCGTTGCGAACGCACAGCCAAACCAGTGGCTGGAGTTTGACTGCTCAAGACGTTTACAACAACGTGATCCGTACCTGTTTGGAAGCCATGGCGGCGGTGCATGGTCACACGCAGTCGCTGCATACCAACGCTCTGGACGAAGCGTTGGCATTGCCGACCGACTTTTCCGCTCGAATTGCTCGCAACACACAATTATTTCTGCAACAAGAAACCGACACCTGCGACGTGGTCGATGCGTGGGGTGGCAGTTACTTCTTGGAGCATCTGACAAAAGATTTGGCCGACAGGGCCTGGGAGCATATTTGCGAGATCGAGCAGTTTGGGGGGATGACCAAGGCGATTCAAAAAGGCATTCCCAAAATGCGCATTGAGGAGGCTTCGGCGCGTACTCAAGCTCGTATCGACTCCGGCCAGCAGACGGTAATTGGCGTCAACAAATACCGATTGCCCGTCGAAGAGGATATCAACGTGCTGCACGTCGACAACACAGCGGTGCGCGAATCGCAGATTGCCAGCATCCAGCTGCTCCGAAAGGAGCGGGATACGGCTTGCGTAGACGACGCTTTACGAGCTTTGAGCGAGTGCGCAAAATCAAAGAATGGTAATCTGCTAGAATTGGCCATCGAAGCGGCCAGGGCCAAAGCCACTGTTGGAGAGATTAGCGAGGCGTTAGAAAAAGTGTTTGGACGATACGAAGCCCCGGTGAAGTCTGTGCATGGAGTCTACGCTGCGGAGGTTGGCAACCAGGGTGGCACGGAAAAGGTGCGAGAACTGGTCTCGCGTTTTGCCTCGGTCGAGGGCCGACGACCACGCATTTTGGTCGCAAAGATGGGCCAAGATGGGCATGATCGCGGGCAGAAAGTTATCGCCTCGGCTTTTGCCGACCTTGGATTCGACGTCGATATTGGCCCGTTGTTCCGTACGCCAGCGGAGACCGCGCAACACGCGATTGAAAATGATGTTCACATTGTGGGCGTCAGCTCGTTGGCGGCTGGTCATTTGACTTTGGTACCCCAGCTCCGCGACGAGTTAGCAAGTCTTGGCCGCGAAGATATTATGATTGTAGCCGGTGGCGTGATCCCGCCACAGGATTGCAATGCACTGCTTGAAGCAGGCGCGGTTGCAGTCTTCGGCCCGGGGACGGTGATCAGCGATGCCGCCAGCAAGCTAGTTGAATCGCTTGCCGAACATCTCGAGATTGATTTGGGAGAAGACCCACCATCCGAAGGAAACAAAAAATGATTGGTGGCTGTCATGGCAAGTAAGGTTCCTTCCAACGGCCCTGGTCGCCGCGAGCTAACCATTGACGAATATTATACCGGAGTGAGAAATGGCGAAGTTGCTACTCTTGCCCGCGCACTTACGTTAATCGAATCGGGAAACTCGAGTCATCGAGAATTAGCCGAACAGTTGCTGACAAAACTTTTGCCGGATACCGGAAAAGCGATTCGAGTGGGAATCACCGGAGCGCCAGGTGTTGGCAAGAGTACGTTTATTGAAGCCCTCGGTTTGCATTTGATCCGTAGCGGTCGGCGGGTTGCAGTCCTGGCGGTGGATCCTTCGAGCGGTATCAGTGGCGGGAGTATCCTGGGCGACAAAACTCGCATGCCGGAGTTGTCGGCAGAGCCGAATGCCTACATTCGTCCCTCGCCGTCAGCAGGCACACTTGGCGGGGTTGCTCGCCGTACACGGGAAAGTTTGTTGTGTTGCGAAGCGGCAGGTTACGACATAGTTTTAGTCGAGACCGTTGGCGTGGGGCAGTCGGAAACGATGGTTGCTGACATGACCGATTGTTTTCTGGCACTCATGCAACCAGGTGCCGGGGACGAATTGCAAGGGATCAAGCGGGGGCTGCTCGAATTGGTCGACGTAATCGCTGTGAATAAGGCCGATGGAGAAGGTCGCGCGGATGCTGAGCAAGCTGCCCACCAATACGACGTGGCGCTCAAGTCGATCTCCAGGCAATCGTCGCATGGCGAGTCGCCTGTTGTTTTGACCTGTAGCGCCTTGCAGCGTGAAGGTGTGGAAGTTGTATGGCAAGCGATCGAGCAACATTACCAACAGCAGCAAAACAACGGCACGTTGATGAAATGCCGTGGGCAGCAGAATCTTCGCTGGCTGTGGGGACTTGTTGAGCAGCAAATACAGCAAGCAATCCACGAGCACGCGAACGTGCTCAAGATTCGAGACGCATTGGAGAAAGAGGTACTGGCTGGCGCCATTCCACCAGAAACAGCCGCTAGACAGATATTAATAGCCTTGGGATTTAACAATCGTGAACACGATGAAACGTGAGCCAGATGAGTATAAAGCAAGATCTTCTCAACAGTCTTGAAAAACGCCGAGAGACTGTGCGACTTGGTGGCGGGCTGGAGCGGATTGAAAAACGGCACGCCAAAGGGCTGCTCACGGCACGTGAGCGGCTTGAGTATTTCTTCGATCGAGACAGTTTCCAAGAGTGGGGCATGCACGTGGAGCACGCCTGTCACGATTTTGGCATGGAGCGCAAGTCGTTGCCCAGCGATGGGGTCGTGACCGGCATTGGGTTGGTGGATGGCCGCCCGACGGCTGCGTTTAGCCAAGACTTTACCGTGGGCGGAGGAGCGCTAGGGCAACGCCATGCCAAGAAGATTTGCGACATCATGGACTACGCCCAAGAATGCGGCATGCCGTTTGTGGGAATCAACGATTCGGGAGGCGCGCGGATTCAGGAAGGTGTGGAATCTCTCTCGGGGTATGGGCAGGTTTTTTACCGCAACGTTATCCTTTCGGGCTGTGTGCCGCAGATTGCCATTATTGCCGGCAACTGCGCCGGGGGGGCAGCGTATTCGCCAGCGCTGATGGATTTTTTGATCATGACTCGAGAAAACGCAAACATGTTCATTTGCGGGCCCCAAGTGATCAAAGCGGCAACAGGCGAACAAGCGACGATGGAAGAAATCGGCAGCGCCGCTGCCAATGCGAGCATTAGCGGCAATGTTCACTTCATCGCCGACAACGACAAACATGCCCTGGAAATTGCAGCACACTTACTATCGTATTTGCCTGCGAACAATGTAGAAAATCCTCCCCACGCCCCAACCGCAGATATCTGCTTGGATCCCGACGAAAGCTTGAACGAGATTGTTCCGGCGGATCCGAGAGCGGGTATGAATATGTACGATGTGATCGATCGCGTTGTCGACCAGGGATCCTTCTTGGAAGTGCATCGTGATTTTGCGAAAAACATTATCGTGGGATTCTCGCGCATTGATGGCATCGTGGCCGGAATTATTGCGAATCAACCGATGGTTCAATCTGGCGCACTCGATATTGATGCCTCGGACAAAGGCGCGCGTTTCATCCGTTTTTGCAATGCCTTCAATTTCCCGATCGTAAATCTGGTCGATGTCCCCGGATTCATGCCTGGGGTGCAGCAAGAGCAAGGGGGAATCATTCGTCACGGGGCGAAAATGCTTTTTGCCTACGCTTCGGCAACCGTGCCAAAAATCACGGTCATTGCTCGACGCGCCTACGGCGGTTCGTACCTTGCCATGTGCAGTCGCGATTTGCGTGCCGACATGGTATTCGCCTGGCCCACCGCGGAAATCGCCGTGATGGGTGCCGAAGGTGCGGTCGACGTGCTATATCGCAAAGAAATTGCAGACAACGAGGATCGTGAAGCCGCGCGTGCGGAACGCATCGAAGAGTATCGCGACCGTTTTGCTTCGCCCTACATGGCAGCTTCGCATGGCATGATCACCGACGTGATTTCGCCCTCCCAGACCCGATGTGTGGTGTCGTTGGCATTGCGGAATTCGCTGAAGAAGTGCGAAGTACGTCCCCCTAAGAAACACGGCTTGATCCCGCTTTAAGACCACCAAATGCACGGTTGGAGAACTCCTTCAATGAATGATGACAATGGGGTAGCTATGATCCCTGAGCGTATGCTCGATTGGCAACCGTTGTTCGAAGATCACGGCATTCCTTTGGCCATTATGGGCTTGTGTGTGGTTTTCGCGGCATTGGTCTTGGTCCGTGTCTTTATTGGTCTGCTGCCGCGTATCATTGCAATCTTGGACCATTTCTATCCGGACCCGAGCGCACAATCAGACAGTGCCCCAAAGCCAAAGGTGGTTCCCTATGTAATGCCGGAACAAATTCCAGTAGTGATTGCTGCCGCTGTGGCTTTGGCATTGAAAGTCCCCCATCGAATTGTTCGTACTCGTGAACTATCGCAGGAGGAATTGAGTTGGTCCCTGGAAGGTCGGCGGCAGCACCATGCTTCGCACAGAATTCACCCTCGAGATCGCCGTTGACCAATGAATCCCCTCGAAAACTTAGTCCTCAAAGCTAGCGAACTCTATCAGACCACCGCCTTTGCTGAATTGCAGATTGGCAATGTAGTGATGATTCTGATTGGGATCACGTTTATTTATTTAGCGATCGCCAAGCACTACGAACCGCTGTTGCTAGTGCCGATCGGCTTTGGAGTGATCGTCGGCAATATTCCGGCGGTTTCTGGTATGGCGTTGGGCGTTTATGACGATGGCAGTGTGCTGCGTTTTCTCTATTTTGGCGTAGAAAAGGGGATTTATCCCCCGTTGATTTTCTTGGGCATCGGGGCGATGACCGATTTCTCGACGATGCTTTCCAATCCCCGGCTTGTGTTGTTGGGAGCGGCTGCGCAGATTGGTGTTTTTCTTACTTTTCTCGGGGCGCTCGTTTTGCAGTTTACGCCCCAGGAAGCTGGCGCCATCGGCATTATTGGTGGCGCTGATGGACCTACGGCTATCTTTCTATCCGCACGGCTCGCGCCTAAACTGCTCGGCGCGATTGCCATTGCTGCCTATTCGTACATGGCGCTGGTCCCGGTGATTCAGCCGCCCATTATGAAGTTGCTCACCACTCGCGAAGAGCGGTTGATTCGGATGAAGCCGCCTCGTCATGTGTCGCGTCGAGAGCGGATTATCTTCCCCATTGCAGCTTTTTTGATTTGTACCCTATTGGCGCCCGGGGCCTTGGTTTTAATTGGCATGCTCTTCTTTGGCAATCTTTTGAAGGAGTGTACCGTAGCCGAGCGTCTAGCAAATACGGCGCGTACGGCGATGATTGATATTGTCACCATTTTGTTAGGATTTTGCGTGGGATGTAGCACGAGCGCGCAGCACTTTTTAACGAAGCAATCCATTTCGATATTTGTACTAGGCGCGGTTTCCTTCGCAATCGCTACCGCTGGTGGGGTGTTGTTCGCCAAGGTGATGAATCTGTTTACCGCCGAGAAGATCAACCCGTTGGTCGGCGCGGCAGGGGTTTCGGCGGTACCCGATTCGGCCCGTGTGGTCCACATGATCGGGCTCAAGGAGGATCCGCACAATCATTTGATCATGCACGCGATGGCACCCAACGTAGCGGGCGTGCTGGGCTCAGCCATCGCAGCAGGGGTGTTATGGTCTCAGTTGGCTAAGTAATCGCCAACGAATCGGCCCAGCATCAATTCTGCTTCGCTGCTACAATCTGACACAGGAAGTGGAAGTCGCCTCAGCCACACTCGGCTACTCGGCCACTGACATCAGGAGGAACCCAGGGTGTCCAACAGCCTTTACATAGCAGCCGTAGAACCGGCCAGCGGGAAATCGTTAATCGTTCTCGGAATCACGGAACTAATCTCCCACCGCATCAACAAGCTGGGGTTCTTCCGACCGGTGATTCGTAGCGGTGACGTGCCGGACAACGACATCGAATTGATTCGATCTCAGTATTCGCTGCAAACCCCCTACGATTCCCACTATGCAGTGACTTACGAGCATGCACTCGATCTCTCTTCGTCGGGCCGGGAGCAGGAACTGCTGAAGTTGATCGTGGCAAAGTACAAGCAACTGGAAAAACAATGTGATTTTATTATTTGCGAAGGAACCGACTTCAGCGGTATTAGTTCTGCTTTTGAATTCAACTTTAACGCCTTGGTCGCCAATCATCTTGGATGCCCGGTGTTGATCGCCGGCAGTGGGCACGGGAAGACGCCGGATGAGACGCTCGACGTGATGCACGCCGCACACAGGGCATTTGCCCGAGAGCACTGCACGATTGCGGCCTCAGTCATCAACAGAGTCGCGCCAGAAGATTTGGCAGAGACGAAGCAACTCTTGCAGACGGATTGGTCTGAAGAGGATCCGGTGTTCGCGATACCAGAACGCAGTGAATTGGCTGTTCCCACCATTGGAGAAATTGCCAAATCGCTCAATGCGCGTGTGTTGTACAGCGACCCGGAAAAGTTGATGAGCGAAGCGCTCAGCTACAAAATTGCTGCGATGCACCTCCCCAATTTTCTGAATCACATTGAGCAGGGTAGCCTGGTGATTGCTCCGGGCGACCGGGCGGATATTATTTTGGGCTGTGTGGCGACGACTTTTTCAGCGAACTACCCCAAAATTTCTGGACTGGTGCTGACTGGAGGTTTCGAGCCAGCCCCACAGGTGAAGCGGTTAATTGACGGTTTTGCGCGAGCGCCGGTGCCGATTCTGTTGGTTGAATCCGACACCCACGCGACTTCGATGCATATCGACTCCATTCGTGCCGTGATAGCGCCAAACAACCAACGCAAAATTGCGACGGCATTGGGGGCTTTTGAATCGCACGTTGATTTGGACGCACTGGTGAAGCGTATTGAGGTAACGCGATCGGACGCTGTGACTCCGTTGATGTTTGAGTACCAACTCATTACTCGTGCAAAAGCCAACCGTCAGCATATTGTTTTGCCAGAGGGAACCGAGGAGCGCATTTTACTGGCGAGCGAAATCCTTTTGCGACGTGATGTTGCACAGTTGACTTTGCTAGGAAACGAGGAAAAGATCCGCAGCAAGATCGCCACCCTGGGAATTGATTTGGCTGGAATAACTATTATCGATCCTTTGCACTCACAGCATCGCAGCAGGTTCGCTGAATTATTTACGGAAATCCGTAGCCACAAAGGAATGACGCTCGAGGTTGCGGCAGACATGATGCTCGACGTCAACTATTTTGGCACCATGATGGTTCTGGAAGAGCTGGCGGACGGGATGGTTTCTGGATCAGCACACACAACCACGCAAACCATTCGACCTGCCTTTCAGATTATCAAGACACGCAAGAGTTGTTCGACCGCTTCGAGCGTCTTGTTTATGTGCCTGGAAGACCGCGTCTTGGTCTACGGAGATTGCGCGATCAATCCGAATCCGGATGCCCAACAACTTGCCGATATTGCGATCGCCTCGGCAGACACCGCTCTTATGTTCGGCATCGATCCGCTCGTGGCCATGTTGTCCTATTCGACCGGTCAATCGGGACATGGCGAGGATGTTGATCGGGTGACCGAGGCAACCCGGATTGCTCGCGCGTCGCGTCCCGATCTAAAAATCGAAGGCCCCATTCAGTACGACGCAGCCATCGACGCCAGCGTTGCAAGTACAAAACTCCCAGACAGCGAAGTGGCGGGACGTGCCACGGTGTTTATATTCCCTGACCTCAATACGGGCAATAATACTTATAAAGCGGTACAACGCTCAGCCGGTGCGCTTGCTGTTGGCCCCGTCTTGCAGGGGCTCCGCAGACCAGTCAACGATCTTAGCCGCGGCTGCACGGTTGCCGACATCGTCAACACGGTCGCAATCACGGCCGTGCAGGCATATATGATGCGTCAGAAAACTTGAAGTCAAGGCGGACTACTGTCATCATGAAGGTATTGGCCATAAATTCGGGAAGCTCTTCGATCAAGTACGAGTTGTTTGATATGCGGTCCTGCGCGACGTTGGCGTCGGGATTGTTAGAGAGGATTGGAGACTCGGCAGGCCGGCAGTCGTACCGCTTGCACAACAGCGACGGTTCTATCGACGAACAAGTTGAAGATGTGGCAGTTAAAGATCATCAGGCGGGTGTGAACCGAATTGCAAGCTGGTTGGCCGAATCGGGAGCCATCGGAAACGCCAGCGAACTGGTCGGCATCGGTCACCGTGTTGCACACGGGGGTGCGGAGTTTACGCAGCCCACGGTCATCAACGAGCAAGTGTTGGCGGCGATTCGGCGCTTGATTCCACTTGCGCCGTTACACAATGCTGCTAATCTACGTGGGATCGAGGTAACGAGGGCTCAGTGGCCCGACATTCCCCAGGTTGCGATATTCGACACCGCCTTTCATCACACCATCCCCGTGCATGCTCACCAGTATGCATTGCCTGCCGATCTGGCGCAAGCACACACAATCCGTCGCTACGGTTTTCATGGCACCTCGCACAAATATGTTTCGGAAGAAGCAGCCCGATTGCTTGATCGGCCTCTGAACGAAGTCAACCTGATCGTTCTACATCTTGGCAACGGAGCAAGTGCCACCGCGGTTTGTGGTGGGAAAAGTATTGACACTTCAATGGGCATGACGCCACTCGAAGGATTGATGATGGGCACCCGTTGCGGCGACGTCGACCCGGGTGTCATCTTGCATTTGACTCGAGCCACGGGCATGTCGGTTGCTGAAATTGACGCTTTGCTGAACCACGAGAGCGGGCTCAAAGGAATTTGCGGCGACAACGACATGCGTGAAGTCTTACGGCGAGCCGACGACGGTGATTCGCAGGCCACCTTGGCTGTGGAAATGTATGCGTACCGGATCAAGAAGTACATCGGGGCGTATGCCGCCATATTGCAGGGGGTCGACGCAGTCGTATTTACCGCGGGCATCGGAGAACACTCGGCCGAAATCCGTGAACGAGCATGCTCGCATCTCGAGCATCTCGGGATCCATTTAGATGCCGACAAAAACAGCGCCGAAAAGCAGGGTTCGTTTGCTATCCATTCTGCCGACAGCAAAATCAAAATCTTTGTCATTCCCACGAATGAAGAACTTGAGATCGCCAAGCAAACCTTGCATTGCCTCGGAGAAAATCCCTCTTAAAAGAGGGCACTATCAGCTTCCGCCGGTGGTTAGGACGCACGACGCTATTCGATCATGCTATTCTCACAACGCTTCGAATTCGAGGATCGGCTGATCGACGGCGAGCGTGTCGCCGACGGTAGCGAGCGATTTGGAAACGGTGCCGTCGCGCTCCGCGCGCAACACGTTCTCCATCTTCATCGCTTCAACAACCGCTAAGTCTTGGCCTCGTTTTACCTCGTGTCCCTCGTCGACCATCAACTGGGAAAGCATTCCTGGCATGGGAGAAAGTAAGAAACGCGACATGTCGGGCGGTTCTTTTTTCGGCATACATGCCAACAGTTCGGCCGCCTTCGCCGCGAGAACCATCACGTCCACCTGAGACCCCCAATGGAACAACCGATAAATCATGTTCCGACGCTCAAGCATCATACAGATTTCAGTGCCGTTGACCGTGCCGATAAACAATGGCTGGCCAAATTGCCAATCGCTGAGAACTTGATAATTTTCACCGCCATAGCTGATGTCGTGTCCCTCGCCATTCTCGAGTGGAGTGACTTCGACGGGGTGCAGAGTGTCTCCCATAACCACTACCCAGTTATGCTGCACCGCCCTTTCGTAGCCAGACATTTGGCCGCTGATACTCGCCGCGCGATCCATGTACCGGCGATGAATAGCCGTTGCCACTGCGATCAGCAATGCGGGGTCGTCGTGAACAACGTCTGCGGGATGGAAACCATCGGGGTATTCCTCTGCGATCATATTTGTCGTCAGCCGTCCCTCGCGAAATCGCGTGTGTTCGATCAGTGCGGAAAGGAAACTGATGTTGTGCGAAACGCCGCTGAGGTAGAAATGGTTCAGCGCGTCGCGCATGTGGGCAATGGCCCGGTCTCGCGTGGCGCCGTAGGTGATGAGTTTGGCAATCATGGGGTCGTAATAGATCGACACTTCGTCGCCTTCTTGGACACCCGTATCCACCCGCACGACCCTCGATTCGTTCGGTGGTATGTAGCGCACGAGTCTGCCGACGGAGGGCAGGAAGTTGCGCAGTGGATCCTCGGCATAGATCCGAGCTTCGAGGGCCCAACCCTGCTGCCGAATCTCTGATTGGCAAAGTGGTAGCGTCTCGCCAGCAGCAATGCGAATCATTTGCTCGACCAAATCGAGACCCGTCACGAATTCTGTCACAGGATGTTCGACTTGCAGCCGCGTATTCATTTCCAGGAAGTAGAAATTGCGATCCGCGTCGACAATAAACTCGACAGTCCCCGCCGATTGGTAATCGACCGCCCGTGCCAAAGCAACGGCTTGTTCCCCCATCGCTTTTCGCGTGGCAGCGTCGAGCAACGGCGAGGGCGATTCCTCGATGATTTTTTGGTGGCGGCGTTGTAGCGAGCATTCCCTTTCGAAAAGATGTACAATATTGCCATGGCGATCGCCCAGCACTTGAATTTCAATGTGGCGAGGCTCTTCGATAAATCGTTCTACGAAAACGCGATCATCGCCAAACGCGGAGCGGGCTTCGCCACTGGCCCGCTCGAATCCCTCGCGGCATTCGGCCTCATTGCGGGCTACCCGCATGCCTTTCCCGCCGCCGCCCGCGCTGGCCTTGATCATGACCGGGTAGCCGATCTCGTTGGCGATCGACACCGCGTGATCCGAGTTTGCGATCACGTCTGAATTACCAGGAATCGTGTTCACCCCCGCGTCGGCAGCCAACTGTTTGGAAGTGATTTTGTCTCCTATCTTTCTGATGGCTGAGACGTTTGGGCCGATGAACACGATGCCTGCTTCGTCGAGCCTCTCGGCAAATTCGGGATTCTCCGAGAGAAAACCGTAGCCGGGGTGAACGGCCTCGGCACCTGAGTCTCGACAAGCCTGAATGATGTTGTCGATATGCAAATAGCTTTCGTTCGACGGCGCGGGACCGATGTGCAGCGCTTCGTCTGCCAACGCAACGTGCAAAGCGCTTTTGTCGGCATCGGAATAGACGGCGACCGTTTGGATGCCCATCTTTCGCGCTGTTTTGATCACCCGACAGGCGATTTCACCACGGTTGGCAATGAGGATTTTCTGGAACATCTTGTGGTTCTATTTTCTTGCCAGTATTGCCCTGCTAGCTTGGAGAGCAATTTGATTTTTTTCGGGTGGGAAGTCACTCGTTCAAAGCGGAATGTTGCAATGCTTTCGCCAGGGGTTTTCCAACTTCTTGTTTCGCAGCATCGCCAACGAACGACAGATGCGCCTGCGCGTGTCGCGTGGCATAATCACGTCGTCGATAAAACCACGCCGCCCCGCAATAAAGGGGTTCGCGAACTTCTTTCGATATTCCTCCGTGAGTTCTTCGATGCGCTGCTCGTTGTCGAGTTCTTGACGGAAGATGATTTCCACTGCCCCCTTCGGGCCCATCACGGCAATCTCGGCACTTGGCCAAGCTAGATTGACGTCGCCCCGCAGATGTTTTGACGCCATCACGTCGTAGGCACCGCCGTAGGCCTTGCGCGTGATTAGCGTGATCTTGGGAACGGTCGCTTCCGCATAGGCATAAAGCAACTTGGCACCGTGCTTGATAATGCCCCCAAACTCTTGCGAAGTGCCCGGCATAAATCCGGGGACATCGACAAATGTTAGCAGGGGAATACCAAAGCAATCGCAGAACCGCACAAATCGGGCTGCCTTGATTGCCGACTTGATGTCTAAGCACCCGGCCAAAACCATCGGCTGGTTGGCAACAATGCCGACGGGATGGCCTTCCATGCGCGCGAAACCGACCACGATATTTTTTGCATGTTCAGGCTGAATTTCAAAGAAGTCGGTATCGTCGACGGTCTTAAGGATCAGCTCCTTGATATCGTAGGGCTTGGTGGGAGCTTCCGGGACAAGCGAATCCAACGAAGGCTCCGTGCGATCGGCCCTATCGGGCGTGGGACGGTGGGGAGGCCGCGTTCGATTATTCGTGGGCAAATAATTTATGAATCGGCGCACCATGGCCAATGCTTCGATGTCGTCTTCAAAAGCCCGATCGGCCACTCCCGATTTTGTGGAGTGTGTGATTGCTCCGCCCAACTCCTCGTGGGTCACTTCCTCATGCGTCACTGTTTTCACAACATCGGGGCCAGTGACGTACATGTAGGAGCTGTCCTTGACCATGAAAATGAAATCGGTCATTGCCGGCGAATAGACCGCTCCGCCAGCGCATGGGCCCATGATCAGCGATATCTGGGGGACCACTCCTGATGCCAATACGTTGCGCTGAAACACTTCGGCATAGCCGCCGAGCGAAGCCACGCCTTCTTGGATGCGTGCGCCGCCGGAATCATTAAGACTGATCACGGGGGCCCCGACCTTCATGGCGTGGTCCATGATCTTGCAGATTTTTTCTGCATGCGCTTCGGAGAGCGATCCGCCAAAAACAGTAAAATCTTGACTAATCACGAAGATCAGACGGCCGTTTACCGTGCCGTAGCCGGTGACTACTCCATCGCCTGGGATACTCTTTTTGTTCATGCCAAAATCGACACAACGATGTTCGACGAACATGTCCCATTCTTCGAAGGTGCCGGGATCGAGCAGCAACTCGATGCGTTCGCGTGCGGTGAGTTTCCCTTTGTGGTGCTGCGCATCGATCCGTTTCTGACCGCCGCCCATTTCAGCCGCTTCGCGTTTTTCGGCTAATTGCCGAACGATATCCTGCATATTACGCCTCACGTTGTTTCAATTCATATCCGATCTTTGCGATATGCGCGTGCGAAATCGATTACTCTTCCTGTGCTTCCAGTTGTTGAAGACGCGCTTCCAGTTGTTCAACACGCCGTGCCAGCCTCGAAGCTTCGTCTTCATCTGCATCCTCTCCAGCCGGGGGCTGCTCGTCGCTTTCCGTTTGCTGTGGCCTCATGCCGTCGAGCCAAGCTTTGACCCAATGCATTGGTTGTGCAAGGGTAGATGCCGCAGAGCTGTGTCGCGACAGGTAATCCAGGTAGGTCACCGAGTGCTGGAAGTAATCGCGCAAAAAACCTGTCGAAACGTCGTTGGCACGTAGGATAAAGTGGAGCATGTCGGTTGGAAACAGCAACATCTTATCCGGCTGGCGTTCTAGTATAATTCGCGTCAGCACGGATCGAGTGATCTCCTTGCCCGTCTGGCTGTCGCGGATCTCCACCTTTCGACCCTCTAGTATCAGCTTCTCAATATCTTCCTGCGAGATGTACTTGCTCGCACTGAGGTCGTAGAACCGGCGATTTGGATATCTTTTGATGTGGACGAGTTCTTCAGCCATTGCAGTCACCCTTTGTAAGTGCCAAATGCGCCTGGCAGATGTGCCAGCCCTTTAGCCTACTATTGCAAACGCACCATTCCTATGCTGTATTATAGCATTAAATCGTCAAATTTTAGGTTAAATTCGATTTATACGCTATAATTAAGCTAATTTAATAATTTGTGCGTTTGCAGCAAATTTATCTTGACTGGGGCCCTGGGTGGGCGATAATATAAGTGTTGGCCGATGGCGCTCTCGGAAAGTGTGTTCCGAGCGCCCGGTTTACTGTCAGTTCGATAAGTCGTTTTTTTATGGAGGACTGAATCATGTCCAAGACAGAAGGTGGTAGTCAGGTATTTGAGGATGTCTTCCAAAACATCCGCAAGGCTGCTGAGGCAAACCTCAAATTGCAGCAAGAAGCTTTCCAGCAGTGGACCAGCCTGTGGCCAGGAGCACCGACTTCGCAACCCGCTTGGGCCGACAAGCTGCAAAAGTTCCACAAGCAATGGTGCGAAACGGTTTCTGGCCTGGCAGCGCAACACCGCGAGGTATTGGATCAGCAATATCAGGCGGCTGTTGAATCGCTCGACGCGGCGCTGAAGGTCACGGAAGCATCCAATCCGGAAGAGTTCCGTCGGCGTTCCGAGCAATTTTGCCGCAAGACCGTGGACTGCATGAAGGAGATCTCGGAGACGCAAGTACGCGAATTCCAGGATTCGGCTGCCAAGTGGACACAACTGTTGACCAAGGCTGGAGCCTAATTTCCGCGATGCCAGAGATGTATTGCGTAATGATCAAGCGGGTCGGCTGAGGCCCAAGCTGGCCCGCTCTTGCCGAGGGTCCGCGGAGGGTAAGAATCATGAAGATTGATGGTTCCATAGCACTGATTACAGGTGCTGCAAGCGGCATCGGTCAGGCAGTTTCCCGTGAGCTGGCTAAACGTGGGGCAGAAAAGATTGTGATGGTGGATCGGAGCGACTCCGCCTACGAATTCGCCGACGCGTTGAATACACAGTACAAACGAGAAGTTGCCATTGTCAAAATTGGAGACACCACGAACGATACGTTTCGCACCAAAGTTTTCGACGAGGTAGTCGCCGAGTACGGGGTGATAACGATTTGCATCCCGGCAGCAGGAATCACTCGGGATTCTCTTGCCGTGCAAATGAATAAAGATACGGGAAAGGCTGAGCCGTACTCGATCACAACATTTCGTGAAGTCACGGAAGTGAATTTGATTGCCCCGATTTACTGGGCAATTGAGACTGTTGTGCGAATCGCAGAAGACCGCGCAAAACGCGGCATGAAGAGATGGGAGCCGGAAGAGCTAGTGCAGGGGGCGATCATATTTATTGGCTCTGTTTCTTCGCAGGGCAATAAAGGTCAAATTTCGTATGCCGTGGCCAAGGCTGGGCTTGAAGGTGCAGCAGCCACGTTGATGAAAGAGGCGATCTTTTACGGGGTGCGCTGCGGCATAATCCATCCTGGATTCACGGACACCCCCATGGTGCGGAATCTTGGGGAGGATTACATCAACAAATATGTCCTGCCATTTACCCAACTTCGCCGCTTGATTCGTCCGGATGAAATCGCCGATGCGATTTGCTTCATGATTTTGAACTCGGCGGTGAGTGGACAGTTGTGGGCGGATGCGGGCTGGCATCCTCCTGCCTAAGCATCAAGTTTCGAGTAGAATTAGGCTGACTACGACGCCTACTCCTACCGGGCTAAGCGATGCCTTTTTCCCCACCGCGTGCGGCATACCTACATATTCCTTTTTGTGTGCACCGGTGTGGCTATTGTAATTTTTCGGTCGTGGCGGGGCGCGACGACTTGGTTGAACCGCTGCTGGAGGCGCTGGCTGTCGAACTTAGTTGGCTGGATGAGCCGCGGGAGGTCGACACCCTTTATTTCGGCGGTGGAACGCCGACCTATCTAACGCCCGATCAGCTCGATCGCTTGTGCAAGTTGGTGTTGCAATGGCACCCGCTTGCGGCGGATTACGAATGGACGGTCGAGGCAAACCCTGCGGACCTGGACCGCGAAAAACTGCGCGTTCTACAATCGCACGGGGTCAATCGATTGAGCCTGGGCGCGCAATCTTTCCACTCATTGAAGTTGGAACGATTGGAACGCGATCACTCGGCTGCCGATATTCGCCAAGCGGTTGATCTCTCGCGCGAAGCGGAAATGAGCATTTCGGTTGATCTGATCTTTGCGGCTCCCGATGAATCGTTGAACGAGTGGCAGGCTGATCTTCAGCAGGCGCTGCAGCTTGCGCCGGAACATGTTTCGACGTACGGTTTGACGTACGAACGGGGTACGGCATTTTGGGGCCGGCTGACGCGGGGAGAACTTGTTGCGCTTGACGAAGAACTGGAGCGCGACATGTACCTGGCAGCGATCGAGTGTTTGTCGCAAAACGGTTTCGAGCATTATGAAATCTCAAATTTTGCCCGTCCGGGCCAACGTAGCAGACACAATCAGGTCTATTGGTCGGGCCAGGGCTACTTTGCCGCGGGGCCGGGAGCAGCGCGCTATGTGGACGGAGTTCGTGAAACGAACCACCGCAGCACCACGTCCTATCTCAAGCGTGTGCTTGCTGGCGAGTCGGCCGTGGCGGAACGTGAATGTCTCACTTCCGAACAAAGGGCACGAGAGTTTTTGATTTTTGGGTTGCGTCGACTGGAAGGCATTGAGCGCAGCAGTTTTTTAGCTCAGACGGGAGTCGCTGTTGATGCACTGGTCGGAAAAGAGATCAGCCGGTTTGTCGGGCAGGGAATGCTTGCCGACGATGGCCAAAATATTCGACTGACCCGAACAGGACTGTTGGTCAGCGATAGTTTGTGGCCGGAGTTGCTGTAAGAGATGTGAGCTGGCAGATCGAAGATTGATGATGTCAGAGCTAGGTAGGCATTCTTTCATATTTCTACCTTCTCAGATCTCACTTCAAACTTCCTCCTACAGTGGCGCGCGAGGCAGCCGGCGTCGGAAGGGTGGTTCTTCCATGGGAGGAAGGTAATCCTCGGTTTCATCGCTCCACGATTGACGGTCTTCTTCGCTAGCGTAATAGCGTAGCCAAACGTCGGGATTGCCATCGGTGTTGGCACAATCCCAATGCAGATAGTTGTTCTCCCGCTGGATCATCTTTTCATGCGCAGGCAGGATGTCGCGATAGATAAGGCAATAGAGTTGGTAGTCGGTGAGGTGATCGGTAAAGTCGAGCACCACATGCTTTTCAAACAGACGTTGGATCGTTTCGTACAGCACGGTATGAAGCTGCTGGTCTTCGAGCGTGTCGGGTGCGGGAAGCACCAACCGGGGTGAAAACCAGTCGCAGATGGGAAGCATTGGTGCGCGTTCCCATTCTAGCATCGACTGGAGAAAGTCGTTCTCGCGCGAAGTCGACATCATCTCGGCATTCACCCGCCCTATCGATTCGTCGTAGAGCGGTTCGAGTGCGTCGCGCAGTTGGGCGTTGAGCATCAGGTGCTCGACGTCGTCCGATTGTGGGGAGTCGGGAGGTATCATGGCATCAAATCACCGGGTCAATCAATGCGGTAGTACGAAAACGATGAGCTGTATTCTTCACGTTGCGCACGGGAACTAATCTGGCTCCGACAGACTTTCTACTGGGGGAAACAGCTTTCCCATTTGTCGACTGCCGACACAGTGGACCCGTGTGCTTGATACGTTCGACTTTATCAAGCAGTTGCAGACGTGGAAACAGTTTTGAGCCCAGAAAACTAGACGTTTGAGAAAATCGCAGCACAGGACCGTTACGACCGGTAATCTTCCCCCAACTTACGCCGGCACAGCTATCGTGGACGGAATTAGCCGTAGGCGTGCGTGGGGGAGTTTGGGTTCAGAAGCTCAACGAGCTTTAACGTACAGGACTCGGCAATTGCAGGCGGATCGCACTCAGGTCGAACTTCAGCTAACATCGAAGTCCATCTGAAATATAGTATTGGCACATTTGCAGACACAGAAAACAATGGGGAAAATTCTGGAACTATGCATCGGATGAAACAAATCATCGAAGGACGTGACTCTAAATCTGGTTTGGCCTTTGATCTCATTGTTCAACTTACGATTCTCATTTCCTTGGTTTCCTTTTCGCTGGAAACGATACCCAATCTTGGTGAGCAAACTAGGCAATGGCTTCACAGAGTGGAAGTGATCACAGTTTCCCTATTTAGTATCGAATATCTACTACGTGTAGCAGTTGCCGACAAGCCAAAGAACTATATCTTCAGCTTCTTTGGCATTGTTGATTTGGTGGCAATTCTTCCTTTCTTTTTGAGTAGTGCTGTCGATCTACGAGCGGTGAGAATCTTTCGATTTCTGCGTCTGTTTCGCATTTTCAAGTTGGTGCGATACAGCAATGCAATTCGGCGCTTACATCGAGCGCTCATCATTGCCAGAGAAGAAATCACTTTGTACTTCTGTGTGACAGGGGTTCTACTGTATCTTGCTGCTGTGGGCGTCTATTATTTTGAGAATGAAGTCCAGCCAGAATCATTTGCCTCGGTGTTTCATAGCCTCTGGTGGGCTGTCGTAACGCTGACGACTGTGGGGTATGGTGATGTTTACCCAATTACTGTTGGTGGGAGAATCTTTACTTTTGGTGTACTGCTAATCGGTATTGGCGTTGTGTCGGTGCCTGCGGGACTTGTTGCTTCTGCTCTTTCAGCAGCGAGAGAGATTGAAGACGAGTTGGCGGAAGATGGCGTTTCAGTGCAGGCGACTGAATAACTATGAAAATTCCCAATGCAATACACGCGATTGTCCCCCGAGAAAAGCTCATTGATTATTTACTGTCGACCAGCCACAGAGATGGGCAACATAAAGCCAAGTTCTTCTCGCAATTTGGTCTGTCTCAAGATAACTGGCAGGACTTCGAGGGTCTTGTACGCCAGCATGCTCTGGAGTACGAAATCTCTAAGGAGGAACCTTCTCCCTTCGGGACACGTTACGTTCTTGAGGGTATAATAGAGATGCCGGATGGCCGCTCACCTGAGGTTCGCACTGTGTGGTTTATCCGATCGGAAGAGGATTTCCCCCGTTTTGTGACTGCCTATCCCATTAAATCCTATAGCGATTAGGAGCGAGATTGTGATCAAGGAACTAGATAGCATCGTGTTGATGATCGACCTGCCAGAACACGGGTTGAGCGAGGGCGATCTGGGGACGGTCGTGCTTGTGCATGGGAATGCGGGCTTTGAGGTTGAATTTGTGACATTGGAAGGCGAGACGTTGGCCGTCGTCTCGCTCAGGACCGACCAGGTGCGACCTATCTCTCCCAAAGAAATCGCCCACGCCCGGCTCGTGGGATAGGAGTTGGGGAACGCCAACTCTGAAACGCCCAGCTTCGAGGCTTCGCAGCCCTGACTCTTCTTACGCTGCAGCGCTCACTCGATCGGCGTGCCCATTTCGCGCATTAGTAGCTTCATGTCGTCCCAGGTGTGGCGTTTGGCTGAAGGGTTGCGCAGTAGATAGGCCGGGTGATAGGTGCAAACGACTTTCACGCCGCGGTACTGGTGGACTTTTCCCCGCAGGCGGCCAATGGCTTCGGTGGTGGCTAACAAGTTTTGCGCGGCGACGGCTCCCAGGCAGCAGATGTATTCGGGATTGATCAACTCGATTTGACGATCGAAAAAACGGCGGCAATTTTTCGACTCCTCGGGAGTTGGGTTTCGATTGCCGGGGGGGCGGCATTTGAGCACGTTGAGGATGTAAACGTCTTCGCGCTGCAGTCCGCAAGCTTCGAGAATTTTGTTGAGCAACTTTCCCGCGCGGCCGACGAACGGCTCCCCCTGGCGGTCTTCTTCCGCTCCTGGAGCCTCCCCTAAAAAACAGAGCCGCGCCTGGGGATTCCCAACGCCAAACACCGTTTGCTCTCTGGTGGATGCAAGCTCTTGGCAGAGCGTGCATTGGGCGACTTCGTCGCGCAACACATCGAGTGACGGGGCGGCGGAAATTTCGGTTTCGTTTAGTTCGGCCATGGGAGAATCTAACTCTTTCTGCTCGTTTGCAGACTCGGAAGCTATTGGCACAGCTTCGCTGGATTGCGATGCAAGACGGCTTACCGAACGCAAGGCGGCTGGCGAAGGTTTTGGCAATTGCTGTACGCCCGCCGCTGCAAGGCTTTCCAAAGCTTGCAATGCTGCCCGCTCGATTTTTTCTGCTTGCTGGTCTTGCATAGGTGCGACTGATGTGCGGATTTGCCTATTTTTGAATTGCTGGGCGAACCAAAGGTTAGCAGGGTGCGTTTAACTGAGGACTACGCCACCAACGATTCGTTTGCCTGCGTTTCTTCAAGAAAACGGCTGCGGAAACGGCAAACGCTCAGCACAAGGGTGCCACCTTGCATTGGAGGAACTTCAGTGTACGGATTGTCCTCGGGGACGGAAGGGCTTGGTGGCCCAGAGTTCGCGAGAAGTGTGAAGTTGGTAACTATCAACGACCGCGCCGCTCGATTATCATAGAGGGTTCTGTGATTATCGCTTATTGCTTTAGGAGTGCTTGATGGCCGTGCCTCAGGTTGTAATTGTTGGTCGCCCCAATGTGGGTAAGAGCAGCTTGCTCAATTGGCTTGCCGGGCTGCGCTTGGCGATTGTCGAAGATCGCCCGGGAGTGACGCGCGATCGGCTCGATTATCTGATGGCCTACGAGGATCGTTTTTTCGAGCTGGTCGACACAGGCGGCATCGGCATTCGCGACGAGGACAATCTTACCCAGCACATCGAGGAGCAGATCCAAGTTGCCATTGATTCCGCGTCAATTATTCTTTTTGTCGTCGACACACGCGAAGGGCTCCTGCCGTTGGACGAAGAGGTTGCCCGTCGGCTTCGCCATGTCGACGTGCCGGTGATTTGTGTGGCGAACAAGTCGGACGACAAAAAATTCGACGATCAGGCCGCCGATTTCTATCGGCTGGGGCGTGGGAAAATCATCCCCGTCAGCACCAAACAAAACCGAAATCGGGGCATGCTGCTCAATCTTGTGCTCGAACGACTGCCTCCCGCCGATCAGGACGAAGACACTTCCGATGCCGAGCCGGAGATGAAAGTTGCGATCGTCGGTCGACGCAATGTCGGCAAGAGCACCTTTGTGAATACCATGGCTCAGGCCGAGCGGATGATCGTGAGCGAAATACCGGGCACCACGCGCGACAGTGTGGACGTGCGGTTCGAGCTCGATGGCAAATCGTTCATCGCGATCGACACGCCCGGGCTGCGTCGTCCGCAGAGCCGCGGGGCGGCTATCGATTTTTATGGTACCCATCGCGCGCAAAGGAGCATTCGTCGGGCGGACGTGGTGTTTTTGTTTCTCGATGCTTCGCAACGACTTAGCAAAGTCGACAAACAGCTTTGCGATTATATCGGCCAGCAATACAAGCCGTGTATTTTGGTCGTCAACAAGTGGGACTTGATGGCCAAATCGATGCCGACGGAAAAATGGGTCCGCTACCTGCACGATACTTTTCGGACGATGCGTTTTGCGCCGATCGCGTTTATCACTGGCGAGAAGGGCAAAAACGTGAAGGCGTTGCTCAACCATGGCCAAATGCTGTTTAAGCAATCTCGGCAGCGTGTAGCGACTGGCCCGCTCAATCGTTTGCTCCGCGATGCCATCCGCCAGACGCCCCCACCGCTGCATAAGAACCGTCGCCCCAAAATTTACTACGGCACGCAGGTTGGAATTCAGCCGCCCACGTTAGTGTTGTTTTGCAACGATCCCGCGGCTCTCTCCCGGCCCTACCAGCGTTACGTGTTGGGGTCAGTACGCGACCAGCTTCATTTTGAAGAAGTGCCGATCAAGCTTTATCTGCGCAAACGCCAACAGAGCGACGATCGCGATGAGATAACGGCAAACACTACCAAAGCTGCGCAGAGCGAGTAGCGCCGATTAGGATGCACACCACGCGCTGCCTGTTATTCCAACTCCCCGTTATTCCAATTCACTGTCAAAGTTTGAAAAACTGCTTGTGGCGGCGATGTCGGTACCAGCTTTTGGATCGACGCGTCCGTGGTAGTCGTCCATCGTGGCAAGGATGGCGACCATCCATGC
The DNA here is from genome assembly GCA_029259915.1 of Planctomycetota bacterium. GTDB lineage: Bacteria > Planctomycetota > Planctomycetia > Pirellulales > Lacipirellulaceae > Bythopirellula. The sequence goes on along the minus strand of JAJDED010000025.1, from coordinate 59,223 downwards.
GGCGAGGAAAACGGCCAGTTCGCTCAAAGCGATCACTTCCTGCCTGCCAATTTTCATAGATCATGCCCACCCGGTAAGAAACTAGTCCTTGTTTGAATAATGGCCCGACAAAAAACGGACCTACCGAGGACAGCTGAGTGCTTTGTCACAAGCTCTTTTTCAGATACTGTCAAAGCACTAGTGCTGAATAGAGCGAAGAAGGCCTATATTGGCAAGCAGGATTCCCGCACCCGATCCTCGATGGTTGGGCCTAGGGATGGAAACTGCTAGCTGCGGTCGGCCAAATTGCCAACACCCGCCCCAGTACTTTTACCTGGCTTTGAAACCCTGAAAAACAGGACCCGAAGAGGAAAATGGCCCGCGCTCGGCACTACCACAATGCGGGAGAGAATGGTAAACTCTCGCATTCTGCGGCAAATTCGCCGGGCAGGTTTTTTCTCCCACTTCGAGAATCAACCCACCCGTCGGAAGCCGAACACCGGGGCGATTAGCTCAGTTGGTTAGAGCACTAGCTCGACAAGCTAGGGGTCACAAGTTCGAGTCTTGTATCGCCCACTAAACCTAAGTCTTGCCGAACCAATACTTTGGGATACCTGCCGATGGTCGGCAGTGCGGCAGCTATTTCGCGATGAATCGGGTAGTACTACCCGATTCTCCTTAACCGCGAGAAGGAGCTGTCTGCTATGTCCGTTCATGTACCCAAGTATCGTCTCCATCGATCGATCGGTCAGGCGCTGATCGAGATTCACGGGCATCGCATTTATCTGGGCAAGTACAACAGCCCAGAGAGCCGCGAAAAGTATCGCCAGCACATTGCCCGGCTGATGGCCTCAGATCCCATCCCGGTCTCTGGGGAAGATTCTGCCAAACGTCTTACCATCAACGAGCTATGCCTGCCGAAGCGCTGGGACAATCTCCGTTCGAGCAGCATGGATGGCAGGCGCGATTCCAGCCAGTGTCCCCGCAATTGCTGATACGATCAGGCCGGTGATTGCCAGCCGGAACGATGGCGTAAAGGCAATTGTGACGGCCTCAGCACCGACTGAGAGGCTGGTGACTTTTAACACCAGCACGGCGAATCCAACTCCAATGGTACCACCTGCAATGCTAAGCAGAACGCTCTCGGCCATCACGAGTCGGAAAACTCTCGGCCCAGTGAAGCCAATGGTTTGCAGGACAGCGTGTTCTTTGATGCGGTCTTCAACGGACATGACAGTCGTGGTTGCAACGAGTGCCAGCACGAGGCCAACGCAGGCGTAGCCAAGATAGTGGGCCATGCCGATCAGCTGAGTCAGATCACCCAGGCTCTTCGCTTGAAAGACGCCTTTTGGCCGAGTGTTGGTTTCAACCGGCCCCCCCCGAAATAGGTCGTCGATCTGTGTGCATTTGTCGACGGGATCCACGCCTTCATTGAGCAGCACTTCCAACTGTGTCACCGTACCCACCCGGTTCATGCCTTTCCCTCGTTGCAGAAATTCAAGATGTGAATAGATGTAGTTCTCCTCAGCAGGATCTTCGCTCCTGTAAATCCCTGCGACGTTCACGCTCAGGTCGCCGATAGAGAACTTATCGCCAACAGTGATGCCACGACGGCGCGCGACGGCGCGGCCAACCACAGCGGCGTCCTGATGTTGTTCGAATTCAGGCCAGTTGCCTGACACGAGTTCAAAGTCGCGGGCCTTGCGTAGTTTCTGCGGTGGAACGCCGTAGAAGACAACTACATCGAGGCTCGCTCGGCAGTTGTTTGTGAAGACCTGCACCGGTAACACTTCACGTACGCCCTCCAGCCGAGCGATCTGTCGGTCGTAGTCCTGCGGCAGATGACTTGTGGCGGGGCAAAACTTGTTTGCTTGAAAAGCGATCAGCGACCCCTTGGCCGCTTGCCGTCGCTGAAGGTCGTTCATGCCTTCCTGCACAGCTCCGATAAAACAGAACACGAATAACGCTACGGCGGAACCACTCACGGTCAGGATCGTTCGTGAGCGATGACGCCAAAGTGTTTTCAAAGTGTAAGGAAGGAACTTGAACATGATTCGGAAACGTGGTTTCTAGCCAACTGATTCCTCTGCATCGGAAATGATAGTGGGCTCGAAGGCGTCACCGCCAGTTTGTACTAGCTTTCCGTGATCGAGTCGAAACTGCTTGTGAGCGATCTGTGCGGCATTGGCATCATGGGTCACCATCAACAACGTTACATTCAGTTGCTCGTTCAGACGCTTGAGCAAGCCGAGAATCTGATCAGATGTGTCGGGGTCAAGATCACCGGTGGGTTCGTCGGCTACTACAACTTTTGGATGAGCCACGATGGCCCGTGCGATGCCAACTCTCTGCTCCTGCCCGCCCGACATTTGACGTGGATAATGGTCGACTCGATCGAGCAGATCGACGGCCTTCAAAGCAACCTCAATACGTCTCCGACGTTCATTGCGAGACAATGGCAACAGCATCAGGGGTAGCTCGATATTTTCGAACGCCGTCAACACGGGGACGAGATTGTGCGTCTGAAAGATATAGCCCAGATTGGCTGCTCTCCAATTCGCTAGGTTGGTGCGGGAAAGCCGTGTGATGTCGATGCCGTCGATCACAATACTGCCACTGTCGGGTTTGTCGATACTCGCAATCAGATTCAACAACGTGGACTTGCCCGTGCCACTGGCTCCCATCAACGAGAGAAATTCACCTTGTTGGATGTTCAGCGACACGGCGTCTAGCGGTGTAATCGTTTCGTCACCTTTATGGTATCGCTTCGTGACATTCTTGATTTCGATGAGCGCCATTACTGGTTATCTCCATTGGGCAGTCGGTTCGGCGCGCCTGGCCAACCGCTTTGCGGATGTGCATTGCTCGTGCCAAGCGAAGGATCCTCGTTGGTAACCGTGATCCGGTCGCCGTCCTGCAAGCTATCGCTTCCGCCAGAAATGATTCGGCTGGAAACGGTCAAGCCCCTCGTGATTTCGACGAGGCCGTTGGAGCCAACAGCTCCGGTCTCAACTACGGTCTTGCGGGCAATCCCGTCCGATTGATCAGCCAGCCAAACAAACGAACCACTGTTACCCTGCCAGATGAGTTGTTGGAGGACATAGAGCTTGACTTCCTGTGTCGGCTCGGTTGGGCGTTCCGGTTGCCTTGGTGCGAGGAATGTTACATCCACAAGCATTTCCGGTTTGAACACGGGCGGTGGATCAGGAATCTCCACCTTGACTTGCAGAGTGTTTTTCTGAATGTCGGCTTCGGAGCTAATGAAGAGCACTGAACCTCTCAAGGGCGACGATAGGACCGGGTTGTCGATCTCAACGGGTTGTTTGAGGCTAACTTTTGGAATGTCCTCAAAACGCACATCGACTCGGATCTGCAACATGTCAGGGCAGTAAAGTGTGACCACCGTACTACCGTCATACCCTGTCATCTGCATCATGTCGCTGCCCAGGCGTGCGCCCGGGTGCGCAATCAGACGGAAGACACGACCGTCAATCGGTGAGACCACCGTCATCCGGTCCAACTGCAACTTCGCTTCAGCGACGACAACTCCAGCCTGTGCGATGCGAGCGGTTGCTGCTTTGACTTTTGCCTTCGCTTGATCTCTTGCTCTTGTCTCGTCAACCCTTAGCTCAAGTTGTGTTTGAAGTGCGTCCCGACGGTGGGAAAGCGCAGCCTGTTCGCTCTTGAGTGACTCGGAACGACTGCGTAGTCCGTCTAGCAGTGCTTTGGCAGCGTCGGCCTTGCTCTTGGCGACATCAACCTCAACTCCGGCGACAACGTCCTTCACAGATAGCTTTCCGTTGTAGACTCTCTTCGCTGCTTCATAATCTGATTCCGCACGGCGAATCTGAAACGGCAGGTGCTTCAATTCTGTTTCGATCTTAGCAAACAATGCTTCGGCTTCGCCAAGAGAGGCTTCAAGGTGGACTGGTTCTCGAAAACGCGCCTCCGCTGCTGTGAGTGAAGCCTTGGCTTCATCGAGTTCCGCTCGGCGAAGTTCGAGGTCGGCAAGTTTCCTGTCATGTACGAGTTTCGCATCTATTTTGACTAGTTGCGCTACGGCCTCGCCCGCGGTGACTGGTTGATCCTCCACCACCAACAACTTCTCAACGACTCCCGGCGCAAGGGCAGCGACTCGCACCGGAGTTGGTCGAGGTTCAATCCAGCCCGCTGCTTTGAACAGCGGTGTGCCTTCCTGGCGAACTTCTGCCGTCGTCGAAAAAACAGGGACGACAGTTACTGCCGTAGGTGGAAAAATGAGGCCTCGTGACGCCCAAGCCACCAGCGCAAGGAATCCGAAAATTAACACTAGCGGAAGCACATAACGAGTGAACACATGCCTTCGAGGCCGGATCATCGTTTCTCTCGGATCGTCGCGGTCGTAAGCCAACTCTCTCAGATCAACGTCGTTGCTCATGATTCACTTCATTTCTTCTTCACGTACACACCGCTGGCGAGGACTGTGAGGTTGCCTGCCTCGTCACGCTGGGCTTTTCCTTTAACGATGACAGTGGAAAGTTCTGTGACTCCCAGCAACTCACGGGCGTCAACTGTGACAATGTCGCCGCGCTTATCGACGACTTTCACGAGTGCTGTCGAAGTCGGGAGCTGGGCAGTCTCGCAACAGTAATCCCACGGCTTAGGACAATTGTCGCCCGGGATATCGCTGCACGCTTTGATCGAACCATCGACGATGGAGAACGCCGCCCGACCATCAATCCACGGATTCTCACTGCCACCGATGCGCCCCACGATGACCACTTCATCTCCGTCGCTAGCAGCTTCGCGCACTTTGATGACGTCCACCGCTGCGTCAGGTTGGGCGGTAAGCAGGAACTTCGAGCCGTTCACGGTGGACGTTGAGTTCGCCTGCTCCGGTGCCGAGGTTGTGGCTCCCTCCTGCGAGCATCCGACCAGTAGACCCGTCAGTGCGAAACAAATTACATGGGCAACATATTTCTTCATTTTCATCTCCTTTGTTGAGTCAGTCACGACAAGTGACTGAGGTTGGCTTCATACCGCTTTGAGCCCATCGACGATGGGCATTCGTAACGCTCGGATCGCAGGCGGTATAGCGCCGAACAGTCCAAGCAACAATCCAACACCGCAGCCGATCAACACAGCCATGCTGTCGATGCGAAGCGAGAACGCTCCCATCGTGAACCGCACTGCAACGCCGTTCACAAAAACCAGTGCAATCATCGCAGCCAACAGGCTTGCCGCTGCTGCCATCAAAACACCCTCCTGGATCAGACTCACGAGGACGGCACGTCGCAAAAAGCCGATGGTCTGTAGCATGGAGAGCTCCGGAATTCGTCCTAAAACGGAGCCGTACATCGTGTTTAATCCGGCAAACACGCCGGCCCCGGAAACAAGTAGTACGACCAACCACGACAGCCAGCGCACGGGGCCATAGTCCTTCTGCAGTGACGCGTAGTAGTCGGTCTCTCGTGTAGTTTGCAGTTCGAGGTCCAGCCGCTCTTTGCAGAAGAGATCAAGTTCTGCGAAGTCACTCCCGGGGGCGAGTGTCACAGCAACGATACTAAGGTCTTGTCGCTTCATCGCCTGTTGCAAGTCATCGAGACGACACCAAGCTTCAGATTCAAATGCAGATCCACCTGCCGAGAACACTCCACTGACACGCCACACTTGGCCCTCAAATGAGATCGATTTGCCGACGCTCATTTCAGCCTCGGTCGCTCCGAGTTTTGAAGTGGCCATGCGACCTATCAATACTTCACCAGCATTGGGCCAGCCGCCTACTTCGATCTCAACTTGACGACGGACCAATGTTGCCGATCGGGTCACTCCACGGACGAGCCCCATCGAGGGCTCAGATTTTCCGACGCTGACCTGCGTGCCCAAATACAATTCCGGTGATACGTACTTCTGGCCAAACCGCTGCTGTATTCCAGAGACACTGGCCGGAACGAGATCGCTTGTCCGCATGGGGATCGATGAGTATTCGAGGTTCTCGCCCATGCCCAACGAGAAAATTATCGCTGTCTGTGTGTCGCCGCTCACAGCAAGTGACCGCTCCAGTCCACGAATAAACCCCACAACTACGAACACTAATACAATCACGGTCGTCAGGCCCGCAAACGTCAAACACGTTCGCAGCGGGCGACGGAAAAGGTTTCGGATTGCATACTCCCAAGGGAGCAGTCGGAAGAACATGAGGTTGGTGAATTCAAAGCCGAGTCCAAGAAGTGTTCATCTCAGCACAGGATGGACCTGCACTGAGAACCAACGGAAACGAGCAACAAGATTCAATTAGAATGGCCGAGGCACCATCGCCGTCGGCACTGAACTTGTTACTTTGGACTCATCAGCACAAAAACGAGGAATGCAACGTGCGCACAAAGCGACCGTGATTCTTGGCGCTGATGTAATGATAGCACCCGAAACCGTCTGTGCGGTACTGGGCCAGCAGGGAAACCTGTGAGCCGTCGCTGTCAATCGGCGGCATTAAGAACAACGCATAAGGCTCTTCGAACTCGCAAGGCTTCTCAAAAACCACGCCGCCGCAAACTCCCTGACACGAGCCTTTCTTCGGGCATCGATACGGAGCCTTCTCGTCGCGATCCTCAGCCGGCTTCTCGCAAAGACTATCATCTGTTCTGTGTATCGAGCAAGCACACGATGGCTGTTGCTGCAAACTGCAACCATCCGCAGCGCAACAGTGACCGGTATTACATGCGCCGTCGCCACACCACACTGGGCAGGCGATGGCGACCGCCATCAGCAAGAGGGAAACAATTCGAGTAAACATCAACAGTACCTTTCTCAGCTCCCATCTATGATACGTAGGTAAATCAGGGCAAGCAATCCAGACTTTCCGCTGATTAGCGACGATTTGCCAATCTGTCGGTCAAAGCTGGCCTGCCAGAACGCTCGACGTGCCATTCGCTTGGCAGTCGGTTACTCGCTGGAGCGATCAATTAACTTCGAGTTCCGGCGTCGCTCCGAGCCACTGAGTTCGATTAGTCAGACGATCAAAGATGCGTCGGTGATCGCCACCTCGGTAGGAAACTGCAAGTTTCTTCGTGCACGGGGTTGCGACAGCCCAAGATTGACGGATATTAATTGGAAGGTCTTTGGGTCTTTGACGACGAGCGCGTCGATCTGGACAAGGAGCCCTCTGTCAGCGGTGCGGACACTTTGATCGACGTTGCTGTTGAGCGCAAGGGAATCACCAATGCAAAGGATGGTTTCCTGTTGTTGTTCTCCGCCACTCCCTTCCCTGATGCCGATCTGCATTTGGAGTGGGTACGCGAAGAGGATGGCGGCAATTTTTACAAGTGGTCCGAAGAAAACCTGAAAGGGTGGCTTTGCCCGGCGCTGCTGAAGTATTTTGACTGCGATAGCCCAGGACTTACGGACAGCGGCGGGGCAGAATTTCTCCATTAAACATCTCGACTACTAACGACGAATCTGTAGTGTTGGTAACTTGCTTATTTCCAATTGTCCATGTCTAATGTGTTCCCAAATCCCAACCTTGAAATAGGGGAAGTTGAATGCAGTACCAAATCGAGTCACTTGGTTTAGGAGGGATTCTCGATCAAGCTATCAAGCTTGTCAAAAACCACTTTGGTTTACTCTTTGGGATTGTGGCCATCTTCTATCTTCCCGTTGCATTGATACAAGGCTTCGTATCACTGGCAGTTCTTCCAGAATTGCCGGCCATACCGACTATGGATGACTACAGAGCCTACCAAGAAGCTGCTGCGCAAGCTTCGATTTACACAACGCCTTTGGCGATCCTATTTGGATTTATTGTTGTACCTATAACAAACGCCGCTGTAATTGATGCAGTTTCTCGATGCTATCTTAGCAAAGTGGCAACAATTGGCAGCTCCTATTCGCATGCCATGAAAATTATATTTCCTTTACTAGGAACTTGGTTTCTCCAAATGCTAGCCATTATGGGCGGGCTAATTTTGCTGATTATACCTGGAATCATTTTTGCGTTTTGGTTTTCTCTTTCGAGCCATGCGGTGGTAATCGGTGGCGAAAGCGGTAGAGCTGCGCTTTCGCGAAGCAAGAAACTTATGAAGGGCAATATTGGTACAGTCTTCGCATTGGGTATGGTACTCGGTGTGATCCAATGGGGGATTATTGGGGGAGCGTTTTTTATCCCACAAAAATATGTTGCCACGGCAGTGCATGCCCTTTTAGGATCCGTAGCCTTTGTTTTCTCGACGGTTGCCTTTGTGGTTTTCTACTTTTCCTGCCGTTGCAAGAATGAGAACTTCGATCTGACGCTGCTTGCCGAAAACATTGGCCTGGAAGGTTCGGCTGAAGCAGAAGTTGCCATGTGAAGCAAAGTTCTTGATAGGTTACTGCGATGACGACCCCTCAGGCACTTCCCGATCCTGAAACGATTCGTCGCACTGCAATCGATATCCTGCAAGGTCCCGAATTTCACGTCAATCAGTACACTCAGGTCGGTGGAACGATTGTCGACTTGCTGCGGCAAATCTTTGTCTGGATCATTCTGCCGTTTCGTTGGCTATTCGAGGCGATGGAGGGGCTTCCCGATGTGTTGCGCTGGCTGATAGTCATAGGCTTGTTTGTGCTGTTAATGCTCCTGGTGGGCCATATTGTTTATTCACTTGTCACTGTTCTTAGACCATCAACACGGAACGCAAAATTCGTCTCAGCTTTATCATCAAACCGAATTCTTGGCGCAGAAGAATTCGAGCAGCTAGCTCAAGAAGCGATTGCACAGCATGACTACATTGCCGCAGTCCGTTTTCTGTTTCGGGCAAGCTTGTCTCATCTGCAAATCTTGGAGGGGAGATTATTTAGTCCCGGTCTAACAAACAGGCAGTTTCTTCGCCGCTACCAGAAATCTCCCATTGCCGGTTCTCTGCAATCGTTCGTCGAGATTATTGATGCCAGCTGGTACGGCAATGGAGAGTGTAGAAGAGAAGATTATTTGAAATGTCGTCAGGCATATGCCAAAATTAGACTTCAGACGAAAGAAGATACTCATGCTGACGGCGCGTAGTGTCATCATTGCGATCGTTGCAGTTGCCATACTTTCGGTCGCAAGCGCTGTTTTTTCTTTGTTGTGGGGCGGCCAGAGCAATAGCACATTGGGCAGAGATTCGTATGGTACGCGTACTGATGGATACCGAGCGATTCACGATCTGCTTGATGCCCTGGAATTCGAAACGGTGCGAACTCTCATCCCCACTGCGACAGAAAATACTCATGCTGCTAGCTATGTATTGTGGAATCCTCTCGACTCTCTAGTACAAACTGAGCCAGCGCATTTTAAGGTTCTTTCTCAATGGGTGCGTGATGGTGGACGTCTTGTAGTGGCTCCAAGTGTGGAATCTGAAGATTCCGATGACTCCAACTGTCGACGGTGCTCTTCCGCCAAATGTTCTACTTGCGTTCCTATTGCGTTGCTAAACGAACTCGGTTTGTCAGAGGTTTCCATTGAGGAAATCGAATTAGGAAGTGGGGCAGCAGGAAATAATCAGCGGGGAAAAAGAGTTTCTGCGAGTGATCAAGACGATGCCGACCCTGAGGATATTCGTGAGACTGTTCGAGACGTGTTCCGGATTAAGAAACGCCCATCGGCTGTGTACTCCATTGAGTGTGACGGAGAATGGGATTATTTGAGCTCCCAAGTCAACCGAGTCCAACTTTCCAGCGAACAAGTCTGGAGAGTGAACTATGGAGAACAGGAACCGTTAGCACGCATCACGATTGCTATCTCTGAAGATGCTTCTAATACGTTGGCTGCGTTGTTCACGCTGGGAAAAGGGCAAATCGTTGTTATCAGTAACCCGTTTATGGCGAGTAACGTAAACTTGAGCGGAGCGGACAACAGTGTTCTGCTCGCCCATCTGCTTACTGGTCGGCGCTCACGGGTGATTTTCGATGAGTTTTATCATGGCCTGACTGTTCGCGGTAATGCACTTTGGCTTTTGTCGAAACGACCTTATGCCGTGATTACAGTTTCCATTTTGGCAGTGGTCGGACTTTTGATTTGGCGGCAGGCCATCTTCTTGGGGCCAAGTCGGCAGGAAAGACCCGCTTCGCGTCGATCCTTGAATGAGTATGTCGAGGCCATGTCTCGTTTTATTCTTCAAGGACGAGAGAGCCCCAAGTACGTCTTGCACGAAGTACGAGATGGCGTCTTGTGGCATTTCTGCAAATCGCTCGGTTTACCTCCCCAGCAGCAAAATACGGACATGATTCTTGGACTGCTCTCCCGGCGACAGCCGCAAAAGGCAAGTCAGCTTCAGGCCGCTCTAAAGTACGCTGATGTGGTATTAGACAATCCTCGAGCTCCGAAAGATGAAATCCTCCTAGCAACACGAAAGGTAAGCGATTGTCTCTAAACTTAACCTACCAAAAGATACGTGACGAAATAGACAAAGTTATCTACGGCCAAGACGAAGTGGTCGAATTTGCTTTGGCAGCGTTGTTTAGCAGTGGTCATGTCTTATTAGAAGGTCCGCCGGGCACGGCAAAAACGTTGCTCGTGCGAACGATCGCCGCGACACTTGATCTGGATTTCCGACGAATTCAGATGACCCCGGACCTACTTCCGAACGATGTGACGGGTTCTTCGATTTATCGCGAGGATACTCGTGAATTCGAATTCCGCCGAGGCCCCGTCTTTACCAATTTCCTGCTGGCTGACGAGATCAACCGTTCGTCGGCTCGAACGCAGTCGGCGTTGTTGGAAGCTATGCAAGAGCTTCACGTGACGTACGATGGCATCTCGCATAGTCTGCCAGAACCTTTTATGACGTTCGCGACCCAGAATCCTGTGGAGCAGGAAGGTACTTATCCGTTGCCGCTTGCTCAGCTGGACCGTTTTATGTTCAAGGTTCTTGTTTCTTATCCGGATACCGCAAATGAAAAACGTGTGCTTACCGAGCATCATGCGACTGGAGGACAATCTGATCCTGCTCGGATGAACGTGCAACGGATTCTAAAACCTTCAGATATCCTGGCAGCTCGAGCCTCGATTCGTGAAACTCAGATTCGCGAAGAGGTTGTCGGATACGTGTGCCAGCTACTGCAGGCGACGCGCGAAGACGATCTGTTATCGGTAGGTGCAAGCCCTCGAGCCGGATTGATGCTGTTGATGGCTGCTAAGAGTCTGGCGTGTTTCGATGGGCGCGACTATGTTACCCCTGATGATATCCAGAGGGCGTTGCTGCCCGTCATGCGGCATCGAGTCGTACTTAGCCCCACAGCCGAACTTGAAGGAATGTCCAGCGACGACGTCCTGACAAATCTACTGGAACTTGTCGAGGTTCCCCGGTGAGGATCCGCCCTGGTCCCAATTTGATTCTTGCAATCCTGGGATTGGCAATGCTCTCGCCCTTCACCTTCGTTGTGCCCCAAGTCGCTTGGATACTTCTTCTCGGTACGATACCTCTTTTGGCCATCACCGTTCGAGAGTTCCAACTTGTCCAGGGTATGTTTGCCAAAGTGGAAATCTCACGACGGCAGCCGGCTGTAGTAGGCCGGAATGTATCCTTTCTCTCGGAGTTGAAAATAGCCAACCAAGGTGCGAAGGACATAATCGGCGTTGTGCGCGACGTCTTGCCAAGCGAAGCAGTTCCAGATCATCAACCTGCGTCAATCAAAATCCTATCTAGTGGAGTGGTAACAACCACAACCGAACTGCGGATCCCTGAGCGCGGACACTATGAGGTAGGTCCGGTCTGGCTAAGGTTGCAAGGGCCTTGGCAGATGCTCGAAGGACAAAGATCTTTCGATTGCCATGAGTCCATCAAGGTGCTGCCGGAAACCTACGTATCGAAAGAAGGATTGAGTGAAGACCAAAGAGCTCAGTTACTGATGCTCGACAAGATAACCCGGGCACGACAACAAGGAGTAGGGACCGAGTTTGAATCGCTTTCTGATTTTCGGCATGGTGATGATCCACGCCGAATAGACTGGCGAACCACCGCTCGACTCGGGCATCCGATCGTCCGGCGCTATCAGATCGAGCGCCATCGAGACGTCATGATCATCGTTGATTGTGGTCGATTGATGGGTGCGCTCACCGAGGCAGGCTCAAAGCTCGATTGCGCGATTGACTCCACCCTCATGCTGGCAGAAGTTGCGTTGAGGCACGGGGATCGTTGCGGTGTCGGTTTTTTTGATGATCGTGTGAGAGGTTATCGTACTCCACTTTCGGGCGTGAATTCCGTCCACACTTTGGCAGACAGTATCTACAATCTTCAGTCCGAGTGGCGAGAATCAGACTTTGGAGCAATGTTTGCCGAGCTGCAACTGCGACAGACTCGCCGTTCGCTGATTGTGCTGCTATCAGACATCGTTGATGTGGAGACTTCGTCTCGTTTCCGCACCTCGCTTGCTCGATTGGTGAAAAATCATGTCATCTTGTTTGCCGCCTTGCGTAATCCCTTGCTGGAGCAGGTCGTCCATTCGCAAATCTCGTCGCTGCTGCACGGATCACGCAAGGCAGTAGCATTTGAACTTCTGCAACAGCGGCAGAAAGCTCTCCATACTCTACGACATAGTGGAGTTCATGTGATTGATGTTGAGCCAAGTGAACTGACAGTTCCATTGATCAACGAGTTCATCGACTTGCGTTGTCAAAATCTGCTTTAGATTGTCGGGTTTCTCAGGCCAGCTCTTCGGATATGCCTTCAGCTTCCACTCTCAGAGCGGCTTTCTCTCGCACTGTTCCTAAAAAGAGGTAAGTCATCCAAAACAAGGCAGTTGCTCCCGCAAACATCAATCGAGCAGAGCTGGAGAGGTGGCTTTGTCGTAAGTAGCTTTCAATCACGGCGGCTGCAATCAGCATGAGAATAACACCGAGACAAATTGCGCCCGCCTCAATACCAGCGAGGCGTAGACTTTCGCTTCTAGAGACAATACCTGGACTAACCACGGCTTTACCCAGCATCAATCCACATCCTCCACAGAGCACAATGGCCCCGATTTCTGTCACACCATGAGGGAGAATCCAGGCCCAAAATTCAGTGGTGATTCCCGCCTGATGGTGAATGGCTGCGAAAGATCCCAGGATCATGCCATTAAATACCATCAGTAAAACCGTGGGCACCGCAGCAAGAACTCCGGTTCCCAAAGCAAGTATACCAACCTTGAGATTGTGGCTAAACAAGAACGATGCGAAGAAAAACTTACCGCCACTTCCCGTGTCGCGCCCTGACCTGAGGACTTGCAATAGCTGCTCTTTGGTAGAGCCTGGTTGTCGAACATCGCCAACTGGCATGAGTGCATAGGCGGTTTGAGGGTCTTGCACGGAAGCGAAATAGGCGAGCAAGGCACCCAAAGTTACCAATGCCGCAGAGAGCAAATGATATTTCCAGTTTCGGACGATCGTTCGGGCAAAGCCCTCTCGCAAAAATGTTACCACTCCGTGCAAGATTGATTGGCGCGGTGGCAGGTAGATCAGTCCATGTGCAGAGGAAACTAGGCTGTTTAAATAATCCTCCAAGCGTTTGTCGGTACTACGCGTTGCAACCTGTGAGAGATGTATGGTCGTTTGACGATAAAGTGAGTCAAGTCGCTTGAGATCATTGGGCGACATGCTCCATTTCGATTTTCGGTACCGTTGGACCAGCGCCTCCAACTGATCCCAAACCGGCTTGTTACGCGATACGAAACCACTCATACTATTTCCTACTCATATCCCTAATATTGTGCTGGGATGGACACGACTTGAATTCGGATCAATCCGTTGGTGACAGCTTCCTAGCCGTGAAAGAATCGTTAGTACTCAGAGCCGCGTCCGATCTAAAGCCACCGCGACAAAACTTGATCTCGACCCATGAACGAACGCATCGACTTTGAGACGCCCGAAAACATCACGATATCTTACCAAGTTGCTGGCACCGGGACACGGTTTTTGGCTTGGTTTGCCGACAACATCTTCCTGACGCTGATCTGTCTGGTACTGCTGGTTGTCTTTGTAGCTTTTGGTGCCTCTGTTGACTCGGTTTTTAGTGATTTGTTCGAGCCGGGCGGAAGTGATGCCGATTCCCGGGACGGCTCCCAGTTTTCGCTGATTTTTCTAGGTGTATGGTTAATGATTTGGTCGTTGGGGGGCTTCTTATACTTCGGATTGAGCGAATTGATTTTTCGTGGCCAAACCATTGGCAAGCGAATGTCGAAGATTCGTGTGGTTAAAGCGGATGGCTTCTCGCTTGATCCGACTAGCATTCTTATTCGAACTCTGTTTCGTGTTGTCGACCAGTTGCCCCCATTGTGGATTGTTCCAGTCCTGTCAACTTCATCACAAAGACTAGGCGACATGGTTGCCGGGACGATTGTTATTTCCGACGAACCAACTGAAATAAGCTCTGTCCGCGAAACGCTTGGTAGCCGTTCGGAAGCTGATAGCAAATTCCGAATCACTGGGGCCATGCTCAAGCGTTCACAACCTGCCGACTTTGCGACCATTGAATCTATCTTGGAGCGTTGGTCGAGTCTTTCTCCAGTAGAACGAATAGCACTGACAGAAAAGATTGTTCCAGCCATGACCCAGCGATTGCAGACAGAAGTGCCATCGGTAGAAGATCACCAGCAATACCTGGAAGATTTGCTGGCTGCGGAATATCGCCGACAGAGTCGCAGCTTAGGCTAGGTTTTCGATTAGCCAAGTCTCTTCTTTTTGGTTACGACTACATTAGTGCCGGAACCTGTGACATCGGCAATGGTTGTCAGTGGGACACTTATCTTTCTGGCGGCCTCGCAGACATCGAGTTCGTGAGGCAATGCCTGGATTTCCTGTGCAAAGATATTATATTACTACAGTCTTTAGTGTCGTTGACATCGGATAGACCTCTGGAACCGCCGGTGCCTGATCCTATCGACCGACGAAATCCGCTACGCTACCTGCTAACTGCCGTATTCTAATCCATTCGGCGAGAAAAGAAGTAAGGCGTGCTGCATCGGCATCGCACATTACTGCCAGAGTAATTCGCAAGAATCGGGACGCCACTTCTGCCCATGGCGGGCATCACCTCTGCGCCGAATGAATGCCGCCGCACAAGACTCGCGACGACCGGCGGTTACTACGGAACCACTCTGTCGAATCGGCTCAGCAGAGGAGAACTCTAGCGGTGGCAAGAGAGCCACGAGTTTTCATTTGGCGGGAGCCCCGTTTGGCTCCTCAGACAGGGGCACGGACAGAGCCACGTCAATCAGATCGCCGCTGGCCTCGACGAGCCCATTTTCAAGATATCTTACTCTTTTATTCTTGTATCTCGTGCGGGAATGCGATAATCTGGCGCTCGAAAGGAAGTAGCGGATGACCCCTTACGGCAAAACTGCACAGAATGCGATCGCGGCCATGAGCCGACTGGCAGAGGCCTACGCAGAAAAACACCTGCTTTCTTCGATCGACATCGCCCGCGATCGACATCTGGCACAGACACTCGTCGCCAAGCTATTGACCATGCTCTCGCAGGCGGGGTTGGTTGTGGGTGAGCGAGGTCCTGGAGGCGGCTATCGTCTTGCCCTCGCGCCAGGAAAGATATCGCTGTTCGATATCGTGTCGGTTTTTGAGCGAATGGAAAACCGAATCGTTTGTCCTTTCGGACCAGAGTGGTGCGGCAACAAAGATCCCTGCCCGCTCCATGATACTTATGTACAGTTTGATGAGCAATTCGACTCGTTCCTCAAACAGACGAAGCTGAACGTATTTTCATCCAAGGAATGTCCGGCTGGGACAAAGAAGAAAAGGAAGCGAAAGACGAAGCAACTGGCAAGATAGTTGCTTCGTCACTTCATGAAACATGTGCAGTGAGGATCGTTCGCAGCGCCTAACGGCGTGAGAAAGGGAGCGCGAGCCATGAGACGCGGAGAGAAACATCAGATCAATGTGCCTGTAAGAGCGACGGCTTCTCTGACAGTTGTCAGTATGATTATCTCCCTTAGCTTGATGGGCTGTCAGCGTGCTTCTGCGGCATCTCCGCCCTCGGGGAAAGAGCTCTATGCCCTCCATTGTGCCGCTTGTCATGGCCAGAATGGCGACAGCAAAGGAATTGCGGCGGCATTCTTGTTTCCCAAGCCTCGGGATTTCCGTGCCGGACGGTTTCGGCTGGTGAGCACTTCAAACAATGTCCCGACTCGCGAGGACTTGCACGCCGTGCTGCTTCGCGGCATGCCCGGTTCCTCGATGCCACCTTGGGAGCACCTCGGGCAAGCGGAGCGCGATGCGCTTGTCGACGAGGTACTTCTGATGAGAAAAGAAGGCGCTCGTGAATCCTTTGTGGCTTATCTCCGGGAAGAGGAAGAACTGACGGAAGAGGAAATCGCTGAAGAAGAGGTTCAGGCAGATATCGACGACTACGTACAGCGATTCACGACTCCTGGCGAGAGCCGCAGTGTGCCCGTGATCGAGTCGCCCGATACGGAGTCCATTGCTCGTGGTCGCGATGTCTATTTCAAACAGAGTTGTCACTCTTGTCACGGAAAAGAAGGACGGGGCGATGGCGTGGAGAAGATGGTGGACGGTGAGGGATTTCCTACAAGTCCGCGCGACTTCACGCTAGGCATCTTTAAGGGTGGTCACGACGGAGCGTCTCTGTTTCGCCGAGTTGCTTATGGGATGCCCGGCACGCCGATGCCTGGTTCGAGCGCGTTGAAGCCGGAAGAAGTTGTCGACCTAGTGCATTTTATTCGTTCACTCTCCAGCGAAGACATGCGATTGGCTGCAATCATGAAGCGCGCAAAAATCTTCGTAAGAGCCGTCAACGCGATCCCTGAGCCCTTCGATTCGAATGCCTGGTCGGAAATTGCGCAGGTCAACCTGAAGATCATGCCGCTTTGGTGGCGCAATGACGCGGATCCCAACCTCCAAATACAGGCCATCCATGACGGCAAATCGATCGCTATACGAATAACTTGGAAAGATGGGTCTGAAGACAAGCATGCGACCCGAAGCGAGTCGTTCGAGGACGCCGTGGCGATGGAATTGGTTCGCGGCAACGCGGAACCGTTCCTTGGCATGGGGAGTGTGGACCAGTCGGTGGACGTCTGGTTCTGGGATGCGGATCGGCAGACATCAATCGATGTCGAAGATCAATACCCTAATATCGTGGCTGACATCTATCCATTCAGCGAGAACCTTGTTGCAACGGCAGAATATCACCGCAAAGGAACCTTACGGGATGAGCAGCCCAGCATCAGCTTACCCGCCTTAGCTGCAAAGAATCAGATCGTCCCGGGTCGATCGATCTCTGGTGGTTCCGACTTGGGTGTCGGTGGACCCGGTAGCGTCACCTTCCGCATTCCCAAAAGCCAACTTGTCACGGCCATGGGGCAATGGAAAGAGGGGCGTTGGACGGTCGTGATGCAGCGGGCGCTGTCAGTCGATACGCCCGATGAAGGCGTCTCGTTGGGGCCGGGTGAGAAAGCGTCGGTCGCATTCGCGATCTGGAACGGTTCGCACCAGGACCGCGATGGCCAGAAGTTAATCACGATATGGCAGGATCTTGAGTTGGAGAAGTAACCGCAGGAGAAACGCGTCAGTTTTTTTGCTTCACCGCGCTGGATACGATGGCTACCAAAGGAGCGAATTAATGAATGTTTCACGCCGACATTTCCTAGAAACGTGCGCCGCTAGCGGTGGATCGCTGTTGGCCGCAGGAGCGCAAGCCTGGGCTTTTGCACCGGTGAGCATCGACAATCCCCTGGGAGCCTACCCGAATCGCGGTTGGGAAAAGGTTTGCCTCGACCAATATCGCTACGACGACACGTTTACCTGGGTTTGTGCCCCGAATGACACGCATATGTGCCGGCTTCGCGCATTTGTGCGTAATGGCGTCATGATCCGTAGCGAGCAGAATTACGACCACGACCGCTGCGGCGACTTGTATGGCAACCGGGCCACCAAAGCCT
The DNA here is from genome assembly GCA_029259915.1 of Planctomycetota bacterium. Lineage (GTDB taxonomy): Bacteria > Planctomycetota > Planctomycetia > Pirellulales > Lacipirellulaceae > Bythopirellula. Next base: position 41,364 of record JAJDED010000025.1, on the reverse strand, counting down.
GGAACCCACGCGGCTGTCCGAAAGGATTCACGATGCAGCGGCGGGTTTACGGACCCTATCGACTCAAGGGGCCCGTGCTTCGTCGGGGGTGGAAACAATGGGTCGACGACGGTTGCCCGTCGCTATCGGACAATCCGGCACTGCGTACGAAATACAAGTTCGACGACCGAGGCAACGACAGCTATGTGCGAATGTCGTGGGACGAAGCGTCGAAATACGTTGCCGAAGCATTGCACGCTATCTCTGGGACGTATAGCGGCGACGAAGGCGCAGCGCGTCTGAAGAAGGATGGCTACGAACAGCGGATGATCGACAAGGTGGAAGGGGCTGGCACGCGCGTCGTCAAGATCGGCTCCAATCTCCCCATTCACGGCGTAGTAGGCAAGTTTGGCATCTACCGCTTTGCCAATGTGCTCGGTTTGTTGGACCACCACATTCGCAATGTACCGCCGGAAGAAGCACGCGGGGCACGCGACTGGAACGAGTACACTTGGCGCGGCGATCAAGCCCCGGGCCACCCGTTCGTTCACGGTTTGCAAACGGCTGATATGGACTTCAACGACATGCGGTTCTGCAAGCTGGTCATCCAGATCGGCAAGAATCTCATTGAAAATAAGATGCCCGAATCGCACTGGCTGAACGAGTGCATGGAGCGCGGTGCGAAACTAGTCGACATCGCGCCCGAATACAATTGCCCGGCTACGAAATCAGATTACTGGATCAGCGTACGACCGGGGCTGTCGGATCTGTCCGTGCTGTTGGGCGTGACGAAAATCATGCTCGACAACGACTGGTACAAGCCAGACTTTTGCCGACGTTTCACCGATTTCCCCCTGCTGGTACGAACCGACAACCTGCGGCGTTTGCGACCGGAGGATATTCAGGCGGACTATCAACCTCAAGACATTAGCGGCGGACCGTCTTATAAAATACAAGGTTTGACCGATGCACAGCGGGCGAAGATCGGCGACTTCTGCGTTTGGGACAACGATACGAACCGAGTTGCCTTTATCAGCCGCGACGATGTGGGCAACCATGCAAATATCAATGCGGCGCTCGAAGGCACGTTTCGAGTCAAGCTTGCCGATGGCAGCGAAGCCGAAGTGATGCCGGTCATGGAAATGTACAAGCGGCATCTGGCGGATTACGATGAGAAAACAGTGGAAGAGATCTCGGGCGCACCAGCCCACTTGGTTCGACGTTTGGCTGAAGATATTTGGCAGACGACCGAGGCGGGGCACCCCGTAGCAATTCACATTGGCGAGGGCGTGAATCACTATTTCCACGCGACGCTGCACAATCGTGCGACGTATCTTCCGTTGCTGCTTACAGGCAATATCGGCAAACACGGAGCGGGCTCGTTCACGTGGGCAGGCAACTATAAGGGTGCGCTGCTCCAGGCATCGTCGTGGAGTGGTCCCGGCGTCGGCAGCTACACGCATGAAGACCCATTCGCTCCCGTACTCGACGAAAATGCGCGCATTACCCGTGCCGACCTTCGGCACACGACCGACGTCGAAGACCCCTCGTATTGGGCGAGTGGGGAAAAGACGCTCACCGTGGACCTTCCCAACGGCGACAAGCGATGCTTTACCGGCGAATCTCACATGCCTACGCCGACGAAGGTCGTGTGGTACAACAACGCGAATTTCTTGAACCAGGCGAAATGGGTCTACAACATTATCGCCAATGTGCTGCCTAAGGTGGACATGATCGTCGATCAGCAGATCGAATGGACTGGCAGCGCGGAGTATTCCGACGTTGTGCTGCCGGTCAATTCGTGGGTCGAAATCGAGGACTACGAATGCGGCGGTTCTTGCTCGAATCCATTTCTTCAGATCTGGAAAGGGGGAATCAGGCCGGTTCACGACACCGTGGACGACGGCATGGTCTTCGCCAAAGTTGCCGACGCGCTGGCAGCCAAGACTGGCGACAAACGATTTTCCGACTACTTCAAATTTGTCACCGAAGGCAAAGCCAAGATTTATCTTCAACGCGTCTTCGACAACAGCACTACCACGCGTGGCAAGGACGGGCCTTACGACGTCGACAAATTTATCGCGGGCGAGTACGGCGGCGAGCCGGGTGCGGGGCTGATGTTGTTCCGCACGTATCCCCGAGTTCCGTTTTGGGAGCAGATTCACGATTCGATTCCGTTTTATACGGATAGCGGTAGACTGCACAGCTACTGCGACATCCCCGAAGCTATCGAGTATGGCGAAAATCTTTGTGTGCATCGCGAAGGTGTCGAGGCCACGCCCTATTTGCCGAACGTGATCGTCTCGACGAGCCCGTTCATACGTCCGGTGGATTATGGCATTGCACACGACACGCTCGACGCCGACTTACGACAAGTTCGCAACGTAAAGATGCCATGGGACGAAGTGCAGAAGACGGTAAACCCGTTGTGGTCGCAAGGTTACTCGTTTTTTTGTTGCACACCCAAGAGCCGCCATACGACCCACTCTTCGTGGTCGACCGTCGATTGGCATTGGATCTGGAGCGATAACTTTGGCGATCCACACCGCACCGACAAGCGGGCGCCAGGCGTGGCTGATCGCCAGATTCAAATCAACCCGCAAGCCGCTCGCGATCAGGGATTGAATGAAGGCGACTATGTGTGGGTTGATGCCAATGAACTCGATCGTCCTTATATTGGGTGGAAGGATGACGATGGTCCGCGGCATAAGGCATTTCGTTGCATGGTCCGCGTGAAGTTTAATCCGGGCTTGCCGTACAACTTCACAATTATGAAACACACCGGTTGGATTGCCAGCGAGCGGTCGGTCAAAGCACACGAAACACGTCCGGATGGCCGGGCGTTGGTCGCTGAGACCGGCTACCAGGCCAGCTACCGCTATGGCTCGCACCAAAGCATCACGCGAAACTGGATGATGCCGATGCACCAGACCGATACGCTGTTCCACAAAAAAACGGGCGCAATGGGTTTCACTTTTGGTTTCGACGTCGACAACCATGCAATCAACACGGTACCGAAGGAAACGTTGATCCGCATCACGAAAGCGGAAGATGGCGGCATTGGCGGGGTCGGTTTGTGGAAGCCGGCCGAATCCGGCTACAGCCCAGGTTCGGACTCGCCCCAGAACGATCAGTATCTGGTCGGCGGATACGTGACGGTGAAATCATAATCGCTCGACTGCTGGCCCTTGATAACAACCAAAATTGAAGGGAAACAGACATGTCCGATGAGAACTCTCACGCGACTGCCAAGGTGCATCCGGCGACACGGGAGATTTTGCCCGACGACCCTATGCAAATGCATGGCTTTGAAGTGCCAGGCGATCCCAACCTGATGCTACGGCTGTTGGTCGAAGAGTACGCTCGTATTGGATGGGGAGCCGAAGAAATCTTGCAGTTAGCCCGTGATCCCAATTATCAGGCATTTCACGGTCTGTTGCAGTTCTTTGGTGAGGAAAAGTTGACGTCACAAATCGGGCAAATTTTGGCCCGGTGTGGAGTCATCCGTGTGACAACGAAGGAAACAGTACCGACTTCGGAGCGTTTAGTGCAAATCGAAATGCTGGAATAACACCTGGTGAGATAAAACTTGGCCCACGAAGGAGGGCTTCGCAATGCCTACCGTTTACAACTGGCAAATCGGTCGCGAGATGAGCTACCCCCACGAGGAGCGCCATCCGCAGACGCAGTTTGCGTTCGTCTTCAATCCCAACCGCTGCATCGGCTGCCAAACCTGCACGATGGCCTGCAAAAGCACCTGGACTTTTTCCAAAGGCCAGGAATTGATGTGGTGGAACAATGTAGAGACGAAGCCCTACGGCGGCTATCCGCAGCACTGGGACGCGAAGCTGCTCGCGATGTTGGAGGAGGCCAATCCCAGCGGACAGGTCTGGGACGCACGCAACAAAGAAACAGAAAAGAAACCCTATGGCGTCTTCGACGGCCTCACGATTTTTGACGCCGCCAACCAGAAGCCGCGCCCTGACTTTGGCGCCCAGCAGGCGCTAGGCTATCTTCCCACCGACGATCAGTGGCGCGCGCCCAACATCCACGAGGATACGGCAACCGGTGACCAATTCAAGACAAAAGGAAAAGACGACTACGGCGGTGAAGCTCAATTGCCGGAACACAAGGTTTGGTTCTTCCATCTGGCACGCATCTGCAATCACTGCACTTACCCAGGTTGTCTCGCCTCGTGCCCGCGTAACGCGATCTACAAGCGGCCGGAAGACGGCGTCGTGTTAGTCGATCAGGGCCGTTGTCGCGGTTACCGCAAGTGCGTCGAAGGCTGCCCCTACAAGAAGGCGATGTATCGGCCCACAACGAGGACGACCGAAAAGTGCATCGGTTGTTTCCCACGATTGGAAGGCAAGGACAAGACTGTCAGCCCGACGGGTGCTCCAGCGGAAACACGATGCATGGCCGCCTGCGTTGGCAAGATTCGCCTGCAAGGTTTATTGAGCATTGAAGAAGACGGAACTTGGACCGAAGACCCGCAGAATCCACTTTACTATTTAATCCGCCAGCGGCAGATCGCTTTGCCACTCTACCCACAGTTCGGTACCGAGCCCAATGGGTTCTACATTCCACCGCGTTGGGTGCCACGCAGTTATTTGGTGCAAATGTTTGGACCAGGCGTCGACCATGCCATCGAACAATACAGTTGTCCCGACCGGGAACTGCTGGCAGTTTTGCAGCTATTTCGCGCGAATCAACAAATCGTCTTTCGCTTCGAAATAGAAGAAGGCCCTAAGGTCGGCGAAATCGAAGTGACCATGCCCGATGGTTCCAGTAAGACGCAGGAATTGTTCAACGACACAGTCCTTGGCTTCAACAAACTTGGCGAAGAGGTTGTCCGCGTTACCGTCGAAGAACCGACTTTTGAGCGGCCAGCAGACATGCACGTAAACTCGATTTGATCAAATCGAAGGCCGCCACCTTCGGAATGAGTAAACTGTCAGATCGCTTTTTAGCAAAGAGATTCACTATGACTGAAACTACGGATGAGATTGGTTGTGATCCAGCCGTTCTTATGGCTCGTCAGACGCTCTATCGCTTCGCGGCCTTGACGCTGCTTGATCCCAAGGCCGGTGGTTGGGAACAACTCGACGCACTGCGTGAAGATGCGCTCTTATCCGAAGCAGCGAACCTTATTCGCGACTTACCCGAGGCCACACTGAGAAAGCTGGGGCCTGGCGAACACCCGCTTTCCAAACTCGATCCAGATCCGGTGCTAAATCGTCTTCCCCATACTCGTGACAAGTTGAATGAAGAGTTCGAGAACACTTTCGGGCTGCTGGTCTCGAATGCATGCCCACCGTATGAAACGGAGTACATCAACAGCAAGTACGCGTTTCAGCGTAGCAACACGTTAGCCGACGTTAGCGGTTTTTATCGTGCATTTGGCCTGACTACGTCCACAACACACCCAGAACGTCCGGACCACATCGTGCAGGAGCTGGAGTTTATGGCATTTCTCCTCGGCTTGGAACGACAGGCCTACTCCTGTGACGCGGCCATTCGCCAACAGCGATTGGAAGTCTGCCGCGAAGCGCAAGCGAGATTCCTGCGCGAGCATCTCTCGTGGTGGGCACCCGCCTTCGCTAGGCTGCTTTCCCACGAAGACCCAGGCGGCTTCTATGACCAAGCCGGCGTATTCCTCGCAGCGCTCATCCCTGCCGAACGAGCATTGCTCGGCGTCGAGTCCACAGCGCAGCATACCGAGCCGAGCCCGTTAGAGCGTCCAGAAGCCTGCGAAGGATGCGAGTTGATCAGCTAATCCATACTGGCAATCGTCAGCGACTATCCCGTACAGTTCGACTACCACTTCTATCCCGCGAGGTAAAAAGCTCAGCCGAGTACTAACTAGCTTTGTTGACAAGATTTGCGAAAGGTCGTTGTGTGCTGATTTCGGCCGAGATCACCGACCATAATCTTCTCCCAGATGGCCGGGTGCACGGACAGGTGTACGCACATGTGACTGGCTCTTTCGGATCGTCAATAACTCGCACGGGTTGCCCCCTCCTCGGTTTCGAAATGCATGTTTCTAACAGTTCGGCCAATCGCAGCCGCATGGCCGTACTCAGAGCCGAGGAAAGTTCAGCAGCCAGGAGCTGCAATTCAGCGTCAGTTACGTCGGATTTTGCGCGCCTTGTTGCAGAAACGTCCGTTTTTACCGAGGAATGGGAGGATCGTTCGAGTCTTGTATCGCCCACTTTTTCTTTTTCATGGCATGTTCTGTCGTCAATAGGTGTTACGCGCCCGGCTCGGTCGTATCCAAGCATTTCTGGCCATCCCGCAGGCGATTGCTTCCTGCGTCTCCTTCACTCTCAGAGTGCAGACTGCTATCAGTGCTACTAGCTTGATTAGCACCATTACCAGTTTAACCTCGAATCTTAATAAACCCGTTTCTCCCAACTGCCGATCTTTCTTGCTAACGGCATAGGATCGCCGTTCTCGTGCATGGGGGGATTAGTATGAGGCTTTACGTCAAAGCCCTGTGGAGTTTTACGTTTGCTGTTGTGGCTTTTATTGCGGGTGTTTCCGCAGCTGAGCAAGACGACGTAATTCGTCCACTGCCGCCGGTCGAACTTTGCCCCACTCAACCGGTCGCCTACTACGATACGCTTTTCGATGGCGAAGCGTCTTCTCTGACGGTTGAAGATCGACTTGCTTCGCTAGAAACGAAGAACCAGAATCTTGAGAATGATTACAACGAGCTGAAGAAGAAGCTGAAGAATGCTTCCTACTCGGGCCATGGCTGGGCCACGATGAAAGTCAACGGCCGCGTGCACGCCGATCACTGGGCCTTTCCTGGGGATTCGCCCGGGGTGAACATCTTTGAAAACAACGATCCTGCAATTTCTCCGCAGGATCGCATTGGTTTTCGTCGCCTTCGCTTTGGTGTGAAGGGCGACCTTTGGAAAACGATGCTTTACAAAATCGAAATAGAATTCGCGGGCGGCAACAAGACCGAATTCCGCGATGCGTATCTCGGTTGGAAAGACCTCCCAATTTTGCAGAAGTTGCTGGTTGGTAATCAAAAAAGACCTTACGGCTTGGATCACTTAAACAGTAGCCGTTACAACGTGTTTATCGAGAGGCCGTTTGTCATCGAGTCGATCAATCAAGACGCCCGGCGATTTGGTATCCAATCGTATGGCGTCTCGGAAGATGAAGTATGGAACTGGCGCTACGGCGTTTTCAACCAGCGCTTGATTCAGGACGAAGGAAACTACATCAGCGACCACTACCAGATGGAAGTTGCCGGGCGGCTGGCTAATACATTCTGGTACGACGAAACTTCGGGTGGTCGCGGCTACGGACATTGGGCCGTTTCTGGGACGGCCGCCAACCCCGACGGCAGCAATCTGCCTGGTCGGGCAACCAACGAAGCTCGCTTTCGGCATCGCCCCGAGGCACGTACGGTCAACCGTTGGATCGATACTGGCACGATTGACGGTGCCGATAACTACCAGGTGCTTGGGCTGGAGAATGTTTGGAACTCCGGCCCCTTACAGCTTGTGGGCGAGTACCAAAACTTGTGGCTCGACCGCAACGGCGGCAGCGATCTGCATTTCGACGGCGGTTATTTCTACGCTTCTTACTTCCTCACAGGCGAGCATATTCCTTGGGACCGAGAAGATGGAATTCTTGGCCGCGTGGAACCTTTCGAGAACTTCTTTCTGGTCAATACCTGTTGCGAAGGGGTTCGCGGCGGGTGGGGAGCCTGGCAAGTTGCCTATCGTTGGTCGTACGCCAATTTTTCCGATGCCGATGTTCTCGGGGGTCGCGGTCAGAGCCACACTCTCGGCTTAAACTGGCATTGGAATCCCTACGCACGGATGCAATTCAACGCGATCTATGGCGAGATCGACGACCGCGAAGGGTTCGACGACGCCGACCCGCAAAATTCGCTCGGGGCAGTTTCTGGCCATTACACGGTTCTTGGAACGCGTTTTATGGTCGACTTCTAATGGCAGAGAGACGTATTGTTTTTCCTCGACGGTTCCTGTTATTCAAAGCTTAGTAGAAACAAACACGTAGAAACAAACATTTCAACCCGCAACTCCTTACGAACCGGGAGGAGATTTTCTTCATGAATTCTATCTTGCAAACGACAACCTTCGGTTTGAGCATGGTTATTGTTTTCACGACTAGTGTGCAAGCGCAAAGTCTTCAACAGCCTGGTGCGTTGGCCACAACTGCCGATCATGTACTCAAAGCGAGTGCTTCTGAAGTCAGACCCGCAGGATGTTGCGACGGCGCAGCTGGCTGCTGCAATTGCGCTGGCAATTGTTGTTGCAAGCCGACTTGCTGTCCCCAGCGCGTGGTTGAGGAAGTCGAGAAGAAATGTTGGAAAGTGAAAAGCAAATACGTTTGCATTCCCAGTTTTCGTTGGCCGTGGGAATGCGCTGGCGGTTCGAAGCGCGATTGCGCGGCGGGTAGCTGCTGTGGCGAGGGTGGTTGCACGAGCGGTTGCTGCAATTGTCCGCCGAAATGCGGAAAAGTTCGTTGCGTGAACGTCCTTGAACAGCACAAGTACAAGTGCAAAAAATGTGGCACCGAGTGGAAGGTACAGTGTGTTCGTAGCGGCAATCGGTGTTCTTGCGAGGGCGACGGATGCTGCCCCGGATGTGGCTGCTCGGCAGAGGTGCCGGCAACCAACGACTTTCCACGTACCAGTCCAATAGAGACAAACCTGATCCGCCAAGTCTCTGCAACCGAAAGCCAACCGACCAGCACACCATCCGCCTATCGAGTTCCGCTCTGTCAGAAAAAGTCTGCCGCAAGCCTTGCGGATGAGTAGAGAGGCCAAACGGCGGTCGAAAAATCCTCTTGAACCAGCTTGCCAGACCGCCATTGGGGCTGCTACTATGGTTAGTTCGTCTTTGGGCGGTATCTTTAGTGATAGGCCGTCGGTTGGATTGGGTGTTCTTTAATTCGTTTGCCAGATGTGGAGCAGGCTTTGGGTACTAAGAAAACAGGCAAAGGTCGGCGAAAAGTGGGTCGCAAAAAGCGTCGGATGCGGGCCAAAATTCGCCATCGTAAGAAGTAGGCTCTCGCCACTTTTTTGTCTTTCTAGCTTTATCGTTCTCGATTTGGCGTTTTCGGCTTGGCAAACACGCTTGGTTCGCTGCTCTGATCGCTTTCCGCTTGGAAGCTTCGTGCGTAGGGTTTAGACCCCAGAAAACCCCTCCATCGGGTGGTTTTTAGTTCGCTAGCATAGACGCTCTTACTAGCTTTCTCAAGATAGCCTGAACTGGCTATTTGCCCATGCGAGTGAATGAAATAGACTTAAGTGAGTAGGGGTTTCTGAGCGGCCTGCTTGATTGGGCTGTTCAGCTATTTTTTTCCAACTTAGAAGAGGGGATTAGTTCGATGAGTCGTTATTCCTGGTTTGCTGCGGTACTCGTGGCTATGTTGTTTTGGACCGCTTCGACAGATGCCGTACAGGCAGGCGATTGTTGCTGTCCACCACCACCTGTGAGCACTGTGCTGTGTGTGAACCCACCTTGCAGTTGCTGCTCGCAAAACGTCACGGTTTGCGTGCCCGGTTGTTGCGCCGAAGCACCCACCGTTTGCTGGCGACAGGGGATTTTGGGCCGTCAAATTGGCACCTACACCTGGGCCTGCTGTGGCCATTCGGTGAAGGTCGTTGTCAATCGTCGCGGTAACGTCAAAGTTCGCGGTTAAACCCGCGCGAGGGGTGACAGGCCTAAGACCCACAGGGTAAGGTCTGTCACCTCTTTTTTCTTTAGGTAAGGAATTTTCTTAGACAAGGATGTCAACGTGGCTCGGGAACCGGTCGAAATCTTTGAACAGCTCTGCGACTCGACCCGCGAAGTGGTCATGTTGCGTTCGCTGGAAGGTTTACTCGATTGGGACGAGCGCACCCAGTTGCCTCCCGCCGGTGGAGAATACCGGGCTGATCAGGTCGCTTATGTTGCGGGACTGGTCCATCAAAAGCAAACTGCCCCGGAAGTGGGCGAGTGGCTCGATGAATTGGCCGACAGTCCCTTGGCAGCGGACTCTACGAGCGACCACGGTTCGACCATCCGGTTGTTGAAACGCGACTACGAAAAGAAAACTTGCCTGCCACAGTCGTTGGTCGAAGAGCTTGCCCGTACGAGCGTTTTGGGACAGCAAGTTTGGGCCAGTGCGCGGCGAGAAAACGATTTCTCTAGTTTTCAACCGATACTAGAAAAAACTGTCACGTTAAAACGCCAAGAGTCGGCCGCGCATGGATCGTCCGAAACGCCTTACGATCCATTGCTCGACGATTACGAACCGGGCGAGTCGACGAAAAACATAGCCCGCGTGCTCGGCGAATTGCGCGATGCGCTGGTGCCATTGGTGCAGGCGATATCTGAAAGCTCTTTCAGCCCCGATGTTTCGCTGCTAGAGCGCGACTATCCGGTAGCAGCTCAGGAGTCGTTCGGTCGTCTGGCCGCCGAGGCGATTGGTTTCGATTTTCAGGCGGGTCGGCTTGATGTTTCGATCCATCCATTTTGCGCCGGTCTAGGGCCGGGCGACGTGCGGCTGACGACGCGCTACGACCCCAACAAATTTAACGACGCATTTTTTAGTATTTTGCACGAGGCAGGGCACGGAATTTACGACCAAGGCTTACCGCGGCAGCATTATGGGCTGCCGCTGGGAAAAGATGTGTCGATGGGCATCCACGAATCGCAATCGCGGCTGTGGGAAAACCTGGTGGGGCGCAGTCGTGCGTTCTGGGAACATTTTTTCCCACAAGCGCAGACTGTCTTTCCCACTGCGCTAGGCGACGTGAATGGCGATAATTTTTATTCGGCCATCAACGACGTTCGGCCATCGCTTATTCGCGTGGACGCCGACGAGGTGACGTACAATCTCCACATCCTCATCCGCTTCGAGTTGGAACTGGCACTGATAGAAGACCAATTGCAGGTGGCAGATTTGCCCGATGCTTGGAACGAAAAGTACCAACACTATTTGGGAATCGACCCGCCCACGGACACCGAGGGGGTGCTACAGGATATCCATTGGGGCGCGGGCTTGTTTGGATATTTCCCTACTTACGCCCTCGGCAATTTGTACGCTTCCCAGTTTTTTGCGCAGGCCGAAAAAGACCTGGGCGATCTGTCGGCCGACTTCCGCCGCGGCGAATTTTCGAGATTACGCGAGTGGCTCAACGAAAACATCCACCAACACGGACGCCGCTACACCCCCGCCGAACTCGCCGAGCGAATCACCGGCGCGCCGCTGACGCACGAAGCGCTACTTGGCCATCTCACCGACAAGTACAGCGCGATCTACGGTTTCTAGAGTTTTTACGACAACGCACGCTCAGCAAAGGTGCTACAGCGTCTTCAGAAAAGTGTGCCTGTCCCCGTCTCTGATGCAATCGGCTTGAATGTCGTTGGCAGGGGGTCTATAGTGCCAGCTGCAACGATCGGTTTATTGGTCGACCTTCAGTCGAGCAACCTTTTCTCCGGTGGCGAGCGGCATGTCTTTCGGCTCCGAATATCGTGACCGCCGACGTAAGAACCGTCGGCGAGACTTGCGTTTGGTTATCTATACCATTCGTTCGATCGTCGCCACGGCTTCGCTGGTCGCGATCGCCTTTGCGTTCGACCTGCCGGAGAAAATTCGCGAAAAACTCAGAAAACCCTCACCTCAAGCAACCTCGCAGAGGGAAGTTGCCCGCAACGCATCAGCCATTGAGGCGAGGAAACCGCCTGTTGCCAAGGAATCTATTGAGCCGCCAGACAATTTTCCTAGAGAGCGAAATTCCGGACAGCATGAGGTCGCAGTCGAGCACAGGCCGGTGGCGCTGCCACCCGCGCCTGTCGCGACAGTCGAGGCCCAACCAATCGAGAAGTTAGCTGTTAGAGACGAAGAAATTGGACGGCACGTCAAACTAAGATTGGACAGAAAACTAATGAAGATCCCTCTCGAAGAGCTAGCCGTGGGGGAGACCCTTGTTGGGCGCGTGCGAGTAATCGCGTTACGAGGACTGAAAGAAAAATTCGAGCTGATGCCCGAGGATGGATTGGTCGGAGCAGATGCCGATTTGCAGATTCTCTTCCCCGAGTATTCACAAGCGCGGATTCTGGTGCGAACGGATAAGATCGGCCATCGCATCTTTCTCATCGTGGAGCCACAGATGGCGTTGTGGGCAGACGAGCCGATGCCATATACGGTCAACAAGATCAAGAGCGAAGCTTATAAAACCAGACGTGCCGCGGACGAGTTTTTCGTCTCGCTCGCGGCGAACAAAGCGGAATTACCCAAGCTTGTTAATTGGCTCAATGCGGCACGAAATATACCACTCGCGGACTTCAATCGCGGCAAGCTTCGTGTTAAAAAGCTGGAGGGCATCATCAAGCAGATGGAGGGTCGAGTCGATGAGGTTAGCCAAGGCGTCCAACAGGTCAACGCTTTAGAGCAACTCGCTCTGGCGCTGCACAACCAGGCCGTTCTGCAATTTGAAGTGGTCGATTTATTCGGCAATTTAGAAGAACAATAACCAGCATTATCTGGAATCGAATCTTAAAGGAATTCGTCGTCTTCCTCTTCGGGAAGGATTTCCTCAGCCACGAGTTGTCGCCAGATAGCCAATACTTCTTTTCCGACGCCCAGGGACTCAAGCCGTTGCTTAACGGGGCCTTCTTCGGTTTTGAGTTGCGGGAATTTCAGCAGGAGGTGTGCCAGGTCGCGCCAGTCGGTACCGGCCTTCGGTTTCCCTTTTCGACGGTGGTAGGCGTTTACTTTGGCTGCGATAATATTGGCCGGCGTGAGGACTAAAACGCCGTCGATCCGTTCGGTGGCAGGCAATGCCTCGACCGATCGAAGATCAACCAGATGTCGGTTCTTTGGCTTGGCGCGTTGGTACAATCGGTATCCAATCCCGTCGCGTATCGTTCGGATGAGGACGGCAATTTCGAATTGTTCGCTGAGATGTTCCCTTAGTTCTTCCGCAAGTTCCTTCGCTCTCGTCGAAAGGATATCGACATCCTCGGTCATGCGGCGCTCGTCGACATAAGCGTTCACAGCCATTGCCCCGAAGAGGGCGGCATCGTCGCGTCCGTCTAGAAAATTGACGACGGCCTGTTGAATCGTTCCCTTGGGCAGGGGATCGTTCATGACAATCTCGCGAAATGTTAAGCCGGCATCGACAAGCATCAGACACTCTCCTAAGTACCCAATTCTACTCACTCCTATCGGCCCGTCCAATACAAGTTGAGGAGTATCCATCGGAGGAGCCGAGCAGCAAGAGCCGGGTTCGTGCGTTCGGCAGAGGTCTCCCGGCAGTCGCGGCCTCTGTTTCGAGAATTTGACCCGTCCCCTGGGGACATTTCGCGTATAATTGATCTTCGGGCTCGCGTGGCTTCTGAGCTTTCCTCAACCTTCTCATCTTTGCGCCACGCGAGCGTTGCGTCCGATTGAATACGCCAATGCCGCGAGACGGTCGCGGGGCCTTGGCACACTTCTTTTCATGCTGCCCTCGGCAGTAAGGGGGATGAGATGGTTCGGCATCTAGTCAGCCTAACTTTTTTTACGACGGTAGTTCTTTGGTCGATTGAGCACGCAGTGGCACAGCAGTCGAGTCGACAAGCAGAGCGCAGTCGCATGGAACAGTTGCAACGGCAACAGCAGCGTCAACCACCGCAGGGTCCTTCGGTTGAGGATATTTTGAGGTTATTCACTCCTCCGGAATCCGAGGCAGGGCAGAATGATAGCTACGGCGAGCGCCGTAGTCGCAGCCGTGCAACGCAGCGAGTTGTCCAGCCAGCTCGACCACAAGTTCCCACGCGTGCCGAAGTGGCTGGCATGACCCTGGCTGAACAGCGCAAGCTGTTGCGCGGCGCGTTGCAGCGGCTTGTTGATGAACTGGATGGCATGCGCGTTGGCGAGGGTTGGAATGAATTTCTCAAACTCGAATTGCTTGGCAGCGCTCTATGGACCGGCAAGGGAGCGCAGCCGGATGCGAAAACACGCACGACACTCGCGGTCGTCGCGGCTCAATTCGACACGGTCGCTAACAATCCGAAGTTTCGCGCGATCAGCGGTCAGTGGGGCTTCCAGGCGGTCAACGCCGCGATTGGCGAGTATGCCATGGGGCCGGTGCAGCGCAGCCAGCGCAAGGTTCGCAATAGTTCCAAGCAGTTCGACCGTTCGCTACAGCGGCTGAAGCCTGCCCCCGGTTGGAGGAAATACCTGAAGGCCAACGAAGTGATGCGGCTAGCACAGTCCGAGGAAGAAATGACATCTGCCGATGAAGAGATTCTTCGCGAAATCATTCGGCGGTACAAAGAAGTCAGCGAAAACGAGAAGTATGCGAAGGTGGCCCGCCTGCACGGATTTGATCAGGCCCGCCGCGATCTTGAGGAATTGGCCGACGGAATCCTGCAGTTGAAGAAACCAAGGTCTGCGAGCAATGCGGCCCTGGCACGCCAGGCCCTGGAGACAGTCGCACTTGACGTAAAGGCTTTAAGAAAGGCGTGCCAGGACCAGAGCAAGATGGAAAATTCCATGCTCAAACTGGCGCCCGGATCGCGTGAGGCGGACGAAGCCGAAAAAGTGTTGCGGGCCATTAAGGAAGGACATGACAAGGCAATGGCCGACGCGATGGAGCGTATCGAAGGGCTGATCAAGGCAACTCTCGCAGAGAATGAAGTAGAGTATGTGCTCATGCAGTTCGAAGATGTGGAAGAACCGGTCGAGGTAATGCTGATGCAGTTTTCCGACGTCGAGGAGCCGGAGCCAGAATACGTGTTGATGCAGTTTTCCGACGTGGAAGAATCCGGATCGAAGAAAAAGAAGAAAACTAAATCGAAGGACAAAGATCAGGCGGAAGGCAACTCCCGCTCGAAAACTAGTTGCCACACACAGAGCCGTCGTTCGTTGGCCGGCGTGATTTCAATACTCGACACTGCGTCGGACCGGCCTGCTGGCATGACGTCGGAGCAATCGGAGTTGCTCGACCGGGTGCTGGCAGAGATCAAAGCAGGCAAAAGAGAGAACACCCAAGAAAATTGGGAGAAGTTCGTCAAAGCGGTCCGGAAGGCCAAATCGTCTGTCGACTCGTCGGCAGCAGCCCGATATGTGATTCGCGAATCCTACGCGGGTGAGCTGCGAGAATTAAAAAACAAGGCCGACAGATTGCGACACATCAACCAAACGAAAAAACTGCTTCGCCTGCACCTGACCGAGTTGCGCGAAGTGGCCAGCCAGTTAGATGCCGGTTCGCGAGTGAAGATCGATTCGCTCGATGGTTTGCCGATCTTTCGCCCCGGCCGCCGCGCTTATACGATTTGGCAGCAGAAGACGTTTGACCGAGAGGAATTACGCGAACATATCGCGGAATTGGAAGAGCAATTGGAACATCTTGGCAACGATCGGCAACTTGCAAACATCGACGTGCAACAGCTTTCGCAACGGTTGCAGCAGTTGCTACAAATGATGTCGCACCTATCGAAGATGCTCCACGATACGGAGATGAATATCGTCCGCAAGTTAGGGTGATGGCTGCAGGCAGTTTAATCGCACCTTGTCGTACTCAATATGCAGTCGTGATCGCAACCCTTCGACATTCACGAAGTCCTACACGGCAATTTTTACCGACAAGTGCGCTAGTTTGTAGAAAAATCGTGGCGGAGTCACCCAAAGCAACAACGACTAGCAGATAAAGGTTGCATTTGGATGAGGCGAGGGGCTAAAATTTCTGCAAGTGGTTGAGTCCTTGGCTATTCGATCTCTTCGGGCCCTGTTTTTCTTTCGGCCTGGAGTCAAGGAGGGGGTTCAGACGTGCGTAATGCTTGTCGTTTGTTTCTTTTCATTGTGTTGATGTGCAGCTCGTGGCGTGTTCACGCTCTGAACATTATTTGGGAGCCGCTGAACGCATCGACGCACCCCGGCAATCCGGCAGGCACTTTTGCCCAGGAACTTCCGACGGATATGGATTATTTTCCAGGAGTTTTGCTGAACACTCTTGAAGAGACGGAACGAGAATTCGAGGCCGCCTTCGTCGATCCTGCGACAATCCGTATCACCTACTGGTGGGATGCCGACATGACTTCCGGGGGTCAAAGCGACCCAGCGTGGATCGTAGAGAGCGGCGGCGCGGTCACGTTTGCGACGGTTCGCTTCAACTCGACGC
This sequence comes from Planctomycetota bacterium, assembly GCA_029259915.1. Taxonomy (GTDB): domain Bacteria; phylum Planctomycetota; class Planctomycetia; order Pirellulales; family Lacipirellulaceae; genus Bythopirellula. The sequence continues at coordinate 25,238 of JAJDED010000025.1, read as the reverse complement.
GAAACTTCTACTACGACCCCACGCCCGAGGACGACTCAGAATTCAACATGTCGCAAGTGCAGTACAACTATGGGCCGAATGCCTTGCCCCTAGCGGACCAAACAGCGCGCTTTACGGGCAACGTCCCCGACCTGTTTGAAGCAGGGTACAACGGCGACGCCGTCGCGATGGGTCCCGCGGACGGACAGGGACTCGACTTGCTCACGCTGGCTTTTCAAGAAGTGGGCCATTCGCTGGGTATGAATGCGGGTTTCTCCGGCGTAACCAACGGCGGTGGTACAGGCGAGGTGGACGACGGTGATTACGACGTCGACACCAACTGGGTGCGTGGCAACGTGATGGATATGCTTCCGCGCGGTACGGGGAACGATCCGCTTGACCATTTGTTCGGCGACGACGCTGTGATGAGCTCTTTCGATGGCAGCGATAGCCGAACACGGCCCTCGGCAGCCGATTTCTTTGCCATTGCGCTGACGGAGGATTGGACCAACGTTGATCTGCCTCGGAAAGATTTCTTGGGCGGCGTCGATTGGGATACTGATTTCAATTGGTTGGGTGGCAAGGAGCCGCTGTCGCTTTCCGCGGCGTTTGTGCGGCACGGCGGTGCCGTGACGATTAGCGGGCTCGGCAATGTGGCCTCGCTGTTGATCGACAACAACAGCAGTGTCGACACACAAACGAATTTACTGGTTGCCGACATTCTCGACATTCAAAAGACGACCGGCGTAGGAACGCCGCGGCTGATCGTCAACAACTTCGGCAATTTAATTTCGGAGATTGCCACCGTGAACAACGGCGCGCGGCTCGACATATTGGGCGGCAACGCGGAGGTCGTCAACAGCCTTTCCATTCTCGCGGGAGGGGAATTGCGTGGTCACGGGACGGTCGATATTTCCAGCATCTTCGGCACGCTCACCAGCACAGGGCTCATTCGCGCCACCGGCGGCGGAGAGTTGGTGATCACTTCCGCCAATAATATAGCTCTCGATCTGGATGGCACGATCGAAGCGATCGACGACAATCTCCGTTTCGAAACCGGCATGCTTAACGCGATGAGTGCGAACATGACCGTGGGGGCGGGAAAACAGGTGGCCTTTAACTTTGGAGGGTCGATCGGCACGGGAGGGTCTTTGCAACTTGTGGGTACCGCCATAAGTCCAGCGACTTCTATCGGCACCAATCTTTTCGTGGGAGCCGGCGGTTTGATCAACGCGAACGGCTTGGGCGTTGTCGAGAACACCCTCATTTTGCAATCTTCTGGCAGCGTGACCACCGAGTTTGGCGACCCCAACTCCGAGATCCGACTCAACGGCACCACGTTGTTCCAAGGGGGTAGCGTCGTGGGCGATGGCATTGCCCGGCAGAATGGCAACGCCTTTGTGTCGGCCGACACACTCATCAGCATCGACACCTACGACATGGACGGCGTAGCGGGCAACACCACCACGACGATCGATCCCGATGTTACGCTCGATATCAATTCTCCCAACATCGATACAGCCGCGGTCAACGATTTCGACGGCACGATCAACGTCAACAGCGGCACGCTCGACATTGCCACCAGTTGGTTGCTCGATGGGACGATCAATCTCACCCAAACCACAGCCACTGTGCCCGCACTCGCCGGCGGCGGCATCCTCACGATTCGCTCGGGGGGACAGCTTAATGTTTCCGGTGCAGGAGCAATCAACCAGCAAGTGATTATCGAGGGAGGCGTTTTCGCCGGTAGCGAAGCCGACTTCAATCAAATCACTTCGTTCACGTCCACGGCGTCGGTCGTCACCAATGGGCCGGGGGACGCGATCGATCTGAACGGCATTACCACCATGGCCGGCGGTAGTTATACCGGCAACGGGGCTATTAAGTTCGATAACCAAGTGTTCGTCACGCAAAGCACTTCCATCGGTATGGCCGATACCGATCTTGATGGCGACTCGGGCAACGGCGAGATCAACGTGCAGCCCAACGTGACGTTTTCGGTCTCTTCGATCAATTTGGAGCTAACATCCAACGACGGGTTTGACGGCGTGATGAATCTTCAGGGAACGTTTTCCTCAATCGTTTCGTTTCGTCTTGATGGCCAGCTCAACATGACCGAGTTCGGTGGCGCCACGCTGCCCACGCTCAACGGCTTGGGCGGGTTTACTGTTTTTTCCACAGGCCAGATGAACACGTTGGGCGACACGGTCGTAAATCGGGACACAACCGTGCAGGGTGGGTTGGCTGTGGGAGCTGGCATCGCACAGTTTAACAACCCGGCATCGTTCGAGTCGACTGCCATCGTGACCGTTGCCACCGGCGGCGAATTGGAACTGAACGGTGCGACGACATTCCTGGGAGGAAGTTACACCGGTGCGGGGCTGATTCAGTTGAACGCCACCACGATGGTCGATGCGGCAACCACGATATCTACCGACAGTGTCGATTTGGACGGCGCGGCCGAGAGCACGCAGATCACGGTCAACGACACCAGTTTTTCTCTGAATGTCGATCGCATCGATCAAACGAATAACCTGTTTGCCGGCACGATCAACGTCGCCGGTAACTCCGCTCAATTGGCAGTGAATCTCGACAATCCGCTGCTTGCCTGGACAGTGTCGTCGATCGGGTCGTTGAACTTCACCACGACGGCTGCGTCGCCGGTGACAATGCTTGCTGGGAGCGATTTGGCGGCCAATGGTTTGATCTCTGCCAATGGTCGGGTCCGCCTAGGAGCGAATGTGAGCTTGGGCGGCAGCCTCACAACGGCAACTTCCGCGACCGACGTGCATTTTGCTGGTGCGGGGCGCAGTTTTATTCTCAATACAGCTAGCTTGAGCGGGGCCGGTGCGATGACGGTCGACAATGGCAGCACCATGAACTTGGAAAGCGGCGCCAATGTGGGGATCGACGTGGAAAACGATGGTCGCTTGGAAATCGGATTTTTTGCCAGCGAAGTTAGTATCGACGTGATCGAGCCGGGTGCCGCCACAATCCGCGGCAGTTTTGCTCAGACTTCCATCGGAGAGTTTGCCGTCGACCTGGGCGGTTTAACGCAGGCAACCCAATTCGATTGGCTCGACATCATCGGCACGGCCCGACTCAATGGTACGATCGAAGTGCAATTGATCGACGGCTTCCTGCCCACACCGGGCGACACTTTTCAAGTATTAACAGCAACTTCGGTGATCAACACGTTTAGCCAAATCGTGACCCTCGACGAGTCGAACATGTTTGGGTTCGACATCACGCCCATCTACTCGCCGACGGACGTCGTGTTGCAGATCGACGACGTCTATTTCCTAGCCGATTTCGATCACGACGGGGACGTGGATGGCAAAGATTTTCTGATCTGGCAAAGTGGCTTGGGGCTGACCTTGCAAACAGACAACACCAACGGCGACGCCAACGGCGACGGCAACGTCGACGCGGCCGACCTCCCGTTCTGGGAATCGCAATACGGCTCGGTGTTTTCGCTCGTCGCGGCCGTGACCGCGGTGCCGGAGCCGGCTAGTGGGTTGCTCCTTGCGCTGGGAGCGATGAGTCTCTTCAGACGTCGGAGGATCAAGGGAATTTGTTGAGCAGATTTTTTTCTTGTGTGTCACAGTGTCGCCCCTTGAATCAATATGAAAGACTCTACTTTCCCACGGGAAGTATTGCTAGACTGAGGGAACTAGTTCGTCCTCCCACTATGCTCAAAAGTTTTGGAGATTCGCATTGGTAACGATTACTCGCCCCGCAGCACTGATTCGTCAGGGTTCACTCAGGCTTTACGCCACGTCACTTACTGTCAGAGATCTCAAGCTGTCTAACTTTTACGCGATTAATAAGCTTGACCCAGAAGATAATGGGCCAGGATATCAACGCATTTTGAATCAGAGCCGTGCCAAAAGGCTAGCTGATTATCTTCTTGACGGACATGACGAAGGCGATTCATTTTTGCCTACGTCGGTTTTCTTGGCTACCGAGAAGAACATTCCCTTTGATTCATCCAGTAATACAATCACGTTTGACGTGGAATCTGCTGGACCGTTCAATGTGGTGGATGGCCAACATCGTATTGCGGGCCTAATCTTGGCGGCAGAAAAGAACAATGAGATTTTAGATTTTGAGATTGCAGTCAACATCGCCGTGGCGCTCGACGATGTGAGCCAAATGTGCCATTTTCTGATTGTCAACTCTACTCAAAAGTCGGTGGACAAGGCCGTTGAACAACAAATCCTCGCGCGATTGACGGACATGCTTGACCTGGAGAACATGCCGACAATACCACGATGGATAAGGCGCCAGGTGGAAAAAGGAGACGATGCGAGCGCGCTCTATATCACCAAGTTTCTGAATACGGATCCTCGCTCGCCGTGGCGCGGTAAGATTAGAATGGCTAACGAAGTGAGCCAGCCTGGGACGACTACTATCAATCAGAATAGTTTCGTTAAATCGCTAAAGAGATATGTTCTCTCATCCAATAACCCGCTCTCAAATCCGAGTTTGGTGCAAAAGCGACCGATGATTCTTTCCAACTATTGGAATGCCATTGTTGAACTTTTAGTAGACAAAGAGGTTGAAACACCTTCCATCATTTTTAAAACTATAGGAGTGGATTTGTTTCATATTGTTTCTGCTACTGTTTGTACGCATCTCGCCGATCAAAAAGACTATACGAAGGACGCTATCAAGAGTCTCCTTCAACGTGGCTTCGACAACTTAACAGGGGACAACATTGCAATGACTCAGAGCGAATGGTGGCAACGTGGTGCAGGGGCTTCAGGAGTAAACTCATCAGCTGTTCGTAAATTGGCAACATCTCTAAACCATGCGATAAATGTTCAAGATGACGTGGACGAAATCTCCGTTTGAAAATAGCATGAAAATCACCAAATTGATTCCTTTGCCAGAGCATCAAATTGAATTTGAATGGTCTCATGAAGCAACAGTTCCAGAAAAGCCTGGTTGTTATGCTCTGGTGACATTCAGTGGCGAGGTGCTTTATGTCGGTCTCGCAACGAAAAGCATTCGCAGTCGATTTTGCGAGCATCTCAAAACAGCTGCTAAACGGAAGTGCGGCCCAACGGGCGCACCGTTTTGGTGCTACTATACCATACGAGAAGCCTCCGAAGTTGGAGTCATCGAGCGTGGATGGATGAATCAAGCAATTCTAGAAGATGGCGACATACCGCCACTTAATAAGATTTACAGTCCGATATAGATATGCCACGGATAGCTCAGTCACCTTGTTGTCAGGCTACACTCACTACAAAAGAAAACCCCTGAAAACAAAATGTCTTCAGGGGTTCGTAGGAAGCGGGTAGCCCAGACAACTTGTTTGTTGTCTGGGTGCCGAAGGCACAGGAGGATTTTTTGAGTCGATCCATGCGAGGGAGCTCTTGCAGATTGCCTCTGTACGTAACGTGTCGAACTCCAGTGCCACCTGCCGAGACTGATCCCAAGTGTCGGCTTTGGCCACGCCTCATTCGCCTGAAAGCAGCGTGAGATTGATATCGCCATCTGGCATGTGAACCACGACACTGCCACCCAGTTCGCCGACGATTTTATTGAGTGTGGTAATACGCATATCGCCGGACGCTTCCATTTCTGAAAGTGTTGATTGCCCCGTGCCGATGCGATCGGCCAGTTCTGTTTGTGTGAGACCAGAATGCTTACGCATTTCAGCGACGAGCAATCCAATCCGCTTTTGTTGATAAAGAGCATCGGAAGCCGCCCGTTGCTCTGGGGTCATTCTTTTTTCGATTTCTGACCAAGGTCGACGTCCAGCCATTAGATAAGCCCTTCCTTTTCCAATTCCTCCAAGTATTCGTTGTAGAGGTCGTCTACAATTGGGACCATGCGGTCATAGAACCGCTTGTCTCCTTTTTTGTTGCCACCGATCAGCAAGATTGCAGATCGCCGAGGGTCAAAAGCAAAGAACGTCCGCAACGGATCTCCGTGTGCCTGTGTCCTTAGCTCTTTCATATTGGAATGTCGCGAACCCTTCACACTGTCGACAGTCGGGCGACCCAACTGCGGCCCCTCGTCCATGAGCAACTTCACGTCTGAGCGAACCGCTTCTTGCTCCGTTTCGGTGAGACTATCCCACCAGTCGGAGAATTCGTCTGTGAATTCGACATTCCAACCCACAGTTAATAATATCGGGTATAACCGATATTGTCAAGAACTCATTTGGCGGCTGGAAATCGGGTAGCCCAGACAACGGCGTCATTTGGGCTACCCACGCTCCATAACGAAAAAACCCCTGAAAACAAGATGTCTTCAGGGGTTCGTAGGAAGCGACGCCGACGGGACTCGAACCCGCAACCACTGGATCGACAGTCCAGTACTCTAACCAATTGAGCTACGGCGCCTGATGCGATTGCTAGCATGGTCGTCCCGCCCAGTATCATGGAACGGTCCGCATTGCCTTGCAATTCATCGGTAAATAAGACCCAGAAATATACCTTTAAGCCTGGGGAGAGACAAGAGTCGAGAGTCGAGAGCCAGAAGAAATGCCTTTCCCCCTCTGGCTCTCGACTCTTGACTCTCGGCTTGCCAGCTACTTTCCTGGTAGTGCCCAAATAGCGGTGTCGGAGGTGCTGGGTGAGTTTTGTGCTTCTGCCACTCGACAGGCTAGGGCGGTGGCGGCTGCATCGTCGGGGAATTCCGCAGCAAACCGATTGGCCAAATCGGCAGCCGTGCCGAGATCGCGTTTTTCCAGCGCTTCCAGCGTTTCTTGGTAGCGGCTGCAGCGCTTGGACCAGTCGGCAGGTGGGGTGCAGGCCAATTCGTAGAGATCGAGCGGCTGTTCGATATTTACAACTTTCACTCGGGCCAAACGGCGGTTGGGGGGTGCAAGTTCCAGCGCGGTGAGTGTCGACCCGGTGATCAAACAATCGGCGCCTAAATACTTGGTTGCCCCCTGCACGCGGCTGGCTACGTTGACGGTATCGCCCAGGGGGCCGTATTTGAATTTCTGTCGCGAGCCGGTGTTGCCGACGCGTGCCACGCCCGAGTTGATGCCGATGCCTAACTGAATGGGGGTGCCCAATTTTTGCTGCCAGCGCCGATTGATCTCGGGCAATGCGTGAGTCATTTTCTCCGCTGCCCGACAGGCGAGGTCGGCGTGATCGTCTTGGGCGATCGGTGCGCCCCACATGGCCATCAATTCGTCTCCCAGGTAATCGACCAATACTCCATCGCATGCCAACACACATTCGGAAAGCGTGCCCATGGTGTCTTGGATCAAAGTCATGGTGAGCGCGGGTCCCAGCTTTTCGCTAATTCGGCTGAACCCTCGAACGTCGGCAAAGAGCAGGGTAATCTTGGCATCGCGCCCTTCGAGCAGGCCCGGGTCGCGTTCCAGTTGTTGGGCTAACTGCGGCGTGAAGAACTGTTCGAATTGAACACGGGCGGCTACCGCTGCCTGTTCTTCTTTCACGCGCGCCAAGCCAGCGGCGATTCCACTGGCAAGTACCTCGACCAATTTTGCTTCAAACATCGAAATATCGGGAATGTCGTCGCTGGTGCCTCCTTGGCGCCGATCGCCATAGAGCGCACCAATCACGTTGCCCTCGCCGTCAAGAATCGGTGCTGCGACCAGCGCACTGACGTTGAGCAGGCTTTTGGCGGTGTCGGAAACGTTTGCCGGGACATGGCGGTAGGCGCGTTTTTCTTTACGGACGCGTCCCAGCAGCGTTTGGCTGGGAATCCAAGTTGCTTCGTTCTGTCCTTCGACGACGGAGTGCAACGCGGCAACTCGCCAGCGTCCTGCTTCATCGCACTCCAGCATTGCGGCCGCATCGAGGCCGACGATTTTTACCAGCGCCTTGGCTGCCAGTTCTGTGAAGTCCTGCGAGCTGGCAGCGCTTTGGAATACGCCCAGCACTGTTTCCAACCACCGTAGCAACAGCCGTTCGTCCATGGTATCGATATTCAATCGACCCAAGCCGGCAGCGATCGACTTTCGCCCGGGAGGCATCGTGCGCTCTGGCAAAGGTTGTAAATCAAGTTCCTCCTCTTCCGGAGGTTCGACACGCACGGCATAGACACTGAACTGGGCAAGCAGCGGCGGCTCGACAACTGTTGATTCCCCCGGCGGGAGAACGAGGTCAGGCGACAGACGCACCGGTTGGGTGTGGCTGAGATTGGCAACTTCAATTCCCTTGCCATCGGACTGGGGGGTAAGTGCCATGTGCGATCGCGAGACATCCACCTCATCAAGCGCCGCCAGAACCACTCGAGCGGAATCGGCCCGGTCGATTCGGCTACGCGGAATCGGCTCGCCTATGCGTTGGCGACCGATTTCTAGTCGTCGATCCAGCGGAGTGACAAACACCCGTTTGCGCCGATGGTAAAATAGGACCGAGAGAACCGGCTGCTCTGGGTCGGAATTGTGCTCAGCAGAGGATGATGTCATGGGGTGACCAGTGGTCCTGCGATGTTGTCTGGCAGAAAGTGCGATGACCGCTGCCGGCTGTTATCGTACTCGAACCTCACAGAGCACGTCCAGAAACTGTGGTTTTCGGGGCTAAGTGATAGGCGTTGCGACCGGTTATGGGCTGGCGAGAAGCCTTTCTGCGGGTAACAATAAGTGGTATCTGCCATCCGCAACCGTGGCGATGCCATTCTCGTCTTTTGTCCATCATTTCACGCGCCCGTAGCTCAGTTGGATAGAGCAACGGACTTCTAATCCGTAGGTCGCAGGTTCGAATCCTGCCGGGCGTGCTGGTTTCCGACGTCTTTTTGGGTTCTTTTCGCTAAACCGCAAGCGGGGGGCTGGGCGGAAAAATAATTGATAACCTCTTTTCGGAAAATGCTTTAGGATGAATTTCCTTTTATGAGCGGGGAGTTTTTCTGCCAAAACATCCATTTTTGGATACCAAAGTGTACCTTGGGGCGCCTTACTATGACTGGCAGGGCAGTTTGCGCGCTTATCCATGGGAGGGAACCAAACCGGAAATGTCCGCCGAACGTTCAGATTCAGAAGATTTGGGGCCAGATGATGCCGACGCGAGTGGCGATCGTCGGGATGCGTTCGCGCGGCTATTTGCCAAGCACGATCGCTGGCTGTTTTCGTATTTAGTCACCCTATTGGGCAACCCGGCCCATGCGGAGGAAGTTTTTCAGGAAGTGTGTGTCGTGCTTTGGCGAGAGCATGAGACATTCGAGTTGGGTACCGACTTTGTGAAATGGGTGGCTGTGATCGCACACAACCAAGTGCGAAAGTTTCGCCGCCAACATCACCGGGAAGGTTTTCAGCTCAGTGAAGAGGCATTTGATCGCGTGGCTGCGACTGCGGTTAGCCGGGCAGATTTGTTCGACTACCGCCGCGAGGCCCTAAGGCGTTGCTTGGGAAAACTAACTCCGGAAGATCGACAATTGGTTCAGCAGTGTTATGACGACAGCACGTCGAGTTTCAAATCGGCGGCAAATCACTTGGGACGTCCCGTGAATACCATCTACAAAGCACTGAATCGAATTCGCCGGGCGCTGCACGAGTGTATCGATCGCACATTGGCCGCGGAGGGGATCCGATGAGCCGAAAGTCGGACAAATACCGCCTTCTGAAATGCCTAGGCGATTTGTGCAATGGCGGACTAGATGCCCGCGAAGGCCAGTGGCTCGAAACACAGCTCGTCGACGATCCCGACGCTCAAGCACTGTATGTCGACTATCTGGCTTTACACGCATGTCTGCATGCCGAAGGCGCTTCGCTCGAGCCTTCTTCAAACCAGCCGAGCGCTCTTGTTGCGAATGATTGGATGGATGGCGAATCCTTGCGAAGCGATAACCTGATGGCCCTGGCCTCGCATTACGAGTTGGAAGGCAACCGACCGCTAAGGCACGGGGCGGGGACAACCTCTATTTCTTCGCAGCATTTCTCTTGGATGATTGCGGTTGCGGTGGTGGGCATCGCGCTGTTTTCCAGCATGCTGACCTACATCGCAATTTCGCGTTCCACTCAGTTGGCGAACCAGACTTTAGCTTCTGGCGACGCATCGCTCCCCTCCAGCGAGCAAGTAGTGGCGCGCATTACTGGAACACAAAACTGTCTCTGGAAAAACAGTTCTGGGACAATTGGTTATGGGTCGGAACTGGTGGCGGGGGAAAAGCTGGAACTTCGCGAGGGACTGGCGGAAATTACGTTTGAGGATGGTGCCACGGTGTTGCTGGAAAGCCCGGCGACGTTTGTGGTCGATACGCCATACAGGGTGGCTTTGCACTCAGGCCGTATGGCAGCGGTGGTGCCAAACAAGTCGCGAGGTTTTCGCGTTCATACGCGTTCGCTCGATATCTTCGATGTCGGCACAGAGTTTGGATTGTTTGTCCATGAGTCGGGCGCTTCTGAAGTACACGTGTTCAGTGGCTTGGTGAAGGCCGACGTGTTGGATTCTTCCGGTCGGGCTTTGCAACGATTGGAATTGAATTCCTCGGAAGCTGCGCGGGTGAGCCCCGTGTCGACCACGGTGTTCGAATTCCCGGCGAACGAAGCCGCATTTGTTCGTAGTTTATTACCCTCTTCCGGCCCTCAAGATGGCTTGTTGGCTTACGAAGGTTTTGATTATCCCGAGGGTCCGTTGGCTGCGCAAAACGGCGGTTTTGGCTGGGCAGGTCCATGGTTCGATATTTCGGCTGATGGCGAGCAGGGCCCCGACTCCAATCGCGTAAGCGGCGGCAGTTTGGCGACCCAGGGGATTGTCCCGCAGGGAAATCGTGCAGTTCAAACGGGTCAAGAAAATCGTATTCGCCGATCGTTGGCTACGTCGGTCGGGGGGGTGTTCGATGTGGCCGGCCTTGTGGAAAACCAAGATGGCGTTCGACTAGTGGGCCGCGATGGCAACCAGGTCTACCTGAGCTTCCTGCAACGGGTTTCTAAGGTCGACGACGTGTTTTATGGCGTGGAATTAAACCGCGGCGATGGCAATGCCAACCGTGTGCTGAACATTGGCAGCGGCGTCGAGGAAACCGGTTACGGGGCCACGTCGATTTTCAATATCTATGGCCCCAAAAATTTCCCCTCGATGGGAGAAGAAAATACCGAAGCGAACTTCATTGTGGTTAAAATAACCTTTGGCGTCGACAACCGCGATGTGATGGAGATCTTCCGTAATCCCCGATCGCTTCGCGACGAGCAAGCTTGTAGCGTCGACGCCGTGCTGCACGGAAACTTTTCATTTGACCGTATCAGCCTAGGCAACTTCCACGGCACGAAGATCCACGAGGTGGACGAAGTTCGTGTTGGCACCCACTTCCTTGCGGTTACCGGTCGCTGGGGGGGGGAGCGCGGTCGGTTGCTGCGACGAATTACTTATCAACATGATACCAAGGGGCGATTTCAATCGTCTCTGGTCAGGACTTATCAAAACGCGGATTCTTGCCTGGCACCGCTATTGGCAACAATTCGCTTGACATATTGAGAGTGAAATTTCTCAAGAGTTGTTAAACTCAAGAGAGAGGAAACGATGGCAAAGTGCCGTCGGATAGTTTTGGAGGGGTGAAGCAGTGATCGACCAACACATCGCGTGAGGGCGCTGCCTAGCTTCATTTGTTTTGTTCTGTTTTTTTGTTTTTGGGGAGTTATCCCGGAGGTGGAGTAATGAAAAGAATCTTTTCTTTGGCCATTGTATGTCTGATGGCCGCACCTGTGTCGGCGGTGGTTGTCGACGGTAGTACGGCCGGCGACGGCTACGGAGCCGCACTTGCGGTACAGACGAATGAGACCAGTTTTGGCGACAATTTTAGTGAGTTGAATGCTGGCTACGGTACCATCGCTGGCGGCACGCTCAACTTGTTCATCACTGGGCAGGTTGAGAACAATTTCAACAAGCTCGAGATTTGGATCGACGCCGCGGCCGGTGGTCAGAGCATTTTCGCCAGTGCCGGCAACGACGGTGCGGGCGCAATGAACGGACTGGTTTTTGACACCGCGTTCACCCCCGAGACCCACATCATTGCCCGCAATGGCTTTGATGGTGGCCTTGGCCAGAACAAGTTCGATCTGGACTTTGCCAACCTCGGCAGCGGCTTGGTGACCAGCCAGTTCAGCATCTTTGGCAACTCGCTGACCGGTAGCGGCAGCGTCGCTCCTGGTCCGGCTACCGCCAGCGCGATCGGTGTCGGGTATGACAATAGCAATGTTTTGGGTGTTGGAGGAGCCTTTCCGGCGGCCCCTGCTGCGGGCGTCGCAGCGGCCGTTACAACTGGTCTTGAGTTGGTAATTGACTTGGCCGATCTTGGCTACGCCGGTGGCGACATCCGTGTTTCTGCGGTCGTCAACAGCGGTGACCATACCTTCGCATCCAACCAGGTACTCGGCGGATTGCCCGTTCAGGGGCACTTAGCGAACCTTTCCGTCGTGAACTTTAGCACGATTGCCGGAGACCAGTTCTTCACCATCCCCGTTCCAGAACCTGCTAGCTTGGCTTTGGCCGGATTTGCTGTTATTGGACTGCTCGCGACACGTCGTCGCGTTTAGTCGGCAACGGAGATAGAGGGTTTGTTTGTTGGGGCAGTCGTCGATCCGCTCGTGCGGTCCTCCCCGGGCCGGCGAGCGGGCGGCGACAGCCACTGGGATCGCGGTACGTTTATTTAGCGGGCCTCCGGCCGTAAACAAAAATTGGAACAGGAGGAAACAGAGATAACTGAGGAGTGTGGTACTAGCTGTTAGCGATTAGCTGTTAGCGATTAGTCCTTTTAGGAACTTGCCAACAGCTAACTGCTAATAGCTAACCGCTAATAGCAACAATCACTTTTCGAGAGTAATGAGACATGAACAACAATCGGCATAGCAAGCGGAAAAAGGCGTTTACGCTCGTGGAACTTCTGGTGGTGATCGCCATCATCGGGGTCTTGGTCGCGTTGTTGTTACCAGCAGTCCAAGCGGCGCGTGAGGCAGCGCGCCGGATGAGCTGCCAAAACAATCTCAAACAGTTGGGTCTGGCGGTTATTAACTTTTCCGATTCCAGGGGCCACTTACCCACTTCGATCGGTCAGTGGTATGAGGAAGTAACCTTAGTAGAAGATCCGCCGGGTAGTGGAAATTTCAGATCAGAAGATCTTGGAGGTGGATGGAGTCAATCTAGTCAGAATCCAGCAAATGGCGGGACCGGCTTCAATGGCAAAGGTTGGATTGTCGACATCCTGCCTTATATAGAGCAACAAGCGATGTACGATCGGATCGAGGAAAAGCTTGTGCGTGATTTTGCAGCCAAAGCTAAAGGTGGTTGGTCGCTAGGGCATAACGATCTCCGTGAAATTACAGAAACCCAAATGTCTTCGCTCACATGTCCCTCCGACCCATCTGCAGTGCCTACCGAAGGCCTATGGTGGTGGACATCCCGAACGGCAGCAACGACAAGCTACAAAGGAGTCATCGGCGACAATATTATTTGGCCCCAGTCCACTTTACACCAGGAAGGCAGCCTCCCTGACTGTCATAACACCGTATTGAATTGCAATGGGTTGTTTTATCGGAACTCCTATTACGAGAAAATTAAACTCAAAAATGTTACGGATGGATTAAGTAACACGTTTATGATTGGTGAAGCTGTCGTAGAACAGGACTTTCATTCAGCAGCCTTCTTTTCAGATGGTGATTTTGCGAGTTGTAACGCACCACTCAATTTCTTTCTTGTAGGGTTGGATGTCGCTGGCCTAAAGGACCAGTGGTACAACACTCGTGGATTCAAAAGTTTTCATCCCGGTGGCGCCCAGTTTGTGTTTGCTGATGGGTCGGTGCATTTTGTAAATGACAGTATCGACCATGATGTTTATCGAGGACTCTCTACGCGTAATCTTGAGGAGATTGTTTCATTGGACTAAGGACTAGTTAGAGAAGTTAAACCATCTTGCCTCACTTTCAGAGCACTTGAAGAATGAGTTACATCATGCGGAAAACAATCCTTCCATTTTTAATGATGGCCGCAGTGCTTTTCGCAACGGGATGTGGAGATAAGCGACCCAAGCTTAATGCCACGGTCGAAGGAACAGTTACCATCGAAGGTGAACTGTTGACTTCGGGAACCGTAATGTTCTACCCGGTGGGAGACGGACCTATCGCTTATGGAAAAATCAATACCGATGGCAGCTACTCGTTGCGTACTGGGCAAGGCAATTTGAAAGATCCAGATGGAGGAGCTATATCTTCTGGCGGATTTATTGCAACGGTTGTCGCTACGGGCCCATCTTCGGGAGAGAGCTACAAGGGGGAAGGTGGTCCTCCTGTCATTGGAAAACGACTTACCGCGGACAAGTATGCAAGTAAAGATACTTCTGATCTCCTCGTTAGTGTCAAGCAAGGCAGAAATGTGATTGTCTTAAAGCTTGAAGCTATCGAAGAAGTAGAAATTTTGGAAGACGCAGAAGAAGACGCAGAAACTGATGAAGGACAGATTGACTCAAAGTCGGTGTTAGAATCAGAGGATACAACGCCGGATGAAGATCAAGCTGTTGAAAGCAGTATGGAGACTGACCAGTGATGCTAGTAACTAGAAAGGGGTCTATCAGATCCCTGGTTTGCTTTAGCCTTTTGGTGGTCTTGCCTGGGTGCGGTGGTGTGTACGATGCCAGTGTTACGGGTGTAGTTACCTTAGACAGCACCCTGATCACCCGCGGAACTGTTTCCTTTATACCATCCGGTACTGGACCCCAAGCCTACGGCTTAGTTGCAGAAGATGGCTCTTATTCGCTGATGACGGGCCGCGAAAATGGATTGCCTTCCGGAGACTACACGGTAACCGTTGTGGCTAATGAGCCCTCGACACCTGATCCCAATGGAGGCCCCCCAACGCCGGGCAAAACGATTACGCCAGCTTGGTATCGTACGAAAAAAACCTCGGATTTGAAGGTCACGTTAGAGCCTGGCTCCAACACAATCAATTTAGAACTGAAATCGGAACCGCCGCCTGATTGGAAACCGCCAAAGCAGAAAAGGCGTCGGCGTTGATAAGTAAAACACAATTGTCCTAATGAACTACCTAGTGCTTCAGCCAACGGGCCCTGCGGAACAGAGCTTACGGTCGAGCGCCCAAAATGCGCCACAACAGACTCATGAAACCTACGACAACGCCAATTCGATTTGCGCCCTGGAACGGCCTTTTATGGGTCGGCGGTCAGGCTTGCGCTCAGTGCGCGGTTTTGGCGATGGCGATCGTTCTCCTTAGACAAGCGCCGGCTCGCGCCGTGGACGTTTCCGCACCGGCAACTCTTCAGATGTTTGAAGCACGTTGGAATACCATCACCGATCGGCAGGTCGACCTGTTTTATACGGGCTACGGAGCAATGTGGCTCCCGCCGCCGAGTCGAGCCGATTCGGGAGATCAATCGGTGGGATACGACGTGTACGATCGGTTCGATTTAGGCAGAGCCCGCAAAGAAACGCTTTACGGCACCGACACGTCGCTCAAGACGTTGGTCAACTCTGCCCATAACGCGAGTGTGAAAATCTACACCGATCTGATTCTCAATCACAACGGATTTAGCGATCTGGGAACGGTTGACACCCAGGGAACCCCCAGTACCGCCGACGACGTGACGTTTGCCGAGTCGGGCGGCTATCCAGGTTTTGCGATCACTTTGCCGACCGACGTCGATGGCGACTTTCACGGGGCGTTCGAAGGGGGCGATTTGAATGGTCGTCTGGCAGGTTTGGTCGATATCGCCCAGGAAAAGACGCACCAGTTTATTCGTCATCCCGTTGCGGTAGGCAATCCGAACAACATCCCTGCGGGCACGACTGCCGCGTTTGGCCGCTTGGCGAATGTTCCCGACCCGAACAACGCGCGATTTTATCAGGATCAAGGGTTGGGAGGCGTCCAGCTCGACGTCGATCCGGGGCCTGGGCAGTTTTTAATCACACGCCACGACTTCAACCTCAATAACCCTTTGGCTGGTGATGCCACGATTGAAACAGCAGAGCAACTGTTGATGCGAAACGCGCAGTGGATGGTGCAGGTGGTTGGCGTCGACGGTTTTCGTTTGGATGCGGAGAAGCACTTTCCGACAAGCACGCTCACAATGCTTGATCAGGCTGTGTTCCGAGCCAGCAATCAAACGAATCACGACGGCTCGATCAAGCCGATTTATTCCTTTGGCGAAGTGTTGGATGGCAACAAGGGATTTTTGCAAACCTTCATCAACCAAGGATTGCCCAACCCGGCTGCAATCGACCCGGCCGATTTTACCGTGCAGGGCAACCGCGACGTACTCGATTTTCCGCTCTTTTTCGGCTTGCGCTCGAACCTTACCGGGGCTACCGCTTCCAACAACTGGCATGGCATCCGTAATGCAAGCCAGGACTTGCAGGACGATGGGTTTCATAACGGCAGCCAGGGGGTATCGTTTGTCGATAGTCACGACAACCTAGCAGGCGGATTTCCCTTTCTGAAAAATGTTGCCTATGCCTACACGCTGATGATGCCTGGGCAGGCATTGGTGTATCTCAACGCCGAGGAATTCGGCACGGGACGTTCGTTCCCAAATGATGGCAAAGATGATGCGTTGGGTGGGTTTCATGGTGAGGCGGTTCCCACACTGGTGAACATCCGCAACACCCACGGTCGCGGCGATTTCCGCGAACGGTGGATCGACGACGCATTCAACCCGAGCGGCTTCTCGAATATTTATGTCTACGAGCGTTCCAACACAGCAGTCGTTGCGCTCAGTAGTCGCAACGATTCTGCTATCGAAACTCGCAACGGCGTGCAAACCGACTTTGCCCCCAATACGATTCTTGTAGAACTGACCGGCAACGCTGCCGATCCGTTAGTCGATCCGAGCGGGCTGATTCCGGAAACTGTGAAAGTCGATGCCTCGGGGCAGATTGATGTCAGCATCCCCGGCAACGGGACGCATCGTCGCGGATATGTGATCTATGGGTTGGCCAATCCGCAGGGAACTATGAGTGTGACGAATGTCGCGATGACACTTGCCGGCGCGACGCCTACTGCCGCGACCAATGGCACAGCGCGTCTGGGTGATATTGAAGTCATTCGCACCGACACTTTTGACGTATCGCTGAACACGACTCCCATTTCACTCACTGATCCCGACACCATGTTGCCGGTGCGTGATTTCGATGCCGACGGCGATACGGCTTTGCTGCGAATTGACGAGGGAATGGATTTGAACAACGTGGCGGGCATCGACAACGCCACGCCTGGCAGCGTGGCTTACGCTTTTGAAGATTTCACCGATACACGCGTGCCGGGGTACATCGATAACGGTGCCGGGGTGAATATCGGCACGGGTACGGGAACGTATACGCAAACGATCGATGCCACGCAACTGAGCGAGGGACGGCATTACATCACGACGCGTGCATTTCGCCATCGCGACCTGTCCACCGGCGGCGACGGCGGGCCTGCGGTATATTCGGAATTCAAACAGGCCGTGTACATCGATCGCTTGCCCCCCGAGGCGGCTTTTGTGAGCTTTGATCCGTTTGCGTCGAGTCCAACCGTCTTGGACGATCGCGATTTGATCGTGCAATCGACCGACCAGACGGCCGACAACATGCACATCTTTCTCGATTTGCCCGAGGGACTTACCGATTCACAGGTAATTGCACTTGCACTCGGTGGAGCGCAAGACGCGGGGCAGTATGACTCCGATTCGTGGGTCTTTGGATTCACGGGCGTCACCACCGGCAACCACGTGGCGACGGTTGTCACATTCGAACCGAGCTTCGACGGCACAAACGGCATCAACGTCCAGCGTTTTCCTGGTTTGTTTACTTCTACGGGCGTTGGTGCCGGCTTTGGCGACTTGGATGCGGACAACATCTTCGAAATTGCGGATCTCTCCGGTTTGGCAAACAACTCGTTTGAAGACGTGCTTTTCAGCCAGAACGTAGATTTCAACGCCGCGGCCGACCTCGACGGGGATGGCGATGTCGACAACCTCGACCTGTTTGCTTTGGGACCTCAATTGGTTACCTCCGGAGCCAACCAAACGATCCTCGATGAGTACGGCAGCCTTTTGTTGCGCCGCGGCGACGTGAACCAAGACGGCATGACCAACGGCGACGACATCGCTGCACTGCACGCCGCGTTCGGTGGCACCGGCTGGCTGGAAGATTTGAATGTCGACGGTGTTGTGGATCTCAATGATGTGCAGACGTTGATAACCGACATTTTCCGAACCGAAAACGGTGATTTCGATTTGGATGGTGATGTCGACGGGGCGGACATGCTCGTTTGGCAGTTGGGATTGGGTACCGGCGGCGCGCTTTTCCACCAAGGCGATGCGAATCTTGATGGAAATGTCAACGCTACGGACCTGGCCGTTTGGCAGTCTGTGTATGGATCGCAGGGATTAACTTTAGCGGCGCAAGCAGAGGCGACAACGGTTGTACCAGAACCGCATTCGCTGGCGCTTGGATTGTTTGGTGTCTTGCTTGGCATGCGGGGTTACGGACTTCGCATGCGGCGCACGACGTCAAAAGGAAATTTGTGTTTGGGGCCAATTTAATTTTTTTGGGTGGGATGCCAACGTGGCGGCCACCCTCGGTTTTCCTTGAGGGAGGATTGATGATGAAATCGTGGAAATATTTTTTACTGAGTACCGCAGTAGTGGCGTTGGCTGCTGGTCAGCAAGCCGTGGCTGTGCCAACCATGGACGGAAACGCCAGTGTGGCCGATGGGTACACTTTACTGTCGACGCAAAACACCGACACCCATTTCGGCAACGCGACGTTGCCCGATTTGATTGCTTCTGGCGGTGGTTCGGAAATCGACCAGGTGTTCGGCAAGATCGAAGGCGGTAGGCTTTACGTAACGGTTGCCGGCAATCTGGAAAACAATTTTAACAAGCTGCAAATCTTTATCGATTCGGTAGCGGGTGGTGTGAACAAGATCAATGGCGATGTCTTTACACCATTGGATAATAATGTACCGTTCGGGCTCGACGCATTTTGCTGCGGTGGGTTCGCACCTCCCGATGGTACGAACACCGATAACGAAGGTGCTCTGCAACGGATGGACGGGTTGGCATTCGATACCAATTTTTCCGCCGACTACGCGATGATTTTCACCCACGGTGGTGAGAATGTCGGTGTTGCCCCCAATAACTCAAATTTTTGGGCAATGAGTGCGCATTACGCGGATCTCACTCAGGGAACGGCTGGACCAGTGGTAGCTGCTGGCATCCAATTGGCCCCGCAAGGTGCTCCTAATGTTTTGCGATCTCCGCTTGCGGCCGACTTTAATGAAGACGGCGATGTCGGTGGAGGCGATTTTCTTGTTTGGCAACGTGGACATGGAAATTTCGACGGGATCACCACCCTGGCGTCCAAGCTGGATGGCGATGCCAATGGCGACCTTGTCGTGGATGCTGCCGATCTCGCGGTTTGGCAAGGCCAGTACGGCACTGATCCGACCTTAGCCGATTTCGCGTTCGTTCCAATCAATGGCGGAACGGTTTCTACGACCACATTGATTGGCCCTGCTTTGCCGGGTTTGGCGCAGGGCAAGTTGATCGATCGCACCTATGCTTTGGGTGCCGGTGGATGCACGGACGATAGTGGTGCTGGTTGTGTTGCGGCCGAATTAGGATTCGTGTTGGACGTTGCACCAGCCGAGGTCGGCTTGGGCAACCCTAGTAACCATCGCAAATTTGATAATTCGGTTGTCGACATCGAACTGGGCTTCGACAACAGCAACAACGCTGGTGTGAACGGCAGCGGCGGACCGGTCTTCACGGAAACTGGCGATCCAGAAAACGTGACCACGGGTGTCGAGTTTTCGATTCCACTGGCTCAGATTGGTAACCCGGCTTCGCTTAGCGATATCAAGCTTACCGCGTTTGTGAATGGTGCGGGTCACGATTTTTCGTCGAACCAGTATGCCGGCGTTGGAATCTTGGGTGGAAACTTGGGTGGCGATGGTCTGGGTGGTTTCACGGGCGATTTTTCGGGTGTCGATTTGAGCCTGATCGCTGGCGATCAGTTTGTCACGCTCACTGTGCCAAGTGTCCCAGCGTTAGGGGCTGTGCCTGAGCCAGCTTCGATCGTTTTGATTGGCTTCGGCTTGTGCGGGCTGATGATGCGTCGTCGCGTCTGATTGTTTCTTTGAATTTGCTTGGCTGGCCGCGATTGATTGGCAGTCGCGGCCAGCCGATTTTTCTACAAATATTAACGGTTCTCTCGCCATTTGGGCACGGATAGCAGGAGAAGTTGCACACAGTATGGGAACTCATCAGCAGACCTGTTACCTCGATAGTCCGTTGCTACGATGCTTCGCACTCGTTTTGCTGTTGTCGACTGGCTGCCAACGTGCAGACGAGGTTGCATCGGAAGATGTGGCTGCAGTTACCGCAACCCCAGCGGCCCTACCCGCGGCCGAGCCAGCCAAAGAGCCACCCCAGCCGCCCTCTCCAGACGAGGAGCTCATGGCGCGCTTTGTCCCCGATTGGGTGGCGGATGCGGTATTCTATCAGATTTTCCCCGAGCGATTTCGTAACGGCGATCGCACGAACGACCCGATTCGCGCATCGCTGGAAGATCCGCCAAGCGTGCCGGAATCCTGGAAACCCTCGTCTTGGACCGGTGATTGGTATGCGCGCGCAGATTGGGAAAAAGTGCGCAGCGACAATTTCTACGAGCATGGCGTTTTCCAACGCCGCTATGGCGGGGATCTTCAGGGAGTGATCGAAAAAATCGATTACCTGAAAAATCTCGGAGTCAACGCGATTTATTTCAACCCCGTGTTCTATGGCAGGTCGATGCACAAGTACGACGCTGCATCGATGCATCACATTGATCCCTATTTTGGCCCAGACCCGGTGGGCGATTTGAAGTTGATTGCCAGCGAGACTAGCGATCCGAAAACCTGGCAATGGACTGCCGCGGACAAACTGTTCTTGGAACTGATTCGCCAATTACACGAGCGCGGCATGCATGTGATTATCGACGGCGTGTTCAACCACACGGGCCGAGATTTTTTTGCTTTTTCCGACCTACGCGCGAAACAAAAAGAATCGGCGTATCAAGATTGGTACATCGTTCAGCACTTCGACGATCCGGCGACGCCTCAAAACGAATTTCGCTACAAAAGTTGGTGGGGATTCGAGTCGTTACCTGAGTTTGCCGACAACGAGTCTCAGCAAGACTTGCACCCGGGGCCGAGGCAATATGTGTTTGACATCACGCGTCGCTGGATGGACCCGAACGGCGATGGCGATCCGTCGGACGGCATCGACGGTTGGCGCTTGGATGTGGCGAACGAGGTGCCAAATGGATTCTGGCTCGATTGGAACACGCTGGTTCGCGAGCTGAACCCCCAGGCTTATACGGTGGGTGAGTTCTGGGGCAATGCACGCGAACATCTGATCGGGGGCCGTTTTTCCGCCACGATGAACTACCATGGCTTTGCGTATCTCGTCAAAGGATTTCTGATCGACGGAAAGCTTACCGCACACGACTTTGGCTTGTATTTACAAGACCGACTCGACGAATATCCCCCGTCCATGCGATTTGCTATGCAAAACCTTGTCGATTCGCACGATACCGATCGTGTGGCATCGATGATTGCCAATTCGCCCCGGAGAGTCTATTTCCAGCCGGAGCGTTTTGATTACGACGTTTCGGAGGTAGTCTCGCCCCGTTATAGCCCGGAGTACGCAATTTCGGCACCGACGAAGTCCGATCGAAGAATCCAACGACTCGTTGCGCTGATGCAGATGACTTATGTGGGCCCCCCGATGATTTATTATGGGACCGAGGCAGGAATGTGGGGCGCCGACGATCCTTGCAACCGTCAGCCGATGGTTTGGGACGACCTGGAATACCAAGATCAGACAACCGACCCGCTTGGCCGCAACCGGCCCGAGGATCCGGTCAGTTTCGATCAGGAACTATTTAGTTTTTATGCCGGCGCGACCAGGCTTCGCTCCGAAAACAAAATTCTCCGTCGAGGAAAGTTCGAGGTTCTGATGGCGGACGATCTGGCACAGTTTATTGCTTTTCGCCGTAGTATCGGCGAGGACTGTATGCTCGTGGCCATCAACCGGGGCGATACGCCATACCGGTGGCTGACTTCCTGCAGAAAAGGACATTCCTACGCGGAAGTTTTTAGTGCTTCTGGCCGCTTTAAGGAAATAGAAATTGAGCAGGATGGAACCCAGGTAGTGGTGACGATTCCTGCCTTCGATGGCGCTGTGTTGGCTGAGCAGCCCTGGGAGGAGTAGCGCTCGACCATGGCATTCGCCTTTCAGGACACGCACACGCGTAAGCTTTTCGCCAGGAATCACGCATTAGTTCTTCGTATTTTCGGCATTCTCCTAGCCTGCTTCTTTACTTGCTTGAGTGGGTGTCACGAAGCCGAAAGTCAAAAAACGATCACAACGATCACTCTCTGGCATCAATTGGTGCCGCGCGACCGCGCGCTGCTGCAAGAAAGAATCGATGCGTTTGAATCTGCGCACCCGGAGATTCATGTGCGATCGCTTTATAAAGAGACTGAGGAATTACGGAGCGGTTTTCAAGCCGCCGCTTTGGCAGGCATTGGGCCGGAACTGATTCACGGCCCGTCCGACGTGCTTGGGCCCTTTCATACGATGGGGATTGTCCAGGACATGAGCCCATGGATGTCGGAGGATGAAGCCAAAAATTTTCGCAATGGTGCGTTGACCTATCTCTCAAACAAGGGAGAAGTATCCGTCAGCCGGGCGCTGGTGCAGATTCCCGATCGCTTCGGCAATCATCTGGCTTTGGTTTACAACCGAAAATTTATCAGCAAACCGCCGACCACCACCGACGAACTGATCGCGTTGGGTAAGCAGAACACGGTTGATGCCGACGGGGATGGCCGCATCGAGCGATATGGGCTTGTGTGGAACTATGTCGAGCCGTTCTTCGCGGTTCCTTTCCTCACCGGCTACGGAGCCTGGGTGTTCGACGATTCTGGGAAACCGGTGCCTGCGCTCGACACGCCCGAGAGCGCTACCGCCTACGAGTTTATTCTCTCGCTGCGCGATCGTCACAAAATTGTGCCCCGCAACTGCGACTACGAAACAGCCGATTCGCTCTTCAAGAGCGGCAAAGCCGCCATGATTATCAATGGCGATTGGAGTTGGGCCGATTATTTGGAAACCGAGGGAATCGACGCAGCCGTCGCACCGCTCCCGGTGGTGAGTGCGACGGGTATCCCCATGGGCCCCATGGTTTCGCCCAAGGGATATTCGCTCAACGCATTTGCGGACGAAGGTTCGGTGAAAGCGGCGATGCAATTTGTGCGGTTCATGACCAGTGCTGAAACGCAACAATTTTTCTTGCACGAGGGAAGGATTCTCCCGTCGCTGACAAGCCTGTACGACGATCCGCTGATTGCCGAGGATGCGACTTTGCGAGCGTCGAAACAGCAATTGGACAACGGCCGATTGATGCCGTGTGATACGGAATTGCGTGCTGTGTGGGACGCGATGCGCCCGCCGTATCAACTATTGCTAGCGGGCAGCGTCACCGCGCAACAGGCGGCTAGCAAGATGCAGGAGACGGCCAATAAGTCGATCGCGCTGATGAATCGCGAGAGCATTGCCTCGCCACACGCCTGGGTTTGGCAACTGGCCGGTATCGTGTTCTGCGGCGGATTGTTGATTTGGCAGCGCGAGAGCCTGTTGGCCTTTTTACCCGATGTTCGGCGACAACCTTTTGCCTATCTGATGGTTGCCCCGGCTCTGTTAGTGATTTTTCTCACGGTTGCTTTTCCCTTCTTTTACAATGTGCTGTTGTCGCTCTCGAATATGTCACTCACGAAGTTCCAAGATTGGCAGGTCGTGGGTTGGCAGAACTTTGCCGAGGTGCTTACCGAAGATAAATTCTACGGCGTGTTGTTGCTCACACTGCTGTGGACGGTGGTGAACGTGTTGTTTCACGTGTCGATTGGCGTGATGTTGGCCGTGGCCATCAACGGCCCCATCCGCGGCAAGGCGATTTACAGAATCCTCTTGATCATTCCATGGGCAGTGCCGGCGTACATCACAGCGCTCACGTGGCGGAGCATGTTTCATTTCGACTATGGCGCGGTCAATCTAATCGCGAGCAAGTGGCTTGGCTTTGCGCCGGTCAACTGGCTTGGCGAAGCGGGCCCCGCATTCGCGGCATGTATTGTTGCCAACGTGTGGTTGGGCTACCCGTTTATGATGGTCATTGCCTTGGGGGGATTGCAGGGTATCCCCGGCGAGTTGTACGAGGCCGCACGCATCGACGGCGCGACTCGCTGGCAACAGTTTTGTAACGTGACCCTTCCGCTGCTCAAACCGGTGCTTGCGCCGGCAGTCACCTTGGGAGCCATTTGGACGTTTAACAATCTAAACGTAGTTTGGCTCGTCTCCAACGGCGGCGAACCGGCCGACCAAACACATATCCTGGTGTCGTACGTCTATAAGGCGGTTTTTAATCTTTATCGTTATGGATACGGAGCGGCGTTGTCGCTGGTGATATTCGCACTGTTATTGTTTGGCTGTCTACTTTCGCTCCACCGCACCCGGGCAACAGAAAATGTATATGCCTAGGAAAGAACCGCCAAGATCGCCAAGGACGCCAAGAAAATGACTGATGGTAGCCATTCTCTCTGACCTCCGACCTCTGACCCCCGCTCAATTCAATGACCGAACCACGAATTATTTCTCTGTTGCGTCACACGGTGTTATTGCTCTTCGCGGCGATAAGCATCTACCCGGTGCTGACCGTGGTGTCGATTTCGCTACGACCAGGGAACCAATTGCAGTCGACCGATTTGTCGATTATTCCCGACGGCTGGACGTTCGATACGTACGTCCAACTCTTTTCCGAACAGCCGTTTTTGCGTTGGCTTGGCAATTCGCTGTTGGTCTCTGCCCTGGTTACGATTACCGGCGTGGTACTGGCATCGATTGGCGGGTACGCCCTGAGCCGGTTCAAATTTGTCGGTCGGCAAGCAACGCTGCTGGCGATTCTCACCACGCAAATGTTCCCGGCAACAATGCTGCTGCTGCCGTTGTATATTCTGATCGCGAAGTTGCATCTCGTGGATACGTTCCTGGGTTTATTGGTGTTTTATGTGTCGACCGCCCTGCCTTTTTGTATTTGGCAAATGAAAGGTTTTTACGATACGATTCCTCCTTCGCTCGAAGAGGCGGCACGTATCGACGGTTGTGGCCAACTCAGCGCGTTTGTGCGCGTGATCTTGCCGATTGCAGCGCCGGGGCTGGTAATCACGGCCCTGTTTAGTTTCATGACCGCCTGGAGCGAATACATCGTGGCCGCCCAGGTGTTGCAAAGCCGCGATTTGTTT
>JAJDED010000024.1 GCA_029259915.1 Planctomycetota bacterium | reverse complement strand
ATCATCAGATCGAGCGGGGTAGATTCGGGGTTCGCTTCATTGCGGTGGGTCATGTGTGGGTCTCCTTTCGCTTGCTTGGAAACAAACGTTCTAGGAGACCGACCGTGGCCCACCCTTTCAAGCGGGCCCGCCGCCCCTTTTTCTTTTTCGCTACGCTCAAAAGAAAAAGGGGCGGCGGCAGGTGCCAAACCTATTTACAGAAACAATGGTACGCTAACATTTTGATAAGATGAGGTCTCACAATGTTTTTGCCGTGACCTCGATGAACGGCGACTATCATGCAACCTGCTGGGCGTTCACAATGAATCGAGCAACAAGAATCATATTTCTTGTCTTTGGCGTGGTGACAACATTCTTTGTATCCGTAGGTGGACTCTTTCTACTCACTACACTCTTCTCAGTTTTTCCAACCTCGAAACTGAATGATGCTGAGGGCCCCTACACATCATATTTCTTTATCTTGTATTCGCTTACCAATCTTGCATTCTTGGTTGCTTTGGGCATTGCAGCACTTAGACTTTTTAAAAATAAACAGTCTGGTCTAACCCTCCTTGTCTGGACACTCAAATTAGAATTGGGTTACTGGATATGCATGACTCTCTTTTGGTCTCTCCCGAGTCCATGGGCCATGAGTGCAGCCAGAGCAACTGGAATTGGAAATATGGGTATTGCACCTCAGATTTACATTGCGTACCCCATTTCCGCGATAGTGATTCTTTGGATACTGAGAACCTGCAAGATGCTTACCGTCGAACCAAGAGTAGGTTAGTCGCAGGTGGCACGGGCAGTCGTCCGGGGTTTGCTTTGCCATCTCAGGGAGCATTTTCGAACGACTGTCCGTGTGCGTTGCACAGGAGGTAAATATCCGTTTGCAACACACAGTCAAACCTCTTGTTGCAAGCAACACCGACACATGTCCGACAATATCAAAACAATGGCCACGCGTCTTGCGGACAAGTGTCGGTGCCACCCTGCGTCGCTGAGTAAAATCATGCTAGCTATCAGAATCAGCTAACGCTTGCAGTTCAGGGACTTCGCTCTCGGCAACGCACAGCCGCTCGATTGCCACTGCGGTGCCCGTGCTAGTATCGACGTCGACCAGTGTACCGCAAAGCCGTGTGTCGCCGCTGGCGACTTCGAATTGGGTGGGGTTCGATGTGAGCGTGGTTTCCATCACGCGGTCGATGCGGCGGCCCAAAATGCTTTCGTAGGGGCCAGTCATGCCGATGTCGCATTGGAATGCTGTCCCTCCTGGCAAAATCGATTCGTCGGCGGTCGGCACATGCGTGTGGGTTCCCAACACGGCGGAAATCTTGCCGTCGAGATAGCGGCCCATCAACTGTGCTTCGCTGGTGGCTTCGACATGAAAATCGAGCAGCCGGACACACACTTCTGTCGGCAAAGCGGCCAGCACCCGGTCGGCCGCACGCCAGGGATTGTCGACCGGCTTCATAAACAACTGCCCAAGCAGACAGAACACCGCAACGCGTGTGCCATCGCGAGCCACGACCAAACACCACTCGCGCCCCACGGCTTCGTGAGGAAGATTCGCAGGGCGGACGATATTCTCTTCGTTACGAAGAACCGAATAGATCTCTTTCCGGCGATAAACGTGATCGCCGAGCGTGACCGCGTCGACCCCCGCCTGAATCAAGTCGCGGTAAATAGCCGGCGTCAATCCGGAACCGCCGGCGGCATTTTCCGCGTTGGCAACTACCAGGTCGATCTGGTGTTTAGCGATCAATCCGGGCAATGCCTGGACAACGATTTCGCGACCAGGTCGACCTACAATATCGCCAATCAACAGCAGCCGCACGAGAAGACCAATCGAAAAGAGGTGAAAGGGTGATGGTAATTCCTATACGGTGAAGAAAATAGCGATGCTAGTGCGCTGTTTCTGTAACCCGTGTTTCGCGTATCAAGGTGACTTTGATTTCCCCCGGATAAGTGAGCTGCTCTTCAAACGCCTTGGCAATGTCGCGGCAAATCTTTGCGGAGGATTCGTCCGTGGTGTCTCGAGCGCTAGCGATCACACGCACTTCGCGACCAGCTTGAATCGCGAAAGCTTGGTTCACCCCGGGGAAACTCGAAGCGATCGTTTCCAGCTCTTGCATACGTTTGATGTATCGATCCAGCGTTTCACGCCGAGCGCCGGGACGCGAAGCGCTACAGGCGTCGGCAGCGGCGCAAATAACTGTATAAGGCATGTCGGGGCGAATGTCGTCGTGGTGGCCAAGGGCGGCATGGACCACTTCGGGGCCTTCGCCAAAACGCTTGAGCAAGTCGGCACCAATCTTTGGATGCCCACCTTCCAGATCGTGGTCGGCAGCTTTGCCAATGTCGTGCAACAGACCAGCGCGACGGGCTAATTCGCTGTCCATGCCCATTTCTTCCGCCAACATGCTCGTGATAAACGAGACTTCGATCGAATGACGCAACACGTTCTGACTATAACTGGTTCGATACTTCAGCCGACCCAACAAATCGATCACGCGGTTATGCAACCCGAACACCTGGGCTTCCTGCATCGCTTCTTCGCCATGGCGACGGATCTCGGCTTCGACTTCTTTTTCGGTCTCCGCAACCAATTCTTCAATGCGCGATGGATGGATACGCCCGTCCGCGATCAGTTTATTTAGTGCAATGCGCGCCACCTCTCTGCGGACCGGATCAAATGCGCTGACAATTACCACGCCGGGCGTATCGTCGATGATGACGTCGACACCGGTCGCTTTTTCCAGGGAACGAATGTTCCGTCCTTCGCGACCAATGATGCGGCCCTTCATTTCGTCATTCGGAATGTCGACGGTACTCGTCGTCGACTCGGCCGTGTGTGCCGCGGAGAAACGCTGGATCGAAGTAATCAGCATTTCCTTGGCTTTGGCATCGCATTTTTCCGCGATTTGCTTCTCGTGACGTAGGATCAAGGCGCCCTGCTCCTTAACCAACTCTTTCTCTAATCGATCGAGCAGTTTTGCTTCCGCGTCCTGAGGAGTCAGTCCGCTGAGCTGGTGCATGGTTTGCCGTTCCAAGTCCAGAAGATCGTCGAGCTCTTTTTGTCGACGATTGGCATCGTCGAGCTTCTCGGCAAGACGCCGCTGGTTGTTTTCCACCATTTTCTCTTGTTTTTGGAGCCCCTCAGTGCGTTGCAAGAGAGAATCTTCCGATTTGTCTAGATGGCGTTCCCGCTCGTGCAACTGCTGTCGAATTTCGTTATTCTCGCGCTCCAAGCGGTCTTTTTCCTGCAGCGCCATTTCCTTCGCCTCGACAACCGCTTCCTTTCGGCGCGAGGTGGCCTCCAACTCGGCACGTTCGATGATTCGCGCTGCTTCCTTATCGGCATCCCGACGGCGCAGATAGTCGATAAGCTTAATCAGTCCCATCCCCATCAACGCAGAAACCACGGAGACTGCCACCGTTTGCCAAGCATCGGACAAGGCAATCAGCGGGGTTATCACCGCCGGGCGGGCGAATATCAGAAACGATCCCATGGAAATCCTTCCATACGTTTGCGTAAAGGCATCGCAATGCCTTGGTGGTTCATCACACGCCGCAAAACGTCTTGTCGCCAAAGGAAGGAGAGTTCGGCAGTGGGCGGGGAGCAAACAGGTCCAGCGAATACGCGGACCCCGTCGTATGACCCTCGTAGTCGACGAGAATTTTTGGAGACGCCAGGAACAACAGCCCGGAAAACCGTAGGTTCATTACCTAAAGGAACGATCACCAAAAAATTGAGGAGTCGCAATCACACGGCACGGCGGTGCTCCGAACGGCGGCGAATAATGCCTAGCCCAGAGAGTACCTCGGCTTGCTGTTCTTTTGCTACTTATTGCGAAACCTCGCAATAGGTAGCCCGTACTACTTGAAGGCAAAAGCAACCAGCGGAAAATGGTGCCATACCCCCCGCAACGGCGGGCCGAGATGCATTGGCTGGCACAAAGCAAGAAAGTTGGAAATCGACTCTCCGAGCCAACCAACTCGCTGCCAAGTACCAAAGAGACCAGCAGGAAAACTAAGCAAATCTCAAGCATAACGGAACAATCTCCAGCAAACCACGAATCAATCGAGTGCCTGGATAAGACTCCTCAGCGACGAACACGAATCACACGACGCCCCCCCTGCCATTCCCCTCTTCAGGGCAATCAGCTTGGGGCACGTAGTTTTCTTCCAATAATCAACACGGCCAAACACAGCAAACAGTCGAACCGTCCGACACTTGCCGTAATTGATCGGTTAAGATAAACCATCCTAACAAAATAGCATTGGATTACAAGCCTAGTCCTGGCTTGAGTTTACAGAGATTCCGTTGACTCTGAGACTTATGGTTTTTGCGTGTTTTGGAGACCATGTACTTGTCAGTAAACAATCGATTAACACGTTCCGGTAAATTGGGAATCAAATCTGGCTCTCCACTGCCGATGATCAGCTTGCTAAAAAAGCCCCTGGAATCGGGACTATGCCATGCCTGACTTCGTATTAGAGACGCTCGATATTCTCCGTCGAGATTGGCCCAGTGAAAGCTGGCGCGATGTGCATGTGGCGGTCGCCCTTTCTGGCGGACCCGATAGTGTGGCTTTGTTCAGAGCTTTACTGGCAGTCAAGCACGAGACCAGCGGGGCGGGCAATATTTCCGCACTTCATGTCAACCACGGTCTGCGCGGCGCAGAATCGGACGAAGACGCGCAGTGGTGTTCGCAACTTTGCCAAACGCACGCCGTGCCGATAACGATTCTCGCTGGCCAAGCCGCATTGCGCGCCGCGGACGAAGGCGACGGCATCGAAGCCGCCGCGCGGGCCGAAAGATATGAACTGCTTACTGCGGCAGCGGAACAAATCGGTGCCCGGTACTTGCTTACTGCCCACACGGCCGACGACCAGGCAGAAACAATTCTGTTCCGCCTCTTACGAGGTACCGGGATTCATGGTCTCTGTGGCATTCCCCGCACTAGAGTGCTGACGCAGTCGCTCACACTGGTGCGTCCGCTGTTGTCTTGTTTTCGGACCACCTTGCTTGGCACTCTCGAACAACTGAAACAACCCTATCGCTGCGACTCCAGCAATCAAAGCCAAGACTACATTCGAAACCGCATAAGAAACAAGCTGCTGCCCCACTTACGAGAGAACTACAACTCGGAAGTTGATCGCGCGCTGGTCAACCTGGCGGCGCAATCCAGCGACACCTGGCAAGTTCTGAGCCAGTTGTCCGATCATGTTTTGGACGAATGCAAACTAGAACTGTCAGATACACTCTCAGAAGACACACACGGAACACGCCGGCAGCTTTCGCTGCAAACAGCTCCCTTGCAAAAACAGCCCAGGGTCTTGGTTTGCGAAGCGTTAAGGACTACTTGGCGTAACGCCGGATTGCCCGAACAAGCGATGAACTTCCTCTGGTGGAACCGTTTGGCGGAATTGGCACTGGACCGCTCGGACGGACAAGTTTTGAACCTGCCGGGAAATGTGCGTGCTAGCAAGTCGGAGGGATGCCTGATTTTGTGCTGGCACGTTGATTCCTTTTAGCACTACCGACACCTGAATTGGTGCTTCAAGTGTAGCCGCGATCTTACAGATCGCCGGTGCCAGCGATCTGTAAGATCGCGGCTACACCCAGTTTGTCTTGACTGCAATCGAGGCTGGCTCTTACGATTCTGCTCTCAAACTGCGCAATTGTGGGAATTTGGGCCAGGCTGCGCGCTTGCCAATCGATCGTCGAGAACGAACATCAGTCGACTAATAAACATTTGCTGGGTTTTCTTTAAGTACGGCGCGACATTGTTGCTGGTCGCGGCGGTGGCGCTGGGCGTCTACTTGTTCACGCGCATGGACGACGAAATCCGACGTTTTGCGCAACATACCTTGGCGGAAAAGTATCCCCATCTCAACATTAGCGTGGGCGGCGCTCGGTTCGTGGAAGGCCATGGAATCGCCGTTTATGACCTGACGATTTCAGAAACATCGCCAACCCGACTGCAAGACAATCTGTTGATGGTCGACGAGATGCTGCTGGAATGCGACGTCCGGCTGGGCGAGTTGTTCCACGGTCCGCCTGTCATTCATCGCATTATCGTGAAACGCCCTCAGCTTCTTATTTCCAAGAAAATCGATGGCAAATGGAACCTCGAATCGCTATGGCCCCCGCCTGATTGTGGACCTGTCCGTCCACGCGTTGAAATTCAAGATGCACAGATAGCTTTTTCCGATGAGAGTCAACCAAAGTTTGCGCCACTCGTGGTGCGCGATGGGAATTTCATCATCTTCACCACCAAAACTTCCAAGTCGCCAGAAATCATCAAGATTAGCGGAACCTTAGGGGGACCGACAGTTAAAAGCACCCAAATCGAGGCGCTATTCGATCCCCTTCAACAAACAGTACAAATCGCCGGAAAAGTCGCAAAGCTTCAGCTATCCCCGGAGCTAATTGCCTGGGCAGCCACGTTCACCGGCTCGCATGTGGGACCGACCGTTTCGGAAGGAATCGTCGACGGAGAATTCAACATACAACATCAATTCACAGGTGGCAGAGCACCCCATGTCGAAGCCCGCCTGTTTCTTTCTGACGGCCGGCTCGAAGACCCGCGATTGCCGAGGCCTGTGACGGAGATTTCCGGCGAAGCCGTCTGCCAGGGAAGTAACTTGAAGATTCGTGCTATGCACGGCAATTGTGGAACGGCCAGTCTGGCTCTCACACTTGAAAAAAGCGGCTGGAATCGCACTGCACCGCTCGCATTGGCTATGCGGGTTGAAAACATCTCGCTCGACAAAAAGCTTTACCACGCACTGCCTGAGTTACTGCGCATTCAATGGGACAAATACCAGCCCACCGGTATCGTTGACGCCGAGTTTCAGCTCACGTTCGATGGCCAACGCTGGCGACCCAAGGCAACTTTGAGAGGCAGAGAACTTGCCTTCGAATCCGACAAATTTCGATATCGGTTGAACAATGGCTCGGGCGCCCTGCACTACTCGCTTCCAAACAACCAAGATGTGGCTGAACTTGACATCGATTTAGTAGGGTATGGCGGAGGGCAACCTTTACGGATCGTCGGACAAGTGTTCGATCCGGCTCCTGGTGCAACGGGTTGGATCGAAATCAGTGGACAGGATGTCGAAATCGAAAAACGGATGATTGCGGCGCTCCCCGACAAAACGCGTGAGGTCATTCAGTCGTTGCATCCCGAGGGAAGATTCAATCTTCACTGGAGATTGGAGCGCACGCAAAAAGGACAAACCAAGCCCCACAAATCACTGCGTCTGGAGCTCGTTGAAACCCGAATCAATTACGAAAAGTTCCCCTACCCTTTGAGTCATATTCACGGCTTGATCTTGGCCGAAGACGACCGTTGGAAATTTCGCGACTTGGTATCCGGAGGAACGCGGAGCGTTTATTGCCAGGGGTACTTGGTGCCGACACCTAACGGTCGAGAACTCTCGCTACAGTTCACGGGGCAACAGGTCCCGATGGACGACGAGCTGAAGCAAGCGCTCCCTCCGGCAGTATCCGAGGCGTGGGACGAACTGCGACCACGGGGCCAAATCGATCTCACAGCAGACATCCAACACCTAACCGGGTTTACGAAGCCTTCGATTCGCGTGGTGGTCCGCCCACGACCGGAATCTGCAACCATCGAACCGACTTTTTTTCCATATCTCTTAGAGAAAATCGAAGGGAATTTGTCCTACCAAGATGGTCGGCTGCTCATGTCTGGCATGCGCGCCCGACACGGACATCGAACTACCATACGGACGAATGGCCACGGAACTTTTTCTCCTGACGGCGCCTGGGAAGTGCAACTGGATGGCCTGGCCGCCGACCGGCTTGCGGTGCGGCGCGATCTGACTTACGCACTGCCTATGAAGATGCAAAAACTCATCGACCAGCTGAAGCCTACCGGCAGCTTCGAGCTCTCGAATTCTTCACTGCAGTTTTCCAAGTCCGCGGAATCCACGGCCCAAGTCCGATCGGAATGGGATTTGCAATTGAATTGCCACCAGACCGATTTGCAGGTTGGTATCGACTTGCGGAATGTGCATGGGACGGTCCGACTGATGGGCGAAAGCCAGGGTTCGCGCTGCCACTCCGCAGGGGAAATGAGAATCGACACCGCTACGTTCAAGGACGTGCAGTTTACCGATATTCGCGGGCCGCTCTGGGTGGACGAAACCAGTTGCCTGCTCGGGCGTTGGGCATGTGAAAAACGGGGGGAGCCCGCCCGACGAGTCACAGCAAAAGTTTATGATGGTAACATAGTAGCCAATGCCTGGGTCACGTTTGACGGACTTCCCAACTACGGCGCAGAAGCGTCACTCGTGGGAGCCGACCTGCTGCGAATCATGGCTGAACGATTCCAAGGCCAACAAGATTTTCAAGGCAAGGTCGCCGCCAATTTGAGCCTTCGCGGGAGAGGCCGCCAACTGGACAATATGGTTGGCCAAGGAGACGTAAAAATCACCGAAGCCGACATCTACGAATTACCTTTGCTCGTGGGACTGTTAAAGGTGTTGCGAAACAGTACGCCCGACTCCACGGCGTTCAACCAAAGCGACATGAAATTCCGCATTCAGGGACGGCACATCTATCTCGACCAACTCGATTTTCTCGGAGACGCGGTCAGCTTGTTTGGCAAAGGGTACACCAACTTCGATCAGCAATTGAATCTCACTTTCTATGGAATTGTGGGGCGCAACGAGATTCGGATTCCCCTTTTGAAAAATTTCGTCAACCAGGTCGGCCAGTCAACGATGCAAATGTACGTTGACGGAACCTTGGCAGACCCACAAATCCACACGCAAGCATTTCCGATGGTCAACCAATTAATTCAACAAATTCAGACAGATCTCGACGCCGTCAATACCGGGGTCGGGGAACGACAGGCGCAGCGAAGCTCGCCCTTCCCCCCCGCTGCGCCGAAAACCCAATAGACTACAAAAACCTACCAGAGATGTCTTCAATGGACCAAAGCGAAAGTAAGCTAAAATATATTCGGGAGAGTTGCCCCGTCGACGGCACGATCAACGAGTCGGCAGGGCTTCCGGAGGCTTGGGCCTCGCCAACCAAACAAAGGAGCCGGAAAAATGAATGTCGGAGCCTTGGGGGGAGTCGTGGGTAGCGCAGCCGGCGCACCACTATCGCAAACAGGCGGTAGCGACACCGAACGAACGCAAAAAGATGCCTCTGCCAGCCAAAGGCAAGTCGAAGGCGAAAAAAAAGCAGAAAGCGCCGCAGGCATTGGCCAAACGGAGGAGGACCAAGGAACCTCCGAACGTGACGCCGACGGACGCCGTTTATGGGAAGATCAGTCGTCGCAGAAAGATAAGAAGGACGACTCAAATGGCGAACCTCCCAAGCAAGCAAAGGA
Organism: Planctomycetota bacterium; assembly: GCA_029259915.1. GTDB lineage: Bacteria > Planctomycetota > Planctomycetia > Pirellulales > Lacipirellulaceae > Bythopirellula. The sequence continues at coordinate 3,394 of JAJDED010000024.1, read as the reverse complement.
TCCTACTGGTAACAGTGGCAACGCACTGGACCTGACGGGATAAGCCGCAAACGGTAGAATGCCTCGTCTATTTGTGGTTAACTAGCTTTGAGTATCCGGAATCGACTCCCGATGAAGTTCACCAAGATGCAAGGCGCCGGCAACGACTACATCTATGTCGATTGCTTTGCACAGCCAGTGCCTGAAAATGTGCCTGATTTGGCACGAGCAATCTCCGATCGCCATTTCGGCGTCGGCGGCGACGGGCTGATTCTCATCTGCCCCAGCGAAAACGCGGATGCGGAAATGCGGATGTTCAATGCCGACGGATCCTCCTCGGAAATGTGCGGCAATGGTATCCGCTGCGTTGCCAAGTATGTCTATGACCATGATTTGGCACGCCGCGAGAATCTAAAAATCGAATCGGCTGGAAAGATCCTCGATTTGGAACTCTCCGTGCAAAACGGTTTGGTCGAGAAAGTGCGCGTCGACATGGGCGAACCAATTCTGCAAGCAGAAAAAATTCCCACGACCCTCTCCAGCAATCCCGTGGCAGATACAACGCTGGCTTTGCCCGATTGCAACTTGCAAGTCACCTGCGTTTCAATGGGCAACCCGCATTGCGTCGCCTTTGTCCAGGGGTTAGACGATGCTTTGGTACACACGCTTGGTCCCCGCATCGAAAACGATCGACACTTTCCGCTGCGCGTGAATGCCGAGTTTGTCGAGGTAATTAACAAAAACGAAGTGCGGCAACGCACCTGGGAACGCGGTTCTGGGGAAACCCTGGCCTGCGGCACCGGGGCGAGTGCCGTCTGTGTGGCGGGGGTGCTGACAGGCCGTACCGAGCGGCGTGTGACCGTCCATTTGCTCGGCGGCGATCTCGATTTGGAGTGGGACGAAACGAACAACCATGTTTTTATGACAGGCCCCGCCAAGGAAGTTTTTTCTGGAGAGTGGCCCGGTTAGATTTGATTGATCAAGTTTGACGAATTTCAAGGATGAAAAAACGAATGGGCGAATCATTGCCAATGTCGGTGAAGTGGGGCGGGCTGCTCGCGGCTCAGGGCCTTCGCGCCTGGATGAGCACTCTCGAATACCGCGCGCTATTTTACGATCGCGCACTCGACCCGCACTACGGTTGCCAACAGCCGCGGATCTACGTCTTTTGGCACGAATATATTTTGATTCCCATGTATCTACGCGGACATTGCGATTTGGCCATGCTTTTGAGTCGGCATCGCGATGCGGATGTACTCGCACGGGTGGCAAATCACATGGGCTTCGATTGTGTGCGGGGTTCGACCAACCGCGGTTCAACGGCGGCGCTTCTGGATATGACGCGGCGCGGAAAACACATGCATTTGACCATCACTCCCGACGGGCCGCGCGGACCACGACGAAAACTTGCCCAGGGGCCAATCTATTTGGCTTCTCGGTTGGGCTTGCCAATCGTGCCATTGGGTTTTGGAGTTGATCGACCGTGGCGGGCAAAAAGTTGGGATCAGTTTGCCGTGCCACGCCCTTTCTCCCAGGCACGCGGTGTCGTTGGCCCGGCAGTGACGATTCCCTCCGGAATTGATCGCGATCAAATGGAATGTTGTCGGCAAAGCGTAGAACGCCTGTTAACCGATCTGACGGTGGAAGCTGAGGATTGGGCCGCGAGCGGAGCGCGTCGGCAAGGCGAAGTCTGCGAACGCCGACGCCCTAGAATTCCGCTTGCTCGCCAAAGCCACGAAGCCCCGCAAGACCAGTCGCCAGCCGATGATTCCGTACCCTTGGCAGAGGAACAAACGGGGCTACGCTTCCGCCTCTGTGCATAGAAACGATTCCGTCCCCAAGTTCTCTGTGTTCGCGCGGATGGGGCTACACGCTTTTCACACCTTTGCTATAGAATGATTCTTTCGCATTGAGCATTACTAATAACAACATCGCGATTCGTTATTAGCCACTGGCGAACGCCAGTGGACCACCGGCTTCCGCCGGTGGCTAGGATCGCGACTTTCAGACATGCATCTAACATAGAAAAAACCCGATGACTCGTACTTCGCTTGCCGCGGAACCACAGACTGATGAAAACGTGCTGTCGGTCTCGCAACTCACCACCCAGTTGAAGTCGGTGGTCGAGAGCACGTTTTCCAGCATTTGGGTAGCGGGCGAAATTTCTAATTTTTCCCGACCCCAGTCGGGGCATTGCTATTTCACTTTGAAAGACGACCACGCGCAATTGCGTGCCGTCATTTGGCGTGGGACTTCCTCTAAATTGAAATTCGACATCCACGATGGATTGGAAGTGGTGTGCCGCGGCCACTTGGATGTTTATCCGCCGCGGGGAAGTTACCAACTGGTTGTCGAACAGTTGCAGCCGCAGGGCATCGGAGCGTTGGAACTTGCGCTGCGCAAGCTTCGCGAAAAGCTCGGCAAGGAGGGGCTGTTCGACGCCCAACGCAAACAGCCGTTGCCGTCGTTTCCACGACGGATTGGTATAGTGACCAGTCCCACGGGTGCCGCGATTCGCGATTTTCTCGAAGTATTACGCAGGCGATGGCAGGGAGTGGAGGTTCTCGTTTTTCCTGTGCGCGTCCAAGGCGACGGCGCTGCCAGCGAAATTGCCGAAGGCATCCGACTAGCGAATCGGGTTGCTCCGCCACTCGACGTATTGGTAGTCGGTCGCGGCGGGGGCAGCTTGGAAGACTTGTGGTGCTTCAACGAGGAAACAGTAGTGCGCGCAATTGCCGATTCGCGTCTGCCGACGATTTCTGCCGTAGGGCACGAGATTGACGTGACCCTGGCCGACCTGGCGGCGGACGTGCGAGCGCTCACTCCTAGCGAAGCGGCCGAACGCGTTGTGCCCTCGGCACACGACGTGGGAGAATTGATGCGCGGTCTGCAAACCCGGCTTCAAAACTCCTTTCAACAAAAGGCAACCGCATTGCGGGGCCGGATAGAAGCGGTGGCGAGTCGCCCCGTTTTTTCCCGTCCTTTGGACAACGTACACAATCTCTCCCGACAAATTGACGACCTCGCCGCACGACATCATACCGCCGCCAATCTTGGCTTGCGCGACCATGGCAATCGGCTTGCGGCGATTGGAGGCAAGCTCGATGCACTTAGCCCGCTGGGCGTTTTGGGACGCGGCTACAGCATCACACACGACCTCGCCACGCAAAAACTTATTGTCGCCTCGCGGCAACTCAAAAAAGGACAACAAATCCATACCCGATTTGGCCAAGGATCGGTCATTAGTACAGTGGAATCAATCGAATAAACCTAATACTACAACGCTAAGTCAGAAACCACGGATCACACGGATACCACTGATTTTGGAGACTTAGTGCAAGCTTGTTGCAGGGCCGCAGGTTGGACCACAAAGAAATTCGTTATATTCAAGACTTCATCCGAGTCAATCAGTACC